>JAWKKO010000007.1:0-160706 GCA_041393235.1 Bacteroidales bacterium
GGGAATATAGTACCCGAGCTCAACAATGAGTCAATCAGACAATTGATACGAGGTAGCTACAGAATTATTTATCATATTGTTGATGAGGCCACAATTGAGATCCTCACTGTGCATCGATCCTCAAGGCTTATCGGAAATACTTACAATTTTGAGGATTTGGTAAATGAATAAAACCTACGAGGCCTAACACAAGCAAAACGCCATTTGCCAAACTTTCGTTTAGCCGGAACCGTTAGCACACAAAACATATTCCTGCCACCAATCTTGACTTCCTCATTATTTGTACGTATAATTGTACCATATATTGTACAAACAGATGAACAATGATAACTGCATCTATTTCTGACTTCAGGAAAGACATCAAGAGGTATCTTGACAATGTCACTAAAAACTTTGAGACTCTAATTATCAATCGCGGGAAGGATAATGGTTTGGTAATCATTTCATTGGATGAGTACAATTCGTTGACTGCCACTCAATATGAGATCTCTTCTATTGCAAATGAGAAAAGACTGGACTCTGCAATTGAGAAACTTCAATCAGGCAAATCTTTCGAAAAGAAACTTATTGAGGAATGAAGTTGGTTTTTGTTGATGAATCCTGGGAGGATTATCTGTATTGGCAAAAGAATGATAAAAAGATGATGAAAAAGATCAACGAATTGATCAAAGACATCAATCGAAGTCCTTTTGAGGTTATTGGAAAACCAGAACCTCTTAAATACAAGTATCAAGGCTATTGGTCACGAAAAATTGATCACGTGCATAGATTGATTTATCGAGTCTCAGAAGACGAAATCTGGATTGCAAAGTGCAGACATCACTATGATTAAAAAAGTTACGTGTGCTAACAATAGCTAAATTACCTATGCCATGTCACGCTTTTTGCTTTTTGCATATAGACGCCTCATAAGTCATATGCAATCATTCAACCAACCATCACTTAATTATCCTTGTATTTAGGTAAATAATAATTTACTTTTGTGAGGTCTGGTCCACTTATGAAATGTTCTGAACTGCTTAGAATTCTTAAAGAAGCTGGTATAAAATGAAAACGCTGAAGAAAAAGATGAAGATGATTGTAGAAAAAACCGAGACAGGTTTCTCTGCATACAGCGAAGATTATCCCGTTTTTACTACCGGAGAATCATTTACGGAGCTTCAGCAAAATGCTGTTGAAGGATTTAATCTATTTCTGTCAGAGCAAGAATCCATGATTGCAGAAAAGAACATAGAATTTGAAATAGACTTAAAACAGTTCTTCCAATATTACCGCGTAATAAACTCAAAATTCCTGGCGAAAAGAATTGGAATGAATGAATCCTTGTTATCTCAATATGTTACGGGTAAAAAGAAACCATCAACGACCCAAACAAATAAAATTCTCCATGGGATTCAGGAAATTGGACGAGAACTATCCAATATAAACCTATTCTCACACTGATACTTGCTTGTGTCCTAACCGAGTGAACCAATCGCGAAAGGCCGCACTAATATAATACGATCGTCCAACTCAATCCCTCCCCAGCCGGACGGCCAACCCCACTTTGCTGATGTAATCCCTTCCGTAACCAAACTCGGCATTCACCCCGACGCGTTTCAAGGGAAAGAAGCTGGCTCCCAGGTAGAGCCCATAGTCAATCCGGTTGTAGGGGCTTTCCCGATTCGCATCTTCCGCAAATGTCTCCGTGTAAACCGTGGTGGTCGCGCCCACTTTTCCCTTCAAGTACAGATCCAGTCTCGCTTGAGATTCCGGCTTCAGGAAGTGCGGAGAGAAGTGATACAACCCATGGATCCCGTAATGAAAGGCATGACCATAGGTTTCCGTTGGAACCGGGAGAATGGCATAAGCGAGCGTTTTTAATTCCGTGAAGCCAAGATAGCCCCCCAGGCTGACGTACTTTGTCAGGTTGTAGTCTAGGTCCGCACGAAGGTTCGCCTTAGTCCCCCTGTAGTCCAGGAGATCCCCATTGTCTGCCATCCCAAGGCGCAGTTCAAATTTGCTACCGGGCGCATTGTCCTGCGCAGATACCGGAACCAAAAAGAGAAGAAAAAGAACGGGAAGAAATGCATGTTTCATGGCTGTTGAGGTTTTGGATGAATAATGTCACACAAGTTATCTCCAATTGCCTTACTGTTAGGTTAATAAAAGTGAAGGATTTCTAATGTTTGTTATTGCATTTGCACAGAGCCGTACGGGAAAGAATCCATCGGGTCGACCGCGGGGGTGCACATCATCCGAAAAAAGAAAGCCGGGGCGTAAAAAACGTTAAATAGGCTTACAAATCTTTAAATTCTAAGGATTTACCGTAGAGATGCGTAAATTTCGTTCTCTCAACGTCGTTCCAACCCCAAAAGGAAATCCCATGAAACCCCCGATTCCAAGGACCCAGGTCTGCCTCCCGATTCTCCTCATGTTCCTGCTCTCCTCCTGCACCAAGGACAAATTCCCGAAGTATAATAGCGTACGGGAGTTGGTCGAAGGGACCGTATCCAGAGAGCATCTCCCCGGCATGATTGCCGCCATTGTGGATTCGACGGGCATCCTGCAAATCGAATCGGCCGGCGTCCGGAAAATCGGATCGACCGAAGCCATCACCGACGACGATCAGTTCCATCTGGGTTCCTGCGGCAAAGCGATGACCAGTGCCCTGATGGCCATGCTGGTCGGGGAGAACGCACTGGATTGGGAAAGCACCGTCATCGAGGTGTTTCCGGAATTGAAGGACACGATACTGGCGGACTATGAGGACATGACCCTCCATCAATTGCTGACCCACCGGGCCGGGATGGAAGATCCAACCGTCGAACTGGCCGAGCATGACGAACCGGACATCCGGGAGAGGCGCTACCTCTACCTGAAAGACATCCTGAAAATCCCCAGCACCGTTCCCGCAGGGGAGTACGAATACTCCAACCTGGGCTATTTCGTGGCCGGGGTCATGGCCGAACGCGTGACGGGCAAAAGCTGGGAAGCGTTGATGCAGGAACGGATCTTTGAACCCCTGGGCATGAATTCCGCGGGATTTGGCATTCCCGGGACTCCCGGTCGGGTCGACCAGCCCTGGGGCCATCAGAAAGTCGGCAATGCCTGGGAGCCCACTCAAATGGACAATCCGGAGGAAATCGGACCGGCGGGAACGATTCACAGTTCGGTGCAGGACTGGGTGAAGTTTTTGGCCCTCTTTCTCAGACATGACAACACGGCGATCCTGGAGCGAAGCCAGATCGAGGAGCTCATCATACCCGTGGGCGACTATGCCTGCGGGTGGTGGGTGATGGAACGGGACTGGGCCGATGGAACCGTCCTGACCCACAGCGGAACCAACACACAGTGGTTCGTCACCGTCTGGCTCGCCCCGGAAATCAACCGGGCCTTCATCTTCGGAACCAACTCCTTCGACGATCAAACGACCGATCTGAGTGGCGAAGTGATTCACAGCCTGATTGGGCTGAATGAAGACAATTGATTTGCATCCGAATCCAGAATTCCAACCGAAAAGAAAAAGAATGTGAGAAAACGCAGTGGATTTCTATTCCTTCATGAACTTTCCTGTGGAGTACATTCCGGATTCTTGTGTGGTAAGCAGGTAGTAGTACATCCCCGGAGGCAGTCCCGAAACGTCGATGCGAGCCTCCTCCCCAAAAACTTCCCTGACCTGCAGTACCTTTTTCCCCAGAATGTCCACGATATCAATGCGGCCTTCCATCATGCGGTGGGTTTCCGACCTCAGATAGAGATCGGTGGATGCGGGGGACGGGTAGGCCTTTGTTGCAAATTCTGAATCATTTTTTGTGGAAATGCCCTCCCAGGTATCATAGACGCCAAGATCATCGAACATCAGTCCCCCTCTGGAGTCCGGTGTTTCATCTGAAACAAAGGAAAACCTGAAATACACCGTATCCCCATATGCAATGAGTGTCCCGAAGTTTCCCACAAGAACAAGAAAGTGGGTCCAATCGCTCAACCCGGTCAAAACAGGCTTTTCGGTCTGCCAGGACAGGATGGAGTCGGGATACCCATGCTGCATATTTATCCAGCTTTCTCCTTTGTCGAGGGACATTTCCATCGAGCCGTAATCGTGAAGGGAATCAGCATCCACTTTGTAGTACCCGTCGAGGATCATTTCGTGGTCTGACGCAAGGGCAAGCTCGGCCTTGTGCAGGATACAGAAGGAGGAGGTATCTCCTGCCGGATAGGGGTTTTCCAAATCGGTGATGATGACATTCGAGCCTGAATACGCATCGTTGAGGTTGCCCTTTTGAGGCGCTCCTATTTGCCACAGGGCCTCGGGCCGATCCGCATTTTCTATGTGAATGCGGCCGTACTCCGATTCGTCTTCGAATGTAATGTTGTACGACTCATAATTGGCGTATTGCGCATTCACAGGCCAAACAACGACCCAGAGGAAGAGAATTACTCCTGCCAGAGATTCCAGTCGCCTCGTAGGAATTGCGCCGGCCCGGTTAGGCTTTGATTTTCGGGAATGCTCTACGCCCATGACTTCTTCCATTTCATTAAAAATAGCCAAGAATCTTCGAAAGTTCACCCTTGGCAACGATTTTTCCGGATTCGTCGATCAGATAGCAGGCCGGGATCCACCGGATTCCATAATCCTGAACCATCCGGCTTTCCTGGCCCAGAAAGTCGCACACATTGACCATGTCATCAAATCCTGCACGCTCGATTCCCTTCAGCAACCTGGTTTTGTCCGTATCCAACGAGACGTTCAGGATTTTCAGATCCGGGGCCCCTTTCTGCAGGGCGAGAAGTGTCGGTGCTTCCTGGATGCAGGGAGCGCAGGTGGATGACCAGAAATGGAGCAGGATTTTGGATCCTATGTAATCTTCGAGGCTGTGGGATTTTCCCTGAGAATCTATGAGCTCGAAATATGGCGCAGCGGTCCCGGGTCGGAAACCGGCTTCGAGTTTGATGGGATCAAGAAACAGATCTTGCTTTACATCAGAACCCAAACCATCGCTAAGCTGCTGGAGCGTTTCGAGAGGCAAAAGATTCTCCCGGTGAAGGTGTTCCAGGATAAGGGCCGAAACCAATCTCTCCCGGTTCTCAGCCACCCTTTCTTCCGCTTTTGCCCGGAAGCGGAGAACCACGGCCTTTCGTTCCTCCAGCAAGGTGTCTCTGGTAAAATCTGTTGGGGAGAGACGCATGATGGTGTCGTAGAACCCCAGCCAATCTCCTTGGTAGGCATAGAACGCTTCGTTGCGATTGGGATCGCGCCGGAAGGAGGGCCGGTTCGGGTAAATGTCGTAGATGCTCGCCGTTTCCCGGATGGGGATCAACCGGTCAAAAGAGACGACGGTTGGGTCGCTGGAAAGAACGAGATGAAAGGATCTCGGATATTCCTGGATCCCGTCAATCCAGAGATTGAATACCCCTGGAGATGCAATCGTCTTCCTGACCACCAGAGAACCATTGCGAATCGGAAGAGTATCCGTGGTAAAGGTCTTTGTGTCGTACAGGAAGGCACGGCCTTTCTTGATATCCCCGAATTCAACCACGAGAGTGGGTTTTTGGGTATGGCAGGAGACAAGCTGAGCCGCTGCGACCATTGCGTAGGTAAGCTGTTTGATCATCATTGTGAATGAGGGTTGGTGTTTCATCAATAATGATAAGCAAGTATTTGATAAACAATGGTTAATATCCGTTAAGAAAAGCAAAAAAGGAGTTCTGTACCGCAGTAGCGATTGGCTCAAATGATTTGTCCCGCAGATTTGTTATTCTTTCAAAAATCGGCCCGTGAAAAGTATGGTCGATTCTCCTTGCACAATCTGGAGGATGTAAATGCCTGACTTCAGATCTCGGGCGTCAAGTGACGTTCCATTCAGGATGCAGCTTTTTACCAATATGCCATCAAGAGAGTAAATACCTGCAATGCAATTCTCCAGTTGAACAGAGGGTAGGTGCAGCACATCCTTCACCGGATTGGGATAGATTGTTGCACTTTCTTGACGTATCGATTCCTTCAGCCCGACAGAGAGTTCCTCATCAGAGGAAATGATCCCAACCGTATCTCCGGCTTTCACGTAACCGACAAGTTCTTCCACATACCACGATTCAAAACAGGAAGACTCAAATCGCTTCATTCGTCCCAGCCCTTTGGCGAATATCTCCTCGAAATGATTGCATTCGGCAGGCTCAAATTGCCCGTTGAATCTCAAGAATACTCCATTCTGGCCTCCGATTCGTTTCCCAATTGTATCGCCCTCAATGTATTCGGAGACTATCCCATAATATCCTTCATCTTCATTTACCAGGATCGTATCGTTGCATGCATTGAGTCTATGGGTCAGTGAATCGACGTGAATCAATGTTGTTTTGAGATTTGATGAAATGGAACCCATATGGATGCCTTCAGGTGAAATGCCGTAGGAGCATACCAGACCTTCAATATCCAGGAACAGCGTATCACCTGATGTACTTTGAGAATTAATCTGATACTTGGTTATTTTGTAATTGTATGCTGGTCCATATCCGGTAGAAACCGCTTCCGTCCTCTTGTATTGAAAAATGTCCCCGGAACGAAAATCATAGATATCGGAGAATGTCACTTCGCAAGCAGCTGCATGATCTGTCTGCTGCGCAATACTTACATGGCTGATCAGGGTTACCGCGAATGCAAGGAAGACCCACTTCGTTCCAAAGCTCACAAGATTTGGTTTATGGCTGTAAGCAATTTACAAAATTCATTCGTTGGTCTGTCTCAGGATCTGTCCCTAATCAATCGTTCAGGAGATGGAAAGTGGGAAATAAATAATTTATCGTAAATTCCTCCGAACAACAAAACCGAATCATGAATTCACTGAAAAAGATCATCTTACCAGTCCTAGTGGCCACCATCTGGATCAGCGTCTCTGAATTCCTAAGAAACGAATTGCTGTTGAAATCACTTTGGACCGAACATTATAAAAGCATGGGGCTGGTGTTCCCATCCGAACCGGTGAATGGAGCCATGTGGGGCGTGTGGTCCCTGCTGTTTGCCATCGTCATTTTCATCCTTTCCAAAAAGTTTTCCTTGCTGCAAACCGCAGCCCTTTCCTGGATGGCGGGATTCGTTCTCATGTGGGTGGTGATAGGAAACATGAACGTCCTCCCCTTCAAGATTCTGCCCTATGCCATCCCTTTGAGCATGCTGGAAGCGTTTCTGGCTGCTTTCATTCTGGTGAAGCTGCCGAAGCTTTTCAAGATGCAGACGAATGCATGAAAGGTCTGGGTTTTGGATTACCTACTACAAACCAAATGGGGTTTCAGTTCCATGATTTGGAACCATGAGACTATGCTGAACATACCAGTTCCATTATTCAGATGGAATGGCTCTTTTGGATGTGCGGTGCGCCCATCCGGACGATCCGGTTCAGTCCCTGCCGGGTTTCCTGTGGCGGTCCTTGCTGCAGGAGTAGGGCACAAAGCTCATCGAACCGATCTGTGACATTCGCGCCTTTCATTCGTATTTCTGAATGAACCCCAACGCGAACACCATGAACAACGTACGGATATGGACTGCTGTCCTCCTGCTGGCCGCAGGCTGCGATCCCGGGCAGCGGGACGCGACAGCAGACCCACGCGGCACTTCCCACTACGACATCCAGGTGCAGATCGACCCGGAACAGCAGTTCATCCGGGCCAGCGGTCGCCTGCACTACAGGATCCCGGAGGACAGCCTCGACGAGGTCTCCTTCAAGCTCCACCGAGCATTGACCGTCGACAACTTCACTGTCAACGGAGAAGCCTCTTACCGGCTCGACACGAACCGGATGGAAGTCCCCTGGCTGCCCGATGCCATCCGGATCGTCCATCCGGCCGGGAAGCGCTACGCCAAAGGGGAGATCATCCGGGTGGAGTTCGCCTACCACGGACACATCACCCAATGGCCCGAATGGAGCGCCAATGTGATCGGACCCGAATGGACCGAAATGGGGCTGTATTTCCCCTGGTATCCGTCCATCGATCAGCCCTTCACTTACCGGGTCCGGGTGGACATGGATCCGGCCTACCAGGTCTTTGTCCCCGGCACCCCTTCCAGGCAGGGAGACGGATGGTTTTTCGAAAGCGAATCCCCGGTCCATGACCTGGTCGTCTGTGCCGCCAAGGACCTGCACATCCGGGAAACGGAGCTGTCCGGCCAGATGTTCCGGATCGTCAACGGTCCGCTGTCCGGGGCCACGGTGGACAGCATCCGGGCCGACCTTGAATCGGACTACCGGACCTACACCGGCTGGTTCGGGGCCATCCCGCCGAGGGACCTGACCCTGGTGATCTCGAAACGGGAGAAGGGGGGCGGTTATGCCCGCAGCGACGCGCTCTACCTGGGCGGACTGACCGACAGCGCCTACCAGCACGGTCGGGTGGATCTCCGCTGCTACCTGGCCCATGAAATGGCCCACTTCTGGTGGCACGGGGCACCCGGCGACTGGGAGGACTGGCTGAACGAAAGCTTTGCGGAGTTCAGCGCCCTGCTCCTCGTGCGGGAGGCCTTCGGACAGGAGGCATACCGCGCCCTGCTGGACACGAAGCGACAGGAAAGCCGGGACACGCCCCCGCTCTGGGAAATCCCCCGGAACGATCCCTCCGCCTATGCCGTCCTCTACAGCAAGGGCCCGCTCCTGCTCAGCGAGCTGGAAGAAGCCCTCGGCCTGGAGAAATTCATGGAACTGTGCAGGGCCCGGATCGACGGGGAGGTGAACGACACCCGGGGGGTGCTGGCGCTGGTGGAAGCGGCGGACGGACCCGCCACCGCGGCTTGGTTTGAGGAGGCCCTGCGAAGCAAGTAAAAACCGGAAGCAATCCAGGGGTTTCCCTCTGGCGCTGAAGCACCTGAGGCCGTAGTTTTGCCTCAGACACGCGTCACCGATGTCCCCTTTTCGCTCCGGATGCCTTTCCCCCCGCTTCACCGGTTTCCTGACCGGCCTGCTGTCCCTTGCCCTGATTCAGCCGGCCATCGCCCAGGGCGGGACCCAGGGCCTCCGCCAGGTGGTCCGGGGCACGGTCATCGACCAGACCTCTGAGGCGCCTCTTCCCGGGGCCACCGTGATCCTGAAAACCGCCGAGGGCCTCACCGGGGTCATCACCGATGCCGACGGGGTGTTTCGGGCCGAGGGCGTCCCCGTGGGCCGGATCCACCTGGAGGTGCGCTACGTGGGCTACGAGCCCCGGATCATCCCCGAGCTGATGGTGAGCTCGGCCCGGCCCCTGATCCTCGAGATCCGCCTCCAGGAACTGGCCGAGGCCATCGAAGGGGTGGAGGTTCGGGCCCAGCCCCGCAAAGACATCCCCATCAACCGCATGGCCTTTGCCAGCGCGCGGACCTTCACCGTGGAGGAGACTCGCCGCTTTGCCGGCGGCTTCGACGATCCCGGACGCATGGCGGCCTCCTTTGCCGGGGTGGCCGGCGGAAGCCCCAACGACAACGCCCTGTCGATCCGCGGAAACGCCCCCAAGAACCTGCTTTGGCGCATCGAGGGCGTCCCGGTGCCCAACCCCAACCACTTCGCCGGCATGCTGGTGGAAGGCGGGGGGATCGTCTCCCTGGTGAGCGGCCAGCTCCTGAGCAACTCCGACTTCTTCACCGGTGCCTTTCCCACCGAGTACGGCAACGCCCTGTCCGGGGTCTTCGACATGAACCTCCGGGTCGGCAACGAGGAGAAACGCGGCTGGGGAATCCAGGCCGGGACCCTGGGACTGGACGGATTCGGGGAAGGCCCCTTGCGCAAGGGAAAAAAGGCCTCCTACCTCTTCAACTACCGCTACTCCACCACCGCCCTGCTCAAGGACCTCATCCCCGAGGGCCAGGTGCCCATCTTCCAGGACCTGAGCATCAAACTGAATTTCCCCACGAAGCGGACGGGGATCTTCTCCCTGTGGGGCATCGGCGGACTCGACCGCAACGGGTCCCAGCCCCTCGATTCCCTGGAGTGGGAGAGCCCCGACGACCAGATGCGCTTCCGGTGGGACGGCCGGATCGGCATCGTGGGACTCAAACACAAGCTTCTTTTTCACGAGTCGAGCGCCCTGAACACCTCCCTCACCGCTTCGCATCACTGGTTTGCCGACCGGGAGGACTTCTACCAACCTTCGGAGGGCTTCCTCGAGTTCCAGCGGGTCGAAAACCGCAGCGCCACCCTCCGCCTCAGCTCCGTCCTCACCCACAAATTCAGCCGCTCGCTCTCGGCCCGTTCCGGTTTCATCCTCAGCCGTCTCGGCTATGGCATCGATCTCCGGGCCGCCCCCCAACCAGGCGATCCGGCCGTTTCCTTCGGCGAGGAGAGCGGCAGCACCTCCCTCCTCCAGGCCTTCACTCAGGTGAAATGGGACGGGAAGGGGGGACTGTCCCTGACGGGCGGACTCCACACCATGCGCTTTCTGCTGAACCAGAGCAGCACCCTGGAGCCCCGGGTGGGGGCCAACTACACCTTCCGCAACGGCAACTCCCTGGGCCTGGCCTACGGGAACCACAGCATGATCGAACCCCTCCCGGTCTACTTCTATCGAACCGAGACCCCCACAGGCGATGTCCGCAAGCCCAACCGCAACCTGCCCCCCTCGCGCGCACACCATCTCGTGCTCACCTACAAGAAGCTCCTGCTGCCCAGCCTCCGGCTCTCGGCCGAGGCTTACTACCAGCACCTCTACCACATCCCAGCCAGCCCCGACAGCGAATACTCCCTCATCAACTTCCGGAAGGAATACCTGGTGGCCGACTCCCTGAGCTCCCAGGGCACCGGCACCAACCGCGGCATCGACCTCACCCTTGAGAAATTCCTGGGCAAGCAGTACTACTTCCTCCTCACCGGCTCCTGGATCGATTCCCGCTACACCAACGACGGCATCCACACCTACCCCTCCCGCTGGGACTACGGCTACGTCCTCAACCTCCTGGGCGGCTATGAATTCCGCCTCGGCCCCGCCCGCGACCACATCCTGGGCCTCAACCTCCGCACCGTCCTCCAGGGCGGCGAACGCACCCACCCCGTCGACCCCGATGCCTCCCGCGCCGCCGGCACCGTCGTCTACGACCTCACCCGCCCCTGGTCAGATCGCTACCCCCCGTCCTTCTTCCTCGACTTCACCGCCACCCTCCGCATCAACAAACCCCGCCACACCTCCACCTGGGGCATCCAGATCAAGAACCTCCTCCTGGAAGAATCCATCTACTACCACACCTACGACCCCACCGACCAAAGCGTGCAACTCCGCGGCCAGGGCTTCATCTTTCCCAACCTCAGCTACAAGATTGAGTTTTGAGATAGATGTGAATTTTGAAAATCTACATTCTGGAAATCCGAGCAGAAGACTTCGGACAGTTTTCCAAAGGCTTGCGAGTCCCGTCAAAGGGCTTGAGAGCCTTGTAACCTGACATTTGGTCTTTGTAGCATGACATAAGTTACGTGTCAGATGCCTTAAGTCGAATGTCGATTGGCTTGGGACGATCGTCAGATGGCTTGAGCGTCCCGTCACATGACATAAGTTCCTTGTAACATGACATTTGGTCATTGTACGATGGCTTCCAATGACCGTCGATGAGCATTGGAGGACTGTCGATGAGCGTAAGTGTACCGTTGATGAGCTTGAGATATTCTCTGAAGGCTTGAGTGGACTTTTGATAAATGAAAGTGCATTTTGCATTGCTTCCCGATCATTTTACGAAGATGTGAGTCAATTTTGCTTGGATTCAGGTGGATTTTTAGAAATTATATGTCATTTTCTACATGCTCTAGTCGACTGAATCTCAGTGTAATGTAGGACCCAAAAAAGCCCGATAGTTAAAATTGGTAATTAGGCATTACATTTAAAAGTAATTCTTGGAGAATCCAGCTCACCAGATCGACCAATTCCTAGTCTCATCTGATGATTGCATATCAAATCCCTAGGATTTCCCTACATTGTAGCAAATCAGCATTATGAAAAAACTCCTTTCCATCTCAGCACTTCTTTGGGCCATTGTTCTTTGCAACGCCCAAACCATCCCCCTCAACCACACCCCAACCCCAGGCATCACCTACTCCACCCCAGAGCGCACCTTCTATTCCACCCCCTGGGCGACAACTGTCGTAACCAACGTCTCCGAACCCACGATCACCGTCTATGAACCCTCCGTGGACAAGCGGACCGGAACGGCTGTGGTGATTGCCCCGGGTGGGGGACTGTATGGTCTGAGCATCAACAGCGAGGGCCGGGATGTGGCGCAGTGGCTGGTGGCTCACGGGGTGACGGCCTTTGTGCTGAAGTACCGGTTGGTGCCGACGGGGGAGGATGGAACAGTGGAGATTTCGCAGGTGATGGCCACGGATCCGGCGGAGCTCATGCGGCGGGTGGGGCAGGTATTGCCCTCGTCTATTGAGGATGGGCTCACGGCGGTGAGGTATGTGCGGGAGCATGCGGAGGAGTATGGGATCGATCCGCACAAGATTGGGTTCATGGGTTTTTCCGCCGGTGGGGCGGTGACCATGGGGGTGGGCTATCGCTACGAGGAGGCGAGCCAGCCCGATTTTCTTGTGCCCATTTATCCCTGGACCACGGCCTTGCCGGTGCAGGAGCCCCGGGCCGATGCCGGGCCGCTCTTCACGGTTTGTGCTTCCGACGATGGGGTGGGCCTGGCACCCGGAACGGTGGAGCTTTATTCCTCCTACCTCAAGAAAGAGATTCCGGCCGAGTTACACATGTATTCCCGGGGCGATCATGGCTTCGGGATGAAGGTGCAGGATCTGCCCACCGACGGGTGGATCGAGCGTTTCTACGATTGGGCGGTGGCGGAAGGCATCATCGTGCCTCGGAAGCCCTAAGATCGTATGAGAAACATTTACCTCTTTTTGACTTTTCTGCTTTTCGTGGGGTGCAACAATTCCTGGGCACCGTGTGGCCAAGAGCATTTTCTGGATGCCGACCAGAAAATCAATGTGGAACTGAACGACACACTGGAATACAGCTCTGTGCTCGACACAATCCGATACGTGGTCACGTTGCTTGAATCGGGTGTGGTGCCCTGTAGCCAAACCGGACAAAGCGAGAGCGAATGTGTGGCCTACTACGAATTTGAAATGATCGGCATTTGTCCCCTTGGAGAGAATTCATGCAGAGATACAGTGGAAAAGACCGTTTATTACGAGGGAAAGGCGTGCCCGGATTGTCAGAATTGCATGACCATCTGCAAGAAAATGTCAGCGGAACCTATTCACAGATTCTACAAGTACATGGAAGATCCGTATCTCTCCTATTTCGACCAATGGAGCGATCGGTTCAGTACCTATTCCCGGTACCAGCCGAGGTTCTGGATCAATGACCAGATGTATCCCAAGTGTTTTGTGTTCAGTATCTCCAATGGGGACCTTTCAGAATTGTATTACAACCACAAACAGGGTTTCATCGGATTCAAAACTGTGGATGGTCTTCTGTATAATCTGAAGATTTAGGATGACCACGGCCTCCATACAATAGAAATGAGGAGAATCCCATGTATTCTGGCAGCTTGGTGGTGTATACGCCTATTGTTATAATTTTGAGGTGGGTAGATCAATGAAATATCCGAATGTAGTTACAGTCCAATATATTCATTATCAACAAACTATTCGTATTTTAATAATAAGCAGGTAATTATGAGCACTGCACTAACGGAAAAGGAAATTCATTTCCTGTTATTATTAAGGAATTTTGATTTCTTACGCTCAGATGGCTATTCGCCGAAGGAATTTGCACTATATGGAAGGGAAACTTTTTTGAATTACTGGAATAATAGGATAAAACAGAATTTATATATAAAGTGGGCTCCCAAAAACGATTTGGGAATAAAAATTTTTAAGAAATCATTGTTTGGTGGAGGTGAATTTGAACTAAAAGACATCTTTAAATATTTTGACAACGATAGCGCTATAAAAGAACCTCCAATGTATATTGATATGCCCGACGTTATTGAATTAAATGCAAAATTTATCCAACAACATTTGATGCCAGTAATAAAGGGTGAAATTTGGATAGATGAATTGATTAAGCAACGAAAATAAAAAGGGAAGCCGGAGAAATCCGGCTTCTTGCTTTACAGCCCGTAAGGGTCAATTACTTCCAGTTCTTCAATATTTTCAAAATCTTTGGGAATATGAGACTCCTGAGAATCCCGCTTCTATGACTGGGCGGTGGCAGAAAGTATCATCGTACCCCTGAAGCCAAAAAGCGGGATTTCACAATTACTGCTTTATAAACTTCCGGTACACGCATCCGCTTTCCTCTTCCATCTTCAGCAGGTAGGTGCCGGGCCGGAGATGATCCAGCGGCAATTGGTAGCGGGAGGCGCCTTCGCGGAGAAGGATCCGGTTTCCGGTGATCCCGTAGAGGCTCAGGCGGAAGGGGGCTTCCGTGGCGGATTCCACATACAGCACGTCCCGGGCCGGATTGGGATAGACCTGATATGCCCCGGAAGCGTCGTCCCCGGGGTGTGTTGTTTCTGGCACCCGGGTGTCGGATCCGTCGTCCCGGAAACCGTTCTCCCGGAAGCCGGCAAAGGCGATGGTGGGCTGGCTGCCGGTCCCCTTGCTCAGGTTCAGGCCCTCGTTCAGTCCGGCGAAGTAGAGGCGGCCGTCGTCTGTCACCAGAATCTCCCCGAGAAAGCCCGAGGATTTCACCCCGGCTGAATGCAGGCTCAGGGGCTGGCCGTCATCCTGCATCCGGGCGATGAACATGTTTGAACTGATGTAGATGGAGGTTTCCTCGTTGTTGGCAATCAGGGTGTCGCCGGCCAGGACCAGGGTATCGCCGAACATGCCCATGAGGTAGCCGGTGGTGTCGGAATCGGGGGCGTAACTGATCCCGAAATCGTTGCCCCCGGCCAGGCTCCCGTAGGAGCTCAGAGCCGTGCACAGGCCCTGGGAATCGAAACGGGCCAGGAGGATTTCGCTCATCTCTTCCCCCGAACGCGTGGGCGTGGTGAAATCACCAAAGCTCACCTGTCCTACATGCATGCCGGCCAGGTAGATCCGGTTCCGGCTGTCCACACTCACATCGAAGGCCTCCGCAAAACCGGTTCCGCCTGACGACGTCGTGGCCCACTGCGGCGTCCCCTCTTCATCGAAACAGACCAGGAAGGGTGCTTCGTTGGGGGGCGTGACGCTCGTCCCGTTCCCAAAATCCACCGTCATGGTGGAGGTGCCGGTGGCCAGGAGCCGCCCCTGGGCATCCAGGGTGATGTCCACCAGTCCGAAGAACTCTTCGAAGGAGGTGCGGGCGTGACGGAGCCAAAGCAGGTTCCCGTCGGTGTCGAATTTGGCCAGGAACATGACGTTGGAGTATTCGTCCCAGGAACCGGACACCACCTCGTCCCCGATGGTCAGGGTGCCCCGGAAATTCCCCCCGAGGTAGATGTGGTTGTCGCCATCGATCTCGATGTTGGCGCAGTTGAGGGCTTCGGTGGCCTGCAGCGCCTTGATCCATTGCATGTCTCCGTACCGGCCGAAACGGGTCAGGAATCCCTTGGTGTTGGTGGTGTCCAGCAGCAGGGTGCCGTCGATCTCGATCTCCTGTTCGAAGGATCCGCAGACGTAGATGTTCCCCGCTGCGTCGGCTGCGAGGTCGGCCTTGCCTTTGGCATAGGGACTTTTCAGGCTGGTGCTCCAGTCATAGCTCCCATCCTCTTCGTATTTCACAAGGAAGACGTCTTCCGTGACCGAGGAAAACATCTCGTCCTCCTCCACTTTCAGCCATCCCGTGAACTGGCCCAGCATGCCGAAGCCGCCCGAGGGCAGAGGGGCGATGGCGCTGAACCAGGAATCCCCGGTTCCGCTGATGTTGCCCGTCCAGTCCCAGCCCGGCACGTCGTAGTGCACGTATTCTCCCTTCTCCACGTTCAGGTACACCGTATCGGTCGACAAGCGTTCGCAGCCGTTGATGACCACCAGATGGTAGGCGCCGTCGTCGGAGAAATCCACGGCGGGTATCTCCACGATGCCCCGGAACACCTCCGGCATGAGCACCCCGTTGTGGTACATCTCGTATTCCAGTCCCTCGAGGTTCTCATTCACATAGAAGTACATCGACACCGGGTCGCCCGGCGATGCAAAGATTTCGTCGGGACAGGTGCGGTAGGTGTACAATCCCTCGTAGGTGTTTTTTGGCCGCACCTCCAGCTCCCGGGTTTCGCTCCCGTAGCCGTTGTACAGCAGCCAGGTGTATGTGCCGTAGTCGGATTCGGTTTCCATCACCACCTGCCTTTTCAGTTCCGGACCCGATTGCAGGATGGTTCCGTCCTTCAGGTACACAGCCTTCAGGAAGTGGCCGTAGGCCTGGGGATCCAGGTAAAAGGTATCGCCCAGGCAGGCCTCCTTCACCAGGGTTTCGTCCAGGGGGTGGGGCAGGTGCTGGAAATGTAAGTATTCCAATTCCTCTGCGTCCAGAGCCACCTCATACAGAAGCAGGTTGTCGACCAGGCAGGTGCCCGTGGCCGCCCCCTGGTTTCCCAGGATCAGGGGCTGGTCATCGGGCTGCAGAGCGGCTCCCGGCAGCGGAAATGTGCTGCTCTCCCCGTTCAGGCTGAGTCGGATGTTGCTGCCATCGTATGTGACTCCGACGATGTTCCCCGCATCGGGGCGGAGGCTGGCTTCCGAGGTGAAGGAATGGGTGATGAGGTCGGTTGTGGTGATCCCCAGGGTCAGGCGCAGATCCGCATCCACAAACAGGCTGTAGTTGCCAGGGCCGGAGGCGGGATCGGTGGTCTTGGCCAGGAGCGCTTCCCTTGCCTCCGGAGCCTCTTCGAACTGCACGGAGAGCAGGATGCTGAAGGTCCCGGGGATGTCCAGATCGGGGTTGTCCGGGATTTCCACGTAACTGCCCGACCCGGACAGGCGGATGCCACGGTTGGAAAGGCCGAAGATGTCTTTCGTCAGGCTCACCCCGGTCGCCAGGCCCGGTCCGGTGTTCTCCGTGCTGTCCTTGAAATTGCCGTCGAAGGGATACCGGGCCCGCAGGGAGCTTTGGGGGAAGGGCACCGGCTCGCCGTCCTCGAAGGAGTATCTCGTCCAGCGCGGATCGCAGTTATCCGGGTCGAGGGTGTACACCACGAAGTAGGATTCCGGGTACAGGGTGTGTTCCTCCTGGCTCACACAGGAATATTCGCCGAAGTCCTCTTCGGAAGCAAGCACCACCTGGTAGGAGGGATCCGGTCCCTGTTGCAGGATTTCCTCCCCCTTCAGAAAGGTGTAGGTCCGGCCGTCTCCCGCATGCGACGATGCAATCCACAGGCTGTTGCCCAGGCAGCTTTCGTACACGGGGCCGCTCTTCTCCGGTTCCAGCACCTGGAAGGGATAATAGTAGTTGAAGATTTCCTCCTCCGTCAACACGCGGCGGTAGAAGGCCAGATCGTCGATCTTCCCGATCCATGTGCCGGTTCCGCAATTCCCCACCAGCACCGGCTCGTCGTTGCTTGCCAGGTTCAACAGTCCATCCGGGAAAATCTCCACAGGCTCGATGTCCATATACAGCACAAGAGAGCTCGCGTCGCCACAGAGGGTGTATTCATTCCACCTGCCCACGTGCATCCCCCACTCCACCCGGGAGGTTTTGGTTTCCCCGCCGGTGTTCTTGTAGGAAAAACTCCAGGGATATCCGTGAACCCCGCCTTCGCCCGGATAAATGGTGATCCACCAGACGGCCGTGGAGGGATCCTGGGGATCCGATTTGGAAACGATCCGCGTGGGCTCCGTGGGAGCCTGGTCCAGGAACAGGCTGAAGGAAATGGAAAACGCGTCCGTGAAATCCAGCGATTCATGGTCTCCGATGCGCAGGTAGCTGTCCGTTTGTCCAATGCCCAGGGCATACATCGGTCTTGCGTCGGCATCCTCCGTCAGCCCGGCTCCCACCGGCACGGCATCGGGGAGGGTGGCGGTGGCATCGCTGTAATCGCCTGAGAATTTGAAATGCCCCACCAGCTGGTCGGTGTCACGCTGGCGGTAGGGCGACTGTGCGGTGGAGAATGCAAGGGCAACAAAGAGAAAGCAGGAAACGAGGGAAAGTTTCTTCATGGGTGCGGGGTTTTCGAATGTCCAATGGCTTGACCCAAGGGGTTGGATTGTCATTCAAGATACGAAATTGTCGGCGAATGCAATCCAGACGGTCCTTATGGTTTTGATATAATAGGAGATGCCAGCAGGCGATCCAGTCTGTTTTCCATATCTGTTCTTAATTTAGTGTTGAGTTGCGATATTTCAGCACACGTCCCATGAACAAGTATGAGACAGATATTTGATGATACCATCAAGAATACCCTGAACAACAGGTTGCGAAAGCTTGAGGAAAGCTTTTCCTCGGATGTGATATTTCATTATGGAGAGATTCACCCTTCACTTGAAAAATCATTCAGGGATTTCATTGAACAGTTGAAAAAGGACAATGAGTTCGACAGAAACCGATTGACGGTTATTTTGAATACTCCGGGGGGAAGCGCCGAGACAGTTGAGAAAATGGTTTCCATCATCCGGTTCCACTATGAAGAAGTATATTTTGTTGTCCCCGACTATGCTATGTCAGCAGGGACAATTTTTTGTATGTCAGGCGATAAGATATTCATGGACTATTCTTCATCACTTGGTCCCATCGATCCGCAAGTGTTCAATGGCAAGAACTGGGTGCCAGCCTTGGGATATCTTGATAAAGTGGAACAATTGATTGAGAAATCTTCTAAAAATGAGCTCACCGAGGCGGAATTTCTTATTCTTCAGAAAATTGATCTGGCGGAATTGAGAAGTTATGAGATGGCGAGAGATTTAACGGTTTCTTTGTTGAAAGAATGGTTGGTTGAATACAAGTTCAAAAACTGGGATTCTCATAGCTCCTCAGGTCTGCCAGTAACACAAGAAGAAAAACAAGAGCGTGCGGAAGAAATTGCACGCCTATTGGGAAATAATTCATTGTGGCAATCCCATGGTCGTTCCATTGGGGTCAACACATTGACGAATGTTCTGAAGCTTCAAATCGAGGACTATTCCAACAATCCCGAGTTGCGCGATCTAATCAGAGATTATAATGATCTCATTACGGAATACATATTGAGGCATGGACCAAAGGTTTTTGTACATTCTCGTGTGTTTTTCTAAATTTGAACGATGAAGAAAACAAGGACGATATCCAGGAAAGTTGAAGATCTGTTGGAAAAGGAATCCAAAAGGTTTTCATATCCTCATGGGGATAGCAAGATATCCGGCGTCTTTGGCAAGCTTGCCAAACATGGTTTGTTGACCAAATCGGAATATTCTTTTCCACTGAAAGACACGATCGGGAAGACTTATTTTGATAAGAAACAATTTACAGGTCAGTAAGAATCCCGATCGCAAAACGAGTGAACACAGATTCGGTTTCATCGGATTCAAAACTGTGGATGGCCTGCTCTGCAATCTGAAGATCTAAAATATCCCTCCCCCCCAACCGTCTATACCCCGTGGGACACCCCCAACGGGGTTAAATTTTTATAAAGATTCACCCGGGCTCTTGCGGGATTCGGTTCGTGACCTTACTTTTGTTGCGCAATCAACGAATATGCACCACGAGAAGCAACTCCTCAATGAATCCCTGGGCTACCTGACGGGGGTGTCGCACTACAAGCTGCGGCAGAAGATGGCGGCCAAGTTCCTGGAGTCGGGGCTGGATGTGACGCCCGACCAGTGGAAGGTAATGATGTCGCTGGCCAACAAGGGGCAGATGTACCAGAGCCAGCTGGCCGACTGCCACAAGAAGGACCGGGCGGGGATCAAGCGGCTGGTGGATCATCTCGATGCCAAGGGCTTGGTGAGCCGGACGCCCTCGGAAACGGACAGCCGCACCATCCTGGTGTCGCTCACCGACAAGGGCCACAAGACGGTGCTTGCGCTGAATGCGATGGCCAAGGAGAGCATGACGGAGGCCCTGGCAGGATTCACGGAATCGGAGGTGGTGCTGTTGAAACGGCTCCTGACCCAGTTGATCGAGAATCTGAGCGAGGGACGGAACGGTGGTTGACGGGTCAACAAAGGAAAACACATGAGCAAGAAACGAAACGGGGCGGAGGTCCCGGCAACAAAAACAAACAAAGGTCCGGGCGAACCCAAAGGGGAACGGCTCCAAGGAGAGCAGCCCAAGGAGAGGCAGCCCAAAGAGGGGCGGTCCAACGGCGGACGATCCAACGGCGGACGATCCAACGGCGGACGACCCGGCGGTGCCGACCGCGGGGCGCTGTTCAAGGTCCTGGGGCCCTACAAGGGCATGGTGGCGGTTCTCATTCTCTTTGCCCTGGGCGGGTCGGCTATCAACCTGGTTGTGCCGAAGATCGTGGCCTCGGGGATCGACGATTTCACGGCCGGACAATTCAATTCCCGGCAGGTGATCCTGGAGTTCCTGCTGGCGGCCGCGGGCATTTTCGTGTTCACCTTCCTGCAGGGCATCCTGCAGACTTTCACGGGCGAGAAGGTGGCCAAGAACCTGCGCACCCAGGTGTCGGACAAGGTTTCCGAGCAGAGCTACCTCTATGTGATCCGGGCAAATCCGGCCAAGCTGCTCACCAACCTGACCTCCGACATGGAGTCGGTGAAGATGTTCGTGTCCATGGCCTTCGTGATGATCGTCTCTTCGCTGTTCATGATCGCCGGTGCGGCGGTCCTCCTGATCCGGATCCACTGGCAGCTGGCCCTGGTGGTGCTGGTGATCGTGCCCATCATCGCCACCTCCTTCGCGGTGGTGTTCAAGAAGCTCCGGGTGATCTTCAAGAAGAGCCGGGAGGTGATCGACAAGCTCAATGCGGTCATCAACGAGAGCATCCTGGGCTCGGCCCTCATCCGGGTGCTCAACTCCCAGCAGCCCGAGGCCCAAAAGTTTCTCGAGCAGAACGTGGAATCGCGCGACCTGGGTCTGTCCATCGTGCGGCTCTTCTCGGTGCTGGTCCCCATCATCATGTTCGTGTCCAACCTGGCTGTGGTGGCCATCCTGGCCCTGGGCGGGCACTACGTGGTCCTGGGCACCCTGTCGCTGGGGAACTTCGCTGCCTTCAACTCCTACCTGATGATGCTCATTTTCCCCATCATGATGATCGGCTTCATGAGCAACATCATTGCCTCGGCCTCGGCCTCCTACACCCGCATCAAGCAGGTGCTCGACGAGCCGGTGCCTGAGGAGCAGGGGACGGTGAAAACCACCCTGAAGGGGGGCATGGAACTCAGGGGCGTTGGGCTTCGATACGGGCAGAAAACGGTGCTGCGCGACGTGAGTTTCTCGGTGAAGCCGGGCAGCAAAACGGCCATCATCGGTCCCACCGCCGCCGGGAAGAGCCAGTTGCTCTACCTCCTGTCCAACTTGGTGGAGCCGGCCGAGGGGAGCATCGCCATCGACGGCACCCCCCTGAAGGACTACGACCGGGAGACCCTCCACACCCAGATCGGCTTCGTGTTCCAGGACAGCGTCATCTTCAACATGAGCCTGCGGGAGAACATCGCCTTCTCCGACGCGGTCACCCCGGAGGCCATGCAAAAGGCCATTGAGACGGCCGAGCTGCACGAGTTCATCGGGACCCTCCCCGAGGGGCTCGACACGCCTGTGTCGGAACGGGGCACCAGCCTGTCGGGCGGACAAAAGCAGCGGATCATGCTGGCCCGGGCCCTGGCGATCGGCCCGAAAATCCTTCTGCTGGACGATTTCACGTCCCGGGTCGACCGTCAGACGGAGAACAAGATTCTGTGCAACATCCAGGCCAACTACCCCGAGCTCACCCTGCTGTCGGTCACCCAGAAGATTGGGCCGGTGAAGGATTTCGACCAGATCGTCCTGCTCATGGACGGGGAGGTGCTGGTCGCAGGGACCCACAAGGAGCTGCTTGAGCGCTCGCCCGAATACGTACAGATTTACAGTTCACAGAAAAGCACGCAGCATTATGAGTAGGAAGAAAACAGCGCAGACCGGGATGCAGAACGCGGCGCAGAACGGGGCTCCGGAGCCCAGCACGGGCCAGTACAACCTGAACCAGATCACCAAGGCCTCCCGGAAGCTTCCCCTGCTGCCCTCGCTGCGCAAGCTGGTGGGGATCCTCGGGGGCGAGCGGCGGAACGTGACCATCGCCTTCTCGGCCATTTTCCTGAATGCCGGGCTGAGCCTCCTGGGGCCCTACCTGGTGGGCTATACAATCGACACCCACGTGACGGCCCGGGACTACCACGGCATCCTCCTCTTCTCGGGCATCCTGCTCACCATCTACGCCGTGGCCTTCGTGGTCAACTACATGCAGATGCGCATCATGGGGGGCATCGGGCAGCGCATGCTCTTCAACCTGCGCAACCAGGTCTTCCTCCAGCTGCAGGAACTGCCCCTGGCTTTTTTCAACCAGAACAAGTCGGGCGACCTGATCTCCCGGATCAACAACGACACCGAGAAGGTGAACGAGTTCTTCTCCCAGTCGCTCATGCGTTTCATCGGCAGTCTGATCACCATGACCGGCGCCGGGATCATCCTGGTGGCCATCAACTGGAAGCTGGGGCTGGCGGCCCTTTCCCCGGCCGTGGTCCTGTGGGTGTTCACGAAAGCCGTGTCGCCCTGGATCCGCCGGAAGAACGAGGCCAACCTGAAGGCCCTGGGCGGCCTCTCGGCCGAGATTCAGGAGAGCCTGGCCAACTACAAGGTGATCGTGGCCTTCGACCGGCGCGACTATTTCCGCAAGCGCTTCCGGGAAGCCAACCAGGAGAACTACAAGCGGGCCGTTCACGCGGGCATCGCCAACACGGTGCTCACCCCGGTCTACACCTTCGCCTCCAACCTGGGTCAGCTCATCGTCCTGGCCCTGGGGATCTTCCTCATCATCCGGGGGCATTTCACGGTGGGTCTGCTCATCAGCTTCCTCACCTACATCGCCAATTTCTACAACCCCCTGCGGCAGATGGCCGCCCTCTGGGCCGGGTTCCAGAGTGCCCTGGCCGCCTGGGACCGCATCTCCGACCTGCTGTCGCTGGAAAACAACCTGAAGGTGAAGGAAGACAAGGGCGTGGAACAGGCGCAGGAGGGATCCTACCTTCGGTTCGACGAGGTCACCTTCGCCTACGGGAACGGCAAGGAGGTCCTGCACAAGGTGAGTTTCGACCTGCACCGCGGGAAGACCTACGCCTTTGTGGGTCCCACCGGCGGGGGCAAGACCACCACGGCCTCGCTCGTGGCCAGGCTCTACGACGCCACCCGGGGGACGGTCCGGCTCGACGGTCGCGACATCCGCTCCTACACCCCCTGCGAACGGGCCGCCAAGATCGGCTTCATCCTCCAGGACCCCATCCTGTTCACCGGCACCGTCCGCGAGAACATCCTCTACGGCAACCCCCAGTGCGCCGCCTTCAGCAACGAGGAGCTTGAAAGCGCCCTGCGGGATGCCCGGCTCATGAAGCTCCTGAAACGCTTCGAGGACGGCCTCGACACCCGCATCGAGATGAACGGCGACGGCATCAGCCTGGGCCAGAAACAGCTCATCGCCTTCGTCCGCGCCATCCTCCGCAAGCCCGAGCTCCTCATCCTCGACGAGGCCACGGCCAACATCGACACGGTCACCGAGCAGCAGCTGGAAGAAATCCTTTCCAACCTGCCCGCCTCCACCACCCGCGTCATCATCGCCCACCGCCTCAACACCATCGAGAACGCCGACGAAATCTTCTTCGTCAACGATGGGGAGATCCTGGCCGCCGGCTCCTTCCAGGAGGCGCTGGACCTGCTGATGCAGGGGAAGGTGGCGAGTTAAACGCTGATATTTTCCAGGAAGCCCTATTTGTCTTAAAGGGGGGCAATGAATCACTTCGGTTCATGAACCCCCTTTGGGACTTTTTTTTGGTTTGAAAACATGGGGTACAATTGCATAAAAGTGGGGAAAATGCGGGTAAAGAAATGAAAAAACAACGTAAAAGTTGAAAATGGCAGTTTCAGTTCGTATTTTTGTAAGGAGGTTCAATCATGTTGTCATCAAGTGTTGAGGTTGAATCTTTTTTACGGCTGTTAAGGCTCAAGATTGATTTCTTTGGAATTCTGTTCCTGGATGATCGCAGTAAAAACATGTGGACATTACTGGAATTGGAAATCACTCCAAAGCGTCGAAAAGAAATCGTTCATTCCTTGGAAGTTGAGGATTATTCTCAGGGCCCATTGGAAGATAGAATGCATCAAGTTCTTCCCTTGTGGGTATTTGGTAAGAAAATCAATGCAAGGGAGATTTACATCAAGGTGAGTTTGGGTCTTGAAAATTCCAGTGCGGTTTGTATGTCGTTTCATGTAGCAGAACATCCAATGACCTATCCTTACAAAAGAATAAAGCCATGATAAGTCCGTTTTCGGGCAAGGATATGCCGATTGTGAAAGAATGGAGAACCCTAAGATTTCGGAAGGACGAATTCAAGGTATATTTTCATTCATACCGATGTGAAGATACTGGAGAACAATTTGAGGATGAGGGACTGGCGCAGTTGAATTACAACCAGGTCGTGAACCAATACAGGGAAAAGCACAACATTCCCTTTCCCGGAAAAATCGTGTCGATACGGGAAAAGTATGATCTCTCAGCCGCAAAAATGTCGGAAATTCTAGGATTTGGGACCAACAGTTATCGGTTGTATGAGACCGGGGAGGTCCCAAGCCATTCCAATGCCAGGTTGATCCAAATGGCGGAGGATCCGTTGGAGTTTGGGAAGTTATTGGGTTATTGTTCCACCCTGCCTCCAAGAACGAAAGAGAAGCTCAGACATCGCTTGGAGAAATTGCTGGATATGCAAAAATTAGACAGCTCAGGTCTCTTGATGGAACAGGTCTTATCCTGGCCGGCAAAACCTGGTTCTTTGACTGGCTATATGGAACCGGATTTCAGGAAATTCACGGAAATGGTCGTATTCTTTGCAGAGACACTCAGGCCTTGGAAAACGAAACTGAACAAGCTCTTGTTTTATGCAGATTTTTCCTTGTTTCAGCAAACAGGTTTTTCAATGAGCGGGGTTCCCTACCGGGCGATCCCCATGGGTCCGGTCCCCAACAATTTCAACAGTGCTTTCGAATACCTGGTCAACCACAATGCGATCGACGTTGTCTATACCCGTTTTGGGGATGGCGGTATTGGAGAGCAGTATTCGCCCCATTCTTCCCGCAAGTTTGATGTCGCTCTGTTCTCGGAAATGGAGAAAAAAATACTGCATTCGGTCGCGGAGCGATTCAAATCGACATCCACCAATCAGATCATTGACATCAGTCATGCTGAATTGGCCTGGATCGAAAACCAGGCCGAGAAAAGGCTGATCGATTATACCTATGCGTTTCAGCTGCAATAAGATATCGGAGGATAAAGCCATCCAATTTACAATTAAAAGAAGAAACCTTGGTAGGTATCAAATATGGACTTTTTCAATTATACATTTTATAGGGTTTGTGATTTTTACAAACGAAAAAGAGATTCAGCAGCTGAAATGACAGGTGCTGTAATAGTATCTGTTCTGTATTCCTTCATCATTATTGATGCTTTCATTTTGTTAAGGGTGTTTTGGGAGTTTCCAATACCAGAAAGATTCAATAAGTTTTGGTTTTTACCGGTTTACTTAATTATTGTGTTCTTCAACTGGCTAGTATATGTGAAGCCTAGAAGATACAGAGATTTTAGAAGTATTTATAAGGAGGAAGCATGGAATGATAGAAAGGCAAATGGTTGGAAAATTGTTTTGGCAATTTCTATATCAATACTAATACCGATTGTGTATGGATTGATACGACATAATATCATGGGAGGACAGGGCTTCCTAGAATGATAGAAACTGAATGCTGTAATTCCGATATGGAAGTTTTATCCTCGAATGAGGGAGAGGGTTTCGTACCGCCTCAACTCAACACCATCGAGAACGCCGACGAGATCTTCTTTGTCAACGACGGCGAGATCCTGGCCGCCGGCTCCTTCCAGGAGGCGCTGGATCTGCTGATGCGGGGGAAGGTGGCGAGTTAGGGCTGGCCAGATTAATTCGGGTCGGCCGGGACTTGCTTGAGTTGATACTTCTCGAAGGTAATCCCTTCCCCTCGCCAGAAGGCGAGGCTGTCCCCTTGATTCGGAGTTCATAGGATTCGGTAGTATGCGGTTGTCCAGAATTTTCCATAGACGCCTCCACTACGTTGGGTAACTATTCCGGGACGCTCCCTCGACTAGTTTAAATTAAGGGGCTAAAAAATAGAAGGATAGGAGGACGTAAGCTATTATCAAAATACTTCTTGTATGTTTGACTTTTGGCTTTTCTTCTCCCCACATTTCCTCTAATTTATTAAACTTCACAAGTCTTCTGTACCTGACATAGTTTAAAACGAATAGCAATACTAACGGACTGATGAATAACAATATATTTGGTTTTTTCACCAAAATAACTTTTCCTCCGAAAAGGTTAGTTAATGCTAGGACATTACAAAACTGAATAAGAGACAGAGCCAGAGTTGATGATAATTCTTTCGATTCACCATAGTTGAACCTTTTATCATAAAAAACAGCTATTCTGTAATATAAATAATCAAATAATATCAACGGATTCATGGCTTCTAGAGATCTGTATTACTTTCAGTATTTACTAAATTCCCATTCAAAGAGTAATTGTCACTATTTTCAATTACTGTAAGGTTATATGTTTTAATAGATTCCTCCAAATGGTTCTATTCGTAAAATCTTGACTTTTTTTAGCTTGTCCTGCATGAATTCGGAATTTCATAGCTTTGATGCAAAGCACGGACAACCTCTGGCCGATGAAAATTGTGGACCCATCCTTTGTCGATTCCCTGCATGATGCGATCGTCCTGAAGAAGGGAGAGCATTTCATTGAGAAGAATGAGGCCTGTGCAAGAATTGGTCGCTTGACCACAGGCATCGTCCGGGGCTATGTGTTCGACAAGGAGGGCAGGGAGGTGACCACGCATTTTTATCAGGAGGGTGACATGCTCATTGGAAGCTTCGTCCCGGAGGTCAAGGCGGAAATGAGCCTGCAGGCCCTGGAGGACTGCAGCATCCAGGTGGCCGGATATGCGGAGGTCATGTCCTATGTGAACAGAAATCCGGAGATCACGGAGATCATTGCGGTGGCTTTTCAAAAGCTCAACGCCCGGCTGCAGTCCCGGCTTGAGTCGCTCATCAACCTCGACTCGACAGAAAAATACTGCCTCTTTCTCAAGGAGTACCCCAACCTGATCAACCGGGTGAATCACTACCACATCGCCAATTTCCTGGGCATCACCCCGACACAATTGAGCCGGGCCCGGAAACGGTTTATCGACAAATGTAAAGAAGAAAGCGGCGGAGAATGAGTTGCTTTGGGGCCAGACAAAGATACCATCATGGCCTTGAAATTTCAACAACAAGTCATTCATCAGGTGGACGGCGATTCGACAAGCGTGATCCACCTGAAATTATCCGGCTCCCTGGAGGAAATCGGGTCGAAGCTGGGTGAGATTGCGAGGGACAGGCACGGGATCACAAAAGCGCCCAACCCCAGCGCCCTGAAAAATGCCTGCCAGGTGCAGTACATGCGGAAGAACTACCCCGTTCATTTTCGACGAATGAAGGGCCTGGCTCAGGCGTACAACGAAGACCTTGAAACCACACGTTGCGATTTTACCTGCTTCGGGGCGCCCGTGGGGGAGGCAAGCTGCTCCGCGGTCTTCTATCCCCCCGATACCACCGTTCTCCACCAGGGCATCCTCAGCCGGAATGCCGATCTGCCCACGGACTCGCGGTTCACGGAATCCCGGGGGCTGGGCAGTCTGGACGTGAAAGCCCCCTCCCGTCTGTATGTGATTGAAATGGTTCCCGATCAAGGGTTTGCCTCCCTCGTGAACCTGAGTTTTGAACTCTATGGACTGGGATTGGACGGCATCAACTCGGAGGGATTGGTGGTGACCCATCTCCATGCGGATGTGGTGAACACGCACCTGTACAAGCCCTCCAAGGAATATGGCGTGGGGATCAATGAAATGCTCGTGGTGCAGATGCTGCTGGACAATTGCAGTACCGTGGAGGAAGCCAAAGAACTGCTTTTGTCCAACAAGCATTTCTACATGCTTCTTCCCACCCATCTTCTCGTGGCCGACCGGCAGGGGGGATCCTTTGTCTGGGAGCATTCCCCACAACACAACCAGGAATACGTCATCAACCGGTATTCAGAGGTTCAGATCCTCACGAATCATCCCGTGCATGCCTACCCCCATCCGGATGCCTTCCCGGCTGCCGGGGAGCAATCCGGTTCGTTCGAACGGTTCCGGACCTTGAAAAATGCGGTGGAGGAAACGCGGACCTTCACCCTGGAATCCATCAAGAGAATCAATTCGCTTGTGTTCATCCGGGACGAAATGTATGATCATCCGCCACAGAGACCCGTTCGGACCATCTATCACAACCTGTACAACACCCACCAAAAGACCATGGAGATCTCCTTTTACCGGAAAGACGAGGGGGGCCAACAACTTCGAACGGAGTATTTCATGTTTGGATTGGGTTGACATGTTTCATAACGAGTAAAAATTTACTCAAAAACACTATATTTGTGTAGATAAATACACATTATGAAGAAGGAGCTTGTCTTGCTTCCCAAGCAAAGGAGGATCCTCGCACAACTGGGAGAGAACATCCAGCTGGCGCGTCTGCGCAGAAGACTCAGTGCGGAGCAGGTGTCAGAACGGGCCAATGTTTCCCGGAAAACTCTCTATGAAATTGAACGGGGAAGCGAATCGGTCCGGATGGGAGCTTACATGCAGGTCCTGTTTGTGCTGGGTTTTGAGAAAGACCTTGCCGAGGTGGCAGGCGATGATGTGTTGGGCAGGAAATTGCAGGATCTGGGTCTCCAGGTAAAGAAGAGAGCTCCGAAGCGGAATCTACGTTCTGGTTTTTAATGTGATGCCTTAACCTGCAAAACACAAATCCCGGCCGATGCATCTTTCATCGGCCGGGATTTGTGTTTTCAGGGATTCGCTCCGCTGGGGATCAATGCACGAATTCGGCTTCGGCCAGGTACTTGTAGCTGGCAGCGATGCCTTCCAGGGCTTTGTCCAGGCTGTCGCCTTCCAGGAAGAGCTTCATGATTTCCTCGGGAAAGGGCTGGGGATCGCGCTGGCTTTCGAAGGCGATCTTGGCCACTTTGTCGGCCACTTCCATGCCCATGTCATTTTCCATCTCCACGAAAAAGTCCTGGTGGCCATTGGCGTAGAACTGGTCGAAGATGGGTTTGTAGTCGATTTTCCCGCTGGCGCCGATCACGTAGTAGTCCTTGATGTGAAGGACGGAAATGCGCTCCGGGTACTTCTGCAGCCAGGCCGTCGGATCCTGTCCGCCCTGGTAGGCCCAGTACACATCCACCTCGAAGAAGATGTTCTCGGGATTGGTGTTCTCGATCAGGTAGTCTTCGTACATGATGTCGGTGCCGGGGATGGTGCTGAATTCGCCATTGTGGCTGTGGTAGCCCAGCTTCACGCCTTTTTCGTGTGCCAGTTCCCCGATCTTATCGAACAGAGCGCAATTCGCCTTCACGGTTTCCAGATCGGCACCCCATTGGTGCATGGGCAGGACGACGTACTTGCAGCCCATTTCCTTGTGGGCGTCCAGGAGGGTTCCCCAGGCGGCGAGGGAGGCTTCCACGTCGGCCGGATCGATGAGTGCCCGGGTGTGGGAGGACGTAACGGTGAGGCCGTAACCTTCCAGGTAGGCTTTGAATTCGGCTGGACTCTTATCAAAGATCTTGCCGTCGCGGAAATGGGCGATCTCAATGGTTTTGTAGCCAATGTCGGCTATGGTCTGGAAGGCCCGGTCGAGATCTCCTTCGATGCCTTTGACCGAGTAGATGGCCAGACCGATGTGCTTGGTTTGGTCGGTGGTTTCCGGGGCCTCGGTGGTCTCTTTGTTTCCCTGGGTTTTGCAGGAGGCAAACAGGGTCAACATGGCCAGCAGGGCCGGGAGGATGCGTGTGATGTGTTTCATTGGATTGATTTTCATGCAAGGTTTTGATACAAGTGGAGTGTAAAATTAGTCAATTCGGGGAAAGGAAGTATCTTGAGTTTCAAACAAGTCCCGCCGGTCCCGAAACGAACCTTTCTGTTTCTCCTGCACCTCCCCGGTGCAACCGCCGGTCCCGGGTTCTGTCCTTGGGAATAGAACCTTACGCGATGAAACGATCCCAAGCCTCCTGTGTTCTGCTCGGATTCTGCCTCCTGGTTGCGGTGCCTGCAATCACCCGGGCCCAATCCACCGATCCGGTGAAATCCCTACGTCTGGGAACCGGGTATGTGCACCTGCGCATGCTCGATCGCCTGGTCAGTCCGCTTCCCTACCAAAGCAACATGGTTCCGATTTCCCTGGCGTACCAGAGCCGGACGGAAAACGGGCTTTTTGAGGTCTCCCTCGACCTGCTTCCCGGTATGGCCGACAACACCGGGGAATTCAAAGACCGGGCGGTTGTGCTCTCGGGATATAACGGCGACGGGAATATCACTTCCTCCGAGCTTGCCCTGGCTCCCAGTTTTTTCGGGGGGGATGAGCTGACAGTAAAATACCTCAGGCGATTGAACCGCCCGGCCTCTTCCGGGGTGCAGCTCTATGCGGGAGCGGAGTGCAAGCAGTTCTTCTACCTTTCCTTTCCCATGGTGCCCATCCTGTTTCACAGCGAGCTTTCTCTCGGGCCGTCCCTGGCGGCGGATTGGCAAGCGGTGGAAGGCACCACTCTCCGGGCTTCGGCGTCCCTTCCCCTGCTCAGCCTGATCACCCGGCTTCCCTATTCTACAGATCCGGTCGACGGGGAGCATGGCTATCTTTACGTGACCTACCGCACCGGTTCCAGGCTCACGAGCGTCCACCAATACCAGCGGGTCAACCTGGGTCTTGAGTTTCAGAAGCAAATGGGCGATGGCTGGTCCCTGGGAGCCGCCTACCGCTTCTGCTGGCTTGGCGATTCGGCCCGGCCCGAGCTCCATGCCTACGCAAATTCGATTCTCTTGCATGCAACCATCCACCTGAACCCTTCCCGATGAAACAACTGACACGCATTCCCCTGGTTGTGGCCCTGGCGATCGTCCCGTTTTCCTGCGATCCGCTTCTGCTCGGCCCTTTGGAGGAGAACAACGCCCTGCACAACTACGAGTACCTCTGGGAGGATTTTCAGGCTTCCTACGGTCCCTTTTGTGTGAAAGATCTGAATTGGGACTCTCTGGGTGCGGTGTACGGCGGGAATCTTTCGGAATCCAGTTCGGATCAGGAACTCTACAAGGCCCTCACGGGTCTTCTCGGAGAACTGCACGACAACCATGTGAGCCTGGTTCCCACCGATCCGCAGTTCCCTTTTTTCCAAAGCGGGATTGTGGGTGAGTTGGGCACTTTCACGGACTTCCGGGCCTCCGTGGTCCGGGACCGGTACCTCAGCGGCGACGTCGACAGCCGGTTCGACTGCCTGTTCGGTCGGCTCGACGGGGACATTGGCTATGTCCACCTGACCCATGTGTCTGCGGGGGTCAAGCTCTGGGAAGATTTCTTTGATGCCGCGTTTGCCGCCCTGGGCGATACCCGGGGCATGATCGTGGACCTGCGGAACAATTCCGGGGGGAACGATCAGGAAGCGGTGTACATTGCCGGGCGTTTCGCCCGGGAGGAAAAGGATGCCTTCGGGTTCCGGCTGAAAGACGGTCCGGGTATGGACGACTACACGCCCTTCCATTTTTACAAAGTGAAGCCGGAGGGCAAAACCCGCTACCACAAACCCCTCGTGGTTCTCACCCACCGATTCACCATCAGTGCCGGGGAGACCCTCACCATGTCGTTCCGGCGTCTCGACCAGGTCACCGTGGTAGGCGACACCACCTCCGGGGCCTTCTCGGACATGACCATCCGGGAGCTGCCCAACGGATGGGCCTACACCATCTCCATCGGGGATTGGCGCGACCACAACCTGGTCAGCTACGAAGGGATCGGTCTGGCACCCGATGTCCCCGTTCTCAACCGGCCCGAGGATCTGGCAACCGGCCGGGACGAGGCCCTGGAGGCGGCCATGGCTCTGCTGGCCGCAGCTCCCGCGGACTAGCTAGTCGCACCTTCCCCTCCGGTCGACCCGAACGGACTATTCCCCCTCTGCGAGCATGGATGCGTTCAACAGGGGGATCAGCTCGTTTTCCGGCACGAAGGAGAAATCAAAGAAATCGATCAGCCAGGTGGTGTCTTTTTTGACCATCCAGAAGCTTTGCCGAAGGGGAAGGGGCGTGAAGAGGTCCCAGTGGAATTGAAGGACAACCACGGCCGTTTTGCCATCGGGCTGGATGCGCACCAGTGGCTCGTTGATGTATTCCAACGGCGGAATTTCCGGCATTTGCATCATGAGGGACCAGGAAGCAACCATGCTGTCCTTGGGGAATTGTTCCTCCGGATCCGTGCCCAGGAAAAGCCCGTCATCCGCCAGAACAGAGGCAAACTTTTCAAGGTTGCGTTCATCGATGGCGGTAAAGAGTGTTTCAAAGACCTGGTCGATGGCGGCTTCTTCCGCTTTCAGGTCGATTGCGTCGGGTCCGGGACCGGATTTGCAGGCAAAAAGCGTTGCGAACAAGAGGAGGGAAAGGAGTTTTTTCATGTTTGTCGGTGTTGGGTGGATATGATGAAAATGTCACTTTCCTGCAACTCAAGTTACGACATTCCAGGATGTTGAGAATCGGTTTCCTTCTTTTTCTGTGTGGAATTTGTGCTTGCCTGGCATCCTGCGTGTGACAAGAGTTTCATTCACCACCAAAACAACCGTCATGAAACACACAAGAATTGCTTTGATTTTGGGGCTGTGCCTGCCCCTGGCCGTGTCCGCTCAGAACCGCATCAGCGGCTGGGACACAGACAAGATCACATCGGCCGAGGTTCAATTCAGCGTTCCCGATGTGGAAACCACGTCATTCAGCTTTCAGGAACGAACCGACCTGGATGTGATTCTCTCTTTTTTGAAAGGGGTTGAATTCCGGCCCTGGGAGCCGGACAGCCTGGTTGCTCCCGAAGACAGGGAATGCCACATCGTCTTCCAGGGACAGCGCGACCAGGTCTATCTCTGGTCCCGTTCAGCCTGCATCGGCAAAACCAGTTTTGGGATTGATCTGTCGGTGCTGTCGGATTTTGAGGATCTGGTGGGGAGGTTGGGGAGATGAAATGCAGAAAGAGCCATTTCAGGGTTGCATGGGATGTTTGATTTATACGTAACAATAAATTAAATTTGCACGTAAAAGCTGATCATGGATACCAAGTTGACATTAAACCTAAACAAGGAAGTGATCGAGAAAGCAAAGGAGTATGCGAAAGCACATAAAATCAGCCTCTCGCGTTTGATTGAATCCTATCTTTCTTCTCTTGTTTCCAAAGGTGGGGAGGATTTTGAGATTTCCCCCTTGGTGAGGAGCTTGAGTGGAGTAATCGAATTGGAGGCTGATTTTGATTTCAAACAAGGCTACGCAGACTATTTGATTAAAAAATATCAATGAAACGCCTGCTGATTGATACGAACATTGTCCTTGACTTGCTTGCCAGAAGGGAGCCTTTTTACCGGGCGGCTGCAGAAATCTTCACACTTGCGGATCAGAGGAAATTCAAGTTGACCGTCAGTTCATTAACATTTGCCAACACGAACTACGTATTGTGCAAGCAACGCACTGAAGTGGAAGCAAGAGAAATTCTTCGAAAGTTCAGGACCTTGGTTCACGTACTTCCCCTGAATGACAAGATCGTGGACCTGGCGCTGAATGATTCAATTCTTGAGGATTTTGAGGATAGTCTGCAATACCATACAGCCGTGGAGAACCACCAGCATGCGATCATTACCAGGAATGTCCGGGATTTTAGGGGAGTGGAATATCCTGTGATGAACGGAGATGAATTTCTAAGTTCACTCCGTAGCAACAAAGGAAAAAGACCCTGACTCAAAGGTTATTATACGATTGAATCTAGTTTTCTTGGGTGTCGAGTTGGGTAAATCAAGAAGTTTCAGCATATTTGCGGTGAATTTGGGGCGTTAGCTCAGTCGGTTCAGAGCGCATGCTTCACACGCATGAGGTCACTGGTTCGAATCCAGTACGCCCCACTACCTCCCCCCTTTTTCTCGAATCTTGTATTTTGAACAGGCGTGAACAACCCAATGCTTTGATTGTCTTTGTGATACTGCACGGATGGCGATTTCCGAAGTCAGGGAGGCCAACAAGCGGGCCTGCGATGATGTGATCGAGGGATTGGTGGTCCGGGAGTAACGCGAGTAACCTTCTCAAAACCGTAGCGTCACCCGGGTTTCCCTTCCCGGGGCCGAATCGATCTTCAGGCTGCCCCCGTGGGCTTGCAGGATCTGCCGGGAGAGGCTCAGCCCGATGCCCGATCCCTTCTCCCGGGTGGTGAAAAAGGGAATGAAGACCTTGTCGAGGAGATCCTCCGGGATGCCCGGTCCGTTGTCACGGATGTGAATCTCGGGCCGGGCCTCTTCGTTCAAAAAGGCCCGCACCGTGACCCGCGGGACCTCCGATGCCTGTGTGCCTTTCGATTTCCCTGCGACCTCCGGACCCCCTTGGACCTCCGGACCCCCTGCAATCTCCGGACCCGGTGCCCCCTCCGGTTTCCGTGCACCCTCGGTATTTCCCATGTCCTCCCGTTCCGCCAGGGCCTGGTAGGCGTTCTTCACCAGGTTGACCAGCACCTGGGAGATTTGTTTCTCATCGGCCTCCAGCAGGAGGTCCTCCGGATCGCAGCTGCAGTTGAGCTGCACCCGGCCGGCGTGGGGAAAGGACTGGGCCAGCAGCCGCAGGTTCTCCAGCAGGGGCGCCACGGGGAACGGGGCCTTTTCGGGCTCGGGAAGACGGGTCATTTCGCGGTACGATTCCACAAAACGGAACAGGCCCCGGGCCTGGTCGTGGATGAGTTCGAGGCCCCCCAGGGTGGTGTCGATGGTCCGCTGGTCGATCTGCCCGGGCTCTTTTACCCGCTCCCCCTCCCGGAAGTAGCCCTGCAGGCTTTCGGACAGGGAGGTGATGGGAGTCACCGAGTTCATGATCTCGTGCCGCATCACCCGGATCAGCTTGCGCCAGGAATCGATCTCCTTCTCTTCCAGCTCGTTCCGGATGTCCTGCACCGACAGCAGCATGAGCTCCTCGCCGCCGCTTTGGAAGGCGCTGGCCTTCATGAGCAGCTGCACCACTTCCCGGGTCGAACGCAGGGCGCAAAGCCGCTGCTCGTGGGGACGGATCGCCGCCACGGTGCGGTGGAGGCGGGGGTCGAGGGATTCGAGCTGGCTTAGGTGGGTGAAGGGTTCCAGGCCCAGGAGCTGGCGGGCCTGGCGGTTGGAATGGAGGATGAAGCCCCGGGTGTTGAAGGTGAACATGCCCGTGGCCGCGTGTTCCAGGAGGGCCTGGAAGTACTGTTCCTGCCGCAGGTTGTCTTCGTAAATCCGGCGGATCTGGCCGTTCACCCGGGTCAGGGCCTCCTGCAGCTCCCGCTCCAGGGTGCCGGCCTCTTCGGCGGGGAAGGTCAGGGAGGCATCCTCGTTGCGGATGGCATCGAAAAAGAAGAAAAGGCGCCGGTTCACACGGTTGAGGAAGCGGACGGTATCGCCCGCCAGCACGGCCAGCAGGATCAGGGGGATGGCCACCAGGAGTTTGGCCGGGGATCCGAACCAGATCCATCCGGCGGCCAGGGCGGCGGCGACCAGGCCCGTCATCCGGAGGAGGATCTGCCGGTGGAGGGAGCGGCTGATCACAAGCCGTATTTTTTCACCTTGTTGTACATGGTTTGCCGGGTGATGCCCAGGGCTTCCGCGGCCCGGGTGAGGTTGCCGCCGTTGCGCCCGATGGCCGAGGCAATCATCCGCTTTTCCATCTCCTCCAGGGTCAGGGCCTCCCCGGGCAGGGGGGCGGCGACCGGGGCTTTCAGGAAGAAGTCGTCCGGACCCAGCACCGGGTTTTCGCTGAGGATGACGGCCTTCTCCAGGGTGTGCCTCAGCTCCCGGATGTTTCCGGGCCAGGGGTAGTGCCGCAGCTTTTCCTGGGCGTCCTGCCGGATCTTCAGTCCGTGCTTTTCATAGCGGGCGGCGTACTTCTTCAGGTAGAAATCGGCCAGAACCAGGATGTCGTCGCCCCGCTCCCGCAGGGGCGGTACCTCGATGTGGATCGTGTTGATCCGGTAGAGGAGATCCTCCCGGAACAACCCTTCGGCCACCATCTCCTCCAGCTTCTTGTTGGTGGCGCAGATGAGCCGGATGTCCACCGGGATGGACTCGACGGCACCCAGCCGGCGGATCTCCCGGTTCTGGAGGACCGCCAGGAGCTTGGCCTGGAGGTGGACGGGCAGGTTCCCGATCTCGTCCAGGAAGAGGCTGCCCCGGTGGGCGGTTTCGAACTTGCCGGCCCGGGCTTCTTTGGCATCGGTGTAAGCCCCTTTCTCGTGCCCGAAGAGCTCGCTCTCGAAAAGGGTCTCGGGCAGGGCCCCCATGTCGACCGGGACCAGCAGCTCGTCGCGGCGGGCCGACTGGCGGTGGATTTCCCGGGCAATCAGCTCCTTGCCCGAGCCGTTCTCACCGGTGATGAGCACGTTGGCATCGGTCCGGGCCACCTTCCGCACCAGGTTCATCACCCGAAGCAAGGCGGGCGAGGACCCCAGGATGGGGGTCTGTTCCCGGTTCAGCTCCTGCTTCAGCCCCTTCTCCTTTTGCTTCAGGTAGCCCAGTTCCTTTTTGGACAGGTTGAGCTGCATGGCCGATTTCACCGTGGCCAGCAGCTTGCTGTTTTCCCAGGGCTTGGGAACGAAGTCGGTGGCTCCCTGCTTGAGGGCCTTCACGGCCAGCTCCACATCGCCGTAGGCCGTGATCAGCACCACCGAAATGTCCGGGTGTTCCTGCTTGATCCGGTTCAGCCAGTATAGTCCCTCGTTGCCCGTGTTGATCCCGGCCAGGAAGTTCATGTCGAGGATAATCAGGTTGTAGGCCGCGGCCCGCAGCTCGGTGGGGAGGAGCTTGGGATCGGTGATGCCCTTCACCGCCTCGAATTCGGGGCCCAGGAGAATCTCCAGGGTCCGGATGATGTTCTTGTTGTCGTCGACGATGAGAATTCTGCCTTTGGCCATGGGGGGAGCTTTCCTGGGGTCAAAGCTAGGACATGGGCCGGCCAAAGGCAAGGGGATGTAAAAAGATTTGACGTTTTTCCGTCAAAAAAATAGACGGTCCTCTTGTGGGTGGCAGATGAAAATACCACACAATCAGACGAATCGATTTCTGGCATCATTCTGGCACATGGCCATTCGAACCATTCTGTGGAACACCCGGGTGGACCGCCTGTTATCAACTGCGGAGAATCCCGGAACAAAGGAGACACAAAACAAGAGAAACAAACCATGATCATCACAGAAGGACTGAGCAAGGTGTTCCGCACCCGGGAGGTGGAGACCACCGCCCTGGACCGGGTCGACCTGCACATCCGCGAGGGGGAGTTCGTAGCGGTGATGGGTCCCTCGGGCTGCGGCAAATCCACCCTCCTGAACCTGCTGGGTCTGCTCGACACCCCCAGCGGCGGGAGCTACCGCTTCCGGGGCCGGGAGGCCGGGGGACTGTCGGAGCGGGAGCGCACCGCCCTGCGACGGGGCAACATCGGATTCGTCTTCCAGAGTTTCAATCTGATCGACGAGTTGAACGTGTATGAAAACGTGGAGGTTCCCCTGAACTTCCTTCGCATGACCTCCCGGGAACGGAAGCAGCGGGTCGACGACATGCTCGACCGCATGAAGATCGGTCATCGGAAGCGGCACTTTCCCCAGCACCTGTCCGGGGGACAACAGCAGCGGGTGGCCGTTGCCCGGGCGCTGGTGGCCCGGCCCTCCCTCATTCTGGCCGATGAACCCACGGGAAACCTGGATTCGAAGCACGGGACCGAGGTCATGAACCTGCTCACCGATCTCAACCGGGAAGGCACCACCGTGGTGATGGTGACCCACTCCCTCCACGATTCCAAATTCGCCCACCGCACGGTCCACCTGTTCGACGGATCGCTCGTGCCGGGCCAATCGAATCAGATTTGAAAATGACGCATTTCCATCCGACACATTTGCTACCGACATGATCCCACTGAAACTTGCCATACGCCCCCTTTTCCGCAAAGGGGAACACAGCGCGGCCCGCATCGTCTCCCTGGCGACGGGACTGGCCTTCGGGCTTCTGCTGCTCTCCGAGGTGTTCTACCAGTTCAGCTACGACGGCTTTTATCCGGATGCCCGGCGCATCTACACGGTCAACGAGCGTTTTAAGATGGACAAGGCTTCCGACAAGCTGGAGACTTATCCCCGGGTGAGCGGGGCCATCGGTCCGGGCCTCCTGGCCGAGGTGCCGGGCGTCGAGCTGGCCTGCCGGCTGAATGCCATCGGGGAAAACGTGATCTACACCGAGGCCATGAACCGACTCGAGGGCCGGGTCTCCCTGGCCGATGAGTATGTCTTCGACCTCCTGCCCCGGCCCATGCGAAGCGGCGATGCCAAGGTGGTTCTGCAGACCCCCATGGCCTGCCTGGTGTCCACGAAAATTGCGGATGCCATGGGCGGGAACGTGGTGGGGCAGACCCTCACCCTGAAACGCTTTCCCGGGAAGACCCTCACCATCGGCGGGGTGTTCGAGGCCCTGCCTGAAAATACGAATTACGAGTACGACCTGCTGATCTCCATGGTGTCCACCGACCAGTTCACCTGGGACGGGACACAAAACTGGATGGGCAACGACCGCTACTACACCTGCGTGCGGCTGAAGGAGGGGGCCACCCCCGAAAGCCTGGCACCGGCCGTGCGGCAGATGCAGGTGGTCCACCAGGACATCGAACGGCTCGAGGAGGAGAACGGGGGCATCGTCCTGGAGTATGCCTTCCTTCCCCTCCGGAAGATGCATTCCGACCAGGCCCGGGACATGATCGTCATCCTGATCACCATCTCCCTGGCCGTGCTCTTTGTGTCGATCATGAACTACATCCTGCTTACCCTGAGTGCCCTGGCCAACCGGGCCAAGTCCTCGGCCGTGTACAAAACCTTCGGGGCCCAGAGCGGGAACCTGCAGCAGCTGATTTTCGGGGAGACCTTCCTGCTCTTTCTTCTTTCCCTCCTGGGGGCCATCTTCCTGTTAGCCGCCCTCAAGCCCTTCGCCGAATCCCAACTCGACCACAGCCTGGCTTCGGCCCTGAATCCCTACGTCCTCTGGCCCCTGGCGGGAGTGGTGCTCGCGCTGATGGGACTCACGGGAATCCTCCCGGGACGTTTCTTTGCCCGCATCCCGGTGGCCACGGTCTTCCGGAAATACAGGCAGGGAAAGAACAACTGGAAGCTGGGTCTGCTCGCGGTGCAATTCATGGGTTCCGCCTTCATCCTGGTGCTCATGATCACGGTGTCGCTGCAGTACAGCAACATGAAGAACGCCGACCACGGCTACCAAACCCGAGGCATCTTCTACGGGTCCACCATCGGCATGGACGGGGCCCGGCTGCCCTCCATCCTCGACCAGCTGCGGGCCCTGCCCGGGGTCGAACGGGTGGGCATGGGCTACGACCTGCCCATCAGCGGAGCCTCGGGGAACAACGTGCTGTCGCCCGACGGGAAGCGGGACCTCTTCAATGTGGCCGACTTCTACGAGGCCGATGAGAATTTCCTGGCCATCCTGGGCATCGAGGTGCGGGAAGGGCAGAATTTCTCGCCCGGAACCGCCGCCCTTCATGACGTGCTGATCAGCGACAAGGGGGCCGGTCTGCTGGCGCTCAACAACGGGTGGACCGACGGAACGGTGGGCAAGGAGGTGACCATCACCGAGCATGGCGCCACCACCATCCGGGGGGTGTATCCCGACTTTGTGATCGGGTCGTTGTCGGATCCCGACCTGCGGCCCTCGGTGTTCTTCTATTGTCCCGAGGAGGAATTCGAACGCCTGAAACGGGAGAACCCCGGCACGCCCTTTCTGATCCTGGTGGGGGTGCAGGAGGGGGTCGAAGCCGGCATGCTGCAGAAGATCACCGGGATCTTCAACCAGGGCATGGCCGAGGATGATGCGGAGATCTTCAGCCTGGGAAGCGAGCTCCAGGCCCGCTACAACGCCGAGCGGGGCTTCCGCAACGCCATGATGCTGGGGAACGTCGTGATCTTCCTGGTCACGGTCATCGGGCTGCTGGGCTACACCACCAGCGAGGCCAACCGGCGCCGCAAGGAGCTGGCCATCCGCCGCATCAGCGGGGCCAATTTGTCCCACATCCTGCGGGTGTTCATTCGGGACCTGGAGTTTCTTGCCGCCCCGTCGGTGGTGGCGGGTCTGGTCGTGGCCTGGTTTATGGTGGACAAGTGGATGCAGAATTTTGCCAACAAAATCGGCCTCCCCTGGCCGGTGATCCTGGTCAGCAGCCTTTTCATCCTGGGCCTGGTGGCCGTGGTGGCCGCCATCAACTACACACGCACGGCCAACCGGAATCCGGTCGAGGCCCTGCGCTACGAGTAGCCCGGTTTCCGCATCCCGGGTTGGATTCCGGGATGCCTCGGAAAGGAAATCGCTCAGGGAAGGCGCAACCCCCGGAGGCAATCTTCCCTCTTTCTTTCAAAACCGGAAATTTGAACCACCGGAGAGTCAGTTTGTCTCTTCTGAAAGGAAACGCCGATGAACGCCAAAGGAAAACTGATGCTGGTGGCCTGTGTGATGCTGGCCGGCCGGTCCTGCCTCATTGAAGAAACCGTGAGTCGTGAATACAGGGTGGTGAACCGTTCGACCATCGATGTGTGGATGTGTTGGTACGGGGCTCAGATCAGCGGTACGTCCTGGACCGATTCGGTGTTGCTGGTCCCGGATGGCATGTACCGCTCCCTGGAATACGGAGCGGGAAGCTGGGTGCCCACCCCCTTTGGCTCACCCGACTCCTTCGTTCTGCGGAACGATGCCGGATTGCGCATCCACCATTCCCTGTCCGGCAACGTGGGGCCCCTGCACATGGATTCCTACGAGGGAGGATTCATCGAAGTTCGAAAGCACACCAGCACCTACCAATACGTGTACACCATTCCGGATCCGCTCGTGGGCACCTGGCAATGGGTGGAGACCTGGTACCCCATGACCGGGTCGCGCAGCACCCCGGAAAGCACGGGTCACACCATGAAATACGTTTTCCGGAACGATGGTGTGGTCGAAACCTACTGGGACGAGGGGTTTAGCGGCAGCAAATCCTTCGAACTGGAAGATGGGGGCGAGGGGACCGGCATCCCCGTTCTGGTCCTTCACATCGGCGATGAGATCAGCCACATGACCCGCAGCGACGACACACTTGTGATCAGCCAGGCCTATGTGGACGGCGGGGTCGACCGCTTTGTGCGGGTTGAACAGGCTGAATGATTCCTATCTTTGCAAAGCCTTACACCATGCGCTCGACCCGTGTTTCCATCCCCCTGATCGGGGTCCTTTTCTGCATCCCCTCCTGCATCCTGGAGGACAACGTCAGCATCGATTACCACGTCCGGAACCTTTGCTCGGAAGGTGTGTGGATGTGCTGGTACGAGGGGCAACAGCACGGAATTCCCTGGACCGATTCGGTGTACCTGATGCCGGAGGAGGATTTCCACACGAGTTATTACGACATGGGCGGATGGAACAACACGCCCTTCGGCATTCCGGATTCCATGGTTCTGCGCACCCAATCGGGGAGCGAGGTGACCTATTCGAATGCCTTTGAGGGGCGCAGTCCGCTGCATCTCGATCATTACACGGGCGGCAAGACCGGGGAACACAGGAACACCACGTATTTCAAATACACCTACGAGATCAGGGAAGAAGATTTCGAGGTCGGGAAATGAACCCAAACCCCTCCTTTCGGGTTATTTCACCAACCTACAAAACCATCCCATGAACGAGATCGATGCCTACATCGCCCAATTTCCCGGTCCGGTTCAGGACATCCTGAAGAAGCTTCGCGCCCTGGTCCGGAAGCATGCCCCGGATGCCGTGGAGGCGATGGCCTATGGCATGCCCGGATTCAAGACGAACAAGAAACCCCTGGTCTACTTTGCGGGCTACAAGAGCCACATCGGGTTGTACGCCACGCCGTCGGGACACAGCGAATTCAAGGAGGAGCTTTCCAAATACAAACAGGGCAAAGGCTCGGTGCAATTCCCCCTCGACCAGCCCATGCCCTACGACCTGATCGAGCAGATCATCCGCTTCCGGGTCGAGGAGAACAAGGCGAAGGGAAAGTAGAGGTCCGGGTTCTGTCGTTATATTTCTATCAGAGCTCCAGTTTCTTTAGGTGGCGCATGACTTGTCGAATCACCAAGTCAAAATCTGGCAATTTATGAATCTGGTCTCCCATTGAACTTCGCCAGCGACCCTTATACTGGGGAAGACGCTGAGCGAGTTTTGTATGGAACCTTTTAGGATCCATACCCTTGCTCGCACATTTTGCTCCAAATTCGTTTGATAATAGGGAGATGTTCATTTGCTGTTGTTCTAACAGAAACCAGATATCAAACAGGTCCCGGGCTTGCATACGCTGCATGATGGACCTCAATTTCTCAATCAGGATCTCTTCCAAGGAATAGCACAACAATGGATGCTGTTTCTGATCTGAATATCCCAGATTTACCAGACTGGGAATTGGATCAAACTGCATTTCCTCGTTTCTGGAAATGTCGACTTTGATGCTCTTGTTCATTCCAATCCCCCCAAGAGGTCCAACATAATTGATGTAGAAGTTTAGGCCACCATCCTCAAATGTGTTGATGGTATTTAGTCCAAGTGGGATGTTTGCCTCTCCAAGAATGTAATCATACACCTGTGAGAACCCCTTGAGGATCTGTTCATTTGAAATCTCTCGTTCAAGCAGAGTAAAATCAAGATCCTCTGAGAATCGATAATCAGAGAAATAGATTTTCTTTAGTGCAGTGCCACCCTTAAAAACCAGGCATTTTGATAGTTCTGCCTGGTTGGCGATTCCTTGTAAGATCCAAGAGAGAATATAATCCTTCTCAATTTGTTGATCCCGTACCCCGACTTTGCGTGCTTTTTTCTGAATTTCTCCGGGTTTGATCACGTGCTGATGGCAGACTGAATTGTTTCAGTTTCCAGGTTTTGATGTATGCTCCAGCGATTGATCAGCTTCCCTGATTTGGGCAATTCCGTATCAAGAAGGACAAATGAAGGCGTCTTTACTCTATGTAAACGATTTGTGATTTGTGTTTTTATTTCCAGAGTTTCGAGAAGAAATCCCAAGCGCTTGATGACTGCTTGTGATTTGAAAGTCATCGCATAATCCAGGAGCTTTAGGAAATCAAGGTTTTCTTTAGATGCCATCAGAGCTCGTGCGATTTCAACGATGCCACCGGCATATTCAGGTTTGAACAGACAATCCACAAGGGTTTTTTCAAGATCGGAGCACCACACCCGATTGTACGCATCCATCCAGATTTCCTTCGAGCCAAAGAAATGATTTTCATTGTGATAGATAAATTGAACTTCCACATGTTTGATGAATATTGTAGAGGGTCGAATCTGCTTTGCTACTACAATTTGCTCTTTAAGAGAAGGCTGGGTGATAAGATTGTGGATCTGGAGGGCCGAGTAATATGCAATGTAATGTTCGGTCCCTTTTGTCAGGTGTTGGGCCAACAAATGCCAGTCTGGTACAAAGGCTTCAGGGTCTTGTTCATAGGGTATGATATGGTACAATCCTTTTTTCAATCGCATCAGAAGTCCTCTTCTTACCATATCGCTGACCAATTCTTTCAACGCACTTTCACTGGAGCCAGGCAGGGCTTCCCTCGCCTGAGCGAAATCGAAGCAGACCATGTCTTTTTGTAGGAAGTGGGTCAGAAGTGCCCCAGACCTGGTCGAAATATTCTTATTAATCATAGTTAAAAGGTCAGTAATAGCCTGACTACAATGATATGAAAAAATATAAAAGATTAAATGATCCTCCTGCCAGATATCCCAAAGCCTTTAAAGAAACGAGGTAGGCCGTCATCCAAACATGTCAACAGTATTCAAAATCCTCAAAACAATGTTGCTATCCGAGATGTGAATGTCGCATGAATGTCGTGTCCCCGGATTGGGAAATCGATTCTGAATTTCAGAACTTTGCTCCAAAATACGCCCATGACCACCGGAGAAAGAATTCGGGAAATCCGGTTGAGGAAAGGCCTTACCCAGGAAGACCTCGCCCGGAAAACTGGGATCAGCACCCGGACCATCCAACGCATTGAGCAGGGAGCCGTCCATCCAAGATCCTTCACCCTGCAGGCCATTGCGGATGCCCTGGATGTGGAATTCGAAGAATTAGCCGGGAGTTCCAACCAACCTTCGGAATTGGAAGCAAAAGACAGGGCTTTCTGGTTGCCGGCCCTGCATCTGAGCGGCATGTTTCTCCTCCTGCTTCCTCCGTTGATCATTTGGATGGCGAAAAGGGACCAGATCGAGGGGATCAGGGCTCATGGCGTGGATGTGCTGAATTTTCAACTGAGCATGCTTATGATTGCCATCCCCTGCGGAACCTTTGCATTTCTCCTGGTTCCGATTCCGATCCTTGTTTTCATAGGGGTGTTCAGTACCGGTGTCATTTTGCTCAATGCCCTGAGGGTGACAAACGGGCAGCCCTACCGATATCCCCTGTCCATTCGGTTTCTTTCTCCGACAGGCACCTGAAAAGAGCTGTCAAGAGCTATGTTCTTGATATCAATTGTGCTGCCGAAATCCTGAAACTGTATGATCATAGCCCATAACTTTTTTTCATAATACGGATTCTGCTTTCCAGGGCCTTGTTGGCATATCTTTCCAACGAGGCTTCAAACTCTTCGTTTATGATCCCAAACAGCATTTCATCGTTCAGTCTGAGATCCAGCATGTCCTTTTCACTTGCATACGTGCTGTGAATGTAGAAGAAATCAAGCAGGGCTTTTTGTGGGGTGGCCAGCAGGATCCTGCGGTTGTCGGTCCGGTTTCGCATCTCGGCATTCATGGGTATCAGGGTATGTCCAAATCCGAACAGTTCCGGTTTGACCTGGTGGTACTGGAAATTCCCGAGCGGGGTACCAAAACGGTTGGTTTTCCGCGTGGTCACGGAGGTGGTGGTTTGGATGGCTTCGGGAATGATGTTGTACCAGGAGAGTGCTGTGTGGAGACTCACATAGGATGGGGCATAGATCAGGTTGGCAGCCAGCCATTCCACATTGTCGCCCCGATCAGAATCCTCAAACGCATACCATCGGTTGCGAATCCGACGGATGTATCCTTTTTCCTGCCAACGCACCAGGTTCATCGGGTTCATGCCCGGAAACTGCTTGTGGACATCAGCAACGGAGAACACCCGGAAGGGCTTCAGTTTATGCTGGAAATCGACCCACATATAATTCCATTACTATACAAAAATAGATAGAAATGGAATTATATCAAAATCCAACATTGTTGTATCTTGTGAACCGTTTTGTCGTTCTTTCATCTCCAGTTCAATTCGCCAGCATCATGAAACGCACCCTCCTCCTTCCGCTTCTCTGCCTCTCGGTCCTCACCTTTGCCCAGGAACCCGGCTCTGCCGACGGGTCCGGGGGACCCGCAAAAAAGGGTCTGGAAGCCAGCCTGGGCTTCAGCCTGCACAGCAACGGCATTGCCCCCATTCCGTCCTTCTCCCTCGACAAGCCGGCCCTGGCCGTGGAGGCAAGCGTGGCCCGGGGGCGGTTCAGCTACGATCCGGCCCTGTTCTACAGCCTGGATATGAAGCCCTGGTTCATCGACAACTGGTTCCACTACCGGATCGTGGACCGGGAGGTGTTCGATCTCACGGCAGGGATCAATTTCAGTACCTTTTGTGCCGGCATGAGCGTCGACGGGGAGGAGATCCTGAAGGCCGAACGCTATTTCGCCGGATCGCTGAGCGCCACCTGGCAGCTGGGTGCGAAATCATTCCTCACCGCCGATTACTGGAGCGACAACGGGCAGGAGAAGGGCACGGTCAGCGGGCATTTCCTGGCCCTGGCCTACGATCTGTCCGATCTGGCCCTGGGGGCAAAGGGCTTGCTCTCCTTCCATTTCCTGGCTTTTTACATCAACTACACCGGAAACAACGACGGACTGTTCCTCTCTCCCTCCGCCACCCTGACGGGAAGGGATCTGCCCGTTTCCCTCTTCCTCCAGGCCACCCAGCCCCTGCAGACGAACATCGATCCGTCCCCCGGTTTCAAGTGGAACGTGGGGATCCGCTACGACATGTAAGAGGTCCCTCCGTAAACAGGCACATGGGTCAAGCTTCCGGGCATCCTGTGCTTGATGGTCCCTCCTCCCGGGAGTACTTTGGTATCTCAAACCAACCATAGGAGGAACCAATATGAAAAAAGTAGGTATTGTCTTGCTGGCAACCTTTGTGTTGACGCAAGTATCGATCGGACAATCCGGAACCTGGGTCAAAACCGGCGACGGACAGGTGGCCTGCACCAAAGTGGCCGTGGGGAATTCCACCACCAAGGTGGTCCTGGCCAGCGGCGAAAAGCAAAGCATCCCCACGTCCGCCGTCCTGTCCTACGCCAAGGAGGGAACAGAGTATGTGAAGATGCCGCGGTTCGACCGGGGAGCAAAATCCGGCGAGGAGTTCATGGAGCTGGTGAAAACCCGGGACAACATGAGCTTGTACCGCTTCCGGGACATGGGCTCCTTCCGTTATGTGATCTACAAGGGCACGGATTTTTACCTCGAAGTCACGAACGGACTCGAAACCGAATTTGAGGATTATTTCGGCATCGCCATGAAAAACTGACCCGCGAAAGCATGGGCTCGCGGTGTCAGCGCTACGTAGATTGAGCAATCCGTACAAGGTTTTGCGCAATAAGGGTTTGTTCAGAGGAAGGGATTCCAACGGGCAAACCCTTATCTTTATCCTTGTCCAATGGCACGCATGGCCGGACCCATATGCAAATGCGTATGTTGCCACGATTCTGTCTATTCTTCGTCTTGTTGCACTTGAGTCAGTTGTTGTCCGCGCAGCAACGGGAAGTGCAATTCGACCGCATCTCGGTGGAAGAGGGGCTGTTTGATCACTCCATCAACTGCATTTCCCAGGATCGCACCGGCTTCATCTGGATCGGGGGCTCGGACGGATTGTACAAGTACGACGGATACGAGATCACCAATTTTCAATACCAGCCCAACGACAACCGGTACCCGTATTTCAAGGAAGTTTACAAGATTCGGGAAGACCGGGATGGGTATCTGTGGGTTCTTTCGGAAACGGGCATCATCCTGTTTGATCCGCTGAAGGACCGGTCGGTGCTGGTCTATGCCTATGTGAACGAAAAGAAGTCCATCGAGGACAACTACACCCCGGATCTGATCATCGACCGGGAAGGCAGCATCTGGGCTACATACAGGGAAGGCGTTCTGAAAATTCAGGCTCCCTACGATGCCTCCTCCCTCCTTCAGATGGAAAGGCCACTGGATCCGTCCGATCCGGAGCTGCTTCAAGCCGAGCTTCTGGCTTTGCCCTATTCCGGTTCTGGCCCCGGCCGACTGGTCACCGCGTTGACCGAACTCCGGAGCGGGGATGTCCTGATCGGATGTCCGTCCGAACTGTTCGTTTTCGAAGGGGAAACGGGTCGGGTTGCCACCATGGCCGAATCGACCGGAAACGCTGATCTGAAGGGGGTTGCCCTGATCCGCGCCATGGTGGAGGAGATGGATCAGTCCCTGTGGATAGCAGCGGACCGGACTCTGTACCACTGGAAAGAGGGACGGCTGCATGCCTATCCCACCCGTGGTGAGGAAGAACCCACCTCCTTGCTCCTGGATCATGCCGGCAACCTGTATTTGGGAACGGTGAATGAAATCTACCGGGTGGTGGAAACCGAACCGGGATCGACACCCGTGTATGAGGTGTTGCAGCATGAAATCGATCCGGAGTTTTCCGGGTATACCAAGACCATCCTGGATATTTTTGAGGACCGTTCCGGCGCCATCTGGACGGCCCAGGATTATTATGGCATCACCCGCTTCAATCTGCACAATTCCCATTTCAACTCCTATCGAAACCAGATCATCACAAATTTCAAAAGCACCGACATCAACCCCATCTTCAAGGAATCGGCCGGCGATGTCTGGATCGGTACCTACGGAGGCGGGCTGTATCAGATCCAGGCATCGACCAATCAGGTAAGGCACTTCGACATGCACCGGCAGAAAAACAACATCATCTGTTTGTTGGAGATCCGGCCTGGTATGTTTTGGATCGGGACGGACCGCGGACTTGTGGAATTTGACGTGAGAACCGGCAGATCGGGAAGTCCGGCGCCGCTGGAAGAAATCAACTGGGACGAAATCCTGGTTTGGTATATGATCCAGGTGGGAAATCAGGTTTTTCTGGCCACCATGCACGGTCTCTATGCATACGATTTGGATGCAAAGAGCCTGACCCTTTTTCCCCTGCTCCCGGATCATTCGGCCCCGGGGGATTTCAATGCGGTATTCTCACTGTGCAGAGGGATCGACGGCCACCTTCTCCTTGGAACCGCAGAACTGGGTATTTTGAGGATGGAGGGCGGAGAATCCGGCCCTGTGTTTCAGATTCTGGCCGACAAAACCTCCCTGGCCGCCAAAGGAATCCGTCTCGACCGGCGGCACACCATCCATGATGACCGGAACGGGGGGGTGTGGATCGCTGACTATGCAGGTCTGCACAAGATCGAGCGGAGCACCGGGGAGATTGTCACTTACGAATTGTTCGAGAACATCCCGTATCCGGTGGCCTGGTCCCTCGCAGAGGATGGACGGGGTAACTTCTGGATCGGAACGCATTTCTGCCTTTGCTGGTTCGACAAGGAATCGGGCAAGGTGAGTGCATATGGCAAGGAGCATGGCCTGCCGATCACCATTCATGGCTTGAATTCGGTCTTCAAGGAGAAAGACGGTCGGCTCTTTTTTGGAGGAATCGGGGGCTTTTATGATTTCCATCCCGACAGCATGTTGATCAACACCCATGTCCCCCCGGTGGTGCTGACAGACATTCTCCTGGGAAACAATTCCATGAAGGAAACCATCTTCAAGGGCGGTCTGCCCGACTCCATTGGGAGCCGGGAGAATCCCCTGCGCCTGAAATACAATCAGAACGATCTGGCTTTCACCTTTGCGGCTCTGGATTACAACCAGCCCATGGCCAACCGCTATGCCTATCGGTTGCTGGGCCATCAGGAGACGTGGAACTACACGGATGCAAGCCAGCGGGAGGCCGGGTACCTGCAGCTCAAGCCCGGTACCTATGCCTTTCAGGCAAAGGGGTCCAACGGGGATGGAATCTGGAATGAGGAGGGAATCACTTTTTATTTCCTCATCACAAAGCCCTGGTGGTCCACAGCCGGTGCTCTGCTGATGTATGTCCTGCTGGCTCTCTCGGCGATTTCGGTCCTGTTCCGATGGCGGGTGAATCGTTTGAAAAAGGAACGGAAGCATCTGGAGGAACTTGTGGACCGGCGAACCGGAGAAATCCGGGAACAAAACCGGATGATCCGCGAGCAGAAGGAGCTCCTTGAGCAGCAGAATGAAAAAATCATGCGGGAGGAAGAGATCAAGAACCGTTTCTTCTCCAACATTTCCCATGAGTTTCGGACCCCGCTTTCCCTGATCATCAGTCCGGTCGATGACCTCCTTGCGAATCCAGCGATCAAAGAGAAAGACAGGTGGAAACTGAAGATGGTCAGCCGAAACTCCCACCGCCTTCTCCACCTGGTCAATCAGTTGTTGGACTTGTCCCGGTTCGACAGCGACATGATGTTGATGGAAATCCGGGAGGGCGATCCCATGTACTTGCTCAAAAACCTGGCCTCTTCCTTCCAGGTGCTGTCGGAATCAAAAAGCATCACTTTTCAGATGGATGGGTTTGAATTCGGGAAGAACCATTGGTTCGACCCCGACAAACTGGAGAAGATCGCCGCCAATCTTTTGTCCAATGCCTTCAAGTTTACGCCCAATGGAGGGGATGTGTCCATTCAGGCGAGATATCTTCCTCCGGAGCAGGCTGAATCCCCCCTGCTTCTTGAATTCTCCGTGACCGACAACGGACCGGGGATTCCCAGAGGGGAGCAGGAAAGGATTTTCGACCGCTTCTTTCAGATCGAGGAATTCCTGGGGATGGAGGAGAGCGGGACGGGGATCGGTCTTTCCCTGGCCCGGAATCTGGCTCGTCTCATGCATGGCGACATTCGGGTGGAGAGCTGTCCGGGCAAGGGCAGCCGGTTTGTCGTCGTGGTACCCCTGGGCAAGGAGCATCTGAAGGAGGAGGAGTTTGTCCTGCTTCGGGAACCGGAAGGGGAGCCGGAGAAAACTCAGGACCTGTTCTGGCAGGCGGCTGGCGAGGAGCCCGTCGGGACGGAAACCTCCGGAAAGGAGGACGCAAGACTGTCGATCCTCGTGGTGGACGACAGCCGGGACATGCGGGCCCAGCTGGCGGACAGCCTTCAGGGGGAGTACCGGGTGTTGCAGGCCATGGATGGCATTTCCGGGTTGAAGAAAGCCGTCGAGAAGCACCCGGACCTGATTGTTACCGATCTGATGATGCCCAACATGGACGGACTGGAGTTGTGCAGGCGCCTGAAGTCGGAGGAAGCCACCAGTCACATCCCTGTGATCCTGCTCACGGCAAAGGATTCCCTGGGAGACAAAATCAAGGGGCTGGAAACCGGAGCGGACGATTACATCCCCAAGCCCTTTCACATGAAGGAGCTCCGGGTGCGGATCGCCAATCTGATCGAGCAACGCACATTGTTGCGGGAGCGGTTCTCACGGGAGGTGAAACTGGAGCCCGCGGACATCACCATCACTCCTGCCGATGAACGGTTTCTCCACCAGGCCATCGGGGTTGTGGAAGGTCACCTGAAGGACGAAGATTTCCAACTGGAGACCTTTTACCGGGAGATGAACCGGAGCCGCAGCACCATGTTCCGCAAGCTGGCCGCCCTGACGGGGCAATCGCCCAGTGAATTTATCCGGACGATCCGGCTAAAACGGGCAGCGAGTTTGTTGGAACAGGGCTTTGGAAGCGTTTCGGAGATTTCCTACGAGGTGGGGTTCCGCAACGTGTCCTATTTCAACCGCTCCTTCCGGAAATTGTACGGTCTCTCGCCCCGGGAATACCTGGACCGGAAAAAGAGCGACACGCCCTGATCTCTGTCCGAATGGACTCATTGTGCAAGAAACGGAACAATAAGGAGTAGCGGGACCGCCCAACTTCTTGTTTCTTGCGGTCCATAGCATATACAAATCAAAGACAGATACAATGGAAACCAAACGTGAATTTCTGAAAAAGATGTCATTGCTTGCCCTGGGCGGCGGCATGGCAGTCCGGACGCCGCTTCAGGCCATGTCCGGCATATCCGGATCCTCCAGGGGAAAGAAGGCAGCCGGACTGCAGATCTATTCCCTCGGAAGAGAGCTGACGGAGAATGTCCCGGAAGGGATGAAGAAGATTGCCGGCATGGGCTACACCCACCTGGAGCTTGCCGGCTACCGGGATGGGAAGGTCGGTTCGTACGGAGTGAAGGAATACCGGAAAATCGTGGAGGATGCCGGTCTTCGGTGCACGGGGTCCCATGTGAACGGTCCCGAAATGGAAATTTCCTCGTCCAAACTTCAGGGAATTGCCGATTTCTGGAAGCGGACCGTGGAGGACCATGTGCAGCTTGGTGTTTCCACGCTGGTTCAACCCATGATGCCCGCCATTGCCACCCGGGACGATGTGAAGGTGGTTTGCGAGAGTTTCAATCAGGCAGGCGAAATTGCCAAATCGGCGGGCATACGCTGGGGCTACCACAACCACAACATGGAGTTCCGGCGGATCGCCAAACCCGGAGAGACGCCGCCGTCCGGACCCTTTGCCTCCTTCATCCCCTTTGGAGATCCGATCTACGATCTCCTGCTCCAGGGAACGGACCCTTCCCTGGTGTTCTTTGAAATGGACGTGTACTGGACGGTCATGGGTCAGGCCGATCCCCTGGAATACTTCGAAACCTACCCCAATCGCTTCCCCGTCCTCCACATCAAAGACCGCTCCATCCTTGGCGCATCGGGCATGATGAATTTCCCGAACATCTTCACCAAAGCCTACGAAGCCGGGATGGAATCCTACTATGTCGAACTTGAGGCGGTGAAGTCCGGGATGTCCCAGTTCGAAGGGGTGAAGGCCTGCTATGATTTTCTGGAGCAAGCCCCCTATGTGAAGGGATAGGCTCCCGGAAGAATCAAATCCTGATCTTGAACAAAAACAGATACAGATGAAACGAAGGCAATTTATTCAAAACGCAACCCTGGCTTCGGGGGCCCTGATGGCTTCCCCATTGCTGGCCGGGACGAAGGATACTGTTCGGCGGACTTATTCCCTGGAGGACCTCCACGTGCATACCACGGACAAATTCAGCATCGAAAACATCGTGGAAGTCGGACAGCAAAAGAACATCCGCTTCGGGGTGGTGGATCATCCCGAGTGGGCCTTTCAGGGGGACGAAGAGCTCCGGAAATGGGTGGAAAACCTGCGGAAATATCCGGTGTACGTGGGCTTGCAGCCCATGACCATCGGCTGGTCGAAGAAGTTTTCTCCGGACGCCCTGGCCCTGGTGGACTATGTTTTGATGGATCCCCAGATGTTTGAGAAGGGAAACACCTACGGGGACCGGATGCTTCTCTGGAACCTGGACACCTATGTGGACGATGAAGAGCTGTTCATGGAGAAATATGTGGAACGCAGCCTGGAGGTGATCAACAACCCGGAGCCCCTCGATGTTTTCGGTTGGCCCCTGTTTCTGCCCCCCTGCATTGCGCCTGAATATTACCGTCTGTGGACCGAGGAGCGGATGCTGCGGATCATCGATGCGGCGAAGAAAAACGAGGTGGCCATCGAGATCAACGACCTGGCCCACACCCCCCATGAAAAGTTCATCCGCATGGCCAAGGAACAGGGACTGAAATTCACCTTCGGATCGGATACCCGGAATGAGAAAACGGGTCGGCTCGATTATTGCAAGCGCATTGCCGACACATGCAAGCTGGAGGAATCGGATTTCTTCCGGCCCACGTCCCCGTTCCACCAGGCCTAGAGGTTCACTTTCATCGCATCAGTTCAGGACTGCCGGAACTCTTTCGGGGAAACGCCCACCCGTCGCTTGAAGTATTTCCCGAAGAAGGACTGGGAGGAGAAGTCGAGCCGGTCGCTGATCTGCTGGACGGTCAGGTTGGTGGACTTCAGCAGGGCCTTGGCTTCGATGATGACGTGGTCCTCGATCCATTGTCCCGCCGTTTTGCCGCTGCTCTGCCGCACGGCCTTGGAGAGGTATTTGGGAGTCAGGAAGAGGCGGCCGGCGTAGTAGCCCACGCTGCGTTCGGTCCGGAAATTCTCCCGGACCAGGACCAGGAATGCATCCACCAGGCTTTCCTGCTTGGGTTTCTCCGTTTTGCGGATCATCCGGTGGAACATGTACCCGATGCCGTGGAGCGAGGCCAGGGACAGGTGGTGGATGGTTTCGAGCCGGTAGGGGTTGTTTTCCTTGCGGATGGCTTTCCGGAGAAGCCGGAAATACTCCTCCATTTCCGTCGCTTCCTCCGCGGTGATGGCGACGAGCGGATGGTTCCGCACCGAGATGAACAGGGGCACGGATTCCCGGATGCTCACGCTCATGTCCTCCAGAAAACGCTTCGACATGAGGAGGAATTGCCCCTGGAAATCCGCACTGTAGGCATCGATTTGCAGGATCTGGTCCGTGACGACAATGAGCAGGCAGGGAGCTTCCGCCACGAAGGGCTCCAGGTTCAGCGTCCCTCGAACCGACCCGCTCCGGCAGACAAGGGAGATCATCCGGTCGGTTTTTACCGGGTACCCTTCCGGTTGGGGAAGGCCCCGGGGTTCCACCAGGACGATGTCCTCGCCCACCGAGTCGATCCGGGCATCCACCGATCCGAGCAGGAGCCGGACGGTTTCGTCGGGTTGGTTGGCGTTTGGCATAAGTGAATATCAGCGCTCCCAAGGTAGATCAAAACGACCAATGGTCCAAATTGCTGGTCGATTCGGCCTTTCCCTGCATGGTGTCTTTCCCTACCTTTGGTTGAACGAAACCATCAAGGAAACTCACCCATGAAACACACCATTCCCTTTCTCATACTTCTCGTTCTGGCGGTCGTCCTGGCCTCCTGCGACGGGACGAACCCCCGGGCCGGAGGGGATCCGGCGGACCGGGAGCGTCTGTTCAACGCGGACTGGAAATTCACCCGCGACTCGTTGATAGGCGCAGAAGAAGTGGGGTATGACGACTCCGGTTGGGGGTCGGTGGACCTGCCCCACGATTACAGCATGATGCCGCTGCCCGGCGGGGACGGACCGGATCAGGTGGGTCCCTTCAGCAAAAAGGCGCCGGGGAATGGCAACGCCACGGGGCAGGTCCCCGGGGGCACCGGCTGGTACAGGAAGCATTTCACCCTGGATCGGGCCGACAAGGGGAAAACCGTGTTCCTCGATTTCGACGGGGTGTACATGGAATCCGGGGTCTGGGTCAACGGACAGAAGGCCGGGGTTCACAAAAACGGATACACCCCCTTTTTGCTCGACATCACCTCGTTTCTGAATCCACCCGGCGAGGAAAACGTGATCGCTGTCCGGGTCGACAACCCCGGGCGCAATTCCCGCTGGTACACCGGTTCGGGGATTTACCGGGATGTGCGTCTGCTCGTGACGGATCCCGTGCGGGTGGAGCCCCGGGGGGTGTTCGTGACCACCCCGGAGGTGGGCCCGGCATCGGCCCGGGTGCAGGTGGCGGTCACGCTGGGCAACGCCCTGGCGGAAGATGCGGAGGTTCGTCTTGCCGTGGAGCTGACAGACCCCGACGGGATCGTAGCCGGAACGGCCGAACAGACCCTGGTGCTTCCTGCCGGGAGCCGGGAGGAGGTGCAGGCCACCATCGACCTTGCATCGCCCCGGCTCTGGTCCATCGGGAATCCGGCCCTCTACAGCGCCCGGATCCGGGTGAGCTCCGATCGGGGCACGATGGACCGGGTCGATCAGACCTTCGGGATCCGTTCCCTCTCCTTTTCCGCGGAGGAGGGCTTTCTGCTCAACGGAGAGCCGGTCCTGCTCAACGGAGCCTGCATCCACCACGACCACGGGCTGCTGGGGGCGGCCTCCTTTGCCCGGGCCGAGGAGCGCCGGGTGGCTCTGCTGAAGGAGAACGGGTTCAATGCCATCCGGGCCGCCCACAACCCCTATTCCCGTTCCTTCCTGGAAGCCTGCGACCGGCTGGGGATGCTGGTGATCGATGAATTCACCGACATGTGGGAGACCCACAAGAGCCCCCAGGATCACTCCCGGTTCTTCCGGGACGAGTGGAAAGGGGATCTGCGCGACTGGGTGTTGCGCGACCGGAACCACCCCAGTGTCATCCTCTGGAGCATCGGCAATGAGATTTTTGAACCGGTCGATTCCACCCGCCTGCGGATTGGCACGGAGCTGGCCGAGGCTCTGCGGGAACTGGATCCCACGAGGGGACTCACCCTGGCCATCACCGGGTTTTTCTATCCGAAGGGCTGGGCCAGCACCGACCCCATGTTTTCCCTGGTGGATGTCTGCGGCTACAACTACATGATCGGGCAAATCGAAGCGGACCGGGTGAAACATCCCGAACGAGTCATCTACACCTCCGAGTCCTATGCCACTCAGGCCTACGACTACTGGGCCATGGTGGAAAAGCATCCCCACGTGATCGGCGATTTCGTGTGGACCGCCTGGGATTACCTGGGCGAGGTCTCCATCGGAACCCCAACCTATGTACCGGTGGGTGAGGCCCTGGGTTTCGACGGGAACTTCACCAACTTCACCCTGCCCGAGGGGGTGAACATCTTTGACCTGATGCAAGGGCAACCTTCCGCCTGGCCGCGGTATCTGGCCGATTGCGGCGACATCGACATCACGGGCGGGAAGACGGCTCAGATGCGCTACCGGGATGTGCTGTGGAAGAACAGCGAGGTGGAGATCCTCGTCCACGAACCCGTTCCGGAGGGCATGACCGAGTCGGCCTCCGCCTGGGCCTGGCCCCGGGAATTTCCCCGCTGGAACTGGGAAGGGCAGGAGGGGCGGACGATGCAGGTCCGGGTGTTCACCCGCTTCCCGGAGGTTCGGCTCGAGCTGAACGGAAAATTGGTGGGACAAGCCACCCTCTCGGAGAAGGACGAATTCATCGCATCCTTCGACGTCCCCTACCAGAGCGGCGAGCTGAAAGCCGTGTGTCTGGACGACGGCCGGGAGGTCGCCACCCGGACCCTTTCCACGGCGGGGGCTCCTGCCGCCATTCGCCTGGAGGCGGAACAGCCGGAAATCCGGGCCGACCGCAACGACATTGCCTTTGTGACGATTCACGTGTTGGATGACCGCGGTCGGGTATCGACCGGAGATTCCACTTGGATCCAGCTTCGGGTGGAGGGACCCGGCGAATGGATCGCTGCCGGCAACGCCGCCAACGGGGACATGGAAAGCTTCAACCGCACGCGGATCCGCACCTACCAGGGTCGGGCCCAGGTGGTGGTCCGGTCCACCGGTGCGGCGGGAGAAATCGTCGTCTCGGCCACGGCGGAGGGATTGGAAGAGGGGCGGTCAATGGTAAAGGCCGTGGGATCCGAGTAGACCCGGAAATTCATCCCGCATGTGCCCTGATAAAAAACAAGAGGCTGCCCACTTTCAAAGGCAGCCTCTTTTGAATGAACCCGAACCGTTCTTCCCGATCAATCCTCCGGCACCAGCTTCAGGTTCTTGTTTTTCGTGGGCTTGAAGATGCCCAGCAGGCCTTCGAGACCGATGGTCATCACAATGTTGATGAAGAAAAGCAGAAAGGCAAGCAGCAGCAATGCACCGCACACCATCGCCAGGATCATGTACAGGTCGTATTCCCCGTTGAAGTAAAGAGTCCGCCGCAGCATGCCCTTCAGTCCGGCCATGCCCATGAAGGCTCCCATCCCGATCCCTCCGGTGAGGTGGAGCCAGAAGTGGAGGTTGGCCAGTTTCTGGCTGTAGAGCTGTGCCCCGTTGGTGAGGATGGGCAGCAGAAGGTAAATGGCGGAATACAGGGTCATGGTGAGTCCGACCAGCACGGCCACGTGCACGTGGGGTCCCACCACCCACTGGGTGTTGTGAAGGATCCTGTTGAGACCCACGTCGGCCTGCATGATCCCGGCGGGCACCGCCAGGGCAAAGCCAAGGAGTCCGCCCAGCAGGAATTTGAGGGGATTGGTCATCTTCAGGGGACGAGCCGCCCACAGGGTGGCCAGGGTGATGAAGAAGGCCAGGCCCTGGGTGATGAGCTCAAAGGCGGTGACCATTTCGCCCGAAAGCACCTTCAGGAAACCGGGCTGGGCCTGATCGGAGAGAAGGTGGTGCGACCACACGGTCCAGGAAACCACCAGCTCCACCAGCAGGGCGGCCCGGGCGATGTTCTGCATGAACAGCTTTTTGCCCGTGATCATGGTGGCCAGAAGGTACCAGGTACCCGCCACAAAGATCAGCACGAGTCCGTCCGCGATCAGGTCCAGGCCCCACCAGAACCAGTTCTTGTAGAGCAGGGCGTCCACAGCGGTGTTGTCCAGATTGTGCCCCAGAAGGTGACCCACCATGTAAACCAGAATGAGCACGCCGGTGAACAGGATGATGGCCGTGTTCAGGGCCATGTCCACGGTCCCCCGCGCAATGGCAGCGACGGGAAGGGAAACCAGGTGCTCCTTCCGTTCGCTTTTCTTCCGGAACAGGTTGGCCAGTCCGCTCGTTCCCAGAGCAGAGCCCAGGAGCTTGCCCCCTTGTTGTTTGGGCCACCCGTCCGGGGTGTAGGTGATGGTCTTGAACACGTTGATGATGAAGAAGAGGGTTCCCACCATCACCAGGGCGATCCCCAGCACGAAGAAGGTCCCCCCGAGCGGATCGAACTGACTGAAATCGGCCGGCAGGGGCCAGTACAGGGTATACAGGGGAGAGTAATGGGTAATGAAACCGGCCAGCCAGAACACGAAGGTCCCCACGGTCAGGAGGATCCAGTTCCAGTGAGCCAGCCGGAGGCTGTACAGCGGTTTGTTCATCAGGTAGGGGACCAGGAAATAGAAGGCTCCCATCACGATGGCGTAGGTGGATCCGAAGATGCCCACCAGGGGATGGGCCGTGAGGATGGCGAAGAATTGCTGGTCGGTAAAGAGGCTCACCTGCTCGTATTCGTAGACGCGCATGATCATCCCTTCGATCAGCACGAAAAGGTAGTAGACCAGGCCCACCACCACAAAGCGCAGGGTCAGCTTCTGCATGGCGGTCAGGGAGCCGGACTTGAACAACCCCTGTTCCCCTTTGATCAGTGTTTCTTTGAAATTCATGGTTGTATTTTTTGATGTTCGGGAATCAGTTTTCCTTTTCGAGGGTTTCGCCCACCACGGTGACCGCATTCTTTTCCACCATGGCGATGCCTTTGGGCCCGGAATACTCGGTGGAGCGGATGGTGTACACGCCGGGATTCACGAAACGCCACATGATGTCGTTCCGGTGGCCGGGAACCACCTGCATCTGGAACAGCATGGTGTTGTCTTCCCGGAACAGGCCGAATCCGTACGTGAGGTCCTCCGAAGTGACATCGAAGACCACGATGTCGCCGGTCTCAATCACCATTTCTTCCGCCGGGAGGATGAACGTGTGGTTCGCCACCCCGATGTGGAATGTCTTGTCGGCCTGGATCTCGTGCCGGTTCAGATCCATGGCGCTCCAGGGAATGGTGTTGTAGGTGATGATGTGAAGAGAAACCCCCAAGGCCGCCAGAAAGGCAACGAAGGTGTAAAACAGGGCGGGTTTGACTTTGTTTTCTCCCTTGCCCGTTTTCGTCAGCCGGGTGCCGAACCAGATCATCAGCAGGATGATCACTGTGCAATACAGGGTGTAGGCGATGGTCTGACCTTTCAATACGAGTGCTGTATCAACCATAGTGAAGAATTTTTATTGCGATACCAATGTAGCAAAAAAATATAAAGCGACAATGAAGTCGCAAATAAAAAGAAAAAAACACCGGGCCGATCGCAGGGTCAGCGCATGCCTTTGAATTTGTCCAGGGTGGTGTTCTGGAGGAGGGAGACGATGTTGTCCCGGGCCTGTTCCCAAGTGTCGTGCATCACGCATTTCTCAGCCGATGGGCATTCGTGAAAGCCCATGATGCATTTGTTGAAGATGGCCATGCCCTCGGTGCTTTCCACGATGCTGGCGATGGTGATCTCCCGGGGGTTCCTTGCCAGGCTGAATCCGCCGGTCCGCCCTTTGACCCCCTCAATGAATCCGTCCTTGGACAGGTTGGTGAGAAGGCGGCGCAGGTATTGCCAGGGAATGTCCAGTTCCTGGTTCAGTTCCTTGGCAGTGAAACGTTTTTCCCCGTTTTTGGCCAGGTAGTTCAGAACCGTGATGGCATAGGATGTGGTTTTGCTGAAATCCATTCTCCGGTATCTTGGTGCTGGTCAAAGGTAATGATTTGACCGAAGAATGTGGATTCTGGTTCCGGAGGAGGCGGAGCAGCAGTCCGGGCCCGGTTCTTCTCCTCGGGGTGCCACCCCAGGGTGACCAGCAGAAGGAAGAAGCCGACAACATAGGCAAGGATCACATGCCAGCCGCTGCGGATGTAGCGGGTCACCGACCGGGTTTCCGGGAACATGTTCGACAGGGCCACCCCCGCCGAAGAACCGAACCAGACCATGGATCCGCCGAATCCCACCGCATAGGCCAGGAATCCCCAGTCGTATCCGCCCTGTTCCAGACAGAGCTTCGTCAGGGGGATGTTGTCGAAGACGGCCGACAGGAAGCCGAAACCCAGGGTGGTTTCCCAGGAAGCCAGGGAAGCTGTTCCACCGGCATCAGGGAGGCGCAGGTGACCATGCTCAGGAGGAACACGGTGCCCGGTAGGGCGTGGCGGAGCTCCTTCCAGGGGTTTTCCTCACCAGGGCGCCCAGGAGGATGCCGGCCCACACCCCGAGTGCCGGGAATCCGAACCAGACATTGGCCAGGATGGTGCCGGCCAGGATGGCCACCACGATGAAGAGGGTGATGCCGTCGATTCGACTCCCTTCCGTGGCCTGTTTCTGGATGGGCTGGTATTTTTGCTGCTGCCTGGAGGCGATCAGAGCAAAGACTGCAAAGGCGCCGAAGGACGGAATGTAGGCATGGAGCACATCCGCAGCCCGGACCCCGTCGATCCACATCAGGGTGGTGGTGGTGTCGCCCACCACACTGCCGGATCCGCCCGCGTTGCTGGCGGCAACAATGGCCGCCAGGTACCCGATGTGCAGCTTCCGCTTGTACACCACCAGGGCGATGCTGCCCCCGATCATGGCCGATGCGATGTTGTCGAGGAATGACGAAAGCACCATGATGCACACCAGGAGCACCAGTCCCCCGGTCCAGTCGTTGGGCAAATAGGCCGGCAATTTATCCGGCACCCCCGACAACTCAAAGTGCCGGGCCAGGATGGCAAAGCCGAAGAGGAGTCCCGCCAGGTTGAGGAGGGTCTTCCATTCCCCTTCCTCTTCCGGCGAACCGGTGATGTGATGGAGCATGGAGAAATCCGGGACGGCAAGGTACTTGAACGCCACAATGACCGCCAGTCCGGTCAATGCCACGTACATGGTCTGTTTGTGAAACAGGGCCACCCCCAGAAGGGTGAGCGCGAACAGGAGGAACTCCAGAGGAATCCCAAACAAAAGGGCAGGAAAGTTTTCCATAGGGGATGAGTTTGTTGCTGGCAATGTGCTTCGCAATGCCTTGGCAGGCAGGGGTCAAAGGTAGAGGTTCGCAGGATACGTTGTTCGGGTACCCCGGGAATTATTTTTGCGTCAGAAAGTCCAGGAAAGTCTCCCGGTTGATCTCCGAGAACTTCGAATCAGGGTAATGGGTCCGGAAGGAAGCAGGAACGCGACTTCCTTTTCCGGAATACTTCATTTCATAGGCAAACAGCCCCCCGTCCCGCTCTTCCAGGTAATCGATTTCCTGCTGGGAGTAATTTCTCCAAAAGTAAGGATTGGCAAAAATCCGGTTGCTGGCAAGGTATTTCATTCGTTCGGCGATGCAAAAGTTTTCCCAGAGCACTCCTGCATCATTTCTGGCTTCCAACGCGTTGAAATTGCTGATGATGGAGTTCCGGATGCCGTTGTCCCAAAAATAGTACCTCGGTGTTTTCGTGTACTCGTTCCTCATGTTTTTGCTGAAACCGGGAAGAGAAAAGACCACAAACATTTTTTCCAGTATGCCCAGGTATTTCTGGATGGTCTTGACATTGGCCTGGAGGCGTCCGGCCATCTCGGAATAGGAGATGTCGTTCCCGATCTGAAACGCCACCAGACGGAGGAGATTGAGGACAAAGACAGAATCCTTCTGCAGGTCGAACGCCAGGATGTCCTTGAGCAGATATCCATTCTTGATGCTCGTCAGGATTTCCGCTTTCTGGTCCGGCATCGGTTCCAGGTACACCTGGGGGTAGAGACCATAAATCAATTTGGACTCAAGCATTTTTCTCGCCTGAAGAAAGTCCTCCCGTATTTCTTCCTGGGTGAATCCGTGAAGGTTCAGGATCAGGCTTCTGCCGGTGAGGGGTTCTCCGATCTGGTGGTGCAATTCCAGGGAAGAGGAGCCGGTAAAAAAGATGGCAACGTCCGAAAGGTTGTCCACGATGAGTTTGAGAGTCGACCCGATTCCCGGGATTTTCTGTGCTTCATCGATGCATAGCAGGTCATACCCTGCGGTGAAGGATTTCAACAGAGAAAGCCGCTGGCTCGAAAGGATCTCCTGGACATCCACATCCTCCCCGGACACAATCAGGGATTTTCCTGGCTGATTCTCCACCAGCCGGTGCATCAGGACGGTTTTGCCGGTGCGTCTGGCTCCAAACAGACCAATGGCAAATCCGGGTTGCGCCTCGCCTCGATGAAAGGCATGATTTTTCTGGCAATCATCGGAAGAATTCCACTTTGGTGCGTTCAAATATATGAAATTTGTGTACAGGACTACACGTATTTGATCAAATACGTGTACTCGACTACACGAATCTACATCTCCTGAACTCCTCCCGGCCGGCAGAAAGGCCAATTCGCAGATGAAAACGGCCGAACCGCAGATTTGATTTTCCTTCCGGGTTCGCGCGGTCTACTTTCGCAGAACAAACCAATAACGAAAGAGACATGAAAGCAATACATTCCATTCTGGCTGCAACGCTTCTGATGGCTGGCAGCCTGTTGATCGCCCAGGACACCCAGACCGCCACGTCCGCCCAAAAACCCCTGCGCTACTACGGACCCAGCGAGGACCGGGTCGACGCCATGGTGGGCCGGATCGCCTGGGAATTGGATCTGAAAGACGACCAGGAGAAGAAGGTCCTGGAATTGTACCAGGCACACCATGAATCGGTGCGTGCCAAGGTGGATGCCGGAAATGCACCCACCCGGGAGGAAATGGAAACCTTGCAGGAGGAGCTCCACACCAAGGTCCGGGCGATGCTGACCGAATACCAGAAGGGGCAGTACGACACGATGGTGAAGCGCAATCCCGGCGCCGGTTACTACGGACGGTCCATGGACAACAACGGAGGACGGTCCCGGGGCGACTTCCAGGGAAAATCCCAGGGACGGCACGCACGTCGCTGACAGCGAAGGATCCAGGCAACAGCCGCCGGATGTCCGGTGTGGCCGTTGAACGGGAAGCCCGCCTGCCCGCAGGAACGGGCTTCCCCATTTTTTCGTAAGTTGCATCTTCAAGCCTTCGATTCATGGAAAACAAGCCAAAGCAGCGGATCGGCCTGGTCCAGGTCTTCATCCTGGTCTTTGTCTGGGCGCTCTTGTTTGCCTCCCCCCTCGTGTTCGGCAACAACGACAACGGCTTCAACTGGCCCCGGATCTTCCGGATCTGGCAAAGCCAGGGGATCATCTTTGCGGTCTTTCTCCTGAACCGCCTGTTCTATCTGCCGAGGCTTTTCTTCCGGGACAGGCGGGGCTGGTATTTTCTCTTTGTTTCCGTGACCATCGTGGCCTTCACCAGCCTGGTGCTCCTGCAGACGCGCGACCGGCTTCCCGACCGGCGTCATCCCCTTCCCCCCGAGGTCCGGGAACAAATGAGGGAACAAATGCGGGAAGAACGCCTTCGGGAAGAACGCCCTGGGGACGATCGCCGTTTGGAGAATCCGGCCGGAAACGACCTGTCCCGGAAGAGGCGGGATGAAGTCCGCCGCTATCTTCCTCCGGACCGCTGGCGGCAGCGGGAGTTCATCCGTCCCTTCGGAAACCTGCTGCTGACCACCATCCTGCTCATCGGTTTCGATACGGGTCTGGCCATCTCGGTGAAATGGATCCGGGCCGAGCGCAGCAAGCTGGAGCTGGAAAAGGAGCTCGTGGAGAACAAGATGGCCTTTCTCCAGACCCAGATCAGCCCCCATTTTTTCATGAATACCCTGAACAACATCCACGCCCTGGTGGACATCGACACGGGGGAGGCCAAGGAAGCCATCATCAAGCTGTCCCGGCTCATGGATTACATGTTGTACGAGTCGCAGACACCCCTGGTGGATCTGAAACGGGAGCTGGATTTTCTGGCCAATTACGTGGAGCTCATGCGGCTCCGCTATCCCGCCGAGGTCGACATCCGCCTCGATCTGCCCGGGACGGTTCCCGAGCGGAAGATCCCGCCCATCCTCACCATCTCCTTCGTGGAGAATGCGTTTCAGCACGGCATCAGCTACGAGGCCCCTTCCTTCGTCCACATCGGGATCGGCCTTGAAGAGGACCGGTTCCGCTTCCGTCTGCGCAACAGCATTCACCCGGACCGGCCCCGGCGGGCGCATTCGGGCATCGGGATGGAGAACACCCGCCACCGGCTCGACCTGCTCTATGGAAAGGCGTATGACCTGGTTGTGCAAACCGACGACGGGGTGTATGATCTGAACCTGAACATCCCGTTGTGATCACCTGCATAGCCATCGACGACGAGCCCCTGGCCCTGGAGCAGATCTGCGCCTACATCGGCAAGGTACCCGAGCTTCAGCTCGCCGGACGGTTTTCCCGGGCCGTGGAAGCCCTGGATTTTCTCCGGAATCAACGAATCGACCTCCTGTTTGCGGACATCAACATGCCCGATCTGTCCGGCATGGACCTGGTCAAATCCCTGGCCCAGCCCCCCAAGGTCATCTTTACCACGGCCCACCGGGAATTCGCCGTGGAAGGATTCCAGGTGGATGCGGCCGATTACCTGGTGAAACCCATTTCCCTGCCCGCCTTCCTCAAGGCGGTGGACAAAACCCTGCAGCGCTATTTTTCCTATGCGGCGGACAAGGAAGCGAAACCGAACGACGGAGATCCCGTGCGACGGGAAGAGGAATTCCTGTTCATCCGGTCGGAATACAAGATCGTCCGCATCGCCTTCCGCGACATCACCTACATTGTGGGGATGCGCGATTACATCCGGATTCATCTCGAGAACCAACGACCGGTCATGGCCCTGACGGGCATCCGGAAAATGGCCGGCCACCTCCCCGCCCCGGATTTCATGCAGGTCCACCGCTCCTACATCGTGAACCTGAACAAAATCACCACGGTAGAGCGTCACCGCATCCGGTTCGGACCCGACGTCCGCATTCCCGTGAGCGAACCCTACCGGGAGGCTTTCCAGGCCTTCCTGGACAAGCGATCCCTGAAATAGTCGTTCGCCAGGCTTCGACAGAACCGGGGAAATCGCGTATCTTGTGGTTTTCAGTTCAAACTTTTGCAAACCCCCACAAACGATGAAAACCCTGGCAAGCTCCCTTTCCGTTCTGTTTCTGTCCTGTCTTTCGATTTTCGCCCAGCCCGGCGGAATGCAGATCGACGGCGACGAGGTGTTCCGCAACGACGACGTGGTCTTCCGTCGACTCGACGAGCACACCTGGATCGGATCCGGCCACATGGCCTCCAACGAAAGCCTCTATCTGGTGGAAGGAGAGGAACGGGCCGTGCTCATCGATGCAGGGACCAAAATTGACGGTCTGGACAAAATCCTGGCCACCCTCACCGACAAACCGGTGGCCCTTCTCCTGACCCATGTCCACCCGGACCACGTGGGCGAAGCAAAACTCTTTCCGGAGCTTTGGATGAATCCGGCCGACACCGTGGGCATCCCTCAAATGATGCCCGATTACTCCGGAACGATCCATTTCCTGGAGGACGGCCAGGTCATCGATCTGGGCGGACGGCAGCTGGAGGTGGTCTTCACCCCCTCCCACACCCCCGGTTCCACCACCTTCCTTGATCCGGCCGCGGGGTACGGCTTCAGCGGGGACTCCTTCGGATCGGGCAACCTGCTCCTGTTCAGCGGAACGTTTTCCGGTTTGATTGCCACCTGTGAGAAAATGGACGCGGTGATGAAAGAGAAGGGGATCGACTTCCTGTATCCCGGTCATTTTTTCGGTCTGAACAAGGAGACCCCGAAGCGGATCGCCGACATGACCGCCCTGTGTCAGGATGTTCTGGCGGGAAAGGTGGAAGGGAAGGAAAGCCCCAACGCCATGTTCGGTCTCACCCACATCGTGGAAGGAGAGGGTTTCCGGATCAACTACGGGGAAGCGGCCCTGAAATGAATCTGCCCAGTAACCTGGCAAAGCTTTTTAAACAACAAAACCAAACGAATCATGCGCATCACTGCATCTCTTCCTCTGGCATCCGTTCTTCTGACTCTTGCCTTCGGGCTTGCAGGCCCGGGATGTACCTCATCCCCTCCGGAGAAAGGTCCCAACATTCTGTGGATTACGAGCGAGGACAATTCCGCCTACTTCCTGGGCTGTTATGGGAATGAGTTCGCCACGACTCCCAACCTGGACCGCCTGGCGGGGGAAGGCTTCCGCTACACCCATGCCTATGCTCCGAGTCCCGTGTGCAATCCGGCCCGGAATGCCATCATCACAGGAATGTATGCCGCGTCCAACGGAAATGAGAACATGGACAGCGGATACCCCACCTCCGACCTGATCCGCACCTATGCCGAGATCCTTCGCGAAGCCGGCTATTATTGCACCAACAATTCAAAAACAGGGTATTGCAGTGGCAGTCTGGGTCCGGATATCTGGGACGAAAGCAGCACCAGGGCCCATTACCTGAACCGTCCGGACGGCACGCCTTTCTTTGCCGTTTTCAACCTTTTTTCAAGTCATGAAAGCAGCAACCACCGGTACACGGAGAGCAGCTCGTTGCGGCATTCTCCGGAAATGGTCGAGATTGCACCCTACCATCCGGACATCCCCGCCGTTCGGCATGACTGGGCGCAGTACTATGACCGGATCGAGGACATGGACACCGAGGTGGGCATGTTGCTTCAGGAACTGGAGGAGAGCGGTCTGGCAGACAATACCATTGTGTTCTATTATTCGGACCATGGCGGCGTCCTCCCCCGCAGCAAGCGTTTTTGCGACGAGACCGGCACACAGGTTCCCCTGATCATCCGGATTCCGGAAAAGTACAGGAAATTGTATCCAGCCGGAAAACCGGGAGAAACCGTGGACCGGCTGGTGAATTTTGTGGACCTGGCTCCAACGCTTTACAGCATTCTGGGCTTGCCCATTCCCAATTACATCCAGGGCAACGCTTTTTTGGGTGAGAAAAAAACCCCGGATCCCGCCTACACCTTCATGACCCGTCAGCGCATGGATGAGCGTTTCGACAATGTCCGCGCTGTCCGTGACGGGAAATACCGCTACATACGGAACTACATGCCTCACCGGATTCCCATGCAACATGTGGATTACCTGTACCTGCAACCTTCGGCCCGGGCCTGGATGGAGGCTTTTGAAACGGGAGAAACGAATGAAGTTCAAAGCCGGGCATTCCGCACCAAGGCGGTGGAAGAGTTGTATGACACGGAACATGATTATTGGGAGACCAACAATTTGGCGGGGGATCCGGCGTATCAGGACGTCCTGGAAAGGATGCGCAAGGCCCTGGACGACTGGCGTCTGGAGATCATGGACGGAGGAGTCATCCCAGAAACGGAATACACGGCGCTGGCTGGAGAGGCATCCCTGTATGATTATGTCCGAAGTGAGGAATGTCCTTTCGGGGAGTTGATCACCGCATCCAACCTGGCAGTCCTGGGCGGGCCGGTCGATCTGCCTGCCTATGTGGCGTATCTGAAACACGAAAACAGCGCCATGCGCTACTGGGGAGCCACAGGGCTGCTTCTGTTGGAGGAACATGCTGCCGTGGCAGTGGAGGAGCTGAAGTTCGCTTCTCTGGATGAGGCCGGAGCTGTGGCGGCAATTGCAGCGGAAGCTCTGTATCGGCTTGGGGAGCGGGATGCGGCCACGCGTGCCTATGCCCACATTTTCGAAGATGGAGAACACTATGAACTCATCGACCGGTATTTTGCCCTCGGCAGCATCGACGCCCTTGGGGCGGTTGATCCCGGCCTTGTGGACGTGGTGAGAAATTTATCTCAACGCCTGGAAGCGGAGATGGCGAACCGTCCGCGGGCCTGGCAGGGGACACCCTCCACCTACATGAGCGGTGCGCCTGATCAGGTTGAAAAGAGGGCGGCTGATACACTCAGCACCACACTGGGCAAGGTGAGCACGACTTTCGGTCAGGGTGTTGGCATCCATGACGGTGTGGAACCGGATCCCGCCTATGAGTTCGGCCTTTCCTATGAATTGCGCATCGCCCGGTATTTGCTTCGGAAGTGGGCCTGACTCCCTCCGACCCGTTTTATACATCCCTAAACAAAGAAACCCCATGTGGAAAATTCTTTTGTCCGGCTTCGTATTCGGAGCCATCCTGCAGCACGCCCGGCTGAACCGGTTCAACACCATATCGGGTCTGGCCGTGCGGGAAGATTTCACCGTGCCCAAGGCCATTGCCCTGGCGGTGGGACTCGGTGCGCTGATGTTGAACATTGAGATCGCCTTGGGAGGAGCCTCCTACCATGTGAAACCCCTGATCCTTGGCGGGATCCTGCTCGGCGGACTGGTGTTCGGAGCGGGCATGGCCATCCTGGGCTACTGTCCGGGCACCCTGGCCATCTCCCTGGGGGAAGGGTCGGTGGATGCGCTCGTCGGCATTTTCGGTGGACTGGCAGGCGGGGTCGTCTACACCCTGGTTCTGCCCCGGATTCAGCCTGTTTTGGGTCCCGATCTGGGAAGCCCCTCCCTGAACACAGTGGTGGAAAGCCGGCCCGGATTCTTCGTTCTGCTTGCACTGGTGAGTGGCTTGTTTGTGCTGGCTGCCTTTTGGTTGCACCGGATCGACCGCAACCAACAGCGCAGGTGGATCCTGGCGGGGATCTTGCTTGCCATCCTGGATGTGGCTGTTTTCAGCCGCTGGTTCTTTGACCGACCCATCGGGGCGTCCACGGCCTATCCCTTTCTGGGCGACATTTTGACGGGGGCCACGGGGAGCGACTACTTTACCAGGATCACCCAGTCGGGTCGGTGGGAAGTGGTCTTTCTCGGAGGCGCTTTTGCGGCGGGACTGGTGATGTCGGTTTTGAAAAAGGAGTTCCGGATCACCCTGATCCATGAAAACTGGCGGCGTTTCAAGGGGGCCTCTTCCTGGAAACGCATTCTCTGGGCCTTTGCCGGGGGATTTCTCTTGATTTTCGGGGCTCGCATGGCCGGGGGCTGCACGAGCGGACACATCCTCTCGGGCGGCATGCAGGTGGCGTTCAGCAGCCTGCTGTTCGCCGTGGCGGTGTTTGCCGGTCTTCTGGGCACCGGACTCGTCTTTTACGGGAAGCCGGATCCGTCCTGATCAACGCGACTCTCGGGTGAGCTGCCGGAGCAGGTCCCGGAAAATGAAGAAGTGGAACGGCAGGAAGAAGTACCAGTAGAGCCGTCCGGCCAGTCCCCTCGGCTGAAAGTAGGCGGTGATACTGAGCTTGTTCATGCCTTTCGTTTCGGTGATGATGAACTCCAGCCAGGCCCTTCCCGGCACCCGCATCTCGGCCCGCAACAGCAACCGTTTGTTTCGGACCAGGTCCTCCACCCGCCAGAAATCCACCACGTCGTTGATCCGCAATTGAATGGCATCGCGGCGTCCCCGCGAGGTGCCCACCCCCATCAGGATGCGGTCGATCCGTCCCCGAAGCCGCCACATCCAGTTCATGTGAAACCATCCCTGTTTGCCTCCGATCCGGCACACATTCCGGTAGATTCCGGAAGGCGTCGTCCGGGTGAGGGTGGAAAAGGTGCTGATGTACTTGGGGGGACGACCCAGTTCCCCGAGTTTGATGGCCAGTTCGTGGGCCGGAGGATAGGCATCGGACCAGCGGGTGGCGATGTCGTCCTGCTCCTCCCGGCTCAGGGCCCGGAGAAGGGCCACCCGGAACTTGATGGTTGGGAAATCGATGTGTTTCCGGATGGCGAATTCCTGCACCACCACCTCGTGTTTCACGCTTTCCAGCAGGCAGGCGATGATCTGGGCAGGCACCGGGGAGAACAGGCTGATGAAGTAGCTGTAGACCCGGATGTTGGCGGTGACGGCCGGAAGAAAGAGCCGGCGTTTCCGGAGCAGCTTCACCATGACCTGGATCATCTCTTTGTAGCTGAGGACGTCGTCGCATCCGATGTCAAAGGTCTTCCCGGCCGTCTCCGGGGTTTCCAACACCCCCACCAGGTATTTGATCACATCCCGGATCCCGATGGGCTGGCATTTGGTGCGGGCCCACCGGGGAATGAAATAGAAGGGAATGTTGCGCACGATGCCGTCCAGAATCTCGAAGCTGGCGCTTCCCGACCCAATGATGATGCCCGCCTGCAGGATGGTGGCGGGCACCTGCCCCATTTCCAGGATGCGGGCCACGTTGATCCGGCTTTCCAGGTGGGGGGACAGGGGCTGTCCGGTTTCCCCCAGGGCTCCCAGGTAGATGATGCGTTTGAGGCCCATTTCCCCGGCTGCGAACCGGAAGTTGGTGACGGCCTGGAGGTCGGAAGCGGCAAACTCCTTCCGCCCGATCATCATGGAATGGATGAGGTAGTAGGCCACAGTCACGTCCTTCAGGACGATTTTCAGCTGCCCCACATTCAAGGCATCGGCAATGACCAACTCGGCGTCGGGCCATCGGTCGAGGTATTCGTCGGAGTACCTGCGCACCATCACCCGCACCCGGTAACCCCGTGCCAGGAGCTCGGGCACCAGTCGTCCCCCGATGTACCCGCCGGCCCCCGTCACCAGCACGATGCCGGCATCCGGCACCGGGGTGGTGGGAAGGTCCGTGCAATACAAGGTGTTGCTCTTCCGGTCCACGCTTCAGGTGTTCAGACATCGTCGGGGCAGAAACAAGGTACGGAATTCCGGCCACGGGATCAAATCTCTCCGCGCGCCGACCCGCCCGTGGAACGGAATCTCCGTCATCAGAACCGGACCCCGATCAGGAAGGATGGTTTGTGAACAGCCGGCATCGCCCTAGAACCGCTGGGTGAGGGTCAGATGGATGCGATGAAAGTCGGTGCCGTCGTCGAGGGTCATTTCGTAATGGGTGGCCAGGAACAACTTTTTGACCAGGTTCCAGGAGAGGCTCACTTCCCCCACGTGCCGGGCCAGGTCGGTTTCGCTGCTCCGGTACAGGTAATCCACATAGTGGTAGTCGATTCCGACCGCCAGCCGGCCTGAGAGCAGGTCTCGTTCGTATCCCCCGCCATAGATGAGTCCGTCGAGGTAGGCCGATTTCATCCAGGTGAAGTCGGCCCGGAGGATGCCTTCGATCCGGGGGACCCGCGTCAGGGTTGCGGTGGCGTGGAGGTTTTTGCTGGGAACCGGATCCCCGGTCCGGAACCGGTAATCGGCCCGCACACCCAGGTAGAGGACGGGCAGGGGCCGGTAGTTGGCCGTGAACCGCCATCCCTGGAGGGTGCGGTCGTCCAGGAGCCGTTCCAGGAAGTCCTTGTAGGCTTCGTAATAGATGAGGTTGTTGCGCGCGCTGTAGGTCATGGACAGGGTGAGGGCTTGATGATCCGGTAGCGGAGCGAGAGGCGGGTGTTGTACAGGCGAAAGGTGGTCCCGGTGGTGTCACCGTTCCGCTCTACAGGTCCATTTCCACCGAAGCAAAAGCGTTCAGATTTTCAAGAAGGTTGTTCTGGTGCTGCAGATACAGAAACCTGCGATCGACGGCCCCTTCGTTCCGTTGTTCCATGAAGGCGAGGGTGTTTCGCATGCTCCCCTGTATACCACTTCCAGTCGTAGCCTACATACCCGCCCGTCTGGAAGAGGCCGGTGTTGAGGCCATAGTCGGCGTAGTCGGGGCGTAACCCCCCGACGAGTCCCAGTCGCCACGATCCCAGGTCCATTTCCCCCTGCAATCCGTCGATGGCCCCCACCGAAGAAAGCCGGGGATTGATCTTCCGTCCTGCGCTCAGGCGGAAGGATTCGCTCACCTGCCAGGTGGCCGACAGGTTGTATACCTTGAGGCCGTTCCCCAGGTTCTCCCGGATCAGGTTCCACTGGCCCGCCGTGTGACTGAACGAGGCGTAGGTCTCCAAGGACAGCCGGCCATCGGCCAAATCCTTCGCATACAGGTTGAGGGTGTAGCGGAGGCGCTGGTTCCCGTCGGTTTCCTGGTTTTTCAGGTCGCTGTAGGAAGCCAGGCTCACCCGGCCTCCGAGGTTCCCCCAGGCGGGGTTCTTTTCCCGGGAGGTTCCTCTTTCTCTGACCTCTTCTGTTTCCGTCTTGTTCTCGGAGGCTTGTTCCTCCCCCTCCGGGAGGGTGGCGGCCGGCTCCTTGTCTTTCTCCCGGGCGGTTCCCGGGGCGCCGGACTTCCGGGGCGCTCCCAGGATCTCCTGATCCGTCTCGACCGTGATTCCCGGCAACGGGGTGCACATGCAGGAGGTAGAGCTGAGGCTCTCGATCACCAGGGCGGGCCGGGATCCGGAGGAACCCGGCAACTCCAAAGTATCTCCGACAGACAGTCCGCCCGTGGAAGGAAAGCGCACATACACATGCTGGGAGCTGAGGTAGGACACCGTGCCCCGGAGGGGGTTCTGGCCTTGCACCAGCATCGTGCAAAGGAAAAGGAAGGCAAGAAGAAGGGTTCGTTTTTTCATGGCTCAGTCTTCGGCGCGTCCGATGGGGTGGCAATCCAGGCAGGCCAGGCTGTTGTAGGAATAGCCCGATTCCTCGTGGTGTTCGTCATCCATTTTCGACTGCCGGTGTTCGTGGCAGCTCAGGCAGGTGAAATTGGCGTAATTGGCCGGATCCTCGTGGCACTGGGTGCAGTTGTCCCATGTGCCCCGGTGGGTCCCGGAATAAATGGGGAAAAACTGGGCGTCGTGGATGGTGAAGGAAGCGGGTTTCCACCCGGGTTCCGTGCCGTGGCAATCGGAGCAGGTCTGGCTGAGTCCCGTCGCGATGTGATTCGGGTTCAGGGTGTTTTCGTAGTCGCTCCGGTGGCAGGCATAGCAGTCGGTCGACAATCCGGTGAAGGTCCCCTCGCTGTGGCAGGCCCGGCAATCGGCCAGGTTGTGCCCGCCCGTCAACGGAAAAAACGCATGGGAAAATCCGCCCCCCTCCCAGCTGGTGCTGGTCATTTCATGGCAGCCGTCGCACTGGGTGCTGAAATTCCCGGCCACATGGTTCGGGTTGGCGGCGGCTTGGTAATCGCTCTGGTGGCAATCGATGCACTCCACCCCGAGGGGTTCGAACCGGAGGGAGGACGCCGACGGGTGGCACTGCATGCATTCCGCGGTGTGGTGGGCGCCCAGCAGGGGGAAGCGGCTGTTCCGGTGGATGTCCGTTGCAGTGGACACCAGCCAGGTGTCCGGCGTGTGGCACCGGTCGCACTCGTTCCCCAGGGTTTGTTCGTGCATGTCGGTGTGGCAGGCGGCACAATCGGTTTCGGTTCGACCGAATTCAAGCGACACGTGGCACCCCCGGCAGTCGACCCGGGTGTGCTGCCCCCGCAGTGGCATGGCCGTGGTGCTGTGATCGAAGGTGATCCGGGCCGGGTCCACCTCCCAGCTTTCCGGGTTGTGGCAGAGGCTGCAGGAGATGGCAAAGTCTTTTCCGTGGGGGGAATCGTCCTGGGGAGGCTTCGAAGCCAGCAGAAGCACCAGGACCACAGGGATCAATGGCAGGATTCGCATGCGATGGCGTTTGTTTTGTATTGAGTGTATTCCCGTCCGTCCTCCGTGATGCGGGGATGGCACTTGGCACAGGCCACCTCCACATGCTTCCCGTCGAGGGGGAAGCGGGTGCGGCTGTGGTCGAACAAACCGGCCTTCCAATCGAAGAAGTCGTGGCAGCGCTGGCAGGAGGCAGCGCCGGCTTCAAACTGGCCGTTGTGGTTGTCTTTGTGGCAGTTCAGGCAATCCGGCGTGCTTTCCCGGAACTGCTGCCTGATTTCTCCTCCCGCAACGGGACGGAAATGGCATTCCCGGCAACTCCGGTTTGCATGGGCCCCCTCCAGGACATAGCCGGTGCGGCTGTGTTCGAAGCGAACCTCGTTCCACCGGGTTTCGCTGTGGCAGCCGGTGCAGGCATTGCCCGGATCGTAGGTGGGATCCATGAATCCCAGGTGGACATTCTCATGGCAATCGGTGCAGCTGCGTCCGATGTTGCGGAACTCCCACCGGTCCCCCTTCTTGTGGCATTCGAAGCAGGGGGTGGCCAGGTGGGCCTGGCCCAGAACAAAGGATGACTCCTGGTGGCGTTCCAGGGGATAGAGGGAGGGCGAGAAGCCGGTTTCGTTGTGGCATCCGGCGCAGTCCCCGGCCTTCCCTGTTGCACCGGCCCGAACCGTGGATGCGAATTGCCCATTGTGGTAGTCGCTGTGGCAGTCGGTGCAGGTCTGATGGGCCACCGGGGTCACGTAGTCTTTTTTGTGACAGGCGTTGCATTTCAGGGTGGCGTGTTTTCCCTTCAGGAGGTAGCCGGTTTCCTCGTGCCGGAATCCGGCCGTTTGCCGAATCTCCCGGAACCCCGATTCGCTGTGGCAGCGGCTGCAGTCGGTACCAAAGCGGTTCTCGTGGACGTCCCGGTGGCAGTCGATGCACGCGCCGTGGGCAATTCCCTTGTACCGGACGGTTTCCTTTCCATTGCTTCGCACGGCGGGATGGCAGGAAGAACAAGTCACCGCACTGTGCTTTCCCTTCAGGGGGAAGGCCGACCGTTCATGGGAAAACCCCGTTGCGGGCCGGAAGCTCCGTTCGTTGTGACACGAAGCGCACTCCGTGCCCAGACTTCCCTGGTGCCGGTCCTCGTGGCAGGTCTTGCAGTCGCGGCTCAGGCCCAGGTAGGTGAAGGATTTCTCCCGGAGGGCCGGATCAGCGATGAAGTCCTTTTTGTGGCACTCGGCGCATCCGGGTTTCGTGTGGGCCTCCTGCAGGGCAAAGCCGGTCTTTTCATGGCCGAAGGTCCCGGTGTCGAAGCGGACCAGCTGGAAATCCCTTCCGTGGTGGTCGTTGTGGCAGGAAGCACATTCCTTCCCTTTGATCTCGTCGGAGGCGTGGTACCCCTTGCCGGAAGCCACCCGGACGGCGATTTCTTCATGACAGTGAAGGCAGTTCTCGTTGGAGACCTTCTTGCGCAGCACATGGCACTGGGTGCAGTTCGAGAGACCTTCCAGGTGGGCATGGGCCTGGCTGAGGTCGCCCGGCGACAGCTGGCTCCATCCTGCCTGAAACAGACCGGTCAGGAGAAGAAGGAGGGTCAGGCGACCCCGGGTGGTTCCGGTCCCTCCTTTCATGGCTTCGGGGATTCGTGATGCGACAGAACCGTGTCCCCGAAACTCGTGGTGATCCGGATGCCGGATTTCTCCAGAAAGCCGGATGGCAGTTCGCCGCCGACAAAGATGTACACCCGGTCGTTCCGGATGTGCTCTTCGGTATCGCCGCCTGTCAGGGTCACATCTTCATCATCGATGGACCGCAGCTCGGTGTTGAACCGCACGTCCAGCTTTTCTGCGGCCATGGCCGCCCGGATCAGGTCGAAGTTCGCCGGTTTGATCCGGCTGAAGTTTTCCTTCCGGTACGACAGCGTCACCTTGTTTTCGTCGCAGAGCTGGAGGGCTGCCTCCACGGCCGAATCGCCGCCGCCCACCACCATGATGTGTTCCTTACGGATCATTTCCGGTTCCAGCATGCGGTAGGCCACCTTCGGACGCTCCTCCCCGGGGATGTTCAGTTTCCGGGGCGAACCCCGCCGGCCGATGGCCAGGAGCACGTGTTTGGCCGTGAAGGTTTCTCCCGACGACGTGACGATCCGCAGGTGGGCGTGTTCCGGCTCGATGCGCTCGACCTTGGTGTTCTCCCGGATGGTGATCCCGTTTTTCCCCAGCACCTCCTGCCAGAGGGTCAGGAGCTCCGTCTTGCTGGTTTCCAGCATCTTCACCCGTCCATGCAGGGGGAGTTCCATGGGGGAGGTCATCACCACCTTTTTCCGGGGGAAGGTTGCTACGGTTCCTCCCAGGGTGTCCTGTTCGAGGGTGAGGAAGCGCAGCCCCAGTTTTTTCGCTGCGAGCGAACCGGCGATGCCAGCGGGTCCCGCCCCCACCACCAGGAGGTCGTAGGTGGCTTCGTGGCGACGGTCCAGGACGGCGCCGATGTGTTCCACGGCCTGCCGGCCCTGCTCCACCGCGTTCCGGATCAGGCCCATGCCCCCCAATTCTCCGGCGATGGAGATTCCGGGGACGTTGGTGACGAAGTGTTCGTTCACGTGGGGCAGCTGCACGCCCCGTTGTTCCGTCCCGATGCACAGGGAAATGGCCCGGGTGGGGCAGGCATGGAAGCAGGCACCGTGACCGATGCACCGGGAGGTGTTCACCGGAGCCGCCTTGCCATGGAGGATGCCCAGGATGTCCTTTTCTGGACAGGCCAGGATGCAGGCCCCCGTGCCGATGCACGCGTTGGGATCCACCACGGGATGAAGGGAGACCGGTTCGTGGGTGCCGGCGGCCTTGGCTTCTCCGATCTTCCGTGCGGTCCGTCTCGACCGGCGGCGGATGTGCAGCAGGTAAATACCAATCACCAGGGCACAGAGCAGAAAGGCCGATCCGTAGATGAGCAGTTTTTCAGTTTGCATGATCCGATCCGCAGGTTCGTTTTGGGTTCCGCATAGGAAAGGTAGAGAACCGCATTAAAAGCCACGCGAAAATCGCAATTTATGTTGCAATAGAAACCGGGAGAATTTACAATTTAAACCCTGTCCAAATAACCAGAGGGGGTGGGATGCGTCTGGGCCGGAATTCCATCGAACGGACCGGATCTAAAAGATCCATGTGTAGCCGAAAACAAGCGACGTGGCCACATGCACCAGCATGATCACCAGCATGATGAGGGCGAAGGGCAGGTGGGCCACATGCCAATAGCCGAAGAGCTTCTGCATGAGCTGCAGCCGGTCGATCCGCCGGTTGAGGCCGATTTCCCGGCCCACCAGCTTTCGGATCCGGCGACGGTCCGATCGCGACACCCCGCTGGCCCGTAATGCCGAGCGGACGATGCGGATGCCGGACTGGTCCCGGAACTTCTCCTCCGTGGCTTTCACGATGGTGTCCAGGCTGTCCGGATCGAGTCCAGCCGTGGCCGAAAGGGATTCCCTCAGGTTTAGTTTCTGGCTCCGGATCTCGCCCAGGCTCAGCTCCCTGCCCTCGATGGTCCGCGGGATTCGGATGTAGATGAACCGTCCCGCCACGCCGCTGAGGACCACCGCCACCATGCTCCAGAAGCTCACCGCCACCAGTCCCCCGATCTTGAAGGAGGTGTGGTAAAGAACCAGGATGGGCCCCAGCAGGCAGAGGAAGATGTGGAATTCCAGCCAGTGCCGGATCAGCCCCGTGCGGGCCAGGAACCGGGCCCGTTTCCGCAGCATGTAGAGGCTGACCCCCAGGATCATGAACAGGGATCCGATGATGCCCAGGCCGTGGCCCAGGGTCCCGTTGGGCTTGAGGCCTTCGTAATCGGGGTGGAAAAAACGTTCCGACAGGGGCGTCCGGTAGAAGGACTCGCCCCGGAAGGCCAGAAAGAGGGTGGCGGCCACAACCACCAGTGCCATGGACCCGATGAAGATCCTGTGTGCCTGTTTTTTCTATTGGTTTAGCCGGAATTGTAGGGTATTCAGGGACTGGGGGGCAAGCTCGGGGGTCACGGTCAGATCGCCGATCCGGATGGCAACCTGTTTGGCCTCCGTTCCCTGGTTGGCGATGAGAACCACCACCGATCCGTCGGGGTTCCGGAAGGCCAGCACATCCGCATCCTCCCCTTCGGTCCCCAGTTTCACGGCACCCGGGAGCACATAATGGCTGGCGTGCTTCAGGATGTAGTATTCATAGGAATAGCGGTAGGTTTTCGAGGCGGCATCCACCACCACCAGGGAGTTCTGGGCCCAGCCCCAACGGCTGATGCCTCCCTCCTCCAACGATGTGTTCCAGTACTCGTACACCGACACCCCGTGGTTGAGGTAGTGCTTCATGAGCTCCCAGGAATGCATGGCACCGGCCCAATCGTTGCGTCCGTCCCCGCATTCCTGTTCGGTTTGCCACATGGCAAGCTCCGGATGGCGCTTGTGGAGGCCGGGCAGGGCGTCCTTTCCGGCCCACTGGAACCCCACGCCTTTGATGTAGGGTCCGCTCGAGGGATCCGTCAGGATGGTGTCGACCAGGGCTTCGGCGGGACGCTCCATGGTGCCGAAGTAGAGGTCCACCCCCAGCTCGTCCATGGCCGGACCCAGGTATTGGCCGATGAACCGGGACAAACCGGCCGCGGTCCAGCAGCAGCTGGGGAAGTTCTGGGCCGAGTTGAATTCGTTCTGGGGCATGACGGCGAACAGGTCGATGCCCTCGGCCCGGTAGGCTTCGATGAAGCGGGTGAAGTAGAGAGCGTAGGCTTCGAGGTAGGCATCCTCCTGGATGAACATGTCGGTGCCCTCAAACCCCTCCCGGTCAGGGGGCAGGTCGTTCTGATACCGGGGATCGAGCATGGTCCGGAAGCGGGCCGCCATGGGGGATTCTCCGGTTTCCTCCCCAGTCTGTTCCGGCGGGGGAGCCATGCGACGGATCATTTCCATCATTCGCTCCGACGACCGGCTGGCATAGTGCTTGTTGTGCTTCATCCACGTGGGCGGACTCCAGGGAGAGGCCCAGATCCGGAGGTCCGGGTTGTGTTTCTTTGCCCCCCGGATGAAGGGGATCAGGGTCTCCTGGTCGTTGTCGATGGAAAAGTGCTCCATGGCGAAATCCCCGTCCGTTTCATTGTAGGAATACCAGTTGCGTGCGAAATCGTTGGCGGCCACCGGCATGCGGCAGATGGTGAAATTGCCGCCCACGCCCGGACGGAACAATTCTTCCAGAACGGCCTCCCGGTCGGCTTCCGACAACCACCCCAGGGAAGTCCACCCGAGTTCGTTGAAGCAGGACCCGAACCCCTCCATGACCTGCATCTCCAGATCCAGGTCGATGGTCACCGCGGCCTCCTCCGATTGTGCGGGCTGGAGGGCTTCCCGGAGGACCCAGGAGGCATCGGGGGTGGTGGTGACCCATTCGATGGTTTGCTTCTGGCAACCGGCCAGGGCCAGGGTGGCAAAAAGAAGGGGGACAAGAGCTTTCATGTGCTTTGGTGTTGGAAGAGGATGACCGGGAAGATACGATTTTCAAAGGCGATTCTGTACATTTGGGAAAAGAAATGCTCATCCAACCCCCGCATCCCATGATTCGATTTTTCCGTCCGGTCGCGCTTTTGTTTCTCCCTTTTCTTTCCCTCCAGGCCCAGGATCTGCCCCATCCGGCGCTGGGATGGAACGGATGGGAGGTGATCCCCCACGCCGAATTCATCACCGGTTCCGAATGGACCGTCAATGCCCAGGAGGGGAATTCCCTGGCCTTGGTTTCCAATGATTCCTGTCTGCAATTGAGCTGGGCTCTGGGGCAGGGCAGCGACCGGTGGGTGCAGGCCTACCGGCATTTTGATCCGGCCCTGTCCCTGGAGGACGCGGACCTCTTTGCCCTGGACATTCACGGCGAGGGCTGTGGAGACGGCGGGGACTGCCACCGGCAGGTGACCATCGAGCTCAAGTTCGAAAACGGAAGCAAGCAGGCCGTGTATGTACGTCGCGGCGAAGAAGGGTTGTTGTCGGTGGATCGCTGGGTGGACCGGCTGTTCTTTCTGAAAAATTCGGAAAGCATGCAGGCTCCGGCCGATTTCAACTGGGATTCCATCACCGTGTTTTCCATCGCCCTCCGCTCCTATCCCGACGGTGTGTCGGCGGGAGCGGATGCCGGCCATGTGTCCTTCCGGAATTTCCGGGCCGATTTCATGGAGGAGTGGCGCCCCGCTGCCGCTCTCGAACCTCTCCGGGTGGAGTCCGATACCCTGGAGGAAGTGGCAGCCAATGCCCTTTCCTTTTTGCTGGGCCGGCAGACCGCCACCGGTTTGCTGACCACCTGGGCCGAAGACGGTTCTTCCTGGCTCTACGGGCAGGGCCTGGCGCTGAAAGCCCTGGTCCTGGCCGGAACCTGGACCGGGGGAGAGCCTGCCGATGCCACGGCGCTGGCAGCGCAGAAGCTGGCACGATTTCTTGCAGCACATCAGTACGAGGACGGTTCCTGGCCCCGGGCGTGGGACAGCCAGAACGGAACCATCCGGGTGCCCCAGGAAAGCGACGGAAGCATCTGGATGGGAGACTTCCCCTTTCCCCTGATGGGTCTGGAAACCTATTTGAAAGTGTGTTGCGATGCGGAGGTCATGGATGCACGAAACCAGGCACTCGGACTGCTACTGTCCCTCCTCGACGGCGACGGCACCCTCCACACGGTGAACCGTCTTACCGGTGCCCGGCCCGTGGTCACCAGCACCGAGGCCCATGTGGCCGCCTATGCCGCCCTCCTGGAATGCGATCGGAGCGAGGAAGCCGCCTCCCTGCTCCAACACCTGGAGCCCCAGGTCTGGAATGATGGGTTCCGGCTCTGGGACGAAGCCTATGGATCGGACCGGGTGGTGCTCTTTGCCAACACCTGGATGGCCGGTGCCCTGGCCGGCCGGGGCTACGAAGCCAAGTCCTTGTTTGCCCTCTCCCGGGTGGGACGGCTTCTGCTCACGAACGGACCCGCCTGTCCGTGGGGAATGGACGGGATCGGTCCCATCGCCACCTGGTACGAGGGAACCCTGTCCTACATCAATGCCGGGGGCCCCGGCAGCAACACCCTGTTCCGAAACCTGGTGCCCTTTCTGAACCCCGACGGTTCGGTGCCCCATTACAACGACGACATTGGCGGCAACGGCGGAATCTGGGCCGAACCCTGGGCCAGCCTCGACGGCACCAGCTGGCTGTGGTTCACTGCAACCCGGCAATCGCCCTTCACCCCCCTGGACATCCCCATGACCTGTCCCACCGGAACGGGGCCATCCGGAAAGATCCCCTCCGAGGAGATCGCCCTCTATCCGAATCCCGCCGTATCCGTGATCCGTATCGAGACGAGCGGAACCTTCGAAGCCGGTGCCGTCCTTCGGGTGCTCGATCTGTCGGGCCGGTTGTGCCTGGTCCGGGAGCTCCCTGCCTTTCAGGCGGGTGCTGATCTGGATGTGCGTGCGCTTTCGCCGGGGTTGTATGTGCTGGAGGCGGCACCGGTTGGCACCGGAAAAACCCGGCACCTGCCCTTTGTGGTGGGTCGGCCCGGCACCTTCTGACCGTCCGGTCTGACCCCGAAAAATCGTACCTTGGGACAAACACCCGATCCATGACCGATCCCAAGCTCCGGTCCGCCCTGGAGCACTCCTGTACGAAGCCCTCCGAAGCTATTCCAATGTCCACCGGGGAAGCGGACACAAATCCAAAGCCACCACCCGCCTGTACGAGGAAGCCCGGAAGGTGGTCCTGCAGGAAATGGGGTTCAGTCCCCGGACCCACGGGCTGATTTTTTGCAGTCCCTGGCAGTCCCGCTCCCTGGTCGACGGACTCGCCCCGGAATCTTACCGCATCCTGTCCAGTGCGGAGATGGGATTGGCCCTTGGTCTTCGGGCCGTTGCCGTGCGAAAGAAAGACCTTCCCAAGGGGCCGCCCGTCCACAGCGGAGGCGGCACGGCCAAGCTGATTTCATACGACTGGACCATCTGGGCCGGCTCCCCGGCCCGGTTCGAAGCAGGCACGCCGGCGGTGATCAATTGCATTGCCCTGGCGCGGGCCCTTCAGCTCAGAAACGGGGGCAGAAACCCAGAAAACCCATTCAACTCAGGCAACACGGGCAACCCCGAAATCGGTTCGGAACCCCGGGTACCGGAAGAGGATCCCGGGAAGGATTTCACCGGACTTCGCGGGAAGGAGCTACTGAACGCTTTCCGGGATACCTGCATTGGAAAGGACCTGGCGGTGCCGACGACGAACGGACCCGCCGCTTTCCTGAATTTTGACTCCGCGGCCAGTACTCCGGCCTTCGAGCCGGTGTGGGAAGCCTACCGGAAGGCCCTGTACCGGACCGAAGGCAATGAATTGATCCAGGCTGTCCGTTCCCGCTGCGCCCGGTTTCTGGGTGTGGATCCCGGTGAATTCGACCTGCATTTTTGCGCCAACACCACCGAGGCGGTCAACCTCGTGGCTTCCGGACTGACCGGAACCACCTCCTCCGAAGTGGAACCGGTGATCGTAAATTCCCTCCTGGAGCATTCCTCCAACGACCTGCCCTGGATGACCCACACACCGTTTCAGACCCTCCGGCTGTCGGTGGACAAGAAGGGTTTTTTCGACCTGGCCGGGTTGGACCGCATCCTCACGGAATACAACCACCGGAAACTCCACGGGAAGAAGCGGGTGACCCTGGTGGCCCTGAGTGGGGCTTCCAACGTGCTGGGGACATGCAACGACATGGAAGCGGCGGCCCGGATCGTCCATGCCCACGGGGGCCGATTGCTGGTGGACGGAGCCCAGTGGGTGGCCCACCGGCCGGTGGATCTGACCCGCGTCGGGATGGATGCCTTCGTGCTTTCAGCCCACAAAATTTATGCACCCTTCGGAAGCGGTCTTCTGGTGATACGGAAAGGGATCCTGCCCGCCGATCCCCCCCGCGACGGCGAGGAGAACCTGGCAGGGCTGGCCGCCCTGGGAAAGATCCTTGACATCCTGGATCGCATCGGGATGGACGTGGTGGCAAGGGAGGAGGAACGTCTCGGCATCCGCATGATCCGGGGCTTGAAATCGATTCCCGGACTGCAGTTGTACGGACCCGACGGAGCAGAACCGGAGGACATGGACCGGCGGGTGGGGGTGTTTGCCTTCAACATCCAGAACATGGTGTCCTTCAAGGTGGGGAAGGAACTGGCCGCCCGGAACGGCATCGGCATCCGGGTCGGCTGCCATTGTGCCCACATCCTGGTGAAGCATGTGCTGGGCGTGGGTCCTGGCCTGGAACGGTTTCAGCGGTTCATCCAGACCCTGGTGCCCGGGATGACCTTTCCGGGGATGGCACGGGTGAGTTTGGGCCTGGAGAACACGGAGGAAGACGTGGACGCGTTGCTGGCGGCTCTTCGTGCACTCGCGGCGGACAGGGGAAAGGACCCCCGGCCCGATCCCGAAGCCCGCACCCTGGTCAAATCCTTTCCCTCTCAGCGGCTGGCGGAGGTGTACCGTCCGGTCTCTGACGACCGGATCTGAGTCTGTTCGTCGAGGTTTGGGCCAGTTGCATCGATCCCGAGCGAAAACCCAGAAACGCCAGGTGGAACAGTAGGATGCCCACCCCCACAAAGCTGGGGTAGGTCCAGGGCCAGACCGTCCAGGCCGCCGGCAGGAAGGGAACCTCGAGCGGATTGTGCCTTCCCAGGTGCATGTAGTTGGCTCCGGTGGCCCAGTCGATCAGAAATATCAGAAAGGCATACCCGATGAGGGTGCACATGGAGATGAAAAACCGCCGGTAGGTGTGCCGGTAGCCCCAGGCGATCTGTACCATCACCGGGGTCAGGAAGAGGAAATAATGGCGGATGAGGTAGTGGATGAACCCCCAGCCTCCCGGGGTGTAAAAAACGAATCCGGGGTTGGCGAAGGAAATGAACCCGGCGCAAACCGACCAGTAGGAAAAAAACCGGATGGCCCGGTGGTTCCTTGCAAGGACCAGGGCAGCCATGACAATGGAGAGCGAGCCGCACAGGTGCAGGGGGAAGCGCTCATACAGCGGCTCGAGCCGGTACCCCCAGACCAGGCTCCAATAGAAGGCCTCCAGCACCAGGTAGGCGATGAGGAAGGTGTTGACCACCCGGGTTCGGGACAACAGATGTTTCACGTCCTGTTTACGCCAGAGGATGGCAAGGAGAAGGAGGAGCATGACGAGCACCGTGATCAGGTGGGTGCGGCCGTACATGGGGATCTGTACGTCGGAGTGCTCCGTCAGGTCGAAGAATTCGTGCATGGGATTACGGTTTGCAGGTCTGCGCTTGGGTGAATAAATTTATCAAAATATGAATTCCGGAGCGATGGAATTGTATTTTTATGCAATTCCCAATCCAAGCATTTTCATTTCGAAGGAAACCACATGGCAGAAGATCGATGGAACGCCGATCACATCCCGGGCCTGGAAGGCCGGGTGGTGATCGTGACCGGGGCAACGAGCGGACTCGGGCTGGAGGCGGCCCGGGTGCTGGTCCGGAAGCAGGCCCGGGTGATCCTGGCGGTGCGCGACCTCCAGAAAGGCAAGGGGTGGCCGCCGGCATCCGGGTGGCCTGGCCGGAGGCGCAATTGCGGGTCCTGGAAATGGACCTGGCCAGCCTGAATTCGGTGCGGTCCTTTGCCGGAACCGTGCTGGAAACAGAAAAGAGCCTCGATGTGCTGATCAACAACGCCGGCATCATGATGTGTCCCTTCGGACGCACCCGGGAGGGATTCGAGATCCAGATGGGAACGAACCACCTGGGGCATTTCGCGCTCACCGGCTTGCTCCTTCCCCTGCTGCAGGCCACGAAAGACGCCCGCGTGGTGGTCACCTCCAGCCTGGCCCACCGGTGGGGAAACCTGAATTTTGATGATTTCCAGTGGACCGGCCGGAAGTACAATTCACAGAAGGCATACGGGGACAGCAAACTGGCGAACCTGTATTTCGCCTACGAGTTGCATCGACGGCTGGAAGCGGCGAGGCGGACGTCGCCCGGGTCTCCGGCCGGACCCCGCGTGACGGTGGCCCATCCCGGGTGGACCGCCACCAACCTGCAGAAGCATTCGGGTTTCATGATGTCCATGAACCAGGTTCTGGCCCAGGGTCCGGACAAGGGCGTCCTTCCCACCCTGCGTGCCGCCTTCGACCCGAATGCCGGATCCGGCGATTACTTCGGTCCGGCCGGGTTCCTGGAACTGTCGGGACACCCGGTGAAGGTCCGTTCGAACCCCCGTTCCCACGAAAAGGAACCGGCCCGGCGTCTCTGGGAGCTGTCGGAAGAACTGACCGGGGTGCGGTACCCCTAGCCCTTACTCCCAGCGGAAGAACAGAGCCGAGATCCCTCCCCCGATCACCAGCATGCCCGCCAACACGCCCATGGCCAGCCAGTGGTCGGTCAGCGGTTCGCCGAACCACATCCCCTGGAGGAGGTCCACCACGTAGTACAACGGCAGGAAGGAAGCCACTTTTTGGATGGAATCCGGCATGACCTGCAGGGGAATGGCGGCGCCGGACAGGAAGAGCATGGGATAGAAAATCACCATGCCCACCACCTGGGCCACCCGGGCGGTGGTCGCCAGGCTGGCGATGATGAAACCAAGGGAGAAGAAGCTCAGGGCCGAAAGGCTGAAGGCAAACAGGAAGGCCAGGGCCTTGCCCTCGAATTGCAGGTGCCACACCACCTTGCCCAGGAGGATGAGCAACAGGGCGCCCAGGAGGGTCATCACGAAATTGACCGCCAGATTGTCGAGAAGGATCACATACGGCCGCATGGGCGTGGTCCGGTAGCGCCGCAGGATGCCCTTTTCCCGGTAGGAAGTGACATTGATGGTGATGGAAAGGAGTCCCACCGTGCTGATGATCATGGCAATGTAGGCGGGAACGGACATGTCCACCATGCCCCGGCCCCCGAAAATGTCGGCGGGTTCGTTTCCGTAGATGGCCCCGAACAAACCCAGCAGCATCAGGGGAAAGACCACGGTGAAGAATGCGGCCATGGGTTCGCGGAGGAAGAGCTTGGTCTCGATGACGGTGGTCTTCCAGATGAGTTTGATGTGTTGGCTCATGGTGTTTCGAGTTGTTTTCCGGTTTTGGCTAAAAAGACGTCTTCCAGGGAGGGCTGCCCGGTGCGGAAATCCCGGAAGGGGATTTTGTTCCGGTCCAGGGTGGTGACCACCCCCACGAGCAAACCGTCTTCTTCCCCTTCGATTGTGACGCGGTCTTCCACCTGCTCGATCCGTTTCACGCTGGGGATGGCCCGGAAGGGCGCCGTATCCAGGGTGCCCTTCACCGTGAAAACCACCCGGAAACTGGCATCCAGGGAACGGATGAGGTTCTCGGCCGAATCCAGGGCCACGATGCGGCCCTGGTCTACCACGGCGATGCGGTTGCAGAGCCGTTCCGCCTCCTCCATGAAATGGGTGGTGAGAAAGACGGTTTTGCCCCGGTCGCGGATGCCCAGCACCAGGTCCCAGATGGCCCGCCGTGCCTTGGGGTCGAGACCCGTCGTGAGCTCGTCGAGGAACACCACCTCGGGGTCGTGCAACAGGGCAAGGGCGATGAAAAGTCGTTGCTTTTGTCCGCCCGACAACTTGGCGAACACGCTGTTCCGCTTTTCGGACAAACCCAGCTGGTCGAGCAGCTCATCCCCGTCCAGGGTCCGGGGGTAGAACGAGGCGAACTGGTCCATGGCCTCCCACACCTTCATCCGGTCGGGGAGGGCCGACTCCTGCAGCTGGATGCCGATGCGTTCCTTCAGTTTGTATTTGTCCTTTTCGGGGTCCATGCCAAGGACCCGGATGCTTCCGGCATCCGGACGGCGAAGTCCCTCGATGCATTCGATGGTGGTGGTTTTGCCGGCGCCGTTGGGACCCACCATGCCGAAGATTTCTCCCGGATGCACCTCGAAGGAGATGCCGTCCACGGCGGTGTGTTCCCTGTAGCGTTTGACAAGCCCTTCCACCCGGATGATGGGTTCGTTTTTCATGTCAGTTCGTTGGTCGGTGGGTTTGGTTTGGTTGGTTTCGCAGGAAAAGGGTTCGACGGCCCAAGATAGGCGAATTGCCCGTGCGGGTCAAGCCGGCACGAGAATCACATTTTATCTGTATCTTACAGCCTGCTTCGGAATTTTCGGTCCCGAAGTCACGTTTCACCCTCAAAAAACCAGGTTTCGATGATACAATCATTTTTACAGTCGCATGCCTTGCGCGCAGAAGACATCAATTTTCATGCCCTTGTGGGCTCCCTTTTGAAAGAAATGGAAAACGGCCTGGCCGGAACCCCCTCCTCCCTGCCCATGATCCCCACCTACATCGGGGCGGAAAACGAATTCCAGCGGGAGAAATCCGTGCTGGCCATCGACGCGGGCGGCACCAATTTCCGGGCCGCTCTGCTGACCTTCGACAAGAAGGGCCAGGTCCACGTCGAAGGCCTGAGCAAATTCCTCATGCCGGGCATCCAGGGAGAGATTTCGGCCAAAAAGTTTTTTGAAACCATGGCCGGCTATGTGCGTCCCCTCGCGGAGAAATGCGACCGGATCGGATTCTGCTTTTCCTATCCCACCGAAATCCTTCCCAACAAGGACGGACGCCTGCTGCAGTTCACCAAGGAAGTGCAGGCCCCCGAGGTCATCGGCCGGATGATCGGGGAAGGCCTGTTGGAGGCCCTGGGGACCCCCGACAAGAAGATCGTTCTCCTCAACGACACCGTGGCCACCCTGCTGGCCGGGTTGTCGGCCCATCCCGACAAGACCTACGACAGCTTCATCGGGTTCATTCTTGGCACCGGCACCAACACCTGCTATGTGGAAGCCAACCGGAACATCGCCAAGAATCCCGGACTGGACCCCGAAGGCAACATGATCATCAACATGGAATCGGGCAGTTTCGCCCTTCTCCCGGTAACCACCTTCGACCGGCAATTCGATGCCACGACGGTCAACCCGGGCAGCTACCTCAACGAGAAAATGCTGGCGGGAGGATACTTCGGCGGCCTGTGTCTGACCGTGCTCAAGGGAGCCGCTGCGGAAGGTCTGTTTTCCGCGGTAGCCGAGGCAAAGGTGACCGCCCTGCCCTCCCTGACATCGGAAGAAGCCAGCCTGTTCTCCCAGAGCGGGGAGGGTCCACTGAAACAGGTATTCACGGAAGGCAAGGACGTTGAAGGCGCCCGCCGGATCGTGGATTGCCTCATCGACCGGGCTTCCTGCCTGGCCGCCGCCACCATCGCCGCTCCGGTGCTGAAAACCGGCAAGGGCAAGGACGCCGCCGCCCCCATCCTGATCACCATCGAGGGCTCGACGTTCTACAAGCTGAACGGCATGAAGGCGCGGTTCGAGCACCACCTGTCGACCTACCTGAGCGGGGAGCGGAAGCGGTATCTGGCGTATGCGGCGGTGGAAAATTCCAGCCTCCTGGGTGCGGCGATGGCCGGATTGGTGGAGTAGAGGGGCGGTCCCGGGATGTCCTCTCGCAACGTGCGATTTCACTGCGTGAAACATACCAGGTTGCATCGAAGCCATCCCGGGACCTTCCACAGACTCCGATCCGGAGTCAAGCAATGGAAAATGTCAGGGATGGCCTCTCGCAACGTGCTCGTCAGGGATCTCAGTCCACGGTGACGAGGGTGGGCTGGCCAAGGCCCAGGGAGGCCAGGGGCTTCAGCTGGGTGGCTGCATCCCCGACCACCACGTAGACCATGTCCTCCGGGTCGATGTATTTCTGTACCAGGGCATGATGCTCCTCCGCATCCATGGTGCGCAGGATTTCCTGATCGCGGGCCAGGAATCCGGCATCCAGGTCATAGGACTCCATGACGCTTAGAATTCCCAGCAGGGCATTGAGGGTCTCATAGTCCCGTGCATTGGATTTCAACAGGGCATCTTTGGTGAAGGTCAGGTCTTCGGCGCTGATCCCCTCCCGGTATTTTGCCATTTCATCGTGGAAAATCTGCACCGATTCGAGGGTGGCATCGGATCGGACGCTCGAACTGGCGGAAAACGTGCCATAGGTGTTGTTCAGGCTGAATCCCGAGCGTGCGCCGTAGGTGAACCCTTTTTCCTCCCGAAGAATCATGTTGAGGAACCCGTTGAAGGATCCTCCCAGTTTGTAGTTGGCCACCGTGGATGCGTAGTAATCGAAATAGTCCGCCGGGGAGTAAAGGTTCCCGATGAGGATGACCGATTGTTTGGCTCCCGGAAAATCCACAAAATAGATTCCGGGCTCTGCTCCCTGTTCCGGAAGGGCGGGACGGATGATTTCCACGGGTTTGCTTGCCCAGGCCCGGACAAGGGGGTCAAAGGCGGTTTCCACGGTTGCCTTGTCAACATCTCCTGCAATCAGGAGAGTTGCCACTGCTGGTGACAGGTAGGAATCGTAATAGGATTTCAGATCCTCCAGGTCGATGTTTTCCACGGTTTCCACATTGCCTGTGGTGGGAATCGACAGAAGGTTGCCCTTTCCGAAAAGAATGTTTTCTGCTGCCCTGCGAGCCAAATAATCGGCGTTTGCGGCGTCCCGTTTCAGGTTGTTGACCACCTTCATTTTGGCGATGTCAAATTCTTCCGGATCCCACCGGGGTTCCAGAAGGATCTCCCGGATCAGTTCGACGGTTGGGGCCAGGGTCCGTGCGAGGCAATTGACCCGGATGGCAATCGATTCCAGATCGGCCCGTATGGAAATGTTGGCTCCGAGCAGATCGATGGCTTCTTCCAGTTCTTCCGGAGTTTTGTTTGCGGTTCCTTCCATCAGGAGGGTGGAAAGAAGGTTGGCCGTCCCTGATTTTTCAACCGGGTCGACGAAGTGTCCGCCCTCCATTTCGATGGTGTAGGTCACCAGGGGCACTTCATGGGATTCAATCCCCAGGATGTTCATCCCGTTTTCAAGGGAACTTTCCCACACTGCGGGGGCAGACACAACGGGGTCCGGACCCAGGGGCGGCTGCACGGAGCGGTCGAACGAGGACGGCGTTTTTTCTATTTCCTCCTCCGCGGCTTCCACCTTGGCCACCTTCAGCGCGTTCTCCACGTTTTCTTCCACCACACCGGCTTTCTCGCAATCGTTGGCGGCCAGGTCGAGTCGTCCTTTGGGGACAAAACTTGTGAGGACGAAGGGCTTGTCCTTGATGTAGGTGTTGTACACCCGGTGGATGTCTTCGATGGTCACTGCCTTGATGTTGGCGATGTCGTTGGTGATGAAGCCGGGCTCTCCCGCATATTCATTGTACTGGGCCAGCTGGAAGGATTTGCCAAGGACGGAGGAAATGCTGTTGTAGAAATCGGTTTCCAGACCGGCCTTGATTTTTTCCAGGTCGGTTTCCGTGATCCCTTCTTCCTCGAACCGCTGAAAGGATTCAAAAACGGCGGCTTCCACATCGGCCAGGGACGTGCCCTCATTGGCCGGTATGGAAAGTTGGAAAATGCCCGTCAGTTCACGGGAATTGTTGTACATCCGGATCCGGGGCGTGAGCTGCTTTTCCTTCACCAGCACCTTGTAGAAAGGGGCTTTGCGACCGCTTCCCAGGATCTCGGCCAGGAAGTCGAGTGCGTAGGCATCGGGGGTGTAAAGTTCCACGGTGGGCCATACCATGGTCAGCAGGGGCGTCCTGGCAAAATTGTCCTCATGGTACAGGCGCTTGCTGCCGGCCAGGCTCACCGGCATGGGCTCCATGTCGGTTACCTTCCCGCCGGAGGGGATCTCCCCGAAGTACTTTTCCACCAGGGGTTCCATCTCGGCGGGCTCAAAATCGCCGGCGATGACCAGGGTGGCGTTGTTGGGAACGTAAAATTGCCCGTGAAATTCCTTCACATCGGCCACGGTGGCGTTGAACAGGTCCTCCATTTCCCCGATGACGGTCCAGCTGTAGGGATGGCCCTCCGGGAAGAGGCTCTTGTTGATGACATAGGTGTTGTGGCCGTAGGGGTTGTTGTCCACTCCCTGGCGCTTCTCATTGAGAACGACGTCCTGCTGGTTGGCAAAGGCCGACTGAGTGACGGTGTTGATGAGATAGCCCATGCGGTCCGACTCCAGCCAGAGCACCATCTCCGCAGCGTTTTTGGGCACCACCTCGAAGTAGGTGGTTCCATCGTAGGAGGTGCCCCCGTTGAGGGTTCCTCCGGCCGATTGGATTTTCTTGAAGAATTGGTCCTGGGCCACGTTTTCCGATTCCTGGAACATCATGTGTTCGAACAGATGGGCAAAGCCGGTCTTCCCCGGTTGTTCCCGGTTCGACCCAACGTGGTATTGGATGGCCACGGCCACGATCGGATCGGAGGAATCCTGGTGGAGGATCACGTCGAGCCCGTTTTCCAGGGTGTATTTTTCATAGTCGAGAGACAGGCTCTCCTCTCCGGCCGGTTTGGAGCAGGCCGACAGGAAGACGAGGAACAGGGCGGTCAGGACCAGGTTCCGAAGCAAGGTGTGTTGTTTCATGAATGAAGGAATCGTTGGTTTGAGGTTTGCTGCAGAAAAGTACGAATTTCCAGCCGAAATGCGGGCTTATGGGTTGGTCAGCCAGTCCAGTGCGGATTTCTCCGTAAAGAACAGTTTGACGACAAAGCCAACTTCTTTGTTCACCCGGCTCTCGAATAGCATGGACAGTGCCGTGCTGGCCGGGTCGTTGAGCAGAAGGGCCTGTTTCTTCCCCCGCACGATGTCGCGGATGCCGTACATGAAACTGAGGATGAATTCCACATCCTCTTTGCTTGCATCGAAGCGGGCCATCCGGTAATCGGACAGGAGGTTGTACCTCCCGAGGGTGAATTCCTCCATGTGCAGGAAATCCTCCCAGGCCTTTCCGATGTCATTCACCCGGAGAATCCCGGCATGGGCGTAGCGGATCAGTTTCAGTTCGTGGTCCGTCTGGATGAAATAACTCATGGCTTCTCACGTAGTTGCTGGAAGTAAAGGTATGAAATGGAACCCGTTGGACAAGTGGGTCCGGATGAAATCGAAAAAAGAACCCGAGTTCCGGTCTTTTCGTACCTTGGGAGGAGAAAACCCGCAAGATGAGAACCTGCTGTATCTGCCTCATGATTTCCCTGGCTCCGTGGCTGCATGGTCAGACGGAACCGCCGGCCTGCCTGTCGGCGGATGAAGACCACCGGCTCCTGATGGAGACCCTGGGCATCAGTGCTCTGCGCCCCGGGCGAAGCCCGGATTCCACGGCGGCGAATGCGGCCAATTACGACCCCGCCCTGGCCGATCCCTGGCCCGATCTGCCCGACCCCCTCCGGACCGACAAAGGGAAAGTGGTGAAGGATGCAGCCCAGTGGTGGGACGTGCGCCGGCCCGAAATTGTGGAGCACTTCGAGCGGGAGGTGTACGGCCGGGTTCCGGCGGATCTTCCCGGGGTGACCTGGGAGGTGGTGTTTCAGGAGGTGGAGCGGATCGGGTGGACCCCGGTCACGGTGAAAAAGCTAAGGGGCCGGGTCGACAATGCCTCCTATCCGCCGGTGGAGGTGAACCTGTCGATGGTGGTGATCACACCGGCTTCCGCCCCGGGCCCGGTTCCCCTTCTGATGATGTTCGGTCCGGCCCGGGTTCCGGCCCCGAACCAGCCGTCGCGGGAGGATTTCGGACAACTCAACCAGGTTCTTCGCTCGTTGATTTCCCAGGATTCCGGCGGACAGGCGATTCTGGACAAATATCCCGCCTATGAGCCCCTCCTTCGTCCACCCGGATACAACCCGTGGGGATTCTGGGATGCTTCCTCCCTGGCCGATGGCCGGGTAGCGGATCTTGTGCAGGGAGGCTGGGGCTGTGCCTTCATCGAACCGGCTTCCATCCAGGCCGACAACGGGGAGGGACTCACCTGTTCCGGGATCATTGCCCTGGCCAACAGGGGTCAACCCCGGAAACCCGATGACTGGGGCGTTCTGCGGGCCTGGGCCTGGGGAGCGGGTTGCGGTCTGGATTACCTGGAAGGCGATCCGGATGTGGACGCTAACCGGGTGGGCATCGAAGGGGTGTCCCGCTATGGCAAAGCGGCCCTGGTGGCCATGGCCTTCGACTCCCGCTTTGCCTTCGGGCTCATCGGTTCGTCCGGGAAAGGGGGGGCCACGCTCCACCGACGGAACTTCGGCGAATCGGTGGAAAACCTGGCCGGATTGGGGGCCTACCACTGGATGGCGGGGAATTACCTGAAATACGCTGCCGCCGACGGGGTGCAGGGGGACCTGAATGCCTCCCTGCTGCCGGTGGATTCCCAGGAACTCATTGCCCTGTGCGCACCCCGTCCTGTTTTCATCAGCTTCGGGATCCCCGAGGAAGGGGATGCCCACTGGCTGGATCACCAGGGAAGCTACATGGCCGCCGTGGCCGCCCAGGGCGTGTACCGGTTGCTTGGAGCCCGGGGCCTGGGGGTGTCGGATGACTACCGGACGGAACGGATGCCGCCGGTCACGCATGGAATGCTGGAAGGCGACCTGGCCTGGCGGCAACACACGGGTGGACACACCGATGCGCCCAACATCCTGCCTTTCATGGCCTGGGCGGAGAAGCGCATGAACGAAAAACCGCAACCATGAGGATGGCAAGGACACGTCGGCTGTTCCTGATTCTCCTGTGTGCAGGGTTTTTCGCTGTCCCGGTTTTTCCGGGTACGCAGCCTTTGGGTACGCAGCCTCCGGCTGCCAGGCTGCGGCTGCCAGCCCTCATCGGGGACGGCATGGTGCTGCAGCGGGACGAGCCCCTCCGGATCTGGGGGTGGGCCGCTCCCGGGCAGGAGGTCCGGGTCGATTTTCTGTCCCGCCGGTACAGGGCCCGGACCGGATCCGACGGAAGGTGGGAGGTGGGGTTGCCGCCCCTGGCACCGGGCGGTCCCCACGTCATGCGGATCGAGGCCGACACCGTGGTGGAGATCCAAAACATTCTGGTGGGCGATGTCTGGCTCTGTGCAGGCCAGTCCAACATGGTGCACGATTTCATCCGTCACCGCGACCGCTATGCCGGGGCGATCGCCGCAAGCACCAATCCCCGGATCCGGCAGTTCCGGGTTCCCGACCGGGCCGGATTTCTGGATCGGGCCGACGATGTGTTGCCCGCTGCCTGGAAGGAGGCCAATCCGGAAAACCTGATGACCTTCTCGGTGGTGGGGTATTTCTTTGCCCGGGCGCTGCACGAGCGCTACGGTGTGCCTGTGGGGTTCATCAACGCCAGCGTCGGAGGGACGCCCATCGAAGCCTGGACCAGCGAGGAGGGGCTGGCTCCCTTTCCGGACATCCTGGACCTCCTTCGGGCCAACCGGGATACGGCCTCCCTTTTTGCTTTCAACCGGCGGGCCGACAGCCTTCGGGCCGACTGGTGGTCCCGGGTGCCGGCGGACCGGGGGCGGACCGGTACCGAGCCCTGGCAGGGTCGTGTCCCGGATTCGGAACACTGGCTTCCCATCCGGGTTCCCGGGTACTGGGAGGACCAGGGGGTGAAGGATCTGGACGGGGTGGTTTGGTACCGCCGGGAGATCCAGGTGCCCGCCTCCATGACCTCGGTACCCTCCGTCCTGCACCTGGGCCGGATCGTGGATGCCGACGAAGTCTACCTCAACGGAGCGGAGGTGGGACGGACCACCTACCAGTATCCCCAGCGGCGGTATGAACTCCCCGCCGGGATCCTGCAACCGGGCCGGAACCTACTCGTGGTGCGCGTGACCAACCAAGCCGGAAAGGGGGGCTTCGTGCCCGACAAGCCCTGTCATCTGTGCACGGAAAAAGACACCCTGGACCTTGGGGGAACCTGGTTGTACCGGGTGGGGTCCGTGTTCCCGGACGACGGGGACCTGCCCCGGCCCGTCACCCTGAATTACCAGCCGGCCGTGCTGTTCAACGGCATGGTGGCCCCCCTGACGTCCTTTGCTGTGAAAGGGGTTTGCTGGTACCAGGGGGAAAGCGACACCGACGATCCGGCGGGATACGCCGACCGTCTGAAAGCCTTCGTCACGGATTGGCGAACGCAATGGGGACGGGACGATCTCCCCTTTCTGTGTGTGCAGCTGCCCAACTACCTCGATGTGAATTACTCCCCGGAGGAGAGTACGTGGGCCCTGCTCCGGGAATCCCAGGCCCGGGTGCTGGACCTGCCCCGGACGGGTCTGGTCGTGACCCTCGGACTGGGCGAATGGAACGACATACACCCCGGAAACAAACAACCCGTGGGCGAACGGCTGGCCCTGGCTGCCGGAGCGGTGGCCTACGGAGAAACGGACCGGGTGAGTTCGGGACCCCTGTTTGAATCGGCCCGGGCCGAAGGAAACCGGATCGTGGTCCGGTTCCGGTGCACGGGAAGCGGGCTGACCACCTCCGACGGGGAAGCCCCGGCCCACCTGGCCGTTGCCGGATCGGACCGGGTGTTCCGGTGGGCGGAGGCCCGCATCGACGGAGACGAACTGGTGGTGTGGCACAAGGACATACCCAGGCCCCTGTATGTGCGGTACGCCTGGGCCGACAATCCCCGGTTTGCCAACCTGTGCAACCGGGAAGGGTTGCCGGCGGCGCCTTTCCGTACCGATCTTTGAAGCAAATCAGCAAACGATGAACATGGAAGCAAACGCATTTGACATTCGGGGCCGCGTGGCCGTCGTCACCGGCGGAGGCGGCGTCCTGGGCGGGAGCATTGCCCGGTACCTCGCCCGGCAGGGAGCCCGGGTCGTTCTGGTGGACATCCGCAAGGAAAACCTGGACACCGCCCGGACCGCCATCTCCGAGGCGGGGGGCGAGGTCCTTGCTTTTGAGGGCAACGTGCTGGAACCGGAAGGTCTGGCCGGGATCCGGTCCCGGATCCTGGAGCAATGGAAGCGAATCGACATCCTGGTGAATGCCGCCGGCGGGAACCTTCCCGGGGCCACGCTTCGGGACGACCAGGATTTTTTCGATCTCAGGCCCGAGGACTTTTCCCGTGTGAACGATTTGAACCTGGACGGAACGGTGATCCCCTGCCAGGTGTTCGGAAAGCCCATGGCCGACCAGGGCAGCGGGGCCGTGGTCAATGTCTCCTCCATGGCCACCTATTCGGCCATCACCCGGGTGCCCGGTTATTCCACCGCAAAAAGCGGGATCAACATTTTCACCCAATGGCTGGCCAGTGAAATGGCCCTGAAATTCGGGGAAGGCGTCCGGGTGAACGCCATTGCCCCGGGGTTTTTCATCGGTGACCAGAACCGGGCGGTGCTGCTGGAGGAGGACGGATCCCTGACCGAACGAAGCCGGAAAATTCTGGCCCGCACCCCCATGAAGCGGTTCGGCGACATCGGGGAACTCAATGGGGCGGTTCAGTTCCTTTGTTCCGACGCGGCCCGCTTCATCACCGGCGCCATCCTGCCTGTGGACGGGGGTTTCTCGGCTTTCAGCGGGGTGTAGCCGGAAACAGGAAAGGATATCGGAGATGGAAAACCGACTCAAACACATCGAAAAAACCTGGCGGTGGTTCGGGGCCACCGACTCCATCCGCCTGGAGGAGATCCGCAGCATCGGGGTGGAGGGGATCGTGACCGCCCTCCACCACATTCCCAACGGGGAGGTGTGGCCGGCGGAGGAGATCGATTCCCTCCGGAAGGAGATCGAATCCCATGGCATGCACTGGACGGTGGTGGAGAGTCTGCCCATTCACGAGGAAATCAAGTGGGGCGGTCCCCGCCGGGACGAGCTCGTGCTCAATTACATCCGCAGCCTGGAAAATCTGGCAGCCTGCGGGCTGAAAACGGTGGTGTACAACTTCATGCCGGTGATCGACTGGATCCGGACCGATTTGCACCACCGGCTTCCCGACGGATCGGAGGTGTTGTACTTCCGGCGGATCGATTTTGTGGTCTTTGACCTGTTTATTCTGGAACGGGAAGGTGCGGCAACGGAGTATCCGCCCGAGGTAAGAGACGAGGCCCGGAGGCGTTACCAGGCGCTGGGACCGGACGGTGCGGCTGCCCTGGTGGACACGGTCATCATCCGCACCCAGGGCTTCATCGACGGCATTTCAGCCAGTCGACCCGACGAGGCCGTGGCCTTGTTCCGGGAACGCCTGGCTCCTTACCGGGACATGGACCCGGACCGGCTCTTCGGCCATCTCCGGCATTTTCTGGAAGCCGTCCTCCCCGTGGCCGAACGCCTGGGCATCCGTCTGGCCATCCACGCCGACGATCCTCCGGGTCCGGTGCTGGGCCTGCCCCGGATCGTGGGAAACGAAACCGATCTGGAGCGCTTGTTCCGGGAGCTGCCTTCTCCGGCCAACGGACTCACCTTCTGCGCCGGCTCTTTCAGTGCGGATCCCCGGAACGATGTGACCCGCCTGGTCCGCCGCTTTGCCGACCGCATCGGATTCATTCATCTGCGAAGCACCCGGACCCTGGGGAACGGGGACTTCTACGAAGCCGGTCACCTCGAAGGAAACGTGGACATGCCCGCCCTGGTGAAGGCGATCCTGGAGGAAGTACGCCGGCGGGGCCCGGACGTGCGCCTGCCCATGCGGGTCGATCACGGAGCCCGGATCCTGTCGGATTTCCAGCGCGATCACCACCCCGGCTATCCCCTGCTGGGACGCATGAAAGCCCTGGCCGAGATGAGCGGCCTCATTGCGGGTTTGGAGCGGGAATTCTGAACGGGCAGGGGGACCTACCAGGACGGTTGGATCCCGGGAGCGTAGGGGAATTGCAGGCTTTTGTACTCCTCCAGGTCCCCTTCGGGCCGAACCATGTCCGGTGGAAAGTCCATTCGTGAGAAGGTCTGAAAGTAGAGGAGGCAGGAATTCTTCCACCACTGCGCTTCCTTTTCCTGGATCGCCAGGAGCTGGGACACCTGACCGAAGCGCTCCGGATCGATCCGTCCCTCCAGTCCGGCCCAGGTCCGCCGCATGTCTCCCACCTCCTTCACCCCGCGGTCGTAGGTCAGGCAAAGTTCGTCCCAGAGGGTCCGGCCCGAACCCATGGGGTGGGTCCATTCGACACGGTGAAACCAGAGCAGGTACCTCTCGGGGCAGGAGCGGGGATCGGACCAGGCCTCCGCCACCTCCGGCGCATACTGGTCCAGGGCCCGGCTCCCGGTCCGGGTGCGGTCGAACCCGATCCCGGCCGTATCGGCCCGGTGGTAATACACGGCGGTCCAGTCGGGCCGTCCGCCCTCCACCCAGGGTCCGGGCCCGTAGTGGTGGCTACGGCCCATGAGGTGGTGCAGCCCCAGGGGGGTGGAGTACCGGATCGCCGTTTCCCAGGATCCGGCCAGCAGTTCCGTGATCGCGGCCACCATCCCGGCATCGGTTCCGAAGGTCAGGCGGGTCCATTCGTCATGGATCTCCCCCGAGGTCCGGTGCGGGTCCCAAGCCAGCCGGCCAAAGGCAAACCAGTTGAGCTGACCGAAGGGATGGCCGGTCCAGTTCCGGTCGGTGCCCACGTTGGACACCCCGGCCATCACCGACTCGCCCCGACCGTAATCGGAACCGTCGATGACCGAAGCCACCGTGGAAGGCGGGAAAGGTCGGTGGGTGGGTGCATCAAGGCAATCTTCGAACAGGGAGGCCAGGGACACCAGGTTGGTGGCCTGACCCAGGTATTCCTGGGTGATCTGCACTTCCAGGGCCAGCGGGGTTTTCTCCATGGCGCCGAACAGGGGATGGAAGGGCTCCCGGGGCTGGAAGTCGATGGGTCCGTTCTTCACCTGGATGAACACGTTGTCCCGGAAGCTCCCGTCGAGGGGGACAAATTCGTCGTAGGCCTGTTTTGCCCGGTCCACCGGCACGTCGGCGCTGTAGACAAAGGCCCGCCACATCACGATGCCCCCGTGGGGCGCCACCGCGTCGGCCAGCAGGTTGGCCCCGTCGGCGTGGGTGCGTCCGAAATTCTGGGGACCGGGCTGACCCTCCGAATTGGCCTTCACGAGAAATCCCCCGAAATCCGGAATGGCTTCATAGATCTCATCGGCTTTGTTCTTCCACCAGGTCCGCACCCGCTCGTCGAGCGGATCGGCCGTCTCCAGATCGCCCAGCTCCATGGGGGCATTGAACCGGGCCGTCAGGTACACCCGGATTCCGTAGGGCCGGAACAAATCGGCCAGGGCTTTGGCCTTTTCGATGTAGGGAGGGGTCAGAACCAGGGCATTGGCGTTAACGTTCGTCAGCACCGTCCCGTTGATGCCCACCGAGGCGTTGGCCCGGGCGTAGTCGGCATACCGGGTGTCGAGGTATCCGGGCAGCCTGTGCCAGTCCCAGATGGAAAACCCCGCATAGCCCCGTTCCACGGTCCGGTCGAGATTGTCCCAATGGTTCAGAATGCGGCGGGTGATCCGGGGCGATTCGCTCAAGGGCAGGAAATCGGCCGGATTCAGCCCGGCCTGAAGGTTTCTGAGCAGATGAAACGTGCCGTATAAAGCCCCAATCGGTGTATTTGCGACAATAAGCAATGGTCCGTTCGGGTCGGGTCGTTCCAAAACATATCCCTCGTTCCCGAGTCCGGGAAGTGCCGATCGGACGGATTCTTTGTCGAGCAAATCCAGATCTGCCGGGGTCCCGATCACCAGGGTGGCCACTCCATTGGCGCCCGGTCCGAACACCGGTTCCCGGCCCAGCATCCCCCGGGATGCCCTCGACAGTTCCTCCCGGAGTATGGCGTAGGAGCCCGCCTGCGCCTCCGGAAGGATCACCCCCTCCAGCAGGTTTTCGATGCGGTTTGCCTGGTCCGGATTCCCGACCCGGGCGTAGCGAAGCCAGAGTTGGTACCCGTCCTCGGCCACACCCGGAAGGGAGATGCTCAGAAGGACAATAAGCAGGGCCATGCGGCAGAGGTTCGGTTTCATCATGGTTTCATTCGTTTGTCCCGGTCAGTCGACGCGCACCAGTTTCAATGGCCCCAGCTCGGTTTGTGCGATGGATTCCAATTGGGTGGCAGCGTCCCCCGCCACCACGTACACCATACTGTCGGGCCGGATGTGTTTGCGCACAAGGGCATTGTGCCCGGCGACCGTCATGCTTTTCAGGAGCTCCTGTTCCCGGTCGAGGTAGTTTGCCGGCAGGTCGAAGGCCCGGATTTCTTCCAGGATTTCCAGGAGAGCTTCATGGGTCTCATAGGCGCAAGCCCTCGATCGCAACAAAGCATCCTTCGTGAACTGCAGGTCGGCCGAATCAATCGGCTCGCCGTAACGTTTCAGCTGCTCATAGACAATTTCCAGGGATTCCCGGGTGACGCCCGACCGGACACTGGCGGAGGCGAGAAATTCCCCGCTCCGAGTGTTTCGGGTGAACCGGGAGTTGGCCCCGTAGCTATAGCCCTTCACTTCCCGGAGGATGTGGTTCAGGTTTCCGTGGAAGGCCTCGCCCAATTTGTAGTTGGCCACGGTGACGGCTTCATGCTCCATGGGATCGGACGGTGCATAACGGTTGCCGATCCGGAACACCGATTGTTTGGCACCGGGTTGGTCGACAAAATAGATGCCGGGGACCGGATCTTCCGCCGGATCCTCCGCCGGAAGCGCCGGACCCGGACCCTTTGTCCATTTTCTGCTCAGTCCGGCAAACACCCGCTTGGTTTCCCGTTCCGTGACATCGCCCACGATTTTCAGGGTGGTCGCCGAAGGAGAAAAACACAGGCTGTGGTAGGACACCAGGTCCTCCAGAACGATCCCTTCCACCGAGGGAAGGGTTCCCTCCACCGGCAGGGCGCACATGGAGGTCTCCCCGTACAGGAGATTGTAAAAGCTCCGGGTGGCCAGGGACTGGATGTCTCCGGACTGCATCCGGATCTGCTGAAGGGCCTTGCTGCGGGTGGTTTCGAATGCTTCTTCCTCCCACCGGGGTTCCATCAGGATTTCCCCCACCAGGTCCACGGTTTGTTTCAGGTTCCGTTTCAGGGAGGTGACCCGGACCCGGACCGATTCCAGCCCGGCCTCCAGGCGAATGTCCGCCCCCAGCAAGTCCATGGCCTCTTCCAGCTCCCGCGCACTTTTACCGGCGGTTCCCTCCAACATCAGGGTGCAGAGGAGGTGGGCAACACCGGCTTTTCCGGGTGGATCCAGAAGATGGCCTCCCTCGATCTCCAGGACAAAGGAAACCAGGGGCAGTTCGTGCTGCTCTGTTCCCAGGATCTCCATTCCGTTGGAGAGGGTTCCTTTCCAGACCTCCGGGGAGGGCCGCAGGGGATCGGGTCCCAGGGCGGGTTCGGGCAAGCGTTCCGCTTCAGCCGGTCGCTCGACCGGCTCCTGTGGTTCGAGGCGAAGGACTTCCCGGTTTGCAGCCAGGGCTTCCCTCACGGCTTCCTCGGTCACCGTGGCCCGGATGCAGTCCCGGGCCAGGAGGTCGGTCTGGCCCTTGGGAACAAAACTCGTCAGGACGAAGGGCCGGTTCCGGAGGTAGGTGTCATACACCCGCCGGATGTCCCGGGCCCGAACCGAGCGGATGGCATCCATTTCCTTTGCAAGGAAACCCGGATCGCCGGTGAATGCCGCGTAGTGGGCCATTTGGTAGGCCTTGCCCAGGACCGAGTGGACCACCGCGTAGTAATTCGTTTCCAGACCGGCTTTGATCCTCCGCAGGTCCCGTTCGCTGATCCCCTCCTCCTCGAAACGACGGAAGGCATCCGCAAGGCCTTTTTCCACCTCGTCCAGTGAAACACCGGCGTTGGCCGGCAGGGAAATCTGGAACATGCCGGTTCGCTCCATGCTGTGGCTGTAGGTCAATACCCGGGGGCAGAGTTGCTTTTCTTCAACCAGCACCTGGTGCAGGGGGGCGTTCCGGCCGTTTCCAAGGTAAGCGGCCAGGAAATCCAAGGCCCAGGCATCGGGCGTGAACTGTTCCACCGTGGGCCAGGCCAGGGTAAGAAGCGGGTTGACGGCAAACGGGTCCTCGTGGTAGAGACGGACCGATTCCTTCAGGTGCACCGGCATGCGCTCCGGAGCCGGGACCGCCTCTCCCCGGGGGATCTCCCCGAAATATCGTTGGACGAGGGACGTCATTTCCCCGGGATCGAAATCACCGGCCAGGACCAGGGTGGCATTGTTCGGGACATAATAGCTGCGGTGGAATTTCTTCACATCTTCCACGGTAGCCCCCATCAGGTCTTCCATGTTCCCGATCACCTGTCCATGGTAGGGGTGACCGGGGGGGAAGAGGTTGGCACCGATCACCTGGTTGTTGTGTCCGTACGGATTGTTGTCGACGGTCTGTCGCTTTTCATTGAGAACCACGTCTTTCTGGATGGCAAGGGCCAGGGGGTCCACATCCTGGATCAGGGAGCCCATGCGGCCGGCTTCCATCCAAAGGACCCGTTCGATGGCGTTTTTTGGCACCACCTCGTAATAAATGGTCCCGTCCTGGCTGGTGGCCCCGTTGATGCGGCCTCCCACTTCCTGGATCTTTTTTATGTAACCATCGGGGCCGTCCTGTGCCCCGTGCTGGAACATCATGTGCTCGAACAAATGGGCGAAGCCGGTCTTTCCGGGTTCCTCCCGGCCCGACCCCACATGGTAGTGCATGGCCACGGCCACCATGGGATCGGAACGGTCCGGGTGCAGGACCACTTCCAATCCGTTCTCCAGGGTCAGGCGTTCGTATCCCAGGGAAAATTTCTCTTCCGGCCGACTGCAGGTCGTCGCGAGCAGAAGGAGTCCCGTGAGGACGAAAAGGAGCAGGGGGTGGCGGATCGCATGGGGCCGTGTGGGCATGGCAGGATGGGGGGTTTTCCGCAAGTTAGAAAATCTGCGGAAAGAGGCAGCCTGCTCCGGAAAATCATCCCTGCTTCCGGAACCATTCCAGGGTTTCCCGGATGGCCGTGTCCAACTCCGTATTCAATTCCCCGGGGAAACGGTTCCTCAGTTTGGCATCGTCCAGCAAGATTGGGTTTTCGAACTGGGGAAAGTTTTCTTCCAGCTCCCGGATCACGGGGACGAGATGCCCCAAAAGCTTCAGGCTTCCCCTGGAATGAAGCTTCAGCCTGGGGGGACTTCCCGCCAGGGAACTGATCCGCATGGCGAAGTCGAGGACCGACGGAACCACGTGTCCGCCGAAGTTGAACAGGGCATAGGGGGGCAGGTCCTGTTCCCGGCTGAGCAGATGGAACATCCGCGCGGCATCCGGGGTGTACACAAACTGGTGGGGCACGTCGGAACGAATCATCCAGACCATGGGTTTCTTCCGTGCCGCGTTGCCGAACAGGGGCCTGATGAGACCGTTGGTCACATTGGGTCCCCAGAAATCGGGCAAGCGAAGGTTGATGACCCGGCAACGACCCTCACCGGCTGCCTGTTGAAGCATTTCCTCCATCTGCATGCGGACCCGGCCTTTTTTTGTTTCCAAAAGCGGGACGGTGTCCTCCGTGATGGGCTCCTTTGTGTTGCCATAGGCGTAGATGTTGCCCGGGAACAAAATCGTGGACCGGTTTTGCGTTGCCGCTTCCAGAATCTGTTCGGTGGCGGGAATCATTTTGGTTTCCCACTGGGGGTAGGGCACATTGAGGCCGAAAAAAAGAAAGTCTTTGTCGGAGGCCGCCTCCCGGAGCTGTTCGGGATTCCGGGCATCCCCCGTGCGGATGTGGAGCAGGGGGTTGTTCTGGAAAAGGTTCCTTGCTTTTGTTTCGTCCCGGACCAGGATGTCGACCGGAATGCCCCGGTTCAGGAGTTCCCGGGTGAAGGCGTACCCGATGCTGCCGGTGGCGCCGAGGATGAGGTATTTGCTTTGCATGGCGTGTGTCGGTTCGGTGTTTCTGCAAAGCTAGGGGAGGTCCCAGCCCGGTGCATTGATGTAGATCAAGAACGGTCGGGAGGAGCGTCCAGGACGATTTTTTTCCGGATCCGGCTCAGGGTCTCCGGACTGACAGCCAGGTATTGGGCAATCAGGTATTGGGGGACCCGCTGGAAAAGGGAGGGTCTGGTTTCCAACAGATTCCGGTACCGGGTTTCGGCATCGTCGAGGAGGAAGGATTTGACCCGGACCTGCCATTGAAAAAGCAGCATTTCGGCAATCAGCCTGCCCCCCCGCTCCATGCCCGGATGGGTGGCGTAGAGTTCCTGGAGGCTTTCGTACCCCAGGACCAGGAGTTCACAGTCTTCCAGGCACAGGATGTCCTTGTCGGCGGGAGCGCCCGTGACGAAGCTCCGGTAGTCGCTGATGAATTCGTTCTCGAAGGAAAATTCATCGATGAGTTCCTTGCCGTCCTTGTTGTAGACACACATGAGGCAGCCCCGGAGGATGAAAGCGATGTACCGGCTTGTTTGTCCTTCCCGGACGAAGTAATCCCCTTTCCGGTAGGCAACCGGCCGGAACCTGGACAGAAAGACTTCCAGCAATTCATCGCCCAGCTCTGCCAGTGCGGGCAGGTAGGTCCGCATCCCCGGGGCCAGGTTCCCTGGTGATTCATCGTTCATACCGTGCTTTCAGGTAATCTGTCAGAGACAGGGGTTTTCTTCCCAGGACGTTCTCCAGGAGATTGCTGGTGGAATCCAGCTCGTTGCAGCGGAAAGCCTCCGCGAATCCGGCGAAGATGCCCACATATTCCGGGGGCACCCCGGCATGGGAGAGTTTCTGGATGTACTCTTCCCGTGACGGAGAAACATAGCGGAAGGCTTCTTTCCGGATTTCAGACAACCGGGCGGCCACATCAGAAAAACTTACGGCTTTCTCGTGTGTGATGTCGTAGGTCCGGTTTTCATGCCCCTCTTCCAGGAGCAGAATGGCACCCGCTTCCGCCATGTCGTCGCGGGCGACAAAGGCCGTTTTTCCTTCTCCGGCCGGGAAGAAGATGGTTTTCGTTTTCAGGACGTCCTCCCCAAGCAGGTTGTAAATGAAGGCAAGGTAGATGTTGTGCCGGAGAATGGTGAAGGCCATGCCCGAGCCCTTCAGCATGGCCTCGGTCTGGAGATGGGATGCGTTGAGAAAATCGATGGAGGACACGGCATCCGGATTCTTGTTGACGATGCTGGTGTAGTACACCTGTCGGACGCCCTGCTCCCCGGCGGCCCGGATCACCCGTTCGTGCTGGGCCATGCGGTTCAGCACATCGCTCCCGGAGACGAAATAGAGCTTGTCCACGTCCCGGAAGGCGGCACGAAGGGAAGCCGGGTCGTCGTAATTCCCCGTGCGGATTTCCACCCCGAGCGGTTTCAGGTCCTCCGCTTTGCCTTCGTCCCGGACAAAGGCCACAATGCCCGAGGGATCGGTCCGGATGGCCAGCTGACGGACCACCTCCCGTCCCAATCCGCCCGTGGCTCCGGTTACAAGAATTTTCTCTGCCATGATCAATCGTTTTATTCAATCAGAGGGTTCCAAACCATTCCTGCATCCGGACAAAGGCCTGGTGCAGGCGGGGTGCGAAGTTTTCCACGAAGGCATCGTCCAGATCGCTTGTGAGGTAGTCGATGGAGGCAGCCTGCAGGGCCCGGGCCCCGTCGAAGTCCACCAGCGCAATGCGGGCCGTGAGCTCGTCGGGCTGACGGCCGAATTCGTAGCCGGGAAGCATGGCGATGCCGGTGTCCCGGAGGAGGGCGTGGCACAATTCCACCGGATGTGCAGATTTCCTTCCTGGCGAGGGCGTCGCGGTGCACCCCGAAATCGGGGAAGAGGTGGAAGGCGCCCTGGGGCATGGGAACGTCCACATTCATCTGCTTCAGCATCCGGACCGCAAATTGTGCCAGGGTCTTCAGAATGCGCCGGGAATGGTACAAATACGTGTCGATGTCTTCCCCTCCTTCGAAGGCGGTGATGGCGGCGTACTGGATGGGGGCGCTGGTGGAGGTGAAGGTCTCGCTGGCCACGATGGCCATGGCCCGGTGGAGCCAGTCGAGGCTCGGACGGAAAGGGAGAAGGTGCCCAGGCGCCAGCCTCCCGCTCCGCACCACTTGCTCAGACCGCTGCTGATGATGGTCCCCTCGGGATAAAAACGGGCCACCGACACGTGCTGATCGCGGAAATGGAGCTGGCCGTAGATTTCATCCGACACCAGGATGACCTTGTATTTCCGGGCACCCGGGCCAGCTCCCTGAGCCGGTCGAGGGGATAGGTGTATCCGGTGGGATTGCTGGGGGTAGTTGAGCAGGACGATCCGGGGCTTGTCGGGATCGGTCCGGCAGAGCTTGTCGAGCTGGTCGGGGCTCATGCGCCAGAAGTTGTCGGGCGAGGTGGGCACCCAGTACACGTGCCGGCCCACGATGCGGGCCTGGGGGGAATAGGACACCCAGGAGGGGGTGGGGATCACCAGGTCGCCGTAGTACACCAGCTGCAGGAGGAAGATCAGTTCCTTGGGCCGGTCCGATCATCACCAGGTCGGGGTCGGTGTCGATGCCCTGGGTGCGTTTGTTGAATCCGGCCACCGCCTCCCGGAGGGCCGGCAGACCGCTCACCGGCAGGTAGTCCTTTTGGTGGGCGTTGTCGCGCAGGGCCTGCACCACCCGCTGGGGAACGGGGAAGGGCGATTGCCCCAGCCCCAGCCGGTACACGGGTTTCCCCTGTTTTTTCAGTTCCGCCGATTTTTCATTGATGGCCAGGGTTGCCGATTGGGTCAGCCCCCGCACGTTCAGGTTCAGGTGGATGTTGTTTTGTTTGGCCATGGAATCTGGTTGAGGGATTCGCTCCAAGTTACAAAATCAAAATGGCATGGCCCGGTCAGATCCGCTCCACAAGGGTGCTCACCCCCATGCCTCCGCCCACGCAGAGGGTGGCCAGGCCCCGCCGGCTTTTCCGTTTCTGCATTTCGTGGAGGAGGGTGACCAGGATGCGGGCCCCGCTGGCACCCACGGGGTGACCCAGGGCAATGGCTCCGCCGTTGACGTTGACGATTTCTTCCGGGAATTCCAGCAATTGTCCCACCGCCAGCGCCTGGGCGGCAAAAGCCTCGTTGGCCTCGATGAGGTCCAGGTCCCGGACCGACCATCCCGCCGAATCCAGGGCCTTCCGGGTCGAGAACACGGGACCGATGCCCATGTACTGCGGATCGACGCCGGCCGATGCCCAGGCACGGAGGCGGGCCAGGGGCGTGATTCCCAGCTCCCGGGCCTTGTCGGCGCTCATGACCACCAGGGCGGCGGCGCCGTCGTTGATGCCCGAGGCGTTTCCGGCGGTCACCGTTCCCTCGGGGAGGAAGGCCGGTTTCAGGGCAGAAAGAGCGTCGGCCGTCACCCCGGCCCGGGGGTACTCGTCCACGGAAAAGGTGAGGGTTTCCTTCCGGCTCAGGCGGACCTCCAGGGGCACGATCTCGTCCTGGAAGCGGTTCTCCGCCAGGGCTTTTTCCGCTTTTTGCTGGCTCATGGCGGCAAAGGCGTCCTGGGCGTCCCGGCCGATCCCGTATTTCGTTGCGATGTTCTCGGCCGTGATGCCCATGTGGCAGCCCTTGAAGGCATCGGTGAGGGAGTCGTGGACCATGGTGTCGATGAGGGCGCCGTTGCCCATGCGGTAGCCCCAGCGGGCCTTGTCCAGCACATAGGGTGCGGCGCTCATGTTCTCCATTCCCCCGGCCACCACCACGTCCGCATCCCCGGCACGGATCATCGCCGCGGCCAGATTCACCGATTTGAGCCCCGATCCGCAGATGTTGTTGATGTTCATGGCCGGTACGGTGTCCGGAATCCCCGCCTTGATGGATGCCTGCCGGGCCGTGCCCTGGCCCAGACCGCACTGGAGCACGTTCCCCAGGATGACCTCGTCCACCTGGTCGGGTCGTATCCCCGCCCGTTTCATGGCTTCCGCCACAACCGCCGCGCCCAGGTCAGCCACGGGAACCGCGGCCAGGGTGCCTCCGAATTTTCCAATGGCCGTGCGGGCGGCCCCTGCGATGACAATCTCTTTGCCTGTGCTCATGCGTCCATGGTTTTGAGTGTTTCACTGACCCAGAAGTGTGCTTCCGTGGCGGCAGCCACATCGGCAAGCTCCAGTCCGGGGGCGATTTCGGTCAGCACGAGTCCCTCCTTTGGAACCACCTCAAAAACCCCCATCTCCGTAACAATGAGGTTGACCTGCCGCGCGGCCGTCAGGGGCAGCCTGCATTTTTCCAAAATTTTCGCCTCTCCCAGTTTGTTCAGGTGTTCCATGGCCACGATGACCTTCCGGGCGCCCACCACCAGATCCATGGCGCCGCCCATGCCCGTGACCTTTTTGCCCGGAACCATCCAGCTGGCCAGGTTGCCTTCCTGGTCCACCTCCAGGGCGCCCAGAACGGTGCTGTCCACATGGCCGCCCCGGATGATCCCGAAGGAAGTGGCGCTGTCGAAAAAGCAGGCGCCCGGGCGCACCGTCATGAAGTTTCCCCCGGCATCGGTGATGTTCGGGTCGATGGCATCTTCGGGGGCCTTGGGTCCCAGCCGGAGCAGCCCGTTCTCGGATTGCAGGACCACGTCCACCCCTTCGGGCAGGTAATTGGCGACCTGGGTGGGCAGGCCGATTCCCAGGTTGACCACGTCTCCGTCGTTCAGTTCCCGGGCCACACGCCGGGCGATGCGTTCTCTTTTGTCCATGTTCAGATTTTTACCAGGGTGTCCACAAAAATGCCGGGGACGGTCACACAATCGGGATCCAGGAACCCGGTTTCCAGGATCTCCCCGACTTCGGCGATGACGTGATCGGCCGCCGTGGCCATGGGCACGTTGAAGTTCCGGGCCGATCCCGAAATGAAGAGGTTCCCGGCCCGGTCGGCGCGGTCGGCCTTGATCAGGGCGACGTTGGCCCGCAGGGGGAGCTCCAGGAGGTATTCCCTTCCGTCCACCTCCAGCTTTTGTTTTCCTTCCTCCACCACGGTGCCCAGGCCCACGGGGGTCAGAAAGCCCCCCAGCCCGGCGCCTCCGGCCCGGATCTTCTCGGCCAGGGTGCCCTGGGGAAAGAGGATCACCTCGGCCTCCCCGTTGTGCATGAAATCCCCCGCGGCCGGGTTCCCGCCGATGTAGGAAGCCAGGATCCGTTTCACCTTTCCGCTCCGGAGCAGCTCATAATCGGCCGTGTCCAGGGTCCCCGTGTCGGTGGAAATGAGGGTGAGTTCGTCCACGGAGGTGCGCACGAGCGCCCGAACCAGATGCTGGGGCTGGCCGCAGTGCAGGAAGCCGCCCACCATGAGGGTGTCGCCGGTCTTCACCACGGAAAGGGCCTCGTCGATGTTTTTTCGTTTGTCTTTCATAGGTCGGATTGTCAGAGTTCCATGTCAAGCAGTGCCGAGGACAGGGATTTTCCATGCATGTCCAGGGCCAGGGAGCGGGTCACGCCCCCCGCCAGGGCACCGTGGAGAACGAAATTCAGGGCGCAGATCTCCGGCAATTCGTATCGGATCACCTCCCCCTTCACCTGGTCCCCGAAATGGGCTTTCACCCGGTGGACCGTCACCTTTTCCAACAGGAGGGGGTAGTCCTCGTCCCGAAAAGCGATCACCGATATGTTGGAGATGTTTCCCTTGTCTCCGCTTCGCGAATGGGCCAGTTCTCTCAGTTTCATTCAGCTGGTTTTGAGGGTTACGTGGTGTTGCACGAGGGAGGCGTCGAGCAGCACCGACTGCACGGCCAGCACCTTCCGCACGGTTTTGGTGGCTCCGCCGCCACCGGCCGGACCGTTGGTGTAGAGGGTTTCGACTTCTTCGCCGATTAGCCGGGCCTCCTCCGGCGAGGTCGTCCGGACCGCCACCCGGACCCGCACCTCCCGGGCGTCTTCCCCCCGGGTTCGTCCCGGATTGGCTTCACCCATGGGCCCGTAGAGGCTGTCCACCCCCAGCAGTTCGTACCGGGATTCGCAGGCCCCGAACCCCCGGTCTTCGAGCCGTGCCCGGACGATGTCCAGGGCGAGCCGTCCCCGGGCCTCCGCACCGGGTCCGCCGTAGCTGATCTGTCCCTCCCCGATCCAGCTGTCGCGGTAGCCCACCGACACCTTCAACAACCCGGATCTGGGTCGGCCCGTGGCCCCTTCCACCCCCACCCGGTCCGTCCCCAGCGGGGTAAACCGAACCCGGGAGAAATCGGCCGTCACATCGGGGGTGAGGTAGGAGGCCGGATCGTGAATCTCGTACAGGAGCTGTTCCTTGCAGGTGGCCGGGGTCACCCTCCCTCCGCTGCCCTCCACCTTGGTCAGTTCGAACCGACCGTCGGGCCACACCTCCGCCAGGGGGAACCCCAGGCGCTCGATCCCGGGAACGTCCTTGATCCCGGGATCGGCGAAATATCCCCCCGTGACCTGACCCGCGCATTCCAGAAGGTGGCCCAGGACGGTGGCCTTGCCCAGCAGGTCGGGGTCGTCCCGGCGCCACCCGAATTCGTGGAAAAGAGGGGCCATGAACAGGGCGGGATCGGAGACCCGGCCGGTGATCACCACGTCGGCTCCGGCCTCCAGGGCCTGCAGGATGGGATCCATCCCCAGGTAGGCATTGGCCGACACCATGCGGTCCCGGATGTTGTCCAGGGCTTCGCCCGTTTCGAGGAGGGTGAAGGATCCGGTCCGGAGCAGGGGGAGCACGTCGTCGCCAGTGACGGCGGCAATCTTCAGTCCCTTCAGTCCCAGTTCCCGGGCCACTTCCGCCGTTTTTTCCAGGGCCGCCACCGGATGGGCCGCCCCCATGTTGGTGATCACCTTCACCCCGTTCCGGACACAAGCGGGCAGCACGGTCCGGAAGCGGGCTTCGAGCAGGGGATCGTAGCCCAGGTCCGGGTTTTTCTGCCGGGCCAGCTGGGCCAGGGCGATGGTGCGTTCGGCCAGGCATTCGAAGACCAGGTAGTGGAGACGCCCCTTTTCGGCCAGCTCCAGGGCGGGCTCGATCCGATCGCCCGAATACCCGGCGCCGGCGCCGATGCGGAGGGTGGATGTGCCGGGGGTTGTCATGGGGTCGGGGTTTTGGGATCGGGTTGGGTTACAAGGGAAAGACGCCAAACAGGATGCAGGCCAGGGTCATCACGATCGTCGTGAGGAAGGCATACAGAAACGTATAGCGCTGGTGATCGGCCAGTTCGATGCCGGTGAGGCCGATGAGCAGGAAGGTGGTGGCGGTGAGAGGACTCAGGGGAAAGCCGGTGGTCATTTGTCCCAGCAGGGCTGCGTGGGCCATGGAGACCGGTTCGACGCCCAGGCCGTTCCCCACCTCGGCCAGGACGGGCAGAACCCCGAAATAAAAGGAGTCGGGATCGAAGAACAGGCTCAGGGGCGCTCAGCACCGCCAGTGCGCATGTGTCCCAGTCCCGGGGGAATGATTTTCACGGCCTCCTCTGGCCATGGTGGCGATCATTCCGGGATTCCCTGCATGATCCCGGTGAACACCCCGGCGGCCAGCAGGATGCCGGCCATGAGGAGGGAAGCTTTGGCGTGGGCGTCGATGCGCCGGCGCTGGTCGTCCAGCTTCGGGTAATTCACCACCAGGGCGGCGGTGGCCCCCAGCATGAAAACGATGGCGGGGGGAAGCAGTCCCGAAATGAGCACGGTGAGGGTGGCCACGGTGAGCAGAATGTTGAACCAGAACAGGCGGGGGCGCCGGGTGGCCAGTTCCTCCGGGCTGAGTTGGCGCCGATGAACGGTTTGGTGCGGGTTGGTCCCGTCGAGCTGCAGGCGTTTGCCTTCCCGCCGGCCCAGGTACCAGGCCACGGCCACAACGAAAAGCAGTCCCGTCAATTGGGGCAGGAGGAGGGGGTTGTAGAGGTCGGTCACCTCCACTCCCAGGGCCGTCGCCGCCCGCAGGGTGGGGCCGCCCCAGGGCACCAGGTTCATGGTGCCGGCCCCCAGGGCCACCACGGCGGCCAGCACCCGGCGGCCCATTCGTAGCTGGTCGTAAAGTGGAAGCATGGCGGGAATGGCAATGAGGAAGGTCACCGCACCCGATCCGTCGAGGTGGACGATCATGGCCAGGATGGCCGACCCAACGGTGATGCGGGCCGGGTGGTGTCCCACCGCCTTGAGAATGAAATCGATGATGGGGTCGAACATGCCGGCGTCGGTGAGCACCCCGAAGAACAAAATGGCAAAGATGAACATGGCCGCCACCGGTGCGATCTTCTGAATCCCGGCCACCGCAAAATCGGCCGTTTCAAGCCCGAATCCCGCCAGGAGACCGCCCGCGAGCGGTACCACGATGAGGGCGGTCAGGGCCGATACCTTTTTGGTAAGGATCAGGACCAGGACTGCCAGGATGATGCCGATGCCCGTCCAGAGAATCATAGGTCGTTTCAGGGTCCAGCGTCCGGGAAGACGCAGGTTGTGACCCCCTAAGATAACAAAAGCCGGATCAATCCAAATCCATCGCCCGTGAAAGCATCTTTTGTATCTTTGATTCCGGACCCCAACCTGCCGGCGTGCAAACCCTCCGATCCCACATCGATGCCCAGATTGCCCGGAACCGGGGGAAGAACCTCTTCCACCCATCCCGTGGTGACTTGTTCACCTTTCTCGAGGGGACGGCCGATTGGAAGGAGGAGCTGACCACCTGTTCCCGGAACGAGGCCGATGACCTGGTGGCGTATGTGACGGACCGGTCCCTGGAGGCCTTCTTCCAGGTCAACCCCTACCTGCAGGTCGGTTCGTCCTCGAAAGAGGAGTTGAAAGAGGTGTATGCCCGTTTGCTGGAACATTTCCGTCGACCCGACCCGGGTACCTCCCCGGGACTCCTGGCCCGGCGCCATTACCGGGAGCTGCAGGAATGGCTCCGAAAAACCGATCCCTCGTCGGAACGTATCTTTGGTCCGTTGCCGGCGTTTCCTCCCGTTCCGGTGTGTGCGGAATACCGGCCCGATTTGCAAATGGCCCTGCTGGGAGGGGACCCGTCCGACTGGCTGGAGCCGGTGCTGGATCTGGGTTGCGGACCTTCGGGGGCCCTGGTGATCCGGCTCCGGGAGCTGGGATTGGAAGCAGTTGGTCTGGATCGTTGTCGGGCCGCCGCCCCCCATTGCCTGACCGGGAACTGGCTGGAATTCGATTACGGTACATCGACCTGGGGGACCATCGTCAGTCACCAGGGATTTTCCAACCACTTCCGGCACCACCACCAGCGGACCGACGGGGACTACCTTCGCTACGCCCGGACCTTCATGGCCATTCTGCATTCCCTCCGGCCCGGGGGATCCTTCCTCTACACCCCCGGCCTGGAATTCATGGAGGGACTCCTCCCCCCGGACAAGTACCGGGTCGAATGCCGTCCCGTGCCCGGCACGGACCATTCCGTCACCCGCATCCGGGTGCAGGAGCCCTAAACTGACCTAGGAGCCGGCTTTGGCCATCCTTCGCCCGGCGTAGTCAAAGAATCTGCCCAGGTATTTCTTGACAGGATTCAGTGCTACGGGGTAGTAATAATCCGATTCGAACCATCCCTTTTCCGTGAAGTAGGTGTAGTCGCGGAAATTCTCGTCGAGCATGATCTTCATGGTGCTCCGGCTCAGCCGGTAGAGAAGGAGTTTGAAAAGGGAGGGGACGGGGTAGGCCTGTTTGCACAGAACGCGGTGGTATTTCAGGCATAGTTTGTCGATGGACCGGTCGTTGGCACGCCTTGCCTTTTCGGTCATGGGCTCCAGGGTGTTGAGCACGATCCCCCGGATCCGGTTGAACCCCAGGCTGTCGCCCACAAAGGACAGGTATTTGACGATGGCCTTCCCCCCGTAGATGCCCTGGGTGACCAGGCAGGTATAGGCTTTCCCGAAGAAATCGGGGCGGTGCATGTAGAAACCGAAGCGGTCCAGAAAGACCTTCATCTGTCCCGAGACCTGGAAGGCATAGTTGGGGCTGGCAAAGACCACCCCGTCCGACTGCCGGATTTTTTCCAGGAGGAGGTCCCGGTCGTCTTTCAACGGGCAGAGCTCCTCTCCCTTTTCGAAGCAGAGCTTGCATCCCCGGCAGATCTTCAGGTTGTAGTCGCTGAGGACCACCAGTTCGGTGTCCACATTTCCGTGGGATTCCAGTTTTTCCAGGAATTTCGCGGTGTACCGGTGGGTGTGTTTTTTGCGGGCGCTGCCCACGAAGGCGGTTACAAGAAGAGGGACTTGAGATTCTTTTGCTTTCATTGTATTTTTAGGCGTCGGGCCCGTGTGTTTGATTTCAGAGGCAAAACTAGCGTGGGCTGGGGTCCCGGGAAATAGTGATTTTTCATCATTTATGGATTTTGGCGCTTTCAACAGGCAGGTGGACAGCCATCTCGGGGAGCCTGACTACGATGTCCGGCCCGAAGATTACCGGGCATTGGAGGGCAAGCTGGAACTCATCCGGCACATGGCCGAGGTGCAGAATTCCACGGTGATCGTGTACGACTTCTTCAAACAGGATTATCTTTTCCGGCGCATCCATTTCTCCGGGCAGCTGGGTCACGACGGGGAGCAGGCCGCCGAGGAAGGCCTGGCCTATTTTGTTTCCCTGGTGCACCCGGACGATTTCCCGGTGCTGATGGACACCTATGTGAAGGCCTTTGCTTTTCTGGGCGATCTGCCCGTGTCAGAGAAAAAGGACTACAAGCTGATCTACACCTTCCGCTCCAAAGACCGGGAGGGAAACTACCATCCCCTGGTCGACCAGGTGGTGGTGATGGAAACCGACCGGAAGGGGAACATCTGGCTCATCCTGGGCATTTCCGACCTGCTCCCTCCCCAGGAGGCGGCCGGGGCCACCCGGCAGTTCATCCGCCTGAAGGACAAGAGCCTCTTTCTGTTCAACGACCGGAAGGAATACGAAGGGAAACCGGTGCTGTCGAGCCGGGAGATCGAGGTGCTGGGGCTGGTTTCCCGGGGGTTTGCGTCCAAATCCATTGCCGAAAGGCTTTTCATCTCGGTCAACACGGTCAACAACCACCGCCAGGCCATCCTCCGGAAAATCAACGCCGCAAACACGGCGGAGGCCGTGGCCTACGCCCGCAGCCTCGGATTTGTCTGAAATCGGATCCTCCGGTGTTCCCGTTCCTCTGTCGATTCGGTTGGTCGATTCACATGTTGTGAAGACCGCTCTTGAAAAACGTAAGGCAAATCTTTCTATCTTTCGGTGAAACGGACCTTCCGGCAGGAGGGAAAGCAAGTGCCTATGGTTTTCCAGAGAATCAGTTCTCCCACCCCCATGTACCTGCGATGGTACATTCTCTTGCCCGTCCTGCTGGGCATTTTTTACCTGACCTTTTCACTTTTTTATTCCGAAATCAAGAAGAACACTGTCCGGGAATTCAACAACGGGCAGCTGCTTCTGGCCGAAACGGCGGGACAGGGCATGGCCTCGTTTCTGGAGAATCAGAAATCCAATCTCGCCTACATCGCCAAGCGAGAGAAACATCATCGATTTTTCGGAGGAGGGAATCCTCGCCATGCAGGATTATTATGAAACCCACAAGGCGGTTCTCAACGCGATGACACGGGTCGATTCGACGGGGATTCTCCTGTACACCTTCCCCTATTCTGAATCCTCCATCGGGCGGGATCTCTCCAGTCAGGACCACGTCCGGCAGGTTCTCTCCACCCACGAAACGGTGGTCAGCGATGTTTTTCTGAGCGTGCAGGGGTATTATGCCATCGCCGTGCACGTGCCGATTTTTGACAAGGACCGGTTTGCAGGCAGCCTCGCCATCCTGATCCCCATCGACGAGCTGGGAAAACGCTTTCTCGACAACGGAGATCCGAACCGGAAGGGCCAGGCCTGGCTCATCACCGAGAATCAGATGGAAATCATTGTCCCATCGAAAACCACACGGCCCGGTCCATCCTTGAAACCACGGCCGGGGACGCCGGACGGTCGAGTTGCTTGATAAGATCGAGTCCCAGGAAAGCGGAACGGGGATGATCCTCCACCGGGACCTGCAACACCCGGATCCGGAGGAACGGTATGTGGTGTTTTCCCGAACCCAGCTGGGGAACACCTATTGACCATCCTCATTTCTTACCAGGAAGAAGAAGTCTACCAGGCCTTTTCGAAATTCCGCAACCGGCTGATCTTTATCCTCTCCTCCTGCTGGTTGCGGTCACCTTTATTTTTACTCCATGGCGAAGGTCCGGAGCATCCTGAAAGAAAAGCCAGGCGAAAAAAGCGGAAGCCATGCTTCGGGAGAGCAACGAGCGGTTCCACAGCTTCATGGAGAACACCCCGATGTACGCCTACATCAAGGACAAACCCTCCAACACATCTACCAGAACCGGAAGGTGGATTCGTTGATCACCCGCATGGACCGGTCCGACGTTTCGGCTAGAAGTCTCTTCGACCCGGAGACGGCAGACAGACTCGAAGCCGCCGACCGGCAGATCCTTTCCGGGGAGAAGGAGACCCTTGAGCTTGTTTTTTCAACCCCAGTCCAGGGCAAAGCCGTCTGGTTGAAGGATCTGAAATTCAGGATCAACATATCGGAAACGGAACACGCCGTCGGGGGTGTGGTTTTCGACATCACCGAAATCAAGGAATACGAAGCGGAGCTGGAAGAGCACAAGCACCACCTGGAGGAATTGGTTGCAAAGCGCACAAAAGATTTGAAAACAGCCAACCAGGAATTGGAATCGACCCTGCAGGCCCTGCGAGGGGCCCAGGCCCGGCTTGTGCAGTCCGAAAAAATGGCCTCCCTCGGCGTTCTGACGGCAGCGGTTTCACACGAAATCAACAATCCGTTGCAGTACCTGTCCGGCATTCACTACGGCTTTGCAAATTATTTCAAAACCCATGGGAGTCGGGACGAAGAAACCACCAACCTGTTGCTGCAAAGCACAGAGACCTCCATCGAACGGATTTCCGGCATCGTCAGCGGGTTGAACCAGTTCAGCCGGGACAACAGCGATTACGATGAGGATTGCGACATCCATTCCATCCTGGACAATTGCCTTGTCATGCTACACCACGAAACCAAACATCGCATCGAGGTGACCCGGCATTTCAGCGGGGAATCCCTTGTTGTCAAAGGGAATGTGGGCAAACTGCACCAAGTGTTCATGAACGTCCTGATCAATGCCATTCAATCCATCGATTCGGAAGGCCGGATGGATATTACCACCTCGGTGAAAAAGGGTCGAGCATCCATCCTGGTCTCCGACACAGGGAGCGGCATTCCCCGGGAACACCTCTCCAAAATCCTGGATCCGTTTTTTACAACCAAAGAACCGGGCAAGGGAACCGGCCTGGGACTTTCCATCACCTTTTCCATCCTGAAAGAACACCATGGGCACATCGAATTTGAGTCGGAACCGAACCAGGGTACGAAAGCAATGATTACCTTGCCATTGAAGAAAAAGTCATGAGTGGAAGACACAAAATACTGTACGTCGACGATGAGGAAATCAATCTGCTTCTCTTCGAAATGAACTTCAAGGAAAAGTACGAAGTGCTGATCGCAAGTGACGGATTTGAGGGACTGGAATTGCTGAAAAATCACACGGACACGGAGGTCATCGTCAGCGACATGAAAATGCCCGGCATGAACGGGGTGGAATTCATCCGGGATGCGAAGCGATTGCATCCGGAGAAAAAGTTCTTCATTCTGACGGGGTTTCGAGATCACGGGGAAATCAAGGGAGCCCTTGAAAAGGGTTGGATCGTGCGGTGCTTCCGCAAGCCCATGGACATGGGCCGGATGCACCAGATCATTGCCGAGGCTTTGGAATCGTAGAAACCCCTTGGGTTGAGATGAATCATGGTCGGCCGCAACCCTTTGGCCGGGGAACGCATCCTGTATGCACACAAACCCGAAAAAACCATGAAAAACATACCTCAAGTGAGCCTCCTGATTCTTCTGGCCTGCGGTCTTCTCTTTTCTTGCGAGAAGGAGCCCGTGGACCGGGAAACCCCCACCATCACCCTGCGGAAGAAATCGGCCGAGATCATCGAGGCCGACAAGGCCTTCGGCTTCGAGCTCTTCCGGGAAGTCTATGCCGCCAGCGATGCGGAGAACCTGATGATTTCCCCCATGAGCGTCAGCTATGCCCTGGGCATGGCCTACAACGGGGCCGCCGGCACCACCCTGGAAGCCTTCGAAAACGTCCTCCATTTTGCCGGTCTCACCGAAACGGAAGTGAACGAAAGCTACAAGGACCTGATGGACCAGCTCCTGAACCTCGACAGCAAGGTGACGTTCTCCCTGGCCAACAGCATCTGGTCGAGGGACGGGTTCCCCGTGGAGGCGGATTTCATCCAGGCCAACCAGGACTATTTCGATGCGGAGGTGCGCTCGATGGACTTCACCGACCCCCAGACCGTGGAAGTGATCAACCAGTGGATCGAGGATGCCACCAACGGGCTGATCACCGACATGCTGGACCAGATTCCGGCCGATGCGGTGATGTACCTGGTCAATGCCATCTACTTCAAGGCCAAGTGGCTCTATGAATTTGAAAAATCCGACACCTACGAAGGGGATTTCTCCCTGGCCGGCGGGGGAACCGCCCGGGCCGATTACATGCAGGTGGAAGGGGATTTCAATTTCACCGGGAACGAGGATTTCACGGCTGTGGAGCTTCCCTACGGCGACAGCGCTTTCAGCATGGTGGTGATGTTGCCTTCCGAGTCGACCGGACTGGACGCTCTGGTCGGGAAGCTGAGTCCCGAGGCCTGGGAAAACTGGTTTTCCTCCGGTATGTACACCGGGGTGCAGGTGCACCTGCCCAAGTTCAAGTACGGGTTCAAGGATCTGCTGAACGGTCCGCTCAGCGAGCTGGGTCTGGGGGTGGCTTTCTCCGACGGGGCCGATTTTTCGGGGATTCATGCCCCGGGCGGACTCTTTCTGTCGCGGGTGATCCACCAGAGTTTCATTGAGGTGAACGAAGAGGGCACGGAAGCCGCTGCGGCCACCATCACAGAATTTGGCGTTACGAGCATTGGAGACGGCGGACCCCGTGTGTTCCAGGTCAACCGGCCCTTCCTCTATGTGATCAAGGAGAATTCCACCGGCGCCGTGGTCTTCCTTGGAACCGTGGGTAAACCCGCATACGAAGACTGATCAACGACCGTTTTAATCATACGATATCCTTCGAGCCATGAAAACCAACCACCTGATGTTCGTTGTGCCGGTTGTTTCGGCACTGCTGTTCACCTCCTGTGAAAAAACCCCGGCCGACCGGGAAACCCCCACCATCACCCTGCGCAAAAAGGCGGCCGAAATCATCGAGGCTGACAAGGCCTTCGGTTTCGAGCTCTTCCGGGAGGTCTATGCCGTCAGCGAGATGGAGAACCTGATGATCTCTCCCATGAGCGTGAGTTATGCGCTCGGGATGACCTACAACGGGGCTTCCGGGACCACCCTGGAAGCCTTTGAAAACGTCCTCCATTTTGCCGGTCTCACCGAAACGGAGGTGAACGAGAGCTACAAGGACCTGATGGACCAGCTCCTGAACCTGGACAGCAAGGTGAAGTTCTCGCTGGCCAACAGCATCTGGCCCCGGGAGGGATTCCCGGTGGAAGAAGCTTTCATCCAGGTCAACCGGGACTACTTCGATGCCGAGGTGCAGGCCTTGGATTTCGCCGACCCCCAGGCCGTCGACGTGATCAACGGATGGATCGAAGATGCCACCAACGGCCTGATCACCGACATGCTGGACCAGATTCCGGCCGATGCGGTGATGTACCTGGTCAATGCCATCTACTTCAAGGCCAAGTGGCTCTATGAGTTTGAAAAGGCCGATACCTACGAAGGGAACTTCTACCTGGAGGGAAGCGGCACCAGCCGGGCCGATTTCATGCAGGTGGAGGGGAATTTCACCCTGACCCAGAACGAAGATTTCACTGCGGTGGAGCTTCCCTACGGCGACAGCGCCTTCAGCATGGTGGTGATGCTGCCCTCGGCGGAAACCGGTCTGGCCGGTCTGGTCGGAGAGCTAACTCCCGAATCCTGGGATGCCTGGTTCTCCGGAAGCAGCTACAGTTCGGTGGCGGTGCACCTACCCAAATTCAAGTACGGGTTCAAGGACCTGCTCAACGATCCCCTCATCGACCTGGGCCTGGGGGTTGCCTTTTCAGATACGGCGGATTTCGCCCGGATCAATCCATCGAGTGATTTGTACATCAGCCGGGTGATCCACCAGAGTTTCATTGAAGTGAACGAAGAGGGCACCGAGGCCGCAGCAGCCACCATTGTGGAAATCCGTGAGCTGTCGGCCGGACCCGATACGCCCTATGTGTTCCGGGCCGACCGTCCCTTCCTCTATGTGATTAAGGAAAACTCCACCGGTGCCATCGTCTTCCTCGGAACCGTGGGTCGGCCCGTCTACGAGAATTAACAAAGATCGATTCCGATAAACTTCCTGTGTTATGACAAGAACATTCCGGATATCCCGGTTGCTGCCCATCCTGGCCCTGGGCACCCTGATCGCCTGCGAGAAGGAGCCCGTCCGGCGGGAGACCCCCACCATCACCCTGCACAAGAAGGCGGCCGAGATCATCGAGGCCGACAGGGCCTTCGGCTTCGAGCTCTTCCGGGAGATCTATGCCGCCAGCGAGGCGGAGAACCTGATGATCTCCCCCCTGAGCGTGAGCTACGCGCTCGGGATGACTTACAACGGAGCGGCGGGGACCACCCTGGAAGCCTTTGAAAACGTCCTCCATTTTGCCGGTCTCACCGAAACGGAGGTGAACGAAAGCTATAAGGACCTGATGGACCAGCTCCTGAACCTCGACAGCAAGGTGACGTTCTCCCTGGCCAACAGCATCTGGTCGAGGGACGGGTTTCCCGTGGAGGCGGATTTCATCCAGGCCAACCGGGACTACTTCGATGCGGAGGTGCGCTCGATGGACTTTGCCGACCCCCAGACCGTGGAAGTGATCAACCAGTGGATCGAGGATACCACCAACGGCCTGATTACCGACATGCTGGACCAGATTCCGGCCAATGCGGTGATGTACCTGGTCAACGCCATCTATTTCAAGGCCAAATGGCTCTATGAGTTTGAGAAATCCGATACTTACGAAGGGAATTTCTATCTGTCCGGGGACGGAACCTCCCGGGCCGATTTCATGCGGGTGGACGGGGATTTCACCTTCACCCAGAACGAGGATTGCATGGCCGTGGAGCTCCCCTACGGCGACAGCGCCTTCAGCATGGTGGTGATGCTGCCTTCTGAGTCGACCGGACTGGACGCTCTGGTCGGGAAGCTGAGTCCCGAAACCTGGGAGAGCTGGTTTGCCCAGTCCGGGTACGGACCCGTGGAGGTTCACCTGCCCAAGTTCAAATACGGATGGAAGGACAGCCTGAACGCCCCCCTGACACAACTGGGACTCGGGGTGGCGTTTTCATCGTTGGAGGCGGATTTCACCCGGATCAATCCGATCGGGGATCTCTTCCTTAGCCGGGTGATCCACCAAAGCTTCATCGAGGTCAACGAGGAGGGAACCGAAGCGGCTGCCGCCACCATCGTGGAGGTGGTCAACGAGTGCGCCGGCTGCGGGGGAACCACCTTTGTGGCCGACCGTCCCTTTCTCTATGTGATCAAGGAAAACTCCACCGGTGCCATCGTCTTCCTCGGAACCGTCGGACGGCCCGTGTATTCCTGATACCGCATCCACGCTGCCTGGACTCTTTAGCGTGTTCAGGGGATGTCTTCTCTCAACGGATCCGGCCCGTCAACGTGGGTTGCTGAGGCGCTGCGAAGGCGGCCCGGGCGGTGGTTTCCCAGCTGAGATTGTCCCCGTCGAACTGGAACACGCAGTGTTTTCCTGGGGTGATTCGTAGTACTGGAACCAGACCTCGAAGGTGTTCTCTCCGGTCCAGGCCCGTTGGCGGCCACTTTCTGGGAGGTCAGCCCGGGCCAGGGCAACGCCCCGGTTTCCCAGCTGCCGTACCCCACGGGAACCACGAAATCCACATCGCCGGAGGTGATGGTGAGTTCGGGCCGGCTGCCGGAAAAGTCGAAACGGACGCTTTGCAGGTCCTGCCCGTTGGTTTCCAGGTCATAGACCCGTCCCGACACCCGTTCGCCGGTGGCGGATCCTTCCTCTCCCTCGATCCGGCTCAGACCCAGGCTGCCGAGGGTCTCTTCCAACCTTGCCTGCAATTCCGGATTCTCCGGCAGGGCGTCCTCCTGCAACGCGGGCAGCAGCACATCCCACAGGATGTCCAGGATGCCCTGCAGATCGTTGGATCCGGAGGTCATCGCGATCACCAGGTCCTTCCCGGGAACCACCACGCAGTACTGGCCGAAGGCACCGTCGCCGCGGAAAGCATCATTCCGGCACTGCCAGAACTGGTAGCCGTAGCCCTGGTCCCAGTCGCTTTCCGGATTGCTTCCGTTGGAGGTCCGCAGGCTGGTGGCTTCCTCCACCCAGTCGGAGGATACCAGCTGCTTGCCTTCCCACATGCCTTTCTGCAGCATCAGCTGGCCGAACTTGGAGATGTCCTCAGTGCGCAGGCTCAGGCCCCAGCCACCGGCCGACACCCCGGAGGGGTCGCTGTCCCAGGTGGGCTTCTGAATCCCCAGGGGTTCGAAGAGACGCGGCGTGAGGTAATCCAGGGTGCTCGAGCCGGTCACCTTCTGGATGATGGCCGAGCACATGTAGGTGGCCATGCTGTTGTACAGGAAATGGGTGCCGGGCTTGAAGGGAACCTCGTGCTGAAGGAAGATGGCCGGCCAGCTGGCGTCCTGCGCTCCTCCCCAGGTGGGTTCGGTGAGATGGCCCGTGTTCATGCGCAGCAGGTCGCTGATGCGCATGGCGGCCAGGTTCGGGGAAATTTCGCCGGGCACGTCCTCCGGGAAATAAGGAGCCACCGGGTCGTCGATGCTGAGCAGCCCTTCGTCCTGGGCGATGCCGATGGCCGTGGAGGTGAAGCTTTTGCTGAGCGACCACAGCAGATGCGGGCTGTCGGCCCGGTACGGGGCCCACCAGCCGGCGGCCACCACCTGGTTGTGGCGGCGGATCATGAGGCTGTGGATGGCATCGGGCTGGTCCTTCTCAAAGGCATCGATCAGATCCAGGATGGCCTGGGAAGAGATTCCCTGGGATTCGGGGGTGGCCACGCCCGCGTCGGCGGGTTTCTGGTCGGTGGAGGCAGGCTGGCACGACCCCAGGGTCAGGACCAGGAGAACGGTCAACAACTTGGCAATGTGTTTCATGGATCGGACGGTTTTCGGTTTGGTTTTCGGTTCGAAACGGAGAAGGAAAAGTAGAACAAAAAGCCCGGACGGTCAAGCCCGGTTTTCAATCCCACACAAATTTCCATTCGCCGCCCGCCTGTCGTTTCCAGACGGTGTGGAACACCCCCCTGCGTTCGACCCGTGTCCCTGTGGAATCCAGGAAGGTCTAGAGATAGCCCCCATAGGTGTAGGCCAGGTCCCCCGAGGAGGAAACCTCCACAAAGGCGGGGGTCCAGCTGAGTTTCTCCTGCCGGTCGGGCCGGGCGTTGGTCATGTAAAACAGGGCGATGGAATCCCGTCCCCGGATCAGGCCCTCGTTCCGCTGGATCACGGCATGTTCGTCAGCAAAGAAGGTGAACGCCGGGCCGATGCCCTGTTCCGCCGCCATGATGGCGAAGCGGCGTTCCGTGGCCAGGATCTCCTCCCTCCAGATTCGGGGTTGCAGGTTTTCGGCAAGCACCGGGGTGTGTTCCACGGGTGGGGTGATGTGTTCGGCAACCTTGGCAGGGCCTCCCCTGGTTGCGTAGCACCCGGACGATTTTGCGGCGGACACGTGCGGATTTGGGTTCCCGCAGGAGACCGGCAGGAGGCAGAGGAGGGCGCCTCCGACGATGGAATACAGGTGGTTCATGTCACCTGTACGATGCAGAGCGGACCGGTTTCCCTATCCCTGGAACTCAGCCTGCCTTCTTCTGCATCGACCGGATGACGAATTTCCGGAGGAAGAGCGGGGGGTATTTGTATCCCTTCGTGGCCATGCGGGCACCCATGGGGACGTATTCTTCCTTGGTTTCCGGCAGATTGGTGCGCAGGCCGTCCACGTAGCGGTTGTACATGCAGAAGGCGGCGGCCACCAGGACGGTGTCATGGATTTCCTCGTCGGAAGCCCCGGCTTTTTTGGCGGCTTCGATGTCTTCGGGTTTGACCTCCCGGCCGCTTTTCTGGACCTTGCCGGCCACATGGAGCAGGGCTTTCATCTTCCCGGACAGGTGGGAGTCCTCGATGCCGGTGTCCAGCACCCCGATGGTCCGGCCGCCGTCGTTGAAATGATGGTTGGCTGAGGCACTGTGGGATTCACAGCAGAATTCGCACTGATTCAGCTTGGACACGTGTCCGGCGATGAGCTCCCGTTCCCCCGGGGTCAGCGGCGATGGGCCATGCAACAGGGTCTGGGCCAGGTTCGAAAGGGCTTTTCCTGTGGGGCCTTTGTAGAACAGCAGTTCCACGATGCCGGGCTGGGGGATGTCGGTTTTGATGTAGGTCATGGGTCGTTTTCGTTTGATGTGTTGCTCCTCACAGACAACGGCAACGGCCCCGGGGTTCGTTTTTTATGATTTCGTTCACATTTGTTTCAGACGGGAAACCGCCAGTCCGGTCAGGAGAATGACCAGAGTGCCGGCCACGGGAATGAGGTAGGCATGGACCAGGGGTTGCCATTGGGGGGAGAGGGCGGGAACGGACAGCCACAGGATCAGGAGCACCCCCAGGAGGACGCCGCTGATGCCCGCGGCATTGCCCGCCCGGCGACTGATCAGGCCCAGGAGGAAGAGTCCCGTCATGCCGCCCCCGAAGATCCCGGACAGTGTCCACCACATGTCCAGGGCGCTCTGGGTGAGCCGCACCAGCAAGAGGGCCAGGGCCGTGCCCAGGATGCCCCAGAGAACGGTGCCCCCGTACAGGACCTGCATGCCATTCTTGCCCGCGGGACGAAAGCGTTTGTAATAATCGGCATATAGCAAGGTGGCTGAGGAGTTGAGGCTCGTGGAGATGGTCGACATGGCCGCCGCAAACACCGCCGCGATGAGCAGACCGGTCAGCCCCGCCGGAAGCTCGGAGGCTATGAACCAGGGGAAGACCCGGTCCCCCACCTCGGCCGGTTCCAGGCGTTCGGCAAGAACGGCGGTCCTCTCCTCAAATCCCGGATCCGCCGGATCGTTATCCTGCTGGACGAGTTGCTGGGCGGCCACCACCCGGCGTACGGGTTCCAGGGCCGGCCCCGAGGGATCGGACCCGTAAAAGACGAACAGGCTGGTGCCGATGAAAAAGAACAAGGCGCTCACCGGCACATAGAGGAGACTGCCCAGCCAGAGGCTTTTCCTCGCCTCCCGGTCCGATCCGGCGGCGAAGTAGCGTTGCACATAGCTCTGGTCGATCCCGAAATTCTGCAGGTTGATCACCACCCCGTACACCAGCACCACCCAGAAGGTGGACTGTTTCCAGTCGGCCGAAAAACTTCCCAGGGAGAATTTGTGGAGACGCGAACCCGTTTCCAGCACGGCACCCATCCCCCCGTCGATTCGGAGCAGCATGAGCAGAAGGCAGAGGAGGGCGCCCGTGAGCAGGACGACCGACTGGATGGCGTCGGTCCAGATCACGGCCAGGATGCCGCCCACGAAGGCGTAGAGGGTGACGGCCACACCCGTGAACAGGAGGATGGCGTAGATGTTCCAGCCAAAGATCACCTGCATGGGCAGGGCCATCAGGTAGAGGACCACGGCGATCCGGGCGATCTGGGTGAGCAGGTAGAAGAAGCTGGCATAGAGGCGGGCCCAGAGTCCGAACCGGCTCTCCAGGAGGGCATAGGCCGACACCTCCCGGCTTTTCCGGTAGTGGGGCAGGAAGTACCGGATGGCGATCCAGGTCACCCCGGGAATGGACAGGGAAAACACGAAGGGATTCCAATCGGCCGCAAAGGATTTCCCGGGCAGGGCCAGGTAGCTGATGCTGCTCAGGTAGGTGGCAAAGATGGACAGGCCCACCACCCAGCCCGGGAGGGACCGGTTGGCGGCGGTGAAGCCCTCCGCGTTCCGGGTGCGCCGGTAAAAGAAGGCACCCAGCCCCAGGGTTCCCGCAAAGTAGATCCCCAGGACGAGCCAGTCGAGGGTGTGAAAGACAGCTTTCATGGGTTCAGTCCGTTTAGAGCCCGGGCAGGAGGGACGGGTCGATCGCAAGATGCCGGATGCGCTCCCGTCTCCAGGTGTAGCTGATGTGAACCAGGCCGTCGGAGGCCTGGATCAGGGCGGGATAGGAATACTCCCCCGGGGCGTTTTCCAGCAGGCCGAGGATCTGCCAGTGACGTCCGTCCGCGGATTGGGCCAGGGCCAGCTTCTCGCGTCCGTCCGTCAGGGGATTGTACACCAGGAGAAAGCGTCCGTCCGTCAACCGCAGGGCGTCGATGCCCGCACTGGGATTGGGCAGGGAGGTGGCCGTCATGGGTCCCCAGGTGACGCCCCTGTCGGGCGAATCGCAGCAGGTGATCACGCCTTGCCGGCTCCGGCACAGGATGCGCAGGCTGTCCCCACCCAACCACAGCAGGGTGGGCTGGATGGCTCCGAACTCCTCCGGGTCGTTGAGGCTTCCGCCCCGGGTCCAGTGGCTGTGCCGGCCGGTTTCCTCGGCCATCCGCTTGGCCCGGTCCGGTTCGTAGGCCGGAATGTGGGGAATCCCGAGCCGTTCCATGTGCACCACCCATCCGTCATGCTCGGTGCTGGATCCGGCCAGCAGCGTGCCGTCGATCTCCAGGGGCTTGGCCCGGATGGGACCCAGAATGCCTGCAGGCAGCCGCACAGCCGCCGACCAGTGCAGCCCCCCGTCGTCGGAGGCCCGGACCATGCCCCACCATTCCCGGGGATTGGGCCCAACCTTGTAGAACAGGAGCAGGGGTCCGCTCGAAACCTGAAAAAGAACCGGATTCCAGCAGGGAAAGCGGGTCCCGTCGGCCTGGATGCCGTCGGCCACCTTCACCGGGTCGCTCCACCCCGAGCCGTCGAAGCGGGAGAGCCAGATGCACACGTCGTCCCGCCCTTCCGCCGTTCCCCCGAACCAGGCGGCAAGGATGTGGTTCCCCGATTCCGCCAGCGTCGAGGCATGGGCCGATGGGAAGGGGGCTTCGTCATAGAGGAACCCGGAACGCCGGATGGCGTCGGAGGGAAGGGGTGCGTCCTGGGCCGAAAGGGGGGAGAAGGAAAGGACAAGATGCATCAGTGCGAGGGGGAGCCAGGCTCCGGAGAGGCTCCTGCGGGAAGGATTTGGGGGCGTGTCGGTTCGGTTTGTCATGGATGGGCCGGGTCAGCGTTTGGGTGAGGGAAGATACAAAATATGACCCGATTGGAACGGCCCGACCGATTTTGACAATTGTCAATCCATGCATGGTCAACCGGGTGGTAGTTTTGTCCTGAATCACGTACCTTTTTGCATCTCAATCAAAAAACCTTGTCCGACTCATGATCTCATTTCCCCTCAAATCCGTTCTCAGCCTGGCGTTTGTGTGCATCGCCGTTGCCGCCGGCTTCCTGTTGCACAAAGCTGGCAAGCCCTACCCGGGCCTGTTGTTCAACCTGCACAAACTGGTTTCGGTCGCCCTCATCGTCCTCCTGGTGCTGGCCCTCCGGGCCTCGGGGTGGCTGGCCGCCTCTCCTGTTTTTCCGGCCGTTGCCCTTTTTCTCCTGGGGCTCTCCCTTCTGGCCCTGCTGGTCAGCGGCGGCTTCCTGAGCCTCGACAAGGCCCAGGTGCCCATGCTCTGGGTGCACCGGGCCGGCACCCTTCTGTTTCTTGTGTCCCTCGCCCTGGCCCTGCCTTCCCTCTGGCGGGCCGGTATCTGACATCCCGGACCCATGAGCCAGGAACTGCACACCGAAGCCCTTTCATTTTCAAGGAAAATGATAGCGGCATCTTCAGCGATCACCGCCCGGAAAGCCTGCATCCATTCCCTCACCCGGGCCGATGTCACCCTTGCCAGGAAGGTAATCCGGGAACAAAAAGAGAAGGGCGAGGACCTGTCCTTCACTGCCTATGTGGTGCTTTGCCTGGCCCGGGCACTTTCCGAATTCCCCGAGATGAATTCCTATCGGCGGAGAAACAGCCTGGTCTTTCTGCCGGACCTGGCTGTCAGTGTGCAGGTGGAACGGGAATTCAACGGGGCGAGGGTGCCTGAACCGGTGATCATCCGAAACGGGCATCAGAAGTCCCTGTCGGAAATCACCCGGGAGCTCCGGAATGCCAAAGCAAACCCCGACGGACGGATGGGCGGTTTGTCCCGGGCTGTCTGGATCCGTTTCATTCCCGGGTTTTGCTCAAGACCTTTGTCCGTTGGGCCGATGGTAATCCGGCCATGGCCCGGAAATTCGGAAAGGTCGGAGTGACCGCGGTGGGTATGTTCGGTCAGGAGCCCCAGTGGTTCCTTCCCCACGGCAGTGGCACGGTTTTGCTGACCGTGGGGGGGATCGAGCGGACCTGGGTCTGGGATGGGGAAGGGCACGTGGAAAAGGAGCACCTCTGTCTCACTGGCACCTTTGATCATGCAGTGATTGACGGGGCGCCCGCTGCCCGGTTTATGAGCCGGTTGCTGGAAATCCTCCGGAAGGGACCCTAGTCCCCCTGCGATTTCCGGAAGGCCGGGTACAGGTGGTCCCGCACGTAAGTGAATCCGGGCTCGATGTCCAGGATCTTCCGGTAGGTTTCCCCGGCCTGACGGGACTGTCCGGTTTTTTCCAGGGCCTGTCCCAGCGTCATGAGGGTGTTGAGGTAGATCCAGTTGTGACGGAGACCCGCCGGGTCCTGTTCCAGGAGGAGGATGGCGTGCCGGTAGGCCTCCACCGCCTTTTCCTTGGATCCCCCGAATACCCGGGGCATGTAGAACAGGGCGTTGCCCCGTTCGATCCATCCCTGGGGATCGCCGGGCAGTTCCGCCACCGCCCGGTCGATGTACTTCATGCTTTCGGGTCCCAACGTCACCGCCTTGTATTTGTTGAGCCCCACCTTGAAGGCGATGAAGGCCCCCTTGAAGGCCAGAAGACCGGGCAAATGAGGGTCTTTTTCCAGCAGATCGTCGATGAGGACCTCGGCTTCGCCGATGCAGGCTTCTGCCTTCCGGTCCATTCCCTGGCCGATGGCCCAGGCCGTGTACCCGTAGTAAAAGGAAACCAGCTCGAGCCGTTCCCGGTCCGACAGGGTGGCCTGTTTCGACCGGAGCTCCCGGATGACTGCGTCCCAACCCTCCATCCGGTCGGTGGTGAAGGCGGCATAGACCCGGGCCCGGTGGGTGGCATCCAGGAACGGTGCGTTCCCGTTTTGGGAAGGTGTCCCTCCCTGCAGGGAAGGTCCCCACAGCAGGAGTCCGCCGGCAAGCACCCCGGCCAGCAGGAGCCGGTGCGTCCCCGTTCTTTTCAGGCGATGATTCTGTCTTTCCATGCCAGGGTTCCGGTTTGTTTTCGGTGCCATGCTCTTGCAATGATACGCAGGAATGCCACATGCTGGGGCAGCCAGAGCAGGATATTTTGCCAGACCGGCTGCTTGCCGGCCACGGATGTGAGGACCCGGATGCCCGAAACCAGAACGGCATAAACCGCCCACCACAAAGGATCCAGGACCAGAACCAGGAAGGGTGCCAGGGTGAGGAACAGCCAGAAGGCCAGTGTCAGTGCGGCACTCCCCCCAAAGAATTCAAACAGGTTCTTGGCAAAGCCTTCCCGGGCCTCCCGGAAACCCGCATACATCCTGCAGCGCACCTTTTCCGTACCCGGCAGGGTCTCCACCCGCCGGCCCCTGCGTTTCATTTCCCGGGCAATGGCAATGTCCTCCACCGGGTTTCCGCGCCACCGGGCGTGGGGTTCCATCGCCCGGTAGGCATCGGCGTCGAAGAGCATGAACTGCCCGTTGGCGGCCGCCAGGGAGGACCGTTTGCTGCGAAGGACCAGGGGAAGGGGAAGCAGGGAAAGGAGGATCCAGTTCATCAGGGGAACGGTCACTTTTTCCCCCGTGGTCTTCATGATCTGGACGGGGAACATGGACAGGAGATCGAGTCGTTTTTCCTCCATGCGGGCCAGGGCTTCCTCCATGGCGCCCGGACCCAGGCGGAGATCCGCATCCAGGAACAGGAAGAAACTTCCCCGGGCTTCGGCGGCCAGGCGGTGGCAGGCGTGGTTTTTTCCCAGCCAGCCTGGGGGCAGTTCCCCGCCCCGGATCAACCGGACGACGGAATGGTTCCGGGCTTTCTCCCCCACCACCCCGGCGGTGTTGTCGGTGGAGAGATCGTCGTACACCAGGATTTCCCCGACATGCCCCCCGGTGTCCCCGGCCAGGAGGTCGTCCAGGATCGGTCCGATGTTCGATTCCTCGTTCCGGGCCGGGATCAGTACGGAAAGATTGTGGCTTTTTCCGGGCACCCCCGGGGGCAGCCGCCGGGGCCCGAGGGCGTTGGTCACCGACACCAGAAAACGCAGGCCGGCCAGACCCAGGGCGGCCCAGGCACCGATGTGGAGAAGGAAGGAAATCATCGGTCCCGTTGTTGGGTGACACAATCTTCGTAAAAGCGGTTGTACGCTTCGGCAAGCTGCCCGGGTCCGGTCAGGGAACCGGGATCCATCCAGCGGTACCGGATGGTGAGTCCGGGCCGGGGGTGGGAAAAATAGTCGGTCAGGTTGGCCACAAGGAGCACCCGGGCATGGGCCGGTACCCGGCGAAGGATGTGTTCGGTCCCCTTCTGGAATCGGAAGGGGCGGCTGTGGGCACTGCGGATCTCCCCCTGGGGGAAAAGCAACACCAGGTTGTCCGGGTCCCGGAGCAGTTGCAGGGTGGAGTCCAGGCTTTCCAGGACGTCCCGGCTCTGTTTCCGCACCGAATACCCGCCGCATTGGTTGAGGAAGCGGTGCCGGCGCAATTGGTCCTCCAGCATCATGAAATGGAAGCGCTTGCGGTACAGCTTCCGGTTCAGGTAGTGGATCAGAAATCCGTCCCACCAGCTGAAGTGGTTGGCGATCACCAGCAGGGAATGGGCCCGGGGATTCGCCGGGGATTCGCCCCGGAGCCGCACAAAGCGGAAGTGCAGACGCATCCTCAGCCGGCTGTAGCTGCCGAAAAACCAAATGGACAGGGGGTTGTGCCGGGCCGGGATCATGTCAGCAGGTGGTGGAGGGACAGGAGTGCAAAGAAAGCGAACTGGATCACAAACAGGGAGCGGGCCGGGCCGTTGTCGATCCGGATGCGGAGCACCCGGAGGAAGGCATGAAGCGTGGCGCCCACCAGGAACCACATCAGGAAGTTCAGGGGACCCGGGTAGGTGTGATCGAAGGACCACATGTGCATGGGCGGGGCCATGATTTCCAGGAGGAGGTCGTAGGCCACCATGGCCCCGGCCCCGGCCAGCACCTGCAGGATGGGCCGCTTCTGCAGGGGGTGGGTGAGGGAGGCCGTGCCGTACAGGAGGATCAGCCAGTTGAGGCCGATGAGCACGGGGGTGTGAAGCACGTGGGGACCCAAAGCGGGGCCGTAGGCATAGGAGCCGAAGAGTCGGCCGGTGGCGACCCCGGCCACCTCGACGCCGAAGGTGAAGAGCCAGACCAGGGCGAAGGCCAGACCGAGGCGGATGTTCCGGACATCCTGGTGGAGCAGGACCAGGGCGAAGCTCAGCACCAGGCTCGCGGGGATCAGGGAGCGGAAGAGGTCCCGGGTGGGCTCGACCAGATACAGGGCCCCACCGACGGCATAGAACAAAAGAAGGACCCCGGTGGTGGTCCGGGCGGGAAGCCGGAATCTTCGCTCTCGGGCAAGGGCATCGGGAAGGGCATGGGGGCGGGTGTCGGGGGTCGGTCTCATGGGTCGGTCGGGTTGGGTGACACCGGATCGAATTCCCGGTCGGCGATGGCCGCACTGGCCAGGCACAGGGGGATGCCTCCGCCCGGGTGGACGCTACCGCCCACGAAGTGCAGGTTGTGCAGAGTGCGGTGGCGGTAAGGATGACGCAAAAACGCGGCGAAGGGTGAGTTGGAGTTCTGACCGTACAGGGCTCCCTTCCAGCTCAGGGTTGCCTGCTCGATGTCGGGGGGCGCCTGCACGTCCTCGCACACGATGCGGTCTCGCAGGTCGATGGACAGCATGCGCCGGATTTTGTCCAGGATGTGTTCCCGGGCCCGGTTCACCAGGCCGGTCCAGTCCTGGCCCGTGTCCGGGGGCACGTTGATCATGGCAAACCAGTTTTCCCCGTCCCCCGGGGCATCGCCGGGAACGACGCGCGAGCTGAGGTACAGGTACACGGTGGGATCCTGAAAGAGGGTCCTTTCGTTGAAGATGGACCGGAATTCCGCTTTGTAGTCGGTCGAGAAAAGGATGTTGTGCACCTCCAGGCGGGGATGGTGCCCGCGGACACCCCAGTAGAAAATGAGGGCCGAGCTGGAGAGCTTGTCCATGGAAAAGGCAGGAGCCGGTTTCCCCGGCAGCAGGTCGCGGTACAGGTGGTGGATGTCGGCATCGGACACGAGCCGGTCGCAGGATTCGACCCCTCCCCCCACCCGGATGCCCCGCACCCGGCGGCCGGAGGTGAGGATTTCCTCCACCCGGCTGTTCAGGTGGAAATGCACCCCCAGCTCCCGGGCCAGGACTTCCAGGGCCCGGATCGCCTCGCGCATGCCCGTGGCAGGCAAATACGCCCCCAGGTTGTGCTCCAGGTGAGCGATCAGGTTCAGGGTGGCCGGCGCCCGGTGGGGTCGGACCCGTTGTAGGTGGCGTAGCGGTCGAAGAGCTGGACAACGCGGGGATCCCGGAAGCGGAGCGTGTTGCGCCGGTGCATGCTCCGGAAGGCATCGACCCGGCGAAAGCGGAGGATGCCCCGGACCACCCTGCGCCGGAGGTAGTTGCGTGCCTTGTGCAGGGAGTGAAAGAGAAAATATCGGCCGTGAGCTCGTACTGGGTCCGGCACTGGTCCAGGTGACGGAGGACATTCCGGGCGTTCTCCCCGGTTTTTGTTCCACTTCTGCTGCGAACCGCCGGGGTTCGCTCCACGCATCGATTTCCGTGCCGTCCTCGTAGAAATACCGGCAGAGCATGTCGAGGCGAACCAGGGGCAGGCGGTCGTCCCGTTTCCTGCCGGCCAGAAGGAAGAGCTCATCCAGTAGGGACGGGAGGGTCAGGAGGGAGGGACCGGTGTCGAAGCGGAAGCCATCGCGGCGGATCTCCCCGATCTTTCCTCCCGTGGTGCCGTTCTTTTCGAAAACATGCACCTCGTAGCCCTTGACGGCCAGTCGGATGGCCATGGCCAGTCCGCCCACCCCCGATCCGATGACAATCGCTTTCATGGGCCTGTGGTTTTGGGGGAGAGCCGGGTGGCAAGGAGGTCGGCCAGGTACCGGTTGAGGAGGAGGAGTCCCAGGCCGTACACCGCATCCTCCACGGGGATGGTGCCCAGGCGCAGGCCCAGGATTTCCCGGGGGTTGTACCAGACCACCTCCCCCTCGATGAAGCTGCCGGTGAGCACGCCGTTGATCAGCAAAAACGGGAAGAGGATCACCAGGTAGGCCGGGAAAAATGCTTCGAGCACCTCCGGCCGGCGGATCAGGACCCAGAGCAGGAGACCGGCGGTGAACAGAAAGTTGACGGCGGTGTAGGTGCGCCCGATAAAAACCACTCCTCCCACGGCCAGTCCGGACACCAGGACCAGGGCAAGCATGCGGGTTGGCCCGGCCGAAAGCCGGTATCCCGGTGCGTAGTGGGCGAGCACGGCCAGGGTGAACAGGCAGGCGTAAGGCACGGTGAGGAAGAACAGGACCTCTTCGATGGGCAAATCCCCAAGGGACAGGCCGGTCAGGTAGGCCGGGTTGAAGCCCCAGACACCGGTTCGGGTGAACCAGGCATCCCAGGCTCCGAAGATCAGGCCGCTGAGAAAGATGGCCGGCAGGACCGAGCCCCAGCTTCGGACAAACCGCACCCGCCGGTCGAAACTCAGGGCCAGGGGAAAGGCGATGGTGAGCAGGTTGATGCTGAGGTAGAGCGACATTCAGGAGCGTTTTGTTTCCATCCGCAGATACCGGAGGGGGAACACGAGCAATCCGAAGCATTCTCCGTCGTGCCTGTCGGAATGCACATGGTGCTGACCGTGGGCCCGTCGCAGGGCCCGGACGTAGGCATTGCCCTTCATCCGCCAGGGAATCCGCTGGTGAAAGAGTACGTCGTGGATGAGAAAGTAGGTGAGGCCGTAGAGGGTGATGCCGGTGCCGGCCGCCAGGAGAAGGGGCCGGGCCAGAAAGGCTCCGGCGATGAAAGCCGCCATGGCGGGCAGGGCGAAGATCACAAAGAAGGCATCGTTCTTTTCGAAGAATCCTTTCGGAGCGGATGGATTGCGGGCATGGTGGTCGGCATGGAGAAACCAGCCGAAGCCATGCATGATGTGCTTGTGGGCGAACCAGGCCACAAATTCCATGATCCCGTAGCTGCCCAGAAGCACGAGGATGAACCAGATGATTTTCATGTCGGTACGATTGAAGTCCCTGCAACGTAGTAACAACGGAGCGGGCGTTTGGTTGCTGCGGAGTCAGGCATAGCTTTTCATCCTCCCGGTGGTATGCCGGAGCACGGATTTGAACATGATCCAGAGTTTCTCCGGGTTTCCGATCCGCAGGCGGGTTTCCAGGATGCGGTCCGGATGCTGGGAACGTAGCAGGCTGAAAAGCTTCATGTAGTACACATAGGCCACATACACCCCCAGCCGGCTCTTCTTGGGCAAACTGCGAATGCCCCGGAAGGCTTCGCCGAAATCTTCCTCGATGTCGCGGAGGATGTCCTGAAGGGCCTCCGGGGTGAGGTTCCGGAAGTCCACCTGGGGAAAGTAGCTCCGGTCGAGAACGCCCAGATCGTTTTGCAGATCGCGCAGGAAGTTCACCTTCTGGAAGGCCGATCCCAGCCGCATGGCCGGGGCTTTCAGCGCCTCGTACTGGTCGTCCCGTCCATTGACGAAAACCTTCAGGCACATGAGGCCCACCACATCGGCCGACCCATAGATGTACTTCTGGTATTCTTCCTTGGTCCGGTACACCTTTTTGTTCAGATCGAGGCGCATGCTGGCCATGAATGCATCGATGAGTTCCCGGGGGATCCGGTAGCGGGCCACGGTGGACTGAAAGGCATGCAGGACGGGGTTGGTGCTGATTCCCAGCTGGAGGGCCAGGTCCAGGTCCTCGGTGAACCGGTCGAACAACCGGTCCTGCGGGTAACCGTGGAAGCTGTCCACGATTTCATCCGCCACCCGCACAAAACCGTAGATGGCATGGATGGCGTCGCGCTGCACGGGAGGCAGCAAGCGGGAAGAAAAGGAGAAGGAGGTGCTGTAATGTTGCGTGATGTTCTGGCTGCACTTCAGCGATACCTGATCGAACAATTCTTTCATGGCAGTCGGTTGAGATCGTTGGTAATTTCCTGGCTGACCACCTTTCCGGAGATCAGACTGGGAGGCACACCGGGTCCCGGCACGGTCAGCTGACCCGTGAAGTAGAGGTTCCCGACCTTCCTGCTTTTGAGCTTGGGCCGCAGGAAGGCCGTCTGGCGCAGGATGTTGGCCAGTCCGTAGGCATTTCCCTTGTAGGAATTGTAGTCCAGGGCAAAGTCCCGGACTCCGTAGGATCGTTTCACATCCAGGTGGTTGCGGATGTCCTGTCCGGTGTGGGATTCGAACCGGTCCATCACCCGGTGGAAGTAGGTTTCCCGAAGGTTGTCCCCGTCGTTGAGCCCCGGGGCCAGAGGGATCAGCAGGATGAGCGCGTCCTTGCCGGCGGGCGCCAGGGAGGAATCGGTCCGGCTGGGAATGGAAGCATAAAACAATGGATTTTCAGGCCACTTCGGATCATCGTAGATGTCATGGGCATGGGGTCCGAAGGGCGCATCGAAAAAGAGGGTGTGGTGCTCGATCCCCTGGATTTTGGTGTTCACCCCCAGGTAGAACATGAGGGCAGATGGCGCGAAGGTCCGCTTCCGCCAGTAGTGCTCCGAATAACCGCGGGATTCCGGATCCAGCATGCTTTCGGTGTGGTGGTAGTCGGCTCCGCTGACCACCAGGTCGAAATCCAGGACGCCGGATTTGAGTCGGATGCCCGTGGCTTTCCCCTCCCGGGTTTCAATGCCGGTCACGGGCGTCCCCGTGTGGAGGGTCACCCCAAGTTCCCCGGCCAGGGACAGCATTCCCTCCACCACCGAATACATGCCGCCTTCGGGGTGCCAGGTTCCGAGACCGAAATCGGCGTAGTTCATGAAGGAATAAAAGGCAGGGATGTCCGACGGCTTGGCCCCCAGAAACAGAACGGGGAATTCGATGATCTCCCGCAACCGGGGATCGTCGAAGTGGGCCGCGGCCAGGTGAGAGATGCTTCGCACGAATTGCCCCAGACGGGGCACGGTGTCCCGGGTCACCAGCTCCAGGGGGGATTTCCCCGGTTTGTACACCACATCATCCATGGCCACCCGGTAATTGAAGCGGGCTTTTTCCAGCAGGTTTCCCAGACTCTTTGCCGCACCCTTCTCCGCAGATTCGAAGGTATCCAGGATGCGATCCGTGGTGCCGGGGATGGTGAGGTCGTTGCCCTGCCCGAAGACCACCTTGTAGGCGGGATCGAGTCGGTGCAGGCGGTAGTAATCCGCCGGGGTCCGCCCGAAATCGGCAAAGAATTTCTCAAACACGTCGGGCATCCAGTACCAGGTGGGTCCCATGTCGAAGGTGAAGCCGGCTTCCTTGTACTGACGGGCCCGGCCGCCGGGGGTGGCGTTCTTTTCGAACACCTCCACCCGGTGTCCTTCCCGGGCGAGGTAACAGGCCGCCGAGAGGGAGGAGAATCCGGCTCCGATGACGGCGATGTGCTTCTTCTGTTTTGCGTTGTTCACTGTCTTCTGTCTCTTTTTGGGGTGAAGTTCCTTCGGAAAGGAATCATTCGTTCAACATTCCGGATTTTGTTTTGTTTAAAGAAAAATGTTAAATATTAAACAAAAGTGATTTCCTATGGCACGCAATGACCAGAGGGGTCCACTTCGCGAAATCCAAAGTTTCTCGTATCTTTACTTACTACCCAAATCCAACAAAGCCAATGAAAAAAGTGAGTTTTCTTTCGATGCTCCTGGTCTTCGGTCTCCTGAGCACAACGATGGGACAGGAAGCCGACAAGATCCTGGAGAAGCATTTCAAGGCCATGGGCCAGGAAACCCTCCTGAAGGTCAAAACCGTTCAGGCGACCGGCACGGCATCCATGATGGGGATGACGACCGGATTTGAAATGAAGGCCAAACGGCCCAACAAGGTCCATGTGAAAATAGACATCCAGGGCATGACCATCGTGCAGGCCTTCGATGGAGAAACCGCCTGGATGATCAATCCCATGATGGGATCCTCGACCCCCCAGGCCGTGACTGGTCCCGAAGCCCAGACCCTGAAGGATCAGGCGAATCTGGACGGGCAGTTGTGGAATTACAAGGAAAAAGGCAGCACCCTGGAACTGGAGGGAAGTGAATCCCTCGGGGGAAAGGATGCCCATGTGCTGAAGCTCACCCGGTCCAACGGGAACGTGGAGCGTTACTTCATTGACAAGGAAAGCAACCTGCTGGTGATGGTGCGGGTGACGGCCCCTGTCAATGGCAGCCCCACCACCATGGAGACCCACCTGAGCGACTACAAAGATTTCGACGGGTACAAGATGCCCATGATCACCCAGCAGAAGATGGGCGGACAAACCGTGACGACCATCACCATGACCGACGTGAAAATCAACGATCCTGTGGAGGATTCGGTGTTTTCCATGTCCTCCGGCAGTTGATTCTCTTTACAAAGCACCGGCTTCCCGGAAGGGGTCATCCCTTCCCGGGAAGGATGGTGACTTTCACCCGCTTGTAACGCGACAGGGCGGGGGTTCCCTTGTCAGTCACCTTCAGAATGAAGTGGACCGTGCATGCTTCCTTCACCTCCGGTGCGCGGATGGTGTGCACGTTGTACAGGTTTTCCGAATAGGGCATGAAGCTCACCTGCACGTCCGGACTTCCGGCTTCCGGGTACCGGAACCACCAGTAGCTCAGGTTGTCGCCGTCGGGATCCATGGTACCGCTGGCATCCAGGCTGAAGATATCCCCGGAATGCACCGTCAAGTCGTCGGGATGACCCAGGGCGGGTACCGGCGGATGATTGGCTTCCTCGTAGGTTTTCTGACACCAGTCCATGCGGGCGGCGAAATCGTTCTGGAAATCGTCCCGCCAGCGCCACAGGGTGACCTTGTCCCCCTCGAAGGTGACCGTGTCGGGCCGGATCGCCCGGCCGTAGGGATTGTAAATACGCGGTGTGAAACGATCGCTGGCATTGGTCCAGATTTTCCGGGTTTCCGCCTCCTGTTTCACCCCTCCCGTAAACCGGGGATCCACGTTTTCGGCCGGAGCCTCGGGCACATACAATGCATAGCGGCCTCCCCAGCCTCCCCATTCCGGGTGCTCCGGTTCATTCAGCCCGTTGGGGATCAAGGACAACCAGGAGGGGGTGTCTCCTTCCATCCCGTAGGCCACATCGGGGTATTCGGCCCCGAGCGGACCGTGTCCCTGCTGGATGTGTTCGGCCAGCCAGGCGTTGCTGATGGTGGTGTTGTCGTAGCCTTCCACCACTTCCATGATGCCGTTCCAGGTGGCGTTCCGGTAGCTTCCCGGGCTCACGATGAAGAACAGTTCGGGAAACTCCTTCCGGATCCAGGGACCGCTGTCGTCCTGGTCCGAAATGGTGTACACCCGCATTTTCGAAATCAGCCTGGCTGCCTCAGCGGCCGGTTTGCTCTGGCGGATTTTCCAGAGGGCCTGGGCCAGGGTGTTGGGACCTCCCCAGACCGACACGTAGAGGGGCCGGTCGTCGTCCTCCTCCAGGGCCCGGATGATCCAGTCGGAGCCTTCCGAATCCTTTCCTTTTCCCACACCCTCCATGCCGTATACAGGCAGTCCCTGTTTCACCAGCGACAGAAGGGCAGCTGTTTCCGGGTACCCCGGTTCGTGTTGGAGCAGGTTGTCCCGGATCTCGCCGTAGGCATGGAGGATGCGTTCCACGGTTTCCGGCGCCACCCGGTTCTTCTGATGGACCGAGGTGGTGGCGATGATGCCTTCGATGTCGATCTGGTTGGCATACAGGAGCAGACGAACCAGGGTTTGGGAATCGTCCGGGTCGGCTTCGATGTCGGTCAATACCATGAGTCGGTGTGCTGTCCCTTCCTGTGCCCGGAGGACGGGGATAAAAAGAAAGGAAGCCAGCAGAATGGAAAGGATGGGAATGTGTTTCATCGTCAAACGTTTTTCATGTGCAGGTACCGGGATCCGGTCCTGCAAATTATGAAAAATTTACGATTATTATCGTATGGTATGTAATTCGAAAAGAAACAAAATGATCAACCCTGTGCCACCTTGAAATACTCCAGTTCGTGACGTAGGGTCAAGGCCTGTCCGGACAGGGTTTCCGAGTTGGCGGACAATTCCTCGCTGGCGGCTGAATTCTGCTGGGTGATGGCATTCAGCTGCTTCATCGCTTCATTGATCTGGTTCACACCGCTTTGCTGCTCGGTGCTTGCCATGGCAATTTCCCGGATCAACTCATTGGAGTTCTCGATTTCAGGCAGCAATTCATCGATTTGTTTCTTGGCTTCGCGACTTCGGTTCAGGCCTTTTTCCGTCAGTTCCGAAATGCTGTCGGCGGCGATTTTTGAATCCCCCGCCAGTTTTCTCACCTCATCCGCGACCACCGCAAAACCCCGGCCGTACTGGCCCGCCCGGGCGGCTTCCACCGCCGCGTTGAGGGCCAGGATGTTGGTTTGCTGGGCAATGTCGGTGATGATTTTGATCTTTTCATAAATGGCCAGGTTGGCCTCCAGGACTTCGTCGGCGTGTACCTTGACGGCATTCATCTTGTCCCGGGCCTGCACCGATATCCGTTCGGATTGCACCGAATTCTGGGAGTTGCTGAGAATGTTGGAGGTGATTTCCTCCATTGTGGATGCGATTTCCTCCACCGAGCTGGCCTGTTCGCTGGACTCCTGGGAGATGGCGGTGGCCCGGTTCAGTTGCTCCCTGGATGCGTACAGAACAATGTCCGACACGTCCATGATTTTCCCCATAAGGTCTGAGAGCTGCATTTTCAGCTGGTTCACAGACCGGCCGATTTCCCCCAGCTCATCCTTTCTTGTCACCAGGGTATCGTTGAGGGAAGCGTTCAAGTCTCCCTTTGCAAAATGGTCCGTAATGTAGGAGGACAGTTCCTTGACGGGTCGACTCATGCGCCTGAACAGGGAGAGGGTGAGGGGGATCAGGAAGGCGACCCCCACGGGAGTGGCGAACAGAAAGGCCCGGGTACCCATCACTCCGATGGCATATCCCAGGGTGACCAAAACATAGGCAAATAGGATGATGTGGTTCAGAATCAGCCGGATAAAAGTTTTTCGCAGCAACAGATTGATGGCCAAAAGGACGACGGTGACGATGCCGATGATCAGACCGAGATTGAGGATGTGTGCATTCATGACGGGGGCGTTCCTTGGTTTACCCACAAAGGTATTGGCTTCCGTCCGCTGCCATGCAGGGGAAACCCGCGGATTTCCCGGGCAAAACTACCCGTTTGATCCCCCCAGGGCTTCCTCCAGGGAGGACACAAAACGGATGTGACCCGTCCGGTTGCTTTCCCGGACAAAATCCCGGAGGCTTTTGCTGTTCTGCGCAGAAAGATCGGCCACGATGGTGAGGCGGACCCGGTAGTTGGAGAATTTCTGCAGCACGGCCCCGGCCAGACCGCTTTTCAGGTCAAAGAATTCCTCCCCCAGCTGGTGGTGGTGCACCAGGATGTGGTTGGAGTCGTGCAGGTATTGCACGTTGGCCATCAGGTCCAGGGCATCCTGTTCCTCCCGGATGATGATTTCGTCCGAGCGGACTTCCACCAGGGTTCCTGCCGGGGTGTCGTGTTCTTTGAAGGTCATGTCGGGTCGTGTTGCCGCAGAGCGGGTTCCGGATGCAAAACTAGGGATTTATTTGATCCAGGACCCGGAATGTTTTTTCGAGCCGACCGCCGGTCCCGTCCACCAGAACCAGGGTGTGCATCCCCTCGGAGGCATCGCATTCCATCTGGTGGGTATACCGGGTTTCGCCCAGATAACGGTCGTCGAGATGCCAGAAAATGCGGCTGTCCGGGTCCCGGTGCACCGCCTCCAGAACGATCCGTCCCCTTCGGCCGTCCAGGTCCCGGGGGATGTACACGTCCCGGGTTTCGTCGGGGTAGATCAACGCCATGCTTTCCTGTCCGGAGCCCTCGCACCCGGGCAGGAAGGGGGGCAGGGGCCGGTAGCCCGGATGGCTCCGCTCGTAATACCAGGCCATGGCCGGTGGCAGGACAAACCAGGGCCGGTTCCGGATGTCTGCCACCGGATAGCAGGCACTCGTGACGCGGTAGCGGCCGCTTTCGTCGAGGTGGGCGATCTGGTGGTAGGGACAAATCGGAGACCGGGCACCGGCGGGGGGTACCCGTTGCAGGACGGTCTCCTCGCACCGGGGGCTGGCCAGGAAGCCGCTTTGGGCACACACCCGCACCTCCTCGAGCTCGTCCAGCGGGGGCTGAAACCAGCCGGTGGCCGGAAGAAGGCCGAACACATCAAACATCAGCGGGGCGGCCGCATGGAGGCCGGTGAGACCGGGACGTCCCTCCCCGTCCGCATTGCCTGCCCAGACCGCCACCAGGTAGCGGGGGGTGACTCCGACGGCCCAGGCATCCCGGAACCCGAAGCTGGTTCCCGTTTTCCAGGCCACCCGGCGGGAGGAGGAAAACTGCTCCCAGGAACCATCCAGGCCGGGCCGTTCGAGCCGGGTGAGGGTTTCGAAGCAATCCCAGATGGCCGCCGCACTGAAGATGCCCGAGGGCCTTCCCCGGTCGGTTCCAGGCCGTTCCCGGGAGTCCCCATCCCGCAGGTAGCTGGGCGGATCATATTCCGAGGGTCGGTAGCGGTATCCGGTTTCCCGGATGTGGGACAGGCTGTTGGCCATGCCCATGTACACGCGGCCCAGGTCCCACAGGGTCACCTCGGCGCCCCCCAGGATCAGGGTAAGCCCGTAGTGTCCGGGCGACTTGTCGACGGTCCCGAATCCCAGCTCCCGGAGCATCCCGTGGAATTTCTCCAGGCCGAATTCCTGGAGCATGCGCACGGCGGGGATGTTGAGGGACTGCACCAGGGCCGTGGAGGCCGGCGCGGCCCCCCGGTAGGCGTGGTCGAAGTTGGAAGGGGAATACCCGGCGATGTGGGTGGGGATGTCGGGCACCAGCATGTCGGGGAGGAGCTGGCCTTCGTCGAGCATCCCCGCATAGAGCAGGGGTTTGAGGATGCTGCCCGAACTGCGGGGGGCGGCAAGGATGTCCACATGGCGTCCCCCGTCTTCCTCCCGGGTGGGGGTGTTTCCCACATAGGCTTTCACGCTTCGCTCCTCCAGATCGAGAACCAGCACGGCGGCGTTGTGGATCTCGTTTTCCCGGAGACGGGCATGGTGACGCGACACGGCCGCCAGCACCTGTTCCTGCAAGGCTCCGTCCAGGGTGGTGTGGAGGCGGGACCCGCCATGCCCTTCCTGTTCGCTTCGGGACAGGAGATGGGGGACCAGGTCGGGCAGGGGGCGGGGCTGACCCGGGAGTTCCTCCCCCATGGCCAGCTCGGCGGTCGGTCCGTCGATGACGCCCTTGTCGGCCAGTTTTTGGAGCAGGCGGTTTCTCTTTTCCAGCAGCCGATCCCGGTTGCGTCCCGGATGGACCAGGGAGGGTGCGTTGGGAAGGACAGCCAGGGCGGCGGACTCGCCCCAGGACAATTTGTGGGCCGGTCGTCCATAGTAGCGCCAGGAGGCGGCATCCAGTCCCACCACATTCCCGCCGAAGGGGGCATGGGAGGCATACAGGATCAGGATTTCTTCCTTGCTCCGGGCCAGCTCCAGCCGAAGGGCCAGGATCATCTCAAGGACCTTCTGGCCCACCGTCCGGGGTTTGTTCTTCCGGGACAGCCGGACCACCTGCATGGTGAGGGTGCTTCCTCCCCGGACCACCTCTCCGGCCCGGATGTTTTGTCCCAGGGCCCGGACCAGGGACACCGGGTTCACCCCGGGATGGCGGAAGAAGTATTCATCCTCGAAGTAGCGGATGCACAGGGCCGGTCGCCGGGGCACCGAGTCGGCATCGGGGAAGCGCCACTGGCCGTCGGGCGTGATCCGGGCCGAGAGCAGTTCGCCCCGGTCATCCTCCAGCACCGTGTTGCAGGGATCCCGGAACCCCACCACCGGCAGGGCCAGGAAGAGCAGAAACAGGACCAGCAGTCCGCCCCCCATGCGCAGCCACCGGGGGCTCCGTTTCCAGAATTCCCGCCCCTTCCGGAGCACCATCTCTCTCCGGACCGTTCCGTCGAACTGTCTCTTTCCCCACATCCGGTTTGTCCTCTACCGGGCCTGCACCACCTCCACCCACCGGCCGGGAATCAGGGCGGAGATGGAGGCATCGTACATTGCCTCGCAGTTCACGGCCGGAAGGAAGAATTTCCCTTCGTAGGTGGCGTTCAGCATCACCCGGAAGGTTCTGCTTTCGCCCGGATTCAGTCCGAAATAGGTGTACACCCGGTCGTCCCGGATGTCCTGGTAATCAAACCCCGACTGGGTCATTCCGGCCTCCATGCCGTCGAGGCGCAGGTTCCGGATCTCCCAACCCGACGGAAACAGCTGGGTGAGGGCCATCTCCCGGTAGGGCATGCGGATCCCCGGGTGCTTCACCGTGACCTCCGCCATGAAATCCGTGCCCTGGGAGAGCTGGCCGGGATCGATGGTCGCGCCGTTCAGGTCGAGGTACCGCAGGGTCATGCCCAGGTTGTCCTGACGCCCCGTCACGTTCTCGTCCAGCGGAACCCCTTCCACATGGATGCGGACGAAGAGTTTGCCGGTTCCCCGGTTGGTGATGCTCACCTTGCCTTCGGGTTGCCGGTTCAGGGCCAGGTCCGCCTCATGCAGCGGCTTTTTGGTTTGAACGGTCACCCGGTTACCGTTCACCGTCAGGTCGCAGGCCAGGTCTCCGGAAGCCGGTGCGTCGCCCAGGTAGACGCTGATGGCATGGAGGACGAAAGCGGTGGTCTGGGTGCTGCACCAGGCGCCCGAGGCAAGCGTCCCGGCCAGCTCTTCCATGAGGTCGCGGGCGAGCTGTTCCTCCTTCAGCAGGGTCAGGACCTCCAGGATCATGGCCCGGTCCCGGGTGTCGTTTCCATAGGTGTACGACAGCTCGCGGTAGGGGGCCGGGCGGGTCCCCGCTCCCTGGATGAGCTTCTGGGCGGCGGATTCCCTGCCCGCCAGCACATAGGCTCCCGCCAGGGTCCATCGGGCGGTTTCGGAAAGCCCGGGCAGATCCCGCATCCGGTTCATGGGTCCCAGGGCGGGCTCCCCGGCCAGGGCCAGGGTGTAGAGGCGGTAGGCCTGGTTGATTTCATGGCTTTGCTGCTGCCATCCTTCCGAGGCCTGGGCATCCCAGCTGCCGGCCCTTCGTTTCTGGTATTTGAGCCAGTTGGGCAGGAAGCCGGAGGGAAGCTGGTAGCCCCGCGCCCGGGCTTCCAGCATGAAATGTCCCGCGTAGCTGCTTCCCCAGTCGCTGGCCGCCGACTGGAACCCGGGCCAGTAGCTCAGTCCCCCGTCGGTCCGCTGAAAAGTATGGATCCGCCAAATGGCCGCTTCGATGTTCTTCTGGATGTCCGCCTTTCGCGCCTCGTCCAGCTCCAGGAACCGGTCGAGGTACAGCTGGGGAAAGACCGCCGAGGTGGTTTGCTCGATGCATCCGTGGGGATAGCCGGTCAGTTCCTTCAGACGTTTCTCCAGGTTCAGCGCGGGCATGACCGACAGCTCCAGGGTCCCCCGGTTGGTCCCGGGCAGACCGATGGCGGACACCGTCCCTTCCCAGGAACGCCCCGGTTCGATCACGGCTTCGGTTACCGCGTGGACCGGCGGATTGGGCAGGCGGACCTGCAGGTTCACGGGGTAGGAGGCCTCCTCCCGTCCGCTGCGGGCAAACACGTCGATCCGTCCCTGCCCGGTTTGCCGGGCCGATCGCAGAGTGAAAGAAACGACCTGGTCCCCTTCTTCCTCGAAACGGATCGTCTGACGGGAAGGTCCGTCGACCTGAAACAATTCATTGCTCCGGACTTCGACGTCGACCTGACGGATGCCCGGGTCCATGGCAAAGACGGTGACCGGAAGGGTGATGGTTTCGGCCGGACTCGCCACCCGGGGAAGGGTGGCCAGGACCATGAGGGGTTTTTTCACGGCCACGGCTTTTTCCGCCTTTCCGTAGGCTCCCTCGTGGGACGCCACCACCATGGCCCGGACCGATCCGACGTAGTTGGGCATGGTGAAGCGGTGGGTGTTGGTTTTTCCCGGTTTCAGTTCGAATGGACCCAGGTATTTCACCACCGGCACGAAACGGTTGGCGTTTTGCTTCCCGTCGGGTTTCAGGAATTCATCCCCTCCCACGGCGAGAAGTCCGGCCAGCTCTCCCTGAACGGCTCCCAGCACATGCCCGTACATGTCCCAGGTCCGGATGCCAAGCGCCTGGCGGGCGTAAAACTGGCTCCAGAGGTCGGGCGTGGCAAAGCGGGTGAGGTCGAGGAGTCCCTCGTCCACCACGGCCACCGTGTAGGTCATCGCCTTGCCGTTCTCTTCGGAAACCCGCAGGACGGCCTCCTTCTCCGGTTCCAGCACATCGGCCATGTCGAGGGCGGGACGAAGGTGGGTGCCCGGATCGCTGACCTTGACCGGCTGGATGCCATAGAGGCGGATGGGCCGGTCGTTGGCCGCATCGTAGGGCTGGATGAGGGTGATGTGGATGTAGGCGTTGGGGGCCATGTCGGGCCCGGCTTTCAGGCGGACGGCCTCCTTCAGGGGGGCTTCCACCCAGAAACTTTCCAGGCGGCGCGACCCGCTTTCCACGCTCACCAGGGCCCGGCCGGCCGAAAACTCGGGAAGGGTGATCCGAATGTCTTCCCCCACCTGGTATTCCTGCTTGTCGGTGGTGAAGCTGAGCATTTCCGCCCCGCCGGGTCCTTCCGCCGAGTTCTGGTTCCAGTAGCCCCGGTAGCTCAGGTAAAAGGTCTGCCCCGTGCTGTGTCCCCCGCGGGGATCGGTGATCCGGATGAATTTCCGGCCGTACACCCGTTCCTCGAATTTGAGCTCGTACATGGCCTTTCCGTTCACCGTGCTGATCCGGTCGGTCCGGATGAGGTTCTGGCTCCGGTTGTGGACAAAGGAGACCAGGTCGTCGGCCTCGTCGCGGTCCCACCACCACCGCCAGTTCACATCGAAGATCTCCACCTGCAGGTCCTTCACGTCCACGGGTCGGCCCGTTTCATCCACCGTAACAATGGGGATCAGGGTGCTTTCATTGGAATAGAGGGCCCCGTTCCATCCCGGACCTTCCGGGACGTTCACCCCCACGTAGGTGGAAAAGGGGGAGAAGAGCACCGGGAACCGGTCCACGCTGAAATCCCCCGACTGCTCGAAGACCCGGGTCTTGAGCAAGACCCGGAGCATGCCCGGGGCTTCCTTTCCCACCCGGATTCCCGGGGAGAAGGATCCGTCCCCGTTGGCATCGAGCCTCCCTTCAAAAACCATCTCCGCCTCCGTTTCAAACGTCTTGGCCGGATCGTCAAAGGCATAGTCGGGATAATCCGGGAATCCGGTGTGTGCGGGAGCCAGCTCCAATTCCACATCGGCTTTCAGGTTCCCGGCCTTGGCCCCGTGCAACCACTGGGCATGCAGGTTGGCGGTTTGGTCCCCCGAGGTCAGGATCTCCCGGTCGAAATCGATCCGGATCTTGAGCCGGTTGGGCTTGACCGTCTCGATGCGGAGGCTCCGGGTGAATTCGGAGCCGCCCACATGCACCCGTGCCAGCCAGTTCCCGGTGGGCGCGCCCGGATCGGTGGCGGTGCGGAAATCATACACCCCGTTGAGTCCCTTCGTTCGCGTCCGGGACGTGTACAGCTGGCTCTCCGGCGTGAAGAGCTCGAAGCGGACCGGATGGTCCCGGGGCAGGACGCCGGCCTTGTCCTCCAGCACAAAGGTGAGGTAGAGGGAATCCCCGGGGCGCCAGACCCCCCGCTCCCCATAGAGCTGTCCCTTGATCCCGCTGGGATTCTGTGCGCCGCCCACGTCAAACATGCTGGTCGACAAGGCGCTGCCGTCGTCGAGTCGCAGGTAGCCCCGCTGGGTTCCTTTCCGGGCCACCAGCAGGTAGGGTTTCCGGTCCAGGGGAATCACCGCCGTGCCTTTGGCATCGGTTTGCCGGGTTCCCATGAGCTGCTGCTGAAAATTGTAGATGTCCACATCCACCCCCGCCAGCGGAGCCGTGGTGGTGAGGTCGGTCACGGCAACGAACCATTCATTGTCCTTTCCGCCCTTGGCCACGATCCCCAGGTTGGAGGCCAGGATGTTCCGGGAGGTCTGGTTCTGGTTCCTCCGGTAGGCGTAGTAGGAGTCGGTGCAGGGATCGTCCCGTTCCCTCCAGATGTAATCTTCCCAGTCGTCCCAGTAGTAGCCTTCCCGGTAGGGATCGTCGTAATCGTCCCATTCGGAGTCGGTACGGACCGATTCCTTCCCCTTTTCCTCCTCCTCGCCGGGACAGGGAAGGAGGGACTGGGAGCGGTCGAAGGTGATGGATACGTTGTAGATGGCCCCCGGTTCGGTTTCCATGAGCTCGGAGAGATCCAGGGCAAACAGGTTCCAGTTGCCGAAGTCGACGGCCTTGTCGGAGCGGAGGGGGATTTCCTTTTTCAGGATCAGCCGGCCCACCCGGCTGAGCTCTTCCTGCCCGTTGACCTGGTTCCGCTGGAAGAACTGGGCGATGTTGTTCTCGTAAATCTGCACGATGCGAACGTTCACCGCCCGCAGGTTCACCGCCCGGAAGGGGAAGACAAGGCCCTCGTTTCCGGGAACGATGACCCCGTCGCCGATCAACTCCACGGCCGGATCGATGCTGGTGAAATGGACCTCGCGCCGGAGGGATTCATTCAGGGCATAATCGAGGCTGTTGCGGATGGCCCGGTCGATGCGCAGGACCTCGTCCCCCTTGAGCCGCTGGTCCGGGTGGACCCGCAATTCGTTGCCCCGCACTTCCAGGCGCAACCCGGCGCCGGATTCGAGATACACCAGCCCCCGCAGATCCTGCTCCCGGCTGAGGGGGTCGGAGAAGAAGAGGCTGATGAATTGTTCCACCTGCTGGTTCACCCGCAGGTTCATCAGGCGAAAGTCGCCCAGGGCCGGGATTTCCACCTCTTTTTCCCCCTTGTCATCGGAGTGGATGGGCTTTCCGTTCCACCGGAGGCGTACCTCCCCTTTTTCATCGCCCCGGGAAATGCTGTCGGCCACAAATTCATGGAACCGCCCGTCCTCCCCGTGGGTCCATTCGAGGGTCAGCTCCCTTCCTTGCTGGCTGGCTCGCAACACCTCTTCCACCGCTTCGGCCCGTGCGAAATCGGCCGTGCCGGATGCTCCCCGGAGCTGCTGCCAGCGAAGGTCCTCCTCGTCCAGGAGCTGAGTCCCTGGACTTCGGCAAACAGGGCCTGTTTCATGATCTGGAACTGAAACTCCAGGGTCTGCAGGGCCGGGGGGACGGCCAGGATCTTCCCAAGCTGGAATTCGCATTGGTAGCCGGTGCCCGCCCCGGGGAGATCGTCGGGGACGAACTCGATGGTTTGGGCATCGCTCCACCGGACCTGGCCCTGGAGGGAGGGTTTGAACTTGAACAGATGCGGATCCGTCAGCGCTTTCCGTAGACTGTCCGGGATTTCGTTCATCAGCCGGACCCGGACGGGCGATGCAGCGGACACCACACCGGTGGTGAAGCCCGAGACGTAGGACGTGAAGCCCGGATCGATGTCGGGTCGACCGGTTTTCGTGGATTCGCGGCACGATGCCAGAAGGAGCAGAACCAAAAGGAGCGGGAGGTGTTGTTTCATGGGAATGCTTGCGATTCAGGTGAATTTGATGCATTTTTGGAAGCCCTTTCGGGAGGACTTCCGGAGGGATAAGGTACTGAAATTCCCCGGAAAGGGGAGGAAGAATTTTCCACGATGAGACAACTGACCGGTTTTTTGTTTCTGTTGCTGCTGCTGGCCATCCTGGCCGGTGGCACACTGTATCTGGGGAAGGGCCTTGCCCGGCATTTTGCCCTTGCTTCCCCCCGATCGCTTCTGATCCTTTTTGCCCTGGCCACCCTCTGGATGGGCTTCGGAATCGCGGGGTTGAGCAATGCCACGGGAACGATGGCCCGGGTTGGATACATACTGGCCGCCTCCCTGATGGGGTTTCTGCTCTATCTGCTGCTTTCCCTGGCCCTGGCCGATCTGATCGGACTGGTGGTTCCCCTTCCTCCCCGGACAGGCGGATGGGCCATCCTGGGCCTGGCCCTCGGACTTTCTCTTTTTGGGGTGTTCCAGGCCTACCGGATCCGTCCCGCCGAGGTGGTGGTGGAAATGCCCGGACTCCGGGAACCGGTCCGTGTGGTTCACCTGACCGACATCCACCTGGGACATTTCCGGGGGAAGCCGTTCCTTTCCAGGCTCGTGCGGATGAGCCGGAGCGTTCGACCCGACCTGGTGTTCATCACCGGGGATCTGTTCGACGGCAAAATCCAGATGGGAAACGGGAGCCTGGAGCCGCTGGGCGAGCTGGAGGTGCCGGTCTATTTCGTGGCCGGCAACCACGATGGATACAGCGGGGTGGCACAGGTAAAGTCGGAATTGAAGGACCAGGGGGTCCGGGTTCTCTCCAACCAGGTGGCCGAGGAGGGAGAATTGCAGATCATCGGGCTGGAGCACATGCGGGCCGACGGCGGCTCCCGGGACATGCACGGCCTTGCCGACGGTCCCACCGTTCATGACGTGCTGGCCGGCCTTACCGTGGATCCCGACCGGCCCACCGTCCTCCTCCATCACAGTCCCGTCGGCATCCCCTACGCCCGGGACAAGGGGACGGACCTTTACCTCAGCGGCCACACCCACGGGGGACAGCTCTTTCCCATCACCCTTCTCGGGCGGCTCATGTACCCCTACAACAAGGGATTGTACGACCACGGGGGCATGAAAGTGTACGTGGGCGAGGGCGCGGGAACCTTTGGGCCGCCCATGCGACTAGGCACCCGCGGCCGGGTGGTGCTGGTGCGGCTGGAGCCTTCTCCCGACCCGGCCTAGGCCCTGTCCGGCAGCCGGATGTGGAAGGTGCTTCCCTTGCCAGGCTGGCTTTCGGCCCGGATGTCGCCTCCATGGCGTTCCACAAACTCCCTGCAGATTTTCAGACCCAGACCCGTTCCCTGTTCCTGGTTCGTCCCCGGGGTGCTGCTTGCGGCCCCGGCCCCGAAAAGACGGTCCAGGGTGGCTTCGTCCATGCCCTCTCCCTGGTCCGCCACAGCGATGTGGACCTTCTGATCTTCCCGGTGGGCCGAAATGCGAATGACGGTGTCGGGCCGGCTGAATTTCACCGCATTGATGATCAGGTTCCGGAGAATGAGCTTGAGCATGTTTTCATCGGCAACCACGGGGAAGTCCTCCGGGACCTGGCAATCGACCTCGATGTTTTTGTTGTGGATGAAGGCCCAGATGTTTCCGACCACGTCCTCGCAGACCGCTTTCAACCGGAGCGGCCGGGGTTCGAATTTCAGCCGGTCGAGCTGAGCGCTGGTCCAGTTCAGCAGGTTGGTGAGCAGGTTGTCGGTTTGCTGGATGGTGTCGTGCACGGCCCGGGAGTAAAGGTTGAGGTGTTCCTGGTCCAGCTCCCCCTCGTCTTTCTGGAGGAGGCGTGACATTTGCAGGGCGCTGGCCAGGGGCGAGCGGAGGTCGTGGGCCACGATGGAGAAGAGCTTGTCCTTGGAATGGCTGGCCTTCAGGTATTCCTGCCGGTTTCGTTCGATGGTGGCCCGGGACTTCAGAAGCCGCCGGTTCAGGGCGAAGTAGACCGTCAGGCCGGTGAGCCAGACCAGGAGGTGGAGCAGCACCGACCGCAAAATCCCCCGACGGGTAAGACCGGCATAGAAATCCACCGGAAAGGAAACGCTGATTCCTCCGTGGACCTTCCCCACCTGCTTGATGGCCGGGTCGTGGCAGCGTAGGCACCGTTCCTCGGTGTAGAGGGGGGCCATGTACCGAAACTGGGTGCAGCCCCTGAACCCGGTTTCCTCGTACCGCTCCTTCCCCCCCTGATGGAAATAGGTCAACGCGTCGGATTCCCAGGCATCGGCCCGGTTTTCGGGCCGCAGGGGGTCGAGGCTGGTGATGTGGAAATGGAGGTCGTCCTCCTGGAGCTCGGACATCTGCCGGGTCATGTAGGCCGGATTGATCTTGGTGAGCTCCAGGGTGTCGATGCGCAGATCGCGCCACGGATCCTTCAGGTAGGGGTTCGGCTGGCTCTGATCGGTGACGGGGACATAGACTCCATTGTAGGAGGTGTTCCAGCGCCGCATGATGACAATCTGGCCGAAGATGGAACGGGCCTTGTTCAGGGCCAGCTCCCGGTGGTTCCGGCACAATGAAACCCCGTCCCAGATGCCGGATGCCAGCAGCAGGAGGGTCCATGCCATGACGATTCCCAGTCGTTGAATGCGAACCATGACCCGTCTCCCGATTTGTTTCGATGGATGTGACTTTCCAATTTACGAATTGAAGGAACGCGACGCAAGTCCAATTTCTTCGATCACACCTTCGATGGGGCCGGGACTGACAAAAGGGGACAAGGAGCCCCGAAAAATGTCAAGGGAGGTTAAATTTTTGTGAACCTGTGGGTTTTGGTTCGTTTTTTGATGAGGGCAGAGGCATGATTTGGAAGCATGTATTCCCGGTGGTTTTCCTGTGCCTGGGGCTTGCAGGGTTGGATGCACAAACCCGGGTGACCCTCTCCGGGACCGTCAGCGATGCGGAAAGCGGGGAGAAGCTCATCGGAGCCACGGTCTATGTGGCCGGAACCAGCCTGGGCACCTCGTCCAACAGCTATGGATTTTACTCCCTGACGGTACCGGCGGGCAACCTGGAGCTGGTGTGCAGCTACATCGGGTACGAAGAGATGCGCCGGTCCCTGGAGCTGAAGGAAAACCAGATGCTGGATTTGAAATTGCAGGAGGCCAGCACCCGGCTCGAAGAAGTCACGGTGATGGCGGAAGCCTCCGACCACCAGCTCCGGACCACCGACATCGGGGTGGAGAAACTGGATGTGGCATCCATTTCCCGGGTCCCCGTGCTTCTGGGCGAGCGGGACATCCTCAAAACACTTCAATTGCTGCCGGGCATCAGCACGGTGTCGGAGGGGAGCACCGGGTTCAGCGTCCGGGGGGGCTCCATGGACCAGAACCTGATCCTGCTGGATGAGGCTCCCGTGTACAGTGCCTCCCATCTCATGGGGTTTTTCTCGGTCTTTCCGGCCGACGCGGTGAAGGACGTGTCGGTGTACAAGGGCGGAATCCCGGCCCGCTACGGCGGCAGGGCCTCGGCCGTGGTGGACATCCAGATGAACGACGGCAACAACCAGCATTTAACGGGCAATGGTGGCATTGGTCTGATCTCCTCCCGCCTCACCCTGGAGGGGCCTCTGGTCCGGGACCGGGGTTCCTTCATTGTTTCGGGTCGACGGAGCTATGCGGACCTGGTGGCCCGCAGCGTGGGTCTGCTCGAGGAGGACATCACCCTGTATTTCTACGATCTCACGGCCAAGCTGAATTACAAACTCAACGACCGCAACCGGGTGTTCCTTTCGGCCTACATGGGGCGGGACGATTTCGGATTTGAGGAATTCGGGACCGACTGGGGCAACACCACCACCACCTTCCGCTGGAACCATCTTTTTGGCAGCCGCCTGTTTTCCAATACGAGCGTCCTCTATTCCAATTACGATTACGCCGTCAACCTGGCTGAGTTCCTGAAAATGGGCTCGGGGATCGAGGATGTGGGCCTGAAGCAGGATTTCAGCTGGTATGTCCATCCCGATCACACCGTCCGTTTCGGGGTCCAGAGCACCTTCCACCGCTTCAATCCCGGCGAACTCCGGCCGGTCGACCCGGACAGCAGCATGATTCCCGAAGTGCTCATGCCCGGGAAACAGGCCCTGGTTTCCGGACTGTACGCCTCCGGCGAGTCCAAGGCCGGCCCCCGGCTTTCCTTCCAGTACGGTCTCCGCTTCAGCCTGTTCCAGCAAATGGGAGAAGGGTCGTCCTATGTGTACGATGCAAACAACGAACGCATCGATTCCACCGTGTACGGATCCGGCGAGGTCATGCAAACCTACATGAACCTGGAGCCCCGCCTGAGCATGAACTATCGTCTGGGAGAACGGAGCTCGGTGAAGTTTTCCTACAACCGCATGGCCCAGTACCTGCATCTGCTCAGCAACAGCACCTCGGGCATGCCTACCGACACCTGGGTTCCTTCCTCTTCCAACATCCGCCCCATCCTGGTCAACCAGGTGTCCGGGGGCTATTTCCGGAACTTCCTGGAAAACCGGGTGGAGCTCTCGCTGGAGCTCTATTACAAGGACCTGCGGAACACCACCGATTACGAAGACGGGACCCAGACCATGTTCAACGAGGATGTGGAGGCCTACATCGTCTCGGGTCGGGGACGGAGCTACGGGGCGGAATTCATGCTGCGCAAGCAAAGCGGCCGGGTCAACGGCTGGCTGAGCTACACCCTGGCCCGGACCGAGCAGCGGATGGACGGCATCAACTTCGGTCACTGGTACCCCACCACCTACGACAAAACCCACGACGTTTCCCTGGTGCTCAACTGGGACATCACCGATCGACTTTCCCTGTCCGGGGCCTGGGTGTACTACACCGGGAACGCGGTGACCTTCCCCAGTGGGAAATACGAATTCGACGGACAGCTGGTTTCCTATTACACCGAGCGGAACGGGTACCGGATGCCGGATTACCACCGGCTCGACCTGGGCCTGCACCTGGCCGGGAAAAAGGAAAAGAAATTCCGGAGCAGTTGGGACCTCTCGGCCTACAACGTGTACAACCGGCACAACGCTTACCTCATCGATTTCCGGGAGAGCGAAACAGTGCCCGGAACCACCGAGGCGGTCAAGCTCAGTCTCTTCGGCATCGTCCCTTCCCTGTCCTGGAATTTTGAATTTTAAAACGCTCCGGCCATGCACACCACCCGATCCTCCGCACACGTCCCTCCCAGGCTCCGTCCCGCGATGTCTCATTGGGCCGGCCTTCTGGCCGCCCTGCTCGGGGCCATCGTCCTTCCCTCCTGTGAGGAAGTGATCCACATCGACCTGAACTCCGGGGATCCGGCCCTCGTGGCCGAAGGATACATCGAGAAGGATTCCCTGTGCAACCTTTCCCTCACCTACACCACGGACTTTTACCAGCCCGGGGATCCCCAGGGCATCGCGGATGCCCTGGTCCGCCTGCGGGACGATGCAGGGCATGAGGAGGTGTTGACCTCCCTGGGCGAGGGCCGCTACCGGGGAAGCACCCTTCGCGGCGAAGCCGGCCGCACCTACACCCTGGAGGTGGAGCTGGACGGGACCCTGCATTCCGGGGAGAGCGATCTGCACGAGCCGCCCCGGATCCTGGACATCCGGAGCGAGGACGCCCCTTCTTCCGGCCCACATGGGCATGGAGGTGCCGCCGCTGCTCACCGTCTCCTGCACGACCGGCCCGGTCAGCCCGACGATTTCCTCTTCCAGATGGTGTGGAACGGCACGCCCATCGGCGACGGTTACGCCATTGCCAGCGATCGCTACGGAAGTCTGGGAGCGGTCCTGGAAGCCAGCTTCCTGGACACCCGGATCGTTTACGGAGACACGGTGGGTTTCCGGATCTATGCCATCGATGCGGCCACGGCCGATTACTACACCCAGCTCAACGAAGCCCTGGGGGAAGGCATGCCCATGTCGGCCACCCCCTACAACCCGACCTCCAACCTGGGCGAGGGGGTGATGGGCTATTTCATGGCCCGCTCCCACACCGACACCACGTACATCGTGGTGGAATGAATCGTTCTTACAAGAGGTTCTCTTTGATCCATTCCTGAAACAGAGGATCTGCGATCACCAGACCGGCGAGAGGACTTTTCAAAAGGATGCCTTTGCCTTCCAGTTGTTTTACCGCTCGTGCAACATTGATGTTTTTCTTTCGGAGTCGGCTGTACAAGTGGTCAGGATGTTCCGCAAGTGCCATCAGGGTGTGCACGAATTCTCTGTTTCCGGAAATTTCTTCCCACACTTTGGTGAGATAGCCTTGCTCCACAAACAGCAATCGACGAATCAGTTCTTTCCTGCCCGGGGTCTTTTCCCCCAGGGCGTTCATCACCATCACTTGTTGCAAAGCGAGTTGTCCGTAATAGGGATGACCTCGGGTGATGTCCATCACGGTTTTGGGCATCGATTCGGCGTTTGGAATTTTCATTTCCATGAATTGCATCCGGAGGTAATCCATGAAATCGGTCTCCTCCATGTACCCCAGCTGGAGAATCCTGGTCAACCGGTGAAAGGGTGCTTTGCTGTTCACAAACATCTCGTTCATGACCGATTCATAGCTGCCCGAGAACAGGTAAGTGCTGTTTTCGTGTTGTTGTATTTTGGACCGGAACAATTTGACCAGCTCATGTTTGGCGCCAAATTTTTGAACATCCCCGAATTCGTCATAGGCACACATGATTTTTTTGCTGTGTTTTGCGGCAAATGCATCGACAAAATCGATGCTGTCTGACACAAGTTCCCATGGATCCCTTTGTGGATCGGCAAATCCAAGAATGAACTGGAAATCTTCCAGGACGGCTTTCAGTTCCACCTGTTGAAACAGTGCCCGGATGTTTTTTCTTGCAGCCTGAAAATTCCGATGGAGGCTGTGATTTCGAAGTACTTCCCTTGTAATGGATGTGGCCAGTTGTTCCAGGGTCGGGTTGGCAAAAATATCGATATAAGCCGTATAGGTTTTCTTGTCTTTCGTTTGCCGCAATGCTTCCAGGACGAGAGATGTTTTTCCAAAACGTCTCGGTGCAATGATGGCCACACTCTGGCCCAATTCCAGATAATTCTCCAGCAAGGCAAGTTCAGCTTTCCTTCCAACAAAGGCTTTGCCTGTGACCGGTTTTCCTGCCTGTTGTACCATACGCAATGTTGTATCATACAATATTACGTACTAAAAATTAGATACGCAAATATGTATGATACACATTTATGTATTATGATCGATCCGAAGCAGATCAGGTCAGGACAACGGCCGCAGCCAGATGTTCCGGAAGCTCACGGCCGGACTCGGATCTCCGTGGGACTGGATGTGGAGGGGCAGGGGGCCGTGGGCCTTGTAGGAGGGCTGGCCGATCCACAGGGTGCCGCCTTTGAGCTCGAAGTGGTTCTGCAACAGCACGCCGTTGTGAATCACCGTGACATAGGCGGGGGAGAGCAGGCTTCCGTCTTCCTTGAATTTCGGGGCCTTCCAGATGATGTCGTAGACCTGCCACTGGCCGGGCTTTTTGCAGGCGTTGGCCAGGGGGATGCCCTGCTTGTACACGGCGCCGGCCTGGCCGTTCACGTAGGTTTTGTTGTTGTAGTTGTCCAGGATCTGGACTTCGTAACCCATTTCGAATGGACCTTCCATGCCCATGTAGCCCAGGAAGATGCCGCTGTTTCCGCGCGACTGGCTCTCCCCGGTGATGTTTTCCGGGATCTTGTATTCCAGGTGAAGCTGGTAATCGGTGAAGCTTTCCTTCGTGGTGATTCCGCCGGCGGCCTTGTTCACGGTGAGCACACCGTCTTGGACGATCCACCCGACCGGTTTGGACGGGTCGTCGGATTGCCAGGCGTCCAGACCCGTGCCATCGAAGAGAAGGACGGCGTCGGAGGGAGCGGAGGCCGGGGTTTCACCGGGGGTGACCACCGGGGGAACGGGTTCCCAGATTTCTGTCTTCTGGGATTGTTTCATCATGTCCTGCCAGTCCACTTCCTGGGCAAATCCGGGGAGAGCAACAAGGAGGACGGCCAGCAATGCCAGCATGGTTTTCACGGGGGCGGCTTTCATGGAATATAAATTTTGTTTGTTGTTTTGTGCGTGCCGGGGACGACCGGACCCGGTCTCCGGCGGAATTTCCCTGCAAGGTAGCAAAAAGGACGAGTTGTGCAACTTTTTTTCTGTAAAATTCTTAAGCCACAGTTAATTCTTTTTCCTTCATAGGGGGCAGTTCAGCCCCTGGACCGCGGTCCAGGGGCTGAGCGGCTCGCTCAGCCTCCCACTCCCTCAGCAGGTCCATATTCAAATATCGTCGCCCAGACACCCAGTCCTCATGCCACTCCTTCAAAAGGGCCGAAAAAAGCCTTATACAGCTCTTCGGGTTAGGGAATATCCGGATCACCTTACTTCGCCTCAGCAGCTCCTGGTTAATCCTCTCCACCATGTTGGTGGTCCGGATCCGCTTATGATGTGGAGGAGGAGCAACATGATATACACCCAAGGTCTCCCAGGCATGTTCTGAAATGAAATCAGCTAAATCAAGGTGAATCTCCTGATAGTCCTCGACCATTTTATTCATTACGGCGATTGCTTCCTCATATGTCTCACAATCCCAAGCCTGAGTCAGCCTCTGGTTTACATCATCTCGCAGGTTTTTAGGAGCCAGATCAGTCACATTGCCCCTGAAATGATACTGGCAACGTTGCCAAACGGATCCCGGGAAATGCTTCTTTATGGCCGGGTGGATCCCCGGATGGGCATCACTGGTAAACAGTAGCACACCCTTTAATCCCCTTTGCTTTAAGCCACCGATGAAACGGTCCCAGGAATCTCCACTCTCTGACCAGGATTTATCTAATCCCAGCACATGGCGATGTCCTTCAGAATCGATCCCAATGGCAATCTGAACAGCAATGTCAATGATCTTATGATCAACGCGACAACTCTCATAACGGGCATCAACCAGAACGTAGGGAAACTCCTTTCCCTCAAGGGATCGATCCCGCCAGGCATCCAACTCTGCATCCAGGTTGGTCGTAAAGCGGCTGATCGAAGTGTGGGAAAACTCCTTGCCCATCAACACCTCGGTAATCATCTTCATCTTCCGTGTTGATACTCCCTGCAAATACGCCTCTGCCAAGGCCAACACAAGGGCTTTTTCACTTCGCTGGTAGCGCTCAAATATCGAAGGATAGAACTGGCCGTCGCGGGTTTGGGGAACACGTAATACCAGAGAACCAACGCGTGTAAGCAGAGTTCTGGACTTGTAGCCGTTGCGATAGTCCCGGCGATCTTCGCCACGTTCATAGCTGTCTACCCCGATGTACTCATCGCGCTCCAGCTCCATGATCTGTTGAAGTCCTGATCGCAAAATCCGGGTCATTAAATCCTCTCCATCTGAATTGATGAGTTCAATAATCTGATCTTCTAAACTCTTCTTTGTAACTTGTTCCTGTTTCTTGAAAGTCATGGTGTTTAAGTTTTTTTGTTTGGTCACTTTAAAACTAAAAAACAACCGTGACTTTCATTTTTAGCTCATGATGAAATCAATTTTACAGACATAAAGTTACGTAGCGAAAGGACGGTTTGTGTTTTCGGCCAGGAATCCTAATTTCGTGGGACGGCTTCCCCACCCCATGAAAAAGCTGCTTGCCCATGTGTTCCGCCTTCTTTTCCGGATTCCCGGTTTCCGGCGGTACCATTTTGCGCTGTACACCCGGTGGTTCAAGCCACGGCAGCTGTTCCGGGACCTGTCCCTGCGGTGCCGCTACGACGGCCGGTTTCCCATGGAGGTGGAGGTGGGCGAGTGGATCCAGCAGCATGTGTTCTTCTTCGGAATCTATGACGAGCCGGGCATCCGGTTTGTGGAGTCCCGTCTCGGTCCCGGGGATGTGTTTCTGGACGTGGGGGCGAACCTGGGATGGTTCAGCCTGCCGGCCGGGGCGGCGGTGGATCCGGAGTCGGGGGGACTGGTTCATGCCTTTGAACCGGTGCGGGCCGTGTATGACCGGCTGGTGGATCACCTCGAGCAAAACGGCATGGGACATGTCCATCCCCACCGGCTGGCGGTGGGCCGTACGGCCGGTCAGGCGAAGCTGTACCTGTCCGGTCCGGAAAACATCGGCATGAGCAGCCTGTACCGCCACGATGGGGAAAGCGGACGGGTCGAGCGCGTGGAATTGGTCTCCCTGGACGCCTTTGCGGCGGAGGAGGGACTGGAGCGGGTCGATCTGGTGAAACTGGACATCGAGGGAGGGGAATTGCCGGCGCTGAAGGGGATGGCCGGGATCCTGGAACGGTTTCGGCCCGACCTCCTGGTGGAGGTCAGTTCGACCGTTCTTGCCGGAAGGGAGGAGGAAGGGGAGGAGATCTTCCGCTTTCTTCACGAAAGGGGCTACGATTCCTTTGTGCTGGATCACCGGGGCGGATTGGAAGGGCCCACCGCCGGCCGGGTGGCGGGACACACAAACTATGCCTTTGTATACACCCAACAAACAACGGATACACCATGAAACGAAGAACTTTTTTGAGAAATCTCGGGGCCGGCGCCGCCGCCCTGGCTCTGTCGCCCACCCTGATCCGGTCCTGCGGTTCCGCTTCCGCCGTGCCCAGGATCTCCCTGGCCCAGTGGTCCCTGAACAAGGCATTTTTTGGCGGCGACCTGAACCCGGTCGATTTCGCCTCCCTGGCCATGGACCGCTACGGGATCGGTGCGGTGGAGTACGTGAACGGCTTTTTCACCGACCGTGCTGCCGACGAGACCTTCTGGCAGCAAATGAAGACCCGGGCCGATGACGCCGGGGTGAAAAGCCTGCTCATCATGGTGGACGACGAGGGCGATCTCGGAGTCGCCGACGAAGCTTCCCGGATCCGGGCCGTGGAAAACCACCACAAATGGGTCCACGCGGCCAAAATCCTCGGCTGCCACTCCATCCGGGTGAATGCTTTCGGGGACGAGGACCGGGAGAGGTTCCGGGCCGGGATGACCGACAGCCTGCACAGGCTCGGGGAATATGCCGGGGGCGAGGGCATCAACGTGGTGATCGAAAACCACGGCCTGTTCAGCTCCGATGCGGCCCTGATCACCTCCATCCTCGACGAGGTGGGCTTGTCCAATGTGGGCACCCTCCCCGATTTCGGGAACTGGTGCCTCAGTGCCAAGTGGGGAACCACCCAGTTCGAATGCGATTCGGCCTACGACCGTTACCAGGGTGTGGAGGAGTTCCTGCCCTATGCAAAAGGAGTGAGCGCCAAGTCCTACAATTTCGACGAGAACGGGGACGACCGGATCATCGATTATTACAAGATGCTGAAGATTGTCAAGGATTTCGGTTACAAAGGACACATCGGCATTGAATACGAAGGGGTGGAAAAACCGGAGCATGAAGGCATCCTGGCCACCAAAGCCCTGATCGAAAAGGCCTGGGCCGCCGTCTGACAAACCAAACAAAACCAACAACGAATCGCACATGAAATCTTACCACCTGGCCCTGGCATCCCTGGCCCTGATCCTGAGCGTCCCGGCCTGCGGACCCGGGAACATCTCCGGTAACTCCGACGATGCCACGGGCGCCTCCGGACTTTTTCTTTCTTTTGAAAAACCGGCGGAAAATCCCATCGTGGGGGCCGATTCAACCCTCACCTTCTTCTGTCCCATGAAGGAGGCGGATGTGCAATGGCAAAAGGCCGACGTGTTCAACCCCGCCGCCATCGTGAAGGATGGCAAGGTGCACCTCCTCCTCCGCTGCGAGGACAATCCGGACGCCATCCTGGGGGGACGGACCTCCCGCATCGGTCTGGCCACCAGCTCCGACGGCATTCATTTCGAACGGTACCCCGAGCCGGTGCTGTACCCGGCCAACGACGGGTTTGAGGTCTGGGACTTCCCGGGCGGATGCGAAGATCCCCGGGTGGCGGTCACCGAGGACGGCCTCTATGTGATGGCCTACACCGCCTGGAACCAGGACGTGGCCCGGCTGAGCATCGCCTTTTCCCGGGACCTGGTCCACTGGGAGAAAAAGGGACCGGCTTTTGCCTCGGCCTACGACGGAAAATTCCTCGACCGCTGGTCCAAGTCAGGCTCCATGCTCACCCGGATGGATGGGGACCGGCAAACACTGGTGAAAAAGGACGGCAGGTACTGGATGTACTGGGGCGAGGATTTCATCAACCTGGCCTGGTCGGAGAATCTGGCCGACTGGTACCCCCAGGTGGACGAAGCCGGGGAGTTGCTTCCCATCGTGGAGACCCGTCCCGGACATTTCGACAGCCGGCTTACCGAATGCGGCCCGCCGGCCCTCTGGCTGGAGGAAGGGATCGTTCTCCTGTACAACGGGAAGAACGCCGAGGACGAATCGGCTGATCCCGCCTTGCCCCGGGGCACCTACTCCGTAGGCAAGGTGGTCTTTGATCCGGACGACCTGACCACGGTGCGTTCCCGCCTCGACCAGCCCCTGCTCAAGCCCTCCCTGCCCCATGAGATGACGGGGCAATATGCCTCCGGAACCACCTTTGCCGAAGGGCTGGTGCATTTCCAGGGCAAATGGTTCCTGTATTACGGCACGGCCGATTCCTATGTGGGCGTGGCGGTGCAGGAAGATCCCCCGGGAGCGGGTCCCGAATAGCAAAACAATCCAAACCAATAACCAATAACCCCGACAATGAAAACAAACCAAACCTTCCTTTCCTCGATCCGTCGCCTGATGTTTCTGAGTGTGCTTCTCTCCTTTGCCATGAGCCTGGCCGCCCAGGACGGCGGACCCATCACCCTGGAGAAAAAACGCTACGTACAAAGCGGTCAGGTACTCAAGGCGCCTGATTTCAAGACCTTGCTGGCCACCAACCCGGCCACGTCGGCCGATTACCAGGCCTACAAAACCAACAGCACCATCGGCGGTGTGTTCCTGGCCACCGGGGGCATTTGCGTGTGCGCCACCGGGGCCCTGATGCTGGCTTCCTCCATCCACGACGCGCAGGCCCTGGATGAAGGGGATCTGGACGGAGTATCCAGTTCCTATGCCCCCACCC
>JAWKKO010000008.1:0-149835 GCA_041393235.1 Bacteroidales bacterium
GGGCCCTGGATCCCCGCTTTGCCCTGGTGATCTCCAACGATTCGGGCTGCGGGGGAGCAGCCCTGTCGATGCGTGCCCACGGGGAGACGGTGGCCGTGATCAATGCCGTTTTTCCCCATTGGTTCTGTGAAAATTTCAAAGCCTTCGGGGGACGGGAGGAAGACTTGCCGGCGGACCAGCACATGCTGCTCGGGCTCATTGCGCCCCGGCCCCTGTACGTGGCAAGCGCCGCGGAGGACGACTGGGCCGATCCCCGGGGGGAATTCCTTTCCCTGTTTCTGGCCAGCCGGGTCTATGCCCTCTACGGGGAGGAGGCATGGACGGACGGGGGACAGCCGGTGACGAACCAACCGGTGCATCGGGGTTCCCTGGGCTATCACATGCGTTCGGGGGTGCACGACGTGACCCTCTTCGACTGGGAGCAATACCTGGATTTCGCCGACAGGCACCTGCGGTGACGGGAAAAAAGCCCTACCTTTGAAGGAAGACATTCATCCAAAGAACAGACATGATTCCATTCGAGTCCTATGTGAAGGATCACCTGGTGCTGTTGGACGGGGCCATGGGATCCCTGATTTACGCCAAAGGCGTGTTCATCGACAAGTCCTACGACGAGTTGACCCTGTCCCGGCCCGAGCTCAGCCGGTCGATTCATGAAGATTACATCCGCGCCGGCGCCCGGGTGATCGAAACCAACACCTACGGGGCCAACCGCATCAAGCTCAAATCCCACAACCTGCAGGAACGGATCCGGGACATCAACGTGCAGGGGGTGACCCTGGCCCGGGAAGCCTCCGGCATCGAAGAGATTTACGTGGCCGGTTCCATGGGTCCCTCGGGACGCGGAATCGCCCCCTGGGGCGACGGGGACCTGGAGGAAATCTCCGCGGCTTTCCGGGAGCAGGCCGGGTACCTGCACGAGGGCGGCGTGGACCTTTTCATCCTGGAGACTTTCCAGGACATCCGGGAAATGGAAGCGGCCATCGCGGCCGTCCGGGAGGTCAGCGACAAGCCGGTGGTGGCCATGATGACGGTGGGAGAGGACGGGAAAACCCGGTACGGGGTGGACCTGGCCGACCTTGTCCGGCGGCTCGATGCCTCCGGGGCGTTTATGATCGGGCTCAATTGCACGATCGGACCCAAGCCCATGCTGGACTTTGTGGAGACCCTCCTGGGTGCCACCTCCAAACCCCTGTGCATCATGCCCAACGCGGGACGGCCCCAGCTGGCCGACGGACGCATGATCTACATGAGCACCCCGAGTATTTCTCGGTGTACACCAAGCGGTTCATCGAAAAGGGCGTGCGCATGCTGGGCGGGTGCTGCGGCACCACCCCGGAACACATCGCCAAGATGGCCAATGCCCTGGCCATGAAACAGACCCCGCCTGCAACATTCCATCCAGATCGGCGTCCGGCCCGTGAGCGAGGAACCCTTGCCCGAGCCCGTGCCTGCGGCGGAGAAATCCACCCTGTCGGCCAAGCTCAGCCGGGGCGAGCAGGTGGTGCTCGTGGAGATGGTCCCGCCGCGAAGCAGCGACGTGGCCAAAAACCTGGAAGGCGCGCGCCTGCTGAAGGAAGCCCGGGTGGATGCGGTGAACATCCCGGACGGACCCCGGGCATCGGCCCGGATGACAGGTCTGGCCCTGGCCGTGATCCTGGAGCGGGGCCGGGATCGAGACGGTGCTGCACTACACCTGCCGCGACCGGAACCTTCTGGGCATGCAATCCGACCTGCTCGGAGCCACCGCCCTGGGCATCCGGAACCTGCTGGCCATCACGGGCGATCCCCCATGATGGGCGATTACCCCAAGGCCACCGCTGTGTTCGACATCGACGCCATCGGCCTGGTCCATCTCATCGACAACCTGAACCACGGGATCGACATCGGCGAGAAGCGCATCGGGGATCCCACCGCCTTTTCCACCGGCGTGGGCATGGACCCCAACAGCGTGAACGTGGAGAACGAAATCGGCGGCTCCACCAGAAAAGGAGGCCGGTGCGGAATTCGTCATCACCCAGCCTGTTCGACGTGCCCTCGCTGGAGTCGTTTCTGGAGCGGGTCGATCTGGGCAACATGCACCTGATCGCGGGCATCTGGCCCCTGGTCAGCCTGCGGAACGCCGAGTTCATGAAAAACGAAGTGCCGGGGGTGTATGTGCCCGATGAGCTGATCCGGGAAATCGGTCGCTTCGAAAGCAAGGAGGACCAGCTGAAGGCCGGGGTCGACATCGCCCGGCGCATGGTGGACCGGGTCCTGCCTTGCCCGGGGCCTCCAGGTGAGCGCACCCTTCGGCCGTTATGGACTGGCCGTGGATGGCCGGCGCCATCCTGAACAGATAGAGAAAACCTACAAAAACCATCGGATATGGGTCCATTCGTCACATCCCTGTTCCGGGTCGTTTTCATCGGATGGGCGGTGTGTCTGTCCGCATCGGCCCAGATCCCCGACTGGGAAAATCCGGCCGTGTTCAGCGGGGCAGGAGCCTCCCATGCCACCCTCATGCCCTACGATTCGGAAACAGGCCCGGGAAGGGTTCCGGAAGGAATCCCCCAACTGCCTGCTTCTGAGCGGACCCTGGAAATTTCACTGGGCGCCCAATCTCCGGCTGGCACCTGCGGTTCCAGAAACCCGACTTCCAGCGGTCCCAATGGGACGAAATCCAGGTGCCCTCCAACTGGCAGATGGAAGGATACGGGTACCCGCAGTTCCGCAACATCGGCATGCCCCATCCCTGGATCCCCCGTCGGTTCCGGAGAATTTCAATCCCGTCGGATCCTATTACCGGGAATTCGAATCTTCCGGGAACCTGGACGGACAGGAGGTGTTTCTGCATTTCGAGGGCGTCCAGTCGGCCTTCCGGCTCTGGGTGAACGGGAAGAAGCGGGCTACAACAGGAGCCAACGAACCGGCAGAGTTCCGGATCACCCCGTATCTGAACAAGGGGGCCAACAGCGTGGCCGTGCAGGTGCTCCGCTACGCCGACGGGTCCTACCTGGAGGATCAGGACACCTGGCGTTTGTCGGGCATCTACCGGGATGTGTACCTGATGGCCACCCCGGCGGTGCACATGAGGGACTTTTACGTGCGGACCGAGCTGGACCGCTCGTACCGGGATGCGCGGCTCGAGCTGCAACTCCATCTTCAGAATTACCGAAAGCCGGTTGCCCGGAGCCTGGCAGTGAAAACCCGGTTGTTCGATCCCGAAGGCAGGGAGGTTCCCGGCGGAATCGCGGAGGCTCCGGTGAAGGAGCTCCGTTCCGGCGACAGCCTGGTTCTCGACCTCACCCTGGAGATCCGGTCGCCCCGACTCTGGTCGTCCGAACACCCGGCCCTCTATACCCTGGTGATGGAATTGCAGGACGGGGAGGGCGCCTCCCTGGAATGCCTGAGCACCCGGGTGGGATTCCGGGAGGTGGAAATCCGGGACGGGGTCCTTCTTGTGAACGGAAGGGCGGTCAAATTCAACGGGGTCAACAGCCACATGCTGCATCCCGGGACGGGCCATGCCATGGACGTGGAAACCATGCGGCAGGACCTGCTGCTGATGAAGCAGTTCAACATCAATTGTGTGCGCACCAGCCATTATCCCCCCAATCCGGAGTACCTCGATCTGGCCGACGAGCTGGGGATGTACCTGGTGGACGAGACCGGTGACGAGGCCCATGCCTACGAGCACCTGTCGGAGGACACCCTGTGGCGCCCGGCCTACCTGGACCGCATGCGGAAGATGGTGTACCGTGACCGGAACCACCCCTCGGTGGTCATTTGGAGTGCGGGCAACGAAAGCGGGTCCGGGGAGAACCTCTGTGCGGTCATGTCGGAGGGGAAAAAGCTGGACCCGTCCCGACCGGGCTGGTTGTACGGGGGGAACCGGGACGAGGATCCGGCCACCAACCCCATTGCCTGCGAGGACATCGTGGGTCCCCGCTACCTGTCTCCCTTTGCCCTGGAACAGCGATTTGCCAAGGACGACGATCCCCGTCCGTCTTTCATGGACGAATACCTGGCCGCCACGGGGAACAGCCTGGGCGCACTGGACGAATACTGGACCCTCATCCGCCGCTATCCCCGTCTGACCGGGGGAGCCGTCTGGGATTGGGTGAGTCCGGGGATCCGCATGGACGTGGTGGAAACCCGGGACGAGTCCCCGGCCGGGATCCAGTGCGTGCTCATGAACCGGGCCCACCTGGAACCGGGCCGGTTCGGACTGGCCGCGGTCCTGAGCGGCCACGACGACTGGGTGGAGGTGGCCCGGGATCCATCCCTGGATCTGGCGGGTGACGAACTCACCCTGGATCTCTGGGTGAAGGTGGATTCGTTCACCGGGTACGGCGCCCTGGTGACAAAAGGGGATTTCCAGTTCGGCCTGAACCAGGTAACGGAAAGCGAGCTTGAATTCTATGTGCACACCGATCCGCGCGCGGGGGTCAGCCGGTTGAAGGGCCGGCTTCCGGAGGACTGGGAGGGTGCCTGGCACCATGTGGCGGGCATCTACGACGGAAACAAAATGGAATTGTATGTGGACGGGCGCATCGTGGGAACCCGCAAAAACCGGGGAAACCTCCTGAATGCACCCTATCCCGTGACGGTGGGCAAAAGCTCCGAGCTGCGGGACAGCCACCGGGGCGATCTGACGGCGGCCGCCGTGGACCGGGTCCGGATTTTCGACCGGGCGATGGACATCCGTTCCCTGATGGAGGAGGGAGAGGAGCTTGAAACGCAGTCCCGGCTCTGGCTGGATTTCGAGACCGCGCACACCACGGGAAGCTATTTCAGTGTGGGGCTTCCCGGGCGAACCTACGGTTTGGTCTGGCCCGACCGCAGGGTGCAGCCCGAGCTCTGGCAATTGAAGAAATCGGCCCAGCCCGTGGAGTTTCTGGGGTCCGGGCTCGGGGAGGGCCGGATCGGGGTGGTGAACCACCATGCCTTCCGGAACCTGTCTGATTTCGATCTTGAATGGATTTGCCTGGTGGAGGGCCGTTCCGAACGAACGGGCCGGCTCGCCTGGGATGTGCCCCCGGGCGACACCGTTTGGTTGCAGCTGCCCCTGGCCTCCCTTCCTGCCGTACCCGGGAAAACGGTTCACCTGGAGCTTTCCTGCCGGATGCGGGAGAATGCACCCTGGGCTGCCGCAGGCCATGAAATCGCCTGGGAGCAATTTCTGGTGCAGGAAGGTGGCTCCCCATCGGAAGAGACGGCCGGTTCGGCCCCTTCGGTGTCGGAGGAAGCCGGGTTCCTGGTCATCAAAGGGGACGGATTTCTCTACCGGTTCGACCGCCGAACGGGCTTGCTGGAGGATCTTGTGGCCGGCGACCGGGACCTGGTGCAGGCCGCACCCCGGTTTGACGTCTGGCGGGCGCCCCTGGCCAACGACCTGGATTCCTGGAGCACCTGGCGCAACGACATGTCCTACACCCGGGACGGACAGGGACGGGAGACGGCCAACAGCTGGCGGAGCACGGGACTGGACCGCCTGGAGCACACCCTGGACCGCATGGAGGTGACCGGGCAGACCGATTCGGTGGTGGTGTATGTGGAAAGCAGCCTGAGCGCAAGGAATTTTCTCACCGGATTCAAGGTCCGGCAATGGTACGTCATCCACGGAACCGGCGAAATGCACGTGTCCGTTCGTTCCGAACCCTGGGGCCAGTTGCCCGGCTTCCTGCCGCGTGTCGGGCTGACCTGGGAGCTTCCGCCGGAGTTCCGGCAGGTGGAATGGTTCGGACGGGGTCCGTACGAGAACTACCCCGACCGGAAGACCGGCGCAAAGACCGGGGTGTACCACCGGACGGTGGACGACATGACGGAGCCCTACCTCATTCCCCAGGAGTATGGAAACCGCTGCGATGTGCGTTGGCTCCGGCTGTGCAACGAGCAAGGGGCGGGCATCCTTATCAGCTCGGACGAACTCTTCCAGTTTTCCGCCCATCCCTACCGGACCGAAACCCTGGACCGGGCCTCCTATACCTTTCAATTGGAGCCGGACGATGCCGTCGTCCTCCACCTCGACCACCGGGTGAGCGGGGTGGGAGAGACGGCCAATTCGGTCTTCGAACCCTACCGGGTCACCCCCCGGGTGGAGGAATTCAGCTTCCGGATCCGCCCCCTCGGTCTGGCCCCCGTCCCCTGAAGAAACAAAAAAGGCTGCCCTTTGGAGGCAGCCTCGTGGAAATGGTATGTGGGTTAGGGTTGTACGGAACCTTTACAGCTGGGAAACCAGGTGGGGAATGAACACGGCCATGTAGGTGAAGATGGCCATCATGCCCGTCAGGGCCAGCAGGCTGTTGCCCATGAGGCTCACCCTCGATCCCTTCACGCTGTCCAGTTCATCCTCGGCCTGCAATTGCAGGTGGGCCGCCGTGCGGGCGATGCCGGCAAACAAAAAGAAACTGGTCACCACGCTCAGGGCGATCCATTGAAAAGCATTCAAATCCAGGATGATTCCCGTGGTCACCAGGGGGATGATCAAAAAGAACTGGAGCATCAAACCGTGATCGTACCGGAAGATTTTTTTCAGGGCGCCGGAGACATTCGGCTGGGCCATCGCGTCGGCGGACAACTGGGCGGAGGTGGGATGTGATGCCATGATGTTGAGGGTTTGTTGTGACCAAAACTATCAATTCTTTGATGAAAGACAAAATATTTAGGATGAAAGTTGCATTATTTCGGATAAAATTTTCTATGAAGCTTTGACGAAAGTATATTTTCCGTCCATGAATGAGAGAAAAAACCTGGTGAAAAGTCCTAGTGCACGCTGGATTTCCTGCATTGAGTCTGGCCTTCCAGCCAGGTTGCGGCCATACCGGGCCATAGATTCGCAGCCACATTGCCGGGTCGAAGCCCGTACCCGTGTCCACCCGACGGGAGGAGGTGAAGTTCCAGGGACGTTCCCGCACTTCGCAACGCCCCGGCAAGCAGGAGGGTGCTTTGTCCGTGCGGGTCGTCGGCGGTTCCGAACAGAAACATGGGGGGCGTTCCCGGACCCGGGGTGAGCTGAGCGGACAATTTTCCCCCGGATTCCATGAGTCCCGGGTAAATCAGCATCGCATAGTCGGGTCGGGCCGAGAGCAGGTCCGCCTCGTCCACGTTTGCGTACTTTGGTCTCGCTGCCTGGGTGGCGGCCCGGGCGCTCAGATGGGCTCCGGCCGAAAAACCCAGGACCCCCACCCGGGCCGGGTCGATCCTCCAGCGGCCCGAAAGGGACCGGACGAGCCGGATGGCACGATGCAGGTCGTTCAGGGCGGCGTCGGGTTGTCCGGGCACCCGGTAAATCAGGACAAAAGCTGTGTATCCCAGTTCATTGAGCCAGAGTGCCACTTCCGCACCCTCCTTGTCCACCGCCAGGTATTCGTAGCCGCCGCCGGGACAGATCACAAGGGCTTTTCCATTGTGCCTGGCCGAATCCGGGGCATAGACCAGAAGAAAGGGATCTTTTACGGAGGTCAGCCGGAGCACGGAATCACCGCGATCCGGAAGCGCTTCGGGACCGGGCTGGCTCCCTCCCGGTGTTGCTCCCGGCCACAGGGACAAAAATTCACTCTGGGCCAGGACCCCGGTCTGGAGTCCGCCCGTCAGCAGAGCCGCAAGCAACATCCAACGAAGGTGAACCCGAGCCCCGTTCATGGCCGTTGGGATCTGCTTTCCCGGAGAACGTCGGCGGGTCGGAGCGCACGGAAATCCGCAGCCGTCAGAAAAGCGCCCTCCTTCCGAAGTTCGTCCGGTGTGTGACCCGTGGCGATGCCCACCACCGGAATTCCGGCGGCACGGGCGGCACGGATCCCCGCTTTTGAATCTTCAAACACTACCGCGTCGAATGGATCGAGGCCCAGGATGGAAAGAGTTTTCAGGTAGACCTCGGGGTGGGGTTTGCCCCGGCTCACGTGGGTCTTGTCGAGAACCACCCGGAACTCGGATTCCAGGTGCAGCAATTCCAGACTCAGGGACACATTCTCCGGCGGCGCGGAGGTGGCCAGAGCGGTGACGAGTCCCAGGTCCCTGCATTCGTTCAGGAACGGGATGACCCCCGGAACGGCGGGGAATGCGTTGGATTTCCGCAAAATGTTTCGGTATTCCGCATCGATGGCATTCAGGCTCGCATCGATCTCTCCGGCAGAGAGACCGCCATCAAACAGGCTTTGCAGGGAAGCATCTCCGGTTTTTCCGGCGATGACCTCCGAAAACAGGCGATCGGTGAGTTCGATTCCCCGGTCCTGCAAAAAGCTCTGCCAGGCCAGGCGGTGCAGAGGGTTGGAGTGGATGACCACCCCGTCGAGGTCAAAGATGAAGGCAAAGGACATGTCGGCCATCTTAGAGGCGGACCCACTGCCGGGTGGCGGAACTCTCCACCGCCTTGTCGATGAACTTCATGCCCCGCAGGCCGTCGTAGATGTCCGGGTTGTCGGTGGCCTCCACCGGCGGTTCGGTTCCCTCCAGTTCCGCCTGCATGCAGGTGGCGGCGTTGCGGTACAGGTTTGCGAATGCTTCCAAATAGCCCTCGGGGTGCCCCGCGGGAACCCGGGTGTTGTATCGGGCCATGGTTCCGACGAAGGCCGTGCCGGTGCGCCGGATTTCGATCGGCTTGTCCAGCCAGCGCAGGATGAGGCTGTTGGGTTCCATCTGGTTGAACTCCAGTCCGCCCTTCTCCCCGTAGATCCGGAGTTTGACGGCGTTCTCTTCTCCGGCAGAGATCTGGCTTGCGTAGAGAACGCCCCGGGCGCCTCCCTGAAAATGCAACAGCATGTTGGCGTCGTCGTCGAGCAGGCGCCTGGGTACCATGATCCCCAGGTCGGCATACAACTCCTCCACCCGCAACCCGCTGACGAATTCGGCCAGGTGGAAGGCATGGGTGCCGATGTCGCCCACGCAGCAGGATTTTCCGGCCCGTTCCGGATCGGCCCGCCAGGCCGCCTGGACGTTGTCCGATCCTTGTTCCAGGGGGGTGCTGAGCCAGCCCTGGGGGTATTCCACCACCACCTTGCGGATGGGGCCCAGTTCTCCTTTTTCAACGATGGCCCTGGCTTCCTTCACCATGGGGTATCCGGCGTAGGTGTGGGTGACAAAGAACATCCGTCCCGTTTCTTCCTTGATCCGTGTCAGGACCTCGGCTTCGTCGGCATCCAGGGCCAGGGGCTTGTCGCAGATCACGTGGAATCCGTTTTCCATGGCCAGCTTGGCCGGCTCGAAATGCAGGTGGTTGGGCGTGGTGATGCACAGAAAGTCCATCCGGATGCCTTCCGGAAGCCGGGCTTCCTCCTCGATCATCTGCACATAATTGTCGTAGACCCGGGAGGGAGGGAGGTAGTATTTTTTTCCGGTTTCCCTGGATTTTTCCGGTTTGGAGCTGAAAGCGCCACACACCAGTTCGATCTGACCATCCATCACCGCGGCCATGTAATGCACATGCCCGATGAAGGATCCGGGGCCTCCGCCCACCATTCCCATGTTGATTTTTCTTTGGGCCATTGCGGTATCCGTTTTTTGGTTGCTCCCATAAAGCTAGTTCTTTTTATGGTTTTGTTACATTTGAAAGTGAAACCAAATGCATCCGGCATGGAGAAAATACGCTGGGGAATCCTGAGCACGGCGAAGATCGGCCTCAGGCAGGTGATCCCGGGTTTGCAGAAGGGAGAGCGATCCCGGGTCACGGCCCTCGCCTCCCGGTCCCTGGGAAAAGCGGAGGTGGCCGCCTACGGGCTGGACATTCCCAAAGCCTATGGGAGTTACGAGGAATTGCTGGCGGATCCGCAGGTGGATGCCATCTACAACCCCCTTCCCAACCACCTGCACATGGAATGGACGATCCGGGCCATGGAGGCGGGCAAACACGTTCTGTGCGAGAAACCGCTCGGACTCCGGGTCTCCGAGGTGGAGGAAATGATCCGGGTACGGGACCGTTGCGGCGTGAAAGCCGGGGAAGCATTCATGGTGAAGAGCTTTCCCCAGTGGATCGAAACCCGGGAGGCGGTGCGGAAGGGAGACCTTGGAGACCTCCGGCTGATCCAGGGGGCATTCAGCTACCACAACGTGGACGGGAACAACATCCGCAACCAGCCCGGATTGGGCGGCGGCGGCGTGTGGGACATCGGATGCTACGGGGTGGCCATGGCCCGGTACCTGTTTGAGGAAGAGCCAAGACGGGTGGTGTCGGTTCTGGACATGGACCCAGCATTCGGGGTCGACCGGCTGGCCAGCTTTCTCCTGGATTTCCCCTCGGGTCAGGCCGTTTTTTCCTCCTCCATGCAGCTGGTCCCTTACCAGCGCCTGCATGCCTTCGGCACAGAAGGGGCACCTGGAGGTGCGCATCCCGTTCAATGCTCCCAACGACAAGGAATGCGAGGTGTGGTTCGACCGGGGCACGCCCAAACCCGGGGAGATCCAGGTACGGACCCATCCGGCGGCGGACCAGTACACCCTCATGGGGGATGCCTTCGCACGGGCCATCCAGGAAGACGGACCGGTGCCGGTGACCCTGGAAGATGCCCTGGCCAACACCCGGGTGCTGACCGCCATTTACGAATCGGGCAAACAAGGCACATGGATCCGAATCTGAGTCAGGGAACCGCCCCTACGGGCGCTGCGGTCTACCCGTTGCAATTCGAGGAAAAAATCGGATTCGACCGGGTCCGTGACGGGCTGAAATCCCACTGTCTTTTCGAACCGGGCAGGGAACTGGCCGCGGAGGCAGCCTTTGGCACGAACGTGGAAACCATCCGGCACGAGCTCACCCTGACCGGGGAATTCATGAAGCTGCTGGTCCAGGAGGACAACTTTCCCCTGGAGTATTTCATCGACATCCGGGAGGCCATGAAGAAAGCCGCTGTCGAGGGGACCTACCTTCTGGAGGAGGAGGTATTTTCCCTGTGGAAGAGCCTGGAGTCGGTGCGGGCCATCCTGCATTTCTTTGCAGCCGACGAGGAGGAAAAATACCCGGCCCTGCGGACATTGAGCCGGCCCGTGAAATTGTATCCCTTTGTGAGCGACCGCATCCAGAAGGTGTTGAACAAACACGGGCGCATCCGGGACAATGCCTCGCCGGCGCTTCATCAGATCCGGCGGTCGCAGATGGAAAAGCAGGGTGCCGTGGCCAAACAATTGCAAAAGGTCCTGGTCCGGGCCCAGAAGGAAGGCTGGGTGGAGGCCGATGCCGCACCGACCTCCCGGAGCGGCCGTCCCGTCATCCCGGTGATGGCCGGGAACAAGAGGAAGCTGAGCGGACTCATCCACGACGAGTCGGCCACCGGGAAGACCGTGTTTCTGGAACCGGCCGAGGTGGTGGAACTGTCCAATGAAATCCGGGAGCTGGAGCACGCCGAGCGTCGGGAAATCATTCTGATCCTGCGGGCCCTGACCTCGGACATCCGTCCCTACGTTCCCGATTTGCTGGCCTCCCACGGCTACCTGGCCCGCATCGATTTCATCCGGGCAAAGGCCCTGTACGCCAAGCGCCTCGGCGCTTCCTGTCCCCGGATCGAGGACCGAAGGACCTTCGACTGGAGACGGGCCGTCCATCCCTTGTTGTATCTTGCCCACACGGCGGAAAACAAGGAGGTGGTTCCGCTGGACCTGCTCATGGAGGAGGGACAGCGCATCCTTCTGATCTCCGGTCCCAACGCCGGAGGCAAATCGGTGTGCCTGAAAACCATCGGTCTGCTTCAATACATGGTCCAGTGCGGAATCCCCGTCCCCTGCGACGACCGTTCGGTCTTCGGGGTGTTCCGGGGAATCTTTCTGGACATCGGGGACGAGCAGTCCATCGACAACGACCTGAGCACCTACAGTTCCCACCTTTTGAACATGAAACACTTCCTGCGGCACACCGCCCCGGACACCCTGGTGCTCATCGACGAATTCGGGACGGGAACCGAGCCCATGCTGGGCGGCGCCATCGCCGAGGCCATCCTGGAAAAACTGAATCTGTCAGGTACCTTCGGGGTCATCACCACCCACTACACCAACCTGAAACATTTTGCCACCTCGGCCGAAGGGATCGTCAACGGGGCCATGCTCTTCGACAACCAGAAGATGCAGCCCCTGTACCAGCTGCAGGTGGGAAAGCCGGGCAGCTCCTTCGCCTTTGAAATCGCCCGGAAAATCGGTCTGCCCGAGGAGGTCCTGGAGCTTGCCTCCGGAAAGGTGGGCCAGGACCACATCGATTTCGACAAGCACCTGCGGGAGATCCTGCGGGACAAGAAATACTGGGAGACCAAGCGGCAGAAGATCCGTCAGTCCGAAAAGAAACTGGAAGATCTTATGGAGCGGTACGAGCAGGAGCTGGCCGAAAGCGAAAAGCAGCGCAAGGCCATCGTGAAGGAGGCGCGGAGTCAGGCCGACGCCCTGATGAAGGAATCCAACCGGCGGATCGAGCAAACCATCCGGGAAATCCGGGAAGCCCAGGCCGAAAAGGAGAAGACCAAGGCCCTTCGAAGGGACCTGGAGGAATTTGCCGAGGGCATGGAGCAGGAAAAGGGGCGGGAGGAAGCCCGGGTGGAAAAACGTCTGACGGAAATCCGGAAAAAGGGAAAGGAGCTGGAAGCGCGTCGTCCCGAGCTGCGCAAAAAGAAACCGGCGGTTTCGGCCAAACCCACGGAAGATCTGCGGATCCGGGAGGGCGACATGGTGCGCATCAAGGGCCAGGACATGCCCGGCGAGGTGCTGGAAGTTAAAGGCAAGAAATGCACGGTGGCCTTCGGGATGCTGAAGACGAGCACCTCCCTGGATCAGTTGGAGAAGCTGGGAGCCAAGGAGGCCGCCCAGCACAAACCCAGGGCCCGGTCCCGGGTGGTGCTCGGGGAATGGGATGTGGGATCGCGCCGGGCGGGATTCCGGCCCGACATCGACCTGCGGGGCAAACGGGCCGACGAGGCCATGGACCTGGTGGTGGATTTCATCGATGAAGCCATCATGGTGGGAGCCTCCGAACTGCGGATCCTTCACGGAAAGGGGAACGGAATCCTGCGTCAGCTCATCCGGGAGTACCTGCATTCGGTGGATCTGGTGAGCGGGTACGGGGACGAACATGTGGAACGGGGAGGGGCGGGAATAACGGTAGTCAAGTTGGAAAGTTTGTAATGTTTATAAAGTTTGTAAAGGAGGGGAAAGTTTGTAAAGTTTGTAAAGGAGGGGTAAAGTGAGGAAGTTTGTTAAGATAGGAAAGTTGGGGAGGGCGGTGGTGCGGATTCTGAGGAAGCCGGCATTGCTGAATCTGGTACTGAACGATCCGGAGGCCTGGGCGGGGTATGTGGAAAAGACCCATGGCCTGGGGGACGGATTGCCGGTGGTGGCCTTCGAGGATCTGGTGCCCGGGGGACGGATGAACCTGGAGACCGTGGCCTTCCTGGAAGGGGGATCGCTTCCCACCGACCTTGCCCTGCTCAAAGCCCTGGCGGGTCGGTTCGAATCGTGCCGCTATTTCGAAATCGGCACCTGGCGGGGAGAAAGCGTGGCCAATGTGGCCGACGTTGCGGCCCGGTGCGTGACCCTGAATCTGTCCCGAGCCGACCTGCTGGAGCGGGGACTCGGCGAAGCCTATGCCGGGCAGCACGGAGTGCTCTCCCGGCCCCTGGAACATGTCCTCCATCTGGAAGGGGATTCCATGCATTTCGATTTTGCCGGTCTGAAGGAAAGATTCGACTTGATTTTCATCGACGGCAACCATCATTACGAACATGTGAAACACGATACGGAGCAGGTGTTCCGGCACCTGGTCCACGACGATTCCATCGTGGTCTGGCACGACTACGCCCATTCGCCGGAGCGGATCCGGCACGAGGTGCTGGCCGCCATCCTGGACGGCCTCGTCGCGGAAAGGCACACCAGGCTGTACCACGCATCCAACACCCTCTGTGCCGTCTGGATGAAGGGCAATTTCACCACCCGGCCTCTGGTGGCCTGGGACACCCCCGGCAGGTGTTTCGAATGGTTCTGGAAACCGGGAAAACGACTACCGGAGGTTTGGTTAACAACTCATTTCATGAATGATCGGTTGGACATCCGGTACCTGGACCGTGACGCAGTGGATGCTGGGCGATGGGATGCGCTGATTCAGTCATCCCAGGCGGTGAACCTGTACGCCACCTCCTGGTACCTGGATGCAGCGGCCGATCACTGGGAATCCTGGTCGCCAGGGACTATCGCTTTGGAATGCCCCTGGTCTGGAAAGGAAATTCGGCATTCGGTTTTGTACCAGGTTTGTATATGCAACAGCTGGGTGTTTCAGCGCAGAATTTGTGGATCCTTCCCTCGTGCGGGCGTTTCAGAAAAAAATACCCAGGCGGTTCCGTTTCGGAACGGTTTCCTTCAATGCATTCAACCTTGTTGAGGAAGGGCCGAACACCCGGATCGAGGACCGGCCCAATTACGTGTTGCACTTGAACAAGGACTACAGCCAGATTTCATCGGAATACAGTCTGAATGCCAGAAGGAATGTGAAAAGAGCCGTGGAGGCGGGTCTGCGATTCGAAAGCGGATTGTCCCCGAAAGAACTGGTGGAATTTAAAAAGCAGAACGACGTCATCCGTCGAAGTCCACAGGATTATCATTGGCTGGAGAATCTTGTGCAAACGTTGATCAAAAGGGGGTTGCGGAAATTCATGCGGCCTTCAACGGGGTGGCCTTGTGTGCGGCGGTCCTGTTTGTCCGGACCCGGCCCGTGCAGTCTATCTGTTGTCGGCGAGCAACGAAGACGGCCAGGAGACCAGGGCCATGTTTGGCCTTGTTGATCGCTTCATACATGAGAATGCAGGTACGAGGATCCTCCTAGATTTCAGGGATCCAGAATTCGGACGTGGCCCGTTTTTTCCGGGTTCGGAGCCGGCCCTGAAACCTACCAGGTCCTGCATTTCAGCCGGTTGCACCCGTTCCTGGAGCGACTGCGCCAGAACTCAATCCAAAAACGGAACAAACATGGGTGAGCAGAATGGAACCGGTCTTCCTTCAAAGCAACCCCATGGAAAAATGCGATCCAGGGCAGGCGGACTTCACCCGTTGATGCGATTGACAGGCCAGTATTTCATTTGCCCTTCTATCACACCGTCAGTGATAAGCCACTGCCCCATCTGAGTCATTTGTACCCCCGTCCGGTCAGTGGATGAATTTCGTTCCGACCTCGAATGGTTGCTCCGGTTTTATGATCCGGTCGATATCCGTGAATTGGAACAGGGAATCCCGGGAAGCATCCACGGAAGAACGGCCGAAAGGGTCGCATGTTGCTGAGTTTCGATGATGGACTGGCGGAGTGCCGTCAGATTGTTGCCCCGCTTCTGCTGGAAAAGGGAATCCCGGCCGTCTTTTTCCTGAACAATGATTTTCTGGGAAACCGGACCATGTTTTACCGCTATAAAAGCAGTTTGCTTGTGAATGGGATGGAAGCAAATCGCGCACGGGCTTCCAACTTGCTGAAGCAACGGGAATGGACGCAAGGTTCACTCCGGAAGCTGATTCTACAAACAAGGTATGCCGATCGACAGTTTCTGGATGAGTTGGCCTCGGAAATGGATCTGAATTTCCACTCCTACCTGAAAGACAATCCCATCTACATGACCGAGAAGGAGGTTGGTGAATTGGCTGACATGGGCTTCGCTTTGGGGGCGCATTCCCGGGATCATCGGGAATTCTTTGCGATGACGGCGTCGGAAATGGAGGAGGAGGTTGCCACCAGCATTTCCTCCCTGAGGAGAGATTTCCGACAGCCGGATCCTGGTTTGCCTTTCCCTTCAGCAGCGATGGTGTTCCCCACCGTGTGATCCGTTCCCTTTTATCAGGGGGTGGCGACAATCCTGGCGGGAACCTCGGGGTTGAAAAAGCAGGAAATTCCTGGCTTTATCCAACGAATCCCCATGGAAAGAGGAAAGTCAGGTGCGGCGGAGATTGTCCGGAGCCAGTACGTCCGGTATGTGGGGAAGGCTCCTCTTGGTCGGAACCGGCTTTCGGATCCCGAACCTTCGACCTGATCCATCCTGGCATGCAACTCTGACACTGACGGAGCCTGGTTCCGTGTCAGGCAAGTCCCGTAAACACAAGATCGCCATCCCCATCCTGGATCCAGCCGGGTGACTGGTTTATATTCTCAGGAAGCAAGGGTGCCAGGTTCTTATGGACGAACAACAATTGGGCCATCGGACGAATCATCCAGAAATGGGACTTCAGAGAACGAAGGTGGGGCAGAAGTTTTTCATTTCGGATCGTGAGGTGGTCCACTCTGTTTCGGGCCATGTGATCCAGGAGAAAAACAGCTGCCCAGGACCAGATCCGATCCCCATTCCCATATGCATAGGGGACCACCAGATGCGAGTCTCTTTGCAGAATCCATAGAACGACGGATTGGTTTTCATCCGCGGAGACCAGCTCGAAGAACCGGTTGGAAAAAAGATTGGCCGAATGACTGAATGGATAATCGAAGAAACCGGTTTGTTCCGTCCGAATCCATGAATCCTCCAAAATCCAGGAAAACAATTCATGATCCCTTTGAAAGAGAGAAGTTCCAAGAGACCTTTCCGTCTTTTGGATCATTTCCTTTGGATGGAGCTCCCGAAGGGTGCACAGAGCGCTGTTCATCCCGGGCAGACGGTCGAGTCGGGTGTCCCGGAAAACATTCACCGCCCGGTCGAGGGGGCGAAGCAAGGTTTTTGATAACAACGGGCCCCAGCGATTCCCCAACAAATGGGAACTCGCAGCCCGGAGATGGAAACGGCTGCCGTCGCGTTTTTGCAGGAGTTGAAAGCGGCCGCTCTTGTCGTACAGGGCTTTGGAGGCGGGTGCATAATTCGTGTACATGAGCCTGCCTTCCCAGGCTTCTTCTGCTTTTTCGAGAAGTCGCGTGGAGATCCCGTGCCTCCGAAAATCAGGAACAACGTAATTGCCGCTCAACCAGGCAAACCTCTGCCTTCCGTTCCGGATGTCCCCAAAGGTGTCCGGGAGGAGGGTGCGGAAAGCGATTCGTTGCCCCCCGGACAGGCACTCCAAAAGAACGGGATCGGTATCGACGGCTCGCGGATTGTTTACGTAGGAACGGAGTCGCCAGGGGCTGAAAGGGAGGACGCCATGTTGAGGATTCAGCCAGGCTTCCGGGTCCTCTCGAAGCTCTCCCAGCGTGACGATCCGGATGGTTTCGTCTGGATCTCTTCGGTATGTCGGGGTTTTTCCCCTATTCATTCTGGATCAGGCGGTCGATTTCGGCTTCGGTGAGGTTGGCGGCGGAGAGCTTGCCGTCCTCGCATTTCAGCATCCGGGAGGGGAAGCGCTTGATGAGGTTGTAGTTGTGGGTGGCCATCAGGACGGCCCGGCCGTTCTGGGCGATGCCGTTGAGGATGCGCATGATTTCGTCGGAGGTGGCCGGGTCGAGGTTGCCCGTGGGTTCGTCGGCCAGGATGATGTCCGGGTCGTTCAGAAGAGCCCGGGCGATGACCACCCGCTGTTGTTCGCCACCGGACAACTGGTGGGGCATTTTGTATCCCTTGTACCCCAGGTTGACTTTCTCCAGGACTTCGGAGATGCGGTCGGAGATGTCGCTCTTGCTTTTCCAGCCGGTGGCCCGGAGGGCAAATTCAAGGTTGCTTTCCACGTTCCGGTCGATCAGCAACTTGAAGTCCTGAAACACGATGCCCAGTTTCCGGCGGAGGAGGGGGACGTCCTTGCGGCGCAGGTGGGTGAGATCGAAACCGGCGACGGTTCCGGACCCCTCTTCCAGGGGCAATTCCGCATTGATGGTCTTGATCAGGCTGGTCTTCCCGCTGCCCACCCGTCCGATGACGAACACCAGTTCGCCTTTGTTGATGGAGAGGTTGACTTGGGAAAGGACCACGTGGTCTTCCACTTTGATGACGGCATCTTCCAGCTTGATCACTTTGTCCAGGGCCATAATGTGTCTTGTGTCCGGCTAAAATACGAAAACTCCCCATACTAAAATTAACATCCCGCTGTTAATTAAAAAGAAGCTCCGGCCCGAGTGCCGCGGGGAATATTCGTACTTTTATTGAGTTAAAACGCAATCCATGATGCATTTGAAATACGGACTTTCCATTCTCGCCGTCGTCCTGATTTCCCCGGTTCTTTTGGCCCAGAATTCAGCGGAGCGAACCTACGGAGACAATGCCTTCCGGGAAGGTCTCGACCTGTATGAGAAGGAAAAATACGGCGCGGCCCGTGAGGTGTTCGGCGAATACCTGGCCAGCGATCCCGAGTCCCGTTCCACCCTGCACGACGAGGCGGCCTTCTACCAGGCCATGTCGGCCGTGGAGCTGCGCAACGACGATGCCGAATACCTGGTCCATTCCTTTCTGGCCCGTTTCCCGGAAAGTTCCCATGTGGACGAGGCGGCGTTCCGTCTGGCCGATTATTTCTATGACAAGAACAACTGGGCCCAGGCCATTTCCTGGTACAACCGTGTCGACCGCCACCATCTGAGCCGGGAGGACCTTTCCGAATACTATTTCAAGAAAGGATACGCTTTCTACAAGCGCAACGATTATGCCCAGGCCCGGGCCATGCTCTATGAGATTCAGGAGGTGGAATCGGCCTACCAGGCTCCGGCCGTTTATTATTACTCCCACATCCACTACGAGGAGGAAACTACGAGACCGCCCTGATGGGGTTCCGGAAGATTGCCGGGATCCTGTTTTCGGACATCGCCCCGTACTATGTGGCTCAGATCCTGTACATGCAAAAGAAGTACGAGGAAGTCATCGATTTCGTCCCCCCCCTCATGGAATCGGTCTCGGACAAGCGGCTGGGTGAAATGGCCAAGATTGTGGGCGAATCCTATTTCATGCTGGGCAAGTACAGGGAAGCCATTCCCCACCTGGAGACCTACGAAACCCACACCACGTCCTACACGGCACACGACCGCTACCAGCTTGCCTTCGCCTACTACAGCAACGGGGAATACGACAATGCCCGGGAGCTGTTTGAAAAAATCAGCTACCGGGAATCGGAAGTGTCCCAGAATGCCCTCTACCTGCTGGCCGACTGCTACCTGAAGCTGGGCGACAAGAACAAGGCCCGCAGCGCCTTTTCCCAGGCGGCCAAGATGGACTACGATCCGAAGATCCAGCAGGATGCCCTGTTCAATTTTGCCAAGGTGACCTACGAGCTGTCCTTCAATCCCTTCGGAGAGGCCATCCGTGCCTTCGAGCAGTACATCCGGACCTATCCTGCCGCGGACAACACCGACGAGGCGTACAATTACCTGGTGAATGCCTACCTGGGCACACGGAACTACTCCATGGCCATGGAATCGCTCGACAAGATCCGGTCCAAGACCCCGGACATCGAGAAAGCCTACCAGAAGGTGGCCTTTTACCGGGGGCTTGAATTGTACAAGAACCTCCGGTTCGACGAGGCCGTGGAGGCCCTGGAGGTGTCGTTGAAATACGCAAAATATGATCCGGTGATCACCGCCCGGACCTACTTCTGGCTGGGGGAGGCGGCCTACCGGACCGGGGATCTGCAGACTGCCCGCATGTACTACGATCAGTTTCTGGACAATTCCCGTGCCCACCAGCAGGAAGAGTACGCCCTCTGCCATTACAGCCTTGGATACATGGCCTTCGACCGGCAGGACTATGCCTCGGCGCTGGATTGGTTCGGCCGCTACCTGCGCCTGGATCCCAGCGGAGGGGCCACGGCGGCCGATGCCCACAACCGGATGGCCGACTGCTACTTTGTCCAGAGCGACTACAACCGGGCCCTGGAACAATACAACCGGACCATCGCAGCCGGCGCAGCCGATGTGGACTATGCGCTCTTCCAGAAAGGGTTCACCTTCGGCCTGCAGGACCGGATCCTGGAAAAGGTGGAGGTGCTGAACCAGCTCATCAGCCAGCATCCCAAATCGAATTTCATCGATGACGCCCTGTTTGAAATCGGCCGGAGCTATGTGGTCCTGAACCGGTTGAGCGATGCAAAAGGCTATTACGAACGGCTTGTGGCCGAGCATCCCAATTCCAGCTACGCCAACAAAGCCTTGAATCAGCTCGGGCTCACCTATTACAACCAGGGGGAATACGACCGGGCCCTGGAATACTACGAGCAGGTGGCCACAAATTATCCGGGAACCCCCGAAGCCGACAACGCCCTCACCAGCATCAAGAACATCTATGTCAGAAAGGACAATGTGGACGGCTACCTGGCTTTCGTCACGGGACTTGGCCGGGACATTTCCCTGCGGGAGCAGGATTCCCTGTCGTACTCGGCCGCAGAGATCGTCTACATGCGGGGTGACTGCCAGCGGACCGTCCGTGCCCTGACCGATTACCTGGATGCGTTTCCCAACGGTCGCTACCTGCTGAATGCCCACTACTACAAGGCGGACTGCCAACTGAAACTGCAGCAGAACAAGGAAGCCATGGAATCCCTGGATTACATCATCGGCCAGTCACGGAACATGTTTACCGAGCCGGCGCTGGTGGCTGCTTCAAAGATCAACTTCCGGGAGAAGAAATACCACCAGGCCGTGGAGAATTACCGGGCACTGCTGGAATCCGCCGAACAAAAGGCCAACCTTGTGGAGGCACACGTTGGCCTCATGCGCTGCTTTTTTGCACTGAACGAGTACACCAACACCATCTCGGCGGCTCAGGAGGTTCTCCAGCTCGACAAGTTGCAGGAAGAGGTGGTGAGGGAGGCCAATTTCAAGATGGCCCGGAGTTTCCAGGAGCTCAACGAGGATGATTTTGCCCTGGATTTTTACCGCAAAGTCGCCCATGAGGTAAACAGCAAGGAAGGCGCCGAATCGAAGTACCATGTGGTGGAGATCCTTTTTCAGCGGACCAACTACGATGCGGCGGAGGAGGAGGTGTACAGTTTCATCGAGATGAACACCCCCCACCAGTACTGGATGGGCAAATCCTTTCTGACACTCTCCGACATTTACGTTGCCAAGGGCGATGAGTTTTCCGCCATCAATTCCCTGCAGAGCCTCATCGATTACTATACCATTCCCGACGACGGGATCATTGCCAATGCCAAGCAACGCAAAGAAGACCTGACGGCCCGGGCCGAACAGGACATCGCGCCGGAATAGGCGCAGAATCCGAGTGAATCCAATGAAGAAACACATGATGAGATACAAGAACGCGGATGGGAACTTCTTCCGGAGGCCTATGGCCGGGATGCTCGTCCTTTCCCTGGCCGTTTCCGGCCTTTTTGCCCAACAGGAAGAGGTCCGGGTGGTCAAACCCTATACCCCAACTCTTTCCTCTGCGGAAAAGATCCAGTTGCTTCCCAGCCTGCAGGAGGACATCGAATTCGAGGTGCCCCGGTTCAGCTACGAGCTGTTTCCCAGGCGGTACGACTCCCAGTTCCGGGTCGAGCCCATCAAAGCGGCCCGGATGGTGGATGCGCCCCTGGACAAGCTGTACAAGAGCCAGCTGACCCTGGGCATGGGCAATTACCTCAGTCCGCTCGCTGAATTGCGGATCAATCAGTTGCGCTCCCGGAACGGCACCTTTGGACTGCAGGTGAAGCACGAGTCCATGAACGGAAGGTCAAACTGGACAACCAGCAGCATGTGGATGCGGGTACCAGGAAAGCCTGGCTGGCGGTGTACGGTCAACGGTTCATGCGCAATGCGGTCTTCGGCTACGAAGCCGGGCGAACTACCGGTCCCATGCTCTCTATGGCATCGATCCGGCGCTGGATACCCTACTCACCCGGAAGGATCTGACCGAGCCCTACTCTCGACGGAAGCAAAAGTGAACCTGCATTCCGCCCACGCAGACTCCTTTCATCTGAACTACAAGCCGATCTGGCCTACCACCTGTTCACCCACGATTTTCTGGAAACAGAGCACGCAGGAACGGCCCGTTTCCGGTTCGACAAGAAGCTTCGGGTGATCGACCTGGCCGCCGATCTGGGAGCGGAATACCTGGCCCATGTTCCGGACTGGGACACCCTCGTGGGGACCAGGCTTTTCTGGCTCAATCCCTACATCGGAAAGGCCTCCAGGGACTGGCGTTTCACGCTGGATTCAATGCCTATGCCGACCACAGCGAGGAGATCCTCACCCTGCATTTTTATCCCCGGCCAGTTTCCAGTTCAACATCGTCCGGGAGGTGATTGTGCCCCTACTTCGGGGTGACGGGTCCATGGAATCGAACAGCTACCGGAAGACGGTGGAGAACCCCACATCGTTCCACCCTGTCGGTTCGGCCCACCAACCACAAGCTCATTGCCTATGCGGGGTTGAAGGGACGCTTCTCGGATGCGGTCGCTCACAACCTCAAGGGAAGCTATTCCATCATCGACGACCAGTATTTCTTCGTCAACGATTCAAGCTCGGTTCTGGGGAACCAGTCCCAGGTGGTGTACGACGACATCACCCTGTTGAAACCCACGCGGAGTTCTCGGTGCGACCGAGCGAAAGCTGGAAGTTCTTTCTGAAAGGGAACTATTACCAGTACACCCTGGTGCGGAGGAACACGCCTGCTGAACAAACCCGAATTTGATCTTTTCCTTCCAGGCACACTACAACATGGCCGACAAATTCCTGGTGGAAGCCGGGGTCTATGCCGTCGGCGCCCGCTATTTCCAGAACTACGATGCGGCCACGACGGCACCCTGCCCCTGGTGATCGACGGGAATCTGGCCGGAGTACCGCTACACCAAGCTGTTGTCCTTCTTTGCTCGGTTCCACAACATCGCAGCCCAGTCCTATTATCTGTATCCGCAGTATCCGGCCATGCGGTTTCACCTGATGGTCGGTCTCACCTATTCATTGTAGGCATGTACCTGACCCAGTTCACATTCCGGGAAAACCAGGCGAGAAGATCGAGTGGCTCATCGACGGGGTGCACCTGGGGGAAATCAACCTTGTGGTCGGCAAGAACTCCAGCGGGAAGACCCGGACCCTGAACGCCTTGTCCGATCTGGTGGGCCGCCTGCAGGGCCGTGACACCCACGCCTCCGGTCCGGTCGAATACCGGCTTTTGTTCCGGAACGGGGAAGACAGCATCCGGTACGAATTGAGCTACGACCCCGAAACCATCCATTCGGAGCGTCTGTACATGGGGGAGGAAAAGGTGCTGGACCGCGGGGAAAACGGTGCCGGGGTGATCAAATACGAAGCCACTGCCGGAAACATCTTTCTTGAATTCGAGCTTCCCCACGACCAGCTGGCCTGCTATGCCAAGCGCGACCGGTTGCAGCACCCTTTCATTGAAATCATCCACGGATGGGCGGTGAGCCTGCGCCGGTTCGATTTCAGCAGCGACATGGGGAAGGGCAAGTATGCCCTGAAGTCCCATTTCCTGGAGAAGGAAGCGGACTGGAGCCGGACCAATGTGTCGCTGGTTCCGGTGATCGCCGTGGCGACGGATGCATATCCCGGATACCGGGAGAAGGTTCTTGCCGACATGCACCGGATCGGGTACGATCTGGAAGATTTCGGCATCCTGCGGTTTTCGGATCGCGAGGGAGGCATGCAGGACCGCTTCTCGGTGTACACCACCGAAAAAGGACTGGAAAAGCAGGTGAGCCAGCGCGACATGAGCCAGGGCATGTTCCGGGCCTTTTCCCTCCTGGTTCAGTTGAACTACTACATCCTGTGCGGGAACAAGGGGTTTGTGATCATCGACGACATCGGGGAGGGGCTGGACTTCTCCCGGGCCCGGCTCCTGGTCCAGCTGCTCATCGAGCACGCGGAGGAATCGGGGATTCAACTGATCATGTCCACCAACGATGCCTTCATCATGAATGCGGTGGACATTTCCACCTGGGCCGTGCTCGTGCGGGAGGGACACAAGATCAGTCTGTACAACTATGAAAATTCCCGGGAGATCTTCGAGGAATTCAAATTCACCGGGTTGAACAATTTCGATTTCTACGCCAACGAATTTTTCCGTTCCGGGTTCCGGGACGATGCCGACGGGGAAAGCGGAGAGGAAACCGGGGATGAGGACGCATGAAGCGGCTGGCCATATTTGTGGAGGGTCTGACCGAACAAATCCTGGTCCGGCACATGCTGCAAAATGTCCTGGACCAGAATCGGATTGCGGTTCAGACCGTGAAGGTTACGGGAGGACACAACGTGCGCATGTCCATGACCATCATGCGCGCGGCCCACGTCGACAACCGAACCGAGTACTATGTCCTGGTTTATGACTGCGGCGGGGAAACCAATGTGAAAAGCTACCTTCTGGCCCATCGCGACAAGCTCGTGGCAACCGGCTACACCATGATCCTGGGTCTGAGGGATGTGTATCCGAGTTTTGGACGGGAGGAGGTGCCCAGGCTTCTGAAAGGTCTCAACGCCCACCTTCCGCAACGGGGAGCCCGGACCAAAATCCACCTGGCCGTCATGGAAACGGAAGCCTGGTTTCTGGGCGAATACCGGCACCTTCGGAAGGTTTCCCGAAAACTGACCCCTGAATTCATCGAGAAACACCTGGGGTTCAATCCCAAACGGGAGAACATGGAAGACCGGAACCGGCCGGCGGAGGACATGAAGGCCGTGTACCGGCTGGTGGGACACGACTACACGAAAAAAAGAGACCGGCTGAATGCGGTGGTTTCGAAACTTGATTTTGCCTATTTCACGAGGGGACTGGCCCACAAAATGCCCAGCCTCGGGAGTTTTGTGTCCACCCTGGAGTGGTTTTTCAACGAAGAATTCTGAGCCATGAAAACGGAAGCCCTGGTGAATGAGTGTCTGGAAACCCTGCATGGACTGGCGGATCCGGCCCGAAAGGAAAGCATTCTCCGGTATTTTCGAACCGATCAGCAGGTGCTGGGGGTGCGGAATCCGGACTTTCAGCTCGTGAGCCGGCAGCTCCGCCAGATGGAACACCTGCGGGAGGCCGATGCCCGTTTCTGGATCGACTTTGCCCGGGAACTGGTGGCCCGGAACGTGTTCGAAGCCCAGGTCCTCGCCTACGATCTGCTGGGACGGGACCGGCGCCTGCTGGACCACCTGCAGCCGGAGGATTTGCCCGGCCTGGAGCGGGGACTCGACAACTGGGCTTCGGTGGATACCTACGGCGTGGTCATTCACGGTGTGCTCTGGAGCAAGGGGACGGTGTCCGATGAGCGGATCCGGCAGCTCCTGTCCGGGGAGGATGTCTGGAAAGTCCGCCTGGCCGTCGTATCCACCGTTCCTCTGAATCAGGCCTCCCGGGGAGGCACCGGGGATGCCGGCCGGACTCTCTGGGTGTGCGGTTCGGTGGTGGACGATCACCGGGACATGGTCCAGAAAGCCCTGTCCTGGGCCCTCCGGGTATTGTCGAAACGGGAAAAGGGGCTCGTGGCGGCGTTTCTGGAAAGCCACGAAGACCGCCTGGCCGCCCGGGTGAAGCGGGAAGTCCGGCACAAGCTGGATTTCGGCACCAAAAACTAACCGTCTTTGTTGAAATCTTCCCTGTCTTTCAGGAGGTTCTGAGACGGATTATCCCCATGTTTTTGCTATCTTTACATCAATCAATACAGACGGGAGAGCCGGACTGGAAGGTCTTGAAAATCAGTACGATTTTCAAGACTTGTTGTGTCAGGGACACACGAAGGCAGGCCTGTGCATGTGAAACAAAACAACGAATTGGCAGATCATGAGTGACGAACACGAAGTGAAGCAGCCGCGAAACGGCGGAAGCAACGGATATATGGCCGACAGCATCCAGGTGCTGGAAGGCCTGGAGGCTGTGCGCAAACGGCCGGCCATGTACATCGGGGATGTGAGTGAAAAGGGATTGCACCACCTGGTGTACGAGGTGGTGGACAACTCCATCGATGAAGCCCTTGCCGGACATTGCACCACCATCGATGTGATCATCAACGAAGACAACTCCGTCACGGTGGTGGACGACGGACGGGGGATCCCCATCGATTTGCACGAAAAGGAGGGCAAATCGGCCCTGGAGGTGGTGATGACCGTCCTCCACGCCGGGGGAAAATTCAACAAGGATTCCTACAAAGTGTCCGGTGGTTTGCACGGGGTGGGGGTCAGCTGCGTGAACGCTCTGTCCACGACCCTTCGTGCGGAAGTGCACCGGGATGGAGAAGTCCATGTCCAGACGTACCAGAAGGGCGTGCCGGACGGTCCGGTGGAGAATGTGGGAAAAACCGACCGCACGGGAACCATCGTCACGTTCAAACCCGATTCCTCCATTTTTACCGTGACCGAATACAAGTACGAGATCCTGTCGTCCCGGTTGCGCGAGCTCGCCTTTCTAAATAAGGGTATTCGGTTGAATATCAAAGATATGAGAGAAGTCGACGACAACGGGAACGGAAATGGCAACGGCAACGGGAACGGCAATGGGAGCGACAGCGGATACCGCGAAGATCATTTTTACTCCGAGGACGGATTGAAGGAATTCGTCAGTTTTCTGGATGGGACCCGGGAAGCCCTCATCGATGAAATCGTCCACATCGAAACGGAGAAAAGCGGGGTTCCTGTGGAAATCGCCCTGCAATACAACACCTCGTTCTCCGAGAATGTCCATTCCTACGTCAACAACATCAACACCATCGAAGGGGGGACCCATTTGTCGGGTTTCCGTCGCGGGCTGACCCGGACCCTGAAGAACTACGCCGACAAGTCGGGCATGCTGGCCAAGCTAAAGTTCGACATCAACGGGGACGACTTCCGGGAAGGGCTGACCGCCATCATTTCCGTCAAGGTGGCCGAACCCCAGTTCGAAGGCCAGACCAAGACGAAGCTTGGGAACTCGGACATCATGGGGGTCGTCGACCAGGCGGTGAGCGCCTCCCTGGCCGATTACCTGGAAGAGCACCCGAAGGATGCCCGGCAGATCGTATCCAAGGTGATCCTGGCCGCCCAGGCCCGGCATGCAGCCCGGAAGGCCCGGGAGCTGGTGCAGCGGAAGAATGTGCTCTCCGGAGCCGGGCTGCCCGGCAAGCTTGCCGACTGTTCGGAGAAGGATCCGGCCAAGACGGAGATCTACCTCGTGGAGGGCGATTCGGCCGGCGGCACCGCGAAGCAGGGGAGGGACCGGACCTTCCAGGCCATCATGCCCCTTCGGGGAAAGATCCTGAACGTGGAGAAGGCCATGGCGCACAAGATATTTGAGAACGAAGAGATCAAGAACATCTTCACCGCCCTGGGGGTGAGAATCGGCACCGAGGAAGACAGCAAGGCCCTGAACCTGGAAGGTCTCCGCTACCACAAGATCATCATCATGACGGATGCAGACGTGGACGGTTCCCACATCGCCACGCTGATCATGACCTTCTTCTTCCGTTACATGACCGATCTGATCAAGAACGGGTACCTCTACATCGCCACCCCTCCCTTGTACCTCCTGCGCAAGGGCAAGGCGGAGCGGTATTGCTGGAACGAGGAGGAACGGGCGGCCTTTGCCGAGGAATTCGGCGGTGGAAGCGAATCCGGAATCCATGTGCAGCGCTACAAAGGTCTGGGTGAAATGAACGCCGAGCAACTCTGGGAAACCACCATGAACCCGGAAAACCGTACCCTGCGGCAGGTGAGCATCGACAGCGCGGCGGAAGCCGACCGGATCTTCTCCATGCTCATGGGCGATGAGGTTCCCCCACGGCGGGAATTCATCGAAAAACATGCGAAATATGCAAAGATCGACGCCTGAGTCCCAGCGTCCGATATAAGGAAGAGGTTGTCTCCGGCGAGGCAACCTCTTCTGTTTTTCAGGGGATGGTTTTGATGCAACCTGGCATGTTTTGCGAAGCAAAATAGCACGTTGCGAAAAGACATCCCCTGAAAGGCCTCGGGTAGATCCTTGATAATCTGCCTCTCCTGAGAAATCCTTTTCGAGCGAGGAATTTCGGGGGAATTTCATATATTTAGTAAGCGTAATATGTACGCACTAACCATCACAAGCTACAACACCATGAAAAGACCTACCAACATTCTGGGAATGATTGTATTCCTGGTGACTGCCTTTTTCCTGGCCGCTCCGTTGCGAGCCGATGAACCGCAAAAATCGACCCCGAACGATCCTTCCGAGGTCGTTCCGGCGGAGCCGGATTTTGCATGGTTCGACCCGAATCTGCCTTTTTCCGAGCGGCTCGATCTCCTCATCGAGGCCATGACCGTGGAGGAGAAAATCTCCCAACTCCGGCACGATGCGGACGGCATCGACAGGTTGGGGGTGTTGCCCTACAACTGGTGGTCGGAAGCGCTTCACGGGGTGGCCCGCAACGGACGGGCCACGGTCTTTCCCCAGCCCATCGGGATGGCCGCCACCTTTGACAGGGACCTCATCCACCGTGTTTTCACCGTGGCTTCCGACGAAGCCCGGGCCAAATTCGCCAGTTCCCAGGAATTGGGGAACTACAGCCAGTATGCCGGGCTGACCTTCTGGACCCCCAATGTGAACATCTTCCGGGATCCGAGGTGGGGCTGGGGCATGGAAACTTATGGAGAGGATCCCTACCTGACCTCCCAGCTGGGCATGGAAGTGGTTCGCGGCCTTCAGGGAGACCATCCCAAGTACCTGAAAGCGGGGGCCTGTGCCAAGCACTATGCCGTCCATTCGGGGCCGGAGGAACTGCGGCATGAGTTCGATGCCATCAGCAGCCTGAAGGACCTGCACGAAACCTACCTCCCGGCCTTCAAGGCCCTGGTGACAGAGGCCAATGTGGAATCGGTCATGGGCGCCTACAACCGCGTGCTGGGCGAACCTGCCTGCGCCAGCCAGTTGCTGTTGCAGGACATCCTGCTCAAGGACTGGGGGTTCAAAGGGCACATCCTGAGTGATTGCTGGGCCATCAATGATTTTCACACAGGACACATGGTCACCAAGGATGTGGCCGAATCCGCCGCCCTGGCCCTGAACATGGGGGTCAGCCTGAACTGCGGAAGTGCCTACCGTTCCCTCAAGGAGGCCCTGGACCGGGGACTGATCACCGAAGAAACTCTGGATCAGCGGCTCCGGACCCTGTTCATCACCCGCTTCGAACTGGGATTGTTCGATCCGCCCGAGATGAATCCCTACAACGCGGTGGACGAATCGATCATCAACAGCGAAGCCCACGCGGTGCTTGCCCGTGAAGCGGCCGTGAAGTCGCTGGTGCTGCTCAAGAACAACGGGGTCCTGCCCCTGGATCCAAACATCCGCAATTTGTTCGTCACGGGTCCCCAGGCCAACAACGGCACCGTGCTCCTTGGCAACTACTACGGGATGAGCAAGGAGCTGGTGAACATCCTGGAAGGGATCACCGCCCGGGTGAGTGCGGGAACCACGGTGGACTACCGGATGGGTGTGCTGGATTACACGGAGAATGTCAATCCGATGGATTGGGCCTCCGGCGGCGCCCGGACGGCCGATGCCACCATTGTCGTCCTGGGAATCTCCCAGTTGCTGGAAGGCGAGGAGGGCGAATCCCTGGCCTCCCCACCAAAGGGACCGGCTCGATCTGAACCTGCCGTCCAATCAGTTGAATTACCTGGAAACTGAAAGCGGACAACGAAAAACCGGTGATTGTGGTGATGACCGGCGGAAGCCCCATCACCATGCCGGAGGTGGAAGAGCTGGCCGATGCCATCCTGTGGGTGTGGTACCCGGGACAGGAAGGCGGAAATGCAGTGGCCGAGGTCCTCTTCGGGGATACCTCCCCCTCGGGCAAGCTTCCCCTGACCTTCCCGGTTTCGGCCGATCAATTGCCTCCCTTTGAGGACTATGCCATGCAGGGCCGGACCTACCGGTACATGGCACAAAAGCCTCTCTATCCCTTCGGATACGGACTGTCCTACAGCCGGTTTGAGCTGGGCGAGCCGGTCCTTGCCAAAGACCGGATCAAAGCCGGGGAAACGGTGCAGGTCTCCGTCGAGGTGACGAACACCGGGTCCTATGACGCCGGGGAGGTGGTGCAGGTCTATGTGTCGGTGCCCGACCCCGATGGCATCCAGCCCCGCTGGTCCCTGAAGGAATTTCGCCGGATCGACCTGAAGCAGGGGAAAGCCGGACCCTGGACTTTGAACTTGGACCCCGGGCCCTGGAACAATTCGATGCCCAGGGTGTGCCGTCGGTGGTGCCGGGCGAATACATCCTCCGGATCGGGAACGGGTCCCCGGGCGAGCGCAGCGAGGAGCTGGGCGTAACCATCAAACAAACCAAAATCGTGGTGAAATGAGTTTATAAAGTTTGTAAAGTTTGTAAGGTTTGTAAAGGGGGGCGGTGACTTTCCGACTACTTTATGAACTTTACAAACTTTCCACTCCTTTACAAACTTTCTACTCCTTTACAAACTTTCATCCTTTACAAACTTCCACCCTTTACAAACTTTATAACTTTATCAACCTTACAAACTTCTATCTATGAAATCAAGTGTAGTCTTGATAGGTCTTCTTTTTCTGGCCTTTGCGTGTTCCCCATCCCCCTCCCACCCCTCCGGGAAGCTGCCCCTGCAGGAAGGAGAAATCCAGCACATGGTCATCTTTTCCCTGTCCTATGAGGAGGACGGGGACCGGGTGGCGGCTTTTCTGGCGGACGGGCGGAGGATTCTTTCGGCCATTCCGGGGTGCAGTTGTTTCAGGCCTTTCGACCAGGTGAGTGCGAAGAACGACACCACCACGGATTCAGCATGATCTTCGAGAACCAGGCGGCCTATGACGCCTACAACGGTCACCCCGACCACGTGGCTTTCGTGGCGGAACGATGGGTGCCGGAGGTGGCGGATTTTCTGGAAATCGATTTCCGGGTGCCGCCTACATCAGGCCGGTGATGTTCCCCTCGTCGTCGATGCTGATGTTCTCGGACGCCGGCGTGGACGGCAGGCCGGGCATGCGCATGATGGTTCCGGTGATGGGGATGAGGAATCCGGCGCCGGCGGCAATTTCGATTTCCCGGACCGTGATGATGAAATCCTTGGGCCGGCCCAGGAGCGCCGGGTTGTCGGAAAGGGATTTCTGGGTTTTTGCAATGCACACGGGCAGACCGCTGAGGCCGAGTGCCTCGATCTTCTGGAGGTCCTTTTTCGCCTGGGCGGTGTAATCGACGAACTTGGCGCCGTAGATCTTGCGGGCCAGGGTTTCGATCTTTTTCTCCACTTCCCAGGACCATTCGTACATGGGGTGGAAGGCCGGCGGATCAGATTCGGCAACGTCCACCACCTTCTGCGCCAGGTCCAGGGCTCCTTCCCCTCCGCGCGCCCAGAGATCCGCCACGGCGCAACGGACCCCCAGCTGTGCGGCTTTGTCCAGGATGGTCTGGATTTCGTCTTCCGAATCGCTGGCGAAGCGGTTCAGGGCGATGACCGGGTAACCCCGAACTGGCGGATGTTCTCCAGGTGTTTTTCCAGGTTGGGAAGCCCTTTTACCAGCCGTTTGCAATCGTGTTGGGTGAGCTCGTCCAGGGAGGCCCCTCCGTGGTATTTGAGGGCCCGGATGGTGGTGGTGAGCACCACGGCCTTGGGGGAGAGTCCGGCGCTCATGCATTTGATGTCGAAGAATTTCTCGGCCCCCAGGTCAAAGCCGAACCCTGCCTCGGTCACGGTGTATTCGGAGTAGCTCATGCCCATGCGTGTGGCAATCACCGAATTGGTTCCCTGGGCGATGTTGGCAAAGGGTCCCCCGTGGATGATGGCGGGATTGCCCTCGATGGTCTGGACCAGGTTTGGTTTGATGGCGTCCTTGAGCAGGGCGGCCATGGCTCCTTCGGCCTTCAGGTCACGCGCATGGATGGGCTGTTTGTCGAAGGTGTACCCGATGAAAATGTTTCCCAGCCGTTCCTTGAGGTCCTCCAGACCGTTGGCCAGGCAAAGGATGGCCATGATTTCGGAGGCGGCCGTGATGTCGAATCCGGTTTCCCGGGGGATGCCGGAGGTGGTGCCGCCCAAACCCACGATGATGCGGCGAAGCGACCGGTCGTTCATATCGATCACCCGTTTCCAGGAGATGGTCCGGGGATCCAGACCCAGGCCGTTGGCGGTGTTCTGGATGTTGTTGTCGATGACGGCGGCCAGCAGGTTGTGGGCCTTTTCGATGGCTGCAAAGTCGCCGGTGAAATGCAGGTTGATGTCCTCCATCGGGAGGACCTGGGAATGGCCGCCCCCCGTGGCGCCGCCCTTGATGCCGAACACCGGCCCCAGGGAGGGTTCCCGGAGCACCACCGTGCTCTTTTTTCCCAGGCGGTTCAAACCTTCCGACAGACCGATGGACACGGTGGTTTTTCCTTCGCCGGCCGGGGTGGGGGAGATGGCCGACACCAGGATCAGCTTGCTCTGCGCCGCCTTTTTTTCATCCAGAAGGTGGAGGGGGATTTTGGCTTTGTACTTGCCGTACATTTCAATGTCTTCGGGATCGATCCCGAATTTCTCCGCGATGCGGGCGATGTGTTTCAGCTCGACGTTCCGAGCGATGTCCAGGTCATTCATGGGCTCAGGGGCGGATTCCGCCGATAATCAGAAGGCAAAAATAAGAAAATCCGGTGGATGAAAGGACAGAAGGCCGGAACCTCATGGATCGCACGGGTCCACCCGGTTGCCCAGGTCGTCGAAACAAATGGTGCCGGTGGCAAATCCCCGGTGGGTGTGGTGCAGGATGTGGTCGCTGACCCGGAGCCGGTCGGTACCGGCTACCCGGACCCCCCGGACCACCAGGTTCATGCCGTCGAAGACGTACAGAGCCGCAGGCGGCGGCGAAATTCCGAATCGCTTTTCGAATTCCCGGTCAAACGCCTCCCATTCCGCAGAGGAGGAGGGAGGAAGCAACCGATGGATGCCTGTGGGGTCGGCTGGTCCGGGTACCGCAGGAAGACCCAGGTCAAATCCCAGGGTCAGGTAAATGTGGAGGGTCGGAAAGGTTCTCCGCAGTCCGGGCAGCCAATCTGCCAGGTTGGGATCGTGGAAGGGCAGGATGAGGTGGCGGAGGTCCCGGTTGCGGATTTCTTCCTGTAGCGCGGCTTCACCCCGCAGCCTTTCAATGGGAAGTTCGAGGACCGGTTTCCCGGCTCCTGCCAGGGCTCTCACCACCTCTTTCACCGCATGTTCCGTGTCGTAGTCGCTCCGTGTCAGGATGGCGATCCGGCCATTTCCAGTAGCGTGGATCTCCGAAGCGATGCGTTCCGCCTGCTGGATGTCCGAGGGGACCAGCCGCATGAACCAGGGCACGTAGGCCTGGGACAGGGTGGGATCGGACGACCGGGTCTCCAGGTAGAGGAGGTGGGATTTGGCAGCCACCTGCTCGGCCAGATGGGCATTGCGTCCGTCCAGCGCCCCCAGGTAAGCGATGACCTGGTCGTCGTACACAAGACGAACCGATTCCTTGGATCCGGCGCCCCAGGGACCTTCGCACGACCGGACCACCAGAGAAAAGGGCCGGTTCCGGTACCCGCCTGCCTGGTTTGCCTGCTCCACGGCAAGCCGCGCTGCCCGGATGAGGTCGGTTCGCTGCCGGTCGGGCAGAAGAAGGCCGATGGGGATGCTGTCCTTTTCCGTTGCCTGTCCAGGCGGATTCCCGGAGGCGGGAAGAGGTGCCGGGACAAAGCCCGAAAGGAGCAGGGAGAGGAACAACGCGAGGCCGGCGGTCCGGGTCCGAACCCCTCCCTTTTTCCCTGCCCTCATTGTCTGCCTCCGTCCAACGGCCCGGCGTTTCACGTTTCCGGATTTTTGGTTGTAAATACTACCTCCGCAGGGTGCGGCCGAGAACCGGCGCCAGCTTGTCCAGATCGTCCATGAGCTTTCCGAAATCCTCCGGAAACAGGGACTGGGATCCGTCGCAGCGGGCTTCGGCGGGATTGAAGTGTACTTCGATGAGGAGGCCGTCGGCCCCGGCGGCGATGGCCGCGCGCGACATGGGTGCCACCAGGGACCGTTTGCCCGTTCCGTGGCTCGGATCCACGATGACGGGCAGGTGGGTGCGTTCCTTCAGTACGGGAATGGCATTCAGATCCAGGGTGTAGCGGGTGGCGGTCTCGTATGTGCGGATGCCCCGTTCACACAGGATGACCGACTGGTTCCCCTGGGCCAGGATGTATTCGGCTGCCTGCAGGAATTCGTCGATGGTGGCCATCATGCCCCGTTTCAGCAGGATGGGTTTGGAGGTCTGCCCGGCTTCCATGAGCAAAGGATAATTTTGCATGTTGCGGGATCCGATCTGAAGGATGTCGGCGTAACGGGCCACGGTTTCCACCTGGCGGGTGTCCATGACCTCGGTGACGATTTTCAGTCCGGTTTCCGCACGGGCTTCGTTCAGAATACGAAGCCCTTCCTCGCCCAAACCCTGAAAGCTGTAAGGGGAGGTTCTGGGCTTGAAGGCACCGCCCCGCAGGACGGATGCCCCGGCTTGCTTCACCATGCGGGCGGTTTCCCGCACCTGGTGCAGGCTTTCCACGGCACAGGGTCCGGCCATGACGATGATCTCATCTCCGCCGACCGGGATGTCGTTCACGTAAACGACGGTGCCTTCGGGGCGGAATCCCCGATCGACGAGGCGGGATGCGGAGGAATCGGAACCCGAAATCTGACAGGTTCCGCCTTCCGTTGCAGTGTGTTCCATGATTTCTGTTTGCATATCAGGGTTTTAGAGCGTTCGACAGGTTCAGGTCAACTCAACAAGGTTCGGGCAGAGGGTTCTCCGGAGGGGGGCAAACCGGCTCCGGCGGGGGTATTGACCCGGAGCCGGCGGTGCGGTCTGCAAACCGGCTCCGGGTGGATTTCTATCCGTACAGGTGCTACTTCTGGCTCCAGGTGGCCGGATAGAACTGGAAGTCGCCGTTCTTGATCTCGGCCATGAAGATCTGGCCCACGTCGTTCCAGGAAGGATCGAAAACGATGTTCCCGGTGATCCCCTGAAAGCTTTCCAGACCGGTCAGGTAGTCCCGGATCAGGGCTTTGTTGAGACCCACATGGTTGACTGCGTCGATGATCATGTTCATGCCGTCGTAGGCATGGGCGGCAAACACATCGGGTTCGATTCCGTACTTCGCCTTGTAATTCTTCTGGAAGGTTTTCAGCGCGGGAATGTCTGCCTTGGGATTGTATTGGCAGGTGGTGATGATGCCTTCTGCGTTTTTGCCTGCGGTTTTGATGAAGATGGGATTGACGGCCCGATCCGATACGTACACGGGCTGGTTCATGCCCATGGAGCGCATCTGGTTCAGGATCAGCCCCATTTCCAGGGCATTTCCCCAGAGGACCACCGCGTCGGGTTTGGAATTGCGGACCCGTTCCAGCTGGGCGCTGAAGTCCGTGTCTCCATCCTCGAACCGGACTTCCAGAACGATGGGATGACCGATGCGGGTGGCGGCGTCACGGTATTCCATGACCCCCACGCGCCCATATCGGTTGTTGACCCGGAGAACGGCCACCCGGTCGAGCTTGTCGACCCGGTGCACCCGGTTCACCAGGGCGTAACAGCTCTGGCGGTCGTCGGCGATGTTGCGTACCACCCAGGGAATGTTGGTTTCGGTGAAGGTGGGATCGGGATCGCTGGTGTTCACCCAGGGGATTTCCAGTTTCAGCGCCACCCGGATGCCCACATGGGAATTGATGTCGTCGATGGTTCCCATGATGGCCCAGCAGCCTTCATCGCCCATCTTGACCACCTCATTGGCAGCGGCCCCCCAGAGGCCCACATCGTTGTGGGGCATGGCCACATAGGGGATGCCTTTGTAGCCACCTTTGGCATTGGCTTCCTCCATGGCCAGCTGCACCCCCTGAAGCAATTGCTTGCCCATGGGAACCAGCACGTTCCCCTCCAGGGGTGCTAGAACCCCGATGCGAACTTCCTTCAGCCCTTTGGGCTCCGGTTTTTCCCGGCCGGCCCCGTAGAACTGCATTTGTTCGTGAAAATGGTATTTGTAGGCATTCTCGTAGTTCCCGTAGGGCAACATTTCACTGGGGGTGTTGCCGTAGTTTTTTTCCACGTACTGGCTCTTGTTCTGGGCCAGCAACCCGGTTCCGGATCCGATCAGGAGGGCCAGGAACAGGCTTTTTTGCAGGGTTTTCCTTGAGTTCATGGTTGGTCTTTTTTCATCAGTTGATGCGTTCGCCCCGGCTCAGTCCGTAGGAGGTGGCCACCCAGATGTAGTCGTCCTGGAAGTCCACGCCAATGGTGAATTCGTGACCGAGTCCGGTCGGGTCGTTCTTTTCCGTGGATTTGCCGTCCTTGTAGTACACCCGTTTCCCTCCGGTGGTCCCGTTTTTCTTGTAGGTCACCCATTCCTCGCTGTTGAAGCTGCTCAGTCCCTGGTCGGTGCAAAGCCAGACCACATCGCCCTTGGCACGAACGAAGTTGATGAAATTGCTGGCCAGGCCGCTGTCGTGGTCGAAGTACCCGTTCCAGCGGGTGCCGTCGTACCGGCTCATGCCAAAATAGGTGGCCACCCAGAGGATGCCGTTGGCATGCGAAACCGCTGTTGTGATGTCGTGGACCACCCCGTCGTTGGGGAAGAGGTCGATTTCCATTTCCCCGTCCGGATCCACATAGTCCCGGAAGGTTTTCTTGTCCTTCTGCCATTCGATGATCCCTCCGCCCCAGGCGGCGATCCAGACTTTGCCGTCCCCGGCAGTGACACTGTAGGTCCAGGGTTCGTGCATGGGGGCGTTCTTTTCGGTGAAAATCTCCCATTCGTTGTTGTAGGTGTCGTAGTGGGTCGCCCCTCCGCCCGTGGCCGCCCAGACATCGGGGCCGTCACAGATCACCGAATAAATCACGTCGTTGGCCAGGCCGCTGTTGAATTGGGTGAAGGTCTCGAATTTCCCGCCCGAATACCGGTTGAGTCCCCCCATGGTGGCAATCCACACGTCGCCCGTGAGTTCGCTCACATCAATGGCCAGGACGCCCGGATGGGCCAGTCCGTCTTCCTTCGTGAAGGTGGTGAATTTTCCGTCCTGGTAAAGGACCAGACCGTGGCTCGTCCCGATCCAGACCCTGTCGCCGTCGGCCCGGACCGAATAGATTTTGTTGGCGGGAAGGCCGTCCTTGGTGGTGAAGGTCTTCCAGTTGCCGTACTCGGGAATGGCGCCGCTTTTGTTTCCCGGTTCTTCCGCCCGGAGGGGAAGGGTCAGCAAGAGGCCCGCTGCGATGATCAGATGCAAGTGTTTCATGGTTGGTATGCGTTAGTGCTTGGTTTCTTCATTGGATGCCGGTTTTCCCGAAACCCCGGCCTGGTAGATGTGGGAATCCTCCCCATAGTGTTTGGCGTCGCGGATCGATTTCAGGTACTCCACCAGGTCGTTGAGTTCGTTCTTGGTCATGTCGTTGGCCACCCCGTGTTCGTCGTGGTCGTTGTAGGTCGTCCAGATTTCCTCCAGGGTGTTGGCTTTGCCGTCGTGGAGGTAGGGGGCCGATTCATAGACGTTGTTGAGCTGGGGAACGTCGAACTTCATGGGATCGTCCGAGTCGGCCAGGGTTCCCACGTCCGTCATCTGCAGGTTGGTGAAGTATGGCGGCGGGTGGCAGGTGTAGCACCGGTTCGATTCGGGGATTTCATTGCCGTAGTTGTCATGGGTCCGGTAGAAGATCACCTCGCCCCGCTGCTGGGCTTCGGTCAGTTCCCCGTGGGGATTGTAGCGAAGGTTGGGGGGATTGGGAATTCCCGTGATGATGTAGGCCACCAGAGCGTCCAGCTCCTCGTGGGTGAAGGCTTCGTTCCGGGTGAGGATGGTGGAAAACCGCATGCCGTCCTGTTTGTAGATGGTCTGGTTCTTCCCGTTCCATTTGTAGGGGGGGATGTCCCCGATGTCGCGCAGGGTCTGCACGTTGGCCAGGTTACGGCCCATGTCCGCACCGGCCATGTTGTAGACCAGCCCGTCCTCATGGGCATCGGGATGGCAGGTGTAGCAGGCGTACTGGTTCTGGAAGGTTCCTTTGGAGTTGTTCAGCACCTGGCGGCCGTGCCGGGCCACGGTCCGGCGTTTCGGACCTTCCAGATCGATTCCCTCCTCGGATTCAAGGGTCTCCGTGTTGATCACGGCGAGGCGATCGTCGAGCCGTTCGGTCACGTAGAGCCGTTTGCCGTCGGGCGACAGGGCCATGCCCTTGGGATTGGCACCCACGGAAATCCGCCCGATCACATATTCGCTGCTGATGCCCAGGTGATTGGCGTAGATTTTCAAATCCTCGTCCGTGGAACGGGCCAGCAGATCCCGGATGGCATCCAGATCCACCACGGTGACCTGGTTGACCGCACCGTGGGATACATAGGCCCGTTTTCCGTCGGGGGAGATGACAATGTCGAAGGGATCGGCATAGAAGGCATTGGGTTCGTCCAGGAGCAGCTGTGCCATTCGCCCCCCGTTGTTGCGCTCCACGATGCCCAGTCCTTCCGTCATCATCCAGCCCCGCTCGATCTGCACCGTCGGGAGCAGGTTTTTGGGACGGATCAGGGTGGCCACCGCCAGGTCGCCGCTGGGGGTCACCTCCACATTTTCCATGATGTAGGCGTTGGTGAACATCTTGCGGTCGTTGACCCGCTGGTATTTGCCACCGGCCACCGTCATTTCCGTGATGGGCTGGGTCATGTGCGGTCCGCCCAGCAAGGCCCGGCGGCTGGTCACATACACCTCGCTTCCGTCGGGCGCCACAGCAGCGGCTGCAGGGTTGTTCCCGGCGGTCAGACGGCGCCGTTCCTGCAGGGTTTCCAGGTCGAACACCGAGATGTCGTTGGAATAGGAGTTGACCACATAGAGGTGTTTCCCATCCGGGGTGATTACCATCCCGGCGGGACCCGCCCCTCCGGTCAGGGTGTCGGTCACCTCCAGGGTGCCCAGATCGATCCGGTACAGGTTGTCGGCCCACTGGTTGGTCACATACATGGCCTGGCGGCTTTCGTCCAGGACCACCGAATGGGGTTTGTCGCCGACGGCAATTTTCTCCAGGACCTTCCGGCTGGATGCATCCACCACCACCAGTTCGTTGGATTCCTGTCCGATCACGAAGAGCCGGTTGCCGTCATCGGAAACGGCCAGGTTGTAGGGCGATACATAGGTCTCGTTCATCATCCTGGCGATGAAATTGTCCTTTTGCGTGTAGATGTGGCAGGTCCAGCAGGTGAGGGGATGGTCCTCGGTGGCGGTCATGTAGTTCACATGGGCCCGGGCGGCCTTTCGTCCCACGGTCAGGCCGGCGCCCACCAGGACGATCACAGCCGCGAGGATCAGGATAGTTCGTATGCGCATCATGGTTGGTTCTCTTGTTCGAAAGCGTTACTTGTTGGAAAGCATCATCACGGGGTCTTCCTTCACAGCCAGGGGCTGGACGTTCTCGGGAGCCAGTTCCTGGTCGGCATGGCATCCCACACAGGCCCTTCGTTCGCTGGGACGGAGATAGAGCCAGGAGGAAGGGCCGCGCACGGTTTCTCCGGCTTCGTTCAGGGTTTCGATGCGGAAGGGTGTGTCGGCATCCAGTTTCACATAGAAGGAGCCGTCGGCCTTGGCCACGGTTTCTCCCAGGATGCCCTCCGCTCCGCTGATGCGGATCCGGGTGGCAACCGTGTCGGCGATCCCCTCACGGGCCGGCAGACGGGAATGGTTGATGTCCTGCGACATGAGGATGGCCGTCGGTTTGGTCACGTCCACCTCGCTGGGAAGAATGCGCGGGCGGGGATCCACGGCTTTCACCAGCAGGATGTCCCCCAGCTCCATCCCCGTGGCCAGCGGTTGGTCTTCCAGTCCGGCCTCGCGGGCGTTGAAACGGTAGAGACCCGTTTCACCCTGTCCGTTCCGGTAGGTAACCCACAGGGATTCCCCGGATTCCGATTCCTCCGTTCCCGCGGTCACGCCCAGGAAGGTGCCCTCCAGGGCCGGGGCGATCACTTCCCCCGTGTGCAGGGGACGGTGGTGGTCGAGCCGGGCCAGTTGCCCGTGGTTGTTGATGAAATACACGTGTTGCGGCCCGACTTCCCGTCCCGTCGTCACCGGGAAGGCATCCCCTTCGCAGGCATGGTACAATTCGGCTTTGGTGCCGTCGGGACGCATCACCATGAAGACCGGATTCTTGCCCGTTGCATCGTTTCCGCTGGTCAGGCACAGGATGCGCCCTTCCTTCAGGATGGTCCCGGCCACGTTCAGACCCCGGTTGTAGGTCAGCTGGGTGAAATGGGCCGTGTCGTTCCCGGTCTTCCAGAGCTCGGCCCGGCTGTCGTTCCCCGCAGCGGCGTAGCGGCTGAAGACCACGGTGCCATCCGGCATGGAAACGGGGTAGCGGCAATCGGTTTCTTCAAAGGTCACCTGCCATGTTTTCCGTTTTGTCAGGTCCATCCCCCAAATCTTCCAGGCATCCCCTTCGTTTTTCTTTCCCTGAAAATACAGGGTGCCTGCGTCGTGGCTCAGGGCCGGCGCCAGGGCGTCCGCAAATCCTTCCGTGAGGACGACGGGCGCTTTCCCCTTTCCGTCGGGATCGATGGCCACCAGGCGGGAGGAAGCACCCCCATCCCCGGTGCGCAGGGTTTCAACGGCAATGACCTGACCTTCAAAGGAATTTCGGGAGCAGGCCATGCCCAGGCTCAGGAGCAGGAGGCCGAAAAGGGGGAGGAAGGGAGTTCGCATCGTGTGTGTTCTGTCTTTGTCCATGGTTATTCTTCCGTGATGGTAAGGAACTGATTGGCTTCCAGAGTGCCAAGGCGCTGAACCTTCCCGGAAGGCCAGGTGATTTCCACCGATTCCACCGAGGAGGCATCGCCCAGACCGAAATGGAGGCGGGGATCGTTCTGGGACAAATAGCCGGTGGTGCTCACCCGGGTGTCCGTCTGTGTCTTTCCGCCGGCCGTCACCTTCACCAGGGCACCGATGGCATCCCGGTTGCTGGTGGTACCCACCAGGTGGAGGGTGATCCAGTTCTTCTCGTTTCCTTTGTTGTTTCTCAAAAAGGTCCCGTAGTCGTTCAGGTTCACGATGTAGCCGTCCAGATCCCCGTCGTTGTCGTAGTCCCCGAAACAGGCTCCCCGGCCCACGGTTTCCTCCTGAAAGTAGGCACCGAGTTCGACGGAATGGTCTTCAAAGTGCTCCCCGTCCATGTTGGTAAAAATCTGGTCTTCCTGTCCGTAGAGGTGCTTCAGTTCTCCGTTCACCTTGAAAAGGTCCACGTCGCCGTCGTTGTCAAAATCGATGAAGGAGGAGGACCATCCCACATGCTGGGCGGCTGCCATGGAAATGCCCGAGGGATACGCCATGTCCTTGAACACCCCGCCGCCCTGGTTTTCGTACAGGGAACAATAGGTGTCATCCGACATGAACACATCGATGAGTCCGTCTCCGTTGAAGTCCGCAAAATCCACCGACATGGAGATGGTGGCTTCTCCGGCCTGGTTGAAGGCCATGCCGGAATGGGTTCCGTAGTCCTCAAAGCCCTTGCCTTCCAGGTTGTGGTAAATGTTGTTCACCATGTGGTCGTTGGCCACAAAGATGTCGACCCAACCGTCGCCGTCGAAGTCAGCAGCTCCCACGCCCATGGCCCGGCCGTCCGGATTGACGATGCCCATGGCTTCGGTCACATCCTCGAAGGTGTTGTCGCCCCGGTTGTGGTAGAGCCGGTCGAGTTGACCGTCGTAGGCCATGGGGCCCGGGAAGCCGTCCGGACTGTAGAAATAATCGTACTCGGGATCGAAGGTGATGTAGTTCCCTACATAGAGGTCGAGAAAACCGTCGTTGTCATAGTCGAACCAGACGGCGCCCACGCTGCATTCGTTTCCACCCACACCCGCCTTGGCGGTGATGTCCTCGAAGGTGCCGTCCCCCTTGTTCAGGTAGAGGACGTTAACGCCATAATTGGTGACGTAGATCTCCGGGTAGCCGTCGTTGTTGATGTCCCCCACGGTCATGCCCATGCCATAACCTTTGTGTCCCACGCCGGCCTGGTCGTGACGTCAGCGAATCCGCCGTTCCCCAGGTTCCGGAACAGCTGGTTTTTCGGGTCCCTATGGGGCCGTTCCCCGGTGCTCAGTCCCTCGGCAAAGGACCCGTTGCTCATGTAGAGGTCCATGTACCCATCCTGATCGTAATCCAGGAAGACGGCGCCACCTCCCACGGTTTCCACCAGGTTGTCCAGGTGATGGTCGCCAATGCTGTGTTTGAACACCAGTCCGTTGTCCGGAGAGATTTTCTGGTAGTAATCCCCGTTGCTGTCCGGGATGTGGACTGCGGTTCCGTCGCCGGTTCCGCTTTCCGTTTTTTGGTTGGTCTGGCACCCTGCCAGGAAGGGCAATGAATGCACTCAGCAGTAAAATCGGTCTTTTCATGGTTGTTCGGGTTCGTGTAACGGGCCCAAAGATAGCAACTCGGTTTAACATGTTTCGAACTTCCTTTGATATGAAGGACAATTTCTTCCATGGCAAATCCCTCGATTTTCCGGCTCTTGAAATAGTCTTTCAGGATGCCGTCGAGGACTTCGTCGTGGTAATCTTCGATCGGGTCGCAGGCCGAACAGTACAGGTGGTGGGGGCTGCCGGTCTCCGGGTCGTACCGCATCACCTCCTGGTCGGTGGTGACTTTCCGGACCAGTTTGTGTTTGACCAGCATGTCCAGGGCGTGGTATACCGTCCCCGTGGCGATGTGGGGGTTGTCTTTCCGGATTTCCGTGAGGATGTGTTCGGCCGTCGGGTGGTTGTTCAGACTGTAAACCGCCTGAAGGATGGAGATGCGTTGCGGGGTGATTTTCAGCCCCTTTTGAGCCAATAGTTCGGCCGGGTCCGGGAGGTCCGAATTCATTGGAGTTAGTTTTAGTTAGGAATGATTCCTGTTTAGTCCACTCAAATGTAGGAATCTTTTGAGAGGTCCCGGCGGTCTTAACATTTTTTAACCAGGATGAGAGTGTTTCTCCCGCCCTGCCTGTGTTGCAGGGCATCTCGTCACCGAAACGGCCGGTCTACCCGCGACAGGGGCAGGGCACCGGGGGAAGGATCTCCTGGCGGTGGTTCATGTGTTCAATCCGCTCCTGCCGGGCCGGGAGGCAGTGCGGACAGGAGGAAAACAACCCGAGGTCCCACGTGTCCGCGAACACCCGTCCGGCGCCCAGGCCGATGCCATAGGCCAGGACGTCCTCCAGGGAATCCAGCGAAGGGGGATGAAACAGTTCACGGGACATTAGCAGCTCCATGGCCCCGTTCCCGGCCCGGGTGGGAATCACGCTGCAGCACCCGCACCCCGCATCGAAGGCAAAGTCCAGGCTCCGTTTGGCCCATTCCACCCCTTCCTCCTCAGAGAGAAAGGGGGGACGCAGCAGGAGGAAGGCCCGGGTGCCGATGCCGTGTTCCCTGTAAAAGGACACCGCCGACCGGAAATCCCGGGGCAGCATTTTCTTGTTCAGCAGGGGGAGGACCTCCGGATGAACGGTTTCCAGCCCCATGGCCACCTCGAGCCGGGGGCGGAGGATTTCCGCAAACCGGAGGGCACGCTGGCGGCCCACCCGGGGGTGGTTTTCCACGATCAGGGACTCAAATCCCTCCGCCAGGGCGGCGATGGCCGGGTAATCCGACCCGGGAACGGCGCCGGGATCGAAGAAATTGCCGCTGTTGTAGAGCTTCAGGTGCTTCGCCGGCGGCAGCCGGTCCAGGGCGTACCGGATCTGGGCGAGGATGGCGCCGTCCGGGACCCGGTCGGTGGTGGTGTTCTTCCACAGGTCGCACATCAGGCAGGTGAATCCGCATTCCCGGTTGGTCAGAAACACGGTGATCACATCCTCCACCGCCCCGGAGGCGGTCCGCTCCTTCTCGATAAGAAAATGATAGGGAAGGAACGGGTCCACCGGATTGCGTTCGCCCCGTAGCGAACGGATCCAGGCATCGTCCGGAACCAGGTCCCGGGGTCTATTCATAGAGGGACTGGAAGGATTTCCGGTAGTCCTGGTCGGTTTTGGGAAAATGGTCGGCGAAGGTGGATCCGGATGCAGCTCCGTGCTGGAACCTCCGTTTTTCGAACACCGGCATGTCCATGCCCGTGACGGCTTTCACGCCTTTCCCGACGATCTCCCCTTTCAGGGCGTAGAGTTTCTCGTGGTCCCAGCCGGTGAGGTCGATGAAGGGAATGCCCTCGGCCACCTCGATGACATTGGGAAGGGTGTAGGGACTGAAGGTCTGGAAGCCCAGGCTGTCGCCCGGTGCATAAGTGCGCATGAATCCCCTCGACAAGCCTCCGCTGTAGGTCAGGGAATGCTTCATCCGGTCGACACCCCAGCCTTCGTGGTAGAGCATGAGGTTGTTCAGCACGCTGCGGATGGTGAGCTCCGGGTTTTCCTCGATGGGGTAGTCCTTCAGGTTTTCGTCGCCGCCGTCGCCGTCGAGCATGTACTTCCAGTCCGGGTACCGGTTGCGGATGCCTTCCAGCAGGGCCAGGTTCATGGTGGCCGACTGGATGTCCAGGGCCTTGTAATCTTCCACCACCCGGATGGTCTTTTGCCAATCGAGCCGGGATGCATCCAGTTCGACGGGTTCCAGGAACAGTTCCAGACCGACCGCTTCCAGGAACTTCCGGGCCTGGACCAGGTCCTCGCCCCCTCCGTCGACCGACAGGGTGAAGGCCTTCAGCCGGGAGGGACTTTCTCCCAGTTCCAGAAGGGCACGGTAGGTCAACAGGAAGACGGATCCCGAATCGATGCCCGCGGAAAAGCTGACGCCCACCGGACCTTCCTTGGCCACGTTCTGCAGCCATTTCTTGATTTCTCCGTACAGGGCCTGCATGTAGGTTTTGCCCAGGGCATCGGTGTCGTGCGACAGGCGGTTGCGCTGCGGAGTGAAAAAGCGTTCGTATTCGGGGTTGGGGTCGGGGCAACCGAGCAATTGGATCTTCGTGATGTAATGGGCGGGTGCCATGCGGGTGTAGGAGGGCCGGAACTGGTGTGCCAGACCTTCCTGCTTCAGGTAGTCATAAATGGTGTCGATGCGCTCGCCCACCACCAGGCAGGGGCCGTCCTCCAGCTTGGCGATGAAATAGCGGATGGGCCGGCCGATGGACCGGGCCATGTGGATGGTCTTGCCCTCCACCGAGAGCAGGGCGAATTGGCCGTCGATCTCCCGGATTCGTTTCACATCCCCGGACCGGACGATTTCCACCGCCTCCTCGTGGCTCATGTTGTAAATGGTGTTCTTTTCGGGGTGGGTGAGGTCCACCACGCGGTTGATGTATTGATGTGTCGTCATATGAAGGTGTTTTTTTTGATTTTCCGACTTCAAACTTACAACTTTTGTCCCAACCCTTCCCGGAGCCGGTGGTACCGGTCGGTTTTCATTCCGGTGAACCGTTCCCGGGTTCCGTCGGCCCAGACCACGTCCACAAATTCCACCTGGTTTTCCTGGCCCAGTCCGGCCAGGATGCGGGGATCGTGGTTGACCAGGTAGCCCGTGCTGAACTGGTTGACGAAGGGCTTTGTGCCTGTGGGGGTGTGCACCTCCACCCGGGCTCCGATGGCCTGGGCGGGTCCGTTGGCCCCCTCCAGCTGCAGCCCAAGCCAGTGGTTCCCGTGCTTCCGGTCGTTTCGAAGCAGGCTGGGGGTGGCCTGGAGATCGAGATGGGACACCAGGATGTCCGGATCCCCGTCGTTGTCATAGTCCAGGATCGCAGCCGCACGGCCCGACCGTTTCGTGGAGAAATAGTCGCACAGGCCGGGTCCGGCGCTGGTGAAATTGCCCTGCCCGTCGTTTTCCAGAAGGAGAGGGTGCTGGAGGATGAGCTCCTCGGCCGTGCCGTTGGCGGCAAAAATGTCCAGATCGCCATCCAGGTCAAAATCCAGAAAGGCGGTGGTCCACTGTCCTTTCCCGTTGAAGAAATCGGCGATGCCGCTTCGTTCGGTGATGTCCTCGTAGGTTCCGTTCCCCAGGTTCCGGTACATGGCCCCGTAGCGGAGATCGGGCACGAGCAGGTCCAGGTGCCCGTCGCCGTCCACGTCCCCCACCGCCCCGTGCATGGATCCAGTGGTCTGGCCGTGGCTGTTCACCGCCACGCCGGCTTCGAGGGCCACATCGGTGAAATGACCGCCGTCGTTCCGGAAGAGGAAGTTGGCCTGATGGTCGTTCCCCTGGAAGAGGTCGAGATCCCCGTCCAGGTCCTCATCCCACACGGCCAGTCCCATGCACTTGGAATCGGGAAAGTACAGGCCCCGGGCCCGGGTGTTTTCCAGGAAGGATCCGTCGGGTTGCTGTTCGTACAGAAGGGAGGCCTGGCCGGCGTATTCGGAGGGGTGGGGCATCAGATCGGGCGTGGCCGGGGTGACATAGTCCGGGTCGAAGGCAAGGAAATTGCCCACAAAGGCATCCAGCAGTCCGTCCCGGTTCACGTCCCAGTAGGACACGGCCACGCTCCATTTGGGATAGCCGTTCAGGCTGTCGGGTCCCTGCAGGCCGGTTTGAGCGGTGATGTCGGCAAAGGTGCCGTCGCCGTTGTTCCTGTAAAACACGTTGGGACCGTAATTCAGCAGAAACAGGTCCTCGTCCCCGTCCGCATCGTAATCCACCGCCCCGGCGGCCATGCTCCAGTGCCGGTCGTCCACACCTGCTTTCGAACCGACTTCCTCAAAGGTGCCGTCGCCCCGGTTCCGGTACAATTCGTTGGGGGTGTTCGCAAAGACTTTGCCGTCGGCGTCGGAAATCCCCTCGAGCCAGGTGCCGTTCATCAGGTAAACATCCATGAACCCGTCCTCGTCGTAATCGAATACGGTGATGCCCGAGCCACTGCTTTCCATGATGTTCACGTAGCTGGTGTCGCCGAAATTGTACCGGAAATCAATGCCGGCCGCCTCCGTGGTTTCCTTAAAACCACCGGTTCCCGAACAGGAGAACAGGATCAGAGCGGCGAAGGAGACGAGAAACACGGGCAAACCGGATCGGAGGACGGTCCGGTGGAAGGGGATTTTTCTTTGCATGGGCCAAAGATAAGGATTGCCGTTCAGTTTTGTTATCTTGGTCAGATCAAAACCAAACCCCATGCCTGACGAAAAACTCCCGGGACGCATCGAATTGCACGAGCGGGAAACGGAGGAAATGCTGGGTCGCGTGCCCGGATGGATTACCCGCAACGGCATGATTCTCTTTGGCTTCCTCATTGTTCTTCTGTTGGTCGCCAGCTGGGTGTACCGGACGCCGGACATCAAGGAGGCCCGGATCGTGGTCACTTCGGTGAATCCCCCGGCCGAGCTGGAAGCCCGGTCGAGCGGAAAGATCGTCAACCTTCTGGTGTCCGACAACCAGCGGGTCGAGCGCGGACAGGTGCTGGCCGTTCTGGAGAACCCGGCCTCCTATGCCGATGTCAGCCAGCTGAAGTCCGCCCTGACCTTCCTGGACACCATGGCCCTGGCCGACATCGAGGAGGAAATCCCCGAGCTGCAGGATGTGCAGCTGGGAACGATCCAATCGAGCTATGGCTTGTTTCTGAAAGCCTACCGCGAAACCATCGAATTCAAACGACTCAACTACCACCGGCGGCGCATCGAATTGCTCCGGGACGAAATGGGGAAACAGCGGGAGTATTCCCGGAGCCTGAACGAGCGGGTCCGGATCGCCGAGGAGGAATACAACCTGTCCTTCCGGCAGTACAACCGGAATTCGTCCCTGTACGAGCAATCGGTGGTTTCGGAGGCCGACCTGGAAAACGCACGCTCCGAAATGCTCGCCAAACGAAACAAATGGCAGGAATACGTGAGCACCGTGGCCCAGAACAACATCGAGATCGGACGCATCGGGGAACAGATCGTGGAGCTGGAGCTCAAGGCCCAGGAGGAGCGGTCGCGGTATGTTCATACCCTGGAGGAGGCCTACACGAACCTGAAGGCGTCCCTGGCCACCTGGGAGCAGACCTTTCTGCTGGTGGCTCCCGTCAGCGGCTCGGTGACCTTCACCCATTTCTGGAGCGAAAACCAGAACGTGGAAGCCGGGGAGAAAGTGCTGACCATCATCCCGGCGGAAAGCGGGTCCATGGTGGGGAAAATCAGTCTGCCCCTGAACGGGGCGGGCAAGGTGACCGAGGGGAAGGAAGTTTTCATTCGCTTCGACAACTACCCCTACCTGGAATTCGGCATGGTGAAAGGGGTGGTCCGCAACAAGTCCCGGGTGTCCGATGACGATTTCTACATGGTGGAAGTGGATTTGCCGGCCGGACTCACCAGTCTGTACGGCGAGGAAATTCCCTTCAGCCAGAACATGCAGGGGGATGCTGAAATCCTGACGGACAAGATGCGTCTGCTCCACCGGGTAATGAATCCCCTGAAATCGGCCTTGTCCCGTCAGCGCGGAATGTGAGTCCGATGCGCGGATTGTGGGAGATGTTTTCTATCTTTGGGGCTCACGAGTCTTTTCCTGCATGTCACGTCTCCGGAACGGTATAGCCCTGGGAATTCCCCTGCTTTTGCTCACCATCGTCGTTGTGGTGGTTTTTTCTCCTTTTTCATCCGACACGGCCGCCAAACAGGACGTGCAGGTTTCCGTCGCGGAAATCGGTCCGGTGATCCGGTCCTTTCCCGGGGAAGGCGTGCTGGAGCCCCAGAGCGAGGTGCTGATCCTGAGCCCCGCCTCCAGCATCATCAAGGAGATCCTGAAGGAGGTGGGCAGCCACGTCGACCAGGGTGAAGCCATCATGATCCTGGACCCCACCGACATCCAGCGGGAGATCGAAAACATTCGCGACCAGATGGAGATGAAGCAGAACGCCCTGCGGAAGAATCATCTGAATGCCCGGAGCACCCGCGTCGATCTGGAATACAACCTGCAGGTGAAGAACCTCCGGATTGCCAGCCTGACCTCCGAACTGGCCGACCAGGAGCAATTGCTGGAGGTCGGGGGGATCAGCCCGGCCCGGTTCGAAAAAACCCGGCAGGAGCTGGAGCTGGCTGAAAAGGACCTGGTGATGTTGCGGGAAAAAAACGCCATCCAGCTGGAACAGCTGGAAGCCGATGAAGACGGGCTGCGGTTGCAGATCGAGATGCAGGAGAAAGACCTGGCCGCCAAGGAGGAGGCCCTGACCCGCATGATCATCCGGGCTCCGTCCGCGGGCATCCTGTTGTCGATCCAGGGAAAGGTGGGGGAGAAGGTGAATTCGGACCGCCTGTTGGTGGAAATGTCGGATCTGACCACCTTCAAGGTCAAGGGAAGCGCGGAGGACGATTACTCGGAGGAGGTGAAGACGGGCACGCCGGTGTTCGTTCTGCTGGACAACCTCCGCCTGCCCGGGGTGGTGGGGACGGTCAGCCCGGTGATCCGGGACAAAAAGGTGGAATTTGACGTCCACCTCCGCGAAAGCAACCATTTCAAACTGCGGCCCCAGCTTTCGGTGGGATTGGACATTGTGCAGAACCAGCGCGACAGCGTGGTGCGGATCCACAACGGTCCGGCTCTGGGACGGGGCAACGACCACCAGCTCTATGTCCTGGGTCCCCTTGGTCCCCGGATTCGCGACGTCCGCACAGGTTTGAAAACGGAGGAGTGGGTGGAGGTCACCTCCGGACTGGCACCCGGGGAGCGGGTGGTGGTTTCCCCGGTCTCCTCGCCCGATGAACTTGAAACGTTGATACAGCCATGAAAAAGAGGGGTTTGGGAATCGCATGTGTGGGGATCGCGCTTTTTTTTGGACCGGTTGTGCAATCGTTGGCACAATCCCCGGACAGTGTCCTGTACCTGAGCCTTCGGAACGTGGTGAACCTGGCAATCACCCAATCGTCGGCCGTCAAGAATGTGCAAAACACCCATGTGAACTATTTCTGGCGCTGGCGGAATCACCAGACCCGGTTCCGTCCGCAGCTGACGCTCAGCGGGGAACTGCCCAGCTTTGAAAACCAGACCAAACCCATCACCCAGCCCGACGGAAGCATCCTCTTCAGCCAGGTCACCCAGTTGGAAACCTCGGCCCAGCTGGCCCTGAGTCAGCCCATTCCCGTGCTCGGGGCCACCGTGTACGCAGCCTCCGGCATCACCCGCCTCCAGGACTTCAACAACAGTTCGGTGGGATTTTCGGGCTACCCCGTGAGTGTGGGGATCACCCAGCCCATCTTCGCCTACAACTGGATGAAATGGGCCCAGCAAACCGAGCCCCTGGTGTACGAGGAGGCCCAGAAGCGGTTTGTGGAATCCATTGAAGAAATCTCCTACAATGCCACCACGCGGTTCTTCAACTACCTGAAGATCCAGACCAACTATCAGCTGGCGGAAAGCAACCTGAAGAACAGCCGGGACAACCTGAAGATCGCCGAGGTGAAGCGGGACCTGGGAAACATCTCAGACAACGACTTTTCCCGGATCCAGCTCTCGGTTTTCAATGCCCAGAAGGCCCTCAACAATGCCCGCATGTCCTTGAAAAACGCGGATTATGAATTGAAGAAATACATCGGTCTGGACCAGGACCAGCGGATCGACCTGCTCATCCCCCTGGACATGTACCTCTGGGAGGTCGATCCCCGGCGGGCCCTGGCCGAATCCATGCAGAACCGGAAGGAAACCCCGGAATTCAACCGCCGCCTCATCCAGGCCGACCGCGACCTGACCCACGCCAAACGGAACGCGGGTCTGAGCGCCACCCTGGAAATGAGCTACGGGGTGTCCAACAGCGCCGACATGTTCGGCGGGATCTATGAGAACCCGGAGCAGCAGCAGAATGTGCAGCTCGCCCTGAGCGTGCCCATCATGGACTGGGGCCGGTCCGAGTCGGAGGTGAAGCTGGCGGAATCGCGGCGGGAGCTGACCCTCTACGACGTGGAGCAGGACCGGCAGGATTTCGAACGCGGGGTGGTGGTGCAGGTGGAGCAGTTCAACCTCATCAAAACCCAGATCGAAACGGCGGAAGCGGCCGACAAGGTGGCGGCGGAGGGATACCAGATCGCGCTGAAAAAATTCCAGAACGGGGAAATCAGCATCACCGACCTGAACATTTCCCTGGCGGAGCGGGAGGAAGCGAAGCGGGACTACATCCGGTCGATCGAAAATTACTGGGAGTCGTATTTTCTACTGCGGGAGGTGACGTTGTTTGATTTTGAGGCCATGCAGAAAATTACATACTCCAACCCGATGTTGGAGTAGAGTTTGTAAAGTTTGTAAGGTTTGTAAGGTTATAAAGGAGTTGGAAAGTTGGAAAGTTGGAAAGGAGTTGGAAAGGAGTTGGAAAGGAGTTGGAAAGGAGTTGGAAAGTTGGAAAAGAGTTATAAAGTTGTAAAGTTTGTAAGGTTATAAAGTAGAGGGAAAAAGGATGAAAAAAATGATGATGGTTTCGTTGCTTGCGGTGGTGACTGCAGGCGGGATGTTTGCCCAGGAATGGGTGGATCTGTTCAACGGGAAAGACCTCAAGGGCTGGAAGCAGCTCGACGGGAGCGCCGAATTCCGGGTGGAAAACGGAGAGATCGTCGGGGTGTCCAAAACGGGGACGCCCAATTCCTTTCTGGCCACCGAGGCTGTCTACGGGGATTTCATCCTGGAATATGAAATGAAAATGGACCGGGGTCTCAACTCGGGGGTGCAGTTCCGGAGCCGGGCCGAATTGCCGGACGGACGGAAGCGCGTGAACGGCTACCAGGTGGAGTGCGACGATCTGGACGACCGTCCCTGGGCCGGCGGGATTTACGAGGAAGCCGACCGCATGTGGCTGTATCCCATGGCGTACAACCCGGGTGTCGTGGACGTCAACAAACGGGGGGAGTGGAACCGGATCCGGGTGGAGGCCGTCGGAAACGAAATCCGTACCTACATCAACGATGTGAACTTTGCCAACCTGGTGGATGACAAACGCCCCGAGGGTTTCATCGCCCTGCAGGTCCACCAGATCGGGGACGAGGCCCTCAACGGCAAGGAGATCCGCTGGCGGAACCTGCGGATCCTGACCAAGAACGCAGGGGCATACCTTCGCTACCCCGTCGCACCCCAGGTGAGCTACCTGGACAACAAATTGACCTCCTTCGAAACGGCCATGGGATGGACGCTGTTGTGGGACGGGAAAACAACGACCGGCTGGCGCGGGGCCAAGCTGGACCGTTTTCCGGAACACGGATGGAACCTGGCGGACGGACTCCTGACCGTGGAGGCATCCGGCGGAGCGGAAAGCACCAACGGCGGCGACATCATCACGGAGAAAACCTACGGCAGCTTCATCCTGGAACTGGACTTCCGGATCACGGAAGGGGCCAACAGCGGAATCAAATATTTCGTGGATCCCGAACTGAACAAAGGCCCGGGTTCGGCCATCGGCTGCGAATACCAGATCCTGGACGATGTGAAACACCCGGATGCCAAGCTGGGGGTGTCGGGCAACCGGACCCTGGGTTCCCTGTACGACCTCATGGAAGCCAACGCGCTATTGTTCGGTCAGGACAACACAAAAAAACGCTTCAACGGCGTGGGTTCCTGGAACCGGGCCCGGGTCGAGGTCCGGGGCACCCACGTGGCCCATTACCTCAACGGCGTGAAGATCATTGAATACGAGCGGGGAACCCAGATGTGGAAGGCCTTGGTTGCCTATAGCAAGTACGCGAACTGGCCCGCTTTCGGGGAAGCGGAAAAGGGTCACATCCTGCTGCAGGACCATGGGGACAAGGTCAGTTTCAGGAATGTTAAAATCCTTGAACTGGACGATTGACGCCTGTTTCAGGACATCTGGCCGTTTGGGAAAAAAACCTATCTTTGTGGACCTACTGACCTTGGAACCTTTTGTGTATGGTGGAGCAAATTATCATGAGAAGTGGCCGGGTGTCCGCATCCAATCTGGACATAGAGAAGATCCAGCCGGCCTCGGGTGAATCCTTTTCCGAACAACTCGAAAGTTGCATTTCGCAGCTCAGTGAGTTCATTTACCCCAAAGGCGAGACCCGCTATTTCATCACCCAGCAGACCTTCTTCATTGCGGCCTCCTCGCGGAAGGAATACGACGACCGTTCGGCGCAGATTCTGCGGGAGCTGGAAGCCCATTGCGGGACGCTGCAGCCGGCCACCAGCATCGTGGCCCAGCCGCCGGAAAAGGGAAGCGACGTGGTTCTGGAGCTTATGTGCACCCGATCCTCGGAAGACATCGCCGTCCGCTACAAGAGCATGGACGGAAGGAATTACACGGTGGTGGAGCAGGACGGCGTGAAAATGGTCCACGCAGGCGGTCTCACTGGCAATCCGGGCGAAAGCATCCTGGACTCCTCCGAGCGGGCCTTCACCCTGCTCATGAAGATTCTTGAAACAGAACACCTGACCCTGGACGACATCGTTCGCCAGTGGAACTACATCGAAAGCATCGCCATTGTGGAAGGCGTGGAGCGCGAGCACCAGAACTACCAGGTGTTCAACGATGTCCGGGCCAAGTATTACAACCGGGGAAGCTTTGCCAACGGCTACCCCGCCGCCACCGGCATCGGCATGAACACCGGAGGCGTGGTCATCGGCTTTCTGGCCGTATCGCCCCATGCCCAGGTGGAAGTGAAAGCCATCCAGAACCCGGGTCAGATCGACGCCCACCGCTACTCCGACCTCGTGTTGCGGGGCACGGCCATCGAAGGGATGACCGCCCGCTGCACCCCGAAATTTGAACGGGCCAAGCTGGTCACCATTGCCGGACTCCACCACATTTACGTTTCCGGAACCGCCTCCATCCTGGGCGAGAAAACCGTGCACGTGGGGGATGTGGAGAAACAAACCCTGACCACCATCGAAAACATCAAAGGACTGTTTTCCAAAGAGAACCAGAACCACCTCGGGTTGTCCTTCGACGTTTCCAAGATCCAGTTTTCCCACCTCCGGGTCTATGTGAAATACCAGGACGACATCCCCGCCGTCCGACGTGTCTGCGAAGCCGAATTGCTCAGCAGTTCCATGTTGTTCCTGGAATCGGATGTGTGCCGGGAGGATCTCCTCGTTGAAATCGAAGGAGTGTTTAGTTTGTAGTTTGTAAAGTTGTAAAGTTTGTAAGGTTTGTAAAGGGCTTGGCTTTCACGCTTTTTGCGGGAATTTTGCAACGACTTCTTTCTTGGTGTCCCGTTTCAATTCTTTTAGCTTTTCTGGATCTTTCAAAGCGACGTTTGCCATGCAGCACTGCCTTTTGGTACAGCATGAATTGCACTCGTTTGAGTTTGGGTTTGGCGCAATTGGCGTTATGGCAAATGGCCTTTCGCCTTTGTTTGCAATGGGTTTTGCATCAATTGATATGATTAAACCAAGATATTTACCAATGTAGGTTTTATCAGTTTTAAAGAAGAGAATTATCTCCCATTGCTATCCTTCATACTGCAAGCTAATTTAAACGAACCATCGGGTTGTCTTTCAAAGATATTTACAGCAGGAACCGAAGCTGAAATTGTATCCCCTGTTGAGGAATCAATGTAGGTTATGGTACGTAAACCAACTGACATGAAGTACTCTTTTGAAGTCCAAGTTTTTACTTGTTTAGATTCTTGATGAATGAAACGAATTTCAGCTTCCTGGTTATTTAGGAATTCTCGAATTTCTTCCTTCCCTGAATGGACATTTCCACTACGAACCAATATCCCATCATCAGTGAAAAGGTCAACATTAGCTAAACGGTTTCCACTATTTCCATTCGCTTCCCAAATTTCATTGAACTGCCTTAATGCTAATTGATCGTCCTGTGTGGAATATTCACTTTGACATGACAATGCAATTAAACCAATAATAATACAAGGCAAAATGATGCTTTTCATTGTCTGTATTGGTTGCGCCCAACAGTATGGAATGTATCTCGTGTTTGCAAAAGTTTTTTATCTGATTCTTAGATCCTCAGGATTTTGACGACAATCCCATATCGAAAGCACAATTATTTCCGTTTTCGTGAATTCATAGAATACAATGAAATCGCCAACAATCAGGGCTCTTGCTGTTTCATCATCTGTCCTTAGACCAAGCCTTGGTTGCTTCCTAAGTAGTCCTATGCTTTTCCTGATCTCACGATAAAGCCTTTGAGAATAGGCTTTGCTTTGATTCCTCTCGTAATAATACTCCAGGATCTCAAGCTGCTTGATTTTGGCTTTATGAGACCAGATTATTTTGCGTTGAGCCATTTTTGAACTTCGCTGTCCATCTCACTTCCGGTAACGAAAAAGCCATTCCGAATCTCTTCTCTGGATTCTTCAATCTCCTTCTTCTGCTCTTCTGTAAGCTCAAAAGATGAATCTTCTGCCTTTTCATCCAGGATGGTCTTAATAGCCTCTAGAAATTTTGTGTCATTTATTTCTGAGATCCGGTGAATTAAGGCGCTTTTCAACTCCATCATCGTCATAGCCCTCTATTTTTTTCAAAGGTACGAAAAAGACATCTACGCTGCCAGAATCCCATTTTCAATTGTTGCTAAGTCCTTTACAAACTTTACAAACTTTACAAACTTTACCAACTTTTTACACTTATCTCGCCACCCTGCCCGATTTGTCGCCGCCCATGAGTTTTTCCACCTCCGCCACGGTGACCCGGTTGTAGTCGCCGGGAATGGTGTGTTTCAGGCAGGAGGCCGCCACGGCGAAGTTGAGGGCCGATTGGGGGTCGTCCGGGTAGCGCAGCAATCCGTAGATCAGGCCGGCCAGGAAGGAGTCGCCGCCGCCCACGCGGTCCACGATGTGGGTGATGTCGTATTCGGGTGCCCGGTAGAGGGTGTGGCCGTCGTAGAGAACGCCGGACCAGCGGTTGTGGTCGGCGTTGACCGAGCTCCGCAAGGTGGTGATGACTTTTCCGCACCTGGGGTTTTGGGCCATGATCTGCCGGGACACCGAGAGGTAGGCATTGGCATCCACCTCTCCTTTGGTGACATCCACCCCCTCGGGATGGATGCCAAGGGCCTTGGCCGCGTCTTCTTCGTTGCCCAGGATCAGGTCGCAGTGGCGGACCAGGTCCGGCATGACCTCCCGGGCGGTTTTGCCCCATTTCCACAGGTTCTTCCGGAAGTTCAGGTCGGTTGAGACATAGATTCCTTGGGCTGAGGCTGCCTCCAGGGCTTCGCGGACCACCTCCGCCGCCGAGGCCGAGACCGCGGGGGTGATGCCGGTCCAGTGGAACCAGGTGGCGTCCCGGAAGACGTCCGACCAGTCGACCATCCCGGGCCGGATCTCGGCCAGGGCCGAGTGGGACCGGTCGTAGATGACTTTGCTGGGGCGGTTCACTGCGCCCATTTCCAGAAAGTAGATGCCCATGCGGTCGCCTCCCCGGAGGATGTGGCCGGTTCCGACCCCCAGTCCCCGGAGTTCCCGGATGCAGGCGTCGCCGATGTCGTTGGCCGGCATCCGGCTCACGAATTCCACGGGCACGCCGTAATTGGCCAGGGACACGGCCACGTTGCCTTCTCCGCCGCCGAAGGTGGCCTGGAGGAGGGGCGATTGGAAGAAGCGTTCGTGACCCGGGGGGACCAGCCGGAGCATGACTTCTCCGAAGGTGATGACCTTGTTCGTTTTCACGGGTTATCGGATGTGTTGGGTGCCGTCTTCGATGATCACTTCATAGATTTCCGGGGCCTTGCCGTCGGGGGTCTTGTAGTGTTTCCGGATGGTCTGCTCAAACAAACCGACCCGGTCCTTTGCCAGCAGGTTGATGGTGCAGCCGCCGAATCCGCCGCCCATCATCCGTGCACCCAGGACGCCGGGGATGGTCCGGGCGGTTTCCACCAGGTGGTCCAGTTCGGGACAGCTCACCTCGTATTTGTCGCGCAGGCCTTCGTGGGAACCGTACATGCCCTGGCCGAATTCTTCCAGGTTCCCTGCGTTCAATGCGGCACACGCATTGAGCAAGCGCTGGTTCTCCTCGATGACGTAGGACGCACGCTGGTACACCTTCCCGGGAAACTGGTCCCGGTGTTCGGTGAGCAGGTCCAGGGGCACATCCCGGAGCGAATGCAGTCCCCCGGTGTGTTCGGAAAGCAGGGAGACGGCTTTTTCGCATTCCTGCCGGCGGATGTTGTATTCCGAGGAGGCCAGGCTGTGTTTGACCCCGGTGTTCACCAGCACCAGAAGGTGGTGCTCCATGGTCAGGGGAAATATTCAAATTCCAGGCTGCGGCAATCCAGCTTGATCACCTGGTCCTTTTTCCGTGCATGATGGCAAACTGGTCCATGATCCCGCACTGGACGCCCGCGTACTCGTGTTCCGCCTTCTGCGCCATCTTCACGAGATCGAGACGGGAGAAACCGCATTGATACAATTCGTTCAGGGCAAAGGCCAGGCCGTCTTCGATGGCGGCGGAGGAAGACATCCCCGCCCCCAGGGGCACATCCCCGCCGAAGGCGCAATCGAAACCGGGGATGTCACGGCCGGCTTTCTGAAACTGGGCGACGACCCCCAGGAGGTAGTTGGCCCACAGCACCTTGCCGGGAGCAATCTGGCCGGCTCCGATTTGGAAGGTCTCCTTCAGGTCGTTGGCGTAGAGGCGGTGGGTGCCGGTTCCGTTGGGCCGGATGGCAAAATGAATGGCCTTGTCCACGGAAGCGGGAAGCACGAAGCCTTCGTTGTAGTCGGTGTGTTCCCCGATGAGGTTGACCCGGCCGGGCGACCGGAAGAGTTCCGGGGTGTTGCCAAACCGGTTTTTGAATGCAAGGGCAATGGAATCTTTCAAAGCGAGAGGTTTTTTCAGGTTACGTTTTCGAAAATACCTTTTTTTACGCAGAACACAGGGAAAAGAACTATTTTTAAATGATGACAACGACGCCCGGCGGAACGACGAAACGGTATTGCAAAACCATGGACCTGGAGAGCGATCCGGTCCTTGTGGCGGCCTACCGGAAGGTCCACGGACCCGGGCAGGTCTGGCCCGAGATCACAGCCGGCATGCGGGAGGTGGGCATCGTGGACATGGAGATCTATCTGCTGGGAACCCGCCTGTTCATGATCATGGAAACTGTTCCCGGGTTCGACCCCGAACGGGACCTGGCCCGGCTGGCGGCCCTGCCCCGGCAATCGGAATGGGAAGCCCATGTGGCCCGGTACCAGCGGACGGAATCTTCGGCCACGGCCTCCGAGAAATGGCAGGACTTGGAGCGGATTTACAAAATGGATGAACCCTAACACCACCACATGGAACCACCGAAAAGCAGGCTGCTGGAACGCCGGTACCTGATCCCCTTCCTCCTGATCACCTCCTGTTTTGCCTTCTGGGGTTTTGCCAACGACATCACCAACCCCATGGTGAAGGCCTTTTCCAAGATCTTTCTCATGAGCACGGTGCAGGGGTCCCTCGTGCAGGTGGCCTTCTACGGAGGCTATTTCGCCATGGCCTTCCCGGCCGCCATGTTCATCCGCCGCTTCACCTACAAATCAGGGATTCTGGTGGGACTCGGCCTCTACGCCGCCGGTGCCCTCCTGTTCATTCCCGCCAGTTCCATCGGCTTGTACGCTCCCTTTCTGGCCGCCTATTTCATCCTGACCTGCGGCCTGTCCTTTCTGGAAACCAGTGCCAATCCCTACATCCTGTCGATGGGCACCGAGGAGACGGCCACCCGGCGCCTGAACCTGGCCCAGTCCTTCAATCCCATCGGGTCCATCACCGGCATGTACATCGCCAGCCGCTTCATCCAGGCCCGCCTGAATCCCATGGACACCGATGCCCGGGCGCAGCTGGACCCTGCGGCGTTCGAGCAGGTGAAGATGTCGGATCTGGACATCCTCTCGTCTCCCTATGTCACGATCGGACTGGTCATTCTGGGCATGTTCGTCCTCATCGCCCTGGTGCGGATGCCGCGGAACGCCGATTCGAGCAGGAAAATCGACTTTCTGCCCACCCTCCGCCGGATTTTTTCCATCCGCCGGTACCGGGAAGGGGTGGTGGCGCAGTTCTTTTACGTGGGGGCCCAGATCATGTGCTGGACCTTCATCATCCATTACGGCACGCGGTATTTCATGAGCCAGGGAATGGGCGAACAGGAGGCGGAGGTGCTTTCCCAGCAGTACAACACGGTGGCCATGGCCATTTTCATCGTGAGCCGGTTCATCGCCACCTTCCTGATGCGCTATGTCGTGCCGGGCCGCTTGCTGATGTTTTTCGCCCTCGGGGGCATCGTTCTGGTCACCGGGGTCATCTTCTTCCAGGGAATCCTGGGGCTTTACTGCCTCGTGGGGGTATCGGCCTACATGTCGCTCATGTTTCCCACCATTTACGGGATCGCCCTGAAAGGGCTGGGCGAGGATGCCAAATTCGGAGCGGCCGGACTCATCATGGCCATTCTGGGGGGATCGGTGATGCCGCCCCTGCAGGCAGCCATCATCGAGCGGGGCGGGTTTTTGTCCCTGCCCGGGGAGAACGTGAGTTTCGTGATTCCGTGGGTTTGTTTTGTGGTGGTGGCGATGTATGGGTATCGAGTAATTAAGTTGGCATAGTTATAAAGTTATAAAGTTTGTAAAGATGGAACTGAGAGAAGATGCGAAATACGGGATGGTGATCCCGACGAGCATGGGGATCCGGATCACCCCGGTAAACGGACAGCCGGTGCACAGCAGCAGCCTGTTTCAGATGCAGGCCACCAGCGCGGAATCCAATGTGGGGAGCATGGCCTCCTACCTGGGCATGCCCGTGAAGATCCTCACGGCCTTCGTGAAGGGAAGCCCGGTGGCGCGCATCATCAAGGACAACCTGGCGAGCCGGCACATGAGCTACGAAGGACCCGAGGTGGAGCAGGGGTCGCCCTGGGGTTTCCGGCACCAGATCAACATTGCCGACAGCGGCTATGGTTCGAGGGGTCCCCGGGTATACAACGACCGGGCCGGAGAGGTGGGACGGACGATGCGGGCGGGGATTTCGACCTGGAGCGGATTTTCGGACAGGAGGGGGCGCGCCTGGTGCATTTGTCGGGACTGATTGCCGCCCTGTCGCCGGAAACCGGACGGTTCTGCCTGGAAATCGCGCGGGTGGCCAAAGCCCACGGGAGCCTGATTTCCTTTGATCTGAACCACCGGGCCTCGTTCTGGAAGGGCCGGGAGACCGAGCTGTCGGAGATTTTCACGAGAAATTGCGGGTCGGGCCGACATCCTCATCGGCAACGAGGAGGACTTCCAGCTCTGCCTGGGCCTGCAGAGTCCGGAGGCCGGAGGGAAGGACCTTGCCGGAAAAATCGACGGATTCAAGTCCATGATCGACCGGGCCCGGGAAGCCTATCCCGGGGTCCGCGCGTTTGCCACCACCCTCCGGGAGGTGGTCAGCGTGAACCAGCACCTCTGGGGCGCCCTGCTCTGGGAATCGGGGAACTGGCACGTGGTGGAACCGCGCGACATCTATGTGTACGACCGGATCGGCGGGCGACGGTTTTGTGGGCGGGATGCTCTATGCCATCCTTCGCGGCTGGCCGGCGGAGCAATGGGTCCGGTTCGGCTGGGCCAGCAGCCTTTGTGACCACCCTCGAAACGGACTATGCCAGCCTGCCGACGAGGAGCAGATCTGGAGCATCTGGGAAGGCAATGCCCGGGTGAAACGCTAGGGACAGACATGACGGATCCCTACCTGATCGACGGCTCGTCCATTCTGCCTCCCCCCACCAGTTTCCGGAAGAAACTGCGGTTCCTCGGTCCCGGCTTCATTCTTTCCGCGTCCGTTGTGGGATCCGGGGAGCTGATTTCCACCACCACCCTGGGCGCGAGGCCGGTTGTCACCCTGTGGGTGATCCTGGTGTCCTGTCTGGTGAAGATCATTATTTGCGGCTGGAATTCGGCCGGCTCACCATCACCCGGGGGTGACCTCATGGAGCTGATGAACGAGTTGCCCGGACCCCGTGCGTTCAACAAACGGAAGGTCGGCTGGGCGGCCTGGTCCTGGCTGGTCCTCTGGGTGTTCAAGCCCCTGCAGCTGGGTGGCATCATCGGTGGGGTGGCCATCATACTGAACATGACCTTTCCCCAGATTTCCCTGGCCGGAGTGGACGGTCCTGACCGCCCTCACGGTGGTCAGGACCATGTTGTTCGGATACTACGGGGTGGTGGAAAAGATCTCCATGGTGTTCATGGCGCTCTTCACGTTTTTCACCCTGCTGGCCCTCTTCATGGTCCAGGGGACACCCTTTGCCATTTCCTGGCCCGATGTGGCCGAAGGCTGCTGTCCGGCTTCCCGGGAATGCGGTGGGCTATGCCATCGCCGCCTTCGGTCTCACCGGGGTGGGCGGGGATGAGATCCTGTCCTACAATTACTGGTGCATGGAAAAAGGCTACGCCCGGTTTGCAGGTCCACCGGCCGGAGACGAGGGTTGGGCCGGCCGGGCCCGGGGATGGATCCGGGTGATGTACCTCGATGCCTTTCTCTCCATGGTGGTGTACACCATCGTGACCGCCTCGTTTTACCTGTTGGGTGCGTCGGTCCTCTACCAGCGGGGGGAGATTCCCGAAGGGTACGGGATGATCGAGACCCTCAGCCGCATGTACACCGAATCGGTGGGACCCGCCGCCAACAGCATCTTTCTGATCGGTTCGTTCGTGGTGTTGTTTTCCACCCTGTTTGCGGCGCTGGCCATCCGCACCCGGATCTTCTCGGATCTGTTCGGGGTGGTGGGGTGGATCAACTTCCGGGATGTGAAGAGCCGGATCCGGACCATCCGCATCCTGGCCGTGGTGTTTCCCGTGCTCTGGACCATCGCCTTTCTGGTGATCCGCCTGCCGGTCCTGATGGTCACCATCGGGGGCATCGCCACCTTTCTCATGTTGCTGATCGTGGTGGCGGCCGGACTCTGGTTCCGGTTTCGTTCGCCCCGTCAGGACCTGGCTCCGGGTCGCCCGTACCGGGTGTTTCTGGTCCTTTCCTGTGCGGCCATCGTCGCGGTGGCCGTCTACGGGGTGGTCAAATTGTTCTGATCCGGTCCGCTACTCATCGAACAGGATGCAACCCGGGGCCGGCAGGGCCATCGGTTTCCCAACCGGTGCGAGTCGGCCCGACACCGAATCCACGGCAAAGGCAGCGATCTGGTTTCCCCGTTCCCCCGCCACCAGCAGATGGGAGCCGGAGGGCGTGAGATTGAAATCCCTGGGCCAGGCCGGAATGTCGTTCAGGTATTGAACGGGAGTCAGGGTTCCGTTTTCCGGATCCGCCTCGAACACACTCACACAATTCTGCTCGGCTCCCCGGGTGGAGACATACACAAACCGTCCGTCTGGGGAGATCCGGATGGCGGCCGGATATTTGGTCCCCCGGTGGGTGTCCTCCACGGTGGAGAGCTCCTGAAGGATGTTCATCCGACCCGTCGATGCATCGTACCGGCAGGCGGTGACCGTGGAACTCAGTTCGCTGGCGATGTAAAGGAAGGTCCCCCCGGGATGGAAGACCAGGTGGCGGGGACCGGAGCCCGGTGGCAGGGCCAGGAAGGGCTGGGCCGGATTGGGCTCCAGGGTTCCCAGTCTTTCTTCGTAAACGTAGCTGCGGATCCTGTCGGAACCCAGATCGGGGACCAGAAGGTACCGGGATTCCGGATCGAGGAGGACCTGGTGGGTGTGGGGCCCTTCCTGGCGGCCGGACACGGGGCCGGTGCCATCGCTGGAAAGGACCTGCAGGGGACCGGCCGGCGGACCGTCTTCGCCAAGGCGGAAGTATGCCAGGTTGCCGCTGCCGTAATTGGCCACAAAAGTCCCCGTCCCGACGGTGCGCACAGGATGTGGCAGGGACCGGACCCTTCGCTGGACAACCGGGTTTGGAAAGTCCACCCGCCATCCTTGGCAAAGACGGAAATCGTCTGATGACCCGTGGCGCTGTCCCACAGGGTGTTGTCCACGGAGTACAGCAGCAACCCGTCCGGAGACAGGGCCAGGTAGTTGGGGCTTATGGCGCCGGGAAAGGAATCCAGCCGGTTCAGGTCCCCGTTCCCGGATCGAAATCGCACAAATACAGGGCTGCCGTCTGCTCGTCGGAAGAACCGACCAAAAAGAGGTGTTCCATGTGTCGGGGTTGACGGGCAGACAGGCCCAGAACGAGAAGGAGGGCAAGTGCCCGAAGCGGGGTCCGTGGGTTCCATCGTGCCCGAAGCGGGTTCCGTGGGTTCCGTCGTGCCAGAAGTGGGGTCCGTGGGTTCCGTGGTGCCAGAAGCGGGGTCCTCGTGTTTCGATGTGCCCGGCGCGGGATCCGGCCCGGTGTTTGGCGGACCGGATCCTCGTTCGGGACAAGGGAATGTGTTGATCTCATGGCGATGGATCGCAGGTTATTTTTCCAGGTTCCTTCGATTTCTTCCAGGGTCCGACCCTTGGTTTCGGGGACCATCCGCACAACGAACCAGGCGGCCAGGATGCCCATGAAACCATAGATCCAGTAGGCGAATCCGTGGTGGAACAGCCGGGTCAGGGCCGTGCTTTCGTTGAGCATGGGGAAGGTCCAGGACACGGCCAGGTTGGCCAGCCACTGGGCAGCCACGGCAATGGACATGGCCCCTTTGATGCGGTTGGGGAAGATTTCCGACAGCAGCACCCAGGTGACCGGTCCCAGCTCATGGCAAAGGCCGCCGTGTAGGACAGCATGAACACAAGCGACTGGGATGCCCATTTTTCCGAGGAAGAAGGAAAGACCCAGGGCGAACATGCTCACGGCCATTGCGATGGCGCCGAGGATCATCAGCGGCCGGCGGCCGAAGCGGTCCACCGTGAAGATGGCCACCACGGTGAAGCTCAGGTTCACGATGCCCACCACGATGGTCTGGAGCAGGGAGGAGTCGTTCCCCGCGCCCATGCTCCGGAAGATGTCGCCGGCGTAGTAGAGCACCACGTTGATGCCCACAAACTGCTGGAAGACCGAGAGCAGGATGCCGATCCCGATGACCAGACCTCCGAAGGACAGCCAGGGGGCGCTCTTTTCCTTCAGGGATTCTTTCACTTCGGCCAGCACCGCAGCGGCCCCGCGGGGGTTGATCCGTTCCAGGAGGGAGCGGGCCTCTTCTTCCCGGTTCTGAAGGACCAGGTAGCGGGGCGACTCCGGGACGAAGAACAGGAGGACCAGGAAGAGCAGGGCTGGCAGGGTTTCCGAACCGAACATCCAGCGCCACCCGGTGTCATTGATCCACTGGGGGTCCTGTCCCCGGGCGATGGCATAGTTCACAAAGTAGACCACCAGCATCCCGAAGATGATGGCGAACTGGTTCCAGGACACGAGCTTGCCCCGGATCCCGGCCGGGGAGATTTCCGCAATGTACATGGGAGACAGCATGGAGGCCAGTCCCACCCCGATGCCGCCGATCACCCGGTAGAAGATGAAGGAGGAAATGGTTTCCAGTCCCAGCAGGTTCAGCCGGTCGGGCAATGCGGATCCCAGGGCGGAGACCAGGAAGAGGACGGCGGCAAGGATCAGGCCGCGTTTCCGGCCCAGGCTCTGGCTGACCGAGCCCCCCAGGGCGCCTCCGATGATGCAACCCACCAGGGCGCTGGAGATGGTAAAGCCTTTGATGGAATTGGCCAGGGATTCGTTCAGGGTGTTCTCCCCGTGAAGAAAGAAGAACCACACCAGGGCGGCGACACCGATCCAGAGCAGGGTTCCGAAGATCCAGGCCTTCCGGCTGCCGAAGAGTTTGCCGAGGAAGCGGTTCACCAGCAAGAGGATGAGGGCGATGCAAAGAACCACGATGGCCTTGAATTGGAGGATGGTGGCGGTGGCAAGCGCCGCATCCTGTTCCATGGGTGTGATGAAAAACTGCCGGAGGGCGTCGGTGGCTCCGTTGATGACGGCCGTGTCGTAGCCGAACAGCAATCCGCCCAGGGTGGCCACCAGGGTCAGTCCGAAAATGACCGGGGAGGTTCCCCGGTCTTCCGTTTTGTTTGCCATGCCTCTACCGGATGTACTGGTTGAGCAGGGCTTCATACCATTCCTGCTTGCCGGATATCTGCGCGGGTTCTCCCTGGCTCTTGGCAAGGGAAGCCAATTCGGCCAGACCCATCTTCCCTTGTTCGAACCGGGCGCCGTCGCCCGAGTCAAAGCTGGCGTAGCGCAGGGCCTTCTGTTTCAGGTAGGGGCTGTTTTCCAGGAGGTCGAGGGTGATCTCAAACGCCCGGGCAAAGGCATCCATGCCGGCGATGTGGGCAATGAAGATGTCTTCCATGTCGGTGCTGTTCCTGCGGGTCTTTGCATCGAAGTTGATGCCGCCGCTGGTGAACCCGCCAGCCTCCCGGATGACGATCATGGCTTCCACCAGTTCATAAAGGTTGATGGGGAACTGGTCGGTGTCCCAGCCGTTCTGGTAGTCGCCCCGGTTGGCATCGATGGAACAGAACAGGCCGTTGTCGGCGGCCACCTGCAGCTCGTGCTGGAAGGTGTGGCCGGCCAGGGTGGCATGGTTGACTTCGATGTTGAGTTTGAAATCTCCGGCCAATCCGTGCTTGTTCAGGAATCCGATGACCGTTGCCGTGTCGAAATCGTACTGGTGCTTGGTGGGCTCCATGGGTTTGGGTTCGATGAGGAAGGGACCCGTGAAGCCTTTGGAACGTGCATAGTCCCGGGCCATGGTGAAGAGCTGCGCGATGTGGTCCTGTTCCCGCTTCATGTCGGTGTTCAGCAGGGACATGTAGCCTTCGCGTCCTCCCCAGAACACATAGTTTTCGCCTCCCAGGGCGATGGTGGCATCCAGGGCGTTTTTTACCTGGTTGGCCACCCAGGGGAGGACATGGAAATCGGGGTTGGAGGCGGCTCCGTTCATGTACCGGGGGTTGGAGAACACGTTGGCCGTTCCCCAGAGCAGCTTCACCCCGGAATCTTTTTGTTTCGATTTCGCGTAGTCCACCATGGCTGCCAGGTTGCTTTCGTACTCCGCGGCCGAGCTCCCTTCCGAAACCACGTCGATGTCGTGGAAGCAATAGTAGGGGGCCCCGATCTTGGTGATGAACTCAAAGGCCGCGTCCATTTTGTTCCGGGCCCGGTCCAAATCGGTTTTTCCCGTGGCCCAGGGGAAGAGCTGGGTGCCGGGTCCGAACGGGTCCTCCCCCGTGCCGCAGAAGGTGTGCCAGTAGGCGATGGCGAATCGCAGGTGCTCCTTCATGGTTTTTCCTGCGATTTTCTTGTTCTCGTCGTAAAATTTGAAGGCAAGGGGGTTGTCTGAGTTCCGCCCTTCGAATTTGATTTTTCCGATTCCCGGGAAAAATTCCTTGTTGCCGGTGAGGTATTCCATTGTGTCTGAGTTTAGGTATGTGTTTTCGGTTTGCTACATTTGCAGGCATTTTTCCAGGACGGATTTCCAGTGGGCATAGGTTTCCCGGTAGGTTTCCACGTCTCTCTCCACTGGTTCGATGACCATCGTTTTGTTGAGGTTCTCGAAAGCTTCCTGAAAGGATCCGTAGGTTCCGGAACCGATCCCGGCACCGTTGGCCGCACCCACGGAGCCATCCGTGTCGTACAGCTCGATGGTGGCCCCGGATAGGCCCGCCAGGGTGTCGCGGAACACCGGACTGAGGAACATGTTGGCCATGCCGGCCCGGATCACATTGGCCCGGATGCCCGTTTCCTCCAGAATTTCCATGCCGTATTTCATGCTGAATACGATTCCTTCCTGGGCCGCCCGGATCAGGTGGGCTTCGGAATGGATGTTGAAATTGAGGTTCTTGATCAGGGCCCCCACGTTCTGATTCCCGAGCATCCGTTCTGCGCCGTTTCCGAAGGGCAGCATGACCAGACCGTCCGAACCCACCGGGACTTTTCTGGCGATGTCGTTGAGTGCCGGGTAGTTCATTTCCCGGCTGCTCAGGTGCTGCTTCAGCCAGGAATACTGGATGCCCGTGCCGTTGATGCACAGGAGCACGCCCAGACGGTTGAGTTCAGGGCTGTGGTTGACGTGGGCGAAGGTGTTCACCCGGCTCTTGGGATCGTACTTCACCTCGTCGCTTACCCCGTACACCACCCCCGATGTGCCGGCCGTGGCTGCGATCTCCCCGGGTTCCAGCACGTGGAGGGAAAAGGCATTGTTGGGCTGGTCTCCGGCCCGGTAGGCGATCCGGATGCCCGGAACGAGACCGAGTTCCTTTGCCGCCTGGGCCGACAACCGACCCTGTTCGGAGAAGGTGGGCACCAGATCGGGGACAAGGTGGCGGTGGATCCCGTAGTAGTCCATGAGGAAATCGGCCGCCTTGTTTTGCTTGAAATCCCAGAGGATGCCCTCCGACAGACCCGAGATGGTGGTGTTGATCTCCCCGGAAAGCTTCATGGCGATGTAATCGCCCGGCAGCATAAATTTGTAGGCTTTCTCGTAGATCTCCGGTTCGTTCATGATCACCCAGCTCAGCTTGGAGGCCGTGAAGTTGCCGGGGGAATTCAGGAGGTGGGAAAGACATTGTTCCTCTCCCAGGGATTGCATGGCATGGTCCCCGAAGGGAACGGCGCGGGAGTCGCACCAGATGATGGAGGGCCGCAGCACTTCCAGATCCTTGTCCACCAGCACGAGACCATGCATCTGGTAGGCGATGCCGATGGCGGCGATGGTGGCGGGATCGATCTCCGAGCTCTGGAGCACGTCGTTTGTGGCCAGGATCAGGTTCAGCCACCATTGCTCGGGATCCTGTTCGGCCCAGCCTGCCTCGGGAGCGTTGATTTTCATTTCCTTTTTGGGCCAGAAGGAGGAGGCCAGGCACCTGCCTGTGTCCGCGTCGATCAAACTGGCTTTGACCGACGAACTACCGACATCGTAACCTAAGAGAACCATGGGGCTTGGATTGAGTTAAAATTGAAAACCAAAGGATTTGTTTTTGCTTTGTTCGTATTGCATTCTGTCGAAACGATAGAAATGGGCAGGTTTGTGGGCCACCCCCGATTGTTTTTCATCCAGTTGGACGAGGTAGCTGGCCCGCAGGGTCTTTTTCCGGAAATTCCGGTTGTCGAGGGTGCGCCCGAGGATGGCCTCGTACACATTCTGCAACTGCCGGAGGGTGAATTTCTCGGGCAGAAGTTCGATCCCGATGGGTTCGTTCCGCAACTCCTGTTGCAGATGGCGCAATCCTTCTTCCAGGATGTCCCGGTGATCAAAGGCCAGGAAGGGCAGCTCGTCGAGCCGAACCCAGTGTGCATTGGGGTGCAGGGCCGGCGGCTTCCGGTCTTCGGAAATGTTGATCAGGGCCAGGTAGGCCGAGGTGATCACCCGGTCGACGGGATGACCCGTGGTTTCGAAGAGCCATTGCTTGTCTTCCGGACTGGAAATCCGGGTGGGTTTGCCGAACACGGCGAACGGCTTGAGATAGATGTCGCGCAGGCCGGTCAGTTCCTCCAGGGTCCGGTAGGCCGCCAGATCGAGATCCTCCCTGGGACTGATGAAATCTCCCGGCAGCTTGAAATCCTGTCGCCGGTTTCCCGTCGTGGTTCCCAGATCCCTTTCAATGAGCAGGATCCGGAGAGAGTCGGTGCGGAATCCAAAAATGACGCAATCCACGGAAATGTGCGGATTGATGCTACGCCTGGGCACATTCATGGCATGAATGTAAGAAACATTTGTGGGAAATCAAAAGTAAACGTAATAAATACGCTTACTCTGCAAACCGGGGCAGGCGAATGGAAAAAACGGATCCGGCTCCCGGGGTGCTTTCCACCCGGAGGTTGCCCTGGTTCAACTCCAGGAAATCGTGCACCACCAGGAGCCCGATCCCGGTCCCCGTCTCGCCGGCGGTTCCGGCCGTGCTCTTGCTGTGTTCCAGGGAAAAAAGAGTTTTGATGCGGTCTTCCGGTATGCCGATCCCCGAATCCCGGATGCTCAGCAGAACATTTCCGTTCTCCATCGCAGAAGAGAAACTGACGGTCCCCCCCCGGTCGGTGTACTTGATGGCGTTGTTGGTCAGGTTGCGTACCACGGTGCGGATCATGTTCAGGTCCGCTTCAGCAGCAAGTTCAGGATCGACCCGGTTTTCCAGTTGAATGCCCTTGTTCCTTGCCTGCAGATGATGCTGTCCAAGGATCTCCCGAACCACGAGATCCAGGGGAAGCCGGACCGGTTTGATCTGAACGGAGCGGGTCTGGGCCCGGGACCATTCCAACAGATTGAACAGAAGGTCGTAGGCGGAGGTGGAGGCTTCATGGATCAGATCCAGGTACTCGGCGATCTGCGATTCGCTGAAGGTGGTGAATTCTTTCCGCAGCAAATCGGTGAATCCGATGATGGACTGAAACGGGTTCTTGAGGTCGTGCGCGATGATGGAGAAGAGCCGGTCCTTGCTTTTGTTCATGTTTTCCAGCTCTTCCTTCTGCTCCTGAAGCTTCTGCTTTTGCTGGCTGATTTTCAGGTCCGCTTCCTTCATGGCCGTGATGTCGGCGTCGATGAGCACCAGGCTCCGGACTTCCCCCGCTTCGTCCAGGATGGGGGTGAGGTTGGACTGGAACCAGTTCATCTTTCCATCCCCGGTATCCAGGCTGGAACTGTAGCTGCGGGGCTGCTTGCTTTTCAATACATCGGTGATGATGTCCTGGATGTTTTCGTTGGAAGAGCTGTCACGCAGGTTCATGCCTTTTCTTGCCACGAAGGATTTGAGGTCGTGGCCATACCGTTTTTCAAAGCCTTTGTTCACCCATTCGAAGTTGCCTTCCTTGTCCATGATCACCACCACGTTGTCGGTTCCCGAGGCGACCAGCGACAGCTCGCGGAGGCGATTCTCATTGTACGCATCGTCGAACAGGTCGCGGCCGATCCCCACCAGCCCGATGATCCTTCCCAGGGGGTTCTTGAGGGGGATGAGGGAGGCTTTCACCATGTGCGATTTGCCCTCCTGGTCGCGGAACCGGTACATCCGGTCGATCAGGGCCGTTCCATGGCTTAGGACTTCCTTTTCCTCCTCCAGGGTGATGCGGGCCAGTTCCGGAGGAAACACATCCATTTCCGTCTTCCCCAGGAGATGGGAAGGGTTCGGAAAGCCGGTCACTTCGGTGGTGCGTTTGTTCAACAAAACGAAGCGGTGCTTGTGGTCTTTCACGAAGGCCCAGTCCGGTATGCTGTCGAGGAGGATCTGGATGTTCCGGTGCTGGTGGCTGTGACCGAGCAGCTTTTCCAGGTTGAAATTCTTCAACGACCGTTTGTTCCGGAAGTAAAGAAACAGCAACACCAGCACGGCAAGGGCGAGGATGCCGGTGAGGAACCAGGGCAGTTCGGTCGTGCGGAGGAAGGAGCTCATGGGTGTCCCGTATCGCGTGAACGAAAAGTACGGAAATATTCTGGTTCCGGAAAATCAGGGACTTATTTGATAAGTTTCCCGGGCAACCAAAGACTGAGCTCCGGGATGTAAGTCACCAGGAGAAGGACCAGGATCATCACGGCAAACATGGGAAGCAGGGGTTTGATGACCCGCTCGATCTTCAGTCCGGCCACCGAACAGCCGATGAACAGGACGGAACCCACCGGGGGAGTGCACAGGCCCACACAGAGGTTGAGCACCATCACGATGCCGAAATGGATGGGGTCCATGCCCAGCTGGGTGGTGACGATGGGAAGGAAAATGGGGGTGAAGATGAGAACGGCCGGCGTCATGTCCATGAACACGCCCACCAGGAGCAGGATGGTGTTGATCGAAGCAGGATGACGAAGGGATTGTCGCTGAGATTCAGCAAAGCCGCACTCACGTTCTGGGGGATGTTTTCGTAGGACATGATCCAGGACATGCCGATGCTGGTGGCGACCAGGAGCAACACGATGCAGGTGGTACGAACCGACCGCAGAATGATGGCGGGAAGGTCCTTCCATCCGATCTCCTTGTAGATCAGGGCAAGGATCAACGAATACAGGACGGCTACCGCCGAAGCTTCCGTGGCCGTGAAGAATCCGGCCACGATGCCTCCGATGACGATGACCAGAAGAAGGAGGGAGGGAAGGGCCGAAAGAAACTTCCGCAGGGCAAGCAGAAAAACAGCCCGGTTGCGCAGGCTTTTGACGACGGCGGCCGCCAGGGCGGCCAGCCCGAGTCCCCACAGAACCAGACGGAAGGCCGATGGGGCAACCGCTCCATGAAGGGCTTTGAGGCCGACTCCCGCCGCCAAAAGAACCAGGGTCCACACGAAAAGCCGGGCCAGGGTCCGAAACAATTTCCGGCTGCCTTCCTTTTTCAGGATCATCATGCCCATGGCCACCAGCATGATCCCCAGTCCGGTGAGGATGCCGGGCACGTATCCGGCCAGAAAGAGGGCGGTGATGGAGGCCCCGCCGCTGGCCAGGGAATAAATGATCAGGATGTTGCTGGGCGGAATGGTGAGTCCGGTCGTTGCCGAGGTGATGTTCACGGCGGCGCTGTAGGCTTCGTCGTAGCCCTCCTTTTTCATTTCCGGGGCCATGATGCTTCCGATGGCCGACGTGGCGGCCGCGGCCGATCCGGAAATGGCGCCGAACAGCATGTTGGCGATCACGTTCACAAAGGCCAGTCCGGCCGGGAACTTCCCCACCAGGACCCGGGCGAAATCGATGAGGCGCTGGGCGATTCCTCCGCTGTTCATGATCCCGCCCGCCAGGACGAAAAACGGAATGGCCAGCAGGGCGAAGCTGTCCAGGCCCGTGGCCATCCGCTGGGCAAAGGTGGTGAGGGAGGGCAGGGCGTCGATGGACATGAACATGGTCAGGATGCCGGACAGGCCGATGGAAAAAGCGATGGGCACCCCAAGAATGAGGAGGAGGACAAAACTCAGGACGAGGACAAGGACTTCCATGGGTCAGGCAGGGGTTTCGGTGTCAGTGGTGGATCGCATCTCGTTCCGGATTTCCAGCAGATGCACCGTTTCGTAGTAGAGGATGAGCAAACCGCTCAGGGGGAGGATCATGTACACATACCCCAGGGGCAGTTGCAGGGCGGCGGAACGAACGTCCAGGGCAAACCTTGAATACACAAGGACAATGCCTCCCAGGACCATGGTGCTGGCCGCAAACAGGAAGATGAAGCTGTGGATGAGGATCCGGAGGATCCGCTGCCGGCGGGGGGAGGACCGTTGCAGGAGGATGTCGATGGCCAGATGTTCCTGTTTGCCTGCCACATAGGCAGCGCCCAGAACCCCCACCCAGATCAGCAGGTAGCCCGCCAGTTCGTCGGTGAAGGAGCTGGGGGAGCTGAGCAGGTACCGGCTCACCACCTGCCAGAGGACGTCCAGCACCAGGGCGGACATGAGAAGGACCAGGGTCGATTCCAGGAGGCGGTCCAGGGTGTTCCGGATCTTCATGGGCAGGGGATTAGCGGACCTGTCGGATCCGTGTGATTAAATCATACAACAGGGGCTGGTCTTCGTAGCTGTCCAGCAGGGGTTCCACTTTCTCCGCAAAGGGGGCTTTGTCGGGGTACAGGATTTGCACGCCGGCTTCCCGGACCTTCTGAAGGGATTCTTCCTCGGAGGCCGCCCAGAGTTTGCGCTCCACCGCCACCGATTCGTCCGCAGCCTGCTGCAGCCAGGTCCTTTCTTCCTCATTCAGTTTGTTCCAGACCTTCTGCCCGATGATCAGGACATCGGGAACCATGGTGTGTTCGTTGATGCTGTAATAGGGGCAGACTTCGTAGTGGTGGCTTGTGTAAAAGCTGGGCGGGTTGTTTTCCGCACCGTCCACCACCCCGCTCTGGAGGGCGGTGTAAAGCTCGCCCCAGGAGATGGGTGTGGCCGAGCCGCCCAGAGCCTTGACCATTTCCATGGCGGTGATGCTTTTCATGACCCGTATTTTCAATCCCTTCAGGTCCTCGGGCTTTTCCACGGGCCGGTCCTTTGTGTAGAAACTCCGGCTGCCCGCATCGTAAAAGCACAGGCCCCGGATCCACACATCCTCCGCACTCAGCAGGATTTCCTTGCCGATGGGTCCGTCGAGAACCTCAAAGGAGTGTTCCCTGGACCGGAACACATAGGGCAGCCCCAGCACCTTGAATTCTTCGGCGAAGCTTTCCATGACGGCACAGGAAACCTTGGTGATGGCCAGACTTCCGATCTGCAACAGCTCCACGCACTGTTGTTCCGTACCCAGCTGTCCGCTCGGATAGATTTCGATTTGCAGCTTTCCCCCCGAGAGCTCGGCGCACCGGTCGGCCATCATCACCATGGCATCGTGCACCGGATGGGACGGATCGAGCCCGTGGGCCAGCTTCAGCACCCGGTGGTCGGAGGAGGTCCTGCAGCCCGTGGCGGTCAGTCCGGCCAGACACATCAGGACCAAATGGAAAAGGAACCTAGGCATGGGAAGGAGATGAGGGAGCCGAACCGGACAGGGTGGCACGGATCTCCCGGATGAGGGACAGGGTTTGGGCGGTGGTTTCTTCCAGGCGGCGGCTGTCCTTCTCGCGGATCACCGGACCGGTGATGAGTTTGGAGCCCATCCCCACGCAAAACGCCCCGGCTTCGAACCAGGAAGCCAGGTTCTCCCGGGTGGGACTGACCCCGCCGGACGGCATGAAACTGGACCAGGGACAGGGACCCAGCAGGGCGCTCAGGAAGGCGGGTCCGCCCAGGGAGGACGCAGGGAACAATTTGATGATTTCCGCCCCCAGGGATTCGGCCCGGGCCACTTCCGACGCCGTTCCGCAACCCGGGATCCACAGGGTTTTTCTGCGGTTGCAGACCTCCGCCATCCGTTCGTTCAGAAGGGGGGAGACGATGAACCGGGCCCCCGATTGCATGTAGAGGGCGGCGGTGCCTTCCTCCACCACCGAGCCCACCCCCAGGGCCAGCCCCGGCAGGGCGTCCTTGCTCCACGCCCGGAGCTCCTGGAAAACCAGGTGGGCGCCCTCCCCCCGGTTGGTGAATTCGAAAATCCGGGAACCGGCCCGGTAACAGGCCGACATCACCCATTTGCAGGTTTCGGGATCGGGATCGTAGAACAGGGGCACCAGTCCCTGATCCCTCATGAGCAAAGCAACATCCAGTCGGTTCATGGGGAAGACAATCGATTGCGCACTAAAGTACGGATTATTCTTCGGAATCCAAGACCCGCCGGATGTGTACGACGGGGGGACGGGTCCAGAGATCCGCTTCCCGGGTGAGGTGGGCCCGGACTTCTTCCGGGGAAGTCCACCGGGGATCCTCTCCCTCCCACCGGGCATAGAACCGGAACGATGTCCAGTGCTCCGGTTGGGCGCGGAGCCGGATGAAGTCGGTCTGGGTGATGCCCGGACCCTCATCGGGCGTGGTGCCCCAGTCCCGGACCAGTTCCCTTGGGCAGAGCAGGGCCATGGCCAGCATGCTTCCGTCCTCCGCCTGGTGATCGTGGGAATACAGGGCGGTGAAGTCGGAATTCAATGGTTCGGCATGGAGTGTGTCGCGTTTCATGTTGACCAGGCCCGGAACCAGATCCAGTTGCCGGCCACCCGCGACGTATTTCACCTGGCTGCCATAATACCGCAATGCCTGCCCGGATTTCGATCCGGTGGATCAGATCCACGGTCCCCTCCCGGCGGGCCAGTCGGCGCTAGCCCGGAGCTCGAAGACTGCTCCGGACCGGACCCTCCGACAGGATGCGGAAGTCGCCTCGTCCCCGGTCCCCCACACGGTACAGGGAATCCCCGGCCAGGCAGGCCAGTCCCCCGGCTCCCAGGCTGGTGCCCACTTTGAGAATGTCCATCCCCCACTCGGCGGCCTCATGGTAACTGGGTCCGCCCGGCAGGCCCACACTGTCCAACACCATGCGGCGGGTCCGTTTGCCATAGATGTCCATGCCATTGCGCTGGTCCAGGTAATTCCGGAAGCCCACGCGATCGTTTTCCCAGGCGGGTCCTTCCATCAGGAAGTGGGCGCTGGTCTTGCCTTCGTAGTTGTGGTAGCTGACCCCTTCCAGCCGCTCGCCGTTCCGGAGGTCGGGATAACCCAGAAGGTTGGCTCCCAGCCGGATGTTTGTGCGCACCGGGTACCGGTGGGTCGCAGTGCCGGCATCGAAGGAAATCGTCAGTTCCTTCTGCTCACCGGGAGCCAGGTCCACCAGAAACACCAGCTCATCCCAGGAACCGTCCAGGTCCAGGTCGTCGGTCTGGGAAGGCAGAGGAACCCCGTCGGGGCCAAGGACCACGGGTTGCAGATTCCGGGTCGATCGCTCCCGGGGGAGGACACTGTCCCGGACCAGGCAGATGAGCTCGTCCTGCCGGCTCAGGTTCAGCGGATTACCGACCAGAAGGTTCAGGTCGTCGGGCGGGGTGCACCCCAGGGCCATCAGAAGAAGCGCCGGGAGCAGGAGGGGGGCCGGTCGGCCGGGACGTGGCTGTTTCATAATCGCAGATGCTTGATTGAATTCAGGATTCGTTGTCCGGTTTTCCGATGGTGGCCAGGATGCCGCCATCCACATAGAGGATTTGGCCGTTGACAAAGTCCGAGGCACGGGACGAAAGAAACACGGCGGCGCCTTCCAGGTCGGCCGGATCGCCCCACCGTCCCGCCGGTGTCCGGCGGAGTATGAAATCGTTGAAGGGATGACCGTCCACCCGGATGGGGGCGGTCTGGCTCGTGGCAAAATAGCCGGGTCCGATCCCGTTGACCTGCACATTGTGCCGTGCCCACTCGGTGGCCATGTTCCGGGTGAGCATTTTCAGGCCGCCTTTGGCTGCTGCGTATGCGGACACGGTGTCCCGTCCCAGCTCGCTCATCATGGAGCACATGTTGATGATCTTCCCCCGCTTGCGCTGGATCATTCCCCGGGCCACGGCCTTGGCCACGATGAACGGGCCGGTCAGGTCCACGTCGAGCACCTGCCGGAATTCTTCCGCCTTCATTTCAAGGATGGGGATCCGTTTGATGATGCCCGCGTTGTTGACCAGGATGTCGATGGGACCGCCCTCCGCCTCCATGCGGGGGATTTCCCGGTCCACGGCGGCCTCGTCGGTGACGTCCAGAAGAAACGTGCGGACCTCCGTTCCCGTTTTCTTGTATTCCTCCCGGGCCTGGTCCAGTTTCTCCCGGGAGATGTCATTGATGCTGATGTGGGCGCCGGCCCGGGAAAGACCGAGGGCGATGGCCATTCCCAGGCCGTGGGTTCCCCCGGTGACCAGGGCGTGTTTTCCGGTGAGATCGAAGAGTTCGGTGGACATAAGCTGCAAATGGGGTGAGGTTGGGTTGGCATTGATTTCAAAGGCGGCACCGGTGCCGCCGGTCAGCGGAGGCGGTCCGGTTCGATGATGTCCATGTCGCCGTAGTCCAGATTTTCACCGGCCATGCCCCAGACGAAGGTGTAATTGCTGGTGCCGGCGGCCAGATGGATGGACCAGGGCGGGGAAAGCACCGCCTGCTCGTTCTTCAGCCAGAGGTGACGGGTCTCTTCCGGGTCCCCCATGAAATGGCAGACGGCCTGCCCTTGGGGGACTTCGAAATAAAAATAGCATTCCATGCGCCGTCCGTGCAGGTGGGGAGGCATGGTGTTCCAGACACTGCCCGGTTTCAGTTCCGTCATCCCCATTTGCAGCTGGCAGGTTTCCACCGACGGGTGTACCAGCAACTTGTGGAGGGTGCGGGCGTTGGATTGGGCCGGGTCGCCCAGTTCGCTCCGAACGGCCTGGCCTCTGGCGATGTGTCTGCAGGGGAGGTTCCGGTGGGCCGGAGCCGGAGTTGAGGTAGAGGCGGGCCGGGGACTCCTTCTCCAGGCTGTGGAAGTGCACCGTTTGCGAACCGGCGCCCACATAGAGGGCCTCCTTGCAGGCCAGCTCGTAGGGGGTTCCGTCCACCGTCACCCGGGCCTTCCCGCCCACATTGACGATGCCCAGCTCCCTTCGCTGGCAGAAATGGTCCGATTTCATCGGGTCGATGCTTTCCAGCGTCAGGTCCGGTGCGGGCACCGCTCCTCCCACCACAAAGCGGTCGTCCATGGAATACACAAGACGGATTTCTCCCTCCTTCATCAGTTCCTCCAGAAGGTAGGATTTTCTCAGACGGTCGGTGCCGTAGTGACGCGCATCGTCGGGGTGGGTGGAATGCCGGATTTCGTACGTTGTGCTCATGTCGTCAGTTTGTTTTGTTCGGGTTTCGCCGGGTGCTCTCCCGGACGATGAGACGGGGCGGAAGGACCACGTCTTTGCAGCCCGGGGTTTCTTTTCCGTCGGATTGCAGACAACGGAGGAGCATGTCGGCCACGGTCCGGCCCATTTCTTCCCTTTCTGGTCCACGGTGGTCAGGGAGGGGGTCAGGAATTCGGTGAACGGCTCGTTGGCAAAACCGGAAATCCCCACTTCCTCCGGGATTTTCTTGCCGGCTTTCTGGGCCGCCTGCAACACCCCCAGGGCCACAAAATCCCCGGCACAGAAATAGGCGTCCGGTTGGGGATCCAGGAGGCTTCCCTTCCGGAAGGCTTCCATGCCACCCTCGGTGACGAGCTCCTCTTCCAGGATCCATTCGTCCGGGACATCGATCCCTGCCTCTTTCATGGCCTGCAGGTATCCCTGCCGGCGGGCCCGGTAGATGCTGATGTGGGCCGCCCCGGAGATGTGAACGATGCGACGGTATCCCTGGTCGAGCAAATGACGCACGCTCAGGTAGGCGCCGAGTTGATCGTCGACGGCCACCGAGCCGGCGCCCTGTTTGCCGGGGACCCGGTCGAAGAACAAGAGGCGGATTCCCTTTTTCCGGATCAGGTCCAGGTGGTCGGCCACGGAGGTCTCCATGGAAACGGAAATGAGGATGGCTTCCACCCGGGCGTTGATCAGGGTGTGGATGGCTTCCACTTCCTTCTTCAGCTTCTCGTGGGTCTGGCAGATGATGAGGTGGTATCCGGCCGAGGCCAGCATGTTTTCCATGCCCCCGATGACCTGGGAAAAGAAGTTCCGGTTGATGCGGGGCAGGATCACTCCCACGGTCCGGCTCTGGCCGCTCCGAAGGGAAGAGGCAAGCACGTTGGGTTTGAAATGGTACTGGTCGGCCAGGGCCCGGACGGCCTCCCGGGTCGATCGGCTGATCCGCGGATTGTCGCGGAGCGCCCGGGACACCGTGGATGCGGAAATGTTCAGCTCCCGGGCGATGTCGTGGATGGTGATGTGTTTTTTCGGCATGCAAAGCAAAGGTACGAAAAGGAGAGCAATCGATTGCACAAATCCAGGGAAACCTGGATCCATCCCATGGGAGAAAAGTGTATCTTGTCCTGTCCGAACCGCAAACCCCGAACCAAAAACCCTCCAACTCCGAATCAAAAACTCTCCAAACCCGAACCCAAAATCTTCCAACCCCGAACAAAAAAACCTCCAAACCCGAACCCAAAATCCTCCAAACCCGAACCAAAAAACCACCAAACCCGAACCCAAAACCCTCCGATCATGAACTCAAAACAACGCCTTCTTCACCTCGTCTTTCTGGTCATCGTGGCCGTCGAACTCACCGGCCGGATCACCGGGAGCATCCAGATGGAATACTGGGTCAAACCCCTGATCATGCCCTGGATCCTCCTGTATTTCCTGATGTTTCGCCGGAGCACGGACCGGGCCGTCCTGCCGGTTCTGGCCTTCTTCTTTTCCTGGGTGGGGGACATGTTGCTCATGTTTTCGGACCGGGCCGAAACCTTCTTTTTTGCCGGGGTGGGCGGCTTTTTCGCCGCCCAGGTTTGCTACATCCTGGCCTTTGCCCGCCGGCACGCTACCGCCTCCGCCGGTCCGGTGCAGAAGCAGCCGGCATGGATTCTCCCCTTTGCCGCCTACCTGGCCGGGATCTATCTGTATCTGTGGCCGGGACTGGAGGGACTCATGCGTCCCATCATCCTGGTCTATGCCCTGAGTCTGATCGGCATGTCGGTGATGGCGCTGAACCGGAGAGGACGGGTGACGGCCGCCGGGTTCCAGCTGGTCTTTTTCGGCTCCCTGCTCTTTGTCTCCTCCGACAGCATGATCGCGCTGAACAAGTTCCGGATCGACATTCCCCAGGCGGGTTTTCTGATCATGGCAACCTACATCCTGGCGCAATACCTCATCATGCGCGGACTGGTTCTGGAGGAGGGAACCCCTAAAAACGGAAATTGAGCCGGGCCTGAACCCCCTGGAATTCCCAGTCCCGGAAGCCGGCAAAGACGCCCACATCCATCAGGAAAAACAATTCGTCCAGACTGTAGCCCACCTGCACATACCTGGGCAGTTCCGGGGTGTGCAGCATTCCCAGGTGGAGGGATTCCTTCCAGAGTCGTTCGCTGAACCAGGGCAGGAACTTGATCAGCAGGTAGGAAGAATTCCAGCGGGCATGGGCCTGCAGCCAGTGCTGCGATGTGGAGGATGCATAGTACTCCGGGAAGATCAGGGCCTGGTCGAACCCGGCCATGTCCACCCAGAGCGGATTGGATTTGGCGTGCCGGAACTGGGAAAAATGGATCCGGTCGGCCTGCAGGAAGGCGCCGGCCGACACCGTCCAGTCCAGCGAAGAAAGCAGGCCCACATCGACGCGTTGGGCGATGTCCATTTCCAGCATGGAAAAGTCGGACCATCCGTCGTCCACCGGCAGGGCCTGCCGGTACACCAGCGAGAAGGTGGGCCAGTCGGAATCCCGGAGATCCTTCCGGTAGTTGCTGTAGATGAAAGGTTGCCGGGGCGTGAAATCGAGTCGGATTTCCCCCGTCAGGTGGCGTTGCCGTTGCAGGAAGGGACTGTCCGATGCAAGGTCCGCCGGCAGGTTGGGAGCGAAATCCCTCCGGTTCTGCCAGAAAAAGGAGAAATCCGAATGATTTTCGAGGGGACGGTATTCTCCGGCTGCAACCTGGGCGGTCAGGACCAGTCCGTTGGTGATGTCGATTCGGTTGTACAGGGCGGCCTCCACCTGTTCCGCCATCCGCAGGTGATTTTCCCGGAGGAAGAGGGTGTAGGCCATGTTGGTGGGACGGGAGATTCCGCCGGTCCCGTTGAAATCGGCCGAGGCATAGCGAAGGTAGAGAGCCACCTTTCCCCGGGCCCGGGGCGCGTAGAGCAAATCGGTGTCCCAGCGTAGCATGCCCGCATTCCGGTGGAAGGCATAGGAGAGATCCAGGTTCGAGCGGAGGGTGTGAACGCTGTCCGGTTTCCAGTTGATCCGCACGTTCTGACCGTAGGCAAGGCCGTCCACGGTGTTGTAGTCGAGCATGCTGCCGTCGATCAGCCCCCCGTATCCGAACCGAAACCGCCCGAATTTGCTGCGGTAGGTCTTTCCCCGCAGGATGTCCTTCACCGGCTGGGGTTGCCGACGCACCACCCGGACCGAATCGGACCTCCGTTTCTGGGTTCCCAGGATGGAATCCCGGATTTGCAGGGTCAGGTGTTCCTCCGGTGTCAGCGGAATGGGCCGGAACTCCTTCCAGAACAGGGAGTCGTTTCGTACGGCACTGTCCGCCACGGAAAACTTGGTTCCTGTCTGGTTCAGGGGATCGCCCCCTTCGTCCGCCACACTCCGGGCGGCTTCTTTCTCCATGAGCTTGGAAAGCTTGGCCACATCCCGGTTGCTGAGGTCGTCCTTCTCCAGCAGCTCGTTGATTTTTCCTGTTCCCGGGAGGTCTCCTGCGGCAGGTGTCCACCGCCGGCTGGGCGGCGGCGGGGGTGGTGGGTTCGAAATAGGTTTCCGGCAGGTTGGGGTTCAGGTTCACTTCCTCGTAGGTCAGGAGGACACGTAGGTCACCTTGCCCAGCACGCCGGCGATGTCCACCTCGGCCAGGATTTTGTGGTTCACCGGCAGCCAGGCGTCCATCATCACATTGGCATAGAGCTGTTCGAGGTGGAGGGTGCCGGCGATGGTTTCCACCTCCAGGTCGGACGAATGCAGGCACCACAGGTCCTCCACGATGTAGAGCGTCCCGGAAACCATCTGCTGGCTCTTGCGTTTCGGTTCGACCCGGATCTTGTTGATCACGTGGGTCCCCTCGAGGAAGGTCCCCTCGAACACAAACCGGTAATAGGAAAACGCATTGCGGGCCAGGGGCGAGACCACCCCCTGAATCTCCTGCTGGTACAGGCTGGCATTGATGTAGTCCATGGGGTTCACGCTTTCCGAGTAGCCCGGCAGGGTGTTCTGGGAGGCGATGACGCGCATGTCGTATTTGTCCGGGGCGTGGAACTGAACCTGGTTCATGGATTCCAGCATGTAAGCTTCTTCTTCCTTGATTTTGAAGTCGTTGACCTGAACCCGTTTGGCAATGGCCCGGGGGATGCGGTCGAAGTAAGCCGTGCCCTTGATGTAGATCCGGGCCCGGTAGTCGCTGACTTCGTGGAGGTGGTAATTGGCCAGCCCGATGGTTTTTCTCATGATCCAGTAGGCGGGATCCTCCCCGTTGGCGCTGATGCGCACCTCGGGAATCATGTAGGTCTGGGGGGGCAGGGTGATGGCGATGTCGGTGTAGCCGTCTTCCACCACCATGGTTTTGCTGATTTCGGTGTACCCGAGGCTGCGGAAAAACACGGTGTAGGTCCCCGGGGGAAGGGGAAGGGCAAACTGGCCCAGTGCGTTGCAGGTTGTGCCCCGGGTGAGCTCCTTGATGAAAATGGCGGCGTAGGGGACGGCTTCTCCGTCCCGGTCCCGGATCTCGCCACGGATTCCCTGACCGTGGAGCGAAAGGGAGAGGAAGAGGAAAAAAATCCAGGCAATCTTTCTCATAGGCATCAACTGGCTGGAGGCAAAAGTACGATTAAAACGTGAAATAGTCCTTTGCGTTGGCATAACACACCCCGGCGACCAGCGGTTCCAGGAGGCCGGGATCGTTGGGCAGCTCTCCTCTTTCCACGTCCTCGCCCACCAGATTGCAGAAAATCCGACGGAAATACTCGTGGCGGGGGTAGGACAGGAAGCTGCGGGAATCGGTGAGCATGCCCACGAACCGGCGCAGCAACCCCTGGGCCGACAGCACATTCAGCTGGTCGATGATGCCCTGCTTCTGGTCGAGGAACCACCAGCCCGAGCCGAATTGCATCTTGCCGGGGATTTGGCCATCGTTGAAATTGGCCAGCATGGTGGCGATCAGGGTGTTGTCGGCCGGATTCAAATTGTAGACGATGGTCCGCCCGAGCTGTCCGGTCCGGTCGAGCCGGTCGAAAAACCGGCTCATGGCCGCGGCCATGGGTTCGTCGCCCAGGGAGTCGAAGCCCGTGTCCGGACCCAGTTCGTGGAATTGCCGGCTGTTGTTGTTTCGCAGGGCGCCCACGTGGAATTGCTGGCACCCAGTCCTTTTCCTGATCCATCACTGCCAGCTCGAAGAGAACGGCGGATTTGAACCGGCGGACCTCCGGTTCGTTCAGGGTCCGGCCGTCCCGGAGTTTGACGAAGATCTTCTCCACCTCCAGGTGATCGAAGTCGTCGGCAAAAAGGAGGTCAATCCGTGATCGGAGATCCGGCACCCCTGCTCATGGAAATAATCATGCCGCCTGCCCAGGGCCGTCAGGTAATCCATGAAGGTGCGGATGTCCGTGTCGGAGGAAGCTTCCAGTGAATCGAGGTAGCGGTTGAAACCGGCCGTGTCTTCCGCCGCCATGGCCCGGTCGGGACGCCAGGTGGGCAGGACCCGGGTTTCGAATCCTTCCTCGCGAAGGGTCCGGTGGTGGGACAGGTCGTCCACCGGATCGTCGGTGGTGCAGATCACCTCCACCTTCATGCGCCGGATCAGGTCCCGCACCCTGAATCCGTCTCCGGACAAGTGGGCGTTTGCCTCCTCATAGATGGAATCGGCCGTGTCGGGGCCCAGGAGGTCCCGGATCCCGAAATAGCGCTGCAATTCCAGGTGGGTCCAATGGTACAACGGATTGCGCAGGGTGGCGGGCACGGTGGCGGCCCAGGCTCTGAATTTCTCCTCATCCGGGGCATCGCCGGTGCAATACCGTTCCGCCACGCCATTGGCCCGCATGGCCCTCCATTTGTAATGGTCGCCCGCCAGCCAGATCCGGGTGAGGTTTTCAAAGCGGTCGTTCCGGGCCATGGCCCCCGGGTCCAGATGGCAATGGTAGTCGATGATGGGCAGGGGGGCCGCCACCTCGTGGTACAGCCGTCGGGCCGTGTCGTTGTGCAGGAGGAAATCCTCGTCGGCGAATGGTTTCATGTTCATGTCAGGTTGAACAACCGGGCGATGTGCCGGTCATACAGGTTCGTGCGGACCTGCTCTGCCACCAGGTCCCGGTGCAGGTTCAGGGCATCCAGGAAACGGGAGCCGGCTTCGGCGGCCAGTTTGTAGCCCACGTGAAACAGCGGGCGCAGGTCGGACCGGTACCCCGGGCATTCGGGGCAGTGCCGCAGGGCATCCGCCACCTTCGTCCCGTTCCAGGAGCGGAATTCCGACGGGGCGGGCAGCCGGGCCGGATCGATCCGGACCACGTGGGCATAGGGTGCGCACAGGGACTCCCTGCGGGCGTGGGCACCCGCATAGATGTCCCGGACCAGGTCCAGGGCATCCCCGCCGGCCAGGGCCAGTCCGATGACCTCCTCCAGCCAGGTGGTGCCTGCCGTTTTCACGTGAAGACCCGCCTGGTGGGTCTGCACGAGTTCCCCCATGACCGGGTAGATGCTGAATTTGTCGCTGCCCGAATGGATGCTCAGCTTCAGGTTCCCGGGCAGACCGAATTCCCTCACCGCGTGGGCGACCACCAGCAAATCGTCTTCAAATTCACGCCGGAACAGAGCCGGATCCCCGACGTAATCCACGCCTTTCAAAAACTGTCCGCTGAACCGGGCGCGATGGTCTGGACGGGGATTTCCAGAAAACCAATCATCCGAGCAGGAAAAGCAACTCCACCGGTGTCTGGGGCCGGTCCACTTCGTCCAGGGAGATTTCCGCGATGAAGGAATCTTCGCCCTTTTCCCGGCAATCCGCCTGTACAGGCCGTCTGCTTCGGCGATGGCCCCCAGAAACCGGTCCGCCATCCGGTCCGCCATCCCGGGTTCTATCGACAGGGGACGCTGCCTGCCCCGAAGGTGCTGTTCGCCCCGAAGGCCGGAGCATGCGGTAAGGAAGGCTTCCCGAAGGGCGGGGTCGGGAGGGCGGCCGATGTGTTCCGACACATCGAGCGTGAAAAAATCGGCATGGGGCAGGAAGGGGGTCACCGTGTCCCGGGTGATGTGATCGGCATCCACATGGAAGGCGCCCTTCCAATTCCGTTCCGTCACGGCCTGCCGTGCCTGCCGCGCCGTGTCTTCGGGTCGGCTGCCGATGAGGTGTGTTCCCGGTGGGATTTGTTCCAGACGGGGATCACTTCCACCCCCCGGTCGTGTGCCTGTTCCAGGGCTGCGAGCTGGGCGGCGCCCTGTTTTCCGAAACGGTCGCCGATGCCCAGGGAGAGGCGTTCGAGTTGCATGTTGCCAAGGTTTTGGTGCGTATCCACGGATTTCCGTGTTCGTACACGAAAATAGGTGTTTTTTTACGGAGACGCCCTATTTTTCCTAAATTTGTGTGCACCACCATGAGCAACGTCCGCATCAAAGACATCGCCCGCCTTGCCGGCGTTTCCCCCGGAACCGTCGACCGGGTCATCCACAACCGGGGGGAAGTGTCCCCGGTCACGAGGGACCGGATCCGGCGGCTGTTGAAGGAGCATGCCTACACCCCCGATGCCATGGCCAGCAAGCTGTCCCTGAAGAAGCAATTCCGCTTTGCCGTGCTGATGCCCGGGCAGGAGGGACCCCACGCCTTCTGGTCCCTGCCGCGCCACGGCGTGGACCGGGCCCTGCACGAACTGTCCCCATTTCAGGTCCGGGCCGACATCCACGAGCACCCTCCCTTCCGGAAGGAGGATTTTCTGCGCCTTGTCGCTGACGTGGACTGGACGGCCTGCGACGGCGTTCTTTTTGCGCCCGTTTTTCCCGATGAGTCGGTCCGGTTCGTGGAGCGCCTCCGCGACCTGGGTGTTCCCGTGGTGCTGTTCAATTCCCATCTGGAGTGTCCGGACGTGCTGAGTTACGTGGGGCAGGACGCGTTCCGGAGCGGACGGGTGGGGGCGCACCTGATGCAGTACGGACTGAACGGGTCCGGGCACCTGGCCCTGGTGAACGTGCTGGCGGGCCGTCATCCCAAAAGCCATGTCCTGGCCCGGGAGGCGGGGTTCCGGGACTACTTCGGAACCCAGCCCCAGTGGCAGGGCAGCATCGACACGGTGAACCTGATGGGGGAGGACCTGGGCGAGCTGGGCCGCCGGATGGACGAATTGCTGGATTCGAGGGCGATCGACGGCATCTTTGTGACCAGCTCCCGGGTGCATGTCCTGGCCAGCTACCTGGCCGACCGGAAGGTCACCGGCCTGCGCCTCGGGGGCTATGACCTGGTGCCCGGAAACCTGGACCATCTCCGGGAGGGACGCATCGATTTTCTCATCTCCCAGCATCCGGAGGAACAGGCCTTCAAAGGACTGGTCACGCTGTTTCAGTGGCTGGCACACAAGCGCGAACCGTCGCTCCTGCAATGGATGCCCATCGACATCATCACCCGCGAAAACATGGAACCTGATCAAAACCTACAACACATGCACCTATGAAAAAATCGGCGTACCGGGATCTGACCGGAAAAATTTGCGTTATCACCGGAGGAGCGGGCGTGCTCGGATCCTCCATGGCCCGGGGACTGGCATCGGCCGGGGTCATCCCCGTGCTCCTCGACATCCGGGAGGATGTGGCCCGGGAGGCGGCCGAGGAAATCCGGGACGAACACGGGGGCCAGGCCTTCGGCTTCGGAGCCGATGTCCTGGACAAGAATTCCCTGGAGGCCGTCAAGAAGGAGATCGACGCCCGGGTGGGGACCGTCGATCTGCTGCTCAACGCGGCCGGAGGCAACGCTCCCCAGGCCACCACCCAGGTGGAACAGATCGCCGAGGAGGATCTGGAGCACCTCGAACGGAGCTTTTTCGGCCTGGAGCCCGAGGGGTTCCAGAAGGTGTTCGACCTGAATTTCAAGGGCACCCTGCTGCCCACCCTGGTGTACACCCGGGACATGGTCCAGCGGCAGCAAGGGTGGTCCTGAACATCTCTTCCATGAACGCCTTCCGTCCCCTGACAAAAATCCCCGCCTACTCGGCGGCCAAAGCCTCCGTCAACAATTTCACCCAGTGGCTGGCCGTGCACTTCGGCAAATCCGGCGTGCGGGTCAACGCCCTGGCCCCCGGCTTTTTTCTCACTGAGCAAAACCGGTTCCTGCTCACCGGGGAGGATGGACAGCTCACCCCGCGGGAGGGAAAATCATTGCCAGCACGCCCATGGGGGTGTTCGGCGAAACCCGCCGATCTCACCGGGACGGTCCTCTACCTCCTGTCTGACATGAGTCGGTTCGTCACGGGGATCGTCATCCCGGTGGACGGAGGGTATTCCGCCTGCGGGGAGTCTGAGGCGGAAGGAAGAACACGAAAAAAGCCGGCAGCCATGATGTACTTCGAACAAGGAGGAAAAGACACGGTCCTTTCACGGGACGACCTCCGGAAAGGGCTGAACCAGGCCCTGGATGCCCTGGGTCCCTGGCACTGGGCGCTGGCCCTTCCTCCGGACATCACCCGGTTGCACAGTCACGCCGGCCTGCTCACCGGAATGGTGCACGACCGGTACGGGGAGGACCTCACCGATGTTGCCTGCCCTGGGAACCCACCGGCCCATGCGACCCGACGAGATCCGGTCCATGTTTCCTTCGGTCCCGGCCGACCGGTTCCGGGTCCACGACTGGCGGAGGGATCTCCGCACCCCTGGGGAGGTGCCCGCCTCCTATGTGCAGGAGGTGTCCGGGGGACGGGTGAACCATGCCTGGCCCGCCCAGGTCAACCGGTTGCTGGTCGAAGGGGGACACGATCTGATCCTTTCCATCGGCCAGGTGGTGCCCCACGAGGTGATCGGCATGGCGAACCACAACAAGAATGTGTTCGTCGGGACGGGCGGCGCCGAAGGCATCAACCGGAGCCATTACCTGGGCGCCGTGTACGGCATGGAACGGATCATGGGGCGGGCCGACACGCCGGTCCGCCGCGTCCTGGATTATGCCAGCCGGGAATTCGCACAGGAGCTGCCCCTGGTGTATGTCCTCACGGTGGTCGGGGCCTCGGACGGGGGGACCGTGGTCCGGGGCTTTTATCGGGGACGACCGGACCTGCTTTGAAAGGGCCGCGGCCCTGTCGCTGGAGGTGAATTTCGACATGCTGGAAAAACCCCTGGACAAGGTGGTGGTCTACCTCGATCCCCGGGAATTCCGGAGCACCTGGCTGGGAAACAAGAGCATCTACCGGACCCGGATGGCCATGGCCGACGGGGGGAATTGATCGTTCTGGCGCCGGGACTGGAAGAATTCGGGGAGGACAAGGAAATCGACCGGCTCATCCGCAAATACGGGTACCGGACCTCGGAGGAAGTCCGGCAGGCCGTGGAGGAGGAGAAGGAACTGCAAACAACCTGAGCGCCGCAGCCCATCTGATCCACTGGATCCTCCGAAGGACGTTTCGGGGTGACCTACTGCCCAGGGCATCTGAGCGAAGCCGAGATCCGCGGCGTGGGGTACGGCTATGCCTCCCTTGCCGCTATGACGGACCGGTACGATCCGGGCCGGCTGAAGGAGGGATTCAACCGGATGCCGGACGGCGAGGAGGTGTTTTTCATCTCCAATCCGGCCCTGGGCCTGTGGTCCTGGAAAGAGCGTTTTGCGGCGGGCTGATGAGGTTTCGCATGGTGAGAGAGAAAGAAGCAAACAACAAACAAATGGAAAGACAATGATCCGAGTGGTTGCCGATGACAAAATCCCTTTTCTGAAAGGGACCCTGGAGGGCCGGGCGCGGGTGACCTTCCTTCCCGGGGGAAAAATCACACGTGCCGACCTGATGGAGGCCGATGCCCTGCCGACCCGGACCTGGACCGTGTGCGACCGGTCCTCCTGGAGGGCACCCCCGTTCGCTTCATCGCCTCGGCCACCATCGGTTACGACCACATCGACACCGCCTGGTGCGACGAGGCGGGGATCGCCTGGACCAACGCGCCGGGATGCAATTCGGCCTCGGTCCGGCAGTATGTCGTCTCCGTCCTGCTGGCTCTGGCCCGGTCCCGCCGGTTTGTCCTGAAAGGCAAAACCCTGGGCGTCGTGGGGGTGGGACACGTGGGAAGCAAGGTGGCGGCCGCGGCTCACATGCTGGGCATGCATGTCCTGAAAAACGATCCTCCCCGGGCAAGAAAAGAGGGACCGGAAGGCTATGTGGACCTGGCCACCGTGCTGAAGGACTCCGACATCGTCACCCTCCATGTGCCCCTGAACCGGGGAGGGTCCGACAACACCTTCCACCTGGCCGGCCGCGAATTTCTTTCCTCGATGAAACCGGGATCCATCCTGATCAACAGTTCGAGGGGACCGGTGGTGGATGGGGCCGCTCTGACGGACGCCCTGGCGAAGGAACACCTGGCAGCGGCCGTGCTGGACGTGTTTGAAACCGAACCCGACGTACCCGCCGGACTGTTGTCGGCCCTGGCCTACGCCACCCCCCACATCGCGGGGTATTCCCTGGACGGGAAGGCCAAGGGAACGGAAATGACCGTGCGGGCCCTGAGCCGCACGTTCGGACTGGGCCTGGACCAGTGGTCGCCGGTGGATCTTCCCCTTCCGGGCGAAAGCATGATCCATGCGGACATCTCCGACGGGAGTCAGGAAGAGATTTTGTGGGACATCTATCGCACCACCTACGATGTGGGACGGGACGACCGTACGCTTCGCGATCGTCCCGAGGCCTTTGAAGCCCTTCGCGGAAACTACCCCCTGCGGCGGGAACCCCAGGCATACACGGTCCGGATGTTCCAGGCCTACCGGGAGATGGTGGACATCCTGGAGCACCTGGGGTTTTCGGTTCTGGCCGACTCCTGCATGTAATACGAACCTGTAAAAACAAGAAACCAACCATTCAAATGAAACAAAAAGCAGACATCGGACTCATCGGACTCGCCGTCATGGGGGAGAACCTGGTATTGAACATGGAACGCAACGGATACACCGTGGCCGTCTACAACCGGACCGTGGAAAAAGTGGAAAGCTTCATGAGCGGACGGGGCAAGGGAAAAAAGTTCCTGGGCGCCCGGAGCCTGGAGGAATTTGTGGCCTCCCTGGAGCGTCCCCGGAAGGTGATGATGCTTGTGAAGGCGGGCGGTCCCGTGGATGATTTCATCGAGCTTCTGCTTCCTCTCCTGGACGAGGGCGACATTCTCATCGACGGGGGAAATTCTCACTTTCCGGACACCATCCGGCGGACCCGGCTCGTGGAGGCCCGGGGAAAGCTGTTCATCGGCACCGGGGTATCGGGCGGCGAGGAAGGCGCCCTGCTGGGTCCCTCCATCATGCCCGGAGGTAGTCCCGCGGCCTGGCCCCATGTGAAGGACATCTTCCAGGCCATTTCCGCCAAGGTGGAGGACGGCACGCCCTGCTGCGACTGGGTGGGCCGGGATGGCGCCGGTCATTTCGTGAAGATGGTCCACAACGGCATCGAGTACGGCGACATGCAGCTGATCAGCGAGGCCTATTTCCTCATGAAGAACCTTCTGGGCATGAACCACAAGGAAATGCACGAAGCCTTCGCCCGGTGGAACGAGGGCGACCTGGATTCCTACCTCATGGAAATCACCCGGGACATCCTGGGATACACCGACGAGGACGGGGAGCCCCTGGTGGAAAAGATCCTGGATACGGCGGGACAGAAGGGAACCGGCAAATGGACCGGAATCGAGGCCCTGAACCTGGGCATTCCCCTGACCCTCATCGGGGAATCGGTGTTCGCCCGCTGCCTCTCGGCCCTGAAGGACGAACGGGTGGCTGCTTCCAAAGTCCTGTCGGGACCGAAACCCGAATTCCACGGAGACAGGGAATCCTTTCTGGCCGACATCCAGAAAGCCCTCTACGCGGCAAAAATCGTTTCCTACGCCCAGGGCTACACCCTCATGCGGGAAGCCGCCAAGGAGTACAAGTGGGACCTGGATTACGGTGCCATTGCCCTGCTGTGGCGGGGAGGGTGCATCATCCGTTCGGTCTTCCTCGGAAAGATCAAAGATGCCTTCGCGAAAAACCCGGCCCTGCCCAATCTCCTGCTGGATCCCTATTTCAAGGAGAAAATGGAAACGGCCCAGGAGGGATGGCGCCGTGTGGTGGCCACCGCCCTGGTGAACGGGATTCCCGTGCCGGCCTTCACCACCGCCCTGAACTATTTCGACGGGTACCGGTCCGAACGACTGCCCGCCAACATGTTGCAAGCCCAGCGCGACTACTTCGGCGCCCACACCTACGAACGGACCGACCGGCCCCGGGGGGAGTATTTTCACACGAACTGGACCGGGCGGGGAGGCGAAACAAGCAGTACGACCTATAGTTTGTAAAGTTTGTAAAGTTGTAAAGTTTGTAAAGGAGTGGGAAAGGAAATGATAAAGTTATAAAGTGGTTGATATATGTGAGAGGTAGGCATTATTAGAAACACATTTCAGTGAGCAAATTAAACGGATACAGACCAATCATTATAATCTCTTTGATTGGGATTGTCTTAATACTTATCCATAATCCTGATTGGGAGAAAAGATGCATTAAAACGATTGAAAAAGAGAAGTCCTCATCATTACATGGAATTGTAACTAAGAAGTTTTATGTTAAAGGAGATATGTATCCTACTATAGTAGTTTCAACGGGAAATTCGAAATCCGCTGAGAAACGTTTCCATGCCGAGAGATCTGGAATTTTCGACTATTTACAAGAAGGAGATTCGATATCAAAGGATCTAAATTCTCTTAAATACAAAATCATTCGAGGAGACTCAATTTATGTCTTCAAGTTCACCATGTTCTGCAATGAGGACTAAAATGAAAAAGAATAACAATGCCTAACAATGAACTGTGCTTCTTGCTGAAGAACCTAAATCTATTTGCATAAAAATGAGGGAGAACAACAAATTATCGAAGCTTGATATTGAAGAAATAAAGAAAATTCTATCCACGTGGAATCCACTTGGAACAAGAAGAAAAGAAATTGTTGACCTAAATGATTATGAAACTGAAGCAAACGATATTGCTTTCCATATTATTACCGGGATTCACTTCCCATTCAAGCGCAATCCCATTGAAAGATCACAAACAATCGTGCGGGATGTACTAAATGAGGCTTTTGACCTTTCACTATCGAAAGAAGAATGCAAAAAACCCGCTATAGAGATTATGGAAATCATTTCCAAGTAAATGTACAAAAGCCCAGCAATTGATCTACTCCATACTTTCAGTGACGTCATTTGCGGAATAGGCAATGGTTGCGCAGCTGGTTGAAATCCATCCGGAACGCTTTGAAAATAAGGGTAGGGAAGATTTTGTTTGCATCGATCAAGGGTAGATTCGTCACCCCCAATCCAGGCACCCGCCTTTACAAACTTTACAAACTTTATAAACTTTATAACTTTATAAACTTTACAAACTCTTACACTCCTACCCATTAAAACCGCCAACCCGGTGGTAGTTGTCCTGGGCGTTGATGTAGAAGGCTTTGTACTTGATGTAGTGGTTGCCTTTTTTGAATTCCCAGTGGACGTTCTTGGCTTTGTAGATTTTGCCGATGCAGGCTTCGAAGATCAGGGTGTAGTTGATGCCGGTGATCTCTTCGGCCTGGATGATGCTTTCAAATTCCACGCTCCGGTCGGCGAAGTGACCGATGACAGGCAGGTGGTATTTTTTCTGGGAACGTTTTTTCTTGGCTCCGTCGTTGATGATGGGGAGTCTTCTGGCTTCTCCGTCGCCATGACCTCCATGACCTCCGTGACCTCCGTGACCGTGTGACATGAGTGATCTGTTTTAGCTTTCCTACGTAAAGATAGGGGAAAAGTTGAATAAAGTTTATAAAGTTATAAAGTTGGTAACGTTGAAAGGAGTTTGTAAAGTATGCTAAGTTTATAAAGGGGGGGAATGTTTGGAGGGAAGGGGAAAAGCTGTATTTTTGGCCTGAGGCCCTGAAATACTCTGCTTGAAAACACTCATCGCATATTCCACCACCCTCGGCTGCACGGAACAATGTGCCACCAAACTGAAGGAAGGGCTTGGAAATGGCGTGGAAATGGTGCGGATCTCCCGTCGGCGCCGGTTCCATCTCGATCCCTACGACATCATCATCATCGGGGGTTCCATTCACGAAGGAATGATCCAACGTTCGGTTTTCCAATTCTGCGAGGGCAATCTGGAGACCCTGCTGAAGAAGCAGGTGGGACTGTTCGTGTGTTGCATGGATCCGGATGCGGATGAAAAGGAGTTGATTCAGAGGGCTTTCCCAGACCGGCTTGTGGAGCATGCACTGGCCAGCGGTTTTTTCGGCGGGGAATTGAACATCAAGAAGATGAACCTGCTGCAGAAAATCATGACCCGCAAGGCAGCCCGGTTGGCGAAGGAGCCGGAAATCGATTTCGACCGCATCCTCGCCTTTGCCGCCAAATTGCAGGAGCACGAGGGACGGGGCTTTCGCCGGCCCGGTGTCTACGGCTCGTGACGAGAATTGGTGCGTGTCTGGAACCGGCGACGTGTCTGGAACCGACGACGTTTCTGAACCGACGACGTTTCTGAACCGACGACGTTTCTGAACCGACGACGTATCAGGAACCGGGTGCGTTCCGGGGTTCGGTCGGTTCAACCGGCAGGTGCAAGGTGCCGTCGAAGACATGGACGGCCGGACCTATCAGAAAGATTTCCCGGTAATCGTTGTCGGATGTTTTTTGGAAGCGGACCTCCAGGGTTCCGCCCAGGGTCTCCACCACCCGTCGGCCTGGGCCCGGTTTGTCGCGAAGGGCGGCCACCAGGGAGCTGGCGGTGACGCCGGTTCCGCAGGAGTAGGTTTCCGCCTCCACACCGCGTTCGAAGGTTCTCACCGCCAAATGTCCGGAGGGAAGCATTTCGACGAAATTCACGTTGACGCCGCCCGGGGCGAACCGGTCCTCCCACCGGAGGCTCCGCCCGTCCTTTTCCATGTCGATGGACCCGAGTCCGTTCACGAACCGGACAAAGTGGGGCGACCCGGTGTCGAGGAGGTAGCCGTCGGGGAGGGGTTGGATGCGGTCCACCGCCTTGAGTCTGAGTTCGATCTCTCCGCCGGGGAGGACCTTGGCCTCGTGGGTTCCGTCCACACCCACAAACCGGGCTTCAGGCCCGCAGGCGCCCAGGCGATGTGCAAAGGAAACCAGGCACCGTCCTCCGTTTCCGCACATGCTGCCTTCCTTCCCGTCGGCGTTGAAATAAAGCATGCGGAAATCCGTTTTTTCATCGGGGAGCAGCACCATGAGTCCGTCTGCCCCGATGCCGAACCGGCGGTGGCACAGGTGACGGATGACCGGTTCGGTCAGAAAGCCGGTTTCCTGGCCGCGTCCATCGATGAGGATGAAGTCATTTCCGGTTCCGTGGTATTTGGAAAACGAACACTCCAAGGGGTTGAATCGTTAAAAAAGGTTAAAGAAGTGCATTGCCGGTCCGGATCGATGATCTCCTTGCAGATGTGTCGTACCTTGGAACGGACTGCCGAGTGCAAAGATAGACATAAATGATTGAACCTATGAAATTGACAAAAATCTTCGGGACGGTGTTGCTGGTGTTTGCCGGGGCTTTGATCGCCGTGTTTGTGTATGCGCGTTTCCTACGGCCCGAACCGGCTGTCATCCAGGTTCCTCAAGCCGAACAGCGCATGCGGTACGTCAATCTGCCCGGAGAAGGGGAGGGTGCCGCACCGGATTTCACCGGAGCGGTGGAGCAGAGCATTCATGCCGTCGTGCACGTGAAGACGAAAATGTTCCGGGAATATGCAGCCAACCCCCTGTACGAATTTTTCTTCGGCGAGCAGCCCCAGCAGCAACCGGCGCCCATCCTGGGATTCGGCAGCGGGGTGATCCTCACCCGGGACGGATACATCGTAACCAACAACCACGTCATTGAAGGCTCCGATGAGGTGGCCGTGGTTTTGAACGACAAACGGGAATTCACGGCCGAGGTGATCGGAGCCGACCCCACCACGGACATCGCCCTCCTGAAAGTGGACGGTTCGAACCTGTCCAGCCTGCCCTTCGGCAACTCCGAAGCCCTGCGGCTGGGGGAGTGGGTGCTGGCCATCGGCAATCCCTACAACCTCACTTCCACGGTGACGGCGGGGATCGTCAGTGCCAAGGCCCGGAGCATCAACATCCTTCAGTCGGAATTCGGCATCGAATCCTTCATTCAGACCGATGCGGCTGTGAACCCCGGGAACAGCGGGGGCGCCCTGATCAACACCCGGGGCGAGCTGGTGGGAATCAACACGGCCATTGCCAGCCGCACCGGAACCTTCACCGGGTATTCGTTTGCAGTGCCGTCCAGCATTGTCCAGAAGGTCGTCAATGACCTGATGGAGTTCGGGACCGTGCAGCGTGCCATCCTGGGGGTCACGGTGCAGGAGGTGACCGCCGAACTGGCCAAGGAGAAGGGGATTGAAAAAATCGAGGGCGTGTTTGTGACGAGCACCCGGGCCGACGGTGCCGCCCGGGAGGTCGGAATCCGGGACGGGGACATCATCCTTTCGGTCAATGATGCCCCGGTCAACAGCGGTGCCCAGTTGCAGGAGCATGTGTCCCGGTATCGTCCGGGCGAGAAAGTCAAAGTTGTGGTCCGTCGGGACGGAAAACTGAAACAATTTGACGTGGTTTTGCGTAATCTCGAAGGCAGCACGGATCTTGTTCAGAAAAACAACGTCCTGGATGTCCTCGGAGCCCGGTTCGAAGCCTTGAACGACAAAGAGAAACGAAGCCTTGGCATCGCCCATGGCATCCGGGTGTCGCAGGTGAGCGAGGGCAAGTTCATGAAGGTCGGGATCCGGGAAGGTTTTATTTTGACCACCGTGAACAAAAGGCCGGTGGACAGCGTTACTGATATCTCTGAAATCCTGGACGATGCCCAGGGTGGGGTGATCATCGAAGGGATCGATCACCGGGGTGCCCGCGCATATTATGCATTTGGAATGTAAATAAATTTGATTCGTATTCCATTAGCGGGTAAATTTGCATGGATTTTACGTTTAATTAATACGACTGAGAGGAGTAAATGAGACAGTTAAAGATCACAAAATCCATTACCAATCGGGAAAGCGCTTCGTTGGACAAGTATTTGCAGGAGATTGGTAAGGAAGAGTTGATCACTGTGGAGGAAGAGGTGGAATTGGCTCAACGGATCAAGAAAGGTGACAGGGCCGCCCTCGAAAAACTCACAAGAGCGAATCTGAGGTTTGTCGTCTCCGTGGCGAAACAGTACCAAAACCAGGGGCTTAGCTTGCCCGACCTGATCAACGAAGGGAATCTGGGACTGATCAAAGCAGCGGAGAAATTCGACGAAACCCGGGGTTTCAAATTCATTTCCTATGCGGTGTGGTGGATTCGGCAATCGATCCTCCAGGCACTGGCAGAGCAATCAAGAATCGTACGCCTTCCGCTGAACCAGGTTGGTTCTCTGAACAAAATCAACAAGGCGTTCTCGAAATTTGAGCAGGAATACGAACGGACCCCCACACCGGAAGAACTTGCGGAAGCCCTGGAGCTGCCCAAGGAGAAGGTGGCAGACACGCTCCGGGTTTCGGGCCGGCATGTATCCGTGGACGCACCCTTTGTCGACGGTGAGGACAACAGTCTGCTGGACGTGCTCGTGAACAACGATTCGCCCAACGCGGACAACACATTGATCAATGAGTCTCTTTCCCGGGAGGTGGACAGGGCCCTGGCCACACTGACCGAACGGGAGCGGGACATCATCAAGCTGTTCTTCGGGATCAGCACCCAGGAAATGACACTGGAAGAAATCGGTGAGAAATTCGGTCTGACCCGCGAACGCGTGCGGCAGATCAAGGAAAAGGCCATTCGCCGTCTCCGCCACACTTCGAGGAGCAAATTGCTCAAGACTTATCTGGGTTGACGGACATTAAGAAAATCGTGCAAAGGGGCTGTCTCATTCGGGGCGGCCCCTTTTGCTTTGCGTTGTCGGAAAGGTCCTTGTGACGAACTGATATTTTGTTGTCTCATTTTGAGTGCTATCTTTGGAGGCAGGAACATGAAGACGGAAAAGGAGAAGTTGTTCACTTCCTTCGCTCCGGCGGAGCGGGAAGACATGATGCACATCCGGAGACAGGCGAAGGCAATCACGGAGGACAAACTCCTGATTTCCATTCTCGACGGGATTTCCGTGGGGGTGGTCATTCTGAACAAAACCCGCCAGGTGGTCTTCGCCAACCAGGCCTTCCTGGATCTGAGCCAGGCACGGGATCTCCAGATCGTTCTCGGGCAACGGGTCGGTGAGGCGGTCGGCTGTCTGCATGCCTTTGAGAATCCCGGTGGGTGTGGAACGACGCCGTTTTGCAAGGAATGCGGTGCGGTGCGGGCCATCCTGAGTGCACTGGTCGGATTCGGCGATGTGGAGGAATGCCGGATCACCCTGGACGAGGATCAACGCGCGCTGGACCTCCGGGTAACCACCATTCCGATCGAGATCGACGGAGACCTGTTCACCCTCTTCTCCATCGAGGACATCGGCGATGAAAAGCGCAGGCAGGTCCTGGAGCACGTATTTCTGCACGATGCCAAGAACACCGCGGCCGGACTAAGCGGCCTGGCCGATCTGCTGAACGATTCCGCCTCGGAAGATTTGCCCGGAATTCAGGCGTTGCTGAAGGAGTTCTCCCAGAAAATGCTGGAGGAGATCGAATCGTACCGGCAGCTCGTGATGGCCGAAAACAAAGAGCTTCGGGTCCACACGGAGGAGATGGAGTCGGGAAAACTTCTCCGGGAGATCGCTTCCCTGTACCGCAACCATGAGGTGGGGCGTCGCCGGGAATTGCGTGTGCATCCCCAATCGGAAAATCTGAGCTTCCGGAGCGATCCGGTGTTGCTGTACCGGGTGGTGGGTAACATGGTCAAAAATGCCCTGGAGGCCGTATCGGAGGGGGAAACCGTGACCCTGCACTGCTTTTCCGACAACGGGGATGTTTGTTTCGAAGTCCACAATCCGGGCGTGATTCCTGCGGATGTCCGGCTTCAGATCTTTCAGCGTTCCTTCACGACCAAGGGCACGGGAAGGGGTCTGGGCACCTACAGCATCCGTTTGCTGGGGGAGAAATACCTGGGTGGCCGGGTCGGATTCCGGAGCTCCGACGAGGAGGGCACGGTCTTTTACGGAATCTTTCCCCTCGATTCCCAGATCTTCGGTTCCCGGATGTGAGAGTACCCTTTTTTCGGAGGTTATTTCCTTGGGGAACCCTCGTCCCGGGTTTCGGTCTTTTCTTTCAATAGTTCCTGGTAGGCATACATTTCGTCCCGGAAGCGGGCGGCTTCGATGAAATCCAGTTCCGCGGCGGCTTTCTCCATTTTCTTTTTGCTGGTTTCGATGGCCTGTTCCAGTTCCCTCTCGCCCATGTACCGGACCACGGGGTCGGCGGCGATCTCGGTTTTTGCCTGGTCGGCGTACATCCCTTTCCGGCTGATCTCCTCCTTGTTCTGGTCGAACAAGCTGGTGGTGCTCTTGGTGATCTGGGTCGGGGTGATTCCGTGTTCCTCGTTGTAGGCCATCTGCTTCTTCCGCCTTCGTTCGGTCTCCTCGATGGTCCGCCGCATGGAATCGGTGATTTTGTCGGCGTACATGATCACCTTGCCGTTCAGGTTCCGGGCGGCCCGTCCCGCCGTCTGGGTCAGGGAGCGTTCCGAACGAAGGAAGCCCTCCTTGTCCGCATCCAGGATGGCCACCAGGGAGACTTCGGGCAGGTCCAGTCCCTCCCGGAGGAGGTTGATGCCCACCAGCACGTCGAAGCTTCCTTTCCGGAGTCCTTCCAGGATCTCGATCCGGTCCAGGGTGTCGATGTCCGAATGGATGTACCGGGTGCGGATGTTGAGCTTGACCAGATAGGACGACAATTCTTCGGCCATCCGCTTGGTGAGGGTGGTGACCAGCACGCGCTCCTTGCTGCGGATGCGTTTGTTGATTTCCCCGACAAGGTGGTCGATCTGGTTGTGGCTGGGTTGCAGTTCGATCTCCGGATCCACCAGACCCGTGGGCCGGATCACCTGCTCCACGATGACGCCCCCGCATCGTTCCAGCTCGTAATTCGCCGGCGTGGCGCTGACGAAGAGGGTCTGGCCGATGAGGTCCTCGAATTCGGGGAATTTGAGGGGCCGGTTGTCCACGGCGGCCGGCAGACGGAACCCGTATTCCACCAGGTTCTTTTTCCGGGAATAGTCTCCGCCGTACATGGCATGGATCTGGGGCAGGGTGACATGGCTTTCGTCAATGACCGTCAGGAAATCCGATGGAAAATAGTCCAGAAGGCAGAACGGTCGGGTGCCGGAGGACCGGCCGTCGAAATACCGGGAGTAATTCTCGATCCCGGGACAGTAACCCAGTTCCCGGATCATTTCCAGGTCGTAGGTCACCCGCTCCTCGATCCGCTGGGCTTCGATGAGCTTGTGTTCCGAGCGGAAGAACTCCACCTGCTTCATCATGTCGTCCTGGATTTCCTCGATGGCCTGCTTCATCCGGTTTTTGGACGTGATGAAGATGTTGGCCGGAAAAATGACCGCTTCGTCCCGGGTGTCGAGGGTGTGTCCCGCCACCGGGTGGATGGTTTTGATGGCGTCGATTTCGTCCCCCCAGAATTCCACACGGAACGCCTGGTCGGCATAGGCCAGGTGGATGTCCACCGTATCGCCCCGGACACGGAAGGTGCCGGGCTTGAAATCCACCTCGTTCCTGCTGTACAGGGCATCCACCAGCTTCCGGAGGAAGACGTTCCGGGACAGGTGGTCCCCGGCGGCGAGCCGGACGGTGGAGTCATGGAAGTCATCCGGATTCCCGATGCCGTACAGACAGGACACCGACGACACCACGATCACGTCCCTTCGTCCCGACAGCAGGGAGGAGGTGGTGCTGAGACGGAGCTTCTCGATCTCGTCGTTGATGGACAGGTCCTTTTCGATGTAGGTGTCCGTGACGGGCAGGTAGGCCTCGGGCTGGTAATAATCGTAATAGCTGACGAAGTACTCCACCGCGTTGTCCGGGAAGAATTGCTTGAATTCGCTGTACAGCTGGGCCGCCAGGGTTTTGTTGTGGCTCAGCACCAGCACGGGCCGGCCCAGTTCCTGGATCATGTTGGCCACGGTGAAGGTTTTTCCCGATCCCGTTACCCCCAGCAGGGTTTGGTGTGTTTCCCCCTGCCGGAATCCTTCCACGAGCTGCCGAACAGCCTCCGGCTGGTCTCCCGTTGGGCTGTATTCGGATGTCAGTTTGAAATCCATGTCAATACAGGAAGGTCGCGTACACGGGAAGGTGGTCCGACGGGCCGCCGAAGTACCGGGGGCCTCCGTAGGTGGAGGAAGGAAGCTTCAGGCCCGACGATTCGTTTTCATACAGCATCCAGTCCGCCCGAAAAATCCGCCCCCCGTCCCAGACGGTGTGCAAACCCTGCCCGGGGTCCAGGAGGTTGTAGGACACGATGATCTGGTCCAGCATGTTCCAGGTTCCCTGAAAATTGTAGGTCCCCTGGTTTTCTGCGTTGTGCAGGTCGTAGAAGAGGTTGTACTGTTCGCCCATCCGGATGTTTTTCCGTTTGTTCCCAGCCGACAATCCGTTCATGACGCTGCTGTTGGTGGGTTCGTCGTTGAAGTCACCCATCAGGATCACCCGCGGGTCGGATTCCCTGGAAAACAATCCGTCCAGGGCCGTGCGCAGGGTGATGGCACAGAACATCCGTTTCTGCCGGGTTTCTTCCTGGCCTCCGCTCCTGGATTTCCAATGGTTCACAAACACATGGAGGGTCTTTCCGTCCGGACCCGTTCCGGTTACGTGCAAGATGAACCGGTGCCGATACTCCGGATCCACCGGATCCTTGACGGGAATCGCCTCATGATCCAGGTATTGGAACTGGTCGGGACGGTACAGAAGCGCGCAATCGATCCCCCGCGGATCGGGGCTGTCCTCGTGGACGATTCGGTAATTTGCCTTGCGCAGCCCCCTCCGGTCGATGAGGTCCTCCAGGACCCGCCGGTTTTCCACTTCCACCAGGCCCACGAGGGCCGGGAAATCGTCCCCCCCGACCGAAGCGATCACCCGCTCCAGGCTTTCCAGTTTGTCCTGATACCGGGACCGTGTCCACTCTTTCTCCCCTTTGGGAGTGAAGGCTTCGTCCTCCGTCTCCGGGTCGTCTTCGGTGTCGAAGAGGTTCTCCACATTGTAGGAAAGGACAAGGAAGGTGGACAGGTCCTCCTGGGCCGCCAGGGGGAGGGACAACAGGCTGACGAGGATCAGGCTTATGTAACTTTTTTTCATAGAAATCAGTATGGATACAAAGATACCAAATTATAAATCAAGGTTGCTGAATTGTTTTTTCCTCCCGGAGCGATTATCTTACCGGTGAGGAAGGAGGACGCCATATGGCCAGAAATGTGCAAACAGGAAACCGCGAGGAGGAAATCCGGAGACTGCGGTTGGAAAACGAGGAACTGCGAGACGAATTGCGGGCTTCGGAAACTCTTCGGTCCGGGTTGTTGATGGGTCACGGTCAGACCCTGCTGGGCATGTTTTACATGATGCTCGATGCACCCGTGGACTGGACCACTGGAATAGACCAGGAGGAGCTCCTGGATTATGTGCTCGACCACCAGAGAATCACCCAGGTAAATGATGCCATGTTGGCCCAGTACGGAGCGGAGAAAAAGGAATTTCTGGGCTTGACGCCACGGGAATTATTCGCTCACGATCTGAACCAGGGGAAGAAAATCTGGCGAACATTGTTCAATCAGGGCCATTTGCGGATCGACACCGCGGAACGGAGGTTGGACGGAAGTCCCATGTGGATTGAAGGGGAGTATGTGTGTTTGTACGATGATCAGGGTCGGATCACCGGACATTTCGGCATACAGCAGGACATAACTCATCGGAAAACCTTGGAAGAAACGTTCCTGAACCTCTTCCACAACGCGCCATTTTCTTATCAATCGCTGGATGCAGGTGGTTGTATCCTGAAAGTCAACAAATCCTGGTGTCGTGAAACCGGATACACCGAAGAAGAGGTCACGGGGAAACCTTTTTCCGATTTTCTGACCGATGAATCCAGGGAGAAACAAAGAATCTATTTCCAGACCCTGCTTCGGGAGCACCAGTTGAGTCAGGCCCTCCTGGAAATCCGATGCAAGTCTGGAAAAATCATTGAAGTGGAATATGAAGCCTCTCTCTCGCAGGACACCCGAAGCGGCGATGTCTATACCAATTGTGTCTTCCGGAACCTGACCCGGGAACTGGATGCGGAAAAGCGTTTGCGGGAAAGCGAAATGAATTTCAGGACATTCTTCAATTCCATCGACAATTATTTGTTCATTCTGGATGAGAAGGGCAACATCCTGGAGACCAACCGGGCCGTTCCCGATGTGCTTCACTATGCGGAGGAGGAACTCGCCGGAAAATCTGTTCTTGCCGTCCATCCCGAATCCCGGAGGGAGGAAGCCGGCCGGATCGTGGCGGACATGTTGGCGGGGAAAGCCGATTTTTGTCCCGTCCCGCTTCAGACCCGGGAAGGAAAGCTTATACCGGTGGAGACCTATGTGACCCCGGGAACCTGGAACAACCAGCCGGCCCTGTTCGGTGTCAGCAAGGACATCACTGTGCTGAAAGCTTCGGAAGAGAAATTCAGCAAGGCATTTCATCTGAATCCGGCCATCTGTGGCATTTCGGACCTGGCGACAGGGGAGTATCTGGAAGTTAACCAGGCGTTCTATGACAAGTTTGGGATGAAACCGGAGGAAGTGATCGGGGTATCGTCCAGGAATTTGTTTGTCTGGGATCCCCCCCTTCGGGAGGAGACGTTGAAGGCCTTGAAGGAAACAGGCAAAGTCCGAAATGTGGAGGCCATCCTGAGGACGGTCACCGGGAAGACCCTGCATGTGCTTCTTTCTGCCGAAGTTGTTGAATTGCAGGGAAAAAAGTACAATTTCACCACTGCCATCGACCTCACCGAACGAATCGAACACGAGAAGGAAGTTTTGCAGTTGAACAAGAAATTGCGGCAGGCCACAAAGGCCCTATCCCGAAGCAACAAAGAACTCCAGAAGGCAAAAGAAAAGGCTGAGCAAAGCGAGGAGCTAAAATCTGCATTTCTGGCCAACATGAGCCACGAAATCCGCACACCAATGAATGCCATCGTTGGCTTCGCCAACTTTTTAAAGGACCGGTCCAAAAGCCGGGATCAGCTGGAGGATTTTGCCGCCATCATTCTGGACAGCGGTAACCATTTGCTGGGCCTGATCAATGACATCATTGACATTTCGAAGATCGATGCGGGTGAGATTGAAGTACATGAGGAAAATTTCGATCTCAACATTCTGCTCACAGAGGTGTACAGGAGTTTTCACAATCAGTTGATCAACAAGGGCAAAACTTCCATTCAGTTGTTTCGTCAATGGGAGGATGAGGCCAGGTTTGTGATCAGCGATCCCGTCCGATTGCGTCAAATTCTCATCAACCTGTTGGGAAATGCCCAGAAATTCACCGAAGCGGGATACATCGAATTCGGATACCGTGTCAAGAAAGATCATCTCTTTTTTCATGTAACCGACACGGGAATGGGTTTTGATGAAAGTGTCCGCGAACGGATTTTTGACAGGTTTCGGCAGGCAGGTACCGGGACGGAAAAGCGGTATGGGGGTACCGGGCTGGGCCTTTCCATTGCCAAAGCCTGCGTGGATTTGTTGGGTGGGGAGATCTGGTGTGAATCAGTGCCGGGGAAAGGTTCCACTTTTATTTCACCATGGGCTACAAGCAAGGCATGGAGCAAGGCCCCCAACTGCAAGTCAAGGCAGCACAGGAATTGAACTTCCGTGGCGAACATCTGCTCGTGGTGGAGGACAACGACCACAATTATTTTTACCTTGAAGTGGTATTCGAGCCTTACAACCTTCGTCTGACCCGGGCTGCTACTGGAAGCAAAGCTTTGCAGATGCTGAAGAGCGGGGAGAGATTCGACCTGGTTGTTCTGGACATCCGGATCCCGGAGATGGATGGATGGGAGGTGCTTCGCCAGTTGCGGATAAGCCATCCCACATTGCCCGTCATGGGACACACAGCCTATGCCTTTGAAACGGACAGGAAAAGGGGATTGGAGTTGGGGATGAATGCATTTCTGACCAAGCCGGCCCGGCCCAGGGATCTGGTCGAGACCGTGCATGAACTGCTTATGACACACAAAATCTGACATGGGACAGCGACAAGACGAACTGCTCAAGCGCATCCAGAAGCTGGTGAAACAAAACCAGGATCTGATCGATTCCAATGAAAAATTGCAGCGGGCCCTGGTGGCGTTGCAGGAGGAGCATGCCCGGACGAAGGATCAGCTGGCCGAATGGAAACATCCCGAAGACAGGAAAACCCCGGGTGCCGGGGAGGAGAAAAGCCGGAAGTACGACATGGCGACCGTTTTGTTTGCCTACATCGGCGGTTTCAAACACCTGGGGGAAGGCAAGGATTCGGAGGCCATGATGGACCAGCTCGACGAGGTCCTGATCCATTTCGATCGGGTCCTGAAGAAGTACAAGATTCAGAAGATCAAGACCATCGGCGACACCTACATGGCGGCTGGCGGAATTCCGGAGAAGAACAGCACCAACCCCGTAGACGTGGTCATGGCCGCCCTGGAAATGAACGACTACCTGAATTCGATGGAAGGAAGCCGGGTCTGGAAGATGAGCCTGGGCATCCACACCGGTCCCGTCACGGCCCAGGTCTCCGGAAAACGAAAAATCACCTACGACATCAAGGGCGATACGGTGAACATCGTCCATCGCATGCAGGGCATCACCGAGCATGGAAAAATCCTGGTCTCCGTGATGACCTACGAGCTGATCAAGGAATTCTTTCATTGCGAATATTTCGGGAAGATGCCGGTGAAATACAAGGGCGACCTGGAAATGTTCGTGGTCAAGGGAATCCGGCCCGAATTCTCCCGGGAGGGGGAAGGCCGTCTCCCCAATGGCCTGTTCGAAACCAAGTTCAAGCTGATCCAGTTCCACGACATCCAGGAAATGATCCTGGACAAGCTGGAGAGGGAATTGCCGGACTTCCTTTACTACCACAACGTGAAGCACACGGTGGACGTGGTCACCGAAGTGGAGCTGATCGGTTGGGCCGAGGGTCTGGACGACGAGGGAATTCTCCTGTTGAAGACCGCCGCCCTGTTCCATGACGCGGGCCACACCGTGGCCTACGACGATCATGAATTCCACGGCACGGAGCTGGCGCGTGCCATCCTCCCGAAGTTCGGCTATTCGGAGGACCAAGTGTCCATGATCTGTCGCATCATCATGGCCACCAAGCTGCCACCCGAACCCCGGGACATTTACCAGAAAATCATCTGCGACGCCGACCTGGACTACCTCGGCCGAAGCGACATGATCCCGGTGTCCAACACCCTGTACAAGGAACTCCGGGAGCAGAACAAGATTGGCACGTTCAACGACTGGAACAAGCTTCAGCTCAAGTTCATTTCGGGCCATTCTTATTTCACAAAGACGGCACGGAGCCTTCGTGAAGTCAACAAGCAAAAGCAGATCGAGCGGATCAAACAACTCATCGACGGGGAGTAGCCGGGGGCTTTCAACGGATCAAACGACTCGTTGACGGGGATAAGCCGGAGGCTTTCGTATCTTTGGCCAAAACCCAGAGATGCCATGATTAAGAAAACATTCACGAACCCCAGGGGTCTATCCGCACTTCTTCTTCTGGCGGCCATGCTGATTCATCCGGCGGCTGCCTGTGCTCAATACCATCCGGAGGCGGGCGCTTCCCTTGCCCACACCTTTTCCATTGTCGCCCGCGATTCGATTACCGGGGAGATGGCCGTGGGTGTGCAGAGCCACTGGTTCTCCGTGGGAACCCTGGTGAGCTGGGGGAAATCGGGAGCCGGCGTGGTGGCCACCCAGTCCTTTGTCAATCCCTCTTACGGTCCGCTCGGGCTGGAGCGCATGGCTTCGGGAGAAGGGGCCGACAGAGCTCTGGAAGCCCTGGTGCGGGCCGATGAAGGCCGGGACTACCGTCAGGTTGCCTTTCTCGATGCCCAAGGAGGGGTTGCCTCCTACACCGGTTCGAAGTGCGTGGCCGTGGCCAGTTTTGAAACCGGTGCCAATTATGCGATTCAGGCCAACATGATGCTCAACGACCGGGTTGTGCCTGCCATGGCCGAAGCGTTCCGGACCCATGCCGGTCTTCCGCTGGCGGAACGAGTCGTGGAAGCCATGGAAGCCGGTCAGGAAGCCGGAGGCGACATCCGGGGCAGGCAATCGGCCGTCCTTCTGGTGGTGGGGCCGGATCCCGTGAACGAGCCCTGGCTGGACAAGCGCATCGATCTCCGGGTCGACGACGACCGGGATCCGGTGCAGGAACTGGGCCGCCTGCTGCGGCTGCACCGGGCCTATGAGCAAATGAATGCAGGCGATCTGGCTGTGGAACGGGGCGACATGAAAGCGGCCATGGATGCATACACGGAAGCCGGCCGCATGTTTCCTGCAAATCTTGAGATGAAGTACTGGCGTGCCGTTGCCATGGCCAACAACGGTCAATTCATGCTGTCCCTTCCTTTGTTCAAACAGGTCTTTTACCGGGACGAGAACTGGCGGGAACTGACACGCCGGTTGCCGGCTTCGGGATTGTTGCAGGTCAGCCCCGAGGAGCTTTCTCAAATCCTCGGACTCTGATCCGGCCGGATGGATTTGCGCCACGTATAAAAAATGCCTAACTTTTGGCAAGCCAACGGAATGACCTTGCGAATGATTTTCCCGATCCAAGCCAGGAACCTCTGATTTTTCGGCCAAACAGGTGCCGTGTGAGTATTGAGTCTGATTGATATTGGACCCGTGAAGCGACTGCGAATACAGGGTGAACTCCTCCATCCCGTGACCTTGACGATGGACGATCCGCGCAAGGAACGGGATTTTTATGTCTATTACATCCATCGGTTTCTGTGGCAATTGCGCCTGGCCCATGTGCTTTCCATGGTGTTTTACCTGGCGGCCGTACTGACCGAAAAGGCCCTGATCAACCAATCCTCCCTGGAGCCCTGGATCCGGCTTCTTTCGGTGGAGCTGACCTTTGGGACCGGCCTCGTGCTGAGTTATGCGGCGCGAAAGTTCTACACCCGGAACTACATGTATTTCAACATCCTGTATGTTCTGTTGGTGGGGCTTTCCTTTGTGTTTACCGCCTCCCATGTTCCCGCACCATTTACCCTGATCATATACAGCGGACTGTTGATCACCCTGGTGTTCAACTACACCTTCATCCGCCAGTCCTTTCTCTATGCCGCTCTGGCCGGCCTGGCCATCCTGTCGTTCTACCTGTTCAATGCCCGGATCCTCCGGGATCCGGATCCCTTCGAAAGCTACCTGGCAGTGTATCTTTTGATCGCCAACATGCTGGGCATGATCATCGCCTACACCATGGAGCTGGAGGGAAAGCGAGCCTATTTGTTGCTTATGCAATCGAAGCGGGATTCGGAACAGGTCAGGCATTCCAACCGGGATCTGGAAGACAAAGTGAATCAACGCACGGCGGAACTCACCCTTGCCAAGGACCAGGCCGAAGAAAGCGACCGGCTCAAGACCTTGTTTCTTCAGAACATGTCCCATGAAATCCGAACACCCATGAACGGAATCCTGGGATTTTCGGAATTTCTTGAGAACCCGGATCTGACCGAAACTGAGAAGAACCAGTACGTCCGGTTCATCCAAAGCAGTGCAAACCAGCTCATGCGGTCCGTGGATGCGATTCTGGAGATCTCCATTCTGGAATCGAATCAGGTGAAACTCGATGCCCGGGCGTTTCAGTTGAACGCATTGCTGGAGGAAACCACGGGCTCGTTCCGTGCCCGGGCCGAGGGGAAGAAGCTGAAATTGTCGCTGCGTACCCTGCTATCCGACCCGGACAGCATCGTCATGTCCGACGATGTGGTTTTGGGGAAAATCCTTGGGCAGCTGCTCGACAATGCCATCAAGTTCACTTCGGAAGGGATCATCGAAGTGTTTTATCACATCCAGGACGGCTGGGTGCAAATCTCGGTCCGGGACACGGGCATCGGCATTTCCCCGGACTACCAGAAGCGGATGTTCAAGCGCTTTTCCCAGGAGGAAATGGAGTTGTCACGAAAATTCGGGGGACTGGGAATCGGGTTGTCCATTGCCAAGGAATATGCCCAGCTGATCGGAGGCGACCTTCACTATGTATCGGAAAAAGGATTGGGGAGTACCTTCACGGTGGAAATCCCCCATCTGACGGGATACCTGGAAAAGGCCTCCAGAATGCAAGAGGAACTCCATGCCGATCCCGAGCCTTGCGGATGCCGGGACGACCTGCTGGTGCTCGTTGCCGAGGATGAGGAGGTGAATTACCTGTACATGAAGGAGGTGGTGGAACGCATGTGCCGGGGGAAAGTCACCGTACTCCACGCCTGGGATGGGAACGAAGCCATCCAGTTGTGCCGGCAGCATCCCACGATCGACATCATTCTCATGGATTTGAAGATGCCCGCATTGTCCGGATACGAAGCAACGCAAGCCATCAAAGCATTTCGTCCCAGGGTGCCCATTCTGGCCCAAACCGCCTATTCCACCACCGACGACATGAAAAAGGCGAAAGAAGCCGGCTGTGACGACTTCGTAACCAAGCCCATCGAGCAACTGGATTTGTGCCGGCGCATCGACCGCCTCCTCCGAATGCCGGTCAGCGACTAACGCAACATGGGAAACAGCCGGCGGATCTCCTCATCCGTTGGTTGCTTGCCGTATTCGCAGATTTCGAACGCTTCGGCATGTTTCGCCCCGGCGGCTTTGCTGCCGTACCACTTGGTCAGGTTTTCCTTTACCACGTCATTGGGCGTGTCGGGCCGGCGCAGGGCAAGGTATTCCAGACGTGCGTCCTGACCTTCGGGAATCTCGTCCAATGTCCCTGTCGTCCAGGGAAGCCATTCAAAAAACTGAGATTCATGAGCCGAAAAACCATAGACTTTCTGATCGAACACATCATCGATGATCACCGAAATGTCCGGTTCAAAAGGATAGGGTTTCTGGAAATGATCCCTGGAGTATAAGAAGACAGGGTTCTTTTTCACGGGGGGCGTGTCCGGAGCCACATTGGGGACAATCACCATGAAGGCTGCATCCTGCATCAGAATCGATGTGTTCCTGTGATCCGGGTGATAGTCGTTGGGGCGGGGGCCGATGACGATGTCCGCATTCCAGTTCCGGATTTCCCGTATCAGCTGCAACCGGTTTTCAAGAGTGGGCATCAATTCCCCGTCGTGGTTGTCAAGCACCTTGTATTCAACCCCAAACCGACGTCCGGCTTCCTGGGCTTCGGATCTGCGAATCCGGGCAAGCGCACCTCCGCCCTTGTCCTGATGGCCGGCGTCCCCGTTTGTCAGAGACAGGAATTTCACCTGGTGTCCAAGTTGAGTAAAAAGAAGGGCGGTTCCACCTGCATCCAGGTCACAATCATCCGGATGAGCACCGATGATGAGAACCCGGATGGGCTCTTCCTGGGCCCGCAGACCCAGGAAGAAACCACACAGGAACAATGCAATCAGTATCTGTTTCATGAGCGTTTGTTTTTGTTTCAGGCCGCGTCGGCCAGATTCTGGCTTTATTTGTATTGCATGGTTTCCGGATCCCACTCAACAGCCTTGTTCTGGTAGTAGCTGTCGTTGGCCAGGAGGGCGGCTCCTGCGGCCCGAAGACCAAACACCGGATCTTCGACGATGGTGTTCTCGCCGCGGATCCCTTTGAAGAAGTTGTTGAAATGGTCGTAATGGGCCCCTTTGTAATCGGAAGGCGCCCGCCATTCGGTTTCCCCGACATTGAGGTCGGCTTTCCGGGCTTCGGCGTATTTCCGGTCGTACTCGGCCAGGATCTTTTTCTGGTTTTCCTCGGTGTAGGCAATCAGGGCGTAGGATTCGGGTTTCATGCTCAGTTTGGCGCGGATGAGCCGGACACTGTCGCTGTCTACGTGCATTTCCCCTTCGGTCCCCACGAGCTTGAAGCCATAGCCTCCCCCGTTACCGGCAATGAAATTGACCCGGAAAGCGGCGTTGAAAGCCGCGTGGGTGGCGGATTCCGGGTAATCGTAGAGGGTCATGGTCACATCCGGGACGTCCCGGCCGTCGTTCCAATACCGCAATCCGCCCGTGGACAGCGATTTCACCGGTCCCTTCGAACTGAGGACATAATTGAGGGTCGAGAAGGCATGGACGAAAAGATCGCCGGCCACGCCGGTGCCGTAATCCCGGTAGTTTCTCCAGCGGAAAAAGCGGATCAGGTCGTAGGGGACCTTCGGAGCCGCTCCAAGGAAGGTGTCGAAATCCACCGTGTCGGGATTGGCATCGGGCGGAACGGGATATTGCCAGGCGCCCTCGGAGGAATAGCGGTCGTTGTACATGTCCAGCATGACGATCTGCCCGATGGCGCCTTCCTCATACAGGGCTTTTGCTTTCTCGTTGCCGAGTGAGGCCATGCCCTGGCTCCCGACCTGCATGATCCCTTTCTTCCGTTTCCAGGCCTCGATGACGGCATGTCCTTCGTCCACTTTCTGGATCATGGGTTTTTCGCAATAGACGGCCTTCCCCGCTTCCAGGGCTTCGATGCTGATCCGTTTGTGCCAGTGGTCCGGGGTGGCGATGATGACCGCATCCACATCCTTCCGCTTCAGAATTTCCCTGTAATCCCGTGTGGTGGCAATGTCGGTGCCGTACAATTCTTTGGCCCGTTCCAGCCGGCCGGTGTACAGGTCCGCCACGGCCACAAGCTTCACGCCGGGAACCTGCAGGGCCGTCAGGGTGTCATAGCTTCCCTGGATGCCCGCCCCGATAAGGGCCAGATTGACCTGGTCGTTGGCGGCAAAGCTCCGGGGCTGTTCCGGCCGTGCTTCCAGGAGGAGTTGTTGTTTGTAGTCCCGGGAAAGGACCAGGGGGGCAGAGCCGGCCATGGCCGTCCCCAGTGCTGCTTTTTTCAGGAAGTCCCTTCGGGAATTTTTCGGTGTCGATTTCATTGGGTTGGTTTTTGGTTGGTGTCGTGGGATTGTCGTACATTGACCCAAGAAATGTACGATTTTCGACGGAAATCCCCGCCGGAAATGCCGCGAACCTCAAAAACCGATTCCATGAAAACGTTCCGAACCCTGCTGAGCCTTTGCTCCGTTCTTCTCCTGTCTCTGATTTCCTGCAAAAATGCGACGCCCGGCCCGGGACAAGCCGGGGATGGGGACGCATCCGCTGCCGAAGAATTGTTCAACGGGACCGACCTGGACGGGTGGTATACCTACCAGACCATTCCCCAGCCGGAATCCGAGGTGCCCGGACTTTCCAGGAACCCGGACGGACAGTACCTGGAACCCATCGGTCTGAACCGGGATCCCCTGGAGGTGTTTTCCGTGGTGGAGGAGGAAGGTTCCCCCGCCATCCGGATTTCCGGCGAGGTGTTCGCCATCCTGGTGACGGAAAAGGAGTTTGAGAACTACCACCTCTCCCTGGAGTTCAAATGGGGGGAGGAGAAATTTGCGCCCCGGAAGGATCAAAAGCGGGACAGCGGCATTCTCTACCACTCCATCGGCAAGGAAGGCGCCTGGGGCGGCGTGTGGATGAAATCCCTGGAATGCCAGGTGCAGGAGGGGGATTGCGGCGATTACATCAGCGTGGACAGCGTGTGGGCCGATGTGCGGGCGGTTCAGGAAGGGGAGGGGTTCTATCGCTTCGACCCTGCCGCCGGGGTCATGGAATTCTCCCCATGCGATCCTACTGCCATCATTCAGGCGAGCAGGAAAAGCCCCACGGAGAGTGGAACACCATGGAAATCTACACGGTGGGCGGCGAAGCGGTCCACGTGGTCAACGGGGAGGTGAACATGCGGGTGTCCAACAGCCGGGAAATGACCGCTGGGGAAATCCGGCCGCTGACCCGGGGCAAGATCCAGTTGCAGTCGGAGGGCGCAGAGATTTTCTACCGGAACATCCGCATCCGGCCCATCGAGGCCATCCCCGTCTCCCTGTAGTCTGCTCCGGTCAAACTGCAATCTACTTCAGGCTCCCTGAGGTCTATTCCCGGATCACCTTTTCCGTGCCCAGGATCTGACCATCCCGGAGCAAACGGACAAAGTACATGCCCGGTTCCGGCATGGCGAGGCGCACATCGCCTTCCTCCAGACGGATCAGGGAGGACCCTGCCTCCAGCCGGAGGGTTTCGCTGTAGCTTGTCTGTCCCATCAGATTGGTGATTTCCAGTTGCAGGGTCATGGCTTCCTGCAGCTGAAGCTGAAGGTGCAGGACGTCCCGGACCGGGTTCGGATACAGGGTCAGGTCCTGCAGGACCGAAATGGATTCGTCCGTGCCCGTGTGGTACTCGTCCAGTTCCCCGTCCATCCATGCCATGCGTCCCAGAATCCAGTTTTTCAGGTACGCGATCTCGTTTTCGTAGCTGTTTCCCACGTAATTGTTGGGCCACACATAGGTGTTCAGGATGGGAAAGGCTTCGAAATTCCGTTGTTGTGCACCATCCAGCAGAGTGACAAGCGAATCGATGACCTCACCGACCCGGGCGTCCGTCAGGATGGTGCTCCGGTAGTCCGTCCAGGAGTCTACCAGCAGGTTGAAAAAGGTGGGGTCCTGCTTCAGACGAGCCCACCAGAAGGGCGGCGACCAGTAGTCGCCCGGGTGTTCGTTCTGCCAGCCATCGAGTCGGGACGCATCGTAGTAGTCCGCATTTCCGAATCCCAGATTGAAGTCCCAGACGGGACCCGCCTTCAAGGGACTCAGTCGGTCCTTTTTGTCCTTGTCCTTGTGCATGTATGTGCTGATCCGGTACCCGTCCACGTTCTTGGTGAGCTCGTTGACCAGGTAAAAATCCACAAAGGACTGAAGGTCCACATAGGGCCGGTATCCCTGCACCGGATCCCTGTACCGGGGACCCGCCAGGGCGTTCTCGAATCCGGTGACGTAATCCCGGATGTAGTTCATTTGTTCCGGGGCGACGGAATCCGGATCGGGGTAGTAATACTGGATCCGCAGATCGTTCTGGTTGATGGAAAGGTAGGGCGACACCCAGTGGAGGTCCTCCCCCTTGTCGATTTTCAGGATGTATCCGCCCGTCAGGTCCCGGCCGGTGATCTCTGTGCTCAGCAGCTTCCCGATGTCGAGGCGGAAGGTGTCCCGCTTGACTTTCTCCACAAGCACATACACCCCCATGTAGGCCTGGTTGACGAACAGCTCGCAAAGTTTGGTCCGGGGCGCGTACTGGCCCATGTCCCGGGCGAACTGGTAGGCCAGGACATTCCGGATGAGGGATTTGTCCGAATAGGGACCGTGGAGCACCCAGTCGTTCTCCGGTGGCAGGTCGAGCAGCGGGACGTTGTTGTTGTCCCCGTTTTCCATCCGGGTCTCGAAACCATAGCCGGTTTTCGGGAAGCCAAGGGAAGACGCCCCTCTTCGTTCCACGCCGATGAGGCCGTCGTAGTTGTTGTAGGTGCCGGGATAAGTGTTGATGCCCGATTCGTTGTGAACCACACCCAGGTGGGCATCGATTTTGGGTTCGTCGGGAATGGACTGGCCGTTGGCGCCATCGATGACCATCAGGGGCAGGTTGCTGGAAAAGACTTCGTCCGGATCCTTGAACCAGGCAGGTACGTCGTGATAGACGAGCGAGGCCGAATTGATCCTTCCCTGCAGGTAGGGGGCCAGGCTGAAATCCGAGGAGGTGTTGCCGTTGTTGATGCCCTGGATGGCCAGAACGTTTTCGCCCTCGTTCAGCGCCTCCCGGGCAACCGAAACCCTCGTGGGCCGCAACCCGCGATACAGGTTGGCCTCCTGGTCGATGGATGGGGTGTAGTTGTAAGGCGGGTAATCCGTATCCACGTTGTAGGACCGGGCCACCGGAACGCCGTTCAGATAGGCCATAAAGGCATCATCGTAATCGATGTCGAGGAGAAGGCTGTCGATGAGATGTACATCCGGTACCTGGAACGTTCCTCTTATATATAAGGAGTAGGGAACAGTCACCAGGGTGCTGTCGTCGTCGTCTCCGTAGCCGAAGCTGCCCTTGGCGGCAGTCCACCCGGAATCATCAAATCCCGGCGCATACCAGGAGGCAGGCGGGGTGCCGGTGGCATTCCAATACGTCCAATTGTCCTGTGCCCGTACCACGGATTCCCAGTGGACCTGGGAAAAAAGGGGGCACACCAAAGCCCCGAGAAGGGCGGTGCCGAGTAGTTTTCGCATGTGCAGTCGTCGATGGTGTCAGTCTCTGTCCCGGCGGACCCGAGGCCCGCTTGCATGGAGGACCGTCAAAGATAAAGAAAAGTTGCAGCCGGGCAAGGAAGCCCGGGGCAAGGAGGCACCGGGGACGAAGCCATGGGTTTCTTACAGGGAAGCGATGACCCGCTCGAGGCGCACCTGGATTTCCTTCGCGATGCCGGCCAAACCCTCGTTTTCCACGGCCTGCATGGATGCGAGGGGATTGACGGCGGCGACTTCCACCCGGCGGTCGTCCCGTTCCTGTACGATGACATTGCAGGGAAGCATGGTGCCGATCTTGTCTTCGGCCTGCAGGGCTTTGTAGGCAAAGGGCGGATTGCAGGCTCCCAGGATCCGGTATTTCCGGAAATCCACATCCAGTTTCTGTTTGAGTGTGGCTGTCACATCGATCTGGGTCAGGACGCCGAATCCTTCCTTTTTCAGCGCTTCCACCACGCGGTCGATGGTTTCTTCGAACGTGAGGTTTGTTTGTCCTTCCGTGTAGTACTTCATGGCGAGGAGGTTGTTACGGTGTTTACTCAGGTAAAAACAACGGATCGTCCGCATTGTTTTTCATTTTTTCGACTCTTGTTTCGGTTTCGTTCGAAAAAAAACACAGCAAAGTCATTGTCCAAAAATGGGAAATACGGAATAAGTGTATCCTTCACATTTACAGCAATTCACTGTGGGTGTTGGGCTGGAAGGCAGCCGGAAACAGGCGGGGAATGTTTAAAAAATGTTAAATCTTTGACGGTTTTTTTTCGGAGATGCTTTCACTTGTTTCAGATTTTATTGTAGATTGGGTCAGTCGAAAGCAAACAAAAACACTAACCCGTTCACCAAAAAAGTTTCTTTCGGCCACCAACACGCAACTAAAACGAAGCATAAACTAAATAGATTGGCAACCAACTTGGATTCTTAGAAATTATTGATAAGAATAGTATTCTACTAACCCTTAAACTATTTCACCATGCGCATTTCTATGAAATGGAAAGGCGGCCTCCTGGCGCTTTTCTTTCTGGGTTTTGCTGTGAGCATAACCAATGCACAATCACGAACGGTTACCGGAAGTGTCACCTCCGAGGAGCTTGGACCGCTCCCGGGGTGAACATCGTGATCCAGGGACAACCGCGGTGCAGTGACCGACATGGACGGGCACTACAGCATCGAGGTTTCCAGTCCGAAGACGTCATCCTGTTTTCCTTTGTCGGGTACACCACCCAGGCTGTCACCGTGGGAGCCCAATCGGTGGTCGACGTTCTTCTGACTCCGGACGTGACGTCCCTGGACGAGATCGTGGTCACGGCACCGCCGTCCGGAAAGCGGACATCACGGGTGCCGTTGCCATCGTGGACGTGGATGAAGTCAATCAGGCCACCTCCGCCAGCATCCTCCAGAAGATGGAAGGCCGGGCAGCCGGTGTGACCATCAATTCAGGCAGGGAACCCGCGGACGGAGTACCGTTCGGATCCGCGGGGTCAGCTCATTTACCGACAACGATCCCCTCTATGTGGTGGACGGCGTTCCCGTGGAAGATTCCTACATGAACTGGCTGAACCCCAACGATGTGGAATCCGTGCAGGTTCTGAAGGACCCTCTCCACCGCATCGGTGTACGGATCCCGTGCCAACAATGGGTGATTATCATCACCACCAAAAAAGGTGAGAAGGGCAAAAACCTGGTTTCCTTCGACATGAACGTGGGCGTCCAGAACCCGGTGGCCGGGATGGACGACATGCTGATCCAGGATCCCTTCGAGTACCATGAGATCATGAAACGGAGCCACGACAATGCCGGTCTGTCCACCCCGACCAACATCTACGGGGACCCCGACAATCCGAGCATCCCCAACTACCTGTGGCCCAACAATGGGGTCGACCAGACCATGACGGTGGACGAGAGCACCTACTCCTACTATGACAACCTGATCATGCCCGCCTCCCAGGGGACCAACTGGTGGGACGAAATGTTCGATCCCTCCCTGGTGGGACTACAACCTGGCTTGAGCGGGTGGAAGCGACAATTCAGTGTTCAATGTGTCCTTCCAGTACTACAACCAGGACGGGACCATGATCCACAACGGTCTGGACCGTTTCTCGATCCGTGCCAACAGTGAATTCAACATTGGCCGGCTTTCCATCGGGGAGAACTTTGCCATTTCCAGGGAACAAAACCATGGGAACATGGGGAACCAGGACGAGCAGTCGGTGATCGGCCAGATCATCAAGATGCAGCCAATCATTCCTGTCTATGACATCGACGGTTGCTTTGCCGGCGCCAAGGCTAACACCCTGGGGAACGGCAGCAACCCGGTGGCCGCCGCCTACAAGCGGAAGGACAACACAGGCACCTACAACCGGGTCCTGGGGAACTTCTATGCCTCCCTCGAAATCATCGACGGACTGAAATTGAAGTCCAGCTTCGGGGTCAACGTGACATCCAGCCTGTACAAGGGCTTCAACTTCCCGACCCCGGAGAACTCCGAGCCCACCATGGTCTGGAGCCTGGACGAAGATTACAACACCAGCCTCGAATGGACCTGGACCAACACGCTGAACTATGTGAAAACCTTCGGGAACAATCACAACATCAACGCCTTGTTGGGGTACGAAGCCATTGATTCCAAGCGGAACTGGCTGAACGCCGGGATGGCCGGTTTTGTTTCCACCGACCAGGCCGCCTGGTACATCTCCGATGCGTTGGGCGATCCCAGCACCAAGACGGTGTACAGCTACGGAAACCTGTGGTCGCTGACCTTCTCTTCGGAAAGTTGACTACAACTTCGCCAGCAAGTACTATTTGAGCGGAACGGTCCGTCGCGACGGTTCCTCCAAGTTCGGGAAAACAACCGCTACGGGGTCTTCCCGGCCTTCAGCGCCGGATGGCGGATTTCCGAGGAATCCTTCCTCAGCGGGGGGTTTCCTGGCTGAGCGACATGCGGATCCGCGGGGCTGGGGCATCACCGGAAACCAGAGCATTCCTCCGGCCGGACGGCAACCAGTTTGGCGGAAGCACCTCCACCACCTTCTATGACATCAACGGGACCAACTCCTCCATCGTAACCGGGTACCGGATGACAGCCATCGGAAACCCTGATCTGAAATGGGAGAGAACGTGTCCACCAACATCGGGTTCGACCTGTCTCTGTTGGAGCGTCGCGTGAACGTTGTGTTGGATGTGTACCAGCGGACCGTGGACGACCTCCTCTTCGGACTGGCGCTTCCGGCCACTGCAGGCTGGGCCAGTCCGCCGATCGTAAACATCGGGACCATGGACAACAGGGGCTTTGATTTCAGCATCGGCTACCGGAGCAAACTCACCGGCGATTTCACCTGGGATGTGGAACTCACCGGCGGTCATTACAAGAACGAGATCATCAAGATCGACGGAGAATCCGATTTCTTCTACGGCCCCGTCTCCGGACGGTTCGGAAATGTCAACATCAACCAGCTGGGCTATCCCATCGGATCGTTCTACGGGTATGATGTAGAAGGCATCTTCCAGGATCAGGCAGATGTGGATGCCCACGCCAGCCAGGACGGCGCCGATCCGGGACGCTTCAAGTACCGGGATGTCAATGGCGACGGTGCCATCACCGCCGCGGACAAAACCATCATCGGGAGCCCCCATCCAGATTTCACCGGCGGTCTGAACTTCAATGCCAACTGGCGGAATTTCGACCTGAGCATGTTTGTCTTCGGCTCCTTCGGTCATGACATTTTCGACATCACCAAGGAATTCACGGTCTTCCGTCTGTACAACACCAACGTTCGTCAGGACAGGCTGACCGATTCCTGGGAGCCCGACAACACGGATGCCAAGTATCCCCAGCTCGACCAGAACGACACCTACTCCATGCAGTACAACAGCTTCTATGTGGAGGATGCGAGCTACGTGAGGCTGAAGAACCTGCAGCTCGGGTACACCCTGCCCAAGATGTCCTGGTTCCAGAATGTACGGATCTTCGTGCAGGCCCAGAACCTGTTTACCTGGACCAACTATTCCGGCTACGATCCGGCGTTGCCTTCCATCAGCACCGATGGTGCCACCGGCAACCAGGCTGACCAGGGTATGGGGATCGACCGCGGAACTTATCCGGCCAGCAAGATCTTTTCAATCGGTATCAATGCAAACTTTTAAAAATTCGAGCGATGAAGAACATGATAAAAACACCGGGAATTGTCGCCCTCTTTCTCCTGACGCTCTTCGCCTGCAACGAGGACTTTCTCGACAGGCCGGCGCAGGGAAACCTTGATGCCGTGACGCTGGCCAACCAGGCCGGCGTGGAAGGCAACCTGATTGCAGCCTATGCCGTTCTGGACGGCGGCATAGCGGATGCCAACAGCAACTGGGTCTTCGGAAGCGTGGCTTCCGACGACGCCTACAAAGGCTCGGAGCCTGGCGATAACCAGACCTCTCAGGACATCGAGGCCTACCAGTGGTCCACCTCCTCCGCCGACGGCGGCATGGCGGGCAAGTGGTCGAACCAGTACGAGGGCATCAGCCGTGCCAACGCCACCATCAACCTGTTGAATACGGTGGAAGGAATTTCCACGGACGATCAGAACTGGATCCGGGGCGAAGCCCTTTTCCTTCGTGCTTTCTACCACTTTGAGTTGTACAAAGTCTTTGGCCATGTTCCCTACTACACCGAAGAGGACACGATTTCCGGAAGACCAACGTGGGCGTGGATGTCCTGGCCCTTTGCCTGCCGACATCAACGCTGCCGTGGACCTTCTGCCCGAGACCCAGGCAGCCGTGGGACGGGTGAACAAGTGGACTGCCAAATCCCTCAAGGGAAAAATGCAGGTTTATGCCGAAGACTGGTCCGGTGCCCTGACCACCCTCACCGATGTGTACGAGAACGGTCCCTACGCCCTGGAAGAAAGCTTCCACTATGTCTTTGATGTGGCCCACAACAACGGACCCGAGACCGTGCTTGCCTTCCAGGCTTCCGTCAACGACGGAGCCCCCGGCGGGGAAAATGGAAACGCTGCAGACCGTTTGAACTTCCCCCACAGTGGAAGCCCTTTCGGTTGCTGCGGTTTCCACCAGCCCTCCCAGAACCTGGTGAATGCCTTCCGGGTCGATGCCACCGGTCTTCCCCTCCTGGACGGAAGCTGGAACGATTCGGAACTGGATCCCGCAGAAACGGTGGATCCCCGGCTCGACTGGACGGTGGGACGGGACAACGTTCCCTTCCTGACTGGGGGATTCACACCCCCGGCTGGATCCGGGGATCGTGCCTGGGCCGGCCCTTTCAGCACCAAGAAAACCGTGTATGAGCAGTCCGCCGGCGCCGCAAGCTCCGTGGGCTGGGCTCCCTATCAGCTGAACAGCCTGAACCGGCACCTGCTTCGCTATGCCGACGTGATGCTGTTCCTGGCAGAAGCCGAAATCCATGCCGGTTCCCTGGAAAATGCCCGCACCATCATCAATGAGATCCGTGCCCGCGCCGCTTCGTCCGCACAAGGACCCGACGGCGGTTCGGTGGTGGTTCCCATGGACGATGCATCCATCACCTGGGCGACCTACGATGTGGGTCAGTATCCGCCCGCAGGCTGGGATGCCGATATGGCCATGAAAGCTCTGAAGATGGAGCGCCGGCTTGAGCTCGGACTCGAAGGTCACCGTTTGTTCGACCTGAGACGTTGGGGCGATGCCGTGACGGTCATCAACGACTACCTGGAGGTTGAAAAAACCCGCAGGAATTACCTGAATGCTGCCTTTGAGTACCAGGCACTGACACAACTTGTATCCGCTGCCGACCGTGCAGATCGAACTCAGTGAAGTGGATAAGGGAGCAAGGCGTTTGGTTCAGAATGAAGGTTGGTAATATGAGAATACCTTTTAGCGAGATCCCGGGGAGAATTCGCCGATTCTTCCCGGGATTTTCTATCTTCCCCAATCAGTTCCCATAAGCAATAGACCGGCTTGAGGCCGCAGGAGAAGGTATGATTTCAATGATGCGATGGATCCGGAACGGTTTCGGTGGTTGGCCCTTGTGGCGCTTCTGGGCTCCTGTGGAAAGGAGGATGCCCTGTTCCGGGACATGAACGTCAAAACCACGGGCGTGGTGTTTTCCTAACCGGATCACCGAGAGTCCGGACTACAACATCCTTTCCTTTGAATACATCTACAACGGGGGCGGGACCGGCATCGGGGATTTCAACAACGACAGCCTCCAGGACCTGTTTTTGCAGGCAACATGGTGGACAACCACCTCTACCTGAACCAGGGCGAATGGTCGTTCCGGGAGGTAGGGGAGGTGGCCGGCGTCCGGGTCCGGACCGCTGGTGTTCCGGTGTGGCCGTGGTGGATGTCAACGGGGACGGCTGGCAGGACATCTCACGGTGTGCCACCACCTACAAACCGGCGCCCGCCGGGCCAATCAGCTCTTCGTCAACCAGGGCGCCGGCAACGACGGGATTCCGGTTTTCCGGGACATGGCCCCGGAGTACGGCATCGCCGACACGAGCTACAGCACCAACGCCTCCTTTTTTGACGCCGACAACGACGGGGACCTGGACCTGTACGTCACCGTGAACATGTACGATCCCCAGATGGGCCCCAATGCCTACTGGTGGGACAACGATGCCCGGTACCTGGTGAACGTGGACCGGTTCTACATCAACGAATACGACTCCCTTCGGGGTCATCCCGTGTACCGCGATGCAACCACAGAGGCCGGGATCCTGAAGGGCGGATTCAGCCTGGGAATGCACGTGGTGGACATCGACCGCGACGGTTGGAAGGACGTGTACATCTCCAACGACTACAATTCCCCGGACATGCTGTTCATGAACAACGGCGACGGGACCTTCACCGACCGGGCCGGGGACTTCATGAAGCACACCTGCTACTCGGCCATGGGCATGAACGTGGCTGACATGAACAACGACGGTCGGGCCGACATCTTCGTCCTGGACATGCTCCCCGAGGACAACCTGCGGCGGAAAGCCATGCTGCAGCCCTTCAACTACATCAGCTATGTCAACAACGACCGCTTCGGCTACACCTACCAGCATGTCCGAAACGTGTTGCAGATGAACCAGGGGGTTCGTCCCGACAACGGCGACCTCAGCTTTCTGGATGTGGGCCTCTTTGCCGGCATCCATGCCACCGACTGGAGCTGGACCCCCATGCTGGCCGATTTTGACAACGACCAGTTCCGGGACCTGATCATCACCAACGGTTTTCCCAAAGACATCACCGACCACGATTTCAGCGATTACATGACCATGCGGGGGAACTTCATTGCCCCGGACGTTTCCCTGGAACTCATTCCCTCGGTCAAATTGTACAACTACGCCTACCGGAACGAATTGGACAGCGCGGGCGGGATTCCCCGTTTCACCACGGTGAGCCGGGAATGGGGCATCACCGAGCCCTCCTTTTCCTCCAGTGCGGCCTATGGCGACCTGGACAACGACGGGGACCTGGACTACGTGATCAACAACATCGACGACAGTGCCTCCGTCTTCCGGAACATGCTGGTGGAGCAGGGCCGTGGCCGATCCAACTGGCTCAAGGTTCATTTCACCGGGGGATCCGGTAATCCGGACGGTCTGGGGGCCATCGTGGAGATTTTCTATGACGGGCAGGAGCAGATGTGGGAAAACAACCCCTACCGGGGCTACCATTCTTCGGTGCAAACCGGCGCACACTTCGGGCTGGGGGAGGTGAGTCGCCTCGACAGCCTGCGCGTGGAATGGCCCGGCGGAAAGACCCAGACACTGAGGGACGTGGGGGTCAATGCGGACCTACGGCTGGATTGGGCCGAGGCCACTTCCGTGCCCCTGGTCCGCAAACCGGCGCCCGAACCCCTGTTCTCGGAACGGGGCGCCGAACTCGGACTGGATTACCTTCACCCGGAGAGCGACTACATCGACTACAAGGTACAGCGCCTGCTGCTGCACAAGCTTTCCCAGCTCGGACCCGGTTTGGCCGTGTCCGATGTGAACGGGGACGGACGGGACGATCTCTACCTCGGGGGATCCCATTTTCACAAGGGCTGGTTTTTTCTCCAGCAGGCCGATGGCAATTTTCTGGAAGAAGGACCTGCTGCCGGGAGAGGAAGGCGACACCAAGCTGGAAGAAGAGCTGGGGGTGTTGTTTTTTGATGCGGACGGGGACGGAGACGAAGATCTGTACCTGGTCAGCGGCGGGTACGAATACGAGGCCGAAAGCGAGGCCTACCGGGACAGGCTGTTCCGGAATGAATCGGGTCGTTCTGTGCCGGCCCCGGAGGCACTCCCGGAGGTGTTGTCCAGCGGTTCCTGTGTGCGGGCTGCGGACATGGACCGGGACGGGGACCTGGACTTGTTCGTGAGGCGGACGGGTCATTCCGTACCGATACCCCCTGGCGGCCAGCAGCCAGTTGCTGGTGAACGATGGCCGGGGAACCTTGCTCTGGCCGGTGCCGACCGGGCCGGGGGACTCACGGACCTGGGCCTGATCAGCGACGCTCTGTGGACGGACGTGGACGGGGACGGCTGGACCGACCTCCTGCTGGCCGGGGAATGGATGCCCCTGGTGTGGATAAAAAACGAGGAAGGACGGCTCGGGGATGGTGCGGCCGCTGGAAGACGGCAACCGGACCGGTTGCGGGAACAACCTGGCGGCGGCTGATTTTGACATGGACGGAGACATGGACTACCTGGCAGGCAACCTGGGAACCAATTCGCTGATCCGGGCCAGCATGGACCACCCGGTGAGTTTGTATGTGGGGGATTACGACAACAACAATTTCCTGGATTTGATCCCGACAACGTATTATACCAACGAAGAGGATCAATGGGAGGAATTTCCCTTTTTCGGACTCATCGACATGGAGCGGCAGGTGGAACCCTTCCGGGAGCTCTATGCCGAGCACAAAGAATTTGGCCGGGCGGGCATCGACGAAGTCATGGCCCGGCTGCCCGACGCCACCACCCTGGTGTTGAAAGGGCGCTGGCAACCGTCGGTGCTTGTGGAAAACCTGGGGGAGGCGAATTCCGGTTCCGTCCCCTGCCGGACGAGGTTCAGCTCAGTCCGCTCTTTTCCATGGTCACCGGTGATTTCACGGGCGACGGAAGGCCCGATGCCCTTCTTTTTCCGGAAACGACTTCGGGAACGAGGTCCGCGAAGGCCGGTACGATGCGTTCAACGGCATGTTGCTTCGGGGCGACGGCAAGGGAGGATTCACTCCCTGTCCATGCAGGAAAGCGGGATCATTATTCCCGGCGATGCCAAAAGCCTGGTCCGGCTCCGGACCCGGACGGAGGATCTTGGTGGTTGCCGCCCAGAACCGGGGGCGGATGCTGGCTTTCCGGAGCCGGAACGAAGCTCGGTTTCTGCCGTTGCAGCCCATGGACCGCTCGGCCCGGATCCGCTTGTCTGACGGCTCCACTTACCTGGAGGAGTTTCATTGGGGCAGTTCCTACCTGTCTCAGTCGGCTCATATCCTCTGGCTGCCCCTTCAGGCTGTCGGAGTGGAAATCGAGAACTACAAAGGGAGAAAAGAAGCCTTCAGATCCCTGAAATTGATTAACTTGGAAAGAACAAACCAAAACCTACCCGCCATGAACCAACCCCGTTGTATGGCACCTTGCCTCGTCCTGTCGATCGTGCTCCTGCTTGCGTCCTGCGCAGCAAACCTGCAGCCATCGGCCCGTCCCCCGGTACCGGGAAAACCGTGGACAGCGGGTACGAAATGCGATCGGCCGACGATGTGAATCAATCCAACCGTCAGGTGGAGACCAACCGAAACAATCCGTCCAATCTCAGCCTTGACATCATGGTGCAGCAGTTGCCCGGCGTTCGTCTGGAAAAGCGGCCGGGGGGCTATTCCCAATTCACGGTCGACGGAACCTCCCAGTCCTTCATGGCCGACACCAGCCCCTTGTTCGTGGTCGACGGCCGGACCATCGGCACGGATTTCCCTCGGTTTACACCATGGTCAACCCCAACGACGTGGTTTCCATGAGTAGTGCTCAAGGGCCGATGCAAGCATCTCACGGCTCCCGGGGGCCAACGGGTGATCCTGATCCGGACCGGCAAGAAAATGAAGCGGTCTCCCCATTTCCACGATTGAATCTGTAAAACCCATACCCATGATGAAACGAACTTTCTTACTTGCACTCGCATTTTGTTCCTTTCCCTGCCGCTCTTTGCCGGGGGGACCTACGCTCTGGTGATTTCCGGCTTTGACTGGGGACCCGGGGTCAACAAGGTGATCCTCGTTCCTGGAGGAAACGGTTTCCGAGGCCGATGCTGCCTCCTACACCGTCTATGCGCGCAAACACACCGATTGCATGGATCTTCCCGAAAACATGGCGGCCGGCGAGCGGACCGTGGTCCATGCCTACGTGTCCGATGAAGCGGGTCGACCCGTGGCCAGCGGCACCCACGTGACCCTGGTGCTTTCGGTCGGTCCCCGCGACCCGGTGAGCAACCCCTTCCAGTACACCCGGAGCGAAACCTGCCGGGGCAATGTCTGGACGGAGTATCGCCTGCTGGTTTCACAGAAAGGAACAGGCACGGTGTGGGACACGGAGTCGGGCCGGTACAGCGAAGAATTGGCACGATTCGACCTGACGGGTCGGTTCAAGGCCAGCGACGGCATCGAAATGTCCTTCGCCTTTCACAAGCCGGCCAGGCAGCAGAACGTGCCCCTGATCATCTGGCTCCATGGCGGGGGAGAGGGCGGCACCGATCCTTCCATTCCCCTGTTGGCCAACAAGGCGGCGAACTATGCCTCGCCGGAGATCCAGACGGCCTTCGGCGGCGCCTATGTGCTGGTTCCCCAGTGCCCCGGTGCCTGGATGCACAATGCCCAGGGGGTGATGACCCACGGGGAGGATGATGTCTACCACGGCGCCCTGATGGAGCTCATCGAGGATTTTGTGTCCAAACATCCCGACATCGACCGGAACCGGATCTATGTGGGCGGATGTTCCAATGGCGGTTACATGAGCATGAAACTCATCCTGGAGCATCCTACGTACTTTGCCGCGGGCTACATCAGCGCCCTGGCCTTCCAGTCGCAGTACATCTCCGACAAACAGATGAAGAAAATTGCCCACGTGCCCATCTGGTTCGTGCATGCAGCCGACGACCAGACGACCATTCCGAATGAGACGGTGCTTCCCGTGTATGACCGGCTCAAGGCGCTGGGGGCTCCCGTGCACCTGTCCTACTACGAGCACGTGGTCGATCTCACCGGGATGTACGGAGGCAACGAGTACCACCACACCGGCCATTGGTCCTGGGTGTACAGCCACGCCAATGCCTGCTACCTCGACAAGGATGGCTCGGCCGTGACCGTGGACGGAAAGCCCGTACACATCATGGAGTGGATGGCCTCCCAGAAGAAGAAGTGATCCCGACCGGACTCAGCTTTTCAAGCCGTAGATCTTCACGATCTCGGCTTTTTTTGTTTCATCCAGCGAGGCCATGTACTTCTTCCAGCCCGGGCACCAGTTGATGTGCCAGCGCCAGAAACGGCCGCCGAAGGATCGGGGTTTCGCATCGTATTTCGCCCGCATGGCGCAGGTTTCGCAAGAAGCTTGTTCTTCCATGATCTGGGGTGTTTGGAGGTTTTGGTGCAAGGAATAAATGTAGGGGTCTTTTTGAAGTGGCGCAAGACCCATTCTTCCTGGCTATTTCAATTTGCTACCATTTCCAGATCACCGATTACCATGTCCTGAAATTCTTGAACCGAAGTTTTCCATGACAGACGCGTTGTCCGCGATTTTCTCATGGGCAGGATGATGAAACCGAGCATTCCTACATAAAGGAACTCCAGAAAGGATCGGTTCCATCCGTTTGAGTCAAATCATCACGAAATATATTATAAATAGATATAAATTAAACTAATAAACATAAATTTGTATGATATAATATTGGATTATAATATACAGAACAAAATATAACATGAATGAAATAAATGTTATAAAGAACTATCTGGTCCGAGTTTTGGGAGTGGATGTACACATCGAAATGTCTGCTACCAATGTAGAATGGGATTTGCCCCTCCATATTCGTAGTTCTTATCGGATCCATCGAACTCACTTGTTTGGGAGAACTGTGTTGATGTTGGAGCCCATTGAAGATGAAAGATTCAGGGTGAGCCTCATTTTTGCCAATCTGGAGGAAGTGAGGAAACGTTCGGGATACTCGGTTGTATTGCTTCTTAGTCACTGCAGTTCAATACAAAGAAGTCGACTCATTGAAAAAAAAATTGGTTTTATCGTCCCAGGTACACAATTGTACCTGCCAGAGTTTCTTGTCGATCTCAGGGAGGTTTTCCCCACAAAGAAAGCGAATGGGATTCGTCTCAGCCCCTCCTCCCAATTTTTATTGACATTTCATCTCCTGCATTCCAGTGATCGGATAGAATTTGCTTCCCATAATTATAAGTTCATTTCAGAATGGACAGGATATTCTCCAATGGCAATTACTCTTGCTGCGGAGAATCTAAAGGAATTGGATCTGATTGATGTCCTGGGAAAAAAAGACAAGCACATGATTTTTAAACTGGAAAAGAGAGAGTTGTGGCAACGTGTCCTATCCGCCGGGTTGCTTCGGACCCCAGTCAAAGAATCCATTTTCGTGGATCAATTTCCGGAAAGGATGAGATTGCTTCGAAGCAATGTGTCTGCATTGTCGGATTATTCCGATTTAGACTCAGGAATGCAAGAGCATTTTGCAATCTCTTCCTTTGACTATCAAACCATCAAGAGGGGAAATGCATTCAAGAATCTGAATCGGGAGGAAGGGAAATTCTGTTTGGAGGTTTGGAAGTATCATCCCGGAAGAATCTGGGGTAATGCTGAGTCCATACACAAGGTTGTGGATCCTATTTCATTGTACGCAAGCATGCAGGATAGTGACGATGCCAGAGTCGAAATGGCTTTGGAGCAAATGATACAGGAAATTCAATGGTAAAAGGGATCGAAGTTTTCAAGGACTATTTCGCTGGTTTCAAAGATCAATATGTGATCATTGGCGGTGCTGCTTGCGATTATCATCTGCATACAGCTGAGTTGATCCAAAGAACGACAAAAGACATTGATATCGTTTTGATCATTGAAGCCATGAATCCTGATTTTGTGATGCGTTTTTGGGATTTCATTGCCGCTGGTGGATATGAAAAGAAAGAAAAAGGGGAAAAACGGAAATACTACCGCTTCCTCAATCCCACCAATGTGGATTTTCCTTTCCAGGTTGAACTATTCTCGAGATATCCGAGTCTTTTGGATCAGGACGAGCGAATTCATGTTGCCCCGATTCCAACCCCGGATGAACTGAGTAGCCTGTCCGCGATCTTGATGGATGAGGCATATTATCAATTTGTTATCGAACATAGCCACTTTGCCAATGGAGTGCATTGGGCAAGCATTGAAGCACTTCTGTGCCTGAAAGCAAAAGCTTATATCGATATCTCTGAAAGGATTGAGAAGGGGAGCAAGGATAACCGCAGACTTCTTAAAAAGCACAAAGGTGATATTTTGCGTTTGGGGTTATTGTTGACAGAATCCGAGGAATTTTACTTGCCGGCTCCCTTGTATGAAGACTTTGTATTGTTCCTGGATCAAATCAAGGAAGATCTTCCCGATGGAGCAATATTTAAAGAAATGGGTGTGCTTGCAACCGTGGAAAATGTGATCAATCAAATTCATTCCAGTTTCTTGCAAACTGGCAGGTAGTTCAGGTAGTAAAAAAACCCAACCACTTGAATGACAAATGGTTGGGTTTGAAAATTGTCGGGGTGAGTAGATTCGAACTACCGACCCCGCGCCCCCCAGACGCGTACTCTAACCTGGCTGAGCTACACCCCGATCAATCGTGGGTGCAAATGTAGAAAAAACCTTCAAACCGGCAAGCCCAAACAGGAGAAAATATCGCCGGGAATCTGTCAGACCGTCATCTTATGGAGGTTGTATGAATGAAAGGGCTGCAAGTTTGTCCGGCAAGGATGCCAGGGCGAAAGGAATCCGGGTTTGGTATTGATTTTGACAGGAGGAGGGCGTTATTTTGTACCTTCAGGGTGCGAAGGACGGATCGAATCTCATACAAATCAATCATACAATGGATTTATTCAAACCCATGGGCGCTGAGCCCTCGTCAAAAAAGGAAGGCAAGAAGCCTTTGGAAGCATCGGAACACCGGAAATGCCTGATCCTCGGATCGGGTCCCGCCGGATACACAGCCGCCATCTATGCGGCCCGGGCCAACATGAAACCTGTGGTCTACACAGGAATGCAGATGGGAGGTCAGCTGACCACCACCACCGAAGTGGACAACTTTCCCGGGTATCCGGAAGGAACCGACGGCACCGCCATGATGGAGGATCTGAAGAAGCAGGCCGAACGGTTTGGAACCGAAGTTCGCTTCGGCCTGGCCACCAGCGTGGATTTTTCCAAGAAGGTAAAGGAAGTGGTGATCGATGAAAACACCCTGATCACGGCGGATACGGTCATTTTGGCCACCGGCGCGACGGCCAGATACCTGGGCCTGGAGTCGGAGGAGAAATTCAAGGGCTACGGGGTTTCAGCCTGCGCCACCTGCGACGGGTTCTTTTACCGCGACAAGGTGGTGGCCGTGGTCGGTGGCGGAGACACCGCCGCCGAGGAAGCCACCTACCTGGCCGGACTGTGCAAGAAGGTCTACCTGATTGTCCGCCGCGACGAGCTGCGGGCTTCCAAGGCCATGCAGAAGCGGGTGTTCCACACAGAAAACATCGAAGTCCTCTGGAAACACCAGACCAAAGAATTGCTCGGCGACCAGAACGTCACCGCGGTGGAGCTTTACAAAAACAAAGGGGAAGCCGGTGAAGAGATCGTGAAAATCGACATCGACGGATTTTTCCTGGCCATCGGCCACACACCCAATTCCGACGTTTTCAAGGAATACATCGACACCGACGAAACCGGCTATGTGAAAACCGTACCCGGTTCATCCAAAACCAACATTCCCGGTGTGTTTGCCTGCGGCGACCTGCAGGACCACGTTTACCGCCAGGCGGTCACGGCTGCCGGATCGGGCTGCATGGCGGCCCTGGATGCCGAGAGGTATCTGGGGGAGCTGGAATAAAAAAAAGGGGCGAAAAGCCCCTTTTTTTTTCAGCAGTTTGTAAAGTTATAAAGTGATAAGGTTTGTAAAGTGGACCACCGCTCCAGCTCTTTACGAACTTTATAAACTTTATGAAATTTAGACTCTTAGCTTTGAAATATCGGTGAATTCTTCTTTTTTGTATTCCCCGGCTTCCAGCTTGGCGCGGCAGGTGGTGAAGGCTTCGATGGTTTCCTTCACATCCTTCAGTGTGTGCATGGCGGTGGGGATGAGGCGGAGAAGAATGTCTCCCTTGGGAACCACCGGGTAGATCACCATGGAGCAGAAGATGTTGTAATTCTCCCGCAGGTCGAGGATCAGGTTGGTGGCTTCGATGATGCCTCCGTGCATGTACACCGGGGTCACGGGACTCTGGGTTTTGCCGATGTCGAAACCGGCTTCCGTCAGACCCGATTGCAGGGCGTTCACCACGTCCCAGAGCTGGGTGCGGAGCTGGGGCATGCCTTTCAGCATTTCCAAACGCTTCAAAGCACCGATGACCATGGGCATGGGCAGGGATTTGGCGTAGGTCTGGGAGCGCATGTTGTAGCGCAGGTAGTCCACCACTTCCTTGTCGGTGGCGATGAAACCTCCGATGCCGGCCATGGCCTTGGCGAAGGTGGAAAAATACAGGTCGATTTTGTCCTGCACGCCGAAGTGCTCGCCGGTTCCCATGCCGGTGGGACCCATGGTTCCGAAACCGTGGGCGTCGTCCACCAACAGGCGGAAGTCAAATTTTTCCTTCAGGTCGGTGACGGCTTTCAGGTTGCCCAGATCGCCGGCCATCCCGAAGACGCCTTCGGTGATCACGAGGACACCGCCGCCCTGCTGAGCCGCACGTTTGGTGGCCCGCTGCAACTGGATCTCCAGGTTGGCCATGTCGTTGTGGGGGAACACGAAACGCTTGGACAACGACATGCGCATGCCGTCGAGGATGCAGGCATGGGCTTCGGAATCGTAGACGATCACATCGTTGCGGGTGGTGACCGCGTCAATGATGGATGCCATGCCCTGGTAGCCGTAGTTCAGCAAAAAGGCATCTTCTTTCTGGACAAAGGAGGCAAGGGCTTGCTCCAGTTCTTCGTGTTTCCGGGTCTGCCCCGACATCATCCGGGCACCCATGGGATAGGCCATCCCGTACTCCTTGGCAGCCTCGGCGTCGGCTTTGCGCACGTCCGGATGATTCCCAAGTCCGAGGTAGTTGTTCAGGCTCCAGGTCAGGACTTCCTTGCCGCGAAATTTCATATGGGCTGCGATCTCACCTTCGAGTTTGGGGAAGGTGAAGTACCCGTGTCCCGCTGTCTGGTATTGGCCGATGGGACCTCTGTTCTTGGTAATTCTTTCAAAAATGTCCACAGAATTAAAGTTTTGATGTTAGTGGGGCAAATTTAATGGTTTTTTTTCACTCCAAAGAAAGACAATAAAAGCCATGAAACCTTGTTTGTTAAGATATGTAAATATTTGGGGCAGCCATTTTATTATTGAATCATTAATTGTACTTTTGCGCCATGTTCAAAAACAGGGCTTCCATCGGATTTGCAGCCATTCTGTTGCTGTTCTTTCTCAGCGGATGCGGGGAATATGAAAAACTGCTCAAGAGCAGGGATTACAAATTGAAGTGGGAAACCGGACTCAAGTATTACGAGGACGGGGAATATGGCCGGGCTGCCACCCTCATCGACCAGGTGTCCAACATCTACCGGGGGACCACCAAGGCCGACACGGTGAAATACTACCAGGCCAAAACCTATTATGCCCAGAAAGATTACCTCATGGCCGGTCATTATTTCAATGAATTGTCCCTGACCTACCCCAACAGCGTGTTCCTGGAAGAGGCCGATTACATGACCGCCTACTGTTTTTATCTGCAGTCGCCCCGGCCCGAGCTCGATCAGGACAACACCTTCAAGGCCATCACCCAGTTGCAGATGTTTATGGTCCGCTATCCTACCTTGGACAAGGTGTCGGAGTGCCAGAAGCTGGTCCTGGAACTGACCGACAAGATTGGGGAGAAGTCCTACATCAGCGCGAAATTGTATTTTGATCTGGGATACTACAAAGCCGCCACCGCGTTGCGGAACAGCCTGATCGATTACCCGGAAACCTCCTGCCGGGAGGAACTGATGTTCATGATCCTGAAATCGTCCTACCTGTTGGCCGACGGCAGCATCCTAAGCAAGAAAATGGAACGGTTCCAGGCCGCCCTGGACGAATACTACAGCTTCATCAGCGAATTTCCGGAAGGCCCCCACAGCCGGGAAGCCAAACGGATGTACGAGAGTACCTCAGCCTATTTGGAAAGCAACAGTCAATCATAATACATGGATTACAAGAAGACAAAGGCACCGTTGACCACGGTCACCCGGGATTTGAATATTCTGGACAAAGAAAGCGACAACATCTACCAGACCGTCATGGTGGCCTCCAAACGGGCCAACCAAATCAGCGTGGAGATGAAGCAGGAATTGAACCGGAAGCTGGAAGAATTCGCTTCCTATTCCGACAACCTGGAAGAAGTGTTTGAAAATCCCGAGCAGATCGAGATTTCCAAGTTTTTTGAGCGTTTGCCCAAGCCCACCCTCATTTCCCTGCAGGAACTCACCGAAGAACAGGTGTATTTCCGGATCAACGAAACGCAGGAAATCGAAGAATAATCGATTCCCGGGCCGATGAAACTGGAAGGAAAACGGATCATTCTGGGTGTCACCGGCTCCATTGCGGCCTACAAGGCCGTGTATCTGCTCCGTCTCCTGATCAAGGAAGGCGCGGAGGTGCAGGTGATCATGACCCCATCGGCCCGTGAGTTCGTGGGGTCGGTAACGTTTTCCGCCCTGTCCGGAAAGCCGGTTCTCACGGAATTTTTCCGGGACGAAAGCGGGGATTGGAACAGCCACGTGGATTTGGGCGTCACTTCCGATCTGATGATCATCGCCCCGGTCACCGCCACCACCCTGGGCAAAATGGCCCACGGCATTGCGGACAACCTTCTGGTGACCACCTACCTGTCGGCCCGGTGCCCCGTATTGCTGGCCCCGGCCATGGACATGGACATGTTTGCCCATCCTTCCACCCAGGAAAACCTCCGGATCCTGAAGGGGTACGGAAACCTTGTCATTGAACCCGGTACCGGGGAGCTTGCCAGCGGACTGGACGGCAAGGGGCGCATGGAAGAACCGGAGCGGATCCTGGAAGTCCTTCTTCGCCTCAACGAAGAAGGAAAAAAAAAAGCCCTGAGCAAACGGGTGCTGGTCACGGCCGGACCCACGCACGAAAGCATTGATCCCGTACGTTATCTAGGAAATCATTCCTCCGGCAAGATGGGCTATGCCATTGCCAATGCCTTTGCCCGGGAGGGAGCCGACGTGGTTCTGGTCTCCGGTCCCGTGTCTTCCCTTCCCCTGGAACCGTCCGTCAGGCTGATCCGGGTCGTTTCGGCCCATGAAATGTACGAAGCCGTATCCCGGGAGATCGGGGAAAGCGATGTGGCGGTGTTCAATGCGGCCGTGGCGGATTTCACACCGGAACAGCCGGAACGCGCCAAGGTCAAGCGGGGCAAGGACGACTGGCACCTGGTGCTGAAACCCACCCGGGACATTGCCGGGGAGATGGGCGCAAGGGTCCACCTTGACGCTCACGAAACGGTCGTTCAGGTAGGCGGAGCAGGCCCGGGCAAAGATGAAACGCAAACGGATGGATCTGATGGTTCTGAATTCCCTGCAGGACGAAGGAGCCGGATTTCGGGTGGACACGAACCGGCTGACCTACATCGGGGAGGAGGGAGAGACGGAACGGACCGATCTGGCTTCCAAGCAGGATCTGGCCCGCGATCTGGTTGCGAGGATACTAAATCGAATCGGTCATGCGTAAACACTTCCTTTACATCCTGCAATGTTTCTGCCGGTCGCCGCATCCGGGCAGGAAATTGCGCTGCCAGGTGCAGATCGTGAGCCCGCAGGTGCAGGGATCCAACAAGTAGGTCTACCAGACCCTGCAGAACGCCATGTACGAATTCATGAACAACCGGGTCTGGACCGACCACGTGTACGCCCCGGAGGAGCGGATCGAGGTCACCATGATGTTCAACATCACCGACCAGCCCTCGGCCGACGAGTTCAAGGGCACCCTGCAGTTGCAGGTCCGCCGGCCGGTGTTCAACACCAACTACAACACCACCACCCTGAATTTCGTCGACAACGACATCCATTTCGCTACGTGGAGTTTTCCCCCTGAATTCGACATCAACAGCCACACCTCCAACCTGACCTCCATCCTGGCGTTCTACGCGTATTACATCCTCGGCATCGATTATGACACCTTTTCCCGGCTGGGCGGAAGTCCCTGTATTTCACCCGGCCGAGCGGGTCATGCTCAATGCCCAGAACGCCGCCACCCAGAGCGGCTGGAAGCCCATGGACGACCTGACGCACAAGAGCCGGTACTCGATCAAGGACATGCTGGATCCGGAATATGAACCGGTGCGGGAATTCAACTACCAGTATTACCGGCGGGGTCTGGATGTGATGGACGAGAAGGTGGCCGAAGGCCGGGCCGAGATCACCAAGAGCCTGAACACCTCCAGCAGGTGTTCCGGAAACGCCCTGATCTCTTACATGTATCTGCTCCGGCTGGTCTTTGATGCCAAGGCCGACGAGCTGGTCAACGTCTACTCCGAATCCTTTCCGGACGAGAGGCAGCGGGCCTACGACATCCTCACCGAGGTGGACAAGACCAACAGCAACAAATACAGCGCCATCCTCGAGCAATCCGGCCTCTGATATGATCTGTTCCCTCTCCATCAAGAACTACCTGCTCATCGATGCCCTCGACCTGGATTTCGGGGAGGGCTTTGCCACCATCACCGGGGAGACAGGAGCGGGGAAATCCATCCTCATGGGTGCTTTGTCCCTGATTCTGGGTCAGCGCGTCGATACGGGCATCCTGAAGCTCAAGGATGCGAAATGCGTCGTGGAAGGCCGGTTCACCTGGACCCCCGCCGTGCGGGAACTTTGCCGGGAAAACGACCTGGACGAAGAGGAAGACCTTGTCATCCGGCGGGAAGTGTCTCCTGCTGGAAAATCCCGGGCCTTCGTGAACGACACCCCGGTGACCCTGCCCTTTCTCAAGGACCTGGGGGCCCACCTGGTCGACATCCATTCCCAGCACCAGAACCTCCGGCTCAACGACCACATGTACCAGATGGAGGTGGTGGATTTTCTGGCCGCTGACCAGGATCTGCTGACGGGGTACCGGAAGGAATACCGGGCCTGGCTGGATGTGTCGGAGGAAATCCGGGAATTGAAGAAACGGGCCGAACGCCTGCAGGAGGAACAGGAATACATCCGGTTCCATGCCCGAGGAACTGGACGCCGCCCGGTTGAAGGAAGGGGAAATGGAGGAACTGGAAGCGGACCCGCAGCGGCCGAGCACGCCGAGGAGATCCGGGTGGCCCTGCTCGATTCCGCCCGCCTTTCAGGAGGAAGAGTCCGGCATCCTGGACCGGATGAAGGCCGTGCTTCATGCCCTGAACAAGATCCGGACTGTCTACCATCCCGCAGAAGACACACCTCCGGGTGGAATCGGCCTACATCGATCTGAAGGACCTGTCCCGACGTGCAGGACCAGGGCGAACGAAGCGACCTGGAACCGGGTGCGCTGGAGCAGCTCAAGGAACGGGTCGACCGCATCTACGGCCTTATGCAGCACCGGGTCAAGACCGCCTCCCGGAATCCGCTGGCCCTCCGGGAGCAGTATGCGTCCCAGTTGCTGGACCTGGACCTTTCCGAGAACGGTTCTCCGCCCTGGAAAAACGACGGGACGAGCTGTACCTGGCGATGGAGAAACTGGCGGGCGGTCTGCACGAGAAACGACTTCGTTAGGCCGGCCAGGCCATGCAGGGAAAGGTGCAGGAACAGCTTCGGCAGCTGGGCATTCCCAATGCACGCTTCCAGGTGGCCAGGACGGGGGACAGGCCTATGGTCTGTTCGGGAACGACGAGGTCCGCTTTCTGTTTTCGGCCAACAAGCAGCTGGCCCTGGAGGAAGTCGGGGAGGCCTCCGGCGGGGAAGTGTCGCGGCTGATGCTTTGCATCAAGTCCCTGATCAGCCACCAGAACCACACATGCCCACCCTGATCTTCGATGAAACGATGCGGGGGTGAGCGGAGAAATTGCAGACAAGATGGGTTTGCTCATGGACCAACTGGCTGAGGGCCGGCAGGTCATTGCCATCACCCACCTGCCCCAGGTGGCGTCCCGGGGGGAAGGAACACTTCGTGGTCTTCGCTAAGGAAGACACGGCCGACGTCACTACACGCGGATCCGCTCCTGAAGGACGGGGAACGCGTACACGAGATCGCCCGCATGCTGTCCGGGTCCGAGGTGACCCAGGCCGCCCTGTCCAACGCCCGGGAATTGCCTGGTTTGACCCCCCATCGCACAAACCCGGATTTCAGTTGTTACTTAAGGCAGAATACCAACATTACTTTATATTATTCTTATGGCTTACAATCTTTTAAAAGGAAAGAAAGGGATCATTTTCGGAGCCCTGAATGATCAGTCGATCGCATGGAAGGTGGCGGAACGCGCCCACGAAGAAGGAGCGGAGATCGTGCTGACCAATGCCCCCATCGCCCTTCGCATGGGAACGATCAACGAGCTGGCCGAAAAGACCAATGCCCAGGTGATCGCCGCCGATGCCACCAGCCTGGAGGACCTGGAAAACCTGATGAACCAGTCCGTGGAGATCTTCGGCGGGAAGGTGGATTTCATCCTGCACTCCATCGGCATGTCCCCCAACGTGCGGAAAGGACTGGAGTACGATGTGCTCAACTACGACTACTACCACAAAACCCTGGACGTGTCGGCGTTTTCCCTGCACAAGGTGCTGAGCACGGCCCGGAAACTGGACGTGATCAACGAATGGGGATCGGTGGTCGCGCTGACCTACGTGGCCGCCCAGCGGACCTTCGCCGGCTACAACGACATGGCCGATGCGAAAGCCATCCTGGAATCCATCGCCCGGAGCTTCGGCTACATGTACGGCCGGTCGAAACGGATCCGCATCAACACGGTGTCCCAGTCCCCCACGCCCACCACGGCTGGAAGCGGGGTGAAGGGCTTCGACAAACTGGAGGATTTCTCCGAGCGCATGTCGCCCCTGGGCAATGCCACGGCCGACGACTGCGCCGATTACTGCGTGACCCTGTTCTCCGACCTCACCAAAAAGGTGACCATGCAGAACCTCTTCCACGACGGGGGCTTCTCCAGCATGGGCATGAGCTACCGGGCCATCGAACAGTACGAGAAGAGTTTCAAGGAGTGCCAGTAGGCCTCCGCCTGTAGCACTTTATTCAGAGGCTGTCTCCCCCCGGAGGCAGCCTCTGTTCGTTGTGCCCCATGGGATGTCCCCCGTCCCGCCCAATTCGCTCCGGTCCCGCCCGATTTGGTCCAGACCGGTTCAGGGATGTCTTTGATACAAACTGGCATTTTTCCCGCAGGGAATAAGCACTTTGTGAAAAGACATCCCTGAACATCACTGTCCCCGGTACATATGCACTTTGCGAGAAGACATCCCTGAACGCCAGGATGTTGGGTTGCCGGAACCGATCCCCGGGTTGGATGTTTGCGGGGGATTGCTAACTTGCACCCGGGAGCGCGACACCTCCCCGCTAACCAAAACGACCTCCTATGAAAGCTGCCCTCGTAGCATTCTACTTCCTGTTTCCCGCCCTGATCATGTTCCAGAGCATGAAGCGGCCCATCATCAACCGCATCGGAATCGTGGTGATCTGTTACGCGGCCGGATTGCTTCTGGGAAACATCAACCTGATTCCCGAATCCATGGGCGGAATGCAGGGCACCCTGATGGGGGTGACCATTCTTCTGGGCATCCCCCTGGTTCTCCTGTCGGAGAATGTGATCAAATGGGCCAAGATGGCCCGGATCACCTTCATCTCCCTGATCCTCGGGGTGGTTTCCGTGGTGGTCCTGGTGGTCCTGGGCGACATCGTGTTCGACGGGCGGATCCCGAACCTGTGGAAGATTTCCGGCATGATGATCAGGGGTGTACACCGGAGGAACGGCGAACCTGGCCGCCATCGCCCGGGCCCTGGGGGTGGAGGAGGAGATGTACCTGCTGGCCAGCCCACACGGCCGAGGTCTTCATCGAGATATCATCCTGTTGTTCCACGATCCTGGGGACCAAGCCCTTCTTCGGCCTGTTTCTCCGACCCTACAAGCCCAACGGGAGCCAGAAACAGCCCGAAATCAACGTGGCCGACTACGAGAGCTACGAGGGATTCTTTTCCCGCAAAGGGATTCCCGGACACTGAAGGCCCTGGGCGTCTCCTTCCTGATCTTCGGCGCGGGCTATGGACTGTCCCTGCTCTTTGAAGGCGACACCGCCGACACGGTGCCGCATCCTGTCCGTCACCACCCTGGGCATACTGGCCTCCCTGCTTCCCTCGGTGAACCGGATTAAAAGCTCGTTCCAGCTGGGGATGTACTTCATTTACGTCTTCTGTCTCATCGTGGCTACCAAGGCCGACATTGCTTCCCTGTTTGCCACACGGGCAACACGTCGCTGCTGATCAACATCTTCCATCTACATCTCCATGGTGATCGTGGGATCCCTGATCCTGCACGCCATCCTGTCCCGGATCTTCGGGATCAATGTGGACGATTACATCATCACCTCCACCGCCCTGTCCAATTCCCACTCCCTTTGTGCCTGTCTGGTGGCGGCTGCCATTAAAAACAAGGAGGTGGTGGTCCCGGCATGATCATCGGGGTCATCGGTTGCCATCGGCAACTACGCAGGGTGGCCATCGCCTATCTCCTCCGGTAGGGATTGCTGTAGAACATTCCAGAAGGGCAGGGGCAAATTCCTATCTTCGTGCCATGTCCATACTTTTGACCAACATCGGAAAACTGCTCGTCGGCTGGCCCGGACGCCCCCGAATTCCCCTGGCGTTCCGCCCTGGCGGAGGAACGGTCCCTGGACGGGGCCTGGCTGCGCATCGAGCGGGACGATCGCATCGTTCGGAACCGGGTCCCCTCCCAGACAAGGTCGGGACGAGATCCTGGACTGCAGAAGGGGGCATGGTTTTCCCCTCCTTCTGCGATTCCCACCTGGTTTATGCCGGGAGCCGGGAGAAAGAATATGAGGACAAGATCCGGGGCCTCAGCTACGGGAAATCGCCAAGCGGGGCGAGGCATCCTGAATTCGACCTCCTGTCCCGGACCTCGAAGACGAACTCTATGCCCAGAGCAAGGTCCGGATTGCGGAAATCATCGCGCTGGGAACCGGGGCCGTGGAAATCAAAGCGGCTATGGCCTGAACACGGAGGACGAGATGAAGCTGCTCCAGGTCATCCGGCGCCTGAAGGAGGACAGCCCCCTGGCCATCCGGGCCACTTTCCTGGAGCCCATGCGATACCTGCGAAAATACAAAACCGATCCGGACCGCTATGTGGATCTGATCGTCGGGGAGACATGATCCCCGAGGTCAGGTTGGACGGGTCTGGCCGACCACATCGACGTATTCTGCGACCGCGGCTTCTTCACGGTGGAACAGACCCGTCGGATCCTGGAGACCGGAGCAGCGTACGGACTCGTGCCCAAGATTCACGCCAACGAGCTGGATTACAGCGGCGGGATCAGGTGGGGGTGGCCCACGGGGCCCTGTCGGTGGATCACCTTGAGTACGTGGGGAGGAGGAGCTGAAGGCCTTGCCTCCGGCCGCACCATGCCCACCCTGTTGCCGGGAGCCTCCCTGTTCCTTGGGATGGACTATGCCCGGCCCGCAAACTCATCGACGCGGGTCTGCCCGTGGCCCTGGCCTCAGTTTCAATCCGGGTTCGTCTCCACCGGAAACATGGAACTGATCCTGTCGCTGGGCCTGATGCAATTGCGCATGCTGCCCATGGAGGTGCTCCATGCCGCCACCCTGAACAGGGCCTACGCCATGGGGCTCGGGTCAGTCACGGATCCGTCACGGTGGGCAAGCAGGCCAGCCTTGTGGTGGCCCATGCCCTCCTTCGGTTTCATGCCCTACAGCTACGGATCAGGGAGCCGTCCGCCACGTCTGTTGAACGGAATAAGACAAACACCATGAATGTGCTCATCGAATGCGTTCCCAATTTCAGCGAGGGACGCGACATGAAGGTGATCAAGCAGATCACCGACCGGATTGAAAGCGTGGAGGTGTCCCTCCTGGATGTGGATCCGGGAAAGGCCACAAACCGGACTGTGGTGACCTTCGTGGGGCATCGAGGGCCGTCATCGAAACAGCTTCTTCCTGGCGGTGAAGAAGGCCTCGGAGGTCATCGACATGACCCGCCACAAGGGAGCATCCCCGCTTCGGTGCCACCGATGTGTGCCCCCTCGTCCCGGTGGCGGGCATCACCATGGAAGAAACGGTCTACGCCTTTCGGCTGGCCGAGCGCATCGGAACGAAGGTCGGCATCCCGGTGTGCTGCTATGAAAGTGCCGCGAAGGTGCCGGAGCGACGGAACCTGGCCACCGTCCGCGCCGGAGAATACGAGGGCTGGCCGACCAACTGAAGAGCGGGAATGGACACCGGATTGCGGTCCGGCCGAATTCGTTCCCCGGACCGGCGCCCTGGCCCTGGGCGCCCGGGATTTCCTGGTGGCCTACAACGTCTGGCTTACAGACCGCCACCTCCGGCGAACCGTGCCATCGCTGACGGTGGGAGCGGGGACGGACAAAACGGGAGGGACTGTCCCTGACCGGAAAGATCGTGAAGGACGAAAAGGGCAATCCGGTGATGATCCCCGGGAGCCTGAAAGCGGTGAAGGCCATCGGATGGTTCATCGAGGAATACGGAGTGGCCCAGATTTCCATGAACCTGACCAACATCTCCGTCACCCGGTCCATGTGGCCTTCGACGAAGTCTGCCGGCGCGCCGAGGCCCGGGGCATCCCGGGTCACCGGTTCCGAGCTTGTCTGGGTCTGGTTCCCCTGCAGGCCCTGCTGGAAGCGGACATATTTCCTGAGAAACAGAATCGCTCTCTGGGCGTTTCCGACAGGAGCTCATCAAGATCGCCGTCAAGTCGATGGGTCTGGACGAGCTGGGTCCCTTCGATCCGGCCGAAAGATCATCGGGCGCACCAGCTGGCCAAGGGAAAGCCGGCCGGACTGGTCGACATGACCCTGCGGGCATTTGCCGAAGAAACGGCTTCCGAATCCCCGGCTCGGGCGGCAGGTCGGTGAGTGCCTACCTGGGCGCCACGGGTGCGGCCCTGGCCACCATGGTGGTAACCTGAGTGCCCACAAACGGGGTTGGGACGAACGGTGGGAGGAGTTTTCGGCCTGGGCCGAAACGGGAAAATCCGTGCAGGAACGTCTCCTGGCCTGGTGGATGAGGACACCCATGCCTTCAATGCCATCCTGGCTGCCTTTGGCCTACCCAAGAAATCGGAGAAGGAGATCGCCCTGCGCAAAGGAAGCCATCCGGGATGCCACCCTGGGTGCCATCCGGGTGCCGTTCAGGTGATGGAAACCGCCCTGGAAGGTTTTGCCGTCGCCGGGGCCATGGTCGACACGGGGAACAACAGCGTGACCGACGCGGGGGTGGGGGTTCTGGCCCTGCAGGCCTGCGTGGAAGGCGCCTGGATGAACGTGCGCATCAACGCCGCCGACCTCCGGAGGCGACGGGGAGGTGGCCGGAATCTGGCCCGTGGGAAGAGATCCGGAATCGAGCCTTTCAGGAAGAATCCATCCTCGCCCGGGTGGAAAGCAAGTCTGGGCTAAACCAGGAGGGTGGGCCGCCCACCTTCGGACCACAGGGCAAACAGGAACGGATTCGTTTCTAGCGAAGAATGCATTATTTTCAAGCCCTCATGCGACGATCTGCGGTTGCCATCCTTTGCTCGGGGGTATTCTGGCCCTGCACGGACAGCAAAATCTGCTCGACCGCGAGAATTTGCGGCAACGTGTCCTGGAAGTTAACCGGATGCCGGTGAAGACGGGAGTTGCAGGAAGCAAGGCAGTTTGCGGACAGTCTCCGGTTGCCTGTCCGTCGGATCGATTCGAACGGACGGGTGAAATCCATCCGCCGGGTCGCCCCGCCAGGTGCCCCGCTACCTCACAACCCACAATCTGAATGCCGCCCGAACCGTTTCCACCGACCGTGTCTGGCCGGAGGGCGGTGCCGGTTATTCCCTCACCGGAAAACAAATGGTCCTGGGCGTGTGGACGGCGGACTGGTGTTGTCGAGTCACATCAGCGAGTTCGGAAACCGGGTGCGGATCATGAACACCGGGGCGGAGGACTTGGGGCACATGCCACCCCACGTGGGAGGGACGCTGGCGGCGGCGGGTCTGGATCCGGCAGCGCGGGGCGTAATATCCGGCATACTTGAAAGCTACGACTGGGACAATGATCTGGAAATGGAAGCCGCGGCCTCGGCCGGATCCTGCTTTTCCAATCATTCCTATGGTTACATCCTGGGTTGGGACTACAACATCGACGAATCGCGGTGGGAATGGTATGGCGATCCTGAAATCAGCGCCACGGAGGATTACTACTTCGGATACTACAACGAAGAGGCGGGAAAACGACCGGATCGCCTATGATCACCGGACTACCTGATCGTACGTTCGGCCGGAAACGACCGTGGAGAGGCCCCACAGCGGGTACGGGCACTATGTCTGGGACGGGGGCTGGGTGCTTTCCACAGAGGCGCGCGACCCGGACGGGGGAACGGACGGATACGGGTGCATGGGGACGGTGTCCGGGGCCAAGAACATTTTGAGCATCGGGGCGGTGGACGACCTTCCCGGTGGTTTTTCAAGTTCGGAAGAAGTTACGATTGCTTCCTATTCAGCATTCGGCCCCATCGATGATGGCCGCATCAAGCCCGACCTGATGGCCAGCGGGACGGGGCTCTGGTCGACCTACAACCGGAGCAACACCGATTACCGCAACAGCTCGGGCACCAACATGTCGGCTCCCAATGTGACCGGCTCCCTGGCCCTTCTCCAGGAATGGAGCCTGGAAGCCGGGGAAGTGCCCTGCGTTCGTACCCTGAAAGCCCTCGTTCTGCACACGGCCGATGACCTGGAGTCGGAGGGACCGGGACAAGACGGGTTGGGGGCTGCTGAACACCCTGTCCGCTCTCGACCGGATGGCGGAGTAGGGGTGATGTGCGGGGTGAGTCTGCCAGACGGAAGGAGGTACGGATCCCCATGTATGCCGACGGGGAAGGGGAGATCCCTTTCACCCTGTGCTGGACGGATCCCCCCGGGGAATGTCCCGTTGCCGGCCCTGAATCCGGACCTGGGCAACCTGGTAAATGACCTGGATCTTCGGTTGGTCCCGCGTCCGGGACGGGGAAGCCCTTCCCTGGATCCTGGACCGGGGAGAACCCGGGCCTTCCTGCCACGTCGGGCGACAACCGGACCGACAACGTGGAGCAAATCCGGATGGCAAACCCCGAACGTGGCTTTTACGAAATCGTCATCTCCCACAAAGGGGAACCTGGAAGGGGGCGGCAGGATTTTTCCCTGGTGTGCGAAGGATTGCAGGCAGAGTACATGGCCTCGGGTCTGCTCGAACTAACCGACAACAACGGAGCCTTTGTCCTGGGGACGGCCGAACACTACCTGCCGGGCGCTGGATGCTTCCTGGCACACTCTTCACTGCAGGCGGCTCCGGTGTCGCTGTATTTCGACGGATTTGAAACCGAGGCGGGGGGCGATGTTCTCCGAATTTACGACGGATCCGACGAAAGCGCTCCCTTATTGGCCGAGCTTTCGGGAGATCTTGCCAACCCGGACACGCTGGTCCGGTCGGTGGAAATGAATTGTTCCTCCGGTTCCAGTCAACGGAATTGTGGAAGCCGCCGGTTTGAGGGCGGTCTGTTGCAACCCACAGCACCCAGAGGGAACCTATTGGGTCGACGGAAATGTCTACCCCTGTGTTGTTGCCGGACACGACGGACTTTGCCTCGGGAGCCACCGACGGAACCTGGATGCAATGGCTGACGCCGGAGGAAGGGGAGGTACTGGAAGCCGGCCGCAAAGCCATCCGGCTCGTGGCAGGATCAAATCCCATCCTACTGGAAGCTGTGCCCTACAACCGCTGCGGCAGCGCGGAATCATCCAGTCCCAGGTCATTCCACGCCTGGCCCCGCCGGGTAGCGGCTATGGGGGCGACACCCTCCTTTGTGCCGGCACCGAAGGCAATCTGGAAGTCGACTCCTTCCAGGGCAACTTACGTGTGGGAGCTGCCGGATCTTTGGACGGGACGAAGCGACGGCTTCCGGCTTCTTCCGGCCCACGGTGGAAACCGGGGTCCGTGTGAAAGCGCGCAATGCCTGCGGTGAAGGAAACAGCCTGACCATCCCGGTGGTCGTTTACGACGTTCGGAGGAGCCGGTGATCCGTGCCACCGATGCCCTGATATGCAGAGGATGCTCTTCAGCTTTTCCGCATGGCGCCTGTGGAGGGAACCTCCCATGCCGGTCCGTGGATCCGGACTGGGTCATTGAAGGAGGGCGTTTGCGGATACAGTCCTTGTGCATGTGGGTCTCCGGTCGGACCCTGCAGGTGACGGCCTCCAACTTGTGCGGTTCAGCGAATCCACCCAGCTCTTCCTGACGACGGAAAAGCCCGAAGAACCGGTGTTGAGCAGCCGGTCGATGTCATCGAAGGCCTATCCCTGTCTGTCACCAACGCATCCGCCTTTGCCACGATTTCGTGGTATCTGAACAGGTGATGAACCTCCGGAAGCAGAAGAAGCCCGGGAGCGGTCTACCGGGCCTATGTGCCTGGTGTGTACACCGTGAGGGTCACCAACACGGCGGGTTGTATGATCTGCTTTCGGACGAAAGCCAGGGGTCACAGTCTCGCCGGAGGAAAGGAAGCGGTGGCCTTTTCGGGACCGGACGGTTGTGTCCACCATCTACAACAGCTCCGGCCAGTCTGTCCCAGTGTCCGTCTATGATCCCTGGGGTCGGTTGCTCGACTCGGGACGAGCCGATCCGGGATTCAGCGATTTCTGCCATTCGTTTCGGGGTGTCGTTCTGGTTTCCGTGAATACAGGAGGTTCCACCCTCGTCTACCGGGTGTTCACCCGGTGATGTTTGCCGTTGCCATTTTTTAACATTTCCAGGTGGTCATTCACTGAAAAAATCAGGCGGTGTGGGCCATTCATGTGTTAAAACATGTTATTTGACCCGGAAATTTCATAGATTTGCCGATTCAAGAGTCGAGTGATCTGAAATTATTTTAAACCTAAAACCTTAATCTATGAAAAGATTATCCATTCTTTTTGTAGTTCTTGCAGCCCGCTGGCCTTGGTCTGCGGGCACAGGATCTACAGATTACTGGTACCGTGGTGAGCGCGGATGACGGCTCCGCCTTGCCGGGTGTGACTGTTGTCGTGAAAGGGACAACCGTGGGTGCCGTGACCGATTTCGAAGGAAAATACACCATCGTGGCTCCCGCTGGCAGCGAGACACTGGTCTTCTCCTTCGTCGGGATGCAGACCACCGAAATCGCCATCGGAAACTCCACCGTGATCGACCTGTCGATGGAAGTGGATGCGGTCCGGATGGACGAATTGAGTGGTCATCGGCTACAAGCCAGGCCACCCGGGAATCTTCCACCGGTTCTGTTTCAGTCGTAAAAAACCGACCAGCTCAGGACGTACCCGAACTGAGTTTTGATAAGATGCTCCAGGGAAAGGTCGCCGGTGTGCAAATCACCTCGACTTCCGGACAGCCCGGTGCCTCCAGCCAGGTGCGGATCCGGGGGACAAGCTCCCTGAATGCAGGAAGCGAACCCCTGTACGTCGTGGACGGGATTCCCATCATGGACGGAGACCAGACCTACTTTACCAACACGGGGAACGCCTTGGCCATGATCAACCCCAATGACATCGAGTCCATCACCGTGCTGAAGGATGCGGCCGCCGCTTCCATCTACGGTTCCCGGGCTGCCAACGGGGTCATCCTGATCACCACCAAGTCCGGTGGCGAAGGCAAATCGACCGTGAACTTCCGTGCATCCTACGGGGTGTCGAGTCTGGCCAATGACAACAATTTCGCCATTCTGACCCGGAGAAAACGTGGAATACAACCGGGCTGCGGCCATCAATGCCGGCTATGATCCGGACGATCCCCTCAGTCCTGGCCACTATTATCCCATGAGTCTGCTTGAGCAGCCCATGAACAACTGGCTGAAGGCTGCCACCCGTCTGGGGAACCTGCAGAATTATGAGTTGTCCACTAACAGGTGGAACTGAAAAAACCTCGCACTACACCTCCGCCGCCTTCTCCAACTCGGAGGGTCTTCCATGGCATCGATTTCAAAGTACCAGCTTCGTTTCAACATCGATCATGAGGTGAATGACAATTTCCGGATGGGGGTGAAGCTCAATGCGTTTCATTCGAAGCCAACGACGTGGCCATGCAGTCGATGTACTATGTGAACCCGCTCTTCGCCGGGATGTTTCACCGGCCCTGGACCCCTGTGTACAACGAAGACAGAACTGTCAACCGCCTCGGGTTCCGGGTGGGGAACACCCAACCCGATCGCCACCCAGATGTACGACGACCAGTGGGAACTGCAGAACCGGTTGCAAGGTTCCGCCTATCTGGAATGGGAACCCATCGCCGGATTGAAATTTCAAGTCGAACAACGCGGTTGAATACACCGACGGGGAAGGACGACGGTACTGGTGGGCAGACTCCAACGGAGATGCCACCCTGCAGGTCTCGAACTCAAATCATTCCCAGATCACCTCTTCCAACGGTGTCTACGGAAGGTATGTCAAAGACCACAGCATCAACGCGCTGGTTGGATTTGAGGCCATCAGCAACGCCGAGAGTGCTTCTACATCAGCTCCCAGGATGTGGATCCGGCCATTCCCTTCCCGAACACCGGGAACCGCTGAGACAGACGGGGAACACGATGAGACCCAAGTATTCGATGGCTTCCTTCTTCGGGATCTGGACTACAACTACGCAAGCAAGTACTACCTGCGCGCCAGCATCCGGACCGACGGGAGCTCCCGATTCGGAACCAGTACCGCTGGGGGCGCTGCCATCGGGGCCAGCTGGAACATGCACAACGAAGCTTTCCTGGAGAACATCAATGCCATTGATGCTCTGAAACTTCGGGCAAGCTACGGGTTAACCGGGAACGACCGCATCGGTAACTACCAGGCCTGGGGTACCTACCGGACCCGTGGCCTACAACGCCGTGGGCGGCATGGCACCGGAGAATCCGGCCAACCCCGACCTGACCTGGGAAAACAACACCTCCTACAACCTGGCCGTGGATTTCGGATTCATGCGGAGATTTTCCGGAACCGTGGAATATTACTACCGCAAGACCACCGACATGTTGCTGGACATCCCCCTGTCGCGGACCAGTGGATTTACCACCATGCGCCAGAACATCGAAGAATTGCAGAACCAGGGCGTGGAAGCGCTGCTGGATGTGATGCTCCTCGACGGTCCGGTGAGCTGGAACGTGGGCGTGAACATCGCCGCCAACCGCAGTGAGATCCTGAGCCTGGGCGACCAGGAAGAGATCATTGATTCCCGGATCATCCACCGGGTGGGAGAGAGCCTGTACAGCTACTACCTCTACGATTATGCAGGCGTGAACCCGGTGAACGGTGAGGCCCTCTGGTACAACGCCGACGGAGAGATCACCAACCTGTACAACCCAGAGCCAACAAGGTCATCGCCGGATCGCCCGAGCCCAAGTTTCTCGGCGGTTTCAACACCGACGTGTCCTGGAAGGGCTTCAACCTGAGCGCCAACTTCGAATACAAGCTGGGCAACCAGGTACTTGTGGAAGAGCTCCACTACCGCTTCCGACGGATTCTGGTGGGATGTGAACCAGGTCGACATCGTGATGGACTACTGGAAGGAACCGGGCGACATCACCAAGACGCCCATCCCCATCGCCGGCAGCACCACCAACTCCAATGGTACTACAACCCCGGTGGATGTACGACGGCGATTACCTGCGGATCAAAAACATCACCCTGTCTTACACGATTCCCCAGCGGTTCACCCAGTTGATCAAGGTGAACTCCTTGCAGTGTACGGAAGCGCCGTCAACACATGGACCTTCCACAGTGTGGATTTCTGGGATCCGGAAAGAGGTGTTGAGGGAGGCGGTTTTGGGATCTACCCCATGACCAAGAGTTTTTGTGATTGGCCTCGACCTCACTTTCTAACAATATAAAGCTAGAACGATGAACAAACATAAAACAGTATAGTAGGACTTGTAGCGCTCTAGTAGCCCTGACCGCATGTGAGGATTTCCTGTGCAAGAGCCGAGACTCAGTCAGACCAACGAGTGACACTTTCACCTACGAAGGCATCTACAACTCCTCCTTGGGGGTCTACACGCCCCTGTATGACGACTTCTGGTACGGACGGGACTTTGTTGTCACGGCCGACCTGAGTGAAATACGAAAGAAAGGACCCATTTCTTCGGGACGTTTCTTCACGGAATACTTGTGGAACAACACCCCCAGGCTTCCGAACGGATTGTGGACCCGGGCCTATGAGCTGATTGCTTCCCGTGCCAACAACGTATTAACGATCAGAGGAGGATTTGAAACAGCGTGGATCGAGCCGACCTGAACCAACTGAATGCGGGAGAAATCACAATTCCTGCGTGGCCTGGCCTATTTCGATCTGGCCCGCATGTTCTGCCAGCCCATTGCCGGGAGCGGCGCAAGCCGGTGGTGCCGGTGGTTCTGGTGACCGAAAACGGACTGCCCTCCGGAACACTCTGGGTGAGGTGTATGCCAGGTGGAAGAAGTTTGCTCTACGCCGAAGCCAATCTGGCCGTCAACTCTCCCAACGAGAGGAACGGAAGCGCCGTGGGTTGGGCCGCAAAGGTGCTGCCCAGGCCCACCTTGCCCGCTATTATCTGTATACCAGAAGACTGGCAATCGGCTGCCGATTATGCCAGCACGGTGATCAATTCGGGCAACTATGCCATGTACAGCCCAAAGGGACTACACCACCTGGGATTTGGGTGGCGATACGGGGAACCGACGGAGCCTCGGATCATTGCGAAGTCTACAGTGCCGAAGGAACTCCTCCCATTCCAACTGGGACGTGATCTCCTACATCATGTCACCGGAAGGGTATGGCGACATCAATGCCTCCCGCGACGTGTACGACCTCTATGAGGACACCGACGTGCGCAAGGGCTTGTTTCGCAACTACGAACCCGATTATATCAACGATCTGTGGTCGCTGAAATATCCCGGGAAAGGTCCCGACGGCAACCTTCGGGAAGACAACATCCCGGTGCTCCGTCTGTCGGAAATGTACCTGATCCGGGCCGAGGCCATCCTGAATGGTGCCAGCGTTTCCGGCGTCACTGCCACCGATGACCTGAACACCATCCGGACAAACCGTGATGCTTCCGAACTGGATGTGGCCGGTACCACGCTTGCTGCTGTGTACCTGGAACGTCGCATGGAGCTTTGCTACGAAGGCCATGAGTTGTTCGACCTGGCGGGGCCGGTCGCGGACTGACCCCGGACCGACTATGCGGGGCGGTGAATCAAAACATCGCTTTCCCGACTACCGCTGGGCCATGCCCATTCCTCAGGCCGAACTGGATGCCAACGAGAACATGGAACGGAGCCCGGATACAATTAGAAATACAAAAATCCTGAACGATGAAAAATATACTACATAGGATTGCATTCGTTTGGCAGCTTCCCTCGTTCTGGTGTCCTGTGAGACAGAGTACATCATGTTCGACAGCTCGAAAGTTTTCGTGGCATTTTCAGGAACCGCCACCTCCGTCGCCGAACAGGGCGGCGTAGGGTGTATTCCGGTGTACGTGGTCGCCATGGAAGGAGCCCCTCCTGCACCGTGGATTTTGACTTCGATGCCACGGACATCGCCAACGCTGCGGTAGAAGGCGAGGATTTCACCCTTGTCAACGACAGCAAAACCCTGAGTTTCCCAACGGTTGGGGACACGACACCATCTGGATCCGACATCGACGACCTCTTTGAAGGAAACAAGCTCGTCAATGTGGTCCTGACCGCCAATTCCCAGAACGCTATCCATTCGGAGCCCACAGCACGAATGCGATGACGTTCATTGACAACGAGCATCCATTGAAGGCCTGGATTGGCGGTTATTCCGTGGAGGCCGTCAGCTATGGCAACCCGGTGGCTGGGATGAGGCCTGGAGTGTAACCATTTCCTCCGTGGATGGCGATCTGGAAAGCCTGATGGTGACCATCGACGCCGGAAGCGGCGGAGGGATCCCCTTCAAGGTAGGCATTGACACCGAAGCCATGACCATCACGATTCCGACAGGAACCGATGTGGGCGAGATTTATGGCTACGGTCCGACCCTGATGTACGTTGGGGACTATTCCTACATTGACAGGGAAACGGATCTCGTGGGAACCATTTCTGAAGACGGAACCATTGCCATCGACGAAGTGGCCATGTGGCTGCCCAATTATGCCTATTACTGGGATGCGTTCAACACCACCTGGACAAAAACGGGCAAGAAGGCCGTGGAATCCAATGCAGCGATCGAGCTGAAAGCCGAACGATTGAAGTAAGCTCATCTAAATGACTAGAACAATGAAAAGAACGAAGATAAATCTGAAGCCTTTCATCGTCATCGGTGTCCTGGCTTTGACGCTCGTATCGTGTTTCGAGTTCGAAGAATTCGAAAGTACAAACATGGGGGCAGCGCCCACCATCACCCTGGCGGAAGTATCCGTTCAGGACTCCAGCATCACTGTTTCGGTCACCAGTTCGGCCGACGGTTATGCTTCGGTGATCCTTTTGCCCGGCAGCGGCAATGCCGTTCCGGAGGATGCGGAGGACCTTCTGACCAACAACGTGGCCAGCCTGGAATTCCAATCCAAGAAGGTCAGTGGCAGCACGGCTGCCGAATTCACTTTCAGCGGGTTGATTCAATACGCCGTCTATGAAGTGATGGCTGCTGCCAACAACGGCAATGGCAAAATCAGCACCGTTGCCACCCTGGTGGTGGGGACGGAGGACAGCCATGCCCCGGTTCTTTCTGCTACTGATCCAGGGATTACCTACAGTCCGGTACTGGCTCCGGATGGACCGGTTTATCTGGTTTTTGATGAGCCTGTTCTTTATGACGACAGCAAGGACCTGACATTCTCTACCTGGTATGGCGGAGCCGACATTCTTGCAAGCGCCGTTGAAGTGGATGGAAATGTGGTGACTGTCACCCCGGCCGAAGCATTTGGCTACAGGGATTACGTGTGGCTTTCCTATCCTGCTGGCGCATTTACAGATCATGCCGGGAATGAGGTAGAAGAAATGGTCACCTATCTGGATGGCTCCTCTTTTGTTGGTTTGTACTGGCGTGTGGAGGCATTTACCTATGAACCGGAATCCGTGAGCCCGGCTGCAGGTGCCGTTGCGGATCCTGCTTTCACTGTCGTGCTTACCTTTGCGGATGTTGTGGATGCGGATGACGTTGCCGACGGCGACATCACCTTCACCTATGTGGAGACAGTTGCAGGTGGCACAGTGACCTATGATCTGGCTGTGCCTTCGTCTGATGTTTCTGCCGCGGGAAATGACCTGACCATCGTACCACCCATGGTTCCTGTTTCCGGAACGGAGGTTACCATCACCATTCCGGAAGGTTTGCTGGGAATTGGCTATGGAAACCCGAATGCCGAATTTACGGAGACCTGGACGATTGAATAGGCGATTGAATTATTTTTTTGAAGGGGAGGCTGTCATGCTGTGACAGCCTCCCTTGCTTTTGCAGGGCTGGCGATTGAAACTGGAAATCCTTATCTTTGTAGCAAAAGAATCAATCATGACGGGTAAATTTCGTTCATTGTTGTGCGGAGTCCTCCTCCTGATCGCAGGCAACCTCTCTCTCGATGGAAAGGAAGTCACACCAACCGAAGTGAATCGTGTTGTCAGGGAGTTGTGGTTGCAA
>JAWKKO010000009.1:0-140628 GCA_041393235.1 Bacteroidales bacterium
CCCGCGACTGATCGGGATCCACCGGTGAAAAGAGGTATTTGGCCCGGCGGGTCCGGGGCGATTTGACAAGCAAAAAGATCAGGTAGTACACAAAACAGGAATGCAGGATGGTTTCCCAAACCTGGTAATCGGTCCCCAGGATGCCCGACAGGGGATAATTGATCCAGAGCAGGGCAAAAGCCGGAAACAGGAAGACGGCCCGGAACCGTTCCTGCTGGCCGGCCCTGTATTCGTCTCTCAATTGTCTCCAGGGGAAGAAACACAGGATGACATAGGCCAGGGACTGGATGCCGACCAGGTAGACGGCTACCCATTCCAATGGGCCCGGGGATTGGAAGTTGTATTTCAACGTCCCCAGAAGGAGGTAGGGAACCGCATGGCCAAGGAACCGCCAGGGCCAGATCCGGAGGTTCGGATTCCGGTTCCGCTGAAGGTAGAGGAAGACAACGGGCCCCTGCAGGTAACTCCCCAGGAGGTATAGATTGGAAAGGCAGGGGAAGCCTGTGTTGGTGAACCGTTCCAGCAGCGCATGAAGGATTTGCATTACGAAAAGCATCAGGAGAAGGGAAAGGAAAACATCCTTGCCATCTCTCCTCCGGACAATCACGAGGAAGAAAAAAGCGACAGCCAGGGAGTTGAAAATTCCCAGACCGCTGAAAAGGAGCAAGGTGATTTCCCAGGGTTCCATGTGTCGGGGTTCCGGACTCAAAGATACAACAGGTTATGGAATGAGCTTCCAAGACCCGAAAGGATCGCGTCCGGGCACAGGAACCCGGTTCACCGAACATGGTGAAACAACAAGAAACCTTCCGGCGGGCAAGGAGTTTGACACACCTTCCTCCGGAAGGAATCCTGGAAATCTACAATGTGAATTTGGCTAGAGAGCTGATGAATCAACGATCGAGGTCCTCGTCGTCGTCGTAGGAGGAGTCATCTTCCTCATCGTCGTCGTCGTAGGAATAATCCTCATCATCATTGTAGGAATAGTCATCCTGATCATCGTAGGGATAATCGTCTTCGTCGCTCGAAAAGTCGTCGTCATCGTCATCCTGGTAATTCTGATTGAACTGTTTCATCTCCAGATCAAGATTTCCCATGGCGAAGGACAGGGCACCAAAGGTGACACTTTCCCCGCTTTCACTGTAATTGGTTTTCATCAAACGAGGTATTAAAATGATGGTGGAAATGTAAGAAGTTTTTTTTTTTTGAGGGGCCATTGGAAATGGGTGGAGGGCATTTTTTTTGATTTTTTTCTGTCAGCCTCTAAGACATTGATTCCGTGAATCCCTTCCGGGAGAAGGGGCCCCTGGTTTTCCGCATCAGAATTTCATTGTGCCCGGTCACCAGATAGTCCTTCAATTCGCCCACCGTCTGAAAGCACTCTCTTCCGGTAGAATTTCTGTGCCGGTTCATTGAAGGAGGGACACACACAAGAAACAGATTGGGGCGGTGGAGAATACCAGCTCCTCAGGAAATCCATCATGAGATTCCCGAGGAGCCTTTGCCCGCAGTGACAGGTGAACCGCAATGCTTTTGAGATAGACGGAAAATGCGCCACGGGGCTGAATCACCATCGTTCCTGCGATCGCCCGTCCAAGCGGACGACAAACACCTCATGGATCGGATCCTGCAAGGTCTTCCGAAGGGCCTCCTCCCGGATGCCCAGCGTAAGCCAAGGGCTCGGAGGAAGCCAGGAGCTTGGCGCAGGCGTCCCGTTCTCCGGACGTTATGGCTTTTTGAAAGACGGGTCGATTTTCTTTCATTGGTGCGGTTTCAGAAAGGTAAAAGTAAACAATTGTATCTTTGTCCACCATGAGCCCTGCGGTTGTTTTCCTTGTCCTGGTCCTGTATTTCGGTGTGCTGTTTTTCATCTCACGGCTCACATCGCGGAATGCCACGGTGGACACATTCTTCACGGGCAACCGCCAGTCGCCCTGGTACGTGGTGGCTTTTGGCATGATCGGGGCGTCCCTTTCGGGCATCACCTTTGTTTCCGTGCCGGGCGAGGTGGGGAACAGCCACTTGTATTACTTTCAGCTGGTGCTTGGGTACCTGGTGGGGTACGCCTTGATCGCCCTGGTCCTTCTTCCCCTGTATTACCGTTTGCGATTGGTTTCCATCTACGGGTACCTGGGATCGCGTTTCGGCGGGATCACCCACAGGACCGGGTCCCTGTTGTTTCTGGTATCCCAATCCATCGGTGCATCCTGCGCCTGTTTACGTGGTGGCCGGGGTGTTGCATGCCGCCTTGTTCCCCGGAAATCGAATCCCGTTTATGTTCACTGTGGTGGCAACCATCGCCCTCATCTGGGCTTACACCAACAAAGCCGGGATCCGGACCATCGTGTGGACGGACACCTTCCAGACGGCCATGATGCTTCTTTCCGTTCTGGTGAGCATTGCGGTTGTGGCTTCACATGGATCTCACAGGAAAGGAGCTGGTGCAAACCCTGATCCGGAGCGAACATGCGCGGATTTTCAACTGGGAATGGCGGTTCGAGCGAAATTTCTTCAAACAGTTCATCACCGGCGTGGTGGTGGCCCTGGCCATGAACGGACTCGATCAGAACGAAATGCAGAAGAGCCTCACCTGCCGGAACCTTCAGGATGCCCAGAAGAACATCGTGTTGTACAGTGTTTTTCTGGTGATGACCAACCTGGTTTTTCTGTCTCTCGGGGTGCTGTTGTATGCCTACGTGGCCAAAGCCGGCCTGGCCCTTCCGGTGGGGACGGACGGTGCCTTTTTGAATACGGACGGATTGTTTCCCATGCTTGCTCTGGGGCATTTCGGCCCCCTCGCCGGCATCGTCTTCATGCTCGGAATCGCATCGGCCGCCTTCTCCTCGGCCGATTCCGCGCTCACCTCCCTGACCACAGCCGTGTACACCGATTTCTGGAAGACCGATCATAAGACCGAATCGGAACGCAGGACTCTCCGGAACCGGATCAACGTGGGGGTTGCCCTGGTGTTGGTTTCCATTATCCTTGTATTTAAGGTCTTGAACAACGACAGTGTGATCAACACCGTGTTCACGGTGGCCGGTTATACCTATGGCCCCCTGCTGGGCATTTTCTTTTTCGGGTTGCTCACCAGACACTCGATCCGGGAAAGGATGTTGCCTGTGGTCATCGTCCTTTCCCCCTGTGCCGCTTTTCTGGTGCAGCATCTTTCGCTTCGGATCTGGGATTTCCATCTGGGATTCACGTTGTTGCTTCTGAATGGTTTGTTGAATTTTGCCGGACTCTGGATCATCCGGCGAAGGTGAGTACATCAACGTTTGCCAGTGGGAGCCAGGAAGTGTCCGGTGCATCCAAGGTGAAGAGGACGGACGAGCGGCGACATCCCGGATTATTCGTACTTTTGGGGGGTTGAACCCTTCAGAAGCGAGAATTTGGGCACATCCAATTCCATCTATTCAATCCTTTTCCTGGGGGCATCCGGGGCGGAGGTGACCCGTTTTTCGGCGGATTTCGGAGACGAGTTCCGGATTCATTCCGCAAATACGGGCAGGCAAGCCCTGCGGCTTCTGGAAACGGAATCCATCCAGGTGGTCCTCTGCGACCGTGACCCGTCCGATATGGCATGGATCCAGGTGATTTCCCGGATCCCGGAATTCAATCCCGATTGCATCTGCATGGTGTTGTCCGAATCGGTGGACGAACCCAAGCTGGTGGAAGCCATGCAGAGCGGAGACATCTGGCGGATCGTCCGCAAGCCCTGGGACCGGGCCGGTTTGAAGATGACCATCGACAATGCCATGGAAACCTATTACCTCAAACGGCAGAACCGGAATCTGGTCCAGTACCTTGAGGAAGCAAAACAGAACCTGGAGCGCAAAGTCATGGAACGGACCCGGGAGATGGAGATGCAGCGGGACAAGATCAATGACAGCCTGCAGTATGCCAGCCGGATCCAGAAAGCCCTGATGCTTCCCCCGGAGGAGATGGACCGGTTGCTGCCGCCCCATTTTCTGTTGAACAAGCCCAAGGACATCGTCAGCGGGGATTTTTACTGGGCGGCCCGCAAAGAGGGCAAACTGGTGGTGACCGTGGCCGATTGCACGGGTCATGGCGTTCCGGGAGCCTTTATGAGCATTCTGGGAATTAGCTTGTTGAGTGAGGTTGTCAATGGGTTGGGCCGGCTGGAGGCAGGCCAGGTCCTCGATGAACTTCGGCGGCAGGTGATCCGGGCCCTGGGACAAACCGGACACCGGGACGAAGCCAGGGAAGGCATGGAAATGGGCCTCTGCATCATCGATTTCGAACACCGGACGCTTCAGTACTCCGGAGCGTTTCGTCCGCTCTACCTGATCAGCGGGGGAAAGCTGCGCATCGTCCCGGGCGATCACATGCCCATCGGCTATTATGAAGCTCATCCGGCCTCCTTCCGAAACCAGGAGATCCGGTTCCGGGAAGGGGATTTTCTGTATCTGTTCACCGACGGATACGTGGACCAGATGGGCGGGTTGAAGCGCAAGACCTTCCGCTCGGCTCGTTTTCGTGAATTGCTGCTGGAGATTCAGGGAAAGCCCCTGACCGAGCAGTGCAACATCCTCCGGGAGGAGCACGAGATCTGGCGGGCGGGCAGGGAGCAGATCGATGACATCCTGATCCTGGGCATGAAGCTGAGTCAGGGTGAAGACAGCCGGTTGGGCATTCCGTATTCCATCTGAAAAATCAAAGGGCTTTGTTGTTCAGTGCCAGGATGTTCACGATGTCCGTGTCCGGTTCCAGGCGTTCCCCGGTTTCCCCCTTTCGGGAATAGGGTATGGAATTCAGTACATAGCGCATGGCCTCTTTGCGTGCCTTGTCCTTGTCATTGCGCTTTTGATGACCACCCAGGAGAAGTTTTTCGTTGCCGTGTGGGTGAACATCTCATTTTGTAAAAGGTGTAGTCGTCCCATTTTCTGCTGGGCCTGAATGTCGATGGTGCTGAGTTTCCATTGCTTCAGCGGATTGACTTCCCTTTCCTCCAGTCGTCGCTTCTGCTCCTCAATGTCGATGGAGAACCAGAACTTGACAATCGGGAGTCCGTCTTCGATCAGCAAATTCTCCAGCCTCACCACCTGTTTGAGGAAGACTGCGTACTGTTCCTGTGTACAAAATCCCATCACCGGTTCCACCACGGCCCGGTTGTACCAGCTCCGGTCGAAAAAGACGATTTCCCCCGGATTGGGCAGGTGGGAGATGTATCGTTGAAAATACCATTGTCCGATTTCCAGTTCGGTGGGTTTGGTGAGGGCCACGACCCGGTAATACCGGGGGTTGATGAACCGGATGAACCGGAGAATGGCGCCCCCTTTCCCGGCGCTGTCCCGGCCTTCAAAGATGATCAGCAACCGTCTCCGGTTTTCCTTCATCCAGTATTGCATGCGGACCATCTCCGTCTGCAGGCGGATGTATTCGGGGTCCTGTTCGATGGAATGCAGGTGCATGGCCCGAAGATACGCAATATCTCCTTACATGCTGGTGCCGCCGTAGTCCCGGAACACGTCTTTCATTTGCTGGAGGACCAGGACCTCGACCCGCGGATGAAGCCACAGGAAGGAGGCGGGGAGGGTGGTCCGGATCTTCCCCTGGAGCAACTGGTAAAAGACGTCCCGTTTTCCTTCGCCCGAAACAAGAAGCAGGATCCTCCGGGCACTCATCAGGTTTGCCATGCCCAGGGTCAGTCCCTGTTCGGGTTTGGTTTCCAGGCCCGCCGCCATGGGATGATTCCGTGAACTCTGGGAAAGCGCGGCCACGTGAGGATGGGGCTGGAGAGACTCCCCCGGTTCGTTCAGTCCCAGGTGGCCGTTTCGTCCCAGGCCCAGGATGCACAGGTCGATCGGTCCTTCCTTTTCCAGCGCTTTTTCGATCCGTTTGCACTCCACCTCCCGGTCCGGGGCATCGCTCCGGAAGGCGGTGTAACGGTCCGCTCCGATGTGCAGGGGCTCCAGGACCTGTTTCCGGATCTGGTGCTCGCAGCTGGCCGGGTTGTCCATTGCAACGCCGGCCCATTCGTCCAGTTTGATCACCCGGAGACGGGAAAACTTTTCCGGATTCCGTTCATAGGCCCCGGCCAGTCCTTGGTAGGTGCCTTCGGGGGAGGATCCTGTCGCCACGCACAGGAGAAGGTCCGGCTTTTCAGCGATCGCCCCGAGAATCAGCTCCCCGGCCCGTTCACTCAATTCTTCCCCGCTGCTGAAAAAGCAAAACTTCATGGGCTTGCGATTATAAGGTGAGTTCGCCCCAGCCCTTTCGATACTCCCGTTTGACGAACTGGTTTGCCGCCTCGAAATTGGTGATGCGCATGTTCTCTCCGTCCCAGGTATAGTTGATGTAGCGTCCCGGATAGTGGTGTGATTCCAGCTCGCCATAAACGGGATCGACCGTTTTCCGGCTTTCGCGGATGTTGAAGCTGCGGAGGATGAGGTTGCCCATCAGGACCGTTTCGGTCAGGGGACCGGCGTAGCCTTCGAAGGGCGAACTGACCTCGGCATTGCCGTATCCGGCGATGCAGGCATCGATGAATTGCCAGTAGTGGCCGTCCATGTCGCCCGGTACGCGGGGGTATTTCTCCGGTACGCGGATGGCCTGGTTCAGGGACAGGGGAAGAAGCACAGGCTCCCGGCCTCCCCAGCCGCAGGCGGCTTTGCCCTTGGTCCCCACGAACAGGGTGCTGCCTTCGTAGTCGTTCAGCCCGGTGAAATCGCCCAGGATGGTGTTCATGTTCCCTTCCCCTTCCAATTCCTCGGGGCGTTCCGGGACGATGCCGCCGTCCATCCAGAAAAGGTCCAGGTCCTTCCCGTTTTTCTGTTTGTATTTGAATTTGATGGAGCAGGAAACCGGGCCGCTGTCCGGGAAGCTGGCCTCGGAGAAAATGCCGTCATAGACGGTGCTCGCGCTGCCGGATACTTCGGTGGGATAGCCCAGCTCCAGGAGTTTGAAGGGCGGACCGATGATGTGACAGCCCATGTCGCCCAGCGCCCCGGTGCCGAATCTCCACCAGCCCCGCCAGTTGAAGGGTACCAGGTTGTCGATGTAATCGGTGTCGGGAGCCGTTCCCAGCCAGAGATCCCAGTCCAGTTCCTTTGGAACCTTTGGCCGGTCCTTGGGCCAGGGAATCCCCTGGGGCCACACGGGGCAGTCGGTCCGGCGTATTACCTTTTCAATGTCGCCCAGGATCCCGGCTTCGATCCATTCCCGAAGGATCTGCATCCCCTCGCTGGAGGCTCCTGGTCGCCCATCTGGGTGACCACCTTGTATTTGGCCGCGGCCTGGGTCAGGATGCGGGCCTCGTAGATGTCATGGGTCAGGGGTTTCTGCAGATACAGGTGCTTCTGCAATTGCATGGCAGCCAGACCTACCACGGCGTGGTTGTGGTCCGGGATGGCCACGGTGACGGCGTCGAAGTTCTTGCTTTCTTTGTCGAAGAGTTCTCGCCAGTCGTGGTAGAATTTGGCTTTGGGGAATTCCTTGATCCGGGGGGCGGCCATCCGGTCGTCCACATCGCACAGATGGGAGATGACCACATTGTTTTTCGGGGTCTTCATGAAGGTCCGGATGTCGGCCGCACCTTCTCCGCCGCATCCAATCGCTGCCAGATGCACCTTGTCGCTGGGAACGACGTGGCCCAGACCGCTGATGGTGTGACTCGGAAGGATGGTGATGGCAGCGGACCCGGAGGCTGCAAGCCCCACGAATTTCCGGCGCGATAAGGTGTTCTTTTTCTTTGGGGTTTCGTCGGTTTTTTTCATGGCGTGTCGGTTTTGCGGTAGTGGAATGTCGGTTCAAAGGGGAGCGACAGAAATCTCCTTGTAGAAGACCACATTGGATTCGTCGTGGTTCTGGACCCCGATGTAGCCGAATTCAGGCCTTCGTCCGGGGAAGGGTTCGAAATCGAATTTCCGGTCGGGAACGGGATCTCCCTCGGTGTAATCGGTTACCAACACTCCGTTGAGGAAAACGACGGTTCGATCCCCGTCCAGGATCACTTCGAAGGTGTTCCACTGGGGACCCGGTTTCCATGCGATGGCCAGGGGCTTGGTGAAGGCATAGAGCATGCCGGTGGAATGGTATTCGTCCTCTCCGGACGTTTCCGGATGGTTGTCGACCTGAACTTCATAGCCATAGAAAACGGGCATCCAGGCTTCCTTGGGTTCGATGGGAATGCGGATGAAGAAACCCGAGTTGCTGTTTTCGTCCCGCATCCGGAACACCACCTTCAGCCGGCAGTTCCCGAATTTGGATCCATTCCAGTACAGCAGGCCCATGCCTCCGTGAGTTCGGATCAGACCGTCTTCCACGGTCATGTGACCATCGCCCACGTGGGTCCATCCGTTCAGATCCTTCCCGTTGAAAAGAGGGATCCATTGCACATCGCTGCCGGCAGGAACCGGCGATGGTTGAGATTTCTGGGCCTGAACCGCAGGGGTGAGGAGGCCGAGCAGGAGCCAGAGGGTGGCGCATTTCAGTTTCATATGTGGTTGGTTTGAAGGATCAGCCTTTCTCCCGGTTGCCCGGACCGGCGGACCGGTCGATCGGACGGGCAATCCAGGGTTTGTGCTCAAATATAGACCAAATTGGCTTAAAGAAATGAAATGAAAGCAATAAAAGTTTCAAAAAGTTGTGATATCCGAAGTCGATTCCGTTTCGTTTCGTTATTTTGTGAACTCCAATCCAAATTCAATGTCCATGGAAGGACCGAACCGCATCAGCACCCTGGAGCGACGCAGGGTGATCCTGGAGGAGCTGCGAAAAAACAGACAAATCTTCATCCCGGAGTTGAGCCGGCGATTTGGCGTAAGCGAAGTCACCCTCCGAAAGGATTTGAAATACCTGGAAAACAGGAATCTGCTGATCCGCTCCCGGGGCGGGGCCATGTGCCCCGTGCAGATCGGCGATGATTTGCCGGTGGAATCGAGGCAGGTGATGCACATCCGGCAGAAGAAGGACATCGCTGCACGTGCCGCGGACCTGATTGAGGACGGCGACACCATCCTCCTGGATTCCGGAACCACGATCATGCAGCTGGCGGGGCTTCTGGGCGGAAAGAAAAACCTGACCGTCATCACCAACGCCCTCGACATCGCTGTCCGTGTGGCCACATTCGAGGAGGTGAAGCTGATTGTTCCCGGAGGGGTGTTCCGGCGAAAGTCCCACTCCCTGGTGGGGGCCATGGCGCTGAATGGCCTGGGCGTGTTCCGGGCCGACAAGTACTTCGTGAGTGCGGACGGATTGACTTCGGAGGGGCTTTTTACCTCCAATCTCGAGGAGGGCGAGCTGGCACGCACGATCATCTCCCATGCAAAGGAAACCATTGCCCTGGTGGACGAAAGCAAGATGGGGCGTACGGGGCAGATGAATTTTGCGGACCTGGACGCCATTTCGGTCCTGGTCACCAACGGCGCGGTGCCGAAACACATTCTGGATGCCCTGGCTCAGACCGGCGGATTGGTTCTTACCGCATAGGTTGGGTCCCCGGAGCGGATCCAATGAATCTCTTCAAACCATTTTTCACGCACCCTCGTATAAGGTAAGTACAAATCAACACACCCGGTGAAATGGCTACGAAAGTGGAAGAAAACCAACAGAACACGGGTTTTGTGCTGGGCGTTCTCCGTTCGGCGGAGTACCTCTGCCACACCCGGGACCAATCCGATCTTGCCCAGGAATTGATCAATGTCTTGCTGGATGGCAAAATGCGCTATGTGTTTATCAAGCGTCTTGCAAAGCAAAACAAGATCGAACTGGACTGGAACTGTTTCGACATCACGGTCAAACGCACCGATTGATTCCCCATCCCGTCCGGCGGATGAAACCGGCGTGGTGGGTGGTTTTATTCGAAATCCAGGCTTTCCGAAAAGAACGGCAGGACTTCGGTTTGGATGCGTTCGGCAATCCGGTTCAGGTGATCGCCTTCATACACCTCGAACCGGTGCGGGATTCCGTTTGAAAGGAGAATCTCATGCAGCGCGGTGGCACTTGCGGTTCCCGCATCCTGGTCGCCCACATCGAACCGAATGGCCTTCAGTTCCTTCAGATCGAACACATGCTGGTCCACCGTGTACAGGGTTCGGTTGGCCATGATCCGGGCGGCATTTTCCGGCAGTACTTTTTCCCCGTCGAACGGCAGATCAAGGAAAAAGGGCGGATTGTCCGGATTGGGCGCCCAGGCAGCAGCCAGCGCATACTGGGATACCTGTCCGAACGAGGCCGACTCCAATTGATCCACGGCTGTGATGGCCTCCACATCCTTCATCACTTCCGGCGATATCTCCAGCATGGTTCCATCCATGCAACACGCACTCATCATGTAAATCGACGACCAGGTCTCCGGGTGTTTCATTCCCAGGCGGATGGTGCCATAGCCGCCCATGGAATGGCCGGCCAGTCCCCGGCTGTTCCGCCCGGGCAGGGTTCGGTAATGCGCATCCACGTATTCGACAAGCTCCTTTGCGACAAAGGTTTCCCAATCGCCGATGGTCACGGACGACGAATACATGCTCCCTTTGAAGGTGTTGTACGCATTGGGCATGACCACGATCATCTCCCTGGAGAGCCCTTCGGCAAGAGACGCCTCGATGACGTCAAAGAGGTTGATCCAGTGAGGTTCCCACCCAAACCACTTGCTGTCGGTATCCGTGTAGCCATGCAACATGTAGAGCACCGGATAACGCCTGTCGGTCTGGGTAAGGTACGAAGGGGGCAGATAAACGGTCACATCCCGGTCGGCCGGATCCCCGATCAGGTTCCCTTCCAGGGATTTGCTGTGGATTTTGATCCGTTCTTTGGTTCCTTTTCCGGGTTGAGCGCAAAGCAGGGAGGAAGCCGCCAGAAAAAGGATGAACAACAATTTCGTTTTCATGTGCACGCGGTTTATGTCATTCGTCGGATTCTTCTTCCTGGGCCCGGGCCTGGAACAGCCGTTGCATGTCCTCCCGGGACAGCTTCCAGTATTCGATGAAGGGGTTCTCCTTCACCTTTTCCTGGTATTCCTCGATGAATTTCTGGTTCAGGGAATCGCTGTCCTCATATTGGACCCGCAGATCCTCCAGCTGACGGTGCAGGTCCTCCTGGACGGAAGCGTATTCCGGGATTCCATACACATTGTTCATTTCGTGGGGATCCTTTTCCAGGTCGTACAGTTCCCAGCTGTCCTCGTCGTAGTACATGTGCATGAGCTTGTACTTTTCGGTGGTGATCCCGTAGTGCCGCATCACATTGTGCTCGGACGGATGCTCATAGTAGTGATAGTAATGTCCGGTCCGCCAGTCCGCCGGGGTGTTCCCCTGCAGGATGGGCACCAGGCTTGCCCCCTGCATTTCCTCCGGGATGTCGCTGCCTGCGATGTCGATGAAGGTCTCCCCGAAATCCAGGTTCGACACCAGATCCGAGTTGACGCTTCCGGCTTCCGTGACCCCGGGCCATTTGATGAGAAGGGGGGTGTGGAGGGATTCCTTGTACATCCAACGTTTGTCGAACCAGCCGTGTTCCCCCAGGTAAAACCCCTGGTCGGAGGTATAGACAACGATGGTGTTCCCGGCCAAACCCGATGCTTCCAGGTAGTCGAGAACTTCGCCCACGCTTTTGTCCACGGCCGCAATGCAGGACAGGTAGTCCTTCATGTAGCGCTGGTATTTGAAGCGAACCAGGTCGTCTCCCTTGGGAGCGGTCTTCAGAAAGTCCTCGTACACCGGGCCATACACGGCATCCCAGGCTTTCTGCTGTTCCTCCGTGAGGTTGCCCCGGGGCTGATCGGTCATCTTCAGGTCCCGGTCGATGGTCATGGCATCCGAAATGCTCATGAAATTTTTGGAAGCGGCCACCCGGTTTCCGGAATAATCATCGAAGAGGCTTTCCGGCTCGGGGATGGTGACGCCGTCGAACATGCCCAATTCGGCCGGACCCGGATCCCAGGCGCGGTGGGGGGCTTTGTGCTGCATCATGACCAGGAAGGGCTGCTCGCCGTCTTTCACCGATTCGATCCAGGCGATGGTTTTGTCTGCGATGATCTCGGTGGTGTAGCCCTCCATCTCATATTCTCCGGTTTCGTTGATGAAGGTGGGGTTGTAGTAGTTCCCCTGGCCGGGAAGGATGTCAAAATAGTCAAATCCCGTGGGGGTTTCGCCCAGGTGAAGCTTGCCGATCATGGCGGTCTTGTAGCCGGCTTGTAGCAGAACTTTCGTGAAGGTCAGCTGGTTGAAATCGAATTTCGATCCCATGGTGTTGTCCACAAACCCGTTTTTGTGGCTGTATTTTCCCGAAAGGATGGTGGCCCGGGACGGCCCGCAGATGGAATTGGTCACCATGCAGCGTTCGAACCGCATGCCTTCGTTTGCAATCCGGTCGATGTTCGGGGTGGGTGCAATGCCGGCCAGTTCGCCCCCGTAGGCACTGATGGCCTGGTAGGCGTGGTCGTCGCTCATGATGAACACGATGTTGGGTCGCCGGTGGGTTTCCTCTCCGGAGGTTCCCTTGCATCCGCCGAGCGCCAGGGCAAGGCCCAGGGTCAGGACAACCAGGCGGGAACGGGTGGTGGTGTGGATTTGCATCTGCTTGGGTTTGGTGGTGAAAATTATGTTGCATCCGAAGATACACAAAATCGGAAACATCAGGCGGTCCGGGGAAGGGTAACCGTGAAAGTCGCACCCTGGCCAGGGAGGGAATCGGCTTCAATCCGGCCGCGGTGCTTCTTCACAATCTGATCCACAATGGCGAGCCCGATTCCGAGTCCCTCGAATTCCTCCCTGCCGTGCAGGCGTTGAAAGACCCCGAAGAGTTTGTCCTTGTAGGCAGGATTGAACCCCGAGCCGTTGTCGCGGATGGAAAAACGCGCTTCCTCCGGTGCGGCGGGTTCCTCCTGGATCCGGATGATGGCCCGTTGGATCTTGGAGGTGTATTTCAGGGCGTTGGAAAGGAGGTTTTCCAGGGCCACCGACAGCAGGGCCGGGTCGCCGGGAACATCCGGAAGTTCCCCGATCTTCCACTCGATGTCCCGTCCCTCACAATCGGGTTTGCACCGTTCGATGTATTCGCGGATCAGGTGGTTGAGATTCACGGGCCTCTGATGCATTTCCGTCCGGCTCAGGCGGGAAAACCGGAGCAGTTCCTCGATCATGATCCGCATCCGGTCCGAGGCCTGATGAATTTTACGGATGTCGTTCTTGATCCGGGGATCGTCCGGGTGCAACAGATCTTCCATGTGCTGCAAATAACCCTGGATGTGGCGGATGGGGGCCCGGAGGTCGTGGGAAACACTGTACGTGAATGCCTCCAGTTCCTGGTTGGCTTGTTTCAATTCCGAAGTTCTCTGTTCGATCCTTCGTTCCAGGTCGGCATGGATCCGTTGCACCTCGGCTTCAATGGCTTTCCGGTCGGTGATGTCCTGAATCGTGCCGAGCATTTCCGATAATTCTCCCTTCTCATCAAAGTAAAGCGTCCCAAGGCCGTGGAGCCAACGGACTGCTTTGTCTGATTTCCGGACGATGCGGTACTCCAGATCGAACTCCCTGTGTTTGCCGGTTACTTCGTCCTGAAAGTAACGCTCCACCCGGTCCCGGTCTCCCGGATGCACCAGATCGAGCCAGCCTTCCACCGTTCTGGAGTAGGGCTTTTCAATACCAAACAAGGCATCCAGGGTTTCCGTGGCAATCCAGGTTCCCGTCCGGAACGACATGCGGTAGGATCCGATTTTTCCGGCGCGTTGCGATTCCCGAAGGAAGAACTCCCGGTCCTTCAGCAGGGCTTCCTGCTCCTTCCGTTCCGAGATGTCCTTCACCAGGGCGATGAGATGCAACCCGTCCTTCGATGGAAGAAAAATGGAACTGATTTCCACCGGAACCAGGTTGCCGTCTTTTCGTTTGTGGTGGCTTTCCGCATAAAGCTCCCGAAACGACGCATCCTTCCGGTAGCGGTCCCAGAGCTCGTTGTGACCTTCCATGCCCACCCCCGGGTCGATGTCCAGAATGGTCATTCCCAGCAATTCCGTTTCCGTGTATCCGAGCATGGTGCAGGCTCGTTCGTTGACATAATCGAATCCGGCGTGTTCGTTGACCCAGTACACCGCCTCGGGGCTGTAGTCGATGGAAGCCTTGAAGCGATGCAGAATTTCCTCCTGTTTCCGGATGTCTGTGATGTCCCGAACCGACGCATAGACGAAATCGCCCTCCGGGTAGGACCGCCATTCGAGCCATCGAAAGCTTCCATCCTTGTGCCGGTACCGGTTGATGAAGTTGAATACCTGTGTGTCCCCCAGCAGGGCACGGGCTGCCTGAAGTGTGCTTTCCACGTCCTGGGGGTGGACCAGCTCGATGTAGGAACGGCCCTCCAGTTCAGCGATCTCGTACCCGAGCAAGCTTTGCCATTCTTTGTTCAACCTGACGAAGCGGCCTTCCTTGTCGGCGATGCAGAGCGGCTGGAGGCTGTTGTGGAAGAAGTTTTCGAAAATCGGGTTTGCCTTCATGGCATGAATGATTGAGGGCAGAGCGTCAAACGACGCTCCGGGACGTTTCTCAAAAAATAGGAAGAATATCAAGGCAAGTCAAGGCCCGGATCTTCCGTGGCCTTCCTTGCCGTGCCGAAAGCTTTGTTGATTTCTTGTGTGGATATTTCGAAAACTTTCGATAAGTGGAAAAAAAATTTATTATTACTTTTGAAAAGCATCGAAATACTTACGAGTATTTTGCATTAACCTTGAACACATTCATGTACCGACCCAAAATTCGACAAGCAATGAAACGACTTGGTAACCTCCTCTTTTTCATGCTGGCCCTTTCTCCCCTGTGTGGCCAGCAAAGAACCCAACCTGTGCTCTCGCCGGAAGTGTTGCCCGACCGTGTGGTGGTATTCAGGTTGAATGCACCGGAAGCGCAAAAAGTACAGCTCTCGGGTACCATGCTGCCCGACTACCGCCCGGTGGACATGGTGAAGAATGATTCAGGTGTGTTCGAGGTCCGTGTTGGTCCGCTGGAGCCTGACATGTATGTGTACACCTATTCGGTGGACGGTGTGAGGACCACCGATCCGGCCAACAACATCGTGGTGCGGGACGGTTCCTACATCGAAAGCCGGCTGATGATTCCGGGCGGTCTGACCGAACTCTATGATGTCAAAGAGGTGCCCCACGGAAAGGTTTCTGCTGTTTGGTATCCTGCCAATTCCCTTGGTATGACCCGGCGCTGCATGATTTACACCCCGCCGGGCTACGAGGATTCCGGGGTCCGCTATCCCGTGCTGTACCTGCTGCACGGTGCCGGGGGGGATGAGGAAGCATGGATCAGCCGGGGCCGGGCAAATTACATTCTGGACAACCTGATTGCCCAGGGCAAAGCCGAGCCCATGATTGTGGTCGTGCCCAATGGAAACGGAAGCGCCACCTCGGCTCCGGGCGAAACGCCGCTGGACATTCGCATGCAACAGGACATGGCAGCCATGGCTGCGGCGACAGCCATGGTCGGCGACCGAATCCCGGAAAGCCTGGTGAAGGATTTGATTCCTTTTGTGGAATCCACGTACCGGGTGAAGGCCGATCCGGCACACCGGGCCCTGGCCGGCCTGTCCATGGGTGGCTATCAGACCCAGAAAACCTCCAATCTTTTTCCCGGCACCTTTGATTACCTGGGGGTCATGAGCATGGGGCTGTATGCCATGTTCCCGGGGTACGACAAGGAGGAACACCTGGCTCAGCTCAAGGCCCTGGAAGCGGCCGGTCCGAAGCTGTACTGGCTTGCCTGCGGGAAAACGGATTTCCTGTATCAGAGTGTGACGGATTGGGGCCCCTTTACGACGAAACCGGATTTCCCTATGTTTACAGAGAGCGGGGGCGGACACTCCTGGAACAACTGGCGCCTGTATCTATCCGAACTGACCCCCATGTTGTTCAAATGATAAATGGCGCCCCGGGTCCACGCTGACCCATGCAACCGACAGACAAACTCCAAAAGATGAAACCAATGAAGTATGTGAAAGTGATCCTCCTTTTGCTGGCTTTTCACCGGCGGTTCCCTGGCCGCACAACAAAACCTGGTTCGGTGGTCAGGACCTCAAATCGGCTGTGGTCCATGAGGACGGCAGCGTTACCTTTCGGTTCCTGGCTCCGGATGCGCAGATGGTGGAAGTAGCGGGAGACTTTACGGAAAAGGCGGAGGAAAATCCCATCGGAGGCATGGTGGGAACGGGTCTGCTGCCCATGATCAAAGGGAGGACGGCGTATGGTCCGTGACCACGGCTCCCCTGCCCTCCGAACTGTACAGCTACTTGTTCGTTGTGGACGGAATTGCAACGGCCGATCCCAACCATCCCTACGTGTTCCGTGATTTTGCCACCATCAGCAACGTGTTCGTTGTCGGAGGCGGCCCCGGAGATTTGTACGCGGTCCAGGACGTGCCCCACGGGACCCTCTCTCACCGGTGGTACCTTTCGGAAAGCCTGGGCAGGGACCGCCGGATCAACATTTACACTCCACCGGGGTATGAAGCGGGTGACGCAACCTATCCGGTGCTCTACCTTTTGCACGGGTATGGCGGGGATGAGGATGAATGGGTGTCCTTCGGACGCGCCACGCAGATTCTGGACAACCTGATTGCCAAGGGAGAGGCAAAGCCCATGCTGGTGGTGATGCCCAACGGGCACACCGCCATGGAAGCCGCACCGGGGGAAAGCAGCCTCGGGTTCTACAAACCCGGGCGGGAAACCGACCGCTCCGATGTGCCCGGATCCTTTGAAAAAGGCTTCCGGGAGATCTTGGATTTTGTGGAAGCCAATTACCGGGTGGCCCCCGACCGGTCGCACCGTGCCATTGCCGGGCTCTCCATGGGAGGAGGACATGCCATCACCATCTCCGGTATGTATGAAAACAGCTTCGATTATGTGGGCGTCTTCTCCTCCGCGCACAGCGCCATGCGAAGCAATTCAGAAGAGAGCATGGCCCAGTTTGACGGGATGCTGAAGACCCAGATCGAAAACGGGCTGCAATTGTACTGGGTGGGAATCGGCACCGAGGATTTTCTCTTTGAGGCCAACACCCAGTTTCGTGCCCGGCTCGACGAACTGGGCATGGACTATATCTATGTGGAAACGGGAGGAGGTCACATCTGGAAATGCTGGCGGACCTACCTCGGCATGTTCGTTCCCCTGCTGTTTCACTGAGTCAGCGGTAATAATGCCATTCTTCTCCCGAGGATGAGAGGGGTTGGAAGGCATAACCCTCCATGTCAAACGCTTTCAGGTATTCGGGTTCGGTGATCCGGTTCCGGAGGAGGAAAGAAAGCATCATGCCACGGGCTTTCTTCGCGTAGATGGTCACATTCCGGTGGGTTTTTCCATCGGATTCCCTGAACACGGGGGTGATGATCCGGTGGGGAAAGCTTCGGGGATCGATGGATCGGAGGTATTCCTGGGAAGCCAGGTTGATCAGGACCGGCGGTTTCCGAAGGCCCGTTTCCCGGGCGATGTGCGCCGGGATGACATCCTTCCAGAATTCGTAGAGGTTTCTTCCCCGGGACGAGGAAAGAGCCGTACCCATTTCGAGCCGGTAGGGCAGGATGAGGTCCAGGGGCCGCAGCACCCCGTAGAGACCCGAAAGGATGCGCACCCGGTCCTGCGCAAATTGAAGGTCTTCCTTGGCCAGCTTTCTTGCCTGCAATCCGTTGAACACTTCTCCGGCGAACGCCAGGATGGCCTCTGTGCCTTCAGCCGGTTCCGGATCGGGCCTCCATCGCGCAAGGGATTCAAAGGTGGCATGTGCCAGTTTGTCGCTGACCTTCATCAAATGTTTCAATTGCTCCGGGGAAAGCGTCCGGAGGATATCCACCAACTCGCAGGCATGGTCCGTGTGTGCCGGATGGGTATGCGACACGTCGATGCCATGGGGGGAGGGATCGATCGTCTTGGCAGGACCGAGGATGATGAGCATACTGCAAACATACACCTTTCTCTCTTCATCGCATTGGTCTCTCACATTTCATCGGCCGTTGAGGTCGGTTCGGTCCCCTTCTTCGGCATTTCGGAAAAGTCCGGGTGTCGTTAGGAGGTCGCTCTTTCTTTTCGTGCCTAGGTTTGTGCTTTCATTCAAACCCAATGCACGAATCCCATGTCGAATAAGAATTCAATCCGGGACTCCCGGTTTATGTGGCTGATCCTGGCCCTGGTGTGCACACTCCCGTTTCTACCGGCAGGTTGCTCCCGGCCGGAAGAAGGGCAGCACGACAGCGAAGAAAAACTTGTAAAAACCGCCCGGGTCGAACAGGTGACGCCGATTCGGGAAAAGCAATATCCCGGGTGATCCGGGAAGCCGGGGAGATGAAGCTTTCGTTCCGGGTTGCGGGTCCCGTCCCTCGTGTGTACGTCCGGGAGGGAGAGTATGTGAAACAGGGGCAAGTGATCGCCGAAATGGATCCGAGGGACTACGAGTTGCAGAAGGCGGCCGTGGAAGCCCAGGTGGAGCAGCTGCGTTCGGAGTACGGACGGATCGAGGAGTTGTGGAAACGAAGCAGCGTGGCCGAAAACGATTATGAGAAGATGAAGGCGGGCGTGGAAATGGCGGAAAGCAAATTGCGGAATGCGTCGGACCAGCTTCAGGACACCCGTCTCCTGGCTCCGTTCTCCGGTTACATCGCCCGGGTCCACATCCGGGAGGGGGATGTGGTCAACTACGGCACCCCGTTGCAAGTCTCATCGATATCAGCAGCCTGAAAGTGGAAATCAACGTGCCCGCCTCCATGTACCTGAACCGGGAAGCCATCACCGGGATGGAATTCACCCAGGAGGATCTGCCCGGACAAATCTTTCCCCTGTTCCTGGAAACCCGTTCGGTGAAAGCCAATGGCAACGGTCTGTACACCTTCTTTCTCCAGCACCGGCCCGGTGCGGGAAGCGAATTGGCACCCGGGATGAATGTGCTGGTGACCCTCCGGTATGCCGAACCAGGGGAAGGACTCTGGCGCATCCCGGTGAACGCCCTGGTGGAAAGACAGGGCACTTCCTGGGTGTGGGTCCTTTCGGAGGGTGAGGTTCACGCCCGCCAGGTGGAAACGACCCATGAAATCAGCGGGGGGAAGGTGACGGTGATCCGGGGATTGGAAACGGGCGAAGAAGTGGTCACCGGTGGCCAGTTCCTTCTGGAGGAAGGCCGGAAGGTCCGCCCGGTAAAAGAATCATCTCCCAGCAACGTGGGTCACATCCTGTAACAAGCGCGCATCATGCATCTGTCTGAACTCGTATTCCGGAAGAAGAAGATCTTCTATTTTCTGTTGCTCGCCATTGTGATCGGAGGGGTGTTTTCCTTCCGGAAGCTGAGCAAACTGGAAGATCCCGAAATCACCGTCATGGCCGCCAATGTGGTCACGGTGTACCCCGGAGCCTCCGCCCATGAGGTGGAGTTGAAAGTGACCAATGTCCTGGAGGAGGAACTTTCGGCGCTGGCCGATCTGGACCGGATCGAATCCCGGTCCGAAGCCAATGTGTCCATCATCCAGGTCCATCTGTCCATGAAGTTCCCCAGAAGGAAATCCCCCAGCGGTGGGACATCCTCCGCAGGAAGCTGGAGCTCGCCGCACCCCGTCTTCCGGCCGGGACGCAAACCCCGATGGTCATCGACGATGTGGGGGATGTGTTCGGCATGTTTTACGCCCTGGTGGCCGACGACGGCTTCTCTTATGAGGAGATGAGCGACTATGCCGGTTTCCTGGAACGCAACATGCTGGAGGTGGAAGGTGTGAAGAAAGTCAGCATCTACGGGGAACAGAGTCCGGAAATCCGGATCACCTTGTCTGCCGACCGGATGGCCGAAATGGGGGTGTTGCCCTTTCAGGTATTCTCCGCCCTCACCGGTCACACAAAGCAGCTGTATGCAGGCAGTCTTGTCAGCGGAGAACAGCAGCTGCGGGTGAACGTCGACGGCCAGTTGTCCACGGTGGAAGAACTCCGGAACCTCCTGATCACCCCCCTGGGCGGGGTGCCCTTCACCCTGGGCGACATCGCCCGGATCGAGAAAGGCTACAATGACCCCCTGCGGAACACCCTGTTTGTCGACAATCAGAAGGCGCTCGGTCTGGCCATGTCCATGGAAAGCGGGGAGAACATCGTGGAGGTGGGCAAACGGGTCGATGCCCGGCTCTCGGAGCTGGAATCGCAGATTCCCCTGGGGATCCGCCTGGTCAAAGTGTTCAATCAGCCCGAAAAGGTGGATGCGTCCATCCACGGGTTCACCTGGAACCTGGTTTTTTCCGTCCTCATTGTCATTGTCGTCCTCATCTTCACCATGGGGTTCCGGGGAGGGTTGATCATCGGGAGCGGCCTTCTTCTGACCATCCTGGCCACCTTCCCCATGTTGCTTCTCGTCGGGGGAACCCTCCAACGGATTTCCCTCGGTGCCTTCATTGTGGCCATGGGGATGCTGGTGGACAATGCCATTGTGGTTCTGGACGGAATCCTGGTGGAAAAGGGCCGGGGTCGAACAGGAAAGAAGGTGTTCACAAAAACGGCCCGGCAAACGGCGGTTCCCCTGCTGGGGGCCACGCTCATTGCCGTGACGGCTTTTTTGCCGGTCTATCTGTCACCCGATGCCGCGGGAACCTATGTGCGCGACCTGTTTCTGGTTCTGGCAATTTCCCTCTCCATCAGCTGGCTGCTGGCTCTCACCCAGGTTCCCCTCTTCTCCTCCATCCTGTTGCGGAAGCAGAACGGGGTTCTCTCCGGAACGGGCGATCGAAGCGGCAAACCCTTGTACCGGTTTTTCGGGAGAATCCTGGAAGCCGGCATGCACAACCGCGGTCTCACCCTGGGCATTGCCGTGGCCCTGCTCGTCCTGGTCGTTCTGAACGTGAAACGGGTCGACAACACCTTCTTCCCGAATTTCGATTACAACCAGTTTTACATCGAGCATTCCCTTCCAAAAGGAAGTACGCCCGACCTGGTCAATGCCAACCTTCGGAAAATCACCGACCATTTCAACAGCTACGAGGAGGTGGAACTGGTGGTGGCCAGTCACGGCCGGACCCCGGTTCGCTATTGCCTGGTCCGCGGAATGATGGGTGAAAATGCGGACAACTACGGGGAACTGATCGTCAATTTCAAAGACTATGAGACCATGCAGAAGATGCGGCCCGTGTTCAGTCAGTACCTGCACACGGAATTCCCGGAAGCACACAGCCGCATCCGGAATTACACCCTGTCGGTACGCTCGTCCCATGCCGTGGAAGCAGAATTCACCGGTCCCGACCCGGCCGTGCTGAAAGAACTGAGCCGACAGGTGCAGGTGTTGATGCTGGAAAATCCCCACGCCGATGTCTACACCAGATGCGACGACTGGGAACCCGAAGCCCGGACCCTGACAGCCCTCTACGATCCGGTGGCCGGAAACCGGGCCTCCGTTACCCGGAGCGATGTGAGCAATGCGATCCTGGCCGCCACGGACGGATTGCCCCTTGCCACGGTGTACGACGGGGAAACGCCCTACACGTTGCGTTTTCTGGTGCGGAACCGGGACGGGAACCGGATCGAGGACCTGAACGACATCCCGGTCTGGCCCACCATCCCGAACCTCGGCGTGGAGTGGGATCAGAACACACTGATGGGTCTGATGGCCGGCCGGACCGATGCCGGTGATCTGGCCGGTGACATCCTGACGGCTGTTCCCCTGCGAACCGTCACCGGCGGCGTGGTTCTGGGCTGGGAAGAACCGGTGGTGCGTCGACGCAACGGTCAGCGCGTCATCCAGGCCCAATGCGATCCGGTACCCGGCGTAAGTCCGGCCCAGCTTCAGAATGAACTGGACAAACATGTGTCGAAGCTGGACCTGCCCGAGGGATACGGTTTCCGGTGGGTGGGCGAATCGGAGCTCAAGCACGACGGCCTGAAGAACATCATCGGCCTGACTCCCCTGGCCGGGGGGATCATGGTGCTCATCCTGCTGCTCCTGTTCAACGACTACCGGCGGCCCCTGATCATCCTTCTCTGTCTGCCCATGTCGGTGATCGGCATCGTGCCGGGACTTTTGCTCACCGGGGAGCCTTTTTCCTTCATCGCCATTGTGGGGGTCATCGGACTCACCGGAATGATCATCAAAAACGCCATCGTACTGCTGGATGAAATTGCCACCCAATTGAAGAAGGGGCAATCCGCCTACCGGGCGGTGGTGCGGGCCACCGTCTCCCGGGTTCGGCCCGTGATCATGGCATCCCTGACCACCATTCTGGGCATGATCCCCCTGTTGGGCGATCCCATGTATGCGTCCATGGCGGTGGCCATCATCGGGGGGCTTCTCGTGGGGACCCTGGTGACCCTGCTTTTCGTTCCCATCCTGTATTCCGTCTTTTACGGCGTGGCCATCGAGAACCCATCCGAAGAAATCGAACCCCTTTCATCCCCGTTGTCGAAATGAAATCTCTGAAAATCCTTGCAGTGACATTGATGCTGGCTTTCCCGGGTCGGTTGCCGGCCCAGGAACCCGTGCAACTCGATCTCGTGTCGAGCCGCCGGATGGCCCTGGAACATGCCCAATCCATCCGGATCGCCGATGCGCAGATTGCCCGGGCACAGGGCGAACGCCAGGCTGCCCGGGCCGCCTGGTGGCCCGATGTGTCGGCCTCTGCCACGGCTGTATACAAGAAGCAGGAAATCCGGGAAGAGCTGTACCTTCCCACCCAGGTCTTCAATCCGGCCACCGGGGAACTGGTTCCCAATGTGGCCATGAATCCAATAACCGGGGAGCCAATTCTTGGACCGGACGGCAACCCGGTCTTCAATACATACGCCTATTTGCCGCTCGACCTGACCCTGAACGGCATCGTTCTGGCCGGGGTCACCGCCCAGCAGCCCCTGTACGCAGGCGGACGAATCGATGCCGGGAACCGCATGGCCCGGATCGGCGTGGACATGGCCGAGACAAACCGGTTGCTTCGGGAGGGGGAGGTCATCTTTGCCACGGATCAGGCCTTTTACCAGCACCTGGCGGTGGGGGAGAAGGTCAAGCTGGCCCGCCAGTACAAGGTACTGCTGGATACCCTGGAGCGAACGGTGTCCGATAGCTACGAGCTCGGAATGTGCAACCGGAACGAATTGCTCAAGGTGCGGGTGAAACGGGACGAAGCCGCCCTTCAGGTCCAGAAGGCGGAGACAGGTCATGTCCTCACCCGCATGGCTCTTTGCCGCATCCTTGGACTGGATCTGGACACGCCCCTGGCCATCCGGGACAGCATGGAAACGGAAACCGAACCCTGGCCGGGAGTGGACGACCTGTCGCCGGATTCCCGCCTGGAGCTCCTTCTCCTGGAGAAGCAGAGCGAACTGGCTGAACAAAACATCCGGCTGGTCCGGGGGGAATATCTGCCTGCGGCCGGATTGTCGGTAGGGTACAACTACCTGGGCGTGGGTCTCGACGGGATGGACAATTTCACCAACCACGGGGCCACCCTGATGGCCAATGTGCAGATTCCCCTGGTCACATTCGGGGAACGGAAGGGGAAGGTGAAGGCGGCCCGGGCCCGGTTGGATGAGAAGCAGCTGGAAATGGAACAGGTTCGCGGTTACCTGCAACTGGAAATGGAGCAGGCCCGCCTGCAGTACCGGGATGCATTGCTTCGTGTGGAGCTCAGTCGACGGGCGCTGGAGCAGGCCGAGGAGAACATGCGCATCAGTGACGACAATTACCGGCTGGGCATGGAAACCGTGGTGGATTTGCTGACCGCCAGGGCGGAATGGCAACAGGCCTTCAGTGAGAACCTGGATGCATTGGCCAATCGCAACATCCAGGAAAGCAATTTGTTACGGATTGCGAATCGTCTCGAATAGCCGGGTGTCCGGATTTTCCTACATTTGGAACACATGGGGGAACAGGCAAACATCGGGTTCCGGTGCGTGATTGTGGAGGATGAGGTCCACAACAGCCGCATGTTGTTGGGCCTGATTGCCGAACTCCGCCCCCGGTGGAAGGTCCAGGCGGTCCTTGAAAGCGTGGAGGACAGCGTGGACTGGCTGCAATCCCATCCGGCTCCCGACCTTTTGCTGATGGACATTCAGTTGTCGGACGGACTCTGCTTTGCTGTTTTCGACAAGGTGGCTTTGCCCGTTACCACGAAGGTCATTTTTGTTACCGCCTATGACGAATACGCCATCCGGGCCTTCAAAGTCAACAGCATCGATTATTTGCTGAAACCCGTGGAGCGGCAGGAATTGCGGACCGCCTTCCTGAAGTTTGAAAGCACACGGGAAGAAAGCGCCCCTCCGCGGGAGACACCGGAGTATTATGCGGGCATGATCCGGTCCATCCTCGAGGGCCGGACCGTTTTCCGGACCCGTTTCCTCGTTCCGGGGGCCCAATCCTGGAGAAAACTGGACGCGGCGGACATTGCCTATGTCTACTCGGAGAACAAACTGACCTTTGCGGTGGGAAGGGACGGCGGGGAGCACCGGCTCGAGCAATCGCTGGAACAGCTGGAATCGGAATTGAATCCCCGTGAATTCTTCCGGGCCAACCGGAAACTGATTTGCAGCGCCTGGGCGGTGGACCGGCTCCAGAACGAAAGCGGAGGCAGGTTGCTGCTGTTCCTCCGACCGGAACCCTCCTTTGAGGTGATCGTCAGCCGCCTGAAGGCAAGCGAGATCAAGGATTGGCTTGGCAAATAGAGAGACCCATGAAAGAGGAGAAAAGACTCGATTTTCTGGTGAGCATGGGCTCGTACAAACCCCGCTTCTTTTTGATCCGGGTCGCTTTCATCTCCACGATTGCCTTTCTCCTCCTGTTCATCGTGAACCTGATCATCCAGGAAACCGTCCTGGTCCATGGCGACCGGTTCAAGGCCTATTTCTTTGCCATCCTGGCCTTCAACAGCATCACCGAAATCAACCTCCTGATCGCCCAGTTCTTTGCCCGCCGCAAATGGCGGGTCGATCTCTATGTCCAGTCCCTTGTCATTCTGGTCGTCGCTTCCCTTCTCGTGGTGTTCTGGGTGGCCCTGGCCCGGAAGGTGTTCGGGCAGAACAACATCCTTCAGCACGAAGTCACCCAGGTGGTTCTGATCATCGGGCTGCTTTTGATCCTTATGCACATCATGCTCATCGTCATTTCCAATCTGGCTTCTCATTGGTTGACAAACCGACGCGAGCTCCACGAACTCAAGCAGGCCAAGCTGCTGAGCGATTACCACAGCATCAAGGACCGCCTGAATCCCCATTTCCTGTTCAACAACCTGAGTGTCCTGAAATCCCTGATCCATTACAACCCGGAGCAGGCAGAGGTGTTCGTTCAGAATTTCACCAACGTATACCGCTATGTGCTCAAAAGTCACGAGGAAGCCACCGTCCCGCTGGAGGAGGAGTTGAAATTCCTGGATGACTACGTCAGCCTTCACAAGGAACGGATCGGGGAGGGGCTGCAAGTGGACATCCGAATCGATTCGGAATTGATGGGCCGGCGGATTCCTCCGATCACCCTTCAGTTGCTCGTGGAAAACGCCATCAAACACAACGTGGCCAACAAACAACACCCGTTGTACATCGAGCTGTTCAATCGGGGGACCCGGCTTTTGATTCAAAACCGGCTGCACCGAAAGGAGAGCACCCATTCCACCCGCAACGGGCTCAAAACACTGGACAGTCAATACCGGCTGCTGGCCGGGGAAGGGATCCGGATCCGGGACGACGGAGAGCATTTTCTGGTGGAGTTGCCGTTGCTTTGAGGCGGATTTTTTTCGTACATTCCCCGATTGAAGTTGGACCTAACTGAAACCCCTTGCTGCGGCAATGAATCCGCATGTCATAAAATCAACCGGGACGACGGGACTGATGCTCCTTCTGCTCCTCCTGGTTTCCTGCGAGAAGGAAGGACTGGATTGCTTTGAGCTTTCCGGTGCCACATCCGACCGGTTTCTGATCTGGGACGAACAAAACCTGCACGGTTACATCAACCGGAACGGGGAGGTCGTGATTCCCTGTCAGTACCGGTGGGCAAGGTCTTTTTACCATGGATACGCCGTGGTGGGCGATGTGCGTTCCATTGTGATTGACATCCATGGGAAGACCCGTCTCGATACGGCAGCCGGAGTGATGGGAGATTTTTCCAAGGAAGGCATTGCTCCCGCCATCCGGGGAAGGAAATTCGGGTACGTGGACCAATACGGTTCGGAATTGGTCCCTTTCCAGTACAACATGAGCACGACCATGACCGACGGACTGGGTCGGGTCGAATCCGGGTTTCGCTGGGGCTTCTACTCGGCGGATGGTGAACATGCCATCCCCTGCACCTTTGCGTCGGTGGGGGTCTTCAGCAACGGCCGCGCCCTGGTGCGGGATTCCAGCCGTTTGTGCGGGTACATCGACCGAAGTGGAAAACTGGTGATCCCCCATCGGTTCCGGGAAGCGCGTACGTTTTCTGAGAACCTGGCAGCGGTGTGGCTTCCCGAAGGGCCGGCCGGATTCATTGACCGGGAAGGATCTTTGGTCATCGAAGCGGAATATGCATCTGCCCAATACTTTACCGACGGACTGGCCGCTGTGATGCAAAACGGGGTGTGGGGGTTCATCGACCGCAACGGAGACATGGTCATCTCCCCCGCCTACGAGGATGCCAAGCCGTTTTTCTCCAACCGTGCCGGGGTGAAAACGGAAGGAAAGTGGGGCTTCATCGACAAGAAGGGACAAATGGTCATTGAACCTTTGTATGGACAAGTCGGCTCCTTTGTGAACGGCCTGGCCCTGGTCATGTTTGATGACCGGCACTATGCCTACATCGATACAAGGGGGCGGGTGATCCATGAAATGCCGGCATTCTACCATCCCATAGCCCCACTCCCTCCTTCGGTCCGGTTGTTCCCCGAAGGGGAGGAGGAAATGGAAGCCCAGCTGTTTCGCGAACCCTGACGCCCGGCCCTATGCAGGCCGGGCGGTTGAGAGTCCTCCCCCGGGAAGACGGAGGACTGTGTCCCTGTGTCCTTTGGTTCGGACGTGGCTACAATGGAATGTCACTGCTCAGAACGAGGTTCCGGGACGAATTGCCGGCTTCGAGGGCATAGGTTCCGGGTTCCAGGCTCCATCCGTTCATGGTCTCATCCCAGAAGCACAATTCCGAAACCGGGACATGCAAGGTGAGAGTGACCGATTCTCCGGCCTGGAGCAGCGGCGTTTTGGCAAAAGCTTTCAGTTCCCGGACGGGACGATCCACCGAAGATCCGGGTTTGGACGCATAGATCTGGACCACTTCCTTTCCGGCAATCGCTCCCGTGTTTTGTACCTGCACGGTGAGGGACACCGTTTCATCTTCGACCACGACCGTCAGATCGGAAAGGGCAAAATCGGTGTAGGACAACCCAAAGCCAAAGGGATAGGACACCGCCAGATTTTGTTTGTCGAAATGCCGGTATCCCACATAGATTCCTTCCTCGTATCGGGTGAAATCCACATTGGCGACAGGCTCATGATCCGCTTCCTTTTTTCCCGAGATCATGGAGGAAGCACTCATCGGGATTCCGTCCATGGGGAAGTTGGCACTGGAGGCATGATCATAAAGGTGCACGGGGAAGGTCATGGGCAATTTGCCCGAGGGATTCACGGTCCCGCTCAGGATGTCGGCCACCGAGTTGCCGCCTTCTTGTCCGCCTTGCCAGGCCAGCAGGATGGCATCCGGTTTGTCCTTCCAGGAGGCAGTTTCGATGACCCCGCCGATGTTCATGACCACCACCACCAGTTTTCCGGCGGCATGGAAGGTTTCACAAACCAGGTCCAACATGGCCTGTTCCTTTTCCGACAGCAGGAAATCATCTTTTTCCACCCGGTCGCCGCCTTCCCCTGCGTTTCTGCCGATGGTATACACTGCCAGGTCGGCGCTTTGGGCGATGCTGCGAACCTGATCGTCGGTAAACGAGATTTCAGGGGCGGAGTAGGGATTCATCATGGCGGCGAGCAAGCCTTCCGGTTTCTCGAATTCCTCCGGGTGAGCTTCCTTATAAGTGTCGAACACACCGCGGGCTTCCTGGTTGACCGTGAAACCGGCGTTGCGGAGTCCTTCCTCCAGCGACACGGTGTAGGCTTCGTTCACATCGCCCGAGCCGGTTCCGCCCGCAATGAAATCATAGGAGGTTCCTCCGAACAATGCGATGTTTCCTCCTGACGACAAGGGCAGAGCGCCTTCATTTTTCAAAAGCACCATGCCTTCCGAAGCCGATTGGCGGGTGATTATCGCATGGGCTTCCAGATCGGGCCGGTTGCTGTATGTGTTGTTATTCAGACGATTGGATTTCAAGACGAGGGAAAGGATGCGTTTCACCGAGGTGTCGATGTCCTCCTGGGCAAGTTCTCCGGAAGCGGCCGCCTTTTTCAGCGCATTCGCCTGTTTCCTGGTTCCGGGCATCTGCAGGTCGTTGCCGGCCCGGACCTGGGCGGGGGCGTCCTGGCCGCCGAACCAGTCGGTCATGACCAGCCCCTCGAAGCCCCAGTCGTTCCGAAGGATGTCGGTCAGGATCTCCCGGCTCTGGGAGGCATAGGTGCCGTTGACCAGGTTGTAGGACGACATGATGGTCCAGGGTTGGGACTCTTTCACAATGATTTCAAAACCTTTCAGATAGATTTCCCGGAAGGCCCGGTCGGAAACCTGGACATCGTTGAAATTCCGGTTGGTTTCCTGGTTGTTGGCCACAAAGTGCTTCACCGATGTCCCCACGCCGTTGGATTCGACCCCGTTGACCATGGCGGCTCCGATTTTCCCGGTAACGAGAGGGTCTTCGGAATAGTATTCGAAATTTCTGCCGCACAGTGGATTCCGGTGGATGTTGGCTCCGGGACCCAGAATGACTTCGATGCCGTATTCTTTGACCTCGTTTCCCATGGCCATCCCCACTTCTTCGACCAGCTCCGTGTTCCATGTGGAGGCAAGCAAGGTGCCGATGGGGAAGGCCGTACAATAATAGGTGTTGTCATCATTTTTCCTCGTGGGACTGATGCGCAGACCGGCGGGTCCGTCCGACACGTACAGGGTGGGAAGGCCCAGACGCATGACCGAGGGAATGCTCCCCACGGCACCCCGTACGCCGTCCTTGCCGGACCCCAGTCCGACACCCGATTTCATGCCCGTTCCCTTGAGCAGCCGCAGTTTTTCTTCGGGGGTCAGCCGGAGGATCAGATCCCCGGAACGTTCTTCCAATGACAGCCGGGTGTCTTCGTACGGATCCAGTTCGCCGTTCCGGTTCAGATCCAGGAATTCAAGTCCGTCCACCGTCAGGGATTCGATGGTTTTTCCGGCGTATTTGTCTTTTGAATCGATGCTGAGGAAATGACCGTTTACATAGACGGCGCCGACGACGGCGACCAACAGGACCAGTCCAATTAGGGAGAGGAGAATGATTCCCAGGATCTTCAATGGTTTTTTCATGTCTGCATGATTTAATGAGTCAATTTGACTCAAAAATAGATTATCTTTGGGACATGGCAAGCGATGGAAACCAGGAAATTTGGAAGGACATCCGGAAATATGTGCATGTTCTGGAGGAAAATGCCATTTCCCAATTGTCCATCAATTGTGTGATCCTGGGTTTTGATGACCGCAATTTGCAGGTTGCCGTCAACCGGGTGCAGATCGGGACTCACCCAATGTTGCTTTTGCCAGGCGGCTATGTGGGTCAACGGGAGAATGTGTCGGATGCGGTCCGGCGGATCGTGAGGGAGTGTACGGGCATGGAGGACATACCCCTTCGGCAATTTGACGTGTTCGGGTCTGCCAGCCGATCCTTCTTCCAGGATCTGGCCGGGGAAGTGGAATTGAGCACGGGTGCTGCAAAATCCATCATGGACTGGCTGACCCGGAGGTTCATCAGCCTCTGCTACCTGGCCCTGGTCGATTTCCGGGAGATCGCATTGCATCCCACCGAATTTTATGACGATGCCCGGTGGATCGGCCTGGATGAAGCCGGTTGCCTGGCCCTTGATCATCCCGACATGGTGCGGAGCGCCCGCGAGTATTTGCGGAAGGAGATGCCCCATGCACCCATCGCCTCCCGGTTGCTGCCCGATACCTTCACCCTCCCCGACTTGCAGGCTTTGGTGGAGGCCATTCTCGACCGGCGGGTGGACCGGCCCAATTTCAGAAGGAAGATTCTGGGAACCGGCCTCCTCCGAAAGGTGGGGCAGGACCGTTCCGGGATCGGACGCCCGGCGGATTTGTACTCCTTTGTCCATGGCCGGCACACCGCGTTGGTGGAGGATTTCCGGTTTGGATTCTGAGGGAGCCCGGTCCGTCGTACCAACCACACTTTTTTCAATGGAAAGTGGCTTTTCTGAGTGGCGATTCGTACCTTTCTCTTCCGCATTCCCCCATTCCGTGAAACCCAGCAAACCCAAAGCCACCCCTGCCTCCGGCCTGCCCGAATATCCCACCCTTCACCCGGAGTCCGGAAATTCGGCGGGAGGTCCCTCCGATCCCCGGTCCGAAGAAGGGAGATTCCGGCTTGCCTTTGAGCTTGCCAACGTGGGCAAATCCATCACCCTGCCCAACGGCGAGATCAATATCAATCAGGCCTTCTGCGACATGCTGGGCTACACCCGGGAAGAATTGACCGGCAAGCGGTGGCAGGATCTGACCCCCCCGGAGGAAATCCGGGAGGTGCAGGAGGAATTGGACAAAATTCTTCGGGGCGAACAGGATCACTCCCGGTTTCACAAGCGGTACATCCACCGGGACGGGAGTTTTGTGTGGACCGACGTATCCGTTGTGGTTCACAGGGACGAAAAGGGGCTCCCGGTCTTCTTTATCACCACCATCCTGGACATCCGGGAACGAATGGCCATGGTGGAGCGGATGCGGGAAAGCGAGGAAAAGTACCGGTCCATTTTCGACAACAGCAATGCTGCCATATTGTTAACCAAGACCGACGGGCGTATCATGGCGGCCAATGGGTTTGCCTGCCGGCTGTTCGGACGGAGCGAATCCGAGATTTGCGCCCTGGGACGGACGGGGCTGATCGATGCCTCGGATCCAAGGCTGCCTGCCCTGATGGAGGAGCGTATGCGCACCGGTCGGGCCCAGGGTGAATTGTTTTTTTTGAGAAGCGATGGTTCCCGGTTCTCCGGCGAAGTTTCCTCCGTGGTGTTTCGCGACCGGCACGGGGAGGAGTACACCAGCATGATCATCCTGGACCTGACGGAGGAGAAAGAAGCGGAGGAACTGTTGCAGCAGAGCGAGGCACGTTACCGGAACATCATCGATACCTCCCCGGTGGGCATCGCGGTTCACCAGGATGGCAAAATCGCCTTTGCCAACCAGGCCGGGGCTCTCATTCTTGGAGCTGAATCAGATTCGGAACTGATCGGCCGCTCCATCTTCGACATCATCCACCCGGATCACCGGGAGACCTCCGGGGACAGGATCCGGCGGATGATGGCCGGCGAAAAGAACCTCTATCCGGTGGAGGATCTGTACCGGAGGATGGATGGAACCTATGTGCCCGTCCAGGTGCAGGCCACCTCCCTCCTGTATCAGAACCGTCCTGCGGTGCAGGTCATCGTGACCGACATCACGGAGCGCCTGAAGGCGGAGAAGGAAATCCTGGACCTCAATGCAAGGCTGGAACAACGAATCGTCGAACGGACCCGGCAACTTGAAATGGCCAATCAGGAACTTCATTCCTTTGCCTATTCGGTATCCCACGACCTGAAGGCTCCCCTGCGCGGCATCGACGGGTACGGAAGGTTGCTGGAAGAATCGGCCCGGACCAAACTGGATGAGACGGAGCTGAAGTTCCTACACAACATCCGGGCAGGAACGCGGCAAATGAACCGACTGATCGAAGAATTGCTTGCCTATTCCAGGTTGGAACGGACATCCTTCGCAAGCACCCGTGTCCTGCTGTCACCCCTCCTGAACAGATTCCGTCAGATGAACCGGGAAGAGATCGCCCGGCGGAATGTGGTCATCGATCTGGAGCCGGCAGACGCTGAGATGGTTGCGGATCGGGAAGGGTTGGAAATTGTGCTCCGGAATTTGTTGGAAAATGCCATCAAGTTCACCCGGGAAGTTCCCGATCCCCGAATCCGGGTTGGGGTCCGGCTTCAGGATTCGGATCAGGAATTGTGGGTGGCGGACAACGGAATCGGATTCGACATGGTTTACCATGACAAAGTCTTTGAGATCTTTCAACGCCTGCACAAGCAGGAGGAATACCCTGGAACGGGAATCGGACTGGCCATGGTGGCGAAAGCCGTCCAGCGGATGGGCGGCTCGGTTCGTGCCGAAAGCCAGCCCGGTGCCGGTTCCGTCTTTTTCATACGTTTGCCGATGAACCCAACGTTGTGAGGATATGAAGAATCAACTCCTGTTCCTGGTGGAAGACAACCCCCTGGAAGTCGATCTGACCCTCCATGCTCTGAAAACCGGAAAATTGGAAAACCAGGTCGTGGTTGTCCGTGACGGGGAGGAAGCCCTTGGGTACATCACAAAGTGGGACGGTGGTGAAGCCACCCCGTTTCTCATCCTTCTCGACATCAAGCTGCCCCGGGTGTCCGGACTTGAAGTGCTCCGGAAATTCAAATCGCACTGGGCCTACCGCACCATCCCGGTGGTCATGCTGACCTCGTCTTCGGAAGAGGCGGATGTCCGGACCGCCCTTGAATTGGGCGCCAATTCCTACATTGTGAAACCGGTGAATTTCGAGCGCTTTGTCGAACTGACCACCGCCCTGGTTCATTACTGGAGCCACATCCACACCGGTGTCCGGACGACACCCGGATCCATCCAAAACCCACGCCCATGAAATTGCTGATCGTTGAAGACAACCGAACCGACGCCGATCTCATCCAATGGGAGCTTTCCTCCCTGGAAACGCCCCATGAAGTCTGGACGGCTGAAAGCCTGCAGGATGCGATGAAAAGGCTCCAGCAGGAACCACCCATCGACATGGTTCTTCTGGATCTGCATCTGCCGGACGGAAACGGATTGGAGTTGCTGTCGCATGTGAGGCAACGGAGAATGCCCGTGGTCGTTGTGGTGTTCACCGGCTCCGGCGACGAGGAAACGGTGGTGTCGACCTTGCAAGCCGGTGCCAACGACTATGTGATCAAAAATCCCGGATTTGTGGCCGAGTTGCCGCCTTTGCTGGAATACTACGCCCAAAACAGAGAGGCTTCCCTGTATGAATCAGCTGTTTGCCTTCGGGTGGCCTATCTGGAGCACGAGCCAATGGACGTGGACCTGACCCTCCGTCATTTCAGGAAATACGCTCCCAATCTGGAGATCGAAGTGTTTTCTTATGGAGCCGATTTTCTGCGAAAACTGGGGGACCCGGACGAGCCACAGGTGGATGTGTTGCTCACTGATTACAATTTGCCCCGGATGAACGCCCTGCAACTGATCAAGGAGATCCGGCAGGTTCGCAAGTCCGACATCCCCGTGGTTCTCGTGACAGGCCAGGGGAAGGAGGAGGTTGCCATCCAGGCCCTGAAGCTGGGTGCGGATGAGTACATCGTGAAGCGGGAGAACTATTTGTTCCGCCTGCCGTCCCTTGTGCTGGGAGCCTATCGCCAGCGGTTGATCACACGTCAAAAGCAAGAGCTGGAGGAAAGCAGGCGCCGGTACCAGATGCTGGCCGACAACTCGGGGGATGTGATTTTCACATTGGACTGGGATTTGAATTATACCTATGTGAGTCCATCCATCCGCAATCTGCGGGGGTATGAGCCGGAAGAGCTGCTTCTGACGAAAATATCGGACTATCTCACCGAGCGATCGGTGGAAATTATGCAGGAATCTCTGGCTTCCTTCGTTCCGGTAGAGGGAAACGAGGAAGTTACCCAGGATCCGCGCATCGTGGAGCTTGAAATCCGATGCAAGGACGGCAGCCTGATCTGGGTGGAGGTCAAAGCCTCCGTCATGTTGGATCCCGGGGGCAAACCTCGTGGAATCCTTGGGGTCAGCCGGGACATCACCCGCCGGAAGCAATATGAATTCGACCTCATCGCCGCCCGGGACCGGGCCGAGGAAAGCGACCGGCTGAAAACCGCCTTCCTGCAGAACATCAGCCATGAAATCCGCACGCCCATGAATGGAATTCTGGGGTTTGCCAACTTGCTGAACGATGCCCTTCTTTCCGAGCAGGAAAGAGGGAATTATTTGAAAATTATCGAAAAAAGCGGCAGGCGCATGCTGCACACCATCCACGACATCGTGGAAATGTCCCGGCTTCAGACCGGCCAAATCAGCTTCCATCACAGTCCGGTGGATTTGCACCATCTCATGCAGGAGCTGCATCAGTTTTTTCTTGCCAAAGCCCGGGAGAAGGGGCTCCGGTTGGAGTACGCAACCAGCGGACGGGATTCCCTGGTTCTGTTTACCGACGAGGTGAAACTCAACATCATTGCCACCAACCTCATCCAGAATGCCATCAAATACACCCGGACGGGGAAAATCGACTTTGGTTTCTCGGTGCGGGGGAAGGAGGTGGAGGTGTTTGTGGCAGACACGGGAATCGGCATCCCGGAGGAAAACCGCGGCGTGGTGTTCGACCGGTTCACGCGGCTGGACAACGCCATGGACAGCGAATTCGAAGGGACGGGACTGGGTCTGTCCATTGCCAAATCCTATGTGGGTTTGCTGGGTGGTCGGATCTGGATCGAATCCAACGAACCCCGGGGGACCGTGTTCCGGTTCACCCTTCCCCTGGGTCAGGAAGATTTCGGAACGGAATCGGAAGACAGGGAAGAATCCCCGCCGGATCTGGCAGGGATTCGGATCCTGGTGGCAGAAGATGATGACATCAACGTCATGTACCTCCTGGAATTACTCAACCGGACGGGTGCGGTGGTGGTCCGGGCCCGAACCGGGTTGGAGGCAGTGGACCTCATGAAAGACGGTCCCCCGGTCCACCTGGTGTTCATGAACATCCGGATGCCTGGGAAGGACGGTGTGGAAGCCGCACGGGACATCCGGAACCTGAACCGCGACATTCCCATCGTTGCCCTGACGGGCTTTACCCGGGAGGAAGTCCTTGGGTGGGATACGGAAGGGGTGTTCAGGGCTTATCTTCGAAAGCCGGTCACTGACAGGGAAATGTTTCTGGCACTTCGGGAGATCCTGACTTGAGTGCCGATGGCGCCGGGGCGATGCACCCTTCATTCGGGTGGATGTTTTTTCCGGCGGACGGGCTGCTTCCGATTAAACCGGAGGATGTTTTTGGCATCCAACAAAGGAGATTTCCCTGTGCAGCTCAGGGAAACTTTGTATTTTTGTTGAGGTAATCCTCTGCTATGAAAGTCCCGATCTTCCTGCTCTCTCTCCTATCCCTGTGGTTTTGTCGGGATGCCGCAGCCCAGTTTGCGGGAGTGGATCTGGAGAAGGCGTACGACGAACGAGTGTTTCTGGTCTCCAATTACTCTGGCGTCGATGCGACGGCTCCGGAACAACACAATCTGGTCGATCTGCTCGGGATGGACGTGGACGGCTTTCGATTGCTTCTGGAGCAAGTGGACAGCACCGGAGAATTGGTGTTGAAAGAGCCGGACGGTTCAAGGACGGCTCTGAGCCGATCCCTGGCTTTGTTTCGTACGGAACTCGAAAAGAGGCCGGGCCGGGTCCTCACGTTGTTTCTGGATTTTGACTTCCCCTGGGAGTACCTGGACAGTGCACTGAAAACGGCGCAACTGGAAGATTTTGTTTTTGCCCTTCCTTCGGACGGAACCTGGCCCCCCCTTGTCCGCATGCTGTCCTCCGGAAAGCGACTGGTGTTGTTTTCCATGCAGAATCACGGCAGGCATCCCCTCTGGCTGCCCCATCTCTGGGACCATGCGATTCAACCATTGTCCTTGTCGGTGGGGGACATTTCCTTTCCCGGGGAAACCTTCGACGGAAGCCTGCACAAGCGATTGATGGTGTACAACGGATTCAATACCATTTCGGTGGGGCACAATCCGGAAGGGATCAGTTATTTTGCCACCCAACGGCCCTTTTTTATCGAATCCCTGAAGAGTGCCTGGATCAGCAACGGAAAGACACCCAATTTCATCCTCCTGGACCGGTACGACAGTTCCATGGCATACATCATTCAGCGAATCAGGGAGTTCCGTTCTGTCCGGGGGACGGTATCCTACAGCGGCGAGGTTCTTGATTATGTGAATTGGGAGGGATTGGGCAGCCTGTCCAATGGCAATTTCTCCTTTGTGATTCCTCCGGGGGAGGAGTTGCTTCTTGTGCCGCGGAGTCCGGGCTTCACCTTTGATCCGGAACAGATTCGGGTCGATGAAAACACCCCCGGGGGTTCCCTCAGCTTCAAGGCAAAGCGGTTGCGAATCAGTCACGGCCTCGAGGCATGTTATCCATTCGAGAACAATGTTTTGGATGCTTCCGGCAACAAAAATCACGGAGAGAGTCTCGGCTTTGATTATGCCTACGATTCGGAGAGAGGGTGGGTCGGAGAATTGACGGAGGGAAATTTCGTCCGGTTGGTGGACGGGGAGGCCTTGCATATGCGGGACCATGATTTTACGGTGGCCATGTGGGTGAAAATTCCTGAATACCTTCCCGGGAAAACCGAAAACACCATCCTGGCTTCCCAGACCCTGAGCTACCAGAGCGGCCTTCATCTCGTGGTCCGGAACAGGAAGCCGTACATGGGTTTTTTTAATGACGACCTGGCTGGAAAGGTCACGCTGGAGGAGGGGATCTGGTACCACCTTGTTTTCCGCTACAACAAGTTGAGCAACGAGCAGGCAATCTATGTGAATGGGGTTCCGGATGCCAGCGCCCTGCGACGACCGTCCTACAAAGGAACGGATACCCTGTACATTGGAGCGCACTTCAATCCGGGTTCGAATTTCCAGGGGCAGTTGAACGACCTGTGCATCTGGTCCCGGGCCCTGGGCGACCGGGAAATTGCCCGCATCAGCGATCCGGTGTTTCATCTGGAAGCCCATCTGGGGTTGTTCCGGAAAGTACCCCTGATCCAATATGCCATCCTTCTTTTCATCGTGGCAGCGATGATTGCACTGGGATTTCTGATCTACCGACGCCGCACATCCCTTTTGGCCGCTCTCGGAACCGAGGAGGTTTCAAAGCCAGAGAGGGAGACGATTCCGGATGCGGGCGAAAGGAAGAATTACATCGGGATGTTCGGCGACTTCATGGTTCTTGACCGGGAGGGAAAGTCCATCACCGGTCGGTTCACGCCCAAGTTGAAACAATTGTTTCTGATCCTGCTCGTCTATTCCCAGCGCGAAGGGCATTGCATTTCGACCCGGGAGCTATCGGAGATCCTTTGGGAAGGACAGTCGCCCCAGCAGAGCAAAAACATCCGGGGTGTGACCATCCGAAACCTCCGACTCGTTTTGGAACAAATGGATTCCATGGAAATCCGCTTTAAAAATGATTCCTGGTGTTTGAAGCTTTCGGGCAGGGTCCGTTGCGATTTCCTGGAGTTTTTTGAACTGGTCCATGGAGATCGGGAACTGACGGCCCCGGATTTCGCCAGGCTCACCGCCATCATTGAGAAGGGCGAAATTCTGAGAGGCGAATCCTACCCCTGGTTCGATGAGACCAAAGGGTATGTGGGGAGTCAGATTGTGGACAGCATCCTGAACTACCTCGAAGCGCATGCCGATTCCCTCGACCCGGATTCCGTTCTGAGACTTACCTGGCAGGTTTGGGTATACGACCCCACAAGCGACCTGGCTTTGTCCCATCACATGAAGGCGCTGATCCGGCAGAACAAACTCAAGATGGCCCGGTTCATGTATGAACGGTTCTGCCACCAATACCAGGAATCCTATGCAGAAGCCTATCAGGTAAGCTTTCAGTCCCTGGTGTCCTGATTTTTTTGTATTTTTTTAATACCTGGATAACAGATGCATAGCGCTTTATGTCCGGTAGATTTAATCCCGTGTTAACCCGCCGTTAAATGGGGTTAAACACCGGATTCTATCTTCGCTGATGGTGAAATAGTAAATCTATTTAGTTGCATAGGATCCGGTGGTGGGTTGGCCGCCGGATCCTTTTTATTTGGTCCCATTGTTCAGAATTTAACAATGAGTATACATTAGTCGGGACAAGCAAGATGCACTTACCAATCTAATTGAACATTTATTAAAGAATCATTATGGAAAAGAAAGCAAAGCAAGGAATGGACAGGCGTAATTTCCTGGGACTTTCCGCGTTGGGCCTCACCGGGCTGACGATTCTCCCGAGCTTCACCATCAATGGCATGCGCATTGCTCCCAGCGATCGTCTGGTCATGGGATTCATCGGTGCCGGCCAGCAAGGTCTGAACGATTTCCGCGGATTTGCCTCGGTGCCCGGCATCCAGGTGGCCGCCGTGGCCGAAGTGGACACCATGAAACAGATCCGCTTCAAGAATCTGGTGGAGAACTGGCAAAAAGAAAAAGGGATGGTTCAGCGTTGCGACATGTACGAACGTTACGAAGAAATCCTGGAGCGGAAAGACATTGATGCCGTTGAAGTCGTGACCCCCGACCCACTGGCATGCTCTGCAAACCATTCATGCCTGCGAGGCCGGCAAGGACGTGTATGTGCAGAAGCCTCTCTCGTTCACCATCAAGGAAGCCATCAAAATGGTGGATGTTGCGGAAAAAACCAAGCGTGTGGTACAGGTGGGTAGCCAGCAGCGGTCGAGCCCCGAGTTCATCAAGGCCATCGAACTGGTGCGCAGCGGAGCCATCGGACACATCGAGAAGATTTACGCCAAAGTGGGTGATCCGCCAAAACCGCTGGATCTTCCCGAAATGGTGGTCCCCAACAACCTGAACTGGGGTCTGTGGCTCGGACCGCTCAACGATCCGAACATTCATTATCACTCCGACCTGTGTCCCCCCATCAGCCTGGATCCGCCTCAAAACGAGGCCCTCTGGGGCGCCTGGCGCTGGTACACCGAGACCGGCAACGGCTACACCGCCGACTGGGGTGCCCACATGTTTGACATTGCCCAGGCCGCCATCGGCATGGACGGGTCCGGACCGTGCGAAGTGATTCCCAAAGGGTACAACGGAGCGGAATACCTGACTTTCAAATACCAGACCGGCGTGGTGATGACCGAGCAGCCTTACCTGGAGGATTATCCCACGGCACAGGGCATCAAATTCATCGGAACCGATGGCTGGATTGAAGTGGCCCGCGGCTACATCGCCTGCTCCAAAGCCAATTTGATTCCCAAGGAGATTGCCGGAACCCGTCCGCGCCAGATGAGCATGGAAGAGCGCCGGAAAATGTGGGAAGAGATGCAGAAAGCAGCTGAGCGCGGAGGCGGAAACGCTTTCGAGCAGCGCGCCGAACACATGGACAACTTCTACCAGTGCGTGAAGTCCCGCAAAGATCCCAATGCCCCCATCCAGGTGGGTGCCAGCACCGCCATCGCCTGCTGCCTGGGCAACATGGCCACCGAGCTGAAACGTCCGGTGAAATGGAACCCGGCGACCAAGCATTTCATCGATGATCCGGAAGCCAGCAAGCACCGTCTGATGCATTACAAATACAGCCGCAATTATCAACTGTAGGCCTCCGGGTCAGGAGTTTGATTGTATTTTCATTCCGGCCGGACCCGCAAGGGTCTGGCCGTTTTGTTGATGGGCAGCGGATTGGGTTTCATTGTAACCACCCGGCGTTCTTTCCGTAGAAGAGTCAGAAGACCTGGATTTTCAACTTGATTTCTTTCCCATGAAAAAGCTCCTCCTGCTGCTGTTCTTTTCCGGAACGGCCTGCGCGATCCTGAACGGACAACCCAGCTCAGATTCTCTGGTTTTCTACCGGGATCTATCCTTTCATTCGGATCTGGAAAGATCTGCTTTCATCGCCTTTCTTTCCGAGCACCGGAAGGCATTTCCACTTTTCATGGCCATCGAACCCGAGGTCCAGGAGGAGGAGGTCATGGAAGCGGAGCTTGGATTCCAATCCATTGTCGACGAGCTTCGGGCGGTTGCACTTGCCTCAAAAAAGGTCAACAAGACCATCAAAACAGCGTATGGCAGGATCCACCAGACCTATCTTCGCAAGTACGATGAGCTACAATTTTTTCCCGCACTTTTTAAGCAGGGAGTTTACAACTGTGCATCCGCATCCATGCTGTATGCCCTGGCATTCGAAGGCATCGGCGTACCTTACAAAGTCATGGTTTCCTCCTCCCATGTTTACCTCGTGGCCAATCCCGGTGAAAAATCGGTCGTGATCGAAACCACGAACCCGTCTCTGGAAAAGGCGATCTTCTCCGGTGAATTCAAAGCGCAGTATGTCAATTATCTTCGTCAATCCAAGCAAATAAGCGAAGCGGAATACAAGGGCAAATCGACGGAGGAGATTTTTGAAGAGAACTACAATGCGGTCCGCGAAGGAACCTTCCTGAACCTGCCCGGGATTCAGTATTACAACAAAGGATATGAAAAGATTCAGGAAAACGAGTTGGAGGAAGCATTTGCTTTGCTTCAGAAGGCCTACTTCTTTTTTCCGGACAACCGGGTGAAAGTACTTCTTCACAACACGTGCCTGGCATTGATCGAGCGGAGCGATTTCCGGGACGTGGAAGAGATCGATTATCTCTCCCAATACGCCCGGTTCGATCCGGGAAATCAGGATTTCATCGTGGGGGTGTTTGGAAACATCATCCAGCACTTTGCCCAATACACGGACCAGGAGGAGCACTGCAGGCTGCTGCATGATCGGTTGCAGTCTCATCTCGACGATCCGCGTCTCTGTGACGAGATCCGGTTTTCCTACAATCTGCGGATGAGTGTCAATTACAGCAACAGCAAGCGCAGGGAGGATTACATCACCTCCGCGCTTGCAATCAAGGACAACCACCGGGATGCGAATCTCCTGTTTGAGTATCATGTCCGGAACAAGCTTTCTGAGATATCGCAATATCCTGCCCTGTTGGACAGCATCCGCATCCTGGAGGAAAAGTATCCCTATCCTTTCATTCAGTCAGTCTATGATTCCTATCGAAGCATGGCCTGGCTGCGCATTGCGGAAGAGGAGATTGACAATCAAAGGCCGAAAGCCTGCGAACAATACCTGGCCGAATTCGAAGAACGCAGTCCCAGACCCATCCAGGATGAAGCGTTGTACTGGACGGCGGAACGGGTCTACAGGAAACTGGCCGTCCATTACTATTACAGAAACCGCTCGCTCGCGAAAAAGACGGTGGACCGTGGTTTGCAGTTTGTGCCTGAAAGTGCGGCATTGAAGTCGGTGACCCATTGATCGCGTCGAGCGGTTCTCCGGGCTGCTCCTTGACAGGCTTCAGGGGCTGGACACGTTCATCCTTCGGTATTCGCCTGGCGTGAATCCGGTCCGGGATTTGAAAAACCGCACGAAATTGGAGGGTTGTTTCTGGCCCAGCCGATCGGCGATCTCCGAGACGGTCAGATCACTCTGCACAAGGAGGACCTTGGATTCCAACAGGAGGGTTTCCTGGATCCAGGCTCCGGCACTTTTTCCCGTGGTCTGTTTCAGGCTCCGGTTCAGGGTTTCGGATGAAACCCGGAGAAGGTCCGCATATTCGCCCACCCGCTGTTTGTCCAGGATATGCAGATTCAGGGCTGTGTGGAATCGCGCGGCCAGATCATGGGCTGCCCGGGCGGGTGACTGTGCTTCTGCGGAGGTCAGGGGCAGGAGCTCCTCGAAGAGAGCGATCAGGTACGCGGAGATGATCTCCTTTCGGCAGCTTCGGTCTCTTTTGTATTCCATTTCAAGCCGGTTCAGGAGCCAGAGTGCGTGGTCCCGGGATTCGCCTGCGACGCGGACCAGGGGATGACCCGCGATCCGGAGAAAGGGATAGGGGACGTTGATGTCCCGGTTCTGTCTTCCGGGATGGAGGAGGGAGGGCTCGAAATGGCAAAAATAGCCCCGGACGCCGGGGTTCCGGTCCTCGATCGACATGATTTCAAAAGCGGGTACGAAAAAGAAATCGTCTTCTTGGATTTCATAACGTTGCAGTCCCCTGCTGCGGATGCTGGTGCCCCCGGTCAGAAAAACGAAGTTGGAAACGGTTTGGCGAAAGGGGCGGTTGTCCCATCCGGGCCCGGTTTCCCTGTGGGCCATATAATCTTCGATTCGGTTGATGTGAAAGGTTTCATGGGGTGCATGGATGTGTTCCCGGAAGGACTGCGCGCCATCGTTTTGGAAACGCTGCTCCAGAAACAGCGGATCATAGGTGGGGATGATCGGTTCCCTGTTTTCCATTCGGTCGGTCAGGTTTTCTGTGCGTTGCCCGAAAATGATCAGGATTCCGGTCCGAATGATAAGCCCGGACCTTTTGCTTTTTCAGAACTTACAAAAGATAAAACAAATCCATCAAACGAACCAAACATCATCCGCAATGAAACTGAGCAGAAAAGACTTCATCCGAACGGCAGCCGGAGCGGCGGGCCTGGCAGCCCTGCCTTCGGTTCGACTTCTGGGAGCCGACCCAAACGAACCGGGGCTTTCCGGGAACCCGTTCGTACGGTCCCGTCCCCGCATTCCAGGAAGACCCAAACGGGGCGTCTCCCTGTATAGCTACACTGGCGTGTATGGCGTCACCATGACCATGGAGGACTGCTTTGCCGACATGTACGACATGGAGGCGGAAGGCGTCGAGATCCTGGCAAACGGTCACATACCCAAGTATCCGAATCCGGACGAAGCATGGGTGGAATGGTGGCATCAAAAACTCGCCGAATATGAGCTTGTTCCAGGGGAATACGGCCATTTCGTGGACTCCAGGCGGCATGCCGGTCGAAACCTGAGCACCCGGGAAGCCTACGACATGCTGGTTCGGGACATCAAACTCGCCCACAAGCTGGGATTCAAGGTGGGGCGAACCAAACTGGGGGTCATCGACGAAATCCTGACGCCGGTGGAGAACTGGAAGGAATTCATCACCATGGCCCTGCCGGTGGCCGAGGAATATGATTTCAAGATGTGCCCGGAGATTCACATGCCCACGGTTCTGAAATCCAGGATGGTGGACGATTATGTCAATTTCATCGAGAAAACCGGCACAAAGCATTTTGGGATCAACATCGACTTCTCCGTGTTTGCACCCAGCAACATCCGGGTGCCCGGCCTGGACACCACGCCCAGCAAAGCGGAGGACATGATCCCCCTGTTGCCTTACACCCATGCCTGTCATGCAAAGTTTGCCAACATGACCGATGAGTTGACGGAAAGCACCGTTCCCTACCAGGACATCATCCGGGTGCTTCTGGATCAGAAGTGGGAAGGATACCTTCTCAGCGAATACGAAGGGCCGAGACGGGACGAACCCGGCCATGCCTCGGATCAATTGCGCAGGCAACATGTGATGATGAAGCGCCTTCTGGGCGAAGTCTGAACCTAACAAAAAACGGAATACAATGCTCGAATTTCCTAACATACAGTCCCGTGGATTCCGGAACCTGAAGGAAGGTGAATCCACAGTCGGTTTCCAGGTACCCGTCAAACTCACCTATTACCGGGGACTCTGGTTGCCCATGTTGCGCCCGGCAACAGTCACCGTGGATGAAGAACGTTTCGAAGGGGAGGCGGTCACCTGGGTCATCGACGGAGTCTCTTATCGCCAGGATGAACTGAACGATCATCCGGACGTTCACTGGAGCTGCCTGGAACCGGCCATTCTCCGGATCCGCAAACCCGGTGGATTGCCGTTGGGAATCCATGACGTGATGGTGCAGTTTCATTTCAGTGCGTCCTACATGCCGCCCCGCCTCGATCTGGCCTTCACCATGGAACCCTACAGGCGCCGGATGGTGCTGGTTCGCTGAGCGAGACTACCGCAAACCGATCCGGTAGGAGAACTTGATCAGGAAGGTGTTCGTGGCCTTTTCTCCTGTGTACAGGTCGTGCAGGTTGTCGCGGATGTCAAAGGCCCCAGTCTCGGTGTAATGGTCCCGGGTCTGAGACCAGACCAAGTAGGCGGTGGAACCGGGAAGGAATTCCCATCGGATCACCAGATTGGACAGCCATTCGTCGAAGGTGAAGTCGGGATCGCCGAAGCTGTAATCCGTGCCGCCTCCGTCCTCGTCCACGTCATAGGTTCCCTCGGACATGGAAATCTCCCCGGTGGAAAAACGGCGTACCGGTCGGCGAAGCGGTCGGCCCGCGGATCGGTGATGCGCTTGAATTCCGAATAATCGCCCGATGCAACAAAGGGTTGCCCCCAGTACTGGATGGTGAGATCGGGGGTGATGTTGTAGTTGACCCGCAACGACATGCTCAGCACCCTTTGATGAATGGTGCCGAAAAGGTAGCGGTTCTCACCGTTCATTTCTTCCTGACCGATGTACTGCAGCACGTTTCGTTCCGTCGAGAACTGGGGCTCCAGGGAGAGTGTCAGCGCATCGGAGGGCCGAACGGTGAGATCGGCGCCGATGAAGTTTCGCCAGAGCTGGTCTTCGGCGCCCCATCGAATGTTGCCATAGATACCGCCGGATACGGCTTTCCGGTTGTCGGTGAAGATGTTGAGCCGGAATCGACCTCCGTTGGGCATGTCCATGGCCGGTCCGCCCCGCAACATGCCGGTGGACAGTTGTGCGAAGTTCAACCCTCCTCCAAATCCGGCAAACCAATAGTTCTTCAGACTGGCATTCACATTGTATTCATAGCCCAGTCCTTTCAGGGTACCACCCATGTCGGTGGTCAGATACACGTCGTTGTTCAGGTTCAGGGTGCGGAAGATGCCGAAGGGCTCCGTGAAGGTGTACCCGGTCCAGAGGACAGAAAGAAGGTTGTCGGCCTGGGTCATGTATCCCATGTCGTTGAGTTCCAGCCCCGGACTTTTGAAAATGTTCATGAAAAGGAAGTTCCAGTTGCCTCCCGTTTTCCCGAATTGCAGTTTGCCTCCAAGACCGGACAGGCTGGTCCGCGTACTGTCGAAGGAAAGATGGTCCGCATCGGGACGCTGAAAGTAGCGGGCCGAGGATTGCTGGGTGAGGGAGATGGCTTCCTCGGTTCCTTCGACGTGACTCATGAACAGGGCCCCGCTCAGGCTGTAGTTCCGGTCCTTGAAGAATTGTTTGAAATCCACGCCTGCAGCGGTTGCGTTGGCATGGAGCCAGTCCATTCCGCTTCCTTCCAGTCTCCGGATGGTGGAGGTGGCGGCCGCGCCAAGGATGGAATTGCCCTTGTTGAAATCTTTCTGAACCCGGACCATGGAGTAGTTGGTCAGTGGTTCCACAGTTTCCTTTCGTTCCTCCCCATCGCTGTCGATGAGGGCTTTGGTATCGCCGGTCACTGCTTCCACCACGCCGATGGAGATTCCCTTCTCGGTCTTTCCCGTCAGTTTGGCCGCTCCCAGGATGCGGGCATAGCTGGGCGTCCGTGCATATTCCCCGTCGGCCAGGTCCGCTCCGCCCTGGGGACTGCGCCCGATGCGCCGGGAATAGAACATGTTGTCGTTGCCCACGTCGCCGTCACCCAGTCCCACATTGAAGGAGGTGATGCTGGATCCTTCGATGAAGAAGGGCCGTTTTTCCTGGAAATAGGTTTCGAAGGCGGTGAGGTTCACTTCGGAGGGATCGGCTTCCACCTGTCCGAAATCGGGGTTGATGGTGAAATCCAGCGTCAGGTTGTTGGTGACACCGATCTTTCCGTCCAACCCCATGTTGCCCACGAAATTCGACCCGTCGGCAAAGGGGTTTCCGGCTTCCGGTTCATAAGTCCTCAGGGCAGCGACCCCATAGGGTGTGAGGTCCATTTGTTTTCTCGGCTCAATCTCCTGAAGGCCGTCCAGCTCCCCCATGGCATGGATCATGCCCGGAGCGGTGCGGGGGATGGGATGCCAGAAACTCATTTCATTTTGCCGGAACAACTGGCGGGCGGCTTCAAAGCCACAGACTTCCTGCGAGGTCTTCTTGAAGCGGAGCTGGGTGAAGGGAATTTTCATTTCAGCCGCCCAGCCCCAGTCCTGCACCTGGGCTTTGGCCTGCCAGATGGGATCCCAGCTTTCGTCCTCGTTTTCCCCGTTGTTCGTAAAGATCATGTCGAAACGGACCCCCGCCGAACTCACACCGAACACAAAACCGGTCCGAAGGTCGTGGTAGCTGTCGAAAATGACGAAGACCATGTCACCGTCCGTGTCGTCGCGCCGGGTCATTCGCTGGGTGATGCTGTCGGGGTGGCTGTCCAGTGCCTTGATGGCCACATAGATGTGTTGATCGTCGAAGGCCAGTTTGAATTCGGTGGGCTGGGAGGGGGGACGGTTTTCGTAGGGCTCGTGTTGCACGAATCCGCCGGCCCATTCCCCGTGGTTCCATGCATCGTCGTCGAGAATACCGTCGATGCCGGGCGGGGTTTCCACCCGGAAGGCGCGGTATTGTTTTTTGGGCAGGACTTCGGTCTGGGAACGAGCCGGAGCCGCACATACAAGCAGTGCCAGAAAGGCAAACATCGGTTTCAGGAGCATGGAGCGAAGTTCGAATTTGCATAAGGGACGAACAACGGGGGACGAACGTTACACAGTTCCCTTGAAATCTCACGCCTTGCTCATGGAACCATCAGTAAATCAGTGGACTAAAAGTCACGCGAGGAATCAGGAACTTGAATTTCAGATCCGCTTCGAATCATGCCGGGAGAAATGTGTACATTGGGGGCTGATTGCGCCATGAAACTCAAGCTGATACTGACTTTTTTCGCGGTGCTGGGTGCCGGTCTGCACGGACAGTCGGTGCCCGGTGCGGCTTTTCTGAGTGAGCAGGAACAGGAATGGCTCCGGGAAAACGGCGACCTGATCCGGTATGCCCCCAACCGGTCCTGGGCCCCGGGCGAGTACCTGGACGAAGACGAAAGCCACCAGGGCATCATTTCCGATTACATCCGGATTTTTGAAGACAGCCTGGGAATCCGCTTCATCCGGAAATACTATGATACCTGGTCGGGAATGTATGAGGCTCTGGTGGAAGGAGAGGTGGATTTTCTCGGGGCCATGCAGGAGACGGAGGAACGACAGGAGTTTCTGCGATTCACCGACCCGGTGATCCGGGTCCCGGTGGTGGTTCTGGTGAATTCCGGGACCCATGCCGACTTTTCCAGCCGGAATCTGAAGGGAATGCGGATTGCCGTCATGAAGGATTATGTGACCCAGGAGCAACTGGCGAGGGAACATGCCAATTATGAATTGGAAGTGTGCGCAAACGAAAGAGAAGCCCTCCTTCTTACTTCCCTGGGCAAAACGGACGGAACGCTCATCGATCTCATGACCGCATCCCATCTGGTGGAATTGTACGGGATCACGAACCTGTCGGTGGGGACCGAATTGAACGAGACCTGGGATCTGAGTTTTGCCATCCGGAAGGAACAGGAAACACTCGCATCCATTCTCGATAAAATCATCCGGACCCTTGGCCCGGAGGAGCACCGTCGCATCTACAACAAATGGATCCGGATCGAACCGGTTCCTTCCCCGAATTTTTTCCAACGGAACTACCGGATCCTGATCATTTCCCTGGTTGTCTTCCTGCTACTCTCCGCGGTATTCGTCCTGTATTCCCTCGTGTTGCGGCGTCAGGTGCGCAAACGGACCCGGCAGCTGGATCTGGAGCTGGAGGCCAAGAACCGGGCCATTGCCCGGGCCCACCGGAACGAAGCCCGGCTGGAAAGTCTGTTTGATCTGGCCCGCATCAAAGCATCCACCAGCAAGGAATTCATGGATTTCGCCCTCGGTGAGATCACGAAGTTGACTCAGAGTGATTTCGGTCTTTTGTATGCCTTCGATGCCGGGGACCGCCGGTTCATCCTGACTGCTTTTCGCGGAACCGGGGATCGTTCCGGGGTTTCCGGAATCCTTCCCACGTTCCAGGCCGATGACATGGGGGAGTGTTCCCCCCTTCTGTTCCCCGATGAATCACCGCCGCAGAATGTATGCCAAGAGTGCCACCGGCATGGGAAGGGGTCCTGTCCGATGAATGGACTCCGGAGCGACAACACCATGTTTTTTCCCATCCGGGAGGAAGGCGGACTGGAGGCAATTCTGTTTTTGGGGCATGGCACACCCTTTGAACCGGAGGAAATCAAGCAAATCGAATTGCTCACCTCGGCTGTCTGGAAATTGCTGGGAAAACAAAAGTGGCAGGAAGAGCTTGTGGTCGCCAAAGCCCGTGCCGAGGAAAGCGACCGACTGAAATCTGCCTTCCTGGCCAACATGTCGCACGAAATCCGGACCCCGATGAACGGAATCATCGGTTTTTCCGATTTGCTGGGGAACCCGGATTTGTCCGACGGAGAGAGAAAGGAATACATCGATATCATCCAGAGCCGTACCAAATATCTGTTGTCGGTGATCACCGACATCATCGAGATATCGAAAATCGATTCGGAGGTCATGCAAACCAACCGGGAGGATTTCCAGGTGGATGAGCTGATGCGTTCCATCCACAAGGATGCCTTGCCGTCGTTGCGAAAAGATGTGCCCGTGGAGCTTCGGCTGCAAAAACGGGGCGGCCCGGCTTCCTGGATCCGAGGCGACGAGGTGAAAATCCGGCAGGTGGTCCACAATCTGCTTTCCAATGCCATCAAATACACGGAGGAGGGGAACATCACCCTGGGATACCGCAGCTCGGCGGGCGGTGTTCTGGAAATCTCGGTTTCGGATACCGGAGTGGGGATTCATGAGAAATACCACCGGGTGATCTTCGAACGGTTTCGGCAGGGAAACAGTGCCCTGGCAATCGAAAAAGGGGGGACGGGTCTGGGCCTGGCCATCGCCTCAAGCTATGTGAAAATGATGGGTGGTGAAATTCATCTTGAGTCGAGCCTGGGAAAGGGTTCAACCTTCAGCGTATGGCTCCCCCTGGAACCGTCGGACCGGGTCGGAGGATCCGATGGTCCGGCCCCGCCCAGGGAAAGCTCCATGCCGGTTCTTCAGAATGGTCCCGGATCCTCTTCCGCACACAACGGGCCGGTTACCCTGCTCATTGCGGAAGACCAGTATGTTAATTTTTTGTATCTGAGGGAGATGCTCAAAGGCAGCCGGTTCCGGATCCTTCATGCCCGGGACGGTCGGGAAGCATTGGACATGTTTCGCACCCACACAGACATCGGACTGGTCCTTCTCGATATCAAAATGCCCGAGTTGGACGGGTACCAGGTGGTACATGCCATCCGGAAGGAGGGAAGTGCGCTGCCGGTGGTGGCCCAGACTGCCTATGCCCTGGCCGATGACCGGAAAAAGATCCTGGAAGCCGGGTTTGATGCCTACCTGAGCAAACCCATTTCGCGGGAAGATCTCTTTTTGACCCTGGACCGATTTCTTTGATCTCACCTCCATCGCCCTCAGGATATACCAGGCAACATTCTGCGTTGGAAAGGTTACCTTTTGTGTGATTATTTATACATTGGGAGAGCCAATCGCATCACAGAAGGACGCTTATGGATTTTATTCATCTCATCCGGTTCATCGACCGGCACCGGATCATGTTTTTCAGTACGGCCGAACTGGCCGCCCACCTGGGGGTGGAGGTCCAGTCCATTCAGAGCTATCTGGAAACCCTGGCCAACAACGGATTGATTCTCCGGGTCGAAAAAGGGAAGTATTGTCGTACATTTCTGCGCGACCGGTATGTCATTGGGAGCCATCTCATCCGCGACGGGGTCATCTCCCATGATACCGCGCTCCAGTATTTCGGATTGCAGCCGGTCGAGAGTCCGGAGGTCTTTGTATCATCCTGCCACCAGAAACGGGACAAGGACCTGTTCGGAAACAGGTACCGCTTCATCCGGATCCGGCCCCACAAGCATTTCGGTCACCTCGACCGGCGGGGACCGGAAGGATCATTCAGCATCACGGATCCGGAAAAAACTCTGCTCGATTGTTTTGACCAACCCCGTTACACGCAGGGATTTCAAAGTCTGGCCGAGGTTTTCTTTGAGCACAAGTTCGACCAGAAGCGCCTGTCCGGCTATGGCGTTCGGTTGAACAACCTTTCGGTCTTGAAACGCATGGGCTATCTCATCGACAAGTACCAGTTGCCCGGTTACCCCCGTTTCCGGAAGACCGCTCTGCAACAAGTCAATGAACGATACAGCCTGCTGGATCCGGCCGGACCCAACCGGGGTCCGTTCGACTCCCGATGGCGCATCCGTGACAACACGAACGACATTTGAAATCCGCACCCCATGACTCGGAAACCACCCTCCAAAGAACTTGGTGATTGCCAGAAGGAAAACCTGCGGCTGAGGCAATTGATCGAGACCTCCGATTTCTGTTACCATGCCGTGGATGAACAGGGCATCCTGCTGGAAGTGAATGCCTCCTGGATGGCCCTCCTCGGTTACAAGAAGGCCGAGGTGTTGGGGAAACCCGTCACCCAATTTCTCACCGACGATTCCAAAAGCGCATTCCGGAGGAGCCTTGGCCGCTTTCGGCCAGACAACGACAAGAGCACCCAGGAACTGACCCTTCAATGCAAGAATGATTCCGTCGTCCACGTCCGAACCACGTGCTGGGCAAACTTCGACGCCGGGGGCGGTCTCCAGACCCTGTATTGCATTTTCAGCAACATCACGAGGCAGCGGATGGCCGAACAGGCCCTGGAACGAAGCGAGCAGCGGCACGCCCGTTTTGTGGACCTGGTGAGTGCGGGGATCTATGAATTTGATGTGAGGAAGGGCGCATTCACCTACCTCAATGAAAACCTGCGGAAAGCACTTGAACTGGGTGACAAGGATGCCGCTGATTTTGATCTGGCGCAATTCCTGGATGAAGGCGGCATCCGAAAATACAGGAGCCGCATGGCCCGGTACGGACGGGGGGAGGAAGTCGCCCCGGTGGAGGAATACAAGATCCTCAGGCCCAATGGTGACACGGTCTGGATCCAGCTGACCAACACCCTGGTCCCCGGGGAAAACGGGCCCATGATCATGGGGGTGGCTCAAAACATCAACGAGCGAAAGGAACTGGAGCTGGCTCTGGAAGCGACCAACCGGCAAATGGAACAGGTGCATGCCAGCATTCCCTCCGTGTTGTTCCGGGTGTCGGTCCGGGGGGTTCGGGGCAAGGTGATGTATTGCACCGAGAATGTGCTGGACCTCACCGGTTATACCTGCAAGGAGATCCAGAGCAATCCGGGCGTTTTTGCCCAGATACTTCCCCTGGAGGATATCCGGCGGTTGAATGCGGCCACCCAGATCGCCCTGGTGGAAAACAAGCCCGTTGCCCTGGAATTCCGCGTGCGGAAAAAGAGAGGGCAGGAAATCTGGGTGAGTTTGTACATGACCCTGGAGTCGGTGGAGCTGGATCACCTGGTGTACTCCGGGACGTGTTCCGATGTCACGGAGAAAAAGAAAATGGAACTGGACCTCGAGCGAACCCGCAACGAGCACCACCGGCTGGTGGAAACCGCCTCCCTTGGCATCGCCACCATCACGGCCCAGGGGATCATCAAAAGTGTGAATCCCAAAATGTGCGAGATTTCGGGCTATGACCGGACCGAGCTCCAGGGAATCTCCCTTTCCCAGCATCCGGGGTTGCTGCTCGACGAGCACACCAGGCACATTTCCGAGGAACTGGCGTCACTGCCCCCCGGAGAATCCGTCAATCCCGTGCGCTTCCCCTGGAGGCACAAGTCGGGGGAACTCCGTTGGGGCGAGGCGTATTGGAACCGGCTTCCCGGAGAGAAGGACGAATCCACGTACCAGGTGATCACCGCCGACATCACCGAACGGGTGGTCATGGAGGAGCAGGAAGCGGATCGGAAACAGGAACTGGATTTTCTTTTCGAAACGGCCGTCACCTTTCTTTCCATCGGCGACGAATCGACTTTGTTCAAGCTTCTGGCCGACCTGGTGTATCAAAAGAATCCGCACGCCGTGAGCCTGGTCGTTTCGGTGTCGGACGACCTGAGCCGATTGACCATCGAAGCCATCCGGCTGAAAAACCAGAGCATGCTCCGGAAGGGGAAGGAATTGATGGGCCGGGCACTCACAGGAATGAGCTTCAACACATCAGCCGAAACCTACCAGAAGCATCAACCCGGCCGGTTTCGGCAAAAGCACCGGAACCTCTATGATCTGGCGCAAAAGCAGGTACCCCGTGCAGTGACCGAGAAATTGGAGAACCTGATCGGCCTCGGAGAGATTTACCAGCTGGATCTGAGCCTTGACCACACCATCCTGGGCGGGGTGGTGGTCCTGGTTCCCGGTGGCGAAACCCTGCATCACCGGGATTCCCTGGAATTGATCTTCCGAAAGGCATCGGAAACCCTGGTCCGGATCCGGGCTTCCCGAACGCGGGACCTGAATGAGCACCTCTACCGATCCCTGGCGGAGAGCAGCGGGGACTGGATCCTCCGGTTCGACCGGAATTTCTGTCATGTGTATGTCAATCAGGCGGTGGCAAGACATTTCGGAAAGCCGAAGGAGGAACTGATCGGATTGCATGTCCGGGACCTTTATCTGCCCGAATACACGGACCTGATCCGGGGCGAGATCCGGAAGGTCTTTCAGACCGGAGAAGCCTCCAAGTGCGAGATCAGCCTGCATTTCCGGGATCAGCTCGAATTCTATGAATGGCGTCTGCATCCGGAACCGGATCCCGGCACCTCCCGGGTGGCACATGTCCTGGTCAATGCCCGAAACATCACGGCAGCGAAGCGGGAAGAGGGGTTGCTTCTGGATGCCATTGCGGGCAAGAACCGGCTGTATTCCATCCTGAGTCATGATTTGAAAACGCCTTACAACAGCCAGCTGGGATTTCTGAAAATCCTCCATGAGAAATACGAGGATCTGTCGGACGACCAAAGGCGGGAATATCTGGAAATTGTCCGGGATTCCGTTTCCAGATCCTACCAGCTGATCAATTCTGTCCTGCATTGGGCCAAGGGTTACGAATCGCCCGGAGACATTCGCCCCGTTCACTTCAATGCCCAGGCGGTGGTGGATTCGGTGGGGGCGCTTCTGGAGGCCTCGCTCCGGGAGAAGGAGATCAGGCTCCACCTCGACGCACCGGGCCAATTGTTGCTTTATGCGGATTTCAACATCGTCCAGACGGTTCTGCGGAACCTGCTCTCCAACGCCATCAGGTTTTCTCATCCGGGAAGCGAAATCCGGGTGGTGGTCCGGTCCCAACGGAAGGAAATCCGGTTCGAAGTCAGGGACAACGGCGCAGGCATGGATCCGGACGAGGTCTCCGCTGCCTTCGACAAACATTTGCATTCATCGGGCCCTCTGGACCCTGGAAATCATGGGGTTGGTCTGCAATTCAGCAAGGATTTGATCGAGGCCCAGGGCGGTCGGATTTGGATTCAGAGCCGGAAGGGAAAGGGTACGTCGGTTTTTTTCTCCTTTCCCGTACGGAAAGTCTGAAGGTACGGACCGAAAACGCTACCTTACGGAGGCAGGATGGACTCCTGCCAACCTCAACACAATCGGTATGAAACGAAGAACCTTCCTCAAGAACGGGACGATGGCGGCCGGAGCCCTGGCAACCGTGCCCCGCGTTCTGCACGGACGGGATCCCCTGGTCCCCTCCACGAAACCTGAATTTCCCTTGCTCGACCTCCATGTGCATACCACGCCGACCTTCCCCGTGGAGCGGATCCTGGAACTGGGAAGGGAACGGGGCGTCGGATTCGGGGTGGTGGAACATCCCGCACCCTGGATGCTGAAAGACGACAACGATCTGAAAGCCTACATTGACAAAATGCGTGCCTACCCCGTGTATGTGGGACTTCAACCCACCTATCCGGGATGGTACAAGAATTACTCCCGGGAGTTGATCGACCAGGTGGACTACATCCTCATGGATCCCCAGATGGTGCCAAAAGGCAACGGGGAGTTGTGGCAGATCTGGGAATTCGACACCTACATTCCCGATACGGAGGAGTTCATGAAGCGGTACATGGACTATGCCCTGGAAATTCTGAACAACGAACCCATCGACGTGTTTGCCTGGCCGCTTTTTCTTCCGGTATGCATTGCCCGGGATTACTACGAACTATGGACCGAGGAACGGATGCAGGCCATTCTTTCTGCTGCCAGGGCCCGGAACATTGCCATCGAGATCAACGACATGGCCCATACGCCGCATGAAGCGTTCATTCGCAAGGCAAAAGCACAGGGACTGAAATTTACTTTCGGAAGCGATTCACGGAACGAGAACGTCGGGAAACTGGATTATTGCAAGCCCCTGATTGAATCGTGCGGTCTCGAGGCGTCTGATTTTTTTGTTCCTATTTGAGTTTGCGGCAACCGGCAAAACCGGCATCGATGAGCGAGGAGATTTCCGCATCCAGGTCCTTGTATTTCAGGGCCTCACTGCATTCATACATTTCCAGGAAGGGATCGGAGTCCACCACCTGTTCCAGGAGAATGCCCGGAGAGGGAGCGGCCAGCAGGCCGCTGTATTCCAGATAGGTATAGGAGGTAAATGCAGAATTGGGCCCGATGCCCCGGCGGTCGAGCAGGTAGCCTTTCTTCAATTTCAGGGGGAGGGCCGGTTCCCCCCGGTAATTCAAATCGCCGGGTGCAGGATAGGACACCACCCGCTCCCTGCCGGCATCCAGTGTCACCGGGACCAGGTTCCGGTAATCGGCGCGGGTTTTGTACACAACCACCGGGGCATTTTTCAGTACCATGTCGGAAGGGATTTTCTGTGCGGTGCATGCTCCCAGAGCAAACACCAGGAGCAGAAGGCTGTGTTTTTTCATCGGGTATTGGATTTGGGTGGGCTTTGTCAGGTCATGGCCAGGTAGGTACCCGTGAAATAGGCGATGACCCACCAGATGTATGCAATGCGGGAATACAAGTGCAGGGGCCCGGGAACTTCAGCGCCCTTTCCTTCCCGGACCCGCAGCTTCCAGATGCCAAAGACTTCGACCAGCATGAGGAGCAGGGCGCTGTAGCCGACGAAACCATGCAGGGTGAACGGGGAATTCCGTGACCCCAGGATCATAAGGGCCGTGGCACTGATGTCCAGGACCACGCCAAGGCTTACGAAGAACATGACCCGCGGTATCAATTTTCGTTTGAATTGTTCGGACAGGATGCCGATGCTGTAGGAAATCAGGGCCAGGGTGACCAGGAAGGCGCCGATGATGGACAGGGTGTTCATTTGCTGCGTTTTTGAAGGGTCCAAGATAAGGATTTTCCCCCAGCATCGTGAAGGTCAGGAAGGAGGGATTGCATCGGGCGCTGACTCCCCGGAAGTTCCCTTCCGTTCCACATATCGCACCAGCTCCCGAAGAGATTCGGGCAGCCGGGTTCCCTTCCACTCCAAAACGTCCTGCCTTCCGCTGTATTCAACAGAGATTGCATACAGGATCTGATCGGGATGTGATGAATCCGCAGGGGTCGGAGGCGCTTCCCGAAAGAGTCCGGATCGCTCCAGGAGATCCTGCAGACTCCGGATTTCTTCACCATCCAGATTGCGGGTGTTCACCTCCTTTTTCATTTGTATGCCGGCAACCCCCCCGCTTCGTTCCAGCCGGATGTGGAAGTCGATTCGATTCGTTTGTTTCATGCCGATGTCTTTTTAAATAGCCTGCGGAATGACCGGGCCAGGCTGCTGAAGCAGCCGGGTCGGGCAGTCCGGGAAGGCAGGATTCCCACCCGCTCCCAACTTCTGAAAACGGCTTGTTGTTCCGGGCTTCCCTTCCCATAAAGCGTCCCGGCCATGGCATGGGTTGCGTTTGCAGCATCCTGAAAGGTGGCGTTGGGGGCCAGTGAATCGCACAGGGTTTTGTACCAGATGAGTCCGGCTTTGTCCCATGCATACCCTCCCAGGTCGATGGCCAGATGGTAGAACGCTTTGTTCGGGATGCCCGAATTGATGTGGACGCCTCCGTTGTCCTGGTTGGTTTCCACGTACTGGTCCATGTGGCCCGGCTGGGGATCTTTTCCCAGGATGGGATCGTCGTAGGCCGTTCCGGGCTCCTTCATGGAACGGATTCCGTCTCCCTGAATGGCCCCCGTGAACAACCCCTGTCCGATGAGCCAGTCCGCTTCCTCCGCTCTCTGGCCCAACACCCGTTGTTTGACCAGCGATCCGAAGACATCGGAGAAGGATTCATTGAGGGCGCCGGCCTGATCGCGGTAAACGAGGTTGGCCTCGTGCTGGGTGACTCCGTGGGTAAGTTCATGGCCAATGATGTCCACCGCGGTGGTGAAGCGGTTGAACAGACGTTCCTCCAAAGGAAGATCCTCGTCTCCGTCTCCGTACACCATTTGTTCCCCATTCCAGAAGGCGTTGTCGTAGCCCGTGAGGTAGTGAACGGTGGAGATCAGGTCCATGCCCCGGTTGTCCACGGAATTCCGGCCGAACACCTCGGCGTACAGGTCATAGGTGGCTCCCGATCCGTCGTAGGCTTCGTCCACCGCGGCGTCCCCCGAGGGTCCCTCTCCCTCCTTTCTTCGGAGAATTCCGGGAAGATTGGATTCGTTGGATGCGCTGTATACCAATCGGTTTCTGGTGCCTTCCAGGGCCTGGAGCCTCCGGGTCAGATCGGCCAACACCTGCCGTTGTCCACGGATTTGTCCGGCAATCCGTAGGAAGGACCAGGCCTTTTCTTTCTGCCGGGCCGAACCGTTTTCGAGGATGCGTTCCACCATGTGGGGAGGAACGATGCATTGGACGGGGTTGTGAGATGTGCACATGGGAAGCGGGGTATTCAGGATTCGTTTTTCGAGGTTGATTCATCCGCGGCCTTCAGAAACCGCTCCATCTTTTCTAGCAAAAGATTCCGGTCGATGGGTTTGGTGATGAAGTCGTTGCAGCCGGAGGACAGGGCTTTTTCCCTGTCGGTTTCCGCAGCATAGGCGGATTGGGCGATGACGGGAAGGCCGGGGTGCTTCTGACGCAGGATGCGGGTGGCTTCCAGTCCGTTGAGAACGGGCATTTTCATGTCCATCAGCACCAGTCGGATGTTGGGGTTGGTTTCGATCATGGACAGGGCCTCCCGGCCGTTCCGGGCGTGCAGAACCCGGATGTGATGGGGTTTCAGAATTTCCTCCAGAACAAGAAAACTCACCTGGTCGTCTTCGGCGATCAACACCAGAGCCTCCGGGTCGAGGTGGTGGACCATTGCACCGGACCGTTCTGCCCCCTTTCCGGCAGCCGGCACGAAGGGGAGGGTGAAGAAAAAGGTGGAACCCTTTCCCGGGGCGGACTCCAGCCAGATCCTGCCTCCCATGAGTTCCACAAATGCTTTGCAGATGGCCAGTCCGAGTCCCGATCCTTCCGCAGCGCTGTAGTAGGTGTTTTCGCCCTGGCGGAAGCGTTCAAAGATGAATTCCTGGCTTTCGGGACGGATGCCGGTGCCTGTGTCGCGAACCGAAAAAAGCAGGTCGGAGTTCTGCCGCTCGCAGGAAAACGTGATGCTTCCGGATTGTGTGAATTTCAGCGCGTTGTTGATCAGGTTAGTGATGATCTGTTCCAGTTTCAGGTTGTCGGTGAGGATGGAATCTTCGGGAACGTTGCACCGGCAGATCAAATCCAAACCCCGGTTCCGGGCCTGGGGTTGGAAAAAACTGCAGAGCTTATCGGCGATGCGATGGATGCTGGTGGGTTCCGCGTTGATTTCCACCTGCCCGGCTTCAATTTTTGAAATGTCCACCAGATCGGCGATCAGGCGAAGCATGCGTTGGCCGCTCTGTTCGATCAATTCCACATAATGTGACTGAACCCCGGGTTCCAGATTCCCGCTTTTCAGCAAATCCGCAAAGCCAAGGATTCCATTCATAGGGGTCCGGATTTCATGGCTCAGGTTGGCCAGAAAGGCGGTTTTCAATCTGTCACTTTCCTCGGCCTTGTGTTTGGCTTCTCCCAGCTGTCGGTTCAGATCCTGGGATTCTTCCAGGGTCCGCCGCATGGTTTGCTCCGCCTCCTTCTGATCCGTGATGTCCATGTGCGTTCCGGTGATCCGGATGGCTTCCCCGCCCGGATTTCTCTGGGTAACCTTTCCCTTGTCCAGGATCCAGCGGTAGCCTCCTTCCTTGGTTCTCATCCGGTATTCGCTGGAATAGGATTCCGTCCGGCCCGAAAGGTGCTCCTCCAGGATGCTCCAGACTTCCTCCCGGTCATCCGGATGCAGGAGTTTTTCCCAGGTTCGCACGTGTCCTTCCAGTTCCCCGGGAAGGAAGCCCAGCATGCCGGACCATCGATCGTCGAAGACCACGTCCCCTGTTTTTGGGTGCCAGTCCCAGATTCCCAGGTCGGCTCCTCCCAGGGCCAGCTTGACCCTCTCCTCGCTTTCGCGTATCTTTTTTTCTGCCTCCCGGATGTCGGTGATGTCGAGATTGACCTCGATGGCTCCCCAGATTTTGCCGAAGCTGTTTTTCAAAGGGATGGCGTAGGTTTTGGTCGCAAGCCCGAACCGCGGATCCTCGTTCTCCCGGATGCGGGTGACCATCCGCCCCTGTTCCATGCATTCCGTTATTGCGCAGCCCTCGCAGGGAGGCCTCTTTTTGCTGGACCGGTGGCAGGGTTTTCCTGATCCTCCTCCCTGCTGATTCGAAAATCGGTAAAATTCCGAATTGGCCACCCAGGACGCGGTACGCAGTGTCCACCACGGTCACCATCCCGGGGAAAGCATCCACCACCGCCTGAAGTTGTTCCACGTTGTTTTCCAGAAGCTTCCGGCTTTCCCGGATTTCCTTCCGCATGGCGTATTCGGCGGTGATGTCCCGGAACACCAGGACCACGCCGGTCACTGCGCCCCGGTCGTCCCGGATGGGGGCCGCCGAATCGGCGATCTGGTAGCGACTCTGGTCACGGGCCACCAGGGTGGTGTTGTTCGCAAGCTCGACCCGCTTTCCCGTGGCCAGCACCTCCAGCACAGGGTTCGGTATGGACTCTCCGGTTTCCGGGTTTTGAATCCGGAACACATCAGTGAGGTCCATCCCGGTGGCTTCGTGCTGGGGATAGCCTGTCAGGGTCTCCGCCATGGTGTTCATGCGGGTGATCTTCCCCTGCCGGTCGGTTGCGATGACCGCATCCCCAATGGACCGCAGGGTGATCCGCAGGCTTTCCTCGTTGTCCCGGATGTCCTTGTTTTTCACTTGTTCGGTAAGCATGTACAGGAGCATGATCCAGGTGATGGGCATCACGGCCCCGATCAGGTCTTCGTAATCCTCGAGAATGAGCACCAGTCCTGTCCAGCTGGTATAGAGCAGAAAGCTGTACCCCGCGTTCAAAAGAAGCAGGACCACAAACACGGTTCGAATCGACCGCCTGGAGGGGTCTCTTCGGTGAAACAGGGCGTATGTCATTCCCCCGGAGGATAGGATGAAAACGAACAATTCTGTCAGATTCAGCGCCGTCATGTCTGGTGTTGCTTTTCGTGGGAAAGAAACACAACCATCCAGACCACAAACAGGGCGATGCTCGCAGCGTTGCTGATGTGTTCCAAACCGTTGAGAAAGCGGGGCAGGACAAGTCGTTCCAGATTGGTTGCAATGCAGGACAGAACAAAGAAGGCAAAGGAGCCGAACAGGAACGGAGCGCGGTGAATTCGACGAAGGAAACCCAGGTTCAGCAGCAGGTACAACAACCCCAATCCACTGATAAACAGCATCACGACTTCATTCTCATACTGCATGGCCCAGCGCTTGAACGGGTGAACTTCAAAGTCGTATCAAAGTACGCAATTCTTCGACACGACGCAAGTTTGCCCGGGTCCTGCGACTTTCAGAAGCGGTATTCGATTCCGACGCGCAAGCTTTGTTTGGTGAACAATCCTTCGTTGACGCCCAGGTATTGGTTCAGGAAGAAGGTGGTTCCCGGTTCGATCCGCAGGGTGTAGAAATCGTTCCACCGGTATCCGGAAGAGCGCAGGTCCAGGGTTACGCCGAGGGTGCTTCTTGGATATTGGCTCGGACAACACGTTGTAATTTTCGCGGCTGATGTATCCCCGTCCCTGCTTGATGTTCTTCCATTGGTGGCCCAGGGCAAGATTGCCCGCCAACCCGGAGGAGATTCCCCATTGCAGTTTGCCTTTTTCCCACAGGGTATAGTCCAGATTCAAACGAAGTCCTGCGTAGTGGACCGTCGTGATGGTCTTGTATAAAATTCGAATCCTTCCGTAATTCCAGTTCATGCCATATCGCAGAAGGGAGACGAATAATTGATTCCAGTCTGAACGCTTGAGTCGGCCCGTGAGCTGATAGGACTCCGTCGAATGCCTGCAGCAGTATCCCGGATTCAATCCATAGTAGGTGAAGCCGAGGTTGTCTTCGGTCAATCGGTACGCGTTTTGGTACAAGTCGGTCCCAAGGTTGGAAACCCATGTGGAAACGGAACCTGGAGGGGGATTCTTCCTGGGCGTGGGTGGCAAGGGCGGCGAGTGGCAATGAGACATGGAAGAACCAGGGTCATGGAGGTTTTCATCATGATGCAAAGGAATGGTGGTTGTGATTGTTTACATGGAATACCGTTTTGGGTCCCGTTCTCCCCCCGAAAAAAAATGTGAAAAAATGTTGCATGCCCCAAATCCGGCGGAATCACCATCCGGAGGCACCCAACCCGAAGAGGGCGAAATCGTACTTCACCGGATCCATGGGATCGAGTTGCCGTAGCGCTGTGTCCAGTTCCTCCACCGCCCGGGCATCGTCGGTCGGACGAGTCAACAGTCCGAGCTTCCGGGCCACCCGGCCGCTGTGGACATCCAGGGGACAGGAGAGCCGGGCCGGGGAGATCTCCTCCCAAATCCCAAAATCCACCCCGGCCGCATCCCTTCGCACCATCCACCGAAGGAACATGTTGATGCGCTTGGCGGCCGACCCCCGGAACGGGTCCGGCAGATGCTTCCGGGTGCGCGGAAGGTGGGGAACCTGGAAGAACACTTCCTTCAACTGGTGGACCGCCGGTTGAAGGGAGTGGTCGGTCTGGTGTTTTGCAAACACGCCCTCCAAACCGCCGTGGTTGGCATACAAAGCTTTCAAAGCGACCACGAAGGTGAGCAGGTCGGTGCTGTTGAAGGTCCGGTGCACAAATCCCTCCAATCGTTTGAGGTCCCTGTCCGAGTGTTGGATAACGAACTGGGAGGGGGCATGGTCGAGCCTTTCCATCAACCGACCGGCGCTTTTCAGAATGCTTTTTCGGTTTCCCCAGGCCAGGATGGCCGTCAGAAAGCCCGCAATCTCAATGTCCGCTTTTTCTGCAAAGCGATGAGGAATCTGGATGGGATCGTCGGCGAGGAATTCCGGTCGGTTGAATTCCAGGACCTTCCGGTCGAGAAACGTCTTGAGTTCGGATCGTTCGGTGAGGGATGCCATGTGCCCCGAAAGTACAAAAACCCGGGCAGGGATGGAAGGGACAACAGGATCACTCGGAATAAAACACCTCGGAAAGAGCGTACCCGAGATTGACTCCATAAAACAGGCCGTTGATGTCGGTGCGGAGATATCCCATCCGAAGGGCAACGGAGAACCGCTTCAGGTACATTTTGTACCGCATATCGGCCAGCAAACCGAAATGGTAGCCGGTCAGCTGCTCCGGATCGGGGACAGGGGAGGGATCGGGATAGGGATCGTTGTCTTCCACGGAGTTTCCGTAAAAATAGATCTGTGGTCCGATTCCCACAGAGAAGCCCTGTTTTGCAAAGGGATGGAAGGTAAGCGGGAGACCCGCCGAGAACCGTCTCGTCTCCGTGAGGACCCATTTGGAGGTCACTCCGATTCCCGCCCAGCGCATGCCTCTGTATTCGTAATCCAACCCCAGAGAGTAGTCTATTTTTCCTGTGTTGAGACCATAGTGGAACCCCTGGAAGAGTGCCACATGGTGACGGTACAGGGTGCTGTCGTTCATTTTGGTGATGTGGAGACCCTGCTGCGCGGTCATGGGCAGCAGCGGGGACAGGCCCATCCCCAGGACGATGGCACAACGGACCAGGTTTTTCCGGGATCTCATGCTGCAAAATTCCGGCATTTCGACCAGCGCTGCCAGCGGGAATCCCCCGTTTGCCACACAAATCCCCGTGTTTTGGATGCGGGTTTTCCGCAATTCCTCCGTAAGTTTGTACCAAACGCCCCGGACATGCCCATCAAGATTGCCCTCATTCTTTCTGTGTTTTTGCAGTTTGGAGCGGCCGTCATTGCCCTATCGCTTGTCAAAAGAACCCGGAACAATGTGGCCTGGTGGCTCATCTCCACCGGGTTTCTGCTCATGGCCATCCGGCGGTTCATTGAGATCCTGCTGGTGTTTGAATCTCCTTCCCTTCTGGCCACCGGCCTGCTCAGCAGCTGGATGGCGGTGGCCATTTCGGTGGTGATGCTGATCAGCCTGATCTTCATCCGGCGCATCTTCAACATTCAGAAACAGATTGAGGAGTTGCGGAAGCAGAATGAAAGCCGTGTGTTGTCCGCCATCCTGAAGACGGAAGAAAAGGACCGCCTCGAATTCAGCAAAGAACTGCACGACGGACTCGGGCCCCTCCTGTCCTCTGTGAAGCTGGCCGTTTCGGCGGTCCGGGATGGGAGCGATGAGGACGGGGAGATCATCGGGAACGCAGAACATCTGATCGATGAATCCATCCTGACCCTGAAGGAGATATCCTCCCGACTCAGTCCCCACGTGTTGAACAGTTTTGGTCTGGAGCGGGCCCTGAAGAGCTACTTCTCCAAGATCGTGGGCGGAGATGCGCCCCGGATTCACCTGAATTCCGAGCTGGGGGGGAAGCGGTTTGCCTTCAATGTGGAGGTGGTGGTGTACCGGGTGGTGAGCGAGCTGATATCCAATACCATGAATCATGCCGGGGCCCTGAATGTCTACATCGATCTGATGCACGAGGACCGAGAGCTTCTGCTTCGGTACATGGACGACGGGTCCGGGTTTGACGAGGCCAAAACCCGGACCGGAAGTGCTCGCACTGGGGTATTCCAACATCCGGTCGCGGGTCAAATCGCTGAACGGCTCCATGGACCTGTATACCCGACCTGGCGAAGGTCTCCGGGTGACGGTCCGCATCAACACAGAACCCCATGGAACCCATTGACTTGTTGCTGGTGGATGACCATCAGCTCTTCCGGGAAGGAATGAAGCTGATCCTGCAAAAGCTTCCCTACACCCATTCCATCTATGAAGCCGACGACGGGGAAGAGGCCGTGGCTTTTTTTGCCGAGGGCGGACGGGCCGATCTGGTGCTGATGGACATCGAGATGCCCGGACTGAACGGTGTGGAGGCTACGGCGGAAATCGTGGGAATGCGCACGGGATGCCGGGTGATCGCCCTCTCCATGTATTCGGACGAGAATTATTATACGGCCATGATCCGGGCGGGTGCCCGGGGATTTTTGCTGAAGAATTCCGGCATCCGGGAGGTAGAGGAAGCCATCCGCCAGGTACTGTCGGGGAACAATTACTTTTCTCCGGAGATTTTGCAGGGCATTGTCCGGAGTCTCAACCGCAGGGCGGCGCCCGACCCGCAGGACAAGTTGACGGACCGGGAAACCGAGGTGCTGTATCTTGTGTGCAAAGGCCATTCGAATCAGGAAATCGGAGACATTCTTCACATCAGCAAGCGAACCGTGGACAAGCACAGGGAGAACCTGCTCTTGAAAACCGGATCGCGCAATACGGCCGGCTCAGTGATTTACGCCGTGAAAACGGCATCGCTGAGCTTTGATGCAGAAAGGACGGGGATGCGTATTTATACCTAGGGGAAAAATACGTTTTCCCCTCTGTTTTGCGGGGGAAGGGCCCGGTACTTTTGTACCAAAGATAGAAACGATGTCCCCTTTTCCAATTGGTCCTCCGCAGGTTCCTTCCCGGGACAACCTGGGTCCTGATGGCATTGATCCTGCTGGCCCCGGCCTGTACATCCGCAAAAAAGAAAGAAAGCACCATCAGCATCAGCGGTGCATTTGCCCTGTATCCCCTGGTGATCCAGTGGTCGGAGGTCTATGCGGAAGAACACCCTGGGGTCCGTTTCAACATCTCGGCCGGTGGAGCGGGCAAAGGCATGGCCGATGCCCTGTCGGGAGCGGTGGATCTGGGCATGTTCTCCCGTGAGGTCAGCCCGGAGGAGATGGAGCGTGGAGCCTGGTGGATGGGGCTGGCCATGGATGCCGTGGTGCCGACCATCAGTGAGAACAACCCGGATCTGAAAGCTTTGAAAATCCACGGACTCAGTCAAACACAGTTTCGTCAGGTATTTCTGGAAAAAACGTTCCAAACTGGCACGACCTCACCGGTGTCGGGGAAGCCCATCCGGTGGTGGTAGTGTACAATCTGTTCCGATGCCTGCGGGGCAGCGGGAACCTGGGCCGAATTTCTGGGGGCCCGGCAGGAGGATCTCCAGGGCATCGGAATCTACGGCGATCCGGGTCTCGCCGAGGCGGTAGCCCGGGACCCATGGGGGATGGCATTCAACAACACGGCGTTTGTCTACGACCAGACGACCGGTCGGAAACGGGCAGGAATGGAAGTGGATCCCATTGGATGTCAACCAAAATGGAACCATCGATCCGGAAGAAGATTTACGAGACCCTGGAGGCGCGCCGGTGCCATCGCCACGGGCCGGTATCCCAGTCCGCCGTCCCGGGAATTGTACTTTGTCTCCCTATGGAAAACCGGTCAACCCGCTGGTGGTCGATTTCATTCGTTGGACCCTGACCGATGGGCAGGACTATGTGCAGGCTGCCGGCTATGTTCCCCTGGATCTCTTGAGAATTCGGGACGGACTCGACAAATTGATGGTGCCGTGAAAAACAAAAGGCGCCACATCCGGGACCGTCTGGCCGGAGCCGGCATGTCGGGCAGTCTCATTCTTTTGTTGCTCCTTCCCTTTGCGCTGGCCGGGGGGCTTGCCTGGAAATCCATTCCCCTTCTGGATCACCAGTCCCTCGGCCAGCTTCTCCTGGGTACCGATTGGTCGCCGGGTGATGGAAAATTCGGTTTTTTCCCATTCCTGGCTTCCTCCTTCTACGTGACCTTCCTGGCCTTTCTCCTGGCGGTTCCACCCAGCTTCCTTTCCGCCCTGTACCTGACCCAGTTTTCGCCCCCGCGCCTGCTCCGCTTCATGCATCCCGTGCTGGACATCCTGGCAGGCCTTCCCTCGGTGGTGTATGGTGTCTGGGGGGTGCTGGTGATCGTCCCCTTTGTCCGAGACGGGCTTGCCGGGGTGTTTGGCGTAACGATTTCCGGCTATTCGATCCTCACGGGGAGCATCGTTCTTGCCGTCATGCATCCCTTACATGATGAACATGCTGGTGGAGGTCTTTCGAAGTGTGCCCGACGAACTCAAGGAATCCAGCCTGGCATTGGGCGCCACCCCCTGGGAAATGGTCAGGCACGTGGTGTTGCGCAAGACGGTTCCGGGGGTGCTTTCCTCCTTCGGATTGGGAATTGCAAAAGCCTTCGGAGAAACCATGGCCGTCATGATGGTTGTGGGGAACATGGTGCAGTTCCGGGCAAACCCTTCGAGGCAGGCTACCCCTTGCCGGCTCTCATTGCCAACAATTACGGGGAAATGCTTTCCATTCCGCTCTATGATTCCGCTCTCATGTTCGCCGCTTTGATCCTGCTTGTGGTGATCCTGGCCGCGAACCTGTTTTTCCGGAGTCTTATCATGAAAAGCAAGGTGAAATGAAAAAAACGCAAACGATTCATTCAACGCCTGGTGGTGTTCTCCGGCTCGCCACCGTTTCCAGCCAGGGCGATCATGCTACTGATCGTCGGGGTGATCCTGCGGAAGGGGATCGGGGCTCTTTCCCCGGGCATGATTTTCCGCGCACCCAAGGAGGCTATTACTGGTGGGAAGGGGCATTCTCAACGCCATTCTCGGATCCCTGAGTCTTGCAGGTGGGCAAGCCTGCTCGCCATACTTCTGGGAACCCCGGCTGCCCTTTTCTCAATGTGTACCCGTCCAGGCACCGGGGAGTCCAGCATGCCATCCGCTGGTGCTGATGCCTTCTGGGGGTGCCCCTCCATTGTGTACGGGGCATTTGGGTTGCTCTGATGACCTATCTTGGAATGCGGGCTTCCCTGGGTGCCGGCATCCTCACCCTGGCCCTTCTCATCACGTCGATCCTGATCTGGTCCTTCGATGAAGTGCTGCAGACCGTTCGAGGGGTTTGTACGAGGTGGCCTATTCCCTGGGATCCAGTCGACGCCAGACCGCCTTCCAGGTGGTTTTCCGACGGGCCTTCCCGGGTTTTGTAACCGCCGTGTTGCCGTACTGGGCGGGGGATCGGGGGATGCTGCCTCCGTTCTTTTCACGGCCGGGTACACTGACCTGCTCCCCAGTGGTCTGAACGAACCGGTGGCCACCATGCCTCTTGCCATTTTTTTTCAACTTGGATCCCCCATACCGGAAGTGCGGGAACGTGCCTTTGCCGCTGCATTTGTCCTGACCGTGCTGATTTTGTTTATCAGCGTGGGTACCCGCCTGGCATTCCGAAATCGCGATTCCATCCATACCAAAACCCGACCCGCCATGTACCCATTTCTGCAACCTGTCGTCGGTATTCGGCAAACGCCGGGGCCAAATTCCCTGTCGAACCGGAAACAACCCATTCTCCGGGTCGAGAACCTGCAGGTCCGGGCCGGATCCCAGTCCATCCTCCGGGACATCAACCTCGAGGTTCCCCGAAGTCAGATCACGGTCCTTCTCGGACCGTCGGGTTGGTAAAACCACCTTGCTCCGGTGCATGAACCGGCTCATTGACCTGGACCGGGACCTGGGGGTGGAAGGAAGCATCTCCATCGAAGGTGAAGACATCTTCGGACCCGGAACCGACCTTCCCACCCTGCGGCAGAAGATGGGATTGCTCGGACAGCGTCCCAATCTCCTGCCCATGTCCATTTACAAGAACGTGGCCTACGGTCTGCGTCTGAAAGGGGTTCGGGACAAGGACCTGATCGATTACAGTGTTGAAAAAAACCTGCGGGAGGTGGGCCTTTGGAAGGAGGTCAGGGACCGGTTGCATGCCTCTCCCCAGAGTTTGTCCATCGGCCAGCAGCAACGGTTGTGCCTGGCCAGGGGTTTGGCCGTCAAGCCCCGCATCATATTGGCGGACGAGCCCACCTCGGCACTGGACCCCATCAGCAGCAAGATCATTGAGGATTTGTTCCTGGAATTGAAGCGCCATTACACGATCATCCTTGTGACCCACGTCCTCCGTCAGGCCAAGCGTTTGGCCGACAACGTCGTATTCATGTACTACGGGGAAATCGTGGAGCAGGGCGAATCCGCCATGCTGTTGCATGCTCCACGGACGGAAAAACTGCGAAATTACATTTTCGAGGGTCATTGAGGCGAATCGTCCCCGGGGATTCACCCTTGGTCAAAAACTGAGCCTGAGGCATGCCCTGATCGGCTGTTTCTGTGTACATTGATGTTATCAATGAACCTGAAACAGCGTCCCGTGGCACAAATTTCATCCCAACAACCGGGAATCTCCTCCACAGAACTTGCGGAAGCTCTGCCCGAGTCTCTGTTGGAAAAATCGGTGCACTTGTATTGGATCGACCATTCGCGGCCCGATACGGAACGCTACACCCTCACGGCGAAGCTTGACATCGACGGACAAACCCTCCTGCTCTCCTGTGTTTCCCGGGACTTGTCCCTGTTGGAGCAATGGGCCGTCGACGACCCCGGCTACCACACCAATGCCCGGCTTGTGGCCTTGGAACGGATCCTCACCGATCCCGAAAACGAAGAGAGACTGATGTCCATCTGAATTCATGCGGACCTTCTTCTGTGTGTTGCTTGCCCTCGTCGGACTCCTTTCTTGGAATCCCGTCCTCCGCGCCCAGGCCCCCGTCCGGGTATCGACCCCCCGTCTGGCCTTCGAAGGCGAGGTTCTGGTGGTTTCCTATGATCTGGAGGGCACCCGGTCCGAACAACGGTTTTTCATCACGCTGGAAGCCCGTGATGCATCGGGAACCCCCTTGCCGGTTCGGACCCTGGAAGGGGATGTGGGGGAGATTGGGGAGGCGGATGGTCCGCGGCACATCCGTTGGGACCTGGCCAGGGACGGCGTTTTTCTACGGGGCGATCTGCAGGTCCGGGTCGTCGGACGCATTCTGAAGCGGAACTCCCGCAGCCGGGACTCCCGGAGCAGGAACCAGAACTTTCGAACCCGGAACCGAAGCCACAGGTCGTATCGGCCTCTCCTGCAGGCAACGGAAACGAGCCGGGTTTGTCGGATCTTCCGCCATCGAACCGAACGGAAGAGCGCACCCTGACCCGAACGAATCTGTTGACCAAGTCCGTCGTGTTCCCCGGTTGGGGACTGACCCGTTTGCACGGAAGCCCTCATTGGATCAAGGGCATTGCCTCCTATGCCTGCCTTTCCGGGGCCATCGCCTGCAACCGATTGTCGCTTCGATCGTTCGAACGGATGGAAGCCGCGGATTCCAACATCGATGCCCAGAGCCTGTTCAAGGCATCGGTCCGGCAGGACCGCCTTTCCGAGGGATTGGCCTATGCAGCAGCCGGAATCTGGGCTGTTGATTTCGTATGGACCTGGTTGGGAAGTTCGTCGCCGGCTTTGTCCCTGGCAGGTGCCTCCGGAACCAGCATTGAATTGGGCCCATCCGTTGAGCCGGTCGGCGGGGCTTTGCTGTTGTGTTTGCGTTGCTCATTCTGATTGTCATGAAACCAGGAACTCCCTTCAGACAGTTGTTGATTCTGGGAGCGATTCTCCCGCTCTTCCTCCCCGGCTTTGGCCAGGAGCTGAAAAGCGAATGGGTTCGGATCGCCGTGGACAATCTCCCGGATACCACCGCTCCCACCATCCGGTTGATGTCGCCTTTTCTGGCCGAGGGAGATACCTTCCGCACCGACATGGAGGAACTGGATCTGGTGGGCGAGGTCCGGGACCAGGGTTCCATCCGGTTTGTATCGGTGAATTCGGACATGCGGTCGCCCAATGAAGAAGGGTACTTTTCCGCGCGATTGCCCCTGACCACCGGGCTGAATCCGGTTCGGATCCTCACATCCGATGACGCAAACAACCTGAGCGAATCCATCTTTTACATCAATTTCGTTCCCCCACGTCCCAGCCTGGCCCAAAGGATCACCACCTCGTCCCGGTATTACGGTTTGATCATCGGTGTGGGACGATACCGCGATCCCGACCTGCCCGATCTGGACAATCCGGTTCCCGATGCCCAGAAGCTCTACCAGGTTTTGCGGGATCAGTACAGTTTCCGGGAGGAGAACATGACCCTGCTCCGGGATGCGGGTCGGAACGAGATTGTGGAAGCCCTGGACCATCTGGCGCAGGTGGTAACCCCCGAGGACAACGTTCTGATCTTCTATGCGGGGCACGGTACGTGGGACGAACGGGCCAACGTTGGTTACTGGCTGCCTTCCGACGCCTATCTGAACACCACGGCCAACTGGTTCCGGAACAGCACCCTGGTGGATTATCTCAAGACCATTGATTCCAGGCACACTCTGCTGATCACCGACGCCTGCTTTGCAGGGGCCATTTTCAACACCCGGTCGGGGTTTCGCCGGGAGGACAGGGCCTTTGAAATTCTTTATGAACTTCCCAGCCGGAAAGCCATGACCAGCGGCACCTGACCGAAGTGCCCGACCGGAGTTCTTTCACACGGTACCTTCTGGAAAGGCTCAAGGAGAACGAGGCGTCCTATCTGTCCTCCGAACAGCTGTTCAGCAGTTTCCGGATTGCGGTGATCAACAACAGCGATGCCATCCCCCAATACGGAGAGATCCGGAATGTGGGGGATCAAGGGGGGATTTTATCTTTCTTCGGAACCAATGAATGCCATGAGGAACCCATCCGGAATAGCCAAGATCAACCTGCGTCTGTTCGGCAGGGTGCTTTGTTTCAGCCTTGCCCTGTGGCTGCCTGGTTGCCAGGCTTTTGAGCCGGAGGACTTGCTTGTGATCCGGACCCTCCGGGCCTATGAGGTGGATCCGGTGAACTATGCATTGGAAGGCTATGTCATCAATCCCGCCGCAAGCCGGTGCATCAGCACGGATTTGTCTATTCCCTTCAGGAGGAGCCGTCGCTGGACGACGAGGTCACGGAATTGGGCGAAGTGAACGAGGAAAGGGGATTTCAAAGCATGGTGAACGGGCTGGTACCCGATGCCGTGTACTATGTCCGGGCCTACGCCATCACAGAGGACGGAGTCGCCTATGCAGACCAGGTATCCTTCCAAACCTCTACGGCCGGATTGCCCGAGGTGAGCACCCTCGATTTCCGAGTCCGTGGATTCCTACCAGGCCATTTGCGCCGGACAGGTCGTCTCGGAGGGCAGTTCCGTCGTGACGCGCCAGGGATTCTGCTGGAATTTCACTGGCGAACCCACCCTGGAGGACGAAGTTCTGGAAGCGACACCCGGCTGGGCCCTGTACTCCATGGCCATCCAGGATCTGGAGTGCAGCCGGTCTTATCATGTCCGGGCTTTCGCAGTCAATGCCAGCGGGGTGGCCTTTGGGGAGGAACGGACCTTCGATACAGGGGACTGTGTTCCCGAATGGGCCCGTTTCGTGGTTACGGACGATCAGGGAGTCTGGCGCTTTGACTCCGACGGGTCCCTTCTGAAACTGGATGATGCAGATGACAGGGATCTGGGGGTCTACGACGGACTGGTATACATCAAATGGGGACGTGACATCCGCGTGGTGGACCTGGACGGGAACCCGGTGCGCCAGTTCACCCTCGACAGCCGCATCCGCTATCCCTGGGCGCTGGTGATGCTGCCCCTGGGACACATGGCACTGCTTGACAATGAGAATGACAGCATCAGCATCACGGATGAAAACGGAACCCTTCTGCATGCCCTTCCCATGTCGGACAGCCCGCCGGACGATAACCTTCAATCGGTGCACGGCATTGTGGTGGACAACGCCCTGATCGTATCCAAACAGGGGAACGATCAATGGATTTCAATTGATCTGGATACCTATGTCCGAACCGATTTCTACAAGGTACCCGAGGCCATCGGTCGACCGGGCGACCTGGATTTCCAGGACGGTACCTTCATTTCACCACCTGGAATTCTCTGTATTCCTTCCGGAAGGAAGAGGAGGTTGCTGATATGCGAGTTGCCGGAAGGGAACAACATCGATCTGACCGTCCTCGGGAATTTTGCCTACATATCATCCAACTTTGGCAACCAAGATCTACCGGGTCAACCTTCACAATGGTCAGTATGACGTGGTCGTGGACGGACTCGACGATCCCGACAACATGGAACTGGCCATGCACTGACGACGGGAAACGATCCAGGCAACGACCCTTCCATCAGTTCACTCGTTCCACACATCCGGAATCGCATGGTGGCCTCGTGTCCGTTGCGGTGCCTTGTCGGTGGGCGGCAGAACGCCCCGGTGGATGTCCCGGATCCGGGAAGCGGTTTCTGCGACCGCTTTGGCCATCCAGGGATAGGGCCGGTCGGTGACATCAATCAGACCGCAGTTGTAGTTTTCCCCGTCCATGTTCCGGCCGGTCAGGTCCTGGTCGCACCACTGGAAGTAGGATGTACCGACAAGGGCCGGGTGGGCGTATGCCCGTTCGGTGTAATGCCGGTAGGCCACACCGCGCTCCTCCTGGTTGTCGACCTGCCAAAGGGATTGGGCCATGCCGCGGTCCACCGTTCCGAAATGGTATTCTCCAATGAGCAGGGGTTTCCCGGTGACAAGGGCAAACCGATCCAGCATTTCGGTCCGGGGATAGGCATCGTAGCAATTGAAGGAGAAGACATCGAAGACGTCCTTGCACATCAGCAGGATTTCTTCTTCCGCTTCCTGGCCGAACCGGATTCCCAGGGTCAGGTGGTTGGGGTCGTGGGATTTCAGCGAACCGTGGACCGCCGTTAGGAACCGGCGGAAGGTTGCATGGATGAATTCCTTCCGGAGTTCGTCGGTGTCCTCCGCATTCAGGTGTTCCCGGAGCGCATCCCTGATGGGCCGGTCCGGACCGGCCAGGATGAGTTCGCACAGGTGGACTTCTCTTCCCAGAAAGGAGGGTTCGTTGAAGGTGAAATACCCCAGGAGCCAGGGGTCGTCCCGGACAGGCTCCACCGTATGGGCGACGGCAGCATCCACGGAACGGGCAAAATCCGGATCGTAGACATCGGCCAGACCCATCAGGTCGCCCTCGATTCCGATCCCCCTCAACTGAAGCGTGTAGGCCTTGCTTTTTCTTTCATAGACGGCCGGGCTGGACCAATTGGCGATGGTGTTGAGCCCCCAACGGTCCATTCGGGTCAGGATGTTGTCCACCGCAGGTTTCATATAGTCCTCTCCATAACGTCGTTCCAGATTCCACCGGCCAAAGGACGGTGTTCGGTCCTCCTCACCGGCCTTGGACGGGGGCAGGGTTTTGTAAAGGTTCTCCCTCCCGTGGAGCCGGGTCACCTGGCCGCCGCCTCCGGGACTGACGCAATTTACGCCGTGAGAAAGGAACAGATAGCCTTCCGGATCCACGAACCACCAGACTCCGTCGATGCATTCGGTCCGGAAGAACCCGGTTCCCCCGTCGAACCGATCGGATAGATATCCACCATAGGGGGCATACCCAAACCGTTCCCGGTCCACAACCAATCCGTCTTCAATGCGCCATTCTTCCTGCAACTGATCCAGGATCTGAACCTTGCCTTCCCAATCCCCAAGATTGTACTGGCCGAATTCGTCCACCACCGGCTCCTTCCCAAGGTAACGGTCCCCGGGATCATCCACCGAGAGTTCCACAGACCGGATTTTGAGCCAGGGATTCCCGATGGGGGCCTGCATGCGGAACCCGATGGAATCCACACCACGCAGTTCCCGCCGTTGTCCGGTGAGGTTGATCCAACCCGTTTGCCGGGGCTGATTGTACGTTGCCGCAAGATCGCTTCGGGCGGCCGGTTCCTTGCGATAGAAATCCAGAGGAATGGCCAGCCGGTTCCACCCGCCGGGGGTGTAGGACATGACGCGCATCTCGGCATAGCCGGTTTTGGTTGTGAAACCCACCTGGAACCGCTGGGGAGTGGAGATCATGTATTCCAGGATGACAAAATTGTAGGGTTCCCAGTCCTCCGGAAGATCGGGGGCGATGTCCCGAAGTGCGATTTTTTGGCCCGACACTTCGTGACCGGAATGGAATTCAATTTCCCGGGGGCGGGGAGAACAGGAAAGCAGGGACAGGACCGCAAGGGGAACGAGAACCCGCAGGGGTTGTGGTTTCGGCATGGTGCAAGGAGAATTGATTGGCCGAAAGCTAAAATACATCAGTTCGATGGAAAAACAAGGACCGGAAGTCCTGATTCCCGGATGATTTTCATGAAAAGGTCCGGAGTCCATGAACGATATCCTGGTCTTCGATCAGCTTGCATTGGGTGTCTCGTCCCGGGTGATCCCGGAGGACCCTTTGATTGAGTTCCTGAAAGTTTCCCGAATCCATCCTGTTTGAAAGCAGGGGGATCACTTTCTTCTCCGTCGGAAAATCCGTTCGATCGGATGCATTCTCCGGAGCCGTTCGAAGGGCCGGAATTCTTCTGGATTGGATTCATTGAAATCCGGGCAGTCCAGGGCCTGGCGGAGTTCCTCCGGGAGGGCGAAGGAATCCCGGAGACAAGTTTCCCAACGGGAATCCCCTGCGATTTGGCGAGCCAACCCTGCCCAGGCCGGAAGGGCCAGGGCAGCACCCTGGGCCGTTCGGGCCGATGCGAACCGGACGGCGGGCCGAAATCCCCTCCAACCCAGACGCCGGCCAGGAGATCGGGCGTGTAGCCAATGAACCATCCGTCCGACCCTCCCTGGGTGGTTCCCGTTTTTCCGGCAACCTCCACCCGTTGCGGCAAAAGTGCGCTCAATCCCCTGGCGGTTCCGCGTTGTACCACCCCCTGCAGCATTCCCGTCAGAAGGCGGGCGTTGTCTTCCTTGCAAACGCGCCTGCCGGGATTGGCCAAGGGCCATTCTTCCAGCACCCGGCCCTGGCTGTCCTCGATCCGGACAAGGCAAGCCGGATCCCGGGCCACGCCTCCGTTCGCCACGGCGAGATAAAAGGTGCACAATTCCAAAAGAGAAAGCTCCCCCGTACCCAGGGCCAGGGAGGGTACCGAAGGAAGGGTCGATCGGATACCCGCCCTGGCGGCCAGGTTGAGGACGCTGTCGATGCCCACCTCCATCAGGAGGGCGGTGCTGACTGTGTTGACCGAGTGCGCCAGGGCCCCCTTCATGCTGAAATACCCTCCGTATTGTCTGTCTGCATTCCGTGGGGTCCAGTTGTCAAAGTCGGTATACACCACACTGTCGTTTGCAAGGTAGCGGCAGGGGGAAATGCCTTGTTCGAGCGCTTCCAGGTAAACCAGGGGTTTGAACGCCGATCCGGGTTGACGGAGAGAAAGGACATGATCGTATTTGAAATGACCATAGTCGATTCCTCCCACCCAGGCCAGGATGCCTCCCCGGTCCACATCCAGGACCAGGATGCCGGCCTGAAGAAAGGAGAGGTGGTGGCGAAGGGAATCGAGCCGGCTGAGATGCATTGTCTTCGGTCCTTGCCAGGTGAACACTTCCATGTTGCGGGCCGGAGCTTCCCGTCGCACCGATTCGGGCAGTCCCCCGGCTGCAAACAACTGTTCCGGGGGTAGGTTGGCCAATGGATCTCTCCGGTTTCGCTCCTGGTCGAACCGTTCCTGCAAGGGGCGCATGTGCTCCTTCATGGCGGTTTCGGCATGTTCCTGCATCCGGCTGTCCAAGGTGGTGTGGATCCGGAGTCCGTCCGTGTAGAGATTGTATGCATCTCCGTTTTCTTTGGTGTGGGAAGCGCACCAGGATGCCAGGATGGGCCGCAGGTATTCCCGAAAGTAGGGTGCAATTCCGGCATTGTGGGGAAGGGGATGGTAATCCACCACCAGGGGCAGCCCCTGCAGCGAATCAAGAACGGCCTCTTCCACAACCCCGTGCAGGGCCATCCGGGACAAAACCACGTTCCGTCTGGCAAGAGAACGCTCCGGATCCCGGACGGGATGGTACGTGGAAGTTGCCTTGAGCATCCCCACCAGGACTGCCATCTCCTCCAGTTTCAGTTCCCCTGTTTCCTTGTTGAAATACCGGCGGGAGGCCGCCATGATCCCAAAGGTGTTCTCCCCGAAGGGGACGGTGTTCAGGTAGGTTTCAAGTATTGTCTCCTTTCCCAGGGCGCTCTCCAGCCTTCGGGCGATGATCATCTCCCGGATCTTGTTCACGGGCACGGTAAGTGCACCGTGATCGTGTCGTGGATAAAGGTTTTTTGCCAGTTGCTGGCTCAGGGTGCTTCCTCCGCCCGAGCCTGAATCTCCCAGCAGGATGCTTTTTATCACAACCCGTCCCAGGCTTCGGAAATCGATGCCCCGGTGCCGGTAGAAGCGGGCATCCTCGGTGGCAATCAGTGCTTGCTTCAGAGGAAGGGGAATGTCTCCCGGATCCACAGAATGCCGGTTTTGGAGGAAATAGGTTCCCATGAGCACCCCGTCGGATGAATAGACCTCGCTGGCCAGGGGATTCTTGATTTGCAGGAGTTCACTTTCCCCGGGGAGGGGCCCGAAGCGTCCCGCACGGACCAGAACCGTCAGGATTAATGGAAACAGAAGGAGCAGGGCGGTCAGGAAACCGGCGGTCAGGACGAGCCACCGGATCAGGGATCGTTTCATCAAATGGGGTTTCACGTTCCTTTGGAAAACGGGGAGGGACGGATCGGGATTGCCTCCGGGATGTCAGTTCCTTGCAACGGACCTGCGTTTGGTGATGAAAATCGGAATGTACGACAGGAAGGTGGCCAGTGCGACCCCCAGCAAAATCATCAATTCGTTGTTGATCCTCCGGAGGAACAGGGCGAGGAGGATGAAAACCAGATTCACCAGCAAGATGATCCCGGTGGCCTTGATGTGGGATCCGCAGATGTCGTGAAGCCGGTGGTGAATGTGGGTCCGGTCGGCCTGAAACGGGGATTGTTTTCGCAACAGCCGGAGAAGAAAGACGCGGGCTGTGTCGAAGAGGGGAACGATGAGCACAAGAAACAGCACCCCGGGGGATGCATTGTTCTTGAAGTACATGGTGGAGCTGTCGAAGTTCATGAAACGGACCGCGAAAATGGCAAGCAACAGCCCGATGAGCATGGAGCCCGTGTCGCCGAGAAAGATTTTGTTTTTCTTTCCCAGGACATTGAAATAAAAGAAAGCCAGCAGGGAGGCTGCAAGAATGAACCCCATGATGGCATAGGAGAGATGTTTGTCCTTTAGAAAAACGATGCCGAAAAAGACGGAACAGATGATGCCGATGCCCGAGGCAAGTCCGTCGATTCCGTCGATGAGGTTGAAACTGTTGATCAGTGCCAGAAACAGGATGAAGGTGAGACCCAGGCTGAGGCCGTAGGGGATGGTGTAGATGCCAAAGAACCCATGCAGGGAAGTGACGTAGAAGTTGCCCGGGATCATGATGATGACCACAGCGGAAATCTGACCGATGGCCTTTTTGTAGGCCACCATGGGATACATGTCGTCCTTCAGGCCCACGAAAAAGATGATCAGCATGGCGGCGATCATGTATTTCAGTTCATGGGCGGTGGGGATTCCGGTGAAAATCACCGAGGAAATGATGACTCCGGCAAAGATGGCCACACCGCCGAGATTTGGGGTAGGGTAGGTATGCGTGGTACGCCCGTTGGGGTGGGCCACAAGCCCTTTGATCTGCGAAACGCGGACCACCGAAGGAATGGAGAAAAAGGTGATGATGAAGGAAAACAAGGAAGCTCCCGCAATCAGGAAGGCGGGGGGGATGAACAGATTGTACATTTCGGTATGGAACTGCATCGCTTTCTCTATACCAAGGATGTTCTCATGAGGAGAACGACATGGCTATGGCTACTTTCTTTCAGGTTGTGTTGCGAAATTATCGATTTTCTTCCGCTGAGACAACAAATTTTATCACCAGATGTTGGTAAGACAGCCGGGAACCGGATGCCGTTGCGTCGGATCGTAAAAATCGGCTGTTATTTTCATCAAAAACTTCATGAACCATGGCAAAATTTGATCCGTATCTGATTTTTCCCGGAACCTGTGAGGAAGCTTTCAACCTTTACAGGTCCGTGTTCGGGGGCACTTTTGACACCCTGTCCCGATTTGGGGAAATGCCTCCCCGGGAGGGGGTGACCCTGAGCAAAGAGCAACAAAACATGGTGATGCATGTGGCCTTGCACCTGGGAGGGGACACCCTGCTCCTCGGCAGTGATTCGGGAGGAGAACTTTCCCCTCCGGTGGAACCCGGGAACAATTTTTCGGTGTCGGTCAATGCGGCCAGCAAGGAAGAGGCCGACCGGTATTTCCAGGGTTTGTCTCAAGGGGGGCGCGTTACCCAGGCCATGGAACTCACCTTTTGGGGCAGCTATTTTGGCATGTGCACGGATCGATTCGGGATCTCATGGATGATCAGTCATTCGGTGCCTCCGGAATCGGGAAACATTTAATAAAGAAAAATATCTTTATATAGATTTTTCCCTATCTTTGGGGCGTGAAAGCAGAGAAATTCACCCCCATCCCGGAGCCGACCCTCAGGCGTCTGCCATTGTACCTGCATTTCCTGAAGCAGGCCCAGAAGGCCGGTCTGTTGACCATCAGCGCGCCGCGCATGGGAAAAGAACTGCGTTGCGATCCCACCCAGGTCGTAAAAGATCTGGCCGTGACGGGAGCTGCGGGACGTCCGAGGGTTGGGTACAGCATCCCGGAGGTCGTTGTTGCCATCGAGAAGTTTCTGGGGTTTGACCGGGACAACGAGGCCTTCCTTGTTGGAGCGGGACACCTTGGAAGTGCGCTGCTTTCCTACCCATCGTTCCAGGAATACGGGTTGAAGATCGTGGCCGCTTTCGACAACGATCCCGAAAAAATCGGTCGAAGCAGAAGCGGGATCAATGTGATCCACATGAACAAATTCAGCGACATGGCCGCCAAACTCGGGGTTCGCATCGGCATTCTCACCACCCCTGCCGCGAAGGCACAGGAGGTGGCCGAGCTCATGGTCGGCAGCGGCATCCGGGCCATCTGGAATCTGACACCAGCCATCCTGAAACTTCCGGAGGAGATCATCGTGCAACAAACGTCCATGGTTGACAATGTGGCCGTCCTCCTGCAAAAATTGAAAACCCGGTCACGGGCCAATCAACATTCATCGTAAAATTTTCCGCCATGAAAATGAATTCTTGTTTCCTGTCCTGCTTTTTTCTGAGAATAAAGAAAAAAATCTTTAATAAAAATTTCACAGGCGACTCCATCGCCCTGTTCGGCTCCTGCACCGAAGAGGAAAGGATGGAGGCGGAATATGTGGATTACTACCGAAGAGCGACCCGGTGGCAATAGCTACAGGCTGAAAAACATGTGCGGGACAACCGGGACTTTGCGTATTTTTGAGCATCATGAAAGCTCTCGTAAAATCACGCGCGGAAAAGGGCCTCTGGATGGAGGACGTTCCCGTTCCGGAAGTCGGTCCAAACGACGTCCTCATCAAAGTATCCAAATCGGCGGTTTGCGGTACCGACCTCCACATCTACAAATGGGATGAATGGGCGCAAAGAACCATCCCCGTGGGACTCACCATCGGTCATGAATATGTGGGTCACGTGGCTGAGCTTGGCAGTGAAGTCCATGAGTTCCAGGTGGGTGACCGGGTGACGGGTGAGGGGCACATTGCCTGTGGTCATTGCCGGAATTGTCGGAGAGGCAGGCAGCACATCTGTGAAACCACCATTGGAATCGGAGTGCAGGTGAACGGATCCTTTGCCGAATACGTGCGGGTCCCGTCCAGCAATGTGATGCGAATCAATTCGGCCATCCCGGATGAGATTCTGGCCATCATGGATCCTTTTGGAAATGCCACCCACACCGCCCTGTCCTTCCCTCTGATCGGCGAGGATGTGCTGATCACGGGTGCCGGTCTCATCGGAAGCATGGCCATTGCCGTGGCCCGGTTTGCGGGAGCCCGGTATGTGGTCGCCACAGAAACCAGTCCCTACCGGATGGAACTTGCCCGGCGCATGGGCGCCACACGGGTGGTCAATCCGTTGGAACAGAACTTGCGGGAGGTCATGGATGAATTGGGGATGATCGGTTTCGATATCGGTCTGGAATGTTCCGGGTCCCAGGCCGCATTCAACCAGATGGTGGAGCACATGTACAACTCCGGCAAGATTTCCTTGCTAGGCATCCTGCCGAGCCAGACCCAGGTGGACTGGAACCGGATTATCTTCAAGGGATTGACCATGAAGGGCATTTATGGAAGGGAGATGTTTGAGACCTGGTACCACATGGAGCAGATGCTGATGTCGGGGCTGGATATTTCCGGAATCATCACCCATCGTCTTCCCATCGGAGATTATCGGGAAGCCTTCCGCATCATGGAGGAAGGCAACTGCGGAAAGGTCATCCTGAACTGGGATTGATCCATTCCGGTCCAGTCTGCTTCCACCCTCGGGACGCGTAGAAATACGCAGATCCAGATTCCGTTCCTGCGGGATATACCACAACAAAAACAAGGGGTTCCGTCTCCTTTTCAGGTGTGTTCACGCTATGTTTCCCGTGCAGGAAATGGCTAATTTGCCTTGGTATCCGGTTCGCATGAAGGCCATGTGAATTCATAACCAAGCACATCATGAAATTCCTCAACAACCTCAAGCTCAGGCGAAGATTAATCCTTGTCTTCGCAGTCATTTTTGTTTTCATCGCGGGAACCTTCGTGTTTGTTTCCATGGCCAGCAAGTCCATGGTCACCGAGGTGGACAAGATTTACAACCACCATTTGATGAGCATGGAATACCTGTTGGAAGCCGACAGGGATGCCTACCAGGCGAATCTGGCCCTGGCCCTGGCCCTCAGTCAGGATGCGAATCTGGCCAAAGGGACCGATGCCCTGCTGGCCGATGTGGAGGAGAACATGGGACAGTGCAGTGACCGGTTCGAGACTTTTGAAGAATTGTCCGGCATCGGATCTGTGGCGGAGTACGCCGATACGAGACGTCAGTTCCATGACAACTTTGAGAAGCTCTCGACCCTTGTGAGCGCGATCAGGAATGCCCTTTACGAGGGCGATCTCAACCAGGCATCGGTTCGGTATCACGGGGAATTCACTGCAGTGTTTTCCACCATGCGGGATGCCCTGGATGTGTTTACCACCCTGAGCCTGGAGAATGCGGAGACAGCTTACAACAACAGCCTGGACATGGGGAGGTCCATCCAGCGAAGCAACCTGGTGGTGGGGCTTGTCATCACCCTGTTGATTGTTCTGTCTGCTCTGCTGTTGGTGAATTCCATCAATCTCCCCATACTGACGGCCCGGGATGCACTCTCTGAAATTGCCGGCGGAAACCTGGATGTGCGCATCCCTTCGGTATACCTGATGCGTCGGGACGAGATCGGCGACATGATGCAACACATGCAGGACATGCTCAAACGGTTGGGCGACGTGGTGCGTGTGGTCAAGGAGAATGCCCGTGCCATCCACAGCGCCGGGGAGCAAATGAGCGGCACATCCCAGATCATGGCCCAGGGGGCCAGCGAGCAGGCATCTTCCGTGGAGGAGGTATCCTCCACCATGGAAGAAATCGCCTCCAATGTCCAGCAAAACATGGCGAATGCACAAAAAACAGAAGAGGTCTCGGATGAGTCGAACCGAAAGATCCAGGATGTGGTGAAACGGTTCGAGAAAGCGGTGGAAGCCAACAAGAACATTTCCGAAAAGATTTCCATCATCAACGAAATCGCCCAGCAAACCAACATCCTGGCACTGAATGCCGCCGTGGAAGCAGCTCGGGCCGGGGAGCACGGAAAGGGATTTGCCGTGGTGGCCTCGGAGGTCCGGAAACTGGCGGAACACAGCCGGGTGGCGGCCGAAGAAATCGTCGCATTGTCGGGAAGCGGGTTGAAGGATACCCAGGCCGCAGGCGATGTGATGCGGGAAACCTCGCCCCAAATCGAGCACACCACGCGGCTGATCAAGGAGATCAGCGCATCGAGCAGCGAACAAAGCAACGGGGTGTCCCAGGTCAATGCCGCCATCCAGCAGTTGAACGGAGTGACCCAGCAAAATGCGGCATCCAGCGAAGAACTTGCCACCAGTGCAGAAGAGCTGGCCGGACAGGCTGCCCAGCTTCAGGAAATCATTTCCTTCTTTCGGATTGCATCCGATCAGAGGAGGCCGGCGGCCGGGCCAGGGAGGATTCCGGACAGAAAGGCAATGGTACAGCCGGCCCCGGCTCGTGCTTCCTATTCCTCATCCATGCAGCGGCCCTCTTCGGAGAACGGCCACGGAAGCGTGAAGATTGATCTGGGCGGAGACGGCATGGACCGGGATTCGGATTTTGATACCTATTGAAATCAGGCGAGTCCCAGCTGCCTGATCCGAAGGAGTTCGGCACGGCACCGGGGACAGAAGTGTTTTTCTTTCAGGTCCAGGTCCTCCACATAGGTGCTGGACCGCATGACACAAACCGGGTGGGTGCAATGAATGAGGCCAAAGGTGTGTCCAAGCTCGTGGATCACCACCCGGCTGAATCGTTCCGTCAGCAAGGCATTGTCCGGTTCCAGACCGTAGTGTTCGTTTCGCAGCCTGTAGAGCGAGGCGACCCCCACCCGCCCGTTGAGCCTGGCCTGTCCGAAAATGTAGGTCAGGATGGGAATGTACAAATCGACCCGGACCATGCCCAAAACCTTGAGGGCTTGTTCAGGGGCCTTCTGGGTCATCATGTGCAGCAAGGCGTTGGCGTCGTATTGACGCCGGGCCGGATTGTAAAAATCATCGATTTCCAGACTGCAATCCTTCTGGAAAACCCGGTACCCAAATTCGGATTCAACGTCCGAGGCGATGCAATCGCTTCGCTCCCGGTCGAAATGTCCGCACGATACCAGGATGATGGCTCCGGCTTCCACGGGCAGGTTCATTCGTTGGACTGGTGCAAACCGAACTTCCGGATCTTGTGGTAGAGGGTGGCACGGTCGATCCCGAGAGCACGGGCGCTTCGGGAAATGTTCCACTTGTACCGTTCCAGGATCTTCGCAATGTGTTTGCGCTCCAAATCCTCCAGACTCTCGATGGCGCTGTCGGCCAGTTCTTTGGCAAGAGGGAAGTCGCGCAGGCGGATTTCCTTTCCGTTGCCCACCACGATGGCCCGTTCCACCATGTTCTCCAATTCCCGGACATTGCCGGGGAATTCCAGTTCCTCGAGGTGCCTTATGGCCGCTGGTTCCATGGGCAGCAAATCCCGACTCATGCTCCGGCAGTATTTTTGGACAAAATGACGGACCAGCAAAGGGATGTCTTCCCGCCGTTCCCGGAGCGGAGGGATCCGGATGTTCACCACATTCAGACGATAGTAAAGATCGTCCCGGAACGTACCCTTATGAACCATCTCTTTCAGGTCGCGGTTTGTGGCGCATATTACCCGGAAATCGGACTGGATCTCCTTGTTTCCTCCAACCCGGACAAAGGATTTTGTTTCCAGCACCCGTAGCAGGTCCACCTGCATTTTCGGGGAGATGGTCCCGATCTCATCCAGAAAGATGGTTCCTCCGTCGGCCATCTCGAATCGTCCCTTCCGGTTGAAGGTGGCACCGGTGAATGCACCTTTCTCATGACCGAACAATTCACTTTCCAGCAGGCTTTCGTTGAGGGCTCCGCAATGGACGCTGATCAGGGGGAAGAATTTTCGGGGGGAGTTGGCATGGATTGCCCGGGCAATCAATTCTTTTCCGGTTCCACTTTCTCCCGTGATGATCACGGAGGAATGGGTTTGGGCCACCCTTTCCACTTCCCCAAGCACCCGGGCAAGGGCGGGGCTTTCCCCCACAATTTCTTCAACATCCACAAGGGATCCGATGGTGTCCCGGAGGCCCTTGTTTTCCTGACGCAGGGAAATTTGCGTGGCAGCGTTCCGGATCAGATGGGACAGGTCATCGGGGTCGAAGGGTTTGGTCACATAATCAAATGCGCCTTCTTTCAGCGCCTGAACGGCAGTTTCCACCGAAGCGAAGGCCGTCATGATGATCACGATGGGAGGCAGAGGCAGGCTTCGGATGCGCCGGTGCATTTCCATGCCGTCCATCCCTGGCATCTTGATATCGGCCAGCACGATGTCAAATTTTTCATCATTCAGGAGTGAAAGGGCCTGTTTTGCATTTTCGGCCGTCTCGACCCGGTAGCCGTCGTCGACAAACCAGTTGAAAAGGGAGTCGCGTACCGATTCTTCGTCATCCACAATCAGGATGGAAATTTTTTCAGCCATGGGTGCGGTTTCTTAGGGTTCCGTTGCAGGAAGCAGGATCTGAATGCGGGTGCCTTTTCCGGTTTCCGAATCCACAGTGATTTTTCCCCGGTGGTTTTCGACGATCCCATGGACGATGGACAACCCGAGTCCAATGCCGCTTTCCTTGTGTTTGGTGGAAAAAAAAGGTTCAAATATGTGGGGCATGTCCTCCTTGGATATGCCGGATCCATTGTCCCGGATGGTGATCAGGATGTGGTCGGTATCCGGGTTTTCGGTCTGGATGCCGATCTCCCCTTGTTTGCCGATGGCTTCGGTGGCATTGACCAACAAAGCCACCATGGCTTGTTTGATCTGATTGGGACTGCACTGGACCCGGTCATTCCCGGCCCGGAATTCCTGGGTGAAAATGATGTCGGCGATTTTGATGGAATGGGTCATGAGTTTGCAGGTCTCTTCCAGCAAAGGGTGGAGATGACACAGCTCAAAATCCTCCCGGTCTTTGCGACTGAAATCCAGCAGTCCCCTCACGATCTCCCCGCACCGTTTCGTTTCGCTTTCGATCAGCTTCAGGTTCTTCAGGATGGCATCCTTCTTTGGGTGGTGAAAATCGGGGGAATTCAGTTGCTTGTAAATCAACTTGTTGTATATCAGGATGCCGGAAAGGGGGTTGTTGATTTCATGGGCAACCGAAGAGGAAAGTTTGCCCAGGGAGGCGATTCGTTCCACATGGATGAGTTCATTCTGGGCTTCGGACAATTCTTCCGATTTCTTCTGCACCTTGTACTCCAGCTGTTGGGACCAGTTGTGCAATTCCTGGTGGGCCCGGTCGATCTTGTCCAGCATGTTGTTGAAGGCCTCGGAGACGATGCGCATGTCGCTCAGGAGTTTGGGATTGATCTCGAGCCGGATGGTATTGTTTCCCCGTGAAACTTCCTGGCTGGCTTCCAGGATGTCGTTCAATGGATTCTTGATCCGTTGCCGGGTGAAGATCACCAGAAATGTGACAAGCAAAGCGGTGATGAGTGTTGCCAGGAGCAGGAAATCGGTGGATGCTTCGCTGGAAAAGGCGTCCAGGTCCCGGAGAGGGAGGGTGATGAGGAGGGACCCGAGCACCGCCTTCTGCTCGTTGTGGGCATGGCAGTCGGATGCGGAGCAGGAAGGCTCGTTGAGGATGGGCTGCCGGATCACCAGGTGGCGGATCCCCTGGACATGCTGGTGGATCCCGCATTCGGGGATGTCCCCCACCACCATGTAGGAACGTTCGGCGCTGGAAAACAGCGAGGCCATGCCGGGATGGCAGGAAATGCAGTCGGGATTGCTGTGCGACTCTTCCCCGCGCCGGATGGAGGAGTATGCTGCCTCGTTCCGGTCGTTGTACAGGTTGACCTCGTCGATCCCCGACATGGTGGAGATGATGTCCATGGTGCGTTGCAGCATGGCTTTGTCGTTTTCCAGCATGGAGTAATAGAGGGATCCCTCGACGATGGAGCTGATGTTGTTCCCGTTCTGGCTGATGGTCCGGTTGTAGAAATCCATGTAGACCGACCGGAAAACCAGATTGAAAAGCACGAAGACCATCACGAGGGATCCGGCCATGATGAAGACCACCCGGCCATAAATGGATGACCGGAACGTCGCAATGTTCCGGATGATCATGTCCCAGTAGATCCGTCGAATCATAGGTGAAAGAAAATTACGAAAAACTCTTCTCCCTGCCGGGGTGCGGCTCCAAAAATTCTTTGGAAAACCTGTCCCAACCACCCTGGTCCATATCGCGAAGGGGATGATTTGCGATCTCGCCTCCTTCCTGCAACATTGGCCCGGGTACGGGGTGGGTGTTTCGTTCCTCCTCCATCAGGAAATCCCGGAAACGGCCCATTTCCGAACCGGCCCAATGACGTCCGGATTCGCCCAACCGGGCGTCCCGGATCTCGGATTGCCACCGGGCGGGTTCAATGGTCAGCAAACTTTCTGCATAGGCATCTGCCGTATGCAACGATCTCCGTGGCGAATGGACCGCCCCGACCAACCCCGACAAAGGGGAACGGATGTCCAGGGATTTCCCTTCTGCGGACAAGCGGAGGAGGGGCTCCCCTTTCTCTACCGATTCCAGATGCTGTTTCAGGTAGTGGACCTCCACCCCGCCGGTAAGCGACAACAGCAGGTGGGTGAGCCCCACCCTGGCCAGCCCGTCCGGTTCCAAATGACTCCAGGTATGGTTGGGGTGGAGAAGGAGACCGGGGGGGATGCGGAGCTGTCCGCCACCTGAGGTCCGTTGAACGGACCGGGCGGGTTGCCTCGACCCGACCGGTTGGTTCAACAAGCGCCACAGGGGGATGAGAAGCAGGAGGAAGGCAATGACAATCAGATATTCTGCGCCTTTGGTGGCAAAAATGTCGGTGTAATGAAAAGAATCCATGGGTTCAGATGTTGGGGTCAATCCTGACCGGTTCGGGCCCAGAGGGGCGGTTCACGCAATACGGGAAGGCGCCGGACAATCCAGCGGAAGATCCAGATCTCGATGGACAGGACGGTCAGGGTGACGACGATCTCCATCCAGGAGGGTACATAGGGAGTGGCGGCATCCCATTTGAAGCCGATGACGGTCACGTTGAGCCGGTTCAGGATGATTCCCAGCATGGTGAGCAGGGCCGTGAATTTGATGAGACCGGTCTTGTTTTTCCGGTACCCGATGAAGTAGAGAACCATGGGCAGGAGAACGAATCCCACCATTTCGGTCAGGTACCACATCCCCCACCGGGTGGTCAGGTAGGGCGCGTTTTTCCCGTGGACGAAGGCCACCACCTGAAGAAAGAAATAGACCAGCATGGCGAAAGCGCAGATTCGGGAGAGTCCGTGGATGATGGCATCGTGTTCCTGCCGGCCCCCTTTGCCGATCTGGGCGGTAAACACCCGGTGGCTCACCGTCCCTTCGAAGATCACCATGGAGAGTCCGGCAAAAATGCTGGATACGAAAAAAAGAATGGGGATGAACTCGGAATACCAGAGGGGGTGGATCTTCTCGCGGGCCATCAGGTACAGGGCCCCCAGGCCCGACTGGTGCAACGTGGAGAGGGTGATGCCGAAGATCACGGCTCCGAGGGTCATCCCGGACAGGATTTTCCGCGCCCGGCGGGCACCGATCCATTCGGCGATGGCCGGACTGAACTCGATGAGCTGGGCGATCATGTACAGGAGAAAATGCCAGGCAACCAGGAAAAGGACGGAACTGACGCCGAAACTGTTGCCGATGATGGGGTTGATGACGTTCCATGGCTTCCCGAGATCGAGCAGAAGCGCCCCGGCGTAGAAGACATAGGCCAGGAACCCGTTCAGCACAGTGATGCGGACAATGGGCTTGTAGGCATCCAGATGGAGGATGTACACCAGAAAGGTCACCACATAGGCGCCTCCCGCAAAGGCCACGCCCGTGACCACGTCAAATCCGATCCACAGTCCCCAGGGAACGTCCTGGGTCAGGTTGCGACCGCGCCGATGCCTTTGACAAAGCGCAAGACGATCAAAAAGATTCCCAGGGTCATCACGGGAATGGAAAGGAGGTTGAAGGGCGTGAAGATGGCTCCCCGGGGCTTGAGCTGGGACAGCAGGAAGCTGCCCAGTTTCGCGCCCTGGTTGTCGCTGGGGGGATGGATGTTCTTATTCATGGCTGGGGGGGATTGGTTCGGGGTTTTTCTTTTTTGTGGCGTTGTGGATTCCGAGCAGCATGGCCGGCCAGAGGATGAAAATGGAAGGAACGCTGTACAGAAATCCTTTCGTGAGTTCCGGGTAAGGTTTGTCCTGCAGGCGGGTGTTGAGCCCCAGTTCTTCAAAGGGGACGGGCGACAGGTACAGGAACCCTGTGCCGCCTGCTTCCTTCTCCCCGTAAATCCCATCGTAATACATGTCCGGGTTTTCCTGGATTCTTCGTCTCGCTTCGGCGAGGAGCTCCCTCCGGCTGCCGAATTGGAGTGCGCCGGCCGGACATTCCGAGACGCAGGCCGGCATCCCTCCGTCCTTTACCCGATCGAAGCACATGTCGCACTTGACGATGTCCGGATTGGCGCTGTGGTATTCGAACCGTGGGACATCAAAGGGGCAGGAGACCATGCAGTACCGGCATCCCATGCACTTTTCATCGCGCCAGATCACCGGTCCCTGCCTGGTTTTGTGCATGGCTTTCGTCAGGCAGGCCGAAGCACAGGCAGGTTGGTTGCAGTGCATGCACTGGTTTTTCACATACACCTCACCCGCAGAAGTTTCAACGGCGTTGATGACGGATCGTCTGGTTTCATCGGTGAGGCGGCGTACACCAGTTTGAGGAAAGTCTTCCGGATCGGGTTCCGGCAATCCGTGGGTGCGGGCACAGGCCAGCTCGCAGCTCTGGCACCCCACGCATCGACTGGCATCGTAGAGAATGCCAAGAAATTCCGTTTCTTTCTCCGGTTCCGGTTCCGGGGCGGCCTGGAGCTTTTTTCCCAGTCCCAGGCCGATTCCCGTCAAACCGGCGGCCCGAAAGAACAATCGTCTGTTGATGTTCATCGCAAAAGATTTTGGGTGATCAATCGATTTGTTTCAGATAGAAGGCCTGGAATTCTTCCCAGACCTCGGGTCCGCAATGGCCCAGAACGCCGGCTCTCAATTCGCCTCCGTCCTGGTATACGAGTGCGTTCTTTGTTCCGCCTTCCGGTTGCAGGATCCGGTTCAGAAACTCTTTCATGCGGGTTTGTTGCTCCTTCCACCACAGCAGTCTTTCCTCACCCCACATGAAGTGCCTGCGTTCCCGTTCCCAACGGGTTGGATCCAGAGAAAGGATCCACCCTTTTTCGTAGGGGTCGGAAAGGAGGAGGGAAAGGTCCTTTCTCAGGGCCGGGTTCTCTTCCTTCAGCTCACCGCTGAGAGGGGACCGGATCATCAGGCGTTTCCCGTCCTGAACGAGGGTGGCCAGAACATCGCCGCGTTTCAGGACGGTTCCCGGAGGTGGCGCCTGGATCCGGGTGAGCGGTCCGGTCATTTGTTGCAGAAATCCGTCCAGGCCGATGCGGACACGACCCGATGTTTCCATAAAGAGCCAGGTGTGGCTTTGATCCAGAAGCAGTCCGGCGGGAATGGGCAGGGTCCGGGCATCCGGAGACAGAAGGGGGAGGTTTCCTGCCGGAAAGGGCGGTATGATGACTGTCCGGCGATTCCTTCCCTGAGAAAGGGCGATTCCGGCCAGGGACACGATCGCCAGGAGGCCAACCAGGGCCAGCAGGGGGCCGGTGTAGGGGCGGGCGATCTCCTCGGGGGCAGCCACGGGGGGCTTTGGCTGAAGCTGGGCAAGCGACCTCCGAAGTTCCGGATACTCCGGCCGGTTCATTCCGGCTGCGGCAAACCGGTCCGGGTCCATTTCCAGAAGGGCCATGGAAATCGTCCGGACCTTCGGATCATCGAATCCATTGGCCGACACCAGAAACAGATCACGGGTGAGTTCGTCGGGGTATTTGCCCAGAAACACGGCATGGCCCAACGCGTTGGCATCCATGCAGTCTTTTTCCATCCGGTCCAGGGTTCCATTTCCGTCGGCATCGATGGGCACCAGAAAGAGAGTGTTCGTTTGGGTGGTCGAAAGAAAGCGCTGCAACGATGCCAGGGAGCAAAATCCAATGGACAGGGGATCGGCACTCATTTTTTCCAGGAGTCCAGCCTCCTCGGTTTCCTTCGCTCCGGAGAGAAGGGAAGGATTCCATCCCAGGTATTCCGACAACAGGAGGGTGGTTTCGGGACCATCCGGCAGGTAGGCATGAGCTCGGGCCGACATGGCGAGGCCTGTCCCCGGACCGTTTTCATCCGAGAGGATCCTGCGGAGGTCGTCCCGCGTCATTCCGGTTTCAAGAATCCGGGCCCGGAGGGGGTGGGAGGCATGCATCACCGGAACCAGAACGAGCCGGCCGACAAGGATCCGGTTCTCCGGTTCTGTCTGCCAGGAATTCACAACGGTTTGATCGACCAGAGCCAGATCGCCCCGGAGGCCGGGAAACGAGGAGGCAGACGAAGCCGGGATCGACCGGATCACCGGCGGGGGAAAGTCCGGCAGAATGCCGGAGAAGGAACCTGCAAGGTTCCGGGTTCCCGGGGTGCAATAGAGCGTCAGGGGCCCGGGTGCCTGTGCCTGCATTCCGGCGATTCCCAGAAAGGCGGCCAGAAGGAGACTCCAGGTGCGGCGTGTTGTCGAGCGTTTCATGTTTTTTGTGTTGATGTGTTGGGTTTTTCCACGAGACCATGGCATCCACGGTCTCCTGTCGTTCCCATACCAAACCGGGTGCCAGTCTGGCTAAGAAATAGATATTCAAATAAATACGGGATTTCCGGCAGGGATATCACCCGAAGAGAGTGTAGAAAAAAACCACACCTGTCCCATCGGAAAACATGAAACGATCAGACAATCAGATGCATGAAATCCGTGTGGAGAAAATCCACACCTGTTGAAAAATACCCCATGTTCTTCCGGACCGGAGGGGGACAGGCAAACCGGGTTACTGTTTTTTCAGAATGGCGGCAAAGCCACCCCCGGGGGCCATGGAGATGTTCAATTCCTCCGGACGGTCCAGCACCCGGGATTCGAGCCGGTAGTCTTCGGCGAAGCGGTCGGCATTGGATCCGTCGCGCAGAATCCGGACCGCATAGGCTCCTTCTTCCAGAAAATCAAGAGCCACATTGAATTCTCTGGCGTCCCAATCGGTCATTCCGCCAATGAACCAGTCCTGGCCCTTGCGTCGGGCGATCACCAGATAGTCCGATACCCGGGCTTCCAGGACCCTGGTCTCGTCCCAGGTCTGAGGAATCTGAACGATGAAGTCGGTGCATTCCTTTTCCTTCTGATACCGGCTTGGGGAATCACACAGCATCTGGAGCGGGCTTTCGAAAACGATGTATTTGGCAATTTCGTGACAACGGGTCCCCAGGCCCACGGGTCGGTCAAAGCTCACATTGTGGTTCATGCGGTTGGCATTGGCCATGGCACCAGGCGTATAATCCATGGGACCGGCCACGTTCCGGATGAAGGGCAGGGTCAGGTTGTGATCGGGGGTGATGTCCTGGCTCCATTTGTTGTGTTCGTTTCCTTTCACCCCTTCGAAGGTGATGACGTTGGGGTATTCCCGATGCAGGCCCGTGGGTTTGTATGCGCCGTGAAAGTCCACCAACAGTTTGCGTTTGGCGGCTTCCATGCCCACGGTTTTGTAGTAGTTCACCATGGCCTGGTCGGCCCGTGCCATGAAATCCACCTTGATTCCGGCCACGCCCCAATCCGCATACAGGTCAAGGATGCCGGCGATGTCCAGGGACAGTGGTTTCCAGAGCATCCAAAGGATGATGCGCACACCTTTTTCCTCGCCATACCGGATGAGTTCCTTCACGTCGAGCACATCGCTGGACGCCGTGATGTCGGTGGTGGAACGGGACCAGCCTTCGTCCAGGATGACGTACCGTATTCCCTTCGAGGCGGCAAAATCGATGAAATACCTGTAGGTTTCCGTGGTGAGCCCCGATTTAAAATCGACTCCATAGATGTTGTTTGCATTGTACCAGTCCCAGGCGATTTGTCCGGGTTCGATCCAGGAGGCATCCTCCAGCTTCGAGGGGGACGCCAGCTGCCACACCAGGGTGCTTTCCACCAGGTCGGCGTCCGTACCCACGACAAACACCCGCCAGGGAAAGGTGCGGGTTCCCCGGGTGAGCGCGATGTCGTCGGCCTCATCGGCAATGATTTCGTTCCGGTCGGGACCGTTCCCCTCATCGGCCACGGCCTTCAGGACCCGCCTTGGGTGAAGCGCGCCAAAACGATCGGTTCCTGTCTTCTTCAGGAACAGGTTGGGGTAGTCGTCCAGGTCCGATTCCGTCACCAGGACCTTGAGTCCACCTTCCCGGCCGGCAAGAACGGGGAGGGAGCAGAAGGCCCCTTCCTTCACTTCCTCCACGGGAAGAATCCGGTAGCTTCGTTCGTAATGGGAGATCAGGCTCTCTTCCTCCGGGAACCAGACGGTGGAAGCAGCAGGAAACACCAGATCCAGGGACTCGGACCGGACCGTCAGGTCCTCTTTGAAGCGCGTGATGAACCGGTAGGCCCATCCGTGGTCGTAGGCGCGGAACTCCACATCGTAGTCTTCCCTGCACTGAAGCAAAAGCCGGTTGTAATGATCGTCGATGCGGGAGGCTTTTGTTGAAAGGGGGGCGTCCAGGGTTTGACGGATTTCCGTCTGCTGGCTTTTCCGGACCCGCATGTCCTTCCCCAGAACCAGACCCGAACCCGTTTCCATGGCCATGGACGGAAGGCTCGCAACCACCTCGTTTGCCGCGCGAACCGTTAGGGAGAGAGTTTCTTTCGTGTTGATATCCAGAACCATGGAACCGTCCGGCGATGTCAGTTTGTACTCCTGAGCGAAGGAAACGGTGATGAAAAACAGGGAGACCAGGACGAGGGAGATTTTTTGCCGGTTGGAGGGGGGCATCGTGTTCATGGGTTTGCGCAGTGTGAGGTTGGATTCGGTGTTCAGGGAAGAAAGATAGAGACTTTCTTTTCTTCTTCCCAAAGAATTCCCATTTTGAACCTCAAATTGCATGCAATGGACCCACATCACCGGATTGAGCGGGTGTTTCCGGAACAACTCGGCTCCTCGGTCTTCCCCTCGGAGGAATTTTGGCACACTGTTTCTGCATTGACCATTGGAAATGTGCTGGGCAAGGTTCCCGGGACCCTTCCCCGGGCCGAGGTGAAATTGTGCTACGATCCAGGGGCCGTCTACCTTCGTTTCACGGTGTCGGAACCCTGTGTCCGGGCGGTGTGCCGGGAGGTGAACGGTCGGGTCTGGGAAGATTCATGTGTGGAGTTTTTCGTGGCTCCGGACGTCCGGCAGCCTTCCCGGTATTTCAATCTGGAGATCAACTGCCTGGGGGTCCCGTTGCTCCATTACAACCGGGTGCCCCGCAGGGATGTGGATGTCCTTTCCCCCTCCGCCATCGGTCACATCGGGCTGAGGGCTTCCCTGGAAGGAAGGGAAGCGGAGGTGGAGCAGGAGATTCCCGGCCCGGAGAACTGGAGCGTGGATGTCCGGTTTCCCATTTCGGTGCTCCGGGCCCATGTCGCCATCAGCGAGCCCGGGCCCGGGGTGGTTTGGAGGGGCAATTTCTTCAAAGCGGCCGTCGGTTCGGGCAACCCCCATTACCTGACCTGGTCGCCCGTGAACGTGGAAATCCCGGATTTCCACCGGCCCGAATTTTTCGGAACGCTGGAGTTTGTGTAGTTTTGCAAATCACAATCGGATGCATGACTGACTTTTCCAAAAACGAATTTCTACCACACATTGCCTACGATTCCGTCATCTTCGGGTTCTCGGGGAAGAGCCTGAAAATCCTTCTCATGCGCTACAGGAACACGGATTTGTATGCCTTGCCGGGTGGGTTCGTGGGGCAGGACGAAGACCTCCAGGCCGCCGTGGAACGGGGCATCGAAGAACGAACCGGGCTACAGTCCGTCTTTCTGGAACAATTCCATACCTTTGGAGCCGCTCAGCGGCACGATGCGGCGGCCATGCAGCAGATTCTGGAAGGAAACGGATTTTCCCTGACAAAATTTGCCTGGATGTTGAAGCGGTTCATCTCCATTTCCTACTATGCCCTGCTTCACATTGAGAATGTGACTCTCCGTCCGGACACCCTGTGCGATTCCATTGACTGGTATTCCCTGGACGAACTTCCTCCCTTGATGATGGATCATGCTGAAATCGTTCACATGGCCCTCAGGACCCTTCGGAACAACCTGGACAGGAAGCTGGTGGGGGTGGAACTCCTGCCCGAGAAATTCACCATGCGGGAGTTGCAGGAAGTGTACGAAGCCATCCTGGGAACTCCTCTTCGGCGGACCACCTTCCAGAGGAAAATGCTGAGTCTGGAGCTCCTGGAACGGCACGAGAAACGCTTCACGGGCCAGGCCCACAAAGCGCCCTATCTCTATAGCTTCAAGCGTCAGTGAGATTGAAAGTAGGCTTCCCAGCACGCCATCTTCTGCGCATCCGGGAACCGGGTCTCCGCTGACGGATGGTCCAGCACCAGGGTCATTTCCTGGTCCGGATCGTAAACCGTCCACTGGGGCAGTCCCTCCCCGTTGGGATTGCCGGTCCGAACAAAATTGGCCCAGTATCCCGACATCACCGAGGCAATTTCCCGGTCGGCATCCTCCCAGGGGCGGTTCAGCGTGTGGAGGTTGTCGTAGGCATACACAATCTCTCCGGAGTGAAACGCACCATTGGCATCTTCGGGCCGACCGGCGGGCAGATCCCGGTTGAACCGGTAGAGGTACACCGGCTGCGTTCCGTAATGGTCCTGTGTCTTGGCCCAGGCGTACACCTGGATGCCGAAGGTCTCGTCCCGTCCCATTTCCGCCTGGGAACGCCTGGCTTCTTCGTCGGATCCGGCCGGATAGGCATTCAGAAAATCGCCGGCCAGGGCACCGAACCGTTCCCCGAGCATTCCTTTGTAGGCTTCTGCATCCATGTTCCCGGCTCCCACCAGGTCATCCTTGTTGTAGCCGATGAGGACCGGAACATCGTTTTGTTTCCCGGTCCGGTACATCTCCTGAACGGAAGCAGGGAGCACGTGTCCGTCCACGAGCGGACCGCTGAGTCCTCCGGGGGTGTTCAACAGGGTCTCGGCGGGCAGGGCCCGCATCGCGGCCAGATCGGTTGCCCCAAGTGCCTCCATGTAGGCCACACCCAGTTGCTCGGCCTGTTCCATGGTCAGGGCCGGACGCAGGGAGCTGCTGACGAAGTTGGCGCCACTCTGGGCAATGGCCTTGTGAAAGAGGCCGTTTGCCAGAGGGCTTGCGGTGAGGTAGTTCACCGCAAAGGCGCCGGCCGACTGTCCGGCGATGGTGACGTTGCCGGCATCCCCGCCAAAGCTTCCGATGTTGTCCCGGACCCATTCCAGGGCAGCGATCATGTCGAGCAGGGCGTAGTTGCCGGACCCTCCGTGGGCGGTTTCCTCCGACAATTCGGGATGGGCCAGGAAGCCGAAGATGCCCACCCGGTAGTTGATGCTGACGAAAACGATGTCTTTCTCCGCCGTCGCGGCACCGTCATAAATGGCACAACCGCTTCCGCCCGACCGGAATCCGCCGCCGTAGATGTACACCAGCACCGGCAGTTTGTCCTCCCTGGTTTTGGCCGGGGTCCACACGTTGAGGGAAAGGCAGTCCTCACCGATGGGTTCGGCGGGAATCAGGAATTCTTCGGTCCAGTACATGAAAGGAACGGGTTTTCCCTGCACCGGACTGGGCCCGAAGGCTTTGCATTCCAGAACTTCCGTCCAGGATTCCGGAGCCTGCGGTGCTTTCCACCGGAGCTCTCCCACGGGGGGCGCGGCGTAGGGGATGCCAAGAAAAACATGAAGGTCCGGTTCGGTCAGGTGGGTTCCGGCAATGGGACCGGATGTGGTCCGGACCTGCTCGGTGATCAGGTTACTCTCCCGGGTACAGGCCAGGGAGAGGCAAACCGCGGCAAGGAGGAATGTCGATTTCATGCACATTTCGTTTTCGGGTGTTTGTGTGGTTCGATTGGATTCACGTTGGGATCATTGTCTCAAAGGGAAACAATGATACGGATTCTTCCCTGATTTTCCTACAGCGTCCATCAACGGGTGAACCGGTATGCAAACCTGTGGTAGGGGCGGATAAACCGCAGGAGGGGGAGGGGGCGGACGCGGATCCGGCGGGGCGGCTTTTTGGTGCGGGCGTTGGACCATTTGAAGCGGACGGTCCCCAGAACAAGGGAGGGGGCGATGAGGGGATCGGCTTGTTTGTAGAAATCCCCGCCGCAAAGGAGATTGCCGTCCGCGTCTTTGGAACGCAGGCGGTGGATGATCAGTCGGTCTCCGGAGGGATAGCAGAGCAGATCCCCCCTGCGGGGCTGCTTCCCTTTCAGGGGATCGACCCGGACAATTTCACCGCTTTTCAGGGTCGGGTACATGGAGCTGCCGGTCACCCGAATCCGGACGCGGGTGCCTGTCTGCAGGTATTCCCTGGTCAGTTCGTTCAAATGGCGGAGGGCGGACGGTTCAAGCGGGATACCCATGATAGGCAAGCAGATATCCCACAATATCGGTTTTTTTTGGAAAACTCACCGCATGCACCGGGATGTCTTTTGCAAGATTCTCGATTTCTGTGATTTGCATCTCCAGCACCTCCCTGTCGTACTGGTGTTGGATGCAATGTTCCAGGATGCTTTCAAAAGCCGCCGTTCCTTTCACGGGGAGGGCCGCGGAGATGCTGTCCTGGCGCAGCAGACCAATGTGGTGGACGGGATGACAAACCGGCCGGTCGCCGGGGAGGACGGGGGTGGAATGGGCGATCCATTGGTTGCCCTCTTTCCGGAGAAGGAGCCGGTCATCGTGGATGATCTCCGCTCCGCACCGGACCCAGAGGTGGGCCATGGTGCTTTTCCCGGCGCCCGATCGTCCGAGGAAAAGAAATCCCCTTCCGTTGAGCATGACCCCGGATCCGTGGACCAGCAGGCCGGGAATCCGGGTCGACAGCAGGTAGACAAGCAATCCCCCCAGGGGAAAATCGAGGAGGAGGATTTCTTCCCGTCCCGGTTCAAGATGCATCTCCATGTCCCGTGTGCCCGAAGGCAGCCGGAGCCACAGCGGACAAAAGCCCCGGTTGTTGCGGGCCCAGGTTCGGATGGTGCGGCCGCTTTCGTGGGCCCGGATTTCCCAGAGAAAAGAGGGAGGCAGGTCCCTCACCGGAATCTTCAGTCCCGACGTGGGGACCGTGCTGATGAGTTTTCCTTCCTCGGGGCGAAAGTCCACCGGCGGCAAACCGATGGGAAGGACCAGATCGGGGGGTGAACAGGTGGTGTCGAGAAACTCATTCCAGGCAGGAGACAGCACCAACGGAGCAGACAACCGGTTTTCCAACCGAATGCGGAAACCGGCCACACAAAGCTGTATCTGTCGGGGGGCCATGAATCCGGCTCAATGGAGGAAACGACCCTGGATCTGTTCGATGAAATCCCGGACATCGTCCCGGGCCCGGGACAATCCGGTGTCGAAAGATTCACTGACAAGCCGGGCAAGGTCTTCCACCGTGCGGGAACCGTCGATGCATTCAAAGATGAAGGCCCCGGTTTCGTTCATCAGGTAGGCCGAATCCATTTCCACCGTGCCTTCGTTGAGGGGGATGACCAGGAAGTCCTCCTGCATTTGCCGGATCACATAGGTCCCTTTTTTCCGGTATATGGCAGAGGAATCGCTCAAAACCGGATGCGGGGAAAGCCGGGAATCCGGATTTCCGGATCGCCGGGAGGCGATTGCAGAATCATGGAGGTTTGTTTGTCCAGGGGAATCTCCCGGAGGATCGGCTTCTTGTATGGACGTTTGGATTTCATCGTGTTCCAAAGATAGCGATTTTGTCACTCATGCGAATTCCGCTTCCTGAAATTTCCACCACATACACACCATCCATCGCAACGGGGGGCAGGGGGACCCGAATCTCCGGCCCTGGTTCCAGCTCCGTATGGAGGAGGATTCGGCCGTACAGATCCACCACCTTCAGTTGCCTGGAACCAGTTTCGGGCAGATCTGTGAGGAGGAGGTGGTCGCCTGCCAGCAACACCCTGGGCTCCTTGGATTTCAGAGGTACTTCTCCGGAAGCTATCCCCGTTTCGACCCGAAGGAGGAAGCGGCCGCTGGTCCGCGTTTGCTCGCTGGCAAAGGAATAACCGGCTTCTTCCCCGATTTCGGTGACCGTCCCAGTCAGCCGGTCCTCCAGAAACAGGCGGGCATCGGAGGGGAATCCACGGAATTCGGTGACGCGGAAGGCATATTCCCCGGCTTCCTGGATGATGATTTCCATGGGATACACTGCCGAGACCGGAAGTGCAGGAACGGCATGCACGGTCAGTGCTCCGCCGCCGGCGGGGAGGAAACAGTGTTCGGCGCTGGCTGCTCCGTATTTTTTCGGCGTGTCGTATTTGTCCAGTCCCTCTTCTGCCTCGGGAAACACGGCAAAGACCACTTCATCGCCCCGGTCGTCGTTGCTCAGTGCGATGCGGACAAAGGGAAGGTCCTCCTCCACCTCGACCGTTTTCAGAAAAGCCGGTTGGCTTCCCACCTTGTCGCTGTTCTGAAATTCGAAGTTTCCGGGTACGGTGCAGTCAACCCAACAGGCCTGCATGGGCGCCACCACATTGCTTCCGCCGTTGGTGGACACATCGGACAGGCAGTTGTGGGTTGCGAATTGTTTGTTCGTCCGGACCCAGAAGACTTCGTTTACCAAACCCATGTTCCGGGTGACGGACGCATCGGCATCGATGGATACGGGGTAGGGATTCCCGATCAGGTTCCAGCCGTCTGTATCCGAAGTCAGTGCAATGGAGAGCGTTCCCTGATGAAAACCCGTTCCCTGGAAGCCGATGGTCTGGTCGGAATCGACCCGGGTGGCATATCCCCTGAGGTCGTCCAGCGCCACGGAGGTGGTGATCTTGTTCCAGGCCGCCCCGCTTTCGTCGTAATCATAGAGGGTGGCAAAGGTGGGGCCGGTCAGAAGGTCGGAACTGTTGGCGCCTGCCACGCTCGGGGTGATGTAAAACCATCGGCCGCTGGCCTTGGTCCCGTTGTCGGTCTGGTCCCAGTAGTACCGCTGTGCGATGCTGGTGCCCGCTCCGGTGACACTTCCGTCCACGAGGATCTCTCCATAGGAAACAACATCCGAACCATTGATGATGGTCCCGTCGTTGGCCAGGTCTCCCTCCACGATCAAGTTGCCAAAATTGGTGAGAGTTCCGCTGCTGTTGGTGAGGTCCCCGTCGGTGGGATCGCCGATCCGGAGGTAGGTGCTGTTTTCCAGACGGATTTCAGCTCCTTCGTTGCGCAAACCCTGGGCGAAGAGGGGAAGGCAAAGCAAGGAAGTCAGAACGAAGATGCTGGCTTTTTTCATGGCGTTTGGGTTCCGTTGAGGTAAATTTTTTCGGTGTGCATTGCCTCCGCACTCTGCAAAAGCACGATGTGGATACCGGTTCGTCCCGGCATGTCCAGCGCATAGGTCTTTTCTCCCTGCATCCGGGAGGCGAGAAGAATCCGTCCGTTGAGATCATACACACGGACGTTTATCTCCCGGGTTCCCAGGTCCCCCGTGTTCAGGAACACCCTCGACCCTGCGGCATGGATCCGGACCGGCGACGAACCGGAAACCCCGGTCCATCCCGTGGCTTCTTCCGATTCGTTGACTCCGGTGGGGACGAAACGGATGCGGAACCGTTCGAATGTGGATTCGACCCCCATGCCAAAATGAACCACCAGGGTATCACTCACCGGATGGGTGATGCCTTCGACCAAATCGTCCAGGACGATGGCCTTGCCTTCGTCAAATCCATCCAGCTGGGTGACGGAGATCGTGTAGCTGCCTTCTTCCAGGGTGCGGATCCCCAGCGGGAATTCGCAGGAATCCGGTACCTCGGGACGAACGTCGGCTGTCAGGGAAGTGCCGTCGGGCAGCTGGAACCAGATCTCCGCGGATGCCGAACCCAGTTTCTTGGGTGTGTCGTAAACATCGAAACCGTCTTGCGAACCTCCGATGAAGGCCAGAACGGCTTCGTCCCCGGCATCGTTGTTGGAAACTTTCAGGCGCAACATGGGGCGGGTGACCGCCGGTGCGGTCTTGAGAAAGCTGACCGGCTGGAGGTCCCGGTCGCTGTTCCGGAACTCAAAATCGCCGGCGGTGTGGGCCCTGACCCAGAAGGCCTGCATGGGGGCCACCCGCTGGGTGGCGCTGTTGGTGGCGATGTCGGAGAGGCTGTTCCAGGTGGCAAAACTGCCGTTGGTCCGGACCCAGGCTGTGGGTCCTACAAGGCCTGAATTCCATCCCATGACCGTGTCGATGTCGATGGCCACCGGATAGGGATTGCCCACCAGATTCCAGCCGTCGACGTCCACGGTGACCGGGGTGGTTTGTGTGCCCTGGTGGAAGGTGGTGCCGGAATAGGCGATGGTTTGGTCGGTACCGATCCGGGTGGCATAGCCCTTCCCGGTGACCAGGGTTTCCGGTGCGGTGATTTGTTGCCATGCATACCCGGATTCGCTGTATTTGTAAATCCTGGAGTAGACCGTTCCGGACAGGATGTTGTCGCTGTCTGCACCGTTGACGCTTGGGCTAATATACAGCCAGCGCCCCGTGGGTTTGCTTCCGTCGTTGGATTGTGCTGCGTAGTAACGTTCCGAGACAAAGGACCCGGTGCCCGAAAGGGTGGATTCCAGAATCATTTGCCCGTCGCCCGTGGCATCGGAACCATTGGCAAAGGTACCGTCGTTGACAATGTCGCCATTTCCGTAAAGGGTACCCAGATTGCGCAATGTGCCCTGAATCTCCAACTCGCCTGTGATGGTGAGCTCCGTCCCTTGGTCCACCTGGATCAGACCGGTGGGAGCGATGATGCCCGTTCCTGTGGTTTCGGCACCGGATGCGGTGGTCTGAACCTCCAGGGTACCCGCCACCAGCAGGTTGCCGGAGACGTCGAAATCGCTGGTTGCGGCCACCGTGGCTCCCGCCCCGATGACCAGGTTGGTGATGGAAGGCGTGCCGGAAATCACCGGGGCACTTCCCATGCTCCAGGCAAAGACGCCCACATTGCCTCCGGAGCTGCCCAGGCTGTAGTTGGCCCCCTCGCTCCAACTTCCGCTGCTTCCTCCCAACCAGGTGTTGAAACTGCCGGCACCCACCCAATCGGCATCGTTCATGTTATGCAGTGTGCCCGTGTTGCTGTTGTCCGATGCATCGCAGGTGACCGTGCCGCCTCCCTGATCGAACCGGTAGTAGGCTTCCAGGCCCGCCTCGTCCCCATCCAGGGTCCGGTACATGGCTTCCCGGATTTCCCAGGCGGTTCGGGCCGCGCTCCATACCTGGACTTCGTCGATGGTGCCATCGAAGAAGCGGGTGGGGTAGGCGTCGCTGCTGCCGATCTGCAGCCTGCGGGCGGCATTGGAAGCCACGGTGAAACTGCGCGACACACTGTCCACCAGAATTCCGTCGATGTACAGCCATTGGGTTGTCCCGTCGTACACCCCGGCCACATGGTGCCAGGTATCGATCTGAAGACTCCCCGAGGGGCTCAGGACTTCATACCAGGTGGCACCGTTACCCAGGTTGAAGCTGAGGTAGCCACTGCCGCCGCAGCGCAGGACATAGCCGACTGCAGCCGTCCCGTGTTTGCATACGATGGAATTGTCCCAGGGGAAGCCTCCGAAGCTCCCCGGCCTGATCCAGGCTTCCACCGTAATTTCCGATCCTGTGATGTCTACGCTTGCATCGGTTCCGCATTCTAGGTAATCGTCAGAGCCGTCAAAATCCAATCCTTTTCCCGGTCCGGCAAAACAGCTCGACCCAATCCAGGAGGCTCCGCTGATGCTTCCATCGTTCGTGTTGGCCGTTTGGTCGGAGAGGGTGGCGCCGCTGCCCTCGTTCATGGGAAAATACGCCACCAGTCCGCTTTCGGCACCGGTAAGTTCCCGGTGCATGGTTTCCTTGACCATGGTGGTGTCCTTGACCAGGTTCCAGATCCGGACTTCGTCCAGGGTGACCTGGGAAAACATGCTGCTTCCCTGGCGACTGCCCAGGTACACGGGCACATTGGCGCTGCCCGGTGCGGCATTTTCGATGACATAGTTCACCAACTCCCCGTCGTAGATCAGGGCTATGGCATTCAGAGGGTTGGAGAAAACCCCGGCTAGGTGGTGCCACTCCCCGTCCGTCCAATCCACCGTGGTGCTTACGCCCCCGGAGGTGGATCCGTTGAAGTTGACCGTGATGTTGTTGTCGTTGAACGAAGTGATCTGGTAGGTGCCGGTGGCCCACCCGTTTCCGCATTCCACCAACAGTTGTTCTGTGGAATAGCTCAGGCTTGGGTCCGCTTTCACCCAAAACTCGACGGTGAAACTCGATCCGGACATGTTCAGGTGGCATCGCCGGGTACCGAAACATGGTCGTCGGTACCGTCGAAGGAGAGTGCGCTGCCGCCCGGTTGGGCGGACAGTTGGGGGGGGGCGATGGCGATCTGAAGTGCAATGGCCAGGGACAAAGGGAAAAGAAACCGTTTCATGATGTAAAAATACCATCACTGTCAGGCAGATACAACAGAATAACCCCTGTTTGGAACGTGCGTAAAATCCCTGCGGTTGCAAGGGTTTTTTCTTAGGTGGATTTCTCCAGGTAGGCTTTTTCCAATTGTTTGACCTTCGGGATCAGGACCTTTTCCTCGATGAGGGTGTGGTTGTTCAGGTCCTCCTCCAGGCGAAAGAGGTCGGTGAGCAACCCCTGGCAGGCCTCGGAACACAGCAGGGGGGGGAGGAACTTGATGATCAGGTTTTTCAGATCGCTGAGTTTTTCCTCCACGTTGTCATGGTTTCGTTCGAATTGGGCGATGGGCTCCTCGCGTATTTTCCGCAGCAGGTCCCCCTCGGTCCGGCCGTCCCGAAGTGCCTTTTCAAGGCGAAGCACGTAGGGGAAAATCCGGTCGTCCTCGTGGGAAAGATGGACGAGGAGTTCTTCGGTGTATTCGGAAAAGAACTGACGCAACAGACGGACATTGTCCGCGTTGCCCCGGCTTGCCCTGCCGGCCATGGCTTCGATCTGTTTCTGGATGGCCGGGATTTTTACCTGCAGGTAGTACTCGTGGGTTCGTGCGAGATAGTCGATGATCATGGCGGCGGGAAAATCCCGGAGCCGGTTTGCCGGGAAATAGCTCCGGTCGCGGTAGGAGGATATGATTTCCAGAAAAAAGGTGGGGTGAATCCCATTCGTCTGGCAGACTTCCTCCACGGTGTGGTTGCCGAAACCGAAGGAAATGCCGAAGCGGGCCAGCACGGGGATGAGTTTGTAATCCGCGTGGATCACGTCGGCCATGGGCATCCGGCCATGAAACGGAAGGGTTTCGTTCATCGAAAGGATCATTTCCGCAACGAAGGTACGTATCTCCCCGGAAATTCGGGCACGGACCGGAAAAAAGCAGGGGACCGGCAACCCTCCGGGTCCGTTGCATCGTGGCAATGGGATGATTTACGGGACATACCTGCGTTGAAGGTATTCGGACAAGGCCAGGCTGCTGAGCACAAAGCTCAGGAAGAGATAAAATGCATCCAGCAACCGGGTGCCGTTGGTGGTAAGGATTTCGGCGGGACGAGCCGATTCTTCCAGACTTTCCAGCTGGTTACCGAGGATGCCGTTCAATCCCACGTAGGACATGAAAATGGCCACCACCATGACATCGGCCATGGACCATTTGCCCGACCTGAGGACAAAAAAGCGGATGATCCGGTTATCTTGCATCCGGGGCAGGCGAAAGGCAAAAACGGCCGAGCAGAGCAGTTTTGCCGAAGGAAATACAATGGAGAACCCAAAAATCAGGATTCCCACGGAAATCATCAGGAAGGACCTTTCCCGGAGAAGGATGGCCACCATGTCGGTGATGCTTTTGCTTTGAAAATAGAGGATGTTGTCGGAGAAGTGCACGTCCTCCCCCAGAAGCACGAAACGAAGGTCGTCGATCCTTGCCTCCAGGTCGATCATCGGGGCGCTGATTCCGGCCACAAGCAGGACGAGGGAAGCCGCGATCATCCAAAGCACGGGGGCGGGGCCCCGGTCTCCCTTCCCCGGCATGTTCACAAGGAAGACCAGGACAGCCAGCAGCAGCATCCCCAGAGCCAGGCGGGAAGATGTCTTTTGCCCGTCGTCCACGAGAATCCGGAGCCGGCCGGCACAATCCTTTGTTGTCGTGCATCCGTATTTGTCACGGATCGAGGCGAGTTCTTCTCCCTGTCCGGTCGCGTGGGTGCTTGCCGTGAATTCATCCAGCTTCTCCTGCAGGTATTGCTGAAGGAGCATCCGGGTGGTCGGTTTGTGCAGTTGGTCCAGCAGCCGGTCGGCATAGGAAGGGATGCTGTCCCGGATCTGGTCCATGTCCACTGCAAATCCGGCCACCCATCGCTTGATCCCGGAAAAAGTGCCGGACGTCCGGGCTTCCATGAGTCGCTCCATTTCGTCGAGGATGGTCCGGAGCAGATTCTCCAGCTGACCCTGAAGCAGGGTCCGGTTTTGCTCGTTCATTTGAAACTCCATGATCTTCACCGACAGGATGAGGGAGATCTTTTCCGTCCATTCGTCCACATTGAGGAGGCCGTACCGGATGTGGTTGAGACGGGCCAGGTCGGATTTCAGTTCCTGTTGTTGCCGGGCCCCGGAAATCCAGGGGATGCATCCAACGACCAGAGCAAGCACGAGCAGGGCGCTGAGGACGTTCCGGGCGATCGAACCGATGGTGGGGCGGCCTGGCATGATCAAGGTTTTGGAGCCTGGGGATAAGTTACAAAAAGCTATGGAATAAAAATCCTATCTTGGCCCGTGGTCACCCAAATATACCATCCCATGCACAAAGGAAACCTCCCGATTCTTGCCCTCCTGCTGATCCTTTCTGTCCGGACCGAAGCCCAGCCCAATCCGGATCCGGTCCTGGAACGGATCATCGAAACCGGGCGGACCGACAACCGGACCATGGACCACCTGGACGTATTGTGCAACCGCTTCGGAGGCAGGCTCATCGGGTCCGACGCCTACGAGAATGCGGCCCTCTGGGCGGCCCATACCTTCGCCTCCTGGGGGATGGACGTGGTGATGGACGACGTGGGCACGCTGCCCGTGGGTTTCAACCGGGGACCCTGGTTCGGGACCTTGCTGGGCGAAGAAGGGATGCACCTGCATTTTGCAACACCCTCCTACACATCCGGGACCAAGGGGGTACAGCGAGGACCTGTCCTTCTGGAACCGCGGACCCGGGAGGAAATGAATCAGATGAAAGGCGCCTTGAAGGGCGCCTGGGTGTTGATCGGGGGCGAGAACACCGGGTTCCCCGTCGACATTTCGACCGAGGCGGACCGGTACCGGGACTCCCTGATCGATGACAATGTCCGCATCCGGGCAGCAAACGCGGACATCCGGAAACAAAACCGGGAGAGAGAGGCCCGGGGAAAGGAAAGCCTGGAGCTGCTCAAGGAAAATGAGGAACCGGCCCTGTTTTACCGGGACATGGTCGAGGCCGGCATCCTGGGCATCATCCAGTCGGCGCCCGTTCCCATCCGGGTGCTCTATGACCGGAAAAACCTGCATCGCCTCCGCTTCGACAGCCTCCCCTCGGTGCCCGACATCAAGCTGGACGAGCACCAGTTTGCGGTGATCAAACGGATGGCCGAAGAACGACGGTATTTTCAGCTTGAGTTTGACATCCGGAACCACTTCAAGATGGGACCGGTTCCCTACCACAATGTGATCGGCATCATTCCGGGCTTCGAGTTTCCGGACGAGTATGTGATTATGAGCGCCCACCTCGATGCCTACGATGTCGCCACCGGGGGAGTGGACGACGGTTCCGGAGTCAGCCCGGTCATGGAGGCCGCCCGCCTGATTCAGGAGGCCGGAGGACGGCCCCGGCGGACCATCCTGGTCATTTTGTGGGCCGGAGAGGAGTTCGGCTTGTATGGCTCCCGAAGCTGGGTGGCGCGTCATGCGGATTCCATGGACCGGATTTCCAATCTGGTGAACCGCGACGGAGGCCCCACGGTTCCGGTCGCTCTGAAGGTTACTTCGGCTCAAAGGCCTCTGCTGGAGGATATTGCCTGGTGGATCAACCGGATCGATCCGGCCTACCCCTTTGCCCTGCAAGAGTTGGAAGCCCGGCCCAGACCCCTGGTTCCAATGTACACCGATGCAGGCCCCTTTCAGGTGGCCGGCGTCCCCACCCAGGGATTCGAATGTGCCGATCCCCAAGGCACCCATTTCGATTACAGGGAAATCTGGCACACCGAACGGGACTTGTACAACAAAAGCATCCCGGAATACCAGAACCAGGCGGCTGTGGCCACGGCCGTGCTGGTATATGGTCTTGCCAATCTGGACGGATTGCTCCCCAGGGAAGGGGTGTATCTTTCGCCGGTGCCCGAGGACAACCGGCCTTAGTCGAGCGGACCGATCAGTTCGATGAAGGTGCCGTCCGGATCCTGGATCAGAACGAAATGATCCGTTTCATTCAGGGGGATGGGCGTTTTTCCCAGCATGCGAACCTGGTTGGTCTTGATCCGCTCCAGGATGGGGGCCAGGCTCGTGACGTTGATGGTCACGTATTGCACGCCCCGGTCGTCGTGAATGACCTGGGAGCGGGGTGTGGATTCTTCGTCCGGAAAACTCATCAGTTTCCACTGGTTGGCCAGGGGATTGTCCTGGAGTTTGAGGACGTTGACATGAAAGGGAAGACCGCGAGTGAGTCCCGACTCAGCTCCGAACTCAGCCGTGACGTCGAATTCATCCACCTTCTTCATGCCAATCACATTCAGGTAGAAGTCCATGGAACGGTCCATGTCCTTGACCACAACACCCACATCGATGTTGCCGGAGGAGAATTCAGGTTTTGCCATGGGGGAGGTACAGTTGCTCAGGGCCAGAAGGGCCAGGAGGAAAATTGCACAATGTTTCATGTCGATGGACGGGTTGTTTTCTGCAAGGTAGACAAATTCTGACGTTTCGCATCTTCCGTCCAAAAAAGCTTGGTTCCGGTGGCCCGGGACACTACCATCCCGAACGAAGGAGGTCGGAATCCGAAAGCTTCTGAAGGATCCTCTCCGGTTCAATGGGTTTGGTGATGTAGTCGTTGCAGCCCGCATCCAGGGCCGCCTTGTCATCCCCTGCAAGGGCATAGGCAGATTGAGCGATGATGGGCACATCCGGGTTGAACCGGCGGATCTGGCGTGTGGCCTCCAATCCCGTCATGTGGGGCATTTTGATGTCCATCAGGATGACGTCGATGTCCGGATTGGCCAGACACAGTTCCACCGCCTCGGTTCCCGAGGTTGCCCGCAGGATTTCCCGGGTGCGTTCCTGGATGATGATGGAAAGATGCATGAAGGAGGCGTCGTCGTCTTCGGCGACGAGGACTTTCAACCGACCGCTGCCCGGTTTGATCTTGCGCCCGGAGGTGGATTTGCGGATCTCGCCTTCGGTCCGGTGACTTCCCAGGTTGAAACTGACGGCAAAACGGGTTCCCTTTCCTTCCTCCGACTCCAGGAGGATCCGCCCCCCCAACATGTCCACATAGCTGTTGGCGATGGCCAGCCCGAGTCCGGACCCTTCCATGGCCCTTTGATCCGCCACATCGGCCTGCACGAAACGGTCAAAGATCGCTTCCTGCCGGTCGGCCGGGATACCGATGCCGGTGTCGATCACCTCAAAGGTGATTTTCTTCCGGTGCTCATCGATCCGGTACCCGAAGGACACCTGGCCTTTCTCCGTAAATTTCAGCGCGTTTTTGATGAGGTTGGTGAGAATGGAATTCAGCTTGTTCTCATCGGTCCGAAGCAGCAACCGTTCTTCGGGCAACGCTTTGTGAATCGTGAATTCCAGTCCCTTGGATCGCGCCTCGGGCTGAAAGAAGCGATGCAGGTTGTCACAGAGCTCATTCACGGAACACTGGTCGATGAGCAGGTTCACTTGACCGGTCTCGATCCGGGAGATGTCGATGAGATCGTTGACTGTCGACAGCAGCCGCTGCCCGCTTTTCTTGATGATGGTCACATACTGATGAAGGTCCTCGCTGGTAAGGTCCGGATCCTCCAGAAGATTGGTGAATCCGAGGATGCCGTTCATGGGCGTCCGGATCTCATGGCTCATGTTGGCCAGGAAGGCGGTTTTCAGCTGGTCGCTTTCTTCCGCCCGGTTCTTCGCCTGGATGAGCTCCCGGTTGCTCGCCCGAAGTTTCAGTTCGTCCTGTTTCCGCTCCGTGATGTCAAGAACGGCCAGGGTGGTTCCCCGGTCCGGGTTGTCCGGTGAAATGAAAGTGGTAGTGATCAGGACATCCTTGATGGTTCCGTCCTTGCATTTCCACCGGGTCTCCAGGGAGGTCATCCCATGCTCCCCTGGGTTGCCCGTTTTCGAATCCGGCGGGAAGGGGTTGCCCTTTAGAAGGGACAATTCGCCCACGGGCATGGCCAGAAGTTCTTCCTTCTCGTATCCGGTCAATTCCGCCAACCGGTCGTTCACTTCGGTGAACCGGGGACCTGCCAGCACCCCGATGCCAACGGGCGCCGCCCTGAAGATGCTGGCCAGGTACTGTTCCCTTTCAGCGATCTGCTGCTTGGTTCTCTTTTGCTCGGTGATGTCGTGGATGACGCCCCGGACGACGTGGCTTTCCGGGTTGTATTCAGCGATGGACCGGACATCCAGGATGTTCCCGGATTCCACCTGCCGGATCTGAAACTCCACGTCGTAGGAATCTCCGTGACGGACCAGGTTTTCCATGGCCGCGTCCAGCATGGACCGGTGGGTTGGTAGGGGGACACTCTGCACGGCGGCCAGGGAAAAGGTCGTTCCCTCACCGAACCCGTATATCTCCTTTGCCATCCGGGATCCGGTGACGGTTCCGGTTTTCAGGTCGATGATGTAGCTTCCCATTTTTCCAAGGGTCTGGGCCCGTTGCAAGTCTTCCTGTCCCTCCTTGAGAGCCATTTCGACCTGCATCCGTTCGCTGATGTCCAGGCAGGACACCACACTCAGGTCCGTTCCCGGAATCATGTCCACATACATGTGGATGTACTTGACCTTGCCCTGGCGATCGAGGAGCCTGAAATCATATTCGCCGGGCAATTCCGTTGCATCCTCCCTGCGCTGCCGATGGTAGGTCTTCATCATTTCGAGGTCGTCGGGATGCACGAATTCCATCCAGACCTTCTTCATGATCAGTTCTTCCACCGGAAGATCCACCAGTTCACCGAAGCGGCTGTTGGCCAGAACAAACATGCCTTCCGTGTTCAGGATCATGGTGGCGGCCCCGGTGTTCTCAAAAATGGCGCGGTATTTTTCCTCGCTTTCCTGCAGCTTGCGTTCCAGCGCAAGCTTCTCTGTGACATCCCGGAGGGCGGTGATCCGGACCTGTTTTCCCTCGCGCCGAACGTTCCGGCTGTCGACTTCGGCCATGAAGGTGCTCTCGTCGGACCGTTTCACCTGCACCGTGTAGGGGTCCGGATTGGATTTCTTCAGCAGCGGCCGGATCCATTCCTCGTCGGCGGAATCGTGGAGGAATTCAAAAATGTGCCGGCCCTCAATTTCCGTCCGTTCCATTCGAAACATATTCAGGGCAGCCGTATTGGCATCCAGGATGCAGCCCTTTTCATGCACGATGATGGCTTCGAGGGTGGACTCGGCCAAAAACTTGTATTTTTCTTCGCTTTCCTTCAGCTTCAATTTGGCCTGGGTTGCTTCGGTGATGTCCCGGAAAACCACCAGGTAGGTCTGACTCCGTTTGCTGATGTCCACTGAAATGCTGAGGTAACGACCCCGGAAGGGAAGTTCGAACGGTGGGACGGATCTGCCCAGAAGGAGGCGCCCCACTTGCTTCATGGCGATCTCCAGCGAGGCCCCCTGAAGGAGGGTGGGCGCAAGCACCGATGCCTTTTTGCCCACCATTTCGGATTTCTCCAGACCGGTGATCCGGGTGAAGGAGGGATTGATGTCCAGAACGGTGAGGTGTTTGTTGATGATGACAATTCCGTCCGATGTTTCTGCCAGCAGGTCCTCGAAGCGTTCGTCCATTTCCATGAGGCAGTAGGTCATCGCGGGAATCTCCAGACCGGCATAGCTTCGGACCAGAAGCTTCACCCGGGTACGGCCCTTCACCGGGTGGGCAAGCCGCACGTTTTCATGGGTTCCTTCTCCGGGCGATTCCACTTCGAACAGGCGGGAAACCGACTCTCCGATCAGGGCCTCTTTCTTGCGGTCCAGGAAGTCCTCGGCCAGGGCATTGGCGTCCCTGATTTGCATGGTGCGTGCATCCACCAGGAGGGATGCCGTCGGAAACAGTGCAATCGGAATGGTCTTCATAGGCAATTCAAACGCAACCCAAAGATATCAATTAATCCAAAAAACGGGGTTGGTTGCCAGGGGGTTCTCGCATGGGAACCATCGGGTTCTCCTTGTACGGAATTTATTTTCAGAGGTTACAAGGCGCAAGATTCGATTGGAATTGTGTACCTTGGATGGAACGACATGCAACAAAGCGAAACGAAATGATGAAATCAGCACGAACAGGACACATTGGGATCCTGACATCGGGAGGGGACACCCCGGGATTGAATGCGGCCATCCGGGGCATCGGAAAAACCGCCACCAGCGTCTACGGCATGCAGGTCATCGGATTCCGGGACGGATTTCGCGGTCTGACGGAGAACCGGTCGGTCCGGCTCGACGACCACATGCTTTCGGGCATCCTGACGCTGGGAGGGACCATTCTGGGAACCAGCCGCGACAAGCCCCACAAGATGCCCATGGGGGGGAAGAAGGTGGACATGACCGATGTGATCATCGAGAATTACCACAAGCACCACCTGGATGTTCTTGTCTGCCTGGGCGGGGGAGGCACCCTGAAAAACGCCTACCATCTTTCCCGGAGCGGTCTGAACGTGATCTCCCTCCCCAAAACCATCGACAACGACATCGTTGGAACCGACGTGACCTTCGGTTTTGACACGGCATTGGGGATTGCGGTGGATGCCATTGACCGGCTTCACAGCACGGCGTCGAGCCACCACCGGGTCATCATTGTCGAAATCATGGGCCATCGCGTGGGTTGGCTGGCCCTGGGCGCCGGACTCGCCGGCGGAGCGGATGCCATCCTTCTGCCCGAAATCCCCTACACCGTCGACAAACTGGCCGACAGCATCCTGGAGCGGGTAAGCCGCGGAAAGCGTTTCAGCATCGTGGCCGTGGCAGAAGGTGCCATCACCGTGGAGGGTGCCCGTCAGCTTAGCGAACTGGAGAAGAAAATGGAAGGGAAGAAGGGGAAGGAGAAATCCGAAATAAAGGCCAAATATGCCGCCGTCGAAAAGGAATACCGGGGATCGACCCTTCAAATGGCCGAAGAATTGCAGATGATCACCGGATTGGAAACCCGAGTGACCATCCTGGGGCATTTGCAACGCGGCGGAACCCCCTCCGCAGCCGACCGGATCCTCGCCACCCGGTTGGGGACGGCAGCCCTCGATTACATCCGCGACGAGCAATTCGGTATCATGGTGGCCGTGGACGGTGACCGGACCAAGGCGGTGCCCATGGAGGAGGCGGCCGGAAAAATCAATTACGTTCCGCCCGACCATCCCTGGATCATCAGTGCCCGGAACCTGGGAACCAGTTTCGGCGACTGAGGCGGCCCCAGTCAGGTGTCGAGCCAGGTTTTGAAATCCGGCAACCGGTGCCGGCTCACATGGATGTCTTCTCCGTCCAGGTGCTTCAGTTCGGCTCGTACCCGGACCGAAGAGAGGGTGATCACATCCCGGATGGCCTTTCGTCCAATGATGTACTGGCGATTGATGCGAAAAAACAACTGCGGATCCAGCATTTCGGAGAGAGCATCCAGTGTGAAATCCACCGGGTAATCCCGGTTGTCGGCCGTGTGGAGGAAGGTGCCCCGTTGCAGGCTGAAAAAGTAGAGGATGTCGTTGCATTCCACCGAACGGATGTGTTCCCCGGCCCGGACCATGAACCTGGTTTTGTAGGACCGGCTCATCCAGTGCCTTAATTGCAGGAGGGTTTCCTGCGACAGGATCGACGGTCCGCTGTCTTTCATGAAATACCGCTGGAATTTGAGCAGGGCCTTGTTCAATTCCTCCTCCACCACCGGCTTCAGGAGGTAGTCCACACTGTGTACCTTGAAGGCACGGATTGCGTATTCCTGAAATGCGGTGATGAAGATGACCGGCGAAACCACCTCGGTCTGAGAAAAGATGTCGAAGGAGAGTCCGTCCGACAACTGGATGTCCATCAGGATCAAATCCGGGACCGATTGGGTCCGGAGCCAGTTCACCGATGTCCGGACACTGTCCAGAATGGCCGCTACGCGGATTTCCGGTTGGCTCTTTGCCAGCAGGTCGGCGATGCGCTGGGCAGTCAGGGGTTCGTCCTCGATGATCAGTGCATTCATGGGGCAACGGGTTGGGCGTGCAACAAAGGCAGGACGACGGTGAACTCCCGGTCTGTTTCCCGGATGCGGAGTTCGCTGTCGGTGAAATAGCGCAAACGTTTCGAGAGGTTCTCCAGTCCGGTTCCGGTGGAGGATCGGCCCGCATCCCGCTTTCTGAGTTCATTCTCGACCCGGACAACCTCCTTCTCGAGGACCACACGAACCAACAGGGGATGATCCGCGGAGATCTCGTTGTGCTTGATGGCATTCTCCACCAGCATCTGGAGGGACAGGGGAACGAGCAGGCTGGAGGTGCCGGCCGTGCCCCGGATTTCCACCCGGAGGTTTTCCCCGTAACGGATGCGCATCAGGAAGACGTAATCCAGCAGAAACCCAAGTTCCTCCTCCAGGGGGACCAGTTCCTGGTCGCGTTGCTCCAGAACGTACCTGTAAACGGCGGACAGTTTGTGAACGAACTGTTTGGCGTTTTCCGGATCGGTGTCGATGAGGGTGAGGAGGGAGCTGAGGCTGTTGAACATGAAGTGGGGTTGCAACTGGTCGCGGAGGCTCTGGTTTTGCAGGGCCAGGTGAGCCCGTTTCAACTCCTCCTGTTTCACCACCGATTCTTTCCAGTTCTTGAAGAAAAGAAGGGTGTTCGCAATCAGAAGGCTTAAAAAGACGAAAATGTAGACCACCTTCACATAGGGAAGGATGAAAAAGAACATCTCTTTCAGGCTCAGATCCTCGTAGATGGCAAACCAGGCATAGAAGCCCAGAAAGATCATGAAGGCAGAGAACAGGAAGAGGGAAACCAATTGCACCACCAGACGTTTGATGGGCGCTTCCAGCCAGGGAAGTCGCTTGTCGAGAATGTCCACCAGGAACATCATGGCTTTCATGGAGGGGTAGCCGATCCCCGCCGAAAATATGCAGTTGATCCAGAAGGTCCGCCAGGTCCAATCACTTTCGGCAAGGTTGAACAGGGACAGCACATTGCCGATGGCCACCACAAAGAGGATGTTCCGGATCTCCCGAAGGAGGGGTCTTTTTGCGCGGTTTCGAGTCATGGGTTGCTTCGGGTCGTTCAAGGTACGTTTTTCCTTTCAACCTTCCGATGGAAGCTTGCCCCGTTTCATTAACTCCTGGCGAACGGCCTCTTCTCCCCAGTCGGGGGCCAGGAAAGGGAGGTCGGATTGGTTTTCATACAGATCGAGGGCCTTTCGCAAAAGCGCCAGTCCCTCCTCTTCCCCGCCCCCCATGGCAGCCGGAAGGTTGATTCGGTTCATTCCCTCCAGGAAATAGATCCGGGGGTTTTCAGGATCCAGCGACTTGGCTCGGTTCAGGGACGAAAAGACCCGGTCGAGCAGGGCCATGCCCCGGCTCATGGGGTCCACCAGGATCCGGGAAGGAAGCAGAAAGGCTTGCAGGACGAAAAGTTCGGATTCCTCCGGCGCGAGGTCAAATGCCTGGTCCAGAAGTTCCTGGGCCCGATCGAGCACCGGGTCCCGTTCCGGTCCAACTTCCATCTCATAGGTTTGCAGGATCAGGGCGTAGGCACTGTAATAGTAGGGGAGCCACCGGTCCTTTTCCGCCCTGGCAATGCGTTCGAAGCGGTTGGCGCAAGGAAGGTATTCCTCTGCGGTCCGGGCCATCCGGAGCCGGGATAGTGCGTCCTCCATGGCGGACGTGTAGAGGGTTTCCCTGTTCGTTTGCTGTGCCCCGGCCGGGACGAGGGACCATGCCAGAAGCAGGGCAAGCCAAAGGGGGCGGCGTTTGTTTTGTTGTTTCATAATTGTGTTTTGTCGGTTTGGATTTCAGATTACAATTTCTCCAGAGACAGGATCGCCACAAAGACGATCTGGCGGTCCATGGGCGGAAGAATGGCCCGGGAGGCATAGACTCCCTCGGCGTCGGGTTCTTGGGTGTATTCATACCCGAACACATTTTTGAAAGCGGTCACATTGTTCAGGTTCACATGAAGGACCAGGCGCCGGTTCCACAAACGGGTCAGGTGGGTGATGCCCATGCTGATGTCGCGGTAGGCCGGTGTCCGGCCGGTCATGAATCCGGCCGAATTCGGGTCCTGGTAGGGCCGGGGACTCGCATAGGTCAGCGTCAGGGTCGTGAACAGGGCCGGCCTCTGGAAATAGTACTTTGCCACGGCCGAAAATGCATGGGTCGATGCAAAGGAGGGGGTCGCCGTTTCAGGGTAATCCCGGTACCTGCGTTTCGTGTCCAGAAATCCATAGGAGAGCCAGTAGTCCAGTCCTTCGATCGAGCCCCGGTCGCGCCAGAAGACATCGATGCCTCTTGCCAGCCCGTGCCCATCGTTTCGGTAATGGTCCGGTTCCACGTCGTCCGGTTCCTGATATGTGACCAACTTTGTATACTTCTTGGCATAGGCTTCCAGGCGAAGGATCCGGTTGCCGGACTCCCTTTGAAAATTCAGAATGACATGGGTCGCCTCCTCCGGTTCCAGGTCGGGTTTCCATTTCATGCAGGTAAATCCGGGGTTCTGATGGAAGATCCCCGTGGCCAGGGAGACCTGGCTTTTCTCACCGGTTTTCAGGGCCAGGGATGCCCGCGGAGCCACCCGGAAGCTTTCCGTGAGGCTGGTGTGTTCCAACCGGATTCCCAGACGAAGGGCGAGTGCCGGATGGGGCACCAGGTCACCTTCCAGAAAGCCGGCCGACCACCGGTCCCGGGCAAACAGACGGACGACCGGTTCGGTCCGAACGGACTGTTCCTGGGTTTCCAGTCCGCTTTCCGCTCCCAGGCGGAGCTGCCGGAGCAGGTTGCCCTCCCGGACGACAACCAATTTTGCCTGTCCGCTTCGGTGCGTTTCATCAATGGGCAGGCTCCGGTACACCATGTCGTTCCCGTCCAGGTTCACGGCCACGCCGCCCCGGTAGCGCCAGTTTTCATTGATCCGTCCCGTGAGGACGGCCGTTCCGAATCCCGAACGGTCGGTCAGGGCCAGACGGTCGCAGGTGTCCTCCGCAACATGGTCCACCATCAGTTCCATGGACGAACGGTTGTGGGACAAAAAGATCTTGAGCAGGCCTTCTTCGCCCACCCGTTTCCGGAACATCAGATTGCCATCGAGGGTCCGGGGATCCCGGAGGAAATCGACCCGGGGCCGGAAAAGCCGGTGATGGAGCACGCTGGTGGTTCCCATGAGGGTCCCCGCGACAGAAGAATTCTCCCAACGTTTGCTTCCGGATACGCTGCCTCCCACACTCATCAGAGACACACTGCCCTTGTCCTGGGGTTCCAGGCCATTGGTATTCAAATCGACCACGGAGGACAGCGCCTGTCCGAATTCGGCGGAGTATCCGCCGGTGCTGAACACCATTTCTGAAAAGAGGAGGGGGGAAAACCGGCCCCTCGTCGGAATGTCGGGCACCTTGGTGAAGTAGGGCGATTGGACCCACATGCCGTCCATGTAGGTCCGGGTTTCCCGGCTGTCGCCGCCCCGGACAAAGAGGCGGCCTTCCTCTCCGGGGACCAGGGCCCCCGGCATGGTGGCAAAAGCCCCGTAGATGTCGCCCAGAGCGCTGGCCGTGCTTGCGATGTCCATGGCGTTCAGGATGGTGGCCTTTTTCTTGTCCCCGGCATTGAAGTGGCCGGCTGTGATGACCACCTCCTCCATGGCCTGGGCCGATTCCTTCAGAATCAGGACCAGGCTTGTGTCACGACCGTTGAGAAACAGGGAAACCCGAAGGTCTTCGTAGCCGATGAAACTGCAAACCAGGGTCTGATCTCCCGATTCTCCGGTTGGGAAGGAAAAGGTCCCCTCCGCATCCGAACTGGCACCGTCGTAGGTATTCTCAAGATAGATGTTTGCTCCGGGAACCGTTGTCTCCCGGGCATCCAATACCTGTCCCGAAATCCGTTGCTGGGCGGAAAGGATGCCGGTTGACACGAGGCAGGCGGTGGCAATGAGGGAGATGAGCCGGATGGTGTGTTTCATGGTTTCTGGTCTTTTCCCACAAAACTAGGGCCTCGGACTGGGGGGGAGCAAAACAATCCGGACGGGTTGTCACATACACCGGATCAATGGTCAATGGCCGGAATCGGATGGACGCCGGACCCATGTAAGCAGACCAAGCCCCGCCAGCGCCCCGGCAAGGTAGTGGAGCATGTCCCTCCACACGAAGGTGTTGCCCAACAGGGCAGCACCCAGGAAGGTTCCCCGAACCGATTGGAGGATGGGAGGATGCCAGAGCTGAAGAAACTCCAGGGCCACGGTGGTCAGGAGGACCCACAGGGCGATTTTCCAGGTCCGGATACCGGCAAGGAACAGGGAGGCCAGGAGAATCCAGAACATCACATAAAAGACCCCTCCCAGCGAATTGTGAACCCAGGTCTGGCCCGGCCCTTCATAGAATTTGGTTGCCAGGCCGAGGACGGTCACCGGAACGAGGGTTCCGGCATGGCGCCACACACGACGGTTCCCGCTTCTCATGGGACCGACATCAAGGAGCGATTCCGTAGTAGGTCACCTCCTTCAATTTTTGCCAGGAACCGCGGGTGAAGTCAGGGACCTTGACGGGCATGCTGTGGTTCTCGATGGATTTCTCGGACAGTTCGATGAGGGCCGACCATTCGGCGGCATCGTACACGTCCTGGTCCAGGGGGAGTCCGTTGCGGAGGCAATGGATGAGCCGGTAGTCCATGGTGAAATCCATCCCCCCGTGACCGCCCACTTCCCGCGCTTTTTGACCCACCTCCCGAAGGATCGGGTGTTCGTACAAAGAAAGCATGGAATCCATTTTTTCCACAGCGAGGAAGGAATGGGCGTCGGGTTCCAGGGCAATCCCCTGGACCGGGTATTTCTGGACAAATCCCTTCGTGCCGCTGAGCAGGTGCAGACGGCTGTAAGGCCGGGGGCTGGTGACGTCGTGCTGGATCAGCATGCTTTTCCCCCGGGCCGTCCGGATCAGGGTGGTGTTCATATCGCCCCGGGCATAGTCCCTTTTCGCATAGTCTGATTCCTTCCCAAAGGTGTTCCGGGCGTACTCGGTCATGCCGAACTGATCGCTGGCCAGAGACACCAGGTATTCCATCCGGTCGCCCCGGTGGATGTTCAGGACATGGCACAGGGGGCCGAATCCGTGGGTGGGGTACAGGTTGGCATTTCGGGTCTGGTTGTGCCGGAGTCGCCACATGTTCCAGTAGCCATCTTCTTCGGCAAAATTCAGGTGGCGCAGGTCGTGGATGTACGCCCCTTCCACATGGACAATTTCCCCCAAAAGGCCTTGCCGGACCATGTTCAGGGTGGTCAGTTCAAAGAAATCGTAGTTGCAGTTTTCCAGCTGCATGCAATGCCGGCGGGTTTTTTCCGCCGTGTTTACCAGTTGCCAGCATTCGTCGATGGTGAGGGCCGCCGGTACCTCGGTGGCCACATGCTTTCCGTGTTCCATGGCATAGACCGCCACGGGTGTGTGCAGGTCCCAGTGCGTGCACACATAGATCAGGTCCACATCGCTTCGTTCACATACCTTCTTCCAGTCATCCTCTCCCGTGTATCCGACTGCCGGTGGAAGCCCGCTGTCCCGCAAGATCTGCTGCGCCCGTTCCACCTGCTCCGGGACCACGTCGCACAGGGCGACGATTTTCACGCCGTCCAGGTAGGTGTACCTCCGGACGGCGCCGTTGCCCCGGCTGCCCAGACCCACAAAAGCGATGCGCACCGTATCGATGGGGTCGCAACGCAGCTCGAGGACATCCTCCTGTCCGCTCGGCCGGTCCGGTTCGGGAAACAGTACCACGGCCTGGAACGGCACATCGTCCTGGCCGGCCCGGGATCCGTTCCTGTCGGTCACGGATTGGCAGGAAGACAGGAGCAGGAAAAATAGAATGACGGGCAAACCGGTCAGGAGGAAATGCCGGGGATGTCCAGTGCGCATGGCGTAAGAAAGGGTCTTCATGGAATGGTTTGGATTGGTTTGTTCTTGGATTCGGGCCGATTCAATTGCCCTTTTTCTGGAGCAGGATCCGGGTGGGTTCCATCCGGACCAAACAGCCTTTGGGCATGGCCATCAGATGAGGTTTGAGCAGGGCGAAGAAACGTTCCAGCCTGTCGGTTTCGTCGATGAGTTCAACGACGACGGGTAATTTCTCAGTGAGTTCCCAGAACCGGGAGGAACTGATTGTGCTCGAGCTGCCATAGCCCATGATGCCACGGTACACCGTGGCTCCATCGATGCCTTCCTCCCGGGCCATCTCGACCACGTACTGGTACATCAACTTGTTGCCGATTTTGTCGGTGGAGCTGGCGTGGATCCGGAGCACGCTGAAGGTCGCATCTTCCATGTCGTTGTTTTTTTATGCCAGGAATCGAGTGGTTTCGTAACCCAACCAAACCGCAAGCAGCCCCCCGAGGAGACTGATGCCCGTGTACAGAAGCATGGGGCCGATCTGCCCGTTTCGCAGGAGGGACAGGTTTTCGCTGGTGAAGGTGGAGAAGGTGGTGAACCCTCCGCACAGACCCACCATAAGAAACATCCGCCATTCCACCGGAAGCAGGGTGCTCTTCTCGGAAATGCCCACCAAAAACCCCAGGAGCAAGCTGCCCAGGACATTCACGGTCAGGGTTCCCACGGGGATGGAGAGCCACTCAATGCGGCTTCCCAGCCTGGAAACGCCGTATCGCGCAACGCTTCCAAGAAAACCGCCCATGCCGACCAGGAGAACGTGTTTCATCCGCTCAGCTCTCTTCTTTTAGCCAGCGGTCGAGCCAGGATTTGAATTCCCGTTGCCAGAGAATCCCGTTCTGGGGCGAAAGGACCCAGTGGGTTTCGGAGGGAAAGAAGAGAAACTTGCTCGGGATTCCCCTCATTTGCGCCGCGTTGAAGGCTGCCATGCCCTGGGTGTAGGGGATGCGGTAGTCGTGTTCTCCATGGATGACCAGGATGGGGGTGTCCCAGTTGGCGACGAATTGGTGCGGGGAACCGGCAAAGGATTTTTGGGCCACGGAGTTGTCCTTGTCCCAGGGGGCTCCTCCTTTTTCCCAATTGTCGAAAAACATTTCATCGGTGGTCAGGTATTCCATTTCCGAATGGAAGACCCCGCAGTGAGCGATGAAGGTTTTGAATCGGCCCTGGTGGTTTCCTGCCAGCCAGAACACGGAGAATCCCCCGAAACTGGCACCGATGGCTCCCAGCCGGTCCCTGTCCACGAACGGCTCCTCCTTCATCACATCGATGGCCCGGAGCAAATCCTGCATGGCCTGCCCGCTGTTGTCCTTGCTGACCCCGTCGGTCCACGCCTGCCCGTGGGTCAATGTCCCCCGTCGGTTCGGCGCCACCACGACGTAGCCGTTGGATGCCATCTGGCTGAAGTTCCACCGGTAGCTCCAGAACTGCGACAGGGGCGATTGGGGGCCGCCTTCGCAATACAGGAGGGTGGGGTAGGATTTGTCCGGATCGAAATGGGGCGGGTAGATGACCCAGGTGAGCATGTCCTTTCCGTCGGTGGTGGTGATCCAGCGCTCCTCCACGGCGGGCAGGGTGAGCTGGTCCAGAAGGTGCTTGTTTTCAAAGCTCAACTCGGTGGCCTGTCCGTTGGCGGGATCCACGGCATAGATCTCCTGCGGTTTGGTCATGTCGACCCGGGTGGCGATGAGTTTGTCCCCGGCCAGGGCCACGGAGTGATAGTCGAAGGTTCCACCGGTCACTTTCTCGATGGAGGCAGTGGCAACGTCCATCCGGAAGACGGGAAAGGTGCCACGTACGCCGGCGACGAAGTAGAGGGTCCTGCCCTGGTCCGCCCACACCGGCCCCGAGGGACTGTGGTCGAAATCTTTCGTGAGGTCCCGTTTTTCGCCGGTGGCCAGATCCATTTCCATGAGGCGGTCCTTGTCTGCTTCGAAGCCGGCCCGTTCCATGCTCAGCCAGTACATTCTCGATCCGTCCGGCGAGAAGAAGGGGGCTTTGTCGTAGCCGGGCATGCCCCGGGTCAGGTTGTCGGTTTCACCGCTTTCCAGATCGTACAGGTAAATGTCCGAGTCGGTGCTGAGGGTGTACTCCAGCCCCCGCAGTTTTTTGCAGGTGTAGGCGATTTTCCCCCCGTCCGGGGTCCAGGCCACCTCCTCCAGGCCGCCAAAGGGTTTGAGCGGGCTGTCGTAAGGTTCTTCCGGCATGATGTCGACCGGATCCCCGATGGTCTCCCCGTCGAAGGTGGCGATCAGAATGTGGCTGTAGGCACCGTCTTCCCAGGTGTCCCAATGCCGGTACATCAATTCATCGATGATCCGTCCGTCGGCCTGGGGCAGGTCGGGGTAGAGGTCTTCGGTGGTGGGGTCCACCCGGACCTCCCGGGTCAGCAGAACCCGGGAGCCGTCGGGCGCAAACGCCAGGCCGGTGATCCCGCCTTCCACGTCCGATATTTTTTTGTTGTCCGTACCGTCGGCCTTCATGCACCAGGCCTGCACATCTCCGGAGGCGGAGGAAAGGTACACAATCCGCTGCCCGTCGGGGTGCCACACGGCGTTGAACTCATTTTCGGGACTCCGGGTGAGTTGAATTTTTCCCGATCCATCGGCGTTCATCACGAACAATTCCCGGTTGCTCTTGTTTTTTTCGATGCTGAAGTATGAAACGCCATAGATGAACCTGCCACCGTCCGGCGAAACCTGCACATCGCCGAGCCGCCCGAAGGCCCAGAGAACTTCCGGGGTCATGACATCGGAAGTCAGGGACAGTTCGTTCTTCCCGATGAGATCGGAGTTCTCCTCTCCGGATGCGCCCGGTCCGGTTCCTGTATCTCCGTTCCCGCAGGAACCGAGGAGGAGTCCGAAAGCCAGGAAAATGCTGCTGTATTTCATTTTTTCTTTGTTTCTGACGTACCTGTAAATGTATGAATTATTATAACTTTGTTTGAAATCAATAGCCAATAAGTATCAATCAAAATCAACATTGCGATGCGAAACAAATTCTTTTTGAAAGGAATGGCCTTGTTCGTGGGAACGGCTCTGGTGGTCGGTGGCTGCAACAAGGAAGACGAAGTGCCCTCCTTTGAGGAGATGACCTTTCAGGCCGATGAGGTCCTGAATCAATTGCCGGTCGGTCTGACGGCTTCCAACGACGAGTATGCGGAAATGTGCGTCGATTTCATTGAGTCGGCGGTGGATATGTCGGCATTCTCAGAGAACCTGACCCCGCCCGACAACGCCCGGAAGTCCGACAAAAAAGGTTCCGGCGACACCTGGACCTGGACCTGGTCCTACCTGGGGGAATCCTTTACGTTCTATTGGACCTATGACGAGGACAGCAGCAAGAAGTACTGGTCCATGGACATCCAGTTCGGTGCGGGCCCGGTGTACGACTACATCGATGCATGGGAAGCCAAGGACGGATCCCAGGGTCATGTGGAGTACAACTTCAACTGGGTGCTCATCTATGAGGAGGATCCGGGCGATTACGAAGACCTGTTCTGGACCTACGACTGGAGCCTGGACAGCAACGGGACCTACACCTTCGAGATGACCTACGATTCCAGCGCCATCGACTATGATTACTACCTCCAGTATTCGGTGGTCGTCAATGACGACGGTTCGGGCACTGTGGATTATTACCTGATGGGCGATCTTTTCTATCACATGGAATGGGATGCCCTGGGGAACGGATCCTATGCCTATTATTATGGGGATTTCGAAACCACCGGCACCTGGTCGGCCGGGTGATCGGACAAAACCCTTGAAATGAACGAAAGAGGCTGTCTCGAAGGGGACAGCCTCTTTTTTAGTTTGCCCGGCATGGGCGATCACTTTGGGGTGCAAGAATCCACCCGGGACCCTAGGGGGTTTGGGACGTACCCGTGGCCTTTTCCAGGCTGGTAAACAGGTCCTCCAGGATTTCCTCCCGGTTGAAGTTCTCCCAAAGAACGACGGTCCGGGGATTGGCCGGCCGGTCGATCCACTGGTTTTCCCGCAGGATGGGGGCCGGAATCTCAGTTTTTTCCGCCCAGGACGGGTCTTTGACGATGGCCACGGCGGCCAGATCGAAAAGCGAACGGTAGCATCCCTCCTCCAGGTTTTCGATGTTCTTGAACAGATCCACCGAATAATCCCCGAAGCAGGTGAATTCACCCCCGTGCCTGCCGGTCACCGGAGTTCCCTGCAGGGGGCCCTGGCCTGGCATTCGGGTGTAGATGATCCGTCTGGCCACCTTGACGGCCCCGGTTCCTGATTCCTTGCCGTAACGAACCGTCACGATTTCAAAGGGCAGGTCGCTCTGCAGGATGAAATTGAGTGCCGCCGTGTCGTTGTCCTGGTTGTATTCGCCGGGTTCCGGATAGTTGGAGCCAAGCCAAACCACCCGGACCCGCCGGGCCAAATCTGGATCCTGTTTCAGCGCCAGGGCAATGTGGGTGAGTTTGCCCACCGGAAGCAGGATCAGCGGTTGATCCCGTTCCACACGGCTTTCCTTCAGAATCAGGTCCACCGCCTCCCGGCCGTCGCAGGCAGGATCCCCAAGGTGGGGGACGATCTCGGCAAAACCGCCATCCGCTCCCGGAGTCACCCGGATCGTGCCATGAAACCCGCACAGATCCACAATCCGTTGGGCCTCCTTTGCATGTTCCGCCACGGGTCCCCCTCCTGAAGTGGCATTGACCGTGATGCCCCGGATGTCGAAGATCCCCTGATTCAACAGAAGGTAGGCCAGGGCGTGCTGGTCGTCCAGTTCGTTGTTGGCGTCGGTGTCGATGAGGACGGGCATGCGTGCGCCTGATTGAGCGTTCAGAAGGATCGGCCCAAGGGCCAGGCACAGAAAGAGACAGAGTGGGATTCGGGAAAGCATGGGTGTGTTTTTTTGTGGTTAGACAAGCAGATGCCTTTCCATCAGGGTGAACAGGATGTTGCTCTCGATGGGCTTGGCAATGTGATCGTTGCATCCGGCCTGAATGGCCTCCACGCGGTCCGAGGGCATGGCATAGGCAGTTTGGGCGATGATCACCACATCCCTGTCCAGTTCCCGGATTTTCCGGGTGGCCGTGAATCCGTCCATCACGGGCATCTTGATGTCCATGAAAATGAGGCCGATCTCGGGGTGGTCCAGAAAGAGTTCCACGGCTTCGGCACCATTCCTTGCATGGAAGGCCTTCTTCACCATCTGCCCCAGCAGAGCCAGGAGGTATTCCTTTGAATAGGCGTCGTCCTCCACAATGAGAATCTTCATGGATGCGAGCTTGTTCCGGAGATCCGGGTTGTGTTCCGCGCTGGGTCTGTTCATTTCATTCGCGTTGAAAGGGGGTTGTGGCATTTTGGACGATCACATGCGAAGGTAGAGAAAAATGGAAACAGGAACCACTTCCAAGCTTCGATTCCACCCAAATGGTGCCATGAAGCAGTTCCACATAAGCCTTCACGATGGACAAGCCGAGACCGCTTCCCTCGTGAATGCGGCTGGTCCGGTTGTCCACCTGCTCGAAGCGGTTGAAGATCCTTTTCAGGCTGTCCCCCGGGATGCCGATTCCCGTATCCCTGACAAAGAAGTGGGGGCCACCTTCCTTCATGTCGAATCCGAAGGTGATGTCGCCCACATCCGTGAACTTGATGGCGTTGTTCAGCAGGTTGGTGAAAATCCCCACGAGCTTTTCCCGGTCGGTTCGCGCCACCGCCTCCCCCATGTCTGCAGGAAGAGACAGGTTCAGTCGGACGTCCCGTCCGGCCACCATGGGTTCAAAGAAATGGAGCAGGAACTCCATTTCCCCCCGGAGCCTGAAGTCGGTGGGTTTGAGTTCCACTTCGCCGGCTTCGATGCGGGAAATGTCGATGAGGTCGTTGATGATGCCCAGGAGACGTTTCCCGGACTGCTGGATGATCTGGATGTATTCTGTGATTTCCTCCCTTCCCAGGTCCGGGTTGGACAACAGCTGGGCAAAGCCCATGATCCCGTTCATGGGGGTGCGGATTTCATGGCTGATGTTGGCTATGAAGGCTGTTTTCAGGCGATCGTTTTCCTCGGCCTTTTGTTTTGCCCGGATCAATTCGTCTTCGTATTCCAGCTGCTTCCTGATGTCGCGCAAGACCGTCACCACGACCCTTCTCCCAGACCAGTTTGCCTCGCTGAAGGTGGCTTCCACCTGGATGCCCTCGTCCCGGTCCATGGGCCGGACGATCCAATGGCTTTTGTTGCTGGTTCCTCCCAGCGCTTCCATCCAATCTCGGGTGGCTTTCTCGTGATGGTCCGCCCTCAGAAAGTCCAGCAGGTTCTGTTCCTGGGGGACCCGTTGGTCGAGGCGCAGGGTTTGTTTGGCCATGTCGTTCATGATCACCACCCGGCCATCCGGTTCGTGAATGAACACCAGGTCCTGCACGCTGTTGAACACAATTTCGAAGTTTCGGTTCAGCTCCTGCAGGGACCGGATCTTCTCCTGAAGTTCAGGGTAATAGCTTTTGGCGAAGGAATCTTCGCCCAATCCGATGATTTTCTGCCGGTATGTTTCCCAGTGTTCGGCCATGCTACATCGATTCGGCGTACACCGCTTCCAGATCGGCCCGGACCGGCGGCCTGGGGTTTGTGGCATTGCAGGGATCCTGGATGGCCTTGCCTGCAAGCAGGGGCAACAGGTCGGATTGAACGCCCCGTTCCTTCAGGGATCCGGTGATGCCCAGTTTCCGGTTCATTTCCAACAGATGGAACGTGAGCATCTTCCTGGCCTCCCTGTCGGACAATCCGGCCACATGCACTCCCATCTCGCCGGCGATGTGTCTGTATTTATCCGCCGCATGATGGAAGTTGAAATCCACGACATGGGGCAGCAGAAGGGCGTTGCATTCCCCGTGTGCCAGGTCCAGATAGCCCCCAGACTGTGCGCCAGAGAGTGGACGGCTCCCAGACTGGCGTTTGAGAAAGCCAGACCCGCGTACAGGCTGGCCAGCATCATTTTTCCCCGGGATTGCATGTCATACGGATTTTTCTGAGAATCCAGGAGGCTGTCCCGGACAAGGCGGATGGCCTCCAGGGAATGCAGGTCGGTGAAAGGCGAGCTTGCATTGGAAACGTAGGCCTCGAAGGCATGGGACAGGACGTCCATCCCGGTGCAGGCGGTCAGGTAGGAATCCATGGTCTGAAGTACCTCCGGATCCACCAGGGCCACATCGGGCACGATGGCCTTGCTGATCAGGGCCATTTTGTACCGCTCCCCGGTGTGATTGATGATGGCAAACTGAGACACATCGGCTGAAGTTCCTCCGGTTGTGGGTATGCAGACCAGGGGCGGGATGGGCCTCGGAATCCGGTCCACGCCCTCGAACCGGGTGATGTGGTCGCCGTTGCTGACGATGATGCCGATCCCTTTGGCGCAGTCCAGGACGCTTCCGCCCCCCACGGCCAGGATGAGGTTGCACCGGTTGTCCCTGTATTGCTGTGCGCCTTCCATGACCTCGTGGTCCCTCGGATTCGGGGAAATGCCGGAATAAATGTGGTAGGGTATGCCCCGGGCATCGAGTTGGGCCGTGATTTCTCCGAACCAGGCTTGGTTGCGAACTCCTTCGTCGGTGGCCAGAAACAAGCGGTCGCCCCCGAGTTTGATGCAATAATTGCCGGCATTGTGCCGGCCCCCGTCGAAAATGAATTCCGGAGCCACAAACTTCCGCAATTCCAGTTGGATGTGGTTTTCCATACGTCAGCTTTTTTCCGGGGTAACCAGCAAGATAAGAAAATCCTGACACAATGAAAGCGCTTTGTGGGTGGCACCGGCAAGTGGGAAGTTTGCGGAATATGCATTATCTTTCCCCGGTATGGAGCATGAAGGAAACAATCGGGATTTGGATGCCGCCTGGAACCGCCTGGAAAAATGGTTTGTCGGCCGGAAAGGATCCATCGTGGCTTTTTCCGGGGGGATCGATTCGTCCCTCGTGCTTTTCCTGGCGCGGAGGTTTCAGGGGAAAGCAGGGGCCATCGGAGCCATTGCGGATTCCCGAGTCTGAAGCGCAGGGATCTTGAATTTGCCCGGGCCTTTTGTGACCGGTACGACATCCTTCTGGAAGTCTTGACCACGGAGGAAATGAAGGACGAACGCTACCTGAACAATCCCATCGACCGGTGCTTTTTCTGCAAGGAGCACCTGTACGTGGATTTGCAGGAAATCCGTGTCAAATATCCTGGCTTCGAGGTACTCAACGGCACCAATTCGGACGACCGGAACGACCACCGTCCCGGGCAGAAAGCGGCCCTGGCGTATCAGGTTCTTTCCCCCTATCCGATTGCGGGGTAGGCAAGGATGACATCCGGCGCCTGGCCCATTCACTGGATCTGCCCAATTGGGACAAGCCAGCCAGCCCCTGCCTGAGTTCCCGGGTCCCTTATGCCCAACGGATCACCCCGGAAAAATTGCAGATCATTGAGCGGGCGGAAGACTTCCTGTTCGAAAAAGGGTTTCACGACGCCCGGGTACGTCACTACGGAGACCACGCCCGCGTGGAAGTACCCCGGGCCGATCTGGACAGGCTCCGGGCAATGGGCAAGGAACTGGAAGACGCACTCACGGATCTGGGTTTTCCCCGGGTGGACATCGATGAGGAGGGCCTGGTAAGCGGAAAGCTGAACCGGGCCTGGATGGAAGGGGGGCGTTCCCTGAAATAATACAACAACAACCGAGATCACGTTACATTCATGAAAATCCTTTATTACGATTGTTTTGCCGGCATCAGCGGGGACATGAACCTGGGGGCCCTGGTCGATCTGGGGGTTCCCGCCGATCATCTGAAAAATGAACTGCAGAAGCTCGAGATCGAGGGGTTCCGGCTGGAGGTATCCTCCGAGAAAAGGAAAGGCATCCAGGGGACCCGCGTCCGGGTGGTGGTGGATCATCCGGAGAACGAAAGGCACCGGCATTTGCACCACATCGAGGACCTGATCCGTGGGAGTTCCCTTTCTCTGGGAGTGAAGGAGAAGGCCCTGGCGATCTTCCGGAAGGTGGCTGTTGCCGAAGCCAAAGTGCATGACGTGGATGTGCAGGAGGTGCATTTTCACGAGGTGGGGGCCCTGGATTCCATCGCCGACATCGTGGGGGCGGCCATCGCCCAGGAATACCTCCAGGTGGAGGAGATCCACGCATCGCCCGTCCAGCTGGGTTCGGGCCTGGTGGAATGCGCTCACGGCACCATGCCCGTGCCGGCCCCGGCCACTGCGGAAATCCTGCGGGATGTGCCCGTGCGAACCGGCGCCGTCGAGTTTGAGGCCACCACTCCCACGGGGGCGGCCATTCTGGCAGCCACCGTGGATCGGTTCACGCCTTCGGCATCCTTCCGGATTGTGGCAACGGGATACGGGATCGGTACAAGGGTGGGAAAAACCCTGCCCAACGTGCTCCGGGTCTACCTGGCCGAATCGGAGGCATCCTCCGTGGGGGATGTGGAGACCGGCGATGCCCTGATGATGGAATGCAACATCGACGACATGAACCCGGAATGGTATTCCGATCTGTTCGAGTCCCTGTTTGCCGCCGGTGCCGACGATGTTTTTCTCCAGCCGATTGTCATGAAGAAATCGCGTCCGGGCCATACCCTGAGCGTTCTTTGCTCTCCCGAGGCTGCGGAGGGCATCCACCGGGTGATCTTCAATCAGAGCACCAGCATCGGATTGCGTCAATATGCCGTGCAAAAAAACATGTTGCGCCGGGAGGTCCTTCAGCTGGAAACCCGGTACGGGCGGATTGCCGTAAAGCGCAGTTATTACGGCGGAAAGGTGGTCCACGAAAAACCGGAATACGAACAATGCCTCGCACTTGCCAGGAAGAACAAGGTATCCCTTGAGGAAATCCAGAAAGAGGTGTTAAAAAAATTGTGATGGACAAAACGCACATCCGATCCTTGCTGGAGGCGTTCCGTCGGGGCGACCTGGACGGGGAGGAGCTGTCGGAGCTGCTGGCAAGCGGCGGCGTGGAACCGCTGGAGGATGCGGCCATCGACACCGACCGGAAGCACCGGACAGGAATCCCGGAGGTGATCTTCGGGGAAGGAAAAACCCCGGGACAGATTGCCGGGATTGCCCGGAAAATGAGGGAACGGGGCGATGCCGTCCTGGCAACACGGGTCTCGCCCGAAGCCTACCGGGAACTGAAGGTGCTGGAACCGTCGGCCACCTACCACGAGCAGGCGCGGCTTTGGAGGATCGGCACGGTTGAAGCCGGGAATTTCCGGGGATCCGTGGGCGTGGTGTCGGCGGGAACCTCCGATCTGGGGATCGCCGAAGAAGCCGCGCTGACCTGCGAATTTCTGGGTTGCCGGGTGACACGCATTTACGATGTGGGGGTGGCGGGCATCCACCGGCTGTTCGGACGATTGGATGAGCTTCGGGCCGCTGCCGTGCTCATTGTGGTTGCCGGCATGGAAGGCGCTCTTCCCAGCGTGGTGGCCGGTCTGGTGGACAAGCCGGTGATCGCCGTTCCAACCCACATGGGCTATGGTGCAAATTTCCAGGGGGTGACCGCCCTCCTGGCCATGCTCAACAGCTGTGCGCCCGGAATCAGCGTCGTGAACATCGACAACGGATTCGGGGCGGCCTGCCAGGCCCGGCTGATTGTCGGACAAATCGGAACCTAGTTTACCTCAGATAACTATCAATGCATATGGAGCTCACCGTTTTGCTGTATACCGCCGCCAGCCTGGGCATCATTCACACCCTGCTCGGACCCGATCATTACCTTCCCTTCATCGTGTTGAGCCGAGCCCGTTCCTGGAGCCGTTCCAAGACCCTTTGGATCACCTTCTTTTCGGGGGTGGGCCATGTGGCCGGTTCGGTGGTGCTCGGTCTGGTCGGTGTGGCCATGGGCCTTGGGTTGCACCGGCTCGAACGAATCGAATCGGTTCGGGGAAATGCCGTTGGTTGGTTGCTGATCGGGTTTGGGTTGTTGTACAGTCTGTACGGAGTGTACCGGCACGGCAGGCACGGACACAAACACCTTCCCTCTTTCCTGACCCCGAAATCGCTGCGGGAAGGGCATTCCACCTTGCACAGGGAGCTCCATCATGTGGAGGAAGCCCCGGCCGGATCCCGAAGCGATCCGGGACGGCTGACCCCCTGGATCCTGTTCCTGATTTTCGTGTTCGGTCCCTGTGAAGTGCTCATTCCCATGCTGATCTATCCGGCTGCGGAACACAACCTGGCCGGCGTGATCGGGGTGGCCCTGGTCTTTGGCACCGCCACGGTGGCGACCATGTTGGCCGTGGTTTTCGTGGGGTATCAGGGGCTGTCGTTCCTCCACCTGAAAGGCAGGGAGTCCCTGATCCACGTGCTGGCCGGCGTGGTGATCCTGTCGGCCGGTCTGGCCATGCAGTTTCTCGGGCTCTGAACCGGCTCAGCCGTCCTGGAAGGCTTTGTCGAAATCGATGGCCGAGGGCGGAAAATCCAGGTTCCGGACAAAGGAGCATGCTTCCCGGGCTCCGAATTCCCGGTCCATGCCGCTGTCTTCCCATTCCACGGAAAGAGGACCGGTGTAGGGGATCCGGTTGAGTCGACGGACGATCTCCTCAAAATCGACCCGGCCCCTGCCCGGAGACCGGAAGTCCCAGTACCGCTCCCTGGCGCCGAAGGGCAGGTGCCCTCCGAACACCCCGGCTTCCGTGGGGGTGGGTGACCAGGACACGTCCTTGATGTGGACATGAAAGATGCGGTCGGCAAACAGATCGATGAATTTCAGGTAATCCACTCCCTGATAAGCCATGTGCGACGGATCGTAATTGAAACCGAAGGCCGGGTGATGGTCCAGTGCCTTCAGTGCCATGCGGGCGGTGGGAATGTCAAAGGCGATCTCTGTGGGATGCACTTCCAGGGCGTAGCGGACCCCCAGGGATTGATAGACGTCCAGGATGGGCTTCCATTGGCGGGCGAAGGTGGCAAACCCTTCCTCGATCAGGGCGGGCGAGGTGGGAGGGAAACTGTAAAGCATGTGCCAGATGGGGCTCCCCGTAAAGCCCACCACCACGTTGACCCCCAGACGGGCCGCTGCTTCTCCGGTTCGGATGATTTCTTCAGCGGCTCGCTTGTTTACCCCGTCCGGTTTGCCGTCCCCCCAAACGTAGGAGGGCAGGATTCCTTTGTGCCTCTGGTCGATCCGGTCCGACACGGCCTGGCTCACCAGGTGGGTAGAGATGGTGTACACTTCCAATCCATGGTCCTTCAGGAGGGCCCGTTTGTTCCGGCAATAGGCGGCATCGGCCTTGTCCACTTCGAAATGATCGCCCCAGCAGGCCAATTCGAGTCCGTCGTATCCGAACGAAGCGGCCTTTTCGCACATGGTTTTCAGGGGCAGGTCCGCATATTGGGCGGTGTACAGGGTCACGGGTCGTTTCATGGTTTCTTGGCTTTACAGTTCTCTGATCCAGATGTTTCGGAACGAAACGGGGTTCCCGTGGTCCTGCAGGTGGAGGGGGAGTTTTTCCGGATGTGCCTCGTATTCGGGTGTTCCGATGTAGAGGGTCGGCCCCCTCAATTCCACGTGGTTCTGGATCAATACCCCGTTGTGGAAAACGGTGGCAAAGGCGGGCCTTTCCAATTCTCCCCCATCGTTGAACCGGGGTGCGAGAAAAACAATGTCGTAGCTCTGCCATTCCCCCGGGGGGAGGGAGGCGTTGACCAGGGGAATGAACTGTTTGTACAGGCTTCCTGCCTGGCCGTTGGCATAGGTTTCATTCTGGTAGGAGTCCAGAACCTGCACCTCGTACAGCCCCATGATGTAGACCCCCGAGTTGCCCCGTCCCTGGCCGTCGCCACGCACTTCGGCAGGGGATCGCCATTCCACATGAAGCTGCATGTCCCCGAAGGCCTGGCGTGTCTGTATCCCTCCCGTCCGCGGGGCGACCGTGAGGATTTCGGTGGCCGTCCAGGTGGCATCGCCTCCGTTTTCACTTTCCCACTTCTTCAAATCCTCCGGTCCCCCGTACAGGACGAGGGCGTCGGAGGGGGCGGCGGTTCCCTGTCCGGGGGTAACCAGGTCCGGTTTCCGTGACCAGTCTTCGGTGTCCTCCGGCTTTTGACCCGACAGGTGGGTCAGGCCGGCCAGGCAAATCATCAGCAATGCGATCTTTTTCATGGTTTGGTTGTTCTAGTCAGTGATGGTCTGGAAGCAACTCCCTACCTTTGTCCCCGGGTCGGCGGGGGACGGAGTCCCTTCCTACCGAAATATACAAAAGTTTCCAGCATGTCTCCTCGGTTTTTTCTTCGTTTCCAGTTTTTGATGGCTCTGCTGATTTCCGGATCCGGTCCGATCCGTGCCCAGGTCGCCCTGATCGGCCCCCCCGGGGATACGGTCCGTGTGTTCGACGATCTGTTCGGCACGGATGAACCGCTTCAGATGACCCTGACCTTCGATGTGAAACAATTTCAGAGGACACGGCAAAAGGAGGAATATCAGCCTGCGGCCATGACGCTGCCTGCCGGCGACAGCGGAGAGCTCCTTTTCCCGGTGCGGATCCGGGCCCGGGGAAACTACCGCCGCGACGAGTGCTCCACACCTCCTTTCTGGTTGAACATCCGGTATTCGGGTTTGATGGAGGGAGAACTGACCGACATCCGGCGCATGAAGGTGGTGACCCGGTGCCGGAGCGGATCCCAATACGATTATTATGTGCTGCGGGAGTACCTTACGTACCGGTTGTACAACCTGGTGACCCCCTACAGCTTCCGAACCCGGCTGGTGCGACTCACCACGGTGGATTTGGGCCGGGACGGGAAGACGGAAAGCCAGTGGGCCATTTTGATCGAACCGGAGGAGCTGATGGCCCGCCGGTTGAACGGCCGGATCGTGGACAGCGACAACCTGTCGGTGCAGACGGTGAATTTCGGAATCATGGACCGGCTGGCCATGTACCAGTACATGATCGGGAACGGCGATTTTTCCATCACGGGGCAACACAACAAAAAAATCCTGGCCGTCAACAACGGTCCGGTGAGCGGTTTCGTCCCCATTCCTTACGATTTCGACTATTGCGGCCTGGTCAATACGCACTATGCCGTTCCCAACGAAGCATTGCCCATCCGGACCGTCCGGGAAAGGTATTACCAGGGCCCCTGCCGCTCCGAAACGGCCTACCAGCTTGTGATCGATGAGTTTCTCAGCCTGCGGGAGGAGATGAATGCCCTGATTTTGTCCTTTCCCCACCTGGACGATGAGGAAAAACTGGATATGATCTCGTATCTTCAGACATTCTTCAACGATGCTGCGAAGGAAGATTTCATTCAGGACAACCTTCGGCGAACCTGCCTGTAGAGTGGGGTGTTGTAGAACAGAATCAACATCCGGGACAACCTTTTGTGGTCTGGACCGGTTATTGTATTATCGCATCGACCAACGAAACGAACCATATGAGGAAAGCAGCATGGGGGTTTTTTCTTGTGCTCGTCCCTCTCCTGGCAGGGAGGGCGGAAGGCAGGGAAACCGGACCCGAGAAGCCGGGGAAGCCTCTGAATGTCATTCTGATGATCGGGGACGGCATGGGCCTGTCCCAATTGTCCACCGTGTATTATTATTCGGACCGGGAACCCTCCTTTTCCAGGTTCACCCACATCGGTCTGCAACGGACCTCCTCGGCCACGGAAGCCGTCACCCAGTCTTCCGCCGCCGCCACCGCCATGAGCACCGGCGTAAAAACATACAACACCGCCGTGGGGGTCGGGGTGGACAGCCTGCCGCTGACCAATCTGGTGGAAAAGATCAGTCCGGAGGGATATTTGACGGGGTTGGTGGTGACTTCCTCGGTCACGGACGCCACCCCGGCGGGTTTCTATGCCCACCAGCCGGACAGGTACATGTTTGAAGACATCGCAAAGGATTTGCTGTGCTCTGAAATCGATTTCTTTGCCGGAGCCGGATTCAAGTATTTTCGGGATTCCACCGTCAAAGATCCTTTGCTGCCCATGGCATCGATGTCCGGTTCGGTCAATTGGACCGGATCGAGAATCCCCGTCCCGGAAGCGCTACGGCTTCTTGCTGGCAGCGGAAAAAATGCCTGCCGTGTTGCAGGGACGAAAGGAATACCTGAGTGAAGCTTCGGCCATTGCTGTGGAGTACCTGACGAGCGGTCCCGCCGGCTTCTTTTTGTTGATTGAATCCTCCCAGATCGACTGGGCCTGCCACGGAAACCATGCAGACTACCTGATCACGGAGATGCAGGATTTCGACCGGACCATCGGACGGGTGCTGGACTTTGCCCAAAGGGACGGAAACACGCTGGTGATCGTCACGGGAGATCATGAAACCGGGGGGTTTTCTCTTTCGGCAAAGTCGGAAGGGGAAGGAGAAAATTGCTATCCGGATTATTCGGTGATTGCTCCCCGGTTCACAAGCACGGATCATTCCGCCGCCCTGGTGCCTGTGTTTGCCTTCGGTCCCGGCGCTGAACGATTTTCCGGCGTGTACGAAAACACCGAAATTTTTCACAAGATCACCCGGTTGCTGGGTGTGGATTGAACCAAGATGACCTCTTCCGACCGAGAATTGATCGTCCGCATCGTTTCCCATGCGTTTGAACAGAACCCGCGAATACAGGTGATGTCGAAGCGGAACCGGGTGGAGCGCTGCGTGCGTCTGATGACCGAATACGCCGTCCGCCTGCTGGGAAAGCTCGACGGGATCTACCTGTCAAAGGACAAAAGCACCGTGTTGTTTTACTGGCAGAAGAGTCTCTACCGACGCGATCTGTCCGACAAGCTGCATTTTCTGTGGATGTCGGTTCGTGCCATCCGGATTGGCCAATGGCTGCCCACGTCGCGCCGGGAGAAATTCATCGACAACCTCCGGCCTCCCTACAAAGATTACATCTATGTCTGGATTCTGGCCAGCGATCCGAAGGGAAACAGCGTCCGGGGGCTGACCGACATCCGGAACCATCTGTTTTCTCTTTCGGAAGAGCGGGGATTGCCCATCCTCATCGAAACCACGGTGGAAAAGTTGCTCAAACTCTACCATTACGTGGGATTCTCCACCTACCACGAATGGCTGGATGAGAAAGCCGGAATCCGGGTCTGGTTCCTGGAACGAAAGGGGAAATCCGGTCGCAAAGCGCCGGAAAAGGCTCAAAGATTGGCAGCCAGCCAGGATCCCACCTCCGAAGTTTTGTAAGCCTTGCCCGAGGCGATGTCTTCCGTGACCACGCCCTCCTGCATGGACCGGTCCACCACGTTGCGGATGGCCTCTGCCTCCGCCGTCAGGTCGAGCGCGAGTTCCAGCAACATGGCGGCGGACAGCACCGTGGCGAGCGGATTGGCGATGTCTTTGCCGGCTGCCTGGGGATAGGAACCGTGGATGGGTTCGAACACCGAGGTGTGGATGCCCACGGAAGCCGAGGGCAGGAGGCCCAGGGAACCGGTGATGACGCTGGCTTCGTCGGACAGGATGTCGCCGAACATGTTCTCCGTCACCATCACATCGAATTTCTTGGGCCACTGGATGATCTGCATGGCGGCGTTGTCGACGAACATGTAATCCACCTCGATGTCCGGGTGTCCGGGGGTCATGGCCTGGGCGGTTTCCCGCCAGAGCCGCGAGGTTGCAAGGACATTAGCTTTGTCGACCACGGTAAGTTGTTTCCGCCGTTTTGCAGCGTATTCAAACCCGAGCTGAAGAATTCGTTCCACCTCCGGCCGGGTGTACAGGCAGGTGTCGTAGGCTTTGTTGCCGTCCTCGGACCGTCCCCGCGGTTCACCGAAGTAGATCCCGCCGGTGAGCTCCCGGATCACCACGAAATCGGCTCCTTCCACCAGATCCCTTCGCAGAGGGGACTTGTGGATCAGGGAAGGGAAGGTGGTCACGGGTCGGATGTTTGCATAGAGTCCCAGCTGTTTCCGCATGGCCAGGAGGCCCTGTTCCGGTCGAACCTTGGCTTTGGGGTCGTTGTCGTATTTGGGATCGCCGATGGCGCCGAACAACACGGCATCCGAATCCATGCAGAGCCGGAAGGTGTCGTCCGGGAAAGGATCGCCTGTTTCATCGATGGCGGTTGCCCCCACCGGGGCGTAGGTGAAGTGAAATTTGTGTCCGAATTTTCCGGCCACGGCTTTCAGAACCTTGACGGCCTGATCCACGATCTCGGGTCCGATCCCGTCACCGGGCAATGCTGCAATTTTGTAGTCCATGCGTTTTTATTTGTTGCTTTCAATCAGATTCAACATCCGGGTCGTGCATTTGATGGCCGCCACCGTCTGGTCGGGATCAAGCGCCCTGGTTTTCATGGTGTTCCCTTCGAAATTCCAGCTGATCATGCATTCCACGAGGGCATCGGTCTTGCCCCCCGGGGGAATGGTTACCACGTAGTCCGTGAGGACGGGATGGGGTTTCTCCAGCCGGTCGTAGATTCTCCAGAGCGCGTTCATGAAGGCGTCGTACTGGCCGTCCCCCGAGGCGGTTTCCTCGTGAACTTCCTTGTTGATCTCAATGGCCACCGTGGCCACGGACCGGAGGCCGTTGGCCACCGACAACTGGAAATTCCGGATCTTGATCTTTTCTTCGACCCGTTTGCTGCGGAGCACGTCCGAGATGATGTAGGGCAGATCCTCCTTGGTGATGATCTCCTTGCGGTCGCCCAGTTCGATGACCCGTTCGGTGACCAGTTTCATTTCGTCCTTGCTCAATTCGATGCCGAGTTCCTCCAGATTCTTGTGGATGCTGGCCTTTCCGGACATTTTTCCAAGGGCGTAGGTGCGTTTGCGACCGAAGCGCTCGGGCAGAAGCTCGTTGAAATACAGATCGTCCTTCTGGTCGCCGTCGGCATGGATCCCCGAGGTCTGGGTGAAGACATTCTCCCCGATCAGCGGTTTGTTGGCCGGAATTCGAATGCCGGAGAACGACTCGATCATTTTGCTCACCCGGTAGAGTTTGTCCTCCCGGATGCCCATTTCGTAGCGGAAGTGGTCCCGGACCACCCCGATGACACTGGAAAGGGGCACATTGCCGGCCCGTTCCCCCAAACCGTTCACGGTGGTGTGGATGCCATCGATGCCTGCACGGATGGCGGAGAAGACATTGGCCGTGGCCAGGTCGTAATCGTTGTGGGCATGGAAGTCGAAACGGAGATCGGGATAACGGGTCCGGATGTCGAGGCAGAAATCATAGGCCTCCTGCTGATTCAGGATCCCCAGGGTATCGGGCAGCATGAAGCGATCGATGCTTTCTTTTCCCAGGGCATCCAGCATTTGGTACATGTACGCAGGCGAATTGCGCATGCCGTTGGACCAGTCCTCGAAATACACATTCATCCGGATTCCCATGTCGCGGGCCCGGGCCAGCACATCCTTCACGTCGGCGATGTGTTGCTCCGGGGTTTTGCGTAACTGGTTCTGGCAGTGTTTCAGGGATCCCTTCCTGAGCAGGTTGTCCACCTTCCCGCCCGCATTCCGAATCCAGTCGAGGGAGATGTTTCCATCGATGAAGCCCAGCACCTCCACCTGGTCGAGGTGACCGTGGTCCCGGGCCCAGTCGAAAATGCATTTCGCTCCCTGATACTCTCCTTCGGAAACCCGTGCCGAGGCCACTTCGATCCGGTCCACCTTCAGGTCTTCCAGCAACAGCTTGGCAATGTTCAGCTTTTCACTCGCGGTGAAGGATACACCAGACGTCTGTTCACCATCCCGCAGGGTGGTATCCATGATGGAAATGTACATGATCGGATGTGTTAGTTCCTCTTCTGTTCGAAGGCCTCAATCTTGTCTTTGATGCTCAGCAGGTAATCGATGTCGTCGTAGCCGTTGAGCAGGCACTCTTTTTTGTAGGGGTTGATCTCGAATTTCTCGCTCAGACCGGTCCCGGGTACACTGATCTCCTGAGAGGCCAGGTCGACCCGCACCTCGGTGGACGGATCCGCTTCAATGGTCCGGATCAGCTTTCCGAGAAATTCATCGCTGACCTGAACGGGTAGCAGCCCGTTGTTCAGGGCATTGTTTTTGAAGATGTCGGCGAAAAAACTGGACACGACCACCTTGAAACCGTAATCGTGGATGGCCCAGGCCGCGTGCTCCCGGCTCGATCCGCTTCCGAAATTCTTCCCCGCCACCAGGATGGAACCGGTGTGGATGCCCTGATTCAGGACAAAATCTTTCTTTGGATTTCCTTCCTTGTCGTAGCGCCAGTCCCGGAACAGGTTTTCCCCGAATCCGTCCCGGGTGGTCGCCTTCAGGAAGCGGGCCGGGATGATCTGGTCGGTGTCCACGTTTTCGATGGGCAGGGGAATGGCCGGAGACAGGATGGTTGTGAACTTATCAATGGACATGGTGTGATTTCTTGGGATTTGACATTGGGATCAGAGCAGGGTGCGGGGATCGGTTACCACCCCCGTAACGGCTGCTGCCGCTGCCGTGAGCGGACTGGCCAGCATGGTCCGTGCGCCGGGACCCTGTCTGCCTTCGAAGTTCCTGTTGGAGGTGGACACGGCCAGTTTTCCCTCGGGGATTTTATCGTCGTTCATGGCAAGGCAGGCGGAACAGCCGGGTTGGCGAAGCCGGAATCCGGCCGCCTCCAGAATGCCGGTCAGGCCTTCCTCGTGTGCCTGTTTCTCCACCTGCTTGGACCCGGGCACGATCCAGGCAGTGACCTTTTCTGCCTTCTGTTTCCCTTTCACAAATTCGGCCACGGCGCGCAAATCCTCGATGCGACCGTTGGTGCAACTCCCCACGAACACGTAATCCACGGGCTGGCCCGCCAGGGGCATGCCAGGTTCGAAACCCATGTATTTCAACGATTTCCTGAATGTCTCCTTCCCGGATTCCTCCAGATCCTCCAGACGCGGAATGGAACCGGAAATCCCGGTTCCCATGCCCGGATTCGTGCCATAGGTGAGCATGGGTTCGATGTCGCCCGCATGGAAGCGGATTTCCTTGTCGAAGACCGCGTCGTCGTCGCTCTTCAAGGTTTTCCAGTGGGCCAGGGCTTTTTCCCAGGCTTCTCCTTTGGGGGCGAATTCCCGGCCTTTCACGTAGGCGAAGGTGGTTTCGTCGGGTGCAATGAGGCCACCCCTCGCACCGCTTTCGATGCTCATGTTGCAGATGGTCATCCGGCCTTCCATGGAAAGCGCTTCGATGGCCGGTCCGGCGTATTCGATGAAATACCCGGTTCCTCCGCTGGCCGAGATCCTGGAGATGATGTACAATATGATGTCTTTGGCCGTGACGCCGGAATTCAGTTTTCCGTCGACCGTGATCCGCATTTTCTTGGGTTTGGGCTGGAGGATGCACTGGGTGGCCAGCACCATTTCCACCTCGCTGGTCCCGATGCCGAAGGCCACGCTGCCGAAGGCCCCGTGGGTGGAGGTGTGGCTGTCTCCGCAGACCATGGTCATCCCGGGGCGGGTGATGCCAAGTTCCGGGCCGATCACATGCACGATTCCCTGGTAGGGGTGGTTGAGGCCGTAGAGGGTCACCCCATGCCGTTCGCAATTCTCCGTGAGCTTGTTCACCTGAAAACGGGAGAGCTCGTCCTTGATGCTGAGATTTTGATCCAGGGTGGGCACATTGTGGTCGGGGGTGGCCACGGTTTGCTCCGGCCGGAGGACCGTGAGACCCCGGTTTTCGATGCCGGCGAAGGCTTGCGGACTCGTTACTTCATGAATCAGATGCCGGTCGATGTACAAGACGGAGGGGCCGCCTTTGATTTCATCGACCACATGGGCATCCCAGATTTTGTCAAACAGTGTTTTTCCTGCCACGTTTTTCCTAGCTAAAGTTGAGCCCACAAAGGTAGCAAATTCATCCTACAATCTGACGTAGATTTCAGGATGATTCCTGAAATCCACAAGGGAAAGGGTTAAAAAGGATGTTAAATTGAAAGGTATTCTGCCCTTTCATTCAAAAGCCAGTTTTCCGGCGGAACCATCCCCGCTGCCGGTCGCCACCCGCCCAGGAACAGTCGCCCGCCAGGGTGGACGCTGCGGCCGGTACATCCCTCCGGGCGTTCCGCACATCCCGGGGACAGCCCCATGAAAAGCCCGCTCCGATCCGCAGATTGAGACTCCGGGTTTGCATGGGCAATAGAAATCCGGATACGTTGTCGCTGACGATGTGGAGGTGCAGGTTCCTTCCCTGCCAGGCCAGGCCGGCTCCCAGATTCAGCGGACTGCGGTTGATCCAGGACCAGGCGACCCGGGCATGGAGGTGTTCCCCGATGCGGTATCCGGCACCCACGCTCAGGGAGGTGTGGATCTTGTGCGGATACAGGGCGCTGCGGCTGCTCAGATCGAGGCGGAGTTTTTCATTGACCTGGTGGTGGGCGCCCAGAAAGAGCTGGGGCGTGAGTGCGGTCAGAAAGGATCCGGCGGACAGGTCCTGTTCCAAAAGATGCAACAGGGAATCGGCCAGTTCTTCCAGGTGTTGAATGGAAATGAATTCGGTGCTTCCGTCGAACCCCAGAAAGGAAGCCTGGCCTGTGACATCGAGGCGTTGCGGTTGGGTCCGCCAGGCCAGAAACCCCAGATCCAGGAGGCTGGCCGACAGGGTGGTTTTTTCGTCGTACCGGTGGATGACCCCGGCATCGAAGGCCAACCCCGGGTTGGACCGGTTGAGAAGGTAGGCCAGGGGGTCGTCGGCCGCCAGTTGGGCAGAAGTCACCCGGTCCGTGGCGTCGGGTACGAGTTCCACCGGAAGATCGAACCGGAGGGCATAATTCCCGGCGAAGTGAAGATAAAACTCGTCTCGGGAGGTGCTGAATTCCATGCGGGAAGGGCCCTGGACAAGACCGGCTTTCCCAAAAAGCAACCGGGTCCTCACACCCAGTCGGGTCCGGCCGTTCCACGATCGGGACAACCCGAGTCCATAGCTTCGGAAATGCATCGCCCGGGGCGAGAACCTGTCGATGCGGACCGACTCTCCGATGGACGATCCGTTGCCGGTGAAAAGCAGGGTCGGAAGATCCCGGTCAAAACTGAGGGAGAGTCCGGCCTGCTCCCGAACCGTGAACCGGAGGTCCCATCGTCCCACCCAATGCCCCAGGTCGAACAGTGCGATGTCACCTTCCAGGGCCAGAAGGTCGCTTCGGTGCAGCCGATCTGCAATCCGCGGCGTGTTCCACCGGTCTCCGTCCATCAGATCGGCGGCGGAAAAGAAGGTGTTGTCGTAGCCCGCATGCAGGGAGGCAAAGCCGGGCATGCCGAGGTACCAGGAACAGGGGATGCCGTGGGCGGGATTCAGCAGGTTTGCCTGGGGCACCTCGGTCATCTGATAGAAGGTCAGGCTCTGCTGGGCGGAAACAGGTCCCTTGATCAGGACAAAACCCAGAAGCAGAAGGAGGCGGTATGGAAGGTACGGGTTCAAGAATTCAGACTCAACCGGATCAGGACGCCCGTCCGCACATGCACGCGGAAATCGGGGTAGTGGGGGACCATGGGCAAATCGACCTGTGGATTGGCGAGCACGGCTCGGAAAAGGATTTCTTCAGCGGGCTGCAAGTCCATCAGACGGTTCTGGTCGAAATGTGCATCCTTGACGGTGTGGTAGGCTTCCAGGATTTCGCCGGAATCTCCCACGGTGCCGGGAGGCAGGGTGAGCCAGCCGTCCGAAAAAACCGAATCGATGACGCTTCGGTACGGGTCGATGAAATAGGCCTGCACCGCCAGGGGGTTGGGGAATTCGTTGTAGAAGTTGAAACGGAACATGAGTTCCCGGATGTCGCCCTGGGTGGCATGGAGGCTTTCCAGGGAAAAGGGAATTCGTCCCTCCATGATGACGGTTTGCCGGGAGGCCCAGAGCGGAAAGCCGGAAAGGCTGTCGATTTCGAGGAGAATGCTGTCCACGCCGCTTTCCACATTCAGTCCGAATTCTTCCTCTGTCAGGGGGAAGGCCAGTTCGCCCTCCCACAACCAATCCCCGGGCAGGGTTTCCGGAAGGTCCCGGAGGCAGGCCGGAAGCAAGGTCGAACCCAGGAGAATCAGGAACCGCAAAAAAACAGAAGCCCCGAATCGGGAAGGGAAGCAGGGGCATGCAGGCGGTCGGGAATCGTTCATGGTTCGTCGGGAATCTCACCAAAGGTAGGCAATCCGGAAAAGAAAGGCCATTTGCTTGTGCATTTCCTGGAAGAATGCCCTATTTTTGTCATTTTATCATTAAACACCACAGAAATGCTTTCAGTTCATAAGATCGGCGGCACAAGCATGTCCAAATTCGAAGACGTCCTGCAGAACATTGTGTTGAGACAGGCGGTGGATGGCAACCCCTATGACCGCATCCTGGTTGTTTCAGCATACAACAATGTGACCAACTGGCTTCTGGAGCACAAGAAAACGGGAGAGCCGGGGGTGTACGACCTGTTCCGTCGCGGGGAGAATTACAAACAGGCCCTGCAGGATCTTTTGGAAAAACTGCTGGCAATCAATGCCGGGTTCGCTTCCATCGGACTCGATCAGGAAGTGGCGGCGGGGTTCATCCGGCAACGGATCGAGCAATCGAAGCAATACCTGACCAGCCTGGATGAGGTGATGGCTTCGGGGTACGTCAACCAGCAGAACATTCTGCTTGCCGCCCGGGAAATTCTGGCTTCCATCGGAGAGGCTCATTCGGCGTTCAATTCGGTCCACATTCTCCGCAGCGCCGGTATCCAGGCTTCCTTTGTCGATCTTTGTGGTTTTCATGATACGGCCTACCTGAG
>JAWKKO010000010.1:0-137890 GCA_041393235.1 Bacteroidales bacterium
CATTTCCAGGACACGGGCGCCACAGGCATCGTAAATGGCGTTGGCGATGGCGCCTCCCATGCAAATGATGGCGGGTTCGCCTCCTCCCTGGGGATCCTCATCCTGCCGGTCGAGGATCACCGTATCGATGGTCCGGGGCACCCGGGAGAACAGGGGCAGCTGGTAGCTGTCGAAGTTCCGGGTGCGCACAGCCCCGCCCTGGAATTCCACGTTCTCCGACAGGGCATAGCCCAGGCCCATGGTCACGCAGCCTTCCGCCTGGATGATGCTTCCCTGGGGATTGATGCAGAGACCCATGTCCTGGGAAACCACGGCTTTCTGGGGCCACACCTCGCCGGTTTTTGCATCCACTTTCACCCGGACCATCACGGCCACACAGGTGCCGGCATCGGTTCCGCAGGCCATCCCGATGCCCCGTCCGCTGGGTCCGGCCGAGGGCTCGTACCCGAATTTTTCCGCCAGGGCCTTCAGCACGGCAACCATTTTCTCATCCTTCAGGTTGTCGAGCCGGAACTGCCAGGGATCCACACCGGCTTTGGCCGCCATCATGTCGATGTGCGATTCCCGGGCGAAGGTGTTGGTGTTCGCCCCCGGGGCACGCCAGGCACCGGTGGGGAAGGGGTGGACGGCCTGTCCGCTTTTTTCGTGGTACCGGATTCTCCGGGCGTTGGGAATGTGGTAGATGAATTCCGAACCCCGGGCTTCGGTGAACCACAGGCGGTAGTCCCAGGAAGTGATTTTTCCCCGGCTCAGTCCCGAGCGGATTTTGATGACGGCCGCGTGGCGGAAGTAGTCCATGAAGAATTCTTCCTGGCGGGTGTACACCAGCATCACCGGTTTCCCGGCCTTTTTGGCGATGCGGACGACCTCCAGGATCTGGGGGTGGTAAATCTTGCCCCCGAAGCCGCCTCCCAGAAAGGGGGAGATCACCCGGACCTGGTCCAGGTCCATGCCCAGTGCCCGGGCAATGTCGCCCTGGGCACCAAAGGGGGTTTGGGACGATGCCCAGACGGTCACCCGGTCCCCTTCCCACTGGGCCAGGGCCGTGTGGGTTTCAATGGGGGAATGGGCCACGTAGCCGTCCCGGTATTCGCTCTCCACCAGGCTTTCCGATGCCTTTTGCCCGGCATCCGGATCTCCCTGGCTTTCCACCGTGCTTTCCTCGGCGGGCGCGTGGAGCAGGTAGTCGAAGATGCTCTTGTCGTTCACGTCGAGTGGATCCTTGCCTGAGATGGCTTTCACCAGAGCATGGGCCTTGCCGGCGGTTTCATACTCTTCGTGGAGGACGGCGATCAGGTCCCCGTCCCGGATCACTTCCACGCCGGGGATTTGCTCGGCCAGGGAGGTGTCGGCGCTTTCGAGCTTCACCTGGTGGCTCTCGGGTCGCACCACCCGGGCGTAGACCATGCCCGGAAGTCTGTGGTCGGCGGTGTACTTGGCTTTTCCGGTCACTTTGATCCGGCCGTCGGCGTGTTTCCGGGATTGCCCCACATAATGGAACTGGCCGGCGTTCTTGACCGGAGGAACCGGGTCCACCCAGCGTTCGATCCGTTGCCCCTTGGCCAGGCTACCGTAGCTGACGGTGATTCCGGGATCGGATTTGCTTCGGACGATCCCGTCCTTTACGTCCAGCTCTTCCACGGGGATTCCCAGCTTTTCAGAGGCCAGTTTCAGCAGGACGGCCCGGGCTTCCGCCCCGGCAGCACGGAGGTGGTGGCTGAATTCCCGGGTGGTGAGGGAACCCCAGGTCCCCGCGTCATACGGGCAGAGGAGGGTGTCGCCCATGACCATCTCCACCGATTCGATGGACACGTCAAGCTCGTCGGCGATCTGCTGGGGCAGGGAGGTGATGGGACCCTGGCCCATTTCGATCTTACCCGTATGGCAGAAGACGGTGCCGTTTTCGTCGATGCGCAGAAAGGCGTTGAAATCGCGGGGGACTTCCCGGCGCTGCAACAGGGGAAGGGAGAGCAGCTCCTCCGGGTTGGCCGTGGCTGCATAGATGATGATGCCGCCTCCGAGGAGTTTGAAGAAGTCGCGGCGCTTCAGGGCGCCGGTGGATTCGGACCTCGGGTCCGTTCCGGGTCGGTCGGTTCTTGTTTTCATGGCTTGCCTCCTTTCATCTGGGTTCCGGCTTCCTGGATGGCATCGATGATCCGGATGTGGGCTCCGCACCGGCAGAGGTTGTCTTCCATGCCCTGGATCACCTCCTCCCGGGTGGGCTCGGGGTTTTCCAGCAACAGCCCGTAGGCGTTCATGATCATGCCCGGGGTGCAGAAGCCGCATTGCAGGGCGTCTTTTTCCAGGAAGGCATCCTGGAGGGGATGGAGGCTGCCGTTCTGGCTCAGGCCCTCGATGGTGAGGATGTCGCTTCCGGGGACCTCCTCCATTCGGATGGTGCACGAGCGAACGGCCTTGCCGTCCATGATCACGGTGCAGGCGCCGCAGAAGCCCTCCCCACACCCGTACTTGGTGCCGGTGAGGTTGAAGCGGTCCCGGAGCACCCAGAGGAGGGTGGCGCCGGGATCGGTTTCCACGGTCCGGGCTTCGCCGTTGAGTGTGAAAGAAAATGTCTGGTTCATCATTCAGGTTGTTTCGGGTTATGTTCGGTGTTTGTGGTCGTTCATGGATTCTCCCGGAATTTGTTTTTCTCCGAGCGGACCCGGATGAGCTGGGCGGCGATGCTGACGGCGATTTCCTGGACGGTTTTCGAGCCGATGTCCAGTCCGATGGGGCTGTGGATGCGGGCCCATTCCTCCTCGCGCGCCCAACCGTTTTCCAGGAAGCGCTGTTTCATCAGGGCCACCTTCGGTTTGCTTCCGATCATGCCCAGGTAGGCCAGCTTTTTCCGCAGGCAGGACCTCAATGCTTCCGCATCCTGGGCATGGCCCCGGGTGGCGATGACCACGTAGGTGGCAGGGCTTTCCTCCAGGGAGGCGAGAAAGGTGCCGATGTCCTCCACCACCAGCCGGTCGGCGTCGGGGAGTCGGTCGGGACGGGCAAACTCGGAGCGGTCGTCCACCACGGTGACTTCAAAATCCAGTAGACTGGCCTGATGGGCCAGGGCCTGACCCACATGGCCGGCTCCGGCGATGACCAGCCGGGACAGGGGTTCGATGCGGTGAAAGCACAGAAGCGAGCCCTGGGGTTTTTCCTCCGGTTCTTCCCGGAAATGGACGAAGGACTTTTTCTCCCCGTCGCGCAGGTGCTTTTTGCCTTTTTCCTGAAGTTCCGGGGACAGGCCCGGGATGGGAGGCAGGGGTCCGTCTTCCGGGATCCAGGCACTGGCGAGGGACCGTCCGTCTTCCCCCCGCTCCCCGGCGAAGGTCAGCACATGGCCCGACCGCCCGTTCCTGATGTCCCGTTCCATGGCCTCCACCGTGGAAGCCAGGTGGCCGGGACCGGCATCCACCAGCACCAGGGCTTCTCCGCCACACGCATCTCCTTCATGGTAGGCGATGGAGGCATCCTTGCCGTCGAATTCGATGTAATAGCTGTCCGATATGCCCGAGACCAGGACGCTCCGGGCGATGTGTCCGACTTCCTTTTCCAGGTTCCCGCCCCCCACGGTGCCGGCCAGGAGTCCGTGTTCATCGAACAAAGCCACACTCCCGGCTTTCTGGGGCGAGGATCCGGCGGTGAAGACCAGGGTGGCCAGGACCACGGGCTGCTCCCGGTTCAGGCGCTCCCGGGCCAGGGCATACACCCGGTGGGGATGGGTTTTGTTCATGTCGGACGGCGTGTCTCCGCAAGATACGGGATTTCTGCATCCGAGTCCAGTGGAATCCGGTCGGTAGCTGCCGGAGGATGGTTCAGGATCCGAAGGGGGCGAAAAGCAGCCGGGTGCGGGGGTCCAGGGTTATCGAGCGGATCTTCCCACCCGGATCAATGGGGAACCTGTGTTGTTTTTCTTCAACACGGAAGGTCTCCCGGACCTGCCTGCCGTCTTCCAGGAGGAATTCCACCTCCAGGGGAAAGAAGAAGCCCTCAACCTGGTGCTGCTGCACTTCAAGGAAGGTCTGTTTGCCTCGCTCCCGGACCCTTGCCGAAACAAGGGGTTGCCCGGGTTGCTTCAACCATTGGTCGAAGAAGGGGCCGAAGTCCCGTCCCGACACCGAATCCACCACCGCCTGGAAATCCTCTGTCAGGGCATTGCCGTAGGTGAACTTCCGGTAGAAGCTCTGCAGGCAGTCCCGGAACAGGGAATCGCCCAGTTCGGCCCGGAGCATGTGGAGCACCCAGCCTGCTTTTTCATAGCTGTTGGGGCTGAGCAGTTTGATGCCCACAGCCAGGGTGGTGTCCAGGATGGGACGGTGGGTTTCCCGTCCGTAGGCCAGGACCGTGTCCCGCTCCCGCTGCATGATCCCGGTCAGGCGTTCCTCCCCGTAACGGTGCTCCATGTACATGTTTTCCAGGTAGGTGGCAAAGCCCTCGCTCAGCCAGATGTGGTGCCAGTCGGCTTCCGACACCCCGTCCCCGAACCACTGGTGGGCCATTTCGTGGGCGATGAGGTCTTCATCCTCGCGCCGGCCGGTGACGGCCCCTTCGTTGTAGAAAATACAGGATGCATTCTCCATGCCCCCGTACACGGTCTTGGATTGCACGTGGGCCAGCTTGGCATAGGGATAGGGTCCGATGAGGGATTCAAAATAGTCCATGACCTGAAGGCCCGGCCGGAAGTCATAGAAACCTTCCTCCCGGTTTTGGGGATAGACCCAGGTGGAGACCGGAACGCCGCTGGCACTTTGTGAATGCTCCACGGCGAAGGGACTCACCCCGATGACCATCAGCTTGGTCGACAGGGGAACCCGGGTCACCCACTGGCACACATAGCGTGTAGAACTTCGTTCCTCCCAGGCCAGAATCCCGTTGGAAATCACAGAGTAATGGGATGGTACTTCCACCAGAAATTGAACGGTTGCCTTGTCGGAGGGGTGGTCCACCAGAGGCAACCAGTGGTGTCCCCGGTTGGGCCAGTTGTCGGCAAAGAAGGTCCGGTCGCCGAACTTGTTCGTGGAAATGATCAGGCCATCGCTCGGAATGCCTTCATAAACAATGGTGTATGTTTTGATCTCACCCACCCTTGCGCGTGTTTGGATGCGGATCTCATCCTGGATGTGTTCATAGCTGCATTCCCCGTCGTCTTCCTTCAGATCCAGGATGCGCATGCCCTTGCCCGAGGGACGAACCCCCGTCAGATCCAGGTTGAAGCCCTGGCAATCCTGCTTGAATTCGATCCGGATATCTGCCTTTCCATGAAGGAGATTGGAGTGGTCATTGAGATGAATTTCGAAGTTGTATTGGAGGACATCGATGGTGTGAAGTCGATCCAGGTGACCCTGTCCGGCCGCCAAGACGGGCAGGAGGAGGAAGGCTGCAAGGAGACCAGTGAAATGGAAACGTTTGAACATGTGCGTGCAATTCTTCGGATGGGGAAGATACGGATAATCCTGTGGAGATGGTATCCAGATTTGACCGGTGAATCCATTTGAAGTTTGAGAGAATGATTATTTTTAGGGCTTCTTGAATCAGCGCATGAATATTCTGGTCACAGGCGGAGGCGGTTTTATGGGCATGGCCCTGATCAAGCGCCTGCATGCCGACGGGCATCGGGTCACCTCCTTTTCCCGGCGCGAGTATCCTTTGCACTGGGCCCTGGGCATTCCCAGCATCCAGGGCGACATCCGGGACGAGCCCGCACTGGCGGCAGCCTTCAAGGACCGCGATGTGGTCTACCATTTGGCAGGGAAAGTGGGAATCTGGGGCGATCCGAAGGAATACCATTCCATCAATGTCAGCGGAACCGAAACCGTGATCCGTGCCTGCCGGAAGGCCGGGGTGGGACGTCTGATCTACACCAGTGCCTCCAGCGTGGTGTTCGACGGATCCGACCTGGACGGCATCGACGAATCCTATCCCTATCCGGAGAAGCACGGATCGGCCTATTCGGCCACAAAAGCGGAAGCCGAACGCCTGGTTCTGGCTGCCAATTCAACGGAGTTGCGGACCATGGCCCTGCGGCCTCACCTGGTCTGGGGTCCCTACGATTCCCATCTGGTGCCGGCCATCCTGAAACGAGCCGGGTCCGAGCGCCTGCGGCGGGTGGGCGACCACGAGCATTTCATCGACACCACCTACATCGACAACATGATCGACGCCCTCGTGCTGGCGGCCGATGCCCTGGAGAAGAATCCGGAGGCCTCCGGGAAGGCCATGTTCATCAGCAACGGCGAGCCGGCCCGGGTGTGGGATTTCATCAACTCCATCGTTCAGTTTGCCGGCTACGAACCCGTCTACAAGCGGATTCCGGAATGGATCGCTTACACCGGGGCCGGAGCTGCCGAATTCTACCACAAGCTGTTCAAGATCCGTTCCGAGCCCTTCATGACCCGGCATGCCATCCGGGAAATGTGCACCAACCACTGGTTCGACATCACCCGCGCCAAAGAACTCCTGGGCTACTCTCCCCGGGTGAGCTACTCTGAAGGTTTCCAGAAGCTGAAGGAATACCTGCGCATCGGGCAGCATTGAATCAGGAAGCGCAGATGGGCGGTTCATCGGGATTCAATTTTCTGAGAGAAATGAATGTCCCGTCCCTTATTTTTTGAAGCTGAAGATCTCCAGACAACCAAACTTATCATTCGCGAGGAATTTTTCGATTTCAGCCAGTCTTTCAATCAGAATATCTACGATTTGCTTTGTCTTAATATTCCCTGTTCTGATCCAAATCACCTTTGGTGGAAAACCAAGAAGGGAATTAAGATCGTTGAAATCGGAGTCTTGGGTAACAATGATATACCCATTTCCTTTGGCAAACTCCCAGATTTCTCGATCGGAAGAATTCAACAATCCTTGTTCTTTTACGGAAGACGAACCGGCGAATCTGTCGGGTAGGTATTGTAATATTCGATGGGAGATATTCTGGTCGAAAAGAAATCTCATACCGCAATATGGTAAATCTTGTTTTCTTTATCAGCAGCATAACTCAGGGCGGCATAGATATCTTCCTCATTTAACTCGTCAAAGTCGGCCAGGATCTCATCAAAAGTCATCCCGGAGGCCAACCACCCCAAAATATCTCCAACCGTAATTCGCATTCCGCGAATGCATGGTTTTCCGCCACGCTTGCCAGCTTCAATTGTGATGATATGTCTGTATTCTTTCATATCCATAGAGTTACTCCAAAAATATGAAAAACTCTGACCAATTGCCATTTCCTTGGTGATTTTCGGATTCTTGCGGGCTTCAAAACCCAATTCCCTTCATCGAAGGAACCCACCGCTCAGAAATGCAAAGAGGCAGCCCGGTGGTGGCTGCCTCTTTGGGAATGTGTGCAGGGTCTTGCTACTTCTTGAACGCGTACTTGATCAGGGTGGCGAAGGTCGGCTTCTGTCCGGTGATCAGGATGGCCGTGCGGAAGATGCGCGCGCCCACCCACACCGAGAACAGGGTGAACAGGGCCACCCCCACCAGGCCCACAATGGGTTGCCACAGGGGAATGGTCACGGGGGTCGCCATCCGGATCACCATCATTTGCGGGGTGAAGGGGGGGATGAGCGACATGGTGGTGGCCAGGGGGCTCGTGGGATTCTGGATCAGGGGTGCGATGATGAACATGGGGATGATCAGCGGCAGGATGGCCGGAAAGCTCAGCGACTGCACGTCCTTGTTGTCGTTGCAGGTTGCGCCCAGGGCCGCCATGCCCGATCCCACCATGGTGATCAGCAGGATGGTGTAGACAAAGAACCAGGGCAGCACGTGGTAGGGGATGAAGGACTCGAAGCCCATGTAGGTGAGGGAGAAGATCCCGGCCAGCACATAGATGCCCGCCGTGGTCAGGGCCACGCCGATTCCCCCGAGGACCTTGCCCATCATGAACTCGAAGGGCGTGACCGTACCTAGGAGCACTTCCGCGATCTTCTCATTCTTCTCCTCCATCACCGTGCTGAGCAGGGGCATGGAACTCATCATCACCAGCATGAACATGAGCATGGGCATCACATAGGGCAGAAGGAAGGTCTGCAGCTCGTTGGTTTGCTCTGCTTCTTTCTGTTCGCCCGTCTTCTTGTCGATGGTCACCAGGCCCATGCCCTCCACCTCGACCCAGCGCATCATGTCCTGGGTTTGCTCCGCGGTGAGATTCAACTCCCCGGCCCGGATGGAACGCAGGGTGTTGTTCACCTCGTCCTGGAACCAGTAGCGCAGGTTGTCGTTGAAGGAATGCTCGGTGTAATACTTCAGGTAGGCCGGTTCGGTCTCGGTGGGATGCAGGATGCCGGGACCGATTTCGATGAAGGCATGGAGCTCCTTGGAGGAAACCCGCTCCGAGAGGGCCTGCTGCTGGTCGAGCGGATTGTTCAGGTCCGGCTCCACGAATTCGATCACGTAGGCCGGGGCCACTTTTTCTCCCGTGGGACCGTGAAAAATATCATTCTGGTTGCGGTAGGCCGCTGCACTTTCAAGGGAATCCCGGAGCAGACCGCTGTGGTCGAGGACCACGAAGTGCTTGTCCTCCGTATCCACGTTCTTTTCCATGATGATCACGGCCACAAAGCCGCCAGCCATCATCAGGGGCACCATCACCAGACTGATGATGAAACCTTTGGTGCGCACCGCCGCACGGTATTCGCGCTTGAAGAGGGTCAGTATTTTATGCATGGTTCACCTCCTTTCTTTCCGGGGAAGCGATCCGGATGAAAATGTCGTTCAGGGATGGTTTCGTGATCTCAAATTTGCTGATTCGCGTGCGCCCGAGCAATCCGGCCAGAATCTTCTGGGGATCGGTCCCGGGCAGAAGGCGCACCTCCTGTTGTTTCCCGAAATTGTTGACCTTATCGATCCCGGCCATACCTTCCAGGGCATCGGCTCCCAGGTCCGACTGGATTCGGATGGTGTCGGTGCCGTACTGCTCCTGGATGTCGTTGAGGGTGCCGTCGAGCACCTTCTTCCCCTTGTAGATCATGAAAATGTAGTCGCACATTTTCTCGGCCATGGACATGTCGTGGGTGCTGAAGATGATGGTGGCGCCCTGCTGCTGCAGCTCCAGGATCACGTCCTTGAGCAGTTCCGCATTCACCGGGTCGAGCCCGCTGAAGGGTTCGTCCAGGATGATGAGCTTGGGCTGGTGGAGGATGGTGGTGATGAACAGGAGCTTCTGGCGCATCCCCTTGCTGAGGGCTTCCACCTTCTTGTCCTTGAAGTTTTTCAGATCGAGCCGGTCCAGCCAGTAATCGATCCGGGTCCGCAGGTCCTTCCCCTGGTTCAGCTCGCCATGGAACTGCAGGAGTTCGCCCAGCTTCATTTTCTTGTACAGGCCCCGGTCCTCGGGCAGATAGCCCACATTGGAAAGGCGATTGTCACTTCCATCGAGTCCGTTCACCCGGAGGGTCCCCCGGTCCGGATAATAGATCTTCATGATCATGCGGATGGTGGTGGTCTTTCCCGAACCGTTGGGCCCGATGAAGCCGTAGATGCTTCCTTTGGGCACGTTCAGGGACAGATCATTCACCGCCAGCACCGACCCGAAGGTTTTGGTGACATTGGAGATTTCAATGATGTTCATGTCAGGTTGTTAGGTATAAGTAGCCCGAATATAAGGAAAACCCCCCGAAATCCCGGAATGCCTTTCCGGGATTGTCGGTGAATCTTCCATGAATGTCCGCACCGGGCCGGTGAACGGTTTCGCCGGTGAGTGATGTCATCCGGTGAATGGCGACACCCGGTGAAAGGATTCGATCGGTCGAGGGTTCCGCCGGGGGGGTGTGACCTGCCGGAATGCCCGGTCACTCCTCCAGGGTGGTGAGGTCGCCCTCGTCCTGCCCCAGGGCCCGGGCGCGGAGGACCCGGCGCATGATCTTGCCGCTCCGGGTCTTGGGCAGGGCGTTGGCAAAGACCACGAAGGCCGGCCGGGCGATGGGCCCGATCTCCGTATCCACGTGGTGTTTCAGCTCGTTCTCCAGGGCCGGGGAGGCGGAGAAGCCTTCCTTCAGGATGACGGTGGCGTGGATGATGTTTCCTTTCAGGGAATCGGGCAATCCCACGGCGGCGGCTTCGGCCACGGCGGGATGGCTCACCAGGGCCGATTCGATTTCGGCCGATCCCAGGCGGTAGCCGCTCACCTTGAGCACATCGTCGTTCCGGCCGATGATCCAGACGTAGCCGTCCTCGTCCATTTTGGCCGAGTCGCCCGTCAGGTACCAGCCCTGCTTCTTGTACTGGGTCCAGTACTTCTCCACAAACCGGTCCGGATCGCCCAGAATGGTGCGGGCCATGCCGGGCCAGGGATTCTTGATCACGAGGGTCCCCTCGGTGCCATGGGGCACCGCCTTGCCCTGGTCGTCCACCACCGCCACCTCGTTTCCGAAGAAGGGCCGGGTGGCCGACCCGGGTTTCAGCGGGGTGATGGGCAGGGGCGTGATCATGAATCCCCCGGTCTCGGTCTGCCACCAGGTGTCCATGATGGGGCAGCGTTCCTTTCCGATGACTTTGTGATACCACATCCAGGCCTCCGGATTGATGGGCTCGCCCACCGATCCCAGCAGGCGCAGGCTGCTCAGGTCGTGTTTCTCGGCCCAGGAGGACCCGTAGCGCATCAGGCCCCGGATGGCCGTGGGGGAGGTGTAGAGGATGTTCACCCCGTATTTCTCGATCATCTGCCACCAGCGGTTGGGATAGGGGTAGTTGGGGGCCCCTTCGTAGAGCAGGATGGTGGCCCCGTTGATGAGTGGACCGTAAACGATGTACGAGTGGCCGGTGATCCAGCCCGGATCGGCGGCACACCACCAGCGGTCCACCGGTTTGATGTCGAAGACATACTTGAAGGTGGTGGCGGCGTAAACGGAATACCCCCCGTGGGTGTGGATGAGTCCCTTCGGTTTGCCCGTGGTCCCGCTGGTGTACAGGACGAACAGGGGATCTTCGGCGTCGGTTTCCTCGGTTTCGCACCGGGCCGAGGCAATGGGCATGCCCATGAGGTCGTGCCACCAGAAATCCCGGTCCACTTCCATGTAGCAGTCTTCTCCCGTCCGTTTCACGGCGATGCACACATCGATGGTGGGGGAACGGCGCATGGCTTCGTCGGCAATGGCTTTGAGCTGGGTGGGCTTGCCCCGCCGGTAGCCGCCGTCGGCGGTGATCAGGATCCGGCTGTGGGCATCGGCGATTCGCTCGGCCAGGGCTTCCACGCTGAATCCGCCGTAGACCACGCTGTGGGCCGCCCCGATTTTGGCGCAGGCCAGCATGGCGATGATGATTTCCGGGATCTGGGGCATGTAGATGGTCACGATGTCGCCCTTCTTCCCGCCCATGGCTTTGAGCACGTTGGCGAATTTGGAGACTTCCCGGTTCAGGGCGAAGTAGGAATAGGTGCGCACATCGCCCGGTTCCCCCTCCCAGATCAGGGCCAGCTTGTTCTTGGTTTCCGAATCCAGGTGCCGGTCGATGGCATTGGCCACGATGTTGGTGCTTCCCCCGGTGAACCACTTGTAGAACGGCTTGCCCGAGTCGTCCAGCACCTTGTCCCATTTCCTGAACCAGTGCAGTTTCTCCGCCTCCCGGGCCCAGAATTCCTCCCGGTGGGTGATGGATTCCACGTAGGTGTTTTCGTAGTCCTTGATGTGCGCGTTCGCTACCACCGAAGGATGGGGGTGGTACATGCCGGTGTCCGTCGTGTTGTTGGTCGTCTTGCCCATGTGTTTTAATTTAGAACAAATAAAAATAAAACAGGAAGTCCTGAAAAGCAAATTTTTACAGAAGATTATCGGTCGGACGGGTATCGGTCCGAACGCGAATCCGGGGGATGGGTTCCCGGAGGGGAACCTCCCCGGGAGAGGACCGGAGCGGAGGGGAAAGGTTACTGTTTCACCCGGCTTCGTTTGAATCCGCTCATGTTCAGGTTCACGTCGATGTTGGGGTTGTAGTCTTCGTTGTCGGTGTAAATCACATTGCCCAGGTTGTCCACCCACCGGTGGTCCCACTGGTTGGTCCCGGTTTCCGTCTCCCCGGTGTGGGGATTGACGTAGTCTTCCTGGCCCGTGAGGTTCAGGTAGGACTGGTGGTTGATCCTGGCGTTGGTTTCGGCCTGACCCCTGGCAATCTCCCGGCCGATGCGGTTGACCTCCTCCTGGGTGCGAATCATGGTCCCGCCCCGTTCTCCCTGGCCCCGGAGCTCCCGGACGATCCAGCCGGGGTCCAGCTCCACCGAGGCGATGATCTCCTTGAAAAGGGGTTCCCAGCGCGCAAATTCCGCTTCCGGCGCCCGCACCGACACCGTGTGCCGGTTCCGCCACATGCCCGCCGTGTACGGCCCCATGTCCTGGATCACGCAGAAGGCCCGCTCCCGGTAGGCCACTCCGCCGTCGACGAAGCGAAAATCCGAAACCGCCGCCGTGTAGGTGCACTGCATCTCCTTCATGAAATCCAGGTCGGCGCACAGCCGGGCCACCTCGGGCAGATTCCGTGTTTCCACCAGCGTGAGGGATCCGGCTTTCTCATGGAACTGAACCAGGTACCGGTTGAGGAAGGTTTGGGCATCCATCTTGTATTGAACCGGCATGCCGTTGTACCAGCTCCCCACCGGGAACATGCCCCCGGCCAGGGATCCCCGCATGTCCACATAATAGATTTCCGGGATCCAGTGGATCTGGACGCTTCCCTTTGCATCCTTTTTGAGGGTGAAATCCACCTTGGCCTCGATGCAGTTGGCGGGTCCCCCGTAGGTCAGCGGATCCCATCGCACGATGCCCCCTTCGTTCAGCCAACCCCCGGGTTTGAGGAGGGTGAACGCGCCCTCTTTGGGCTCTTTCATTTTGGTCATTGCCAGGGTTTGCTGGGAACGCGCTTCCGGGCACACCGCCGAAAGCAGGAGGGCCAGGACCAGGCCCCCGGGACGAAGGAAGGGTCGGGGGAAACTCATGTAGAAAAGGTACGAAAAAGTCCCTTACCTGTCCAGCCAGGAACGAAAATTGTGTGCCCGGGACGAACTCACCTTCAGGGGTTCCCGGGTGGCCGGACGAAGCTCCACGGTGATGCGGCTCCTCGACAAAACCCGGATCCGGTCGATGGCCTTGTAGGACACGATGTACTGCCGGTTGATGCGGAAAAACTGACCGGGATCCAGCATTTCTTCCAGACGGTCCAGGGAGTCCTCCAGGGGATAGTGCCGGTCCTCGAAACTGCACAGGAAAGTCTCCTTTTCCAAAGAATAGAAAAAGGCGCACTGGGAGCTTTCCACCGAACGGATGGCCGGGCCCACCTGGATCAGGAACCGCTCCTTGTGTTTTTTTCGCCGGTCCGGCCCCAACGCCTCCAACAGTGCCTGCACATCCGGTGCATTTTCCCGGCTTTGGCGCCGGCGGAATTTGTCCAGGGCCCCTTCCAGTCCTTCTTTGTCGATGGGCTTGAGCAAATAGTCCACACTGTTCAGCTCGAAGGCCCGGATGGCGTATTCGTCGTAGGCCGTTGTGAAGATCACATATGAATCGGGACGCATTTCCCGGAAGATGTCAAAGCTCAGTCCGTCCGCCAGCTGGATGTCCAGCAACAGCAGGTCCGGTGCCGCGTGGGTGGCAAACCAGCCCAGGGAGGACGCCACGCTGTCCAGAACGTCCAGCACCGCCACATCGGGTGCCAGCTCCCCCAGGAGATGGCGCAGCCGCCCGGCCGCCGGGGCTTCGTCTTCAATGATCAGTGCCTGAATCACAGTTCCAAGATAAGCAAGGGAAGGCGGACCTGAAAGCGATGTTCCGTTTCAGTGATCCTCAGCTCCCGGGTGGTGAAGTGCCGGTAGCGATCCCGGATGTTTTTCAGCCCCTGACCCGTCGAATCCACCCCGGTCTTTTTTCGCAGGTTATTTTCCACCAGAAGGGCATCCGTTTCAACGGTGATGCGGATCCGCAATTCGTGCTCGGCCGAAATGACGTTGTGCTTGATGCAATTTTCCACCACCATTTGCAGGGCCAGGGGAGGGAGGCAGTACAGGAGGAATTTGTCCGGGACGTCCAGGTCGGTCCGAAGCTTCTCGCCGAAGCGCGATTTCTGCAATTCCAGGTAATGATCCAGGGTGGACAGCTCGTCCTTCAGGTACACCAGGTCCTTGTCCCGGCTGCCCAGGATGGAGCGAAGGAACCCGGAAAGGTGCCGGATGAAGGTGAGCGCATCGGGCTTGTCCTCCACAAGGGCCGACAGGCTGTTGAGGCTGTTGAACAGAAAGTGGGGGTTGATCTGGGCTTTCAGGGTTTCGTAGCGGGCTTCGATGTTGTCCTTTTCAAGTTTCACCGACCGGGAGAAATTCCGGATCCATTGCAGGTAGAAATAGACCATTTCATGGATCCCGGTGATCAGGTAGGTGATGAGCAGGGTGATGAGGATTTCCATCCCCAGGTGCTCGATGTTCACGTTCATTCCGATCGCGCCCTCCAGCCGGTGGAGGCCGAACCCATAGACGGTGCTCAGGATCCCGATGCCCAGGACCTCCAGGAGGATGTGCCGGATGGGCTCCTTCTCCCAGGGAAACCGTCGCCAGAGGAAGATCACGTAGCTGCGGCAGATCAGCCAGATCCCCCCGGTCATCGACAGGGTGTGCCCCACCGACCACAGCAGATCGCTGCCCAGGCGGTAGCCCAGGAGCATGATCCCGAAGCCGGCAAGGATGGCCGTCAGTAACAGGGCGATGGTCCGGGGCTTCTGCCGCAGGGGAATGTCGATGTCTTTTGCTCCTTTCATGTTCGGCGGCGGATTGTATGCGGACTAAAATTGAAGACGGTACAGGAACATGGGGTAGAACCCCTGCTGGTAGGTCCGGTACACCTCCCCGGCATCGAAATCGAATCCCTCCATGAACAGGCTCTGGTGATTGGTCAGGTTCTGGAAATCGATGGCCCATTCCTGGGTGAATTTCCGGTGATTCAATTTCAGCCCCAGGCGGAGATCGGTCCGGAAGTAATCCCCGTAGCGATCCCGATACGCGTTCTCCCAATCCCGCACTTCCTCCCCGGAGGCCAGGGTGGCTTCCACATCCAGGGGCACGTAGCGCCGGCCTCCGGCCCAGACTCCCTTGACATCCACGGTAAGATAGGCATTGTTTCCCACCCTTCGTTCGTACCCGGTCAGAAGATTGAACACATAGTTTCCATTGAAGGCGGTGTTCCGGAGGATCCCGTCCGTTCCCTTGTATTTGGAATCGAACAGGGAGGTGGTGAACAGGAAGTAGAAGCCCTTGTCCAGGAATTTCTCCAGGGTGAGCTCCAGACCGTAATTCCGCCCGGTTCCCGTGTTCTCGAGGCTGTCGGGGACCAGGATGTTGAAGAAGTCCCCGGCGTTGATCATGGAATAGGCTCCTTGGGACGGAGACACCGGGATGTGGTACAGCGACTGGTAGTAACTTTCCAGCTTGACCCGAAAATTCGGGGTCAGCAGTTGGTTGAAGCCGAGCACCAGGTGGTGGCTTTTGGTGAGCCCCAGGTTCCGGTTGGTTTCCAGGTAGGAGTCGCTCTCCTCCAGGTAGGTCCTGAAAAAATAGACCGATTTCGGCTGCACCTGGCTGTGAAGGCCGTAACCAAGGCTCAGGGTTCCGCGCTCGCTCGTCTTCAGGGCCAGCGAGGCCCTGGGTTCCAGGGCCGATTCCCCGCTCAGGCCGAAATGCAGGAGGTGCAGGCCGGCGTAGGCCTTCCACCGTTCGCCCAGGCTGTGTTGCACCTGGGTGTAGCCCCGGACCATGCCCAGGTCGCCCCGTACGTCCATGTCCGTGATGAACCGCCCGTATTCGGCCAGGTGCACCGAATCCAGGTAATCGATCCGGTACAAATCCAGGATGACGCCCAGGCTGTAATTGGTTCGCGCGTTTATTTTGTGCCGCAGCTGGGTGGAGAAGGACAGCTTTTCTTCGGTGCTGTAGCTCCGGACAAAGGGGATCACCTCGGTGCCCTGGTTCCGGACCGAATCATGGATGGTGTAGGAACCGGTTTGCTGGTAGGAAAGCGTGGACCGCAACCGGAGGTCCTGTGTCAGGTAGGAAGTGTTGGACAGGGCCACCACCCCCAGGGAGGACCCGAAATCCGTGGCTGTTCCCCGCCCGTTGTAGGAATTGCCCTCCTGGTCAGCCAGGTCCCTGCCCAATTCGATGGCGCTGGTCCCCCAGAGACCGTACAGCTTCCATCGTCCCGATTTTTCCGTGGGGACATCCACCAGGAAGGTCAGGTCCTGATACTGGGGGATGGCGGTTCCCGTTCCGAATTCGAAGCCGATTTTGTGGATCAGGCCCAGGGTGGAATACCGGTAGTTGGCCAGGTAGGAAGCCTTGTGCCCGTCTTCCTTTTTTGAGAAGGGTCCTTCCAGGCCGGCTTCGAAACCGTTGAACCCGACCTGACCCGTGAATTCGGTTTTGGCTTTGTTTCCGGAACGGAGGTTGAGGTCGAAAACCCCGGCGGTGGCATTCCCGAATTCGGCCGGAAAGGCCCCGGTGAGAAAGTCGGAGTTCATCAGCAGGTTGTTGTTCACCATGCTGACGGGTCCGCCCGTCGTCCCCAGCGCCCCGAAGTGGTTCGGGTTGGGAATCTCCACCCCTTCCAAGCGCCAGAGGACGCCGATGGGGGAGTTTCCCCGGATGATCAGGTCGTTCCGGGAATCGTTCTGGGTCATGACCCCGGCGTAGTTGGCCACCATCCGGGCCGGATCGCCCAGACTGCCCGCAAACCGTTCGGTTTCTTCCACCGAAAAGGTCCGGGCGCTCACCATGGCCAGCTCGTTCTGGGCCTCGTCTTTGCGCTTCTCATAGGTGACGGTCACCTCCTCCATGGACGTGGTCAGTTCCACCAGCCGGATCTCCACCTGCACCTCCTTGCCGGAGCTAAGGTAGAGGTTGGGCAGGGTGCGGGTCTCGTAGCCGATGAAGCGGATTTCCAGGCTCTGGCGCCCCAGGGGGATGTCGGTGAGTGCGAACAGACCGTCCGCGTCGGTGGAGGTTCCCCGGACGGGCTCCGCGTCCCGAAGGATCACGTTGGCGCCCGGCAGGGGGTAGCCGGTGACGTCGTCCACCACCCGCCCGCGGATGGTCTGGCGGAGCTCGGATTGGGCGGATAGGGCCGTGGCAAGCAGCAGGGCCAGCCCCAGGGCCAGCATCCGCTTGTATGGTTGGTTTGGTTTCATGGTCTTGGGTTTCGTTTGCATGTCAGGACCAAAAGTAAAAGGGACGGAGCGGGGATGAAAAAAAAATCCGACGGACGGGAAGAGGGGAGGGACGAAGCGCGAAATTTCCGGATGAACCGGACCCTCCTTGAAGGGACTCAATCCGGTAGAATTTCCCATCCCAGCCTTCTGGCCAGGCGGGCCAGCCGTCGGTCCGGAGCCACGGCCACGGGGTTCCCCACGGCCTGCATCACGAAGCGGTCCGAAATGGAATCCCCGTAGTACCAGGCCAGGCGGGGTTCCTGGCCCTGTTGCAGGCAGTGGGCCAGCATGCGGCGCTGTTTTTCCCGGGCATAGGCCAGGCGGCCCCGGGTGCGTCCCGTCAACACGCCCTTCTCCTGTTCCAGGTCGGTGCACAGGATGGCATCAAATGCCAGGTGGTTCCCCATGGGTTCGCACAGCGGACGGGCGGCGGAGGACAGCAGAACCACCGAGGCCCCCTTTGCCCGGTGTCCGGCCATGCTCTCGCGGATGGCGGGCCGGATCAGGTGCCGGAGGCGGTCCTCCACGATGTCCCGGCACAGGGTGTCGATGACCTCCACCTCCAGTCCCCGGATCCACCCGAGCATCCTCCCGATCATTCGGACGGGATCGCCCAGGTGCAGCAGGTGCAGAAGGGACAAAAAGAGGGCCTGCCGGTACTGGCGGTCGCTCATGATGCCCCGGCTCCGGGCTTCCTTCACCAGGTGGGTGGCGCTGTTTTCGCTGAGGATGGTCCGATCCAGGTCGTAAAAGGCAATGTAGGGGGGTGCTTCCGGGATCATCTCGGCGGATCAGGGTTTGGTTCCGAAGTAATGGGGTCCCTGAGGATTGTAAATCACCCGGACGGCCCTGGAAGAACGGAGACCTCGAAGGATCGTCCGAACAAGAGCTCCCCGTCGATGTGGAAGGGCATCTCCTGGTCGAAATGCACGTTCAGGGCCGAGGTCTGGTGGGTATCGACCCGGGGGTCACGGATGTGGGTGCCCTTGGGGACCATGGGCAGGATGCGGAAGCGCTGGAGGAGATTCAGGCGGCGGATCATGCAGACATCGAGCAGCCCGTCGTCGGCCAGTGCGTCGGGAGTCAGGAAGAAGTCCCCGGCGAAGCGCCGTCCGTTGGCGATGGTGTGCATGAAGCAATCGTCCCGGACATCCATCTCTGCCGTGCGGATGCGGATCTTCTTTTCCCGGTAAAACAGCAGGGTTTTGACAATGTGCCAGAGGTATTTGCTTTTGCCCTTTCCCTCGGCAAGCTTGTCGGGGGCCACGTAGTTCTCCGCGGCCACCTGGGCGTCGAAGCCCAGACCCATGCCGTTGAAGAAGAAGTGTTCGTTGACCTGTCCCACATCCATGGCCTTCACATGCTCCTCAAAAAAGAGGTCCCATTCCTTCGCGCCGAAGCGGTCGGGCCAACCCAGGATCTGGATGAAATCGTTGCCTGTTCCGGCGGGGATCAATCCCAGGGTGAGGCCGGGCCGGCCGACGAGCGGACTCGCCATCTCGTTGAAGGTGCCGTCGCCGCCCACGGCGATGAAATGGGTGTAGCCCAGCTGGAGGAAGTTGGTGGCCAGGATGCTGGCATGTCCGTGGGAGTCGGTGAGGGCGATCCGGGCATCCAGCGACCGCCGGGCCAGTTCTTGTTCCAGGGCGGGCACCATGGTTCGGCCCGCGCCGCCGCCGGCCACGGGATTCACCACAAAGACCCATTTGCTTTCAGTCGGATTCATTGGTTTGGAGGTTGGTTTGCGTCATGCCCGATTCCAGGACCGCCAGGACCCGGTCGGTGATTTCCCGGTCGCTGCAGCGGGCCAGTTCCTTCCCCGGAAGCGGGGGGTGGATGGTGACCCACAGCCGGGATTTGAAATTGATGGAAAAGCGGTTTTTCGGTTTGAGGGCGAAAAAGCCGGTCAGGCTCACCGGAAGGATGTCGTTGCCGCTGGCCCGGAGCACGTGGATGAATCCCCGGTAAAAGGGGTTGATCCGGCCGTCCAGGGTCCGGGTGCCTTCCGGAAAAATGGCGATGCTGTTCTTTCGTGCCTTCTCCTCCAGCGACTCGAGCATGACCCGGGTGTTGGCCACGCTTTTGAGGCGCAGGGGGATGTAGTCGGTCTTCAGGAGCATTTGCCGGAACAGGGGGATTTTCAGCAGGCGCTCGTGGCCGAACCAGGACACGCCCGGACACACCGCCATGATGGCCGTGATGTCGAACAGACTCGCGTGGTTGGCGATGAGGATGTAGCTCCGGCCCTTTCCGATGTGCTCCCGTCCCTGCACCCGCAGGCGCTTGCCCATCATGGGGAAGACGCTGCGCGCCCAGACGCCCATCACCCCCACGATCCCCCGGCGCCATCCCAGGAAGGAGAGGAGGAGGATCGTCAGCACCACCGCGGCCGTGTACGTGTACAGCAGCACGAAGACAGGCAGGGACAACAGAAAATGGAGGGTGGGATAACGCATCAGCTCTGTCTCAACATCTCCGGTTCATCCAAGGTACAACTTTTACTCCTTCCATGCCAGGGTGTCGATCCGGCTTTCCAGCCATTGGACGGAGGCCTGGTTGGAAACGCCGGAAAAGAAATCATAGCCGGTGAAGGCTTCCAGGGAATCGACGGTGACGGCAAAGTGCAGGAGGCTTTCGGACGAACCCGCATTGGGCATCAGGAAAGCGATCATTTCGTATTCCGGCGGAGAGAGATCGGCCAGCACCTTGAAGTAGTATTTCGGCACGCCCACCTCGTTGTCCCCGATGAAGGTGTCGATGCTGTCGAGAACCGGTCCGCTGATCACGAGCAGACTGTCCATCTCCAGGGCCCAGTCCCGGACCTGCTCTTCCAGTTTTTTCCAGATGCCCCGGTTGAAGGAGCCGTTCTGGGGACTCATGTTCGACATCAGAAAGGATTCGCTCATGGCCTCTTCGCTCCACTTCATGTCGGCGGCGGGAGCGAGGTGACCCCGGTCGTAGCCCGAATTCCGGTAATCGCTCAACGAGGCCGAGCCCATGGACAGGGCTTCGTCGGAGCGGAAGTTGTCGGACCGGTCGGCATGGGACGCTTCAATTTCCAGGCGGGTGAGGACGTAGATCACCCAGGCCGCCTGTTCGAATTCCTCGTTGTAGCCCAGGTCGAACCCGAGGCAGGTACGCACCGTGTCGCTCCGGCCGGTTTCCGGGTAGATGTCGGGCAGACCGCCCCATTCCAGGAGGATGGCAGGCGGACCTTCCACAGGGAGCATGGCCTCCATGGATTCCGGTGCGGGGACCGGGGGACGGGCCGACTTCCTTTTCCAGGGCTCCTTGGTGATCAGGTAGGCCACGATCAGCAGGAGAATGAAAAAGATGAGTCCGAATCGTTGGTTTTTCGTCATGGTCACGGCCCAAAAATAGTTTATTTTGCACGGATGGCAAGTACCTGGTTCATCGGCGACATCCACGGGGAGATCCAGCTTCTGGACCGGCTCCTGGAACAGGTGGGCGCGTACGGTCCCGAGCAAACCGTTTTTCTGGGCGATTATGTGGACCGGGGTCCCCATGCCCGGGAGGTGCTGGACCGGCTCATGAACCTGGACGTCCCCCACGAGTGCCTGTTGGGCAACCACGAGGTGATGATGCTCAATGCTCTGGAGGACCGGGGCTACGGGTACAGTCCCATGGAGCTCTGGTACCGCAACGGGGCCGAGGCCACCCTGTATTCCTTCGGGAGCAGCAGTTTCTTCAGCTTCCGCTCCGATGTCCCGGAGAAATACCTGGATTTCCTGCGAAGTCTGAAGCCCGCCTTCCTGGTGGACCTGGGGTCGGGCCGGAAGGTCCTGGCCACCCACGCGGGAGTCTCCCCGGCCATCCCCCTGGCCGACCAGCTGGCGATGCAGAACCACCGGGATCACAACGCCTACCTCCTGAACCGTCACCTCGAGCCGGACGATTCCTTCCTCTGGAGCCGGGAGGGCTTCTTCCACAGCTCGCCGGATCTTTGGTCGGGTTGCGTGGTGGTCCACGGCCACACCCCGGTCCCGAAGATGCAGCGGTTTGCCCTGGCCAACGGACTGAGCCAGTTTCATTTTGTGGAGGATGACCTCGGAATGCGGCGGACCCGGCGGGAGAACCGCCTGGTGTCGGTCGACATCGACTCGGGATCCACGCTGAGCGGACGGCTGACCGCCCTGGGGTTCTTCCCGGAATCGGGCCATGACCTGCCCTCGGCCCGGATGAAAAGCATCACGGTGACCCGGGAGGAAGTCTTTCCCCGGGATCTGGGATTGGTTTCCTGGAATCGGCCCGGCGGAGATGCTGTTCGGCATTGATCCTTTCCCGGAAGGTTGTACCTTTGTGTTACCAAACGATGCGAGAGACCATGTTTCCAGCGGACGACATCCGGGTCATCGGTTTCGATGCCGACGACACCCTGTGGGTGAACGAGCCCTACTACAGGGAGAGTGAGAAGCAATTTGTGGAGTGGATTTCGGCCTACAAAGTCCGGGGCGACATTTCCCGGGCTCTGTTCCGGACCGAAATGGAAAACATGGAGCTGTACGGCTACGGCATCAAGGCCTTCACCCTGTCGCTCCTGGAGTGTGCCCTGAAGCTCACGGGCGAACGCCTGGCTCCGGAAACGGTTTCCGCCATCCTGGACATGGGCAAGGACATGCTCCAGCGGCCCATCGAGCTTCTCGAGGGGATTCCCGAGGTTCTCCAGGCCCTTGCCCCAAACCACCGGCTCATCGTGGCCACCAAGGGGGATCTGCTCGACCAGGAGCGGAAGATGGAGCGTTCGGGCATTGCCGATTACTTCCACCACATCGAGATCATGAGCGACAAGCAGGTGTTCAACTACCGGAAGCTTCTGAAGCACCTCGACATCGCCCCCCGGCAGTTTCTGATGATCGGGAACTCCATGAAATCCGACATCCTTCCCCCCCTCGAGCTGGGCGCCCGGACCATCCACGTGCCCTACCACACCACCTGGGCTCACGAGGAGGTGGACGTGGATCCGGAATCGGATCGTTTCCTCCGGGTCGAAAGCCTGGCGGATGTGTTGTCCGTACTTGTCTGATTCCCTGTATTTTTCCCAATTCTTGCGAGTTTGGACCGGTTTTTGAAAGGTCTGTTTCATGCAATCAAACCAAACCAAAGACATCATGAAAACCCTTCGATACACCCTGCTCCTGATCTTCGTTGTTTCACTTTCTTCCCTGGCGAACGGGCAGACCGGCATCGGTGCCCGGGGCATCCTCGGGGTGGACGGCAACGCGTACGGCGGCGGGGAACTTTCCATCCAGAAGCTGGGCCGGAGCGAGTTCGACCTGGGCTGGGCCAACGACTCCTGGAAGCTCACCGGCCTGAAGCTTTTTGAATTCACCAACAACCCCGGATCGGGGATCTACGGCGGCATCGGCGGCGGCTTGGGTTACTCCGACTGGTACGACGAGTTCTTCGGCAATTTTGCCCTGGATCTGGGGGCCTACATTCTCGTGGGACCCATACAGCTGGGGCTCGACTGGCGGCCCGAGTGGAATGTGTTCAATTACTGGGGCAACGACGTGACCTTCAACGTGGCCCTGAGCGGCCGGTTCGTGTTCGGCCGGCACAACCGCTGGTAGACGGAGGGGGACCGGAGGCAGGGGAAGAAATCCCTTTTTCCGGTCCGTCTTTTCCAAAGAATTGCCTTATTTTGTGGCTTCATCGCCGAAGCCCATGAACGCCCTCGACATCCTCTTTCTGGTCCCCCTGTTGTTTGCCCTCTACCGGGGCTTCAAGAAGGGACTGATCTTCATGATCGCCTCCCTGCTGGCCCTGGTGCTGGGGATCCTGGGAGCCATGAAGTTCCGGCCGGTGTTCGCCGGTTTTCTGGACCGGCTGTTCCACATCGCCCCGGAGCATCTGCACGTGATCGCCTTTGCCGTGGCCTTCCTCACCATCGTGGTGGCGGTGCACCTGGTGGCGTTCTTTGCCGACAAGCTGGTGAAGGCGGTGGCCCTGGGTTTTGTGAACCGGATCCTGGGCATGGCCTTCGGGGTGGTGGTGACCGCCTTCGTGCTGAGCATGATCCTCTGGCCCGTCAACCAGGTGAACGCCGAGAAACAGATCGTCAAACCCGAGCGCATCGAAGGCTCCCTCCTGTACAAACCCCTGTCGTCCTTCGCCCCCCTGGTCTTTCCCTACCTGAAGAACCAGGACTGGAAGAACATGCTTCCCGTGGAGCGGAAGAAGGACGCGGAAGAAACTGTGATTTAAATCCATGAATGTGAAAATCAATACCGGACTGCTGGAAGAGTTGCAATGGAGGGGCATGATCCACGACATCATGCCCGGAACGGACGAGTTGTTGAAGAAGGAAATGGTGACGGTGTACGTGGGGATCGATCCCACGGCCGACTCCCTCCACATCGGTCACCTCGTGGGGGTGATGATGCTCAAGCGCCTGCAGGCGGCCGGACACCGGCCCGTGGCCCTGGTGGGCGGAGCCACCGGAATGATCGGCGATCCCAGCGGGAAGTCCCAGGAGCGGAACCTGCTCGACGAGCCCACCCTCCGGCAAAACCAGGAGGCCCTCAAAAGGCAGATCGCCAACTTCCTCGATTTCGAAACCCCGGCGCCCAACCGCGCCCTGATGGTGAACAACTACGACTGGATGAAGGCGTTTTCCTTCCTGGACTTCATCCGCGACATCGGGAAGCACATCACGGTCAATTACATGATGGCCAAGGATTCGGTGAAAAAACGCCTGGGCAGCGAAAGCAATTCGGGCATGTCCTTCACCGAATTCACCTACCAGCTGGTGCAGGGCTACGATTTTCAGGTCCTCTACCGCGACCTGGGCTGCAAGCTGCAGATGGGGGGATCGGACCAGTGGGGGAACATCACCACGGGCACCGAGCTCATCCGCCGCATCGAGCGGGGCGAAGCCTTCGCCCTCACCTGGCCCCTGATCACCAAATCGGACGGGGGAAAATTCGGGAAGACCGAAGAGGGGAATGTGTGGCTGGATCCCGTCCGCACGTCGCCCTACAAGTTTTACCAGTTCTGGCTGAACGTGTCCGACGAGGACGCGGAGAAATACCTGAAGATCTTCACCATGCTCGACCGGACGGCCATCGAGGAGTTGGTGGCCCTCCATGCGGAGGCCCCCCACGAACGGGCCATGCAGAAAAAGCTGGCGGAAGAACTCACCGTCATGGTCCATTCCCGGGACGAATACGACCTGGCCCTGGAAGCCTCCGGCATCCTCTTCGGCAAAGGGACCACCGAATCGCTGCGCTCTATCCGGGAGGACGTGTTCCTGTCGGTGTTCGACGGCGTGCCCCAGTTCGAGATTGCCCCGGTGGAAACGGCCATTCCCGCGCTCGACCTGCTGGCGGTGGACACCGGCGTGTTTGCCTCCAAGGGGGAGGGCCGCCGTCTGATTTCCGGGGGCGGGGTGAGCATCAACAAGACCAAGCTGGAGAATCCGGATCAGCCCGTGACGGCCGCCGACTTCATCAAGGGAAAGTACCTGGTGGTGCAACGGGGAAAGAAGAACTATTTCCTCCTTCGCGTGAAAGAAGCCTAAGACAATCGATATGGAGAACAAAGAACACAATGCCTTCAGCTTCAGCTCTGTGGATCTATTGATCTACCTCTGGCAGAAGCGGCTTGTCCTGATCCTGGTGGGCCTGGTGGCCGGGATCACATCCATCGTGGTGTCCCTGCTGATCACCCCCATGTTCCAGTCCTCGGTGATCATGTTCCCGGCCTCCAATGCCGCCATTTCCAAGGAGCTGCTTTCCAAGAACTATTCGGGACGGGAAAGCGCCTATGCCTTCGGGGCGGAAGAGCAGGCCGAGCAGTTGCTCCAGGTCCTGCACTCGGAACCCATCCGGAGCCGGATCATCGGGAAATACAACCTCATGGAGCACTACGAGATCTCTCCGGACGACAAGTATCCCTACACCCGGCTCCACGAGCAGTACACCAACAACATCAAGTACCGGCTCACCGAATTCATGTCGGTGGAGATCTCCGTCATGGACCGCGACCCGGTGGTGGCCGCCGGCATCGCAAACGACATCTGCGACCTGGTGGACACGGTGTACAACGAGATGCGGAAGGAGCGGGCCCACGAGGCCTACCGGCTGGTGAACCAGGCCTACACGGAGGCCGAACACAGCCTGGCCCTCCTGGACGACACCCTGGCACGGGTGGGAGCCGCCGTGAAAGACCGTTTCCAAACACCGGGCCTGCGTGAATCGGACAAGCTGGCCCGGGTGCTGGCCGAAAGCGCACCGGCCTATGTGTCCACCCTCATCCTCTGGCTCAATGAATCCCAGATCGTGGCCGACCTGAGCCAGCGGCTCAACGAAGCCCGCCTGGAAGTGGAGCAGAACCTGCCCTACAAATTCGTGGTGGAACGGGCCCATCCGTCCGAGAAGAAGGCCTATCCCAACAAATCCCTGATTGTAATCGTGACCACCTTCGCCTCCCTGCTCTTTGCCCTCATTGTCCTCATTGTGAGGGACAACATCCGGGACAGGCTGGCCCAGCGGAAAGAAACATGATCCCCCTGCGGCAGGAAAAACAGTCCGGGCTCCTCCTCTGGGGCATCCTGCTGACCTTCATCGCCCTGAACGCCGTGATGATGGCCCTGGAGGTGTACTATGTGCCCCTGCTGCCGGTGCTTCTCTTTTTTGTGGCCCTGGCCCTGGTCTCCATGGAGCGTTTCCTGCTGGTGGTCGTCTTTTTCGTGCCCCTGTCCATTCCCCTGAGCCGGCTCGTGACGGGCCTGTCCATCAACATGTCTCTGCCCACCGAGCCCTTGCTGGCCGGCCTGCTCCTGCTGTTTGTGATCAAGTACCTGCGGGGGGAACGACTCGATCTGAAGGTCCTCCGCCACCCGGTGACCCTGGCCGTGTATTTCCACCTGGCCTGGATGTTCGTCACCAGCCTCACGAGCACCGATCTGCTCGTGTCCTTCAAGGTGCTGGTCTCCCGCCTCTGGTTTGTGACGGCGTTTTACTTCCTGGCCGCGCGGATGTTTCAGAAGGAGCGGACGATGTACCGGTACGCCTGGGTCTTTTTAGGGGCCTTTGCCGTTGTGATCGTGTACACCCTGGTGAACCATGCGGGGTACGGTTTCACCAGCCAGGTCCATGCCCACAGCGTGAGCCGGCCTTTTTACAGCGACCACACGTCCTACGGGGCGAGCCTGGGGCTTGTCCTGCCCGTCCTGCTGGCCCTGTTCGCCTTCGTCCCGAAAGAGAACCGGAACCTGCGTTTCCTGATGGTGCTGCTCCTTCTGCTGTTCGTCTTTGCCACGGCGGTCTCCTACACCCGGGCCACCTGGCTGAGCATCCTGGCCAGCGCCGGGGTCTGGGTCCTGATCCGGCTCCGGGTGCGGTTCGAGTACCTTCTGGTGGGTCTGGCGGCCGTGATGATCCTGTTTTTTTCGGTGCGAACCGACCTGATGATCCGGCTCGAGCAAAACCGTGTGGAATCATCGGGGGAGTTCACCGAGCACATCCAGTCCATGTCGAACATCACCACCGACCAGTCGAACCTGGAACGGATCAACCGGTGGAGCTGTGCCTGGCGGATGTTCCTGGACAAGCCGCTGTTCGGGTTCGGACCTGGGACCTACCAGTTTGAATACGGACGCTTTCAGCGGTCCTATGAAAAGACCCGGATTTCCACGGATTTCGGCACCATGGGGACGGCCCACAGCGAATACCTCCTGGCTGCCTCGGAAAGCGGGGCTCTTGGATTGCTGGCCATCCTGCTTGTGATGGGGACCACGGTGTACACGGGACTGCGGGTGCATTACACGGCAAAGCGCCATGCCGTCCGGATCTGGTCGGTGGCCGTGCTGGTGGGGCTGGTGTCGTACTACCTGCACGGGGTGATGAACAATTTCCTGGATACCGACAAGATTTCGGTCCTGTTCTGGGGATTCAGTGCCATGCTGGTGGCCATGGATGTGTACCACCGGGGCGGAGAGGAAGGTGCCTGATTCTAGGTATTTTCGGGCGGGAAGCCGTCGTCGCCGGGGATTTCGGCACCCAGGATGGAGATGTCGTCGAAGATGGACGCCGATCCCTCCAGGATTTGCTGGCGGGCGATGATGCTCCGGATGTTTTCCTCCAGGGAGGCCTCGTTGCACAGCTCCTCTTCCAGGTCCTCGGTCCCGAAGGTGATACCATTGTCCTTGATGACTTCCACGAGTCCGTCGGTGTAACAGAACAACTTGGCCCGCTGATCGAGCCGGAGGGTGGCTTCATTCACAAAGGGCAGGTCGTCCAGCATGCCCATGCCCACGCATCCGCTGCTGAGCAGGGTGAGTTTCTTTTTGTCGGGTTCGTAAAGAAGGGGCGGATTGTGTCCGGCGTTCACGTAATTCAGTTCCCGGGTCCCGTAGTGGTAGCGGGCAATGAACAGGGTGATGAATTTTTCCCCCTTGGCGCTGTTCATGACCCGCTCGTTGAGGCTGTTCAGGGTCTCGGTCAGGCTGTATTTCTTGGTGAACAGGGCACGCAGGTTGGCCTGGAAATTGGACATCAGGATGGCGGCGCTGATCCCCTTGCCGCTGACGTCGGCGATGCAGAAGCCCACCTCGTCCCTGGCGAGCTGAACCACGTCGTAGTAGTCCCCGCCCACCTCGAAGTGCGGGTGGTAAAAGGCCTTCATCCGGATCGACCCGTTGGAGGGAAGCCGATCCTTTTCCGGGATCAGCATGGTTTGCATGCGGCTGGCCAGCTCCATTTCCCGCTTCAGGGCTTCCTGGCGCAGGGTTTCCTGGAACAGGCGCTTGTTCTCGATGGCCACCGTGATGATGTTCGACAGGGTCTGGATGAAACGCAGGTGCTTGATGATGGGACTCACGCCCTCGCCTTCTTCCTCGATGTCGCCGATGAGCACGAAGGCAATGGCCTTGTCCTTGTGCGACACGGGAATGACGATGTCGACCAGCTCCGGAAAATTCTGGGGCTCCGAGGTGATGAAGGAGATTTCCTGGAAGGGCAGAAGGTCCCGGGTGACATCAATTTTCTGAAAGAAATTGTGTCCGAACCCCGAATTCAGCAGGCATTCCCATTTGTCGGAATACTTGAGCACAATCACCTTGCCGATGTCCAGGTCATCGGTCAGCAGTTTCTCATACCGCCGGATCAGTTCGGTGGTCGACAGGTTGTCGTTGATGGCCAGGGTGATGTCCAGCAACGCATTGAGCTTGAAGGTGGCTATTTTGTGCCTGTTTTCCGAGCTTTTGCCCATCCTCGGTCAGGTGTTGGTTTCCTATTTCTTCACCCGTTCCGAGTAGGAGCGGTCGCGGGTGTCCACCTTGATTTTTTCACCGTTCTCGATGAACAGGGGGACGTTGATGGTGGCGCCGGTCTCCATGGTGGCGGGTTTCAGAGCCGAGGAGGAGGCGGTGTTCCCCTTCTCCCCCGGTTCGGTGTAGGTGACTTCAAGCTCCACAAAGGGCGGCAGATCCACCGAAAGCGGGGATTCCGTGTCGGCGTGGACCACGATCTCCACCGACTGGCCTTCCTTCATCAGGTCGGAATTTTCGATCATCCCCCCCTGCAGGGAAATCTGCTCGAAGGTTTCCATGTGCATGAAATGGAACCCCAAATCGTCGGTGTACAGGTACTGGTAGGGACGCCGTTCGACCCGGGCCGTGTTGATCTTCACACCGACCGAGAACGTGTTTTCAATGACCTTGCCCGACGTCAGGCTTTTCAGTTTCGTCCGCACGAAGGCGGGTCCTTTCCCCGGTTTCACATGCTGGAACTGGACGATGGTGTACAGGTCGTTGTTGAATTCGAGACACAGTCCGTTCCGGAAATCCGCTGTTGTTGCCATAATTCTGGATTAAAGTGCAAAGATATCAAAATGTGCAAAAGTCCCCCGTCAAAGCACTTTTTTCCGGGGAACCGTGGCCACAAAATCTTTCAGGTAGAAGGGTTCGAAATAGGCGACGTCTTCGAAATCCCCGGCGTTCCAGGCGCGTGTCACGGGTTCGGTCATGTGCCGGGCCGACGGATTCACGTCCTCCAAAAAGCGGGCATTGGGGTGGGGCAGGACCTCCCGGCACTTTCCGGATCCGTTGCCGAAAAAGCAAACGGGACCGGACTCCAGCAGGTCCCGGAAACTGGTTTCGTCGATGATTTCCGCGGTGACTTCCCGCACGGGCTCCAGGCGGTGGTTCCAGATCCCCGCATACACCTCCATGCGGCGGGCATCCAGCATGGGGCACAGCAGGATGTCGGGGTGCTCTTCCTGCAACCGGAGAAATTCGGGCCGGCGGCTGGCTCCGAAGGCCAGGTTCTCCAGGGTGCCCGCCGAGAGCAGAGGGATGTCCCGGCCGTAGGCGATGCCCTTGGCGGTGGAGACGCCGATCCGCAAACCCGTGTAGGACCCGGGCCCTTTGCTCACGGCCACCGCACTCAGGTCCCCCATGGTCTTCCCCGCTTTCTCGAAGAGGGTGCGGATGTAGGGACTCAGCAGGCGGGCATGGGCCCGTTCCGGGCCGCTTTCCTCCACGGCGATGCAGCGGCCGTCCTCCGACAGGGCCACCGAGCAGATGTCGGTGGCTGTTTCAATGTGCAGGATCAGCTGGCCCATGAAACCGGATCAGTCCTTGTTGTCGTCGTTGAACAATTCTTCCTGGGTCACCACCTCCACCTGCAGTCCGTTTCTCAGCTGCCGGGAGATGGCCGAATAGGGCGCGATGACGACGTCCTGTCCCGCTTCCACGCCCGACAGCACCTCGATGTAGTTGTTGTCCTGAATGCCCGTTTTCACCGGTTTCATGACCGTTTTCCCTTCTTCCACCACGAACACGACCACCACGGGTTCCCCTTCGGTCTGTTCCGCCACCCGTTCGGTGCTGCCCTGCACCGTGCCGTCGGAGCTGATGGATCCGGTCTGCATGGTCTCCGGTTCCCCCGGTGCCGTGTTGCCCGTGGTGTCGGTCCGGGTGGTCACGGCCTGGATGGGGATGGTGAAGACCCCCGATTTCCGGTTGGTCTGGATGTCGGCCGTGGCCGACATGCCCGGGCGCAGGGGGTAGGGATTGCGCTGGGTGACTTTGGCCTGGTAGGACTCGGGCAACAGGAGGATCTTGACCATGAAGTTGGTGACCTGGTCGGTGGTGACCCCGGTGGTGTTGGCCGAGACCGGGATTTCCGACACCACGCCTTTGAACCGGTCGTCGGGATAGGCATCCACTTCGATGAGGGCGGTGTCGCGGTAGCCGACCCGCACGATGTCGTTCTCATTGACTTCCACTTCCACTTCCATGCGGCTCAGGTCGGCGATGCGGAGCATTTCCGTCCCCGACATCATGGAGGTCCCCACGACCCGTTCCCCCAGCTCCACGGCCAGTCGGGAAATGGTCCCCGACATGGGAGCGAAGATGGAGGTTTTGTCCAGAGATTCTTCTGCTTCGTCCAGGGTGGCCTTGGCGCTCTGGACCGAAAACTCGGCGGCTTCTTTTTCCGCCAGGGAGGTGTTGTAGGTGGTCTGGCTCTGCTCGAATTCCGCTTCAGAAATGGCTTTCTCCTCGTACAGGCTGGAATTCCGTTTGTAGTCGAGGCTTGCCAGCTCCAGCTGGGATTCGGCCTGCTTCAGCCGGGCCCGCGCATTGTTGAGGGATGCCTCGGCCCGGTTCCTGGCCATTTCATATGCTTCCGGCTTGATTTTCAGCAAGTATTGACCTTTGATCACCTCATCGCCTTCTTCCACCACCAGGTCCACGATCTCCCCGGACACATCCGGTGAGATGGCCACCTCTGTCTCCGGCTGGATTTTGCCGTTGGCCGTGATGAGTTCAATGATGTCCCGCTCCGCGCCCTTTTCCGTGGCGACCTTCAGGTAGTGGTCACCACCGATGAGGCCCTTTTTGTTGGCCACTCCAAGGAAGACGACCAGGGCGACAATGACGACAAGGATGATCAGCAGGAGTCTTTTTGATTTCATGAGTCTCTGTTTAAAGTGTGATGGGTTCGCCCCGGTAAAAGTTGAGGATTTTGGTTTTGAAGATGTAATCGTACTTGGCCTGCAGGAGATCGGACTGGGTGGCGGTCAGCTGGTTTTTGGCCGCGTTGTAATCCACCGTGTTGACGAGACCGACCTCAAATTTCTTTTCCGTGTATTTGAACGATTCTTCCATGGAGACCAGGGCATGCTGGGTGGCCGTGAATTTTTTCAGGGCCGCCACCGCATCGGCGTTGGCCTGATTCACGTTGGCGTACAGGGAGAGTTTCCGGCTCTGCAGCTCCAGCTGGGAATTTTCCAGGGAGATCCGGGCATTGGCGATGTTCGAATTCACCTGCCATCCGTTGAAGATGGGGATGGACAAACCCAGACCGACCCCAACCGAGGTGTTGTCGCGGACCTGGTCGAAGAAGGGATAGGCTCCGTACACCGGAACGGTCTGGGGGTAGGAATAGACATCCTCGCCGCCGGCCGTGGTCCCGATGGGCAACTGGACCGGGGTGCCCGGATCCACCACTTGCTGGCGGATGTCGGAATAGCCCGTGTTGTAGTTGGCCGACAGGGTCAGGCGGGGGTAGCGGTTTCCTTCCGCGATTTTCAATCCCTTTTCCGAGCTCTCCACGCCAAGTTCGGCGCTTTTGATCTGGGGCATGTTCTGTTCGGCCGTGCGGTAAATGGCCCGGGGATCGTACACGTCCATCTCGGTGCCAGGATCCGGCAGCTGGGGAATGGACACATCGAAGGTGGAATCGATGGGCAAGTCGAGCATTTGCTGGAGGTTCAGCAGGGAAATTTCCAGTTGGTTCTCGGCGTTGACCACATTGAGTTCCTCGGATGCGAACTGGGCCTGGATTTCCAGAAAGCTGCCTTCGGCCAGTTTCCCCGCATCCACCATCTTCCGGGTGCGTTCCACCTGCTGGCGGGTGATATCGGTCTGGTTGCGGGTGACGGCCACCAGCTCCCGGTTGAACAGGATGGTCAGGTAGGCGGCGGCGATGTTAAGGGATATGTCGTTCTTGATTTTTTCCACATCCTGGTAGCTGGCCAGCAGGTCCAGTTCGTTCTGCAGGATGGTGTTGCGGATGCGCAGACCGTTGAACAGGGTTGTGGAGGAGCTCACCCCCATGTTGATGGAGTTGATCTGCTGGTCGTTGGTGAACTGATAGGTGGTCTGGTCCAAGGCACGTCCCCAGGAATAGCTGTAATTGGAACTGGCATTCAGGTTGGGGATCTGACCCAGCCTGGCGGCTTTCAACATGTTTTCGTTATATTCGGTGGTCAAAACAGCCTGCTTGATCTGAATGTTGTTTTCCATGGCATAGCTGATGCAATCTGCCAAAGACCATTTGTTTTGTGCGGTCAGGGGAAGCAGGAACATCAGGCCAAGCGCGCCGATCAGAAGTTTCTCTCGCATGGTCCGAAGGTTTAGAGGGCTAAAGTTATGGATAAGCGGTTACATCTGAGTGTATAAACGGGAAAAACTTGCGAATTATGCGGGGATCGGAACCGTCCGGTATGTCCGCAACCCCCGGGCCAGAAACCTGGCCATCCGGATCAATGCCCGGGGCGACGTGCGCGTGACCGTGCCCGGCCGGGTCAGTCAGCAAACGGCCGAAGCCTTCTTCGGAAGCAAACGGGATTGGGTGATCCGGGTGCTGAAACGACAGAAAAACAAGGGGATGCAGGGGTCGCTTCCCTCCCCGGGCGATTGGATCCGGGTGGGAGACAGGCAGGTCCGGGTGCTCCTTCAAAACGGAGAGGACAGCGTGGAGGAGGCCATCTGGCGGGTGTTGCTGGAGGAAGGGCGGACGGTGCTGACAGCCCGGGTGAGGGAGCTTGCCGCACGGCACGGATTTGCGGTCCGGGATGTGAAAATCCGCCGGATGACCACCCGCTGGGGGAGCTGCAACCGCAAAAACGGCATCAACCTGAACTCCTGGCTGGTCATGGTGCCGCCCCACCTGCGCGATTACGTCATCCTTCACGAGCTTGTCCACATCCACCACCCCAATCACGGACCCGGATTCTGGGCCGAGCTGGATGGCCTGTGCGGCGGCCAGTCGAAAACCTACCGCCGAGAGTTGCACGCGTGCCGGATCATGCAGTTTTAGGGGGGGTCAATACACGCCGAAGATCAGCTCCACGGTGAACAGGATGGAATTGTAGGCCCGCGCTCCCCGGATGTCGACCTGAAACGAGGGATAGGCATTCAGGTACATGTGCTTCTGTAGCATGCGCTGGTACCCGGCCCCGATGCCGATGTTGGTTTTGGTCCAGGTCTTCGCATCGCCCCCTTTCAGGACCACATCCCCGTATTCTTCGGTGTGTTCCTGCAACTTGGCAACCGCCATCATTTCCATGGTTCCCGTCACCAGCAAGGCGTTGTTGCCCGATTCGAGGGGACGGAAATACACGGTCAGCGGAATGCCGATCAGGTGTTCGGTGTAGGAAATCTGGACCTTGTCGTCGGGACTCTCGATGGGCACCTCGTATTCCTCGGGGTAGTCGAGCATCGACGAGCTTTTTTTCATGTAATCGATGCCCGCTTTGACAAACCAGTATTCGTACTCCCAGTAGATGAAGCTCAGGCCTCCTCCGAAGCCCGGTTCAAAGGTGTGCTCATCGCCCCGAAGCCAGGAATAGTTGCCGTGAAATCCGCCTCCCACGTAGAGGTTGATCTGGGCGGCTGCCTTCCCGGACAGACCCAGAAGGACGAAGCCAAGCATAAGCAATCGAATCCGCATAAAAAAAGCCCTTTGCACAAAACTACACATTATATGAGTCCTGTGGCAAAGAACTTTTTAAGAACGGTGTCGCAAGCTGTTAATAGGTATCGTAGTGTTCCACTTCCCGAACCTCCTCCCGCTCCATGGGTTCATCGAATTCTTCTTCCGCCTCCTCCACGGTCCGGGAAAGGACCGGCCGGGCCTGCCAGGAATTCTGCGATTCGATGCGGAAGAAGGAGATGAGTTCCCGGAGATGCTCGGTCTGGGCGGTGAGCTCCTGGGAATTGGAAGCCAGCTGCTCGGCCGAAGCGGCCGTGCCCTGGGTGACGTCGTTCAATTGCTGGATGGCCGTATTGACCTGCAGGACGCCCGAGTTCTGCTCGTTGGAGGATGCGGTGATTTCCTGCACCAGGTTGGCGGTCTTCTCGATCTTGGGAACAAGTTCGGACAGCTTCACCCCGGCCTTCTGGGAAACCGACACTCCCTCCTTGGACAGCTCCACGATGTCATTGGCGGCCACCTTGCTTTTTTCGGCCAGTTTCCTGACTTCAGCGGCCACAACGGCAAAGCCCTTCCCGTTTTCGCCGGCGCGGGCGGCTTCCACCGCCGCGTTCAGCGCCAGGATGTTGGTCTGGAAGGCGATGTCGTTGATGATGTTGATTTTCTCCGATATGTCTTTCATGGCCTTCACCGAAAGGGAGGCCGACTCATAGCCTTCCCGGATGCCGGAGGCCGCCTCCTTGGCGATTTTTTCCGTCAATGCCGAGTTTTCGCTGTTGGTCTGGATGTTGGATGCCATTTGTTCCATGGTGGAAGAGGTTTCCTCGGTACTGGATGCCTGGACCGTGGCGCCATGGGACAATTGCTGGGAACTGGTGGCGATTTCGGAGCTGGCCGACGCAATTTGCCGGGAGCCGGCCGTGATTCCCTCCACGATCTCCTTCAGTTTGTCGCGCATGTCCACAATGTGCTGCAGGATCTGGCCGATTTCGTCATGGGAGGTGATCTCGATGTCTGTGGTGAGGTCCCCTTCGGTGATGGATTCGATGAAGGCTTTGGCCCGGTTGGCGGGCCCGGATACAAACAGCTTGAGCATGAGGTAGATCATAACGACCAGACCCAGGATCATGAGGGCCCCGATGCCCAGGATGGACAGATTCATGCGTTGCATGGCCTGGTGGAATTCGGTGATGTCGAGCTGGTACACGCCCATTCCGATGAGCTGACCCGAGAAATCCAAGACCGGGTACAAACCGAATTTGTAGTTGCCCCGCTCCACGATCCGGATTCCTTCCCGGGCCGATTCGAAATCTTCGGCCGTGAGCAGGTCCTGCCGGAATTCCACCGCGGTTTTGTCGATGATGATGTAGTCCCCGATGCTGACTTCGTTGGAGGACACATTGGAGGAGCTGGCTTCCAGGAAATCGGTGGCTATTTCGAGCTGGTCGGAATGCATGTACATGGCCAGCTGTTCGTTGTCCCGGTTCTTCGATTTGCTCAGCAGGTTTTCGATTCCCAGCAATATCTCAACCGAACCAAGGTAGGATCCGTCCTCCGACAGAATGGGGGCCAGTCCGCGCATGACAAAGCCTCCCCGCCCCATCTCCAGTCCCTGGATGGGTTGGTGGTCTTTGGATATCTGCAGGATGGTGTTTCGGAACGATGAAATGTCGTCTCCGTTCTTTGCCGACCAGCAGCGGATGAAGGACCGGGCCGGTGGCAGGTGGTAGTGAATTTTCGGCTGCTGGTCCAGGTTGGTTTGAATGGACGAATTGACCTTGTCGATTTTGTCCCGGATGATCTGGGATGAGCCGGCCAGGTCGCCGGTTTCATAGTATTGCTCGTAGGCATCCTCCACGAAATCGAGTCCGGCGCAGATGCTGGCCGAATAGAGGGCTTTGTCCCCCATGTTGTTGAGGGTGGCCTCCACATCGTTGATTTTGCTTGTGATGATGTCGTCGGTGGTGGATTCGTTGGCCCGGACCACCGACCGGCGGCTGATCAGGATGATCAAAGTCAGGGCGGCCAGCACGGACAGGCTCAGGGGAAGGAGAAGTTTGTAAATGATTTTTGTCTTTCTTCCTTGGGTTGACATGGCTTGTTTTCTTTTGGGTTACCGTCATTCCGTCGCATTCCATTTGTAGGAAGGTTTCCAGGTAATCATGACCATGGCAAAATTGCTGAACGTCTCGTGCTCACCACCTTTCACCACATCCATGGTGGGCGTTCCCCACAGGATGGCATGAATGAAACCGAAAGAGGCGTTGTCTGAGATGTCGAATCCCAGCTCGATGTCGAACTCGGTTCCCAGCGTTCGATCGAGCTGGGTTCCGTCGGTAGGGTGGGTGTAGGCATGGGGCAATTCGAACCGGTGGAGGATCAGCGACAGGGTGGATTTGTCGAAGGGATTCAGTTCAAGGCCCCCGTATAGATCAAGGATCCCATGCTTGGAGCTGGGGAAGTAGTCCATGTATCCCAGGTATTTGTGGACTGCTCCGTACAGCTTGTTGAACACATGGTCGGTTTCCGAAGGGGTGTTGGGATCGTTCCCGCTGAATAGGTCGGTTCCCAGGCTCAGCCCGGTTCCACCGGCAAAGCTCCAGTCGGCCAGAACGGACACCAGGTGGGCGTTCACTTTCTTGCCGGAGGTGTTGAGACCCTGTTGGAGAAAAGCGGTTGCGTTGATGTTCAACGCATCCATCGGTTTGATTTTTAATGTTCCTCCGTAGGTGTAGCGGGAGAAATAGTCGTGGGTGGTGCTGTCTTTGGCATTGATGTCGTTCACTCCGAGCAGAGACAGCTGGGTCGATTCGCCGATCTTGAATTGGAACCAGGCCATGATCAGGGCTTTGTAATAGGGCAGGGGGTACCAGCTTTCGAAGTTGGACGAACCTGTTTCGTTGTTGTAGGCCAACCCCAGGTGGTGCTGGAATCTGTCCGCCTTGAATTTCACGATGGCCACATCGTGGGAGGTTCCCACCTGGTTCCAGTTGGTGGCCGCCAGGATGCGCTGGTCGTCGTATTTGAGTTCCTGCCGTCCGGCTTTGACCGTCCACCCGGGTGCCAGGGGGACTTCCATCCAGGCTTCCTTGATGAACAGACCGGGGTTGTCTTTTTTGACGGTCTCCTCTCCCCAGGTTCGGACATCCCGGACATTCACGTAGCCATTGACTTTTCCGCCGAAACTGACCCCCAGGGAAGTCCGTTGGGAGGTGACAAACTCCGGGACCTGGCCAGCGATGGACTGGGAGTTTTTGTATCCGTTCCGGAATTCGGTCCGTGGCCGGACTTCCAGTTCAAGACCCACCTGGGCTTGCAGTGTGGGGATCATCAGGAGGGACAGACTCAGGATCAGGATGCCTTTCAAGGAATTATTTTTCATGACGTTGAATGAATTGGAACATGGATCAAGAAAGTAAATGTAAGGCATGGCCGGTTTCGTGTCATGGGTGTTTCCCCGTGAATCACCGTTTCCTTTCCCCTTTCTTTTGCGCGTATTTACCATCAGTGTTCCTACGTAAATGCGTTTTGATTGCTGGGTTTTTCCGGGTTCCGGGAGAACAGTCGTTGCAGCCAATAGCCGGGGGGAGGTTGAAGAAACTTAAGGAAATCTCGGAGATATCTCTATATTTGTTAGCCTTGGACGTATTTTTCTATCGAACTGACACAAACTATTTCTATCATTCACTAAAACTGTTATTTACGACATGGCAAACATCAAATACCATTTGGGCGAGGAACTTCCCCTGGAGATGCACAAGGTACGGATGGTGCAGCGACTCGACCTGGTACCCATTGAACGGAGGCTGAAAGCGATTGAAGAGGCTGGGAACAACACCTTCCTGCTGTACAACAAGGACATTTACCTGGACATGCTCACCGACAGCGGGGTCAATGCCATGAGCGACAAACAAACCGCCTCCATGCTGGTGGTGGACGACAGCTACGCCGGTTCGGCCACCTTCACCCGCCTGAAGGACAAGCTTCAGGAAATCTTCGGGAAGGAGTACTTCCTGCCGGTCCACCAGGGGCGGGCCTGTGAAAACCTACTCTCCCTTTTGTTTGTGAAGCCCGGGACCTCCGTGCCCATGAACTACCACTTCACCACCACCAAGGCCCACATCCAGGTCAACGGCGGCGAGGTGCTGGAGTTGCACCTGCCCGAGGCCCTGGATCCGGTGAGCGATGCTCCCTTCAAGGGAAACCTGGATCTGGTCGAGCTTCAAAAGCTCATCGACAAGGTGGGCGCGGAGAAAATCGCCTTCATCCGCATCGAAGCCGGCACCAACCTCATCGGCGGTCAGCCCGTGGCCCTGGACAATTACATCGAGACCGGGAAGATCGCACGCAAACACGGGATCCCCTTCGTGGTGGATGCCAGTCTGCTGGCCGACAACCTGCACTTCATCAAGACCCGGGAAGAAAAATACAAGGATTCGTCGATCCGGGAGATCACGAAAATCCTCGCCGACTCCTCCGACATCCTCTACTTTTCGGCCCGGAAGCTGGGTCACGTCCGGGGCGGGGGCATCGTCACCAACGATGAAGGCACCTACAAGAAACTGCTGGAGATCCTGCCCCTCTACGAGGGCTTTTCCACCTATGGCGGCATGTCGACCCGGGAAATGGAAGCCATGGCGGTGGGTTTGGACGAAACCATGGACGAGGAGATGATCAACCAGGGCCCCATCTTCATCAAGTACATGGTGGAGGAGCTGGTCCGTCTCGGCATTCCGGTGGTGACGCCTCCGGGCGGACTGGGCGCTCACATCGACGCCATGGCCTTTCTGCCCCACGTGCCCAAGGAACAGTACCGGGCCGGCTCCCTTGCGGCGGCTTTCTACATCGTGAGCGGGGTCCGGGGCATGGAACGGGGAACCATCTCTGAGGAACGGGAAGCAGACGGCAGCGACCACATCGCGGCCGTGGAGCTGCTTCGCCTGGCCCTGCCCCGCCGGGTGTTCACCCTGTCCCAGGTGAAATACACCATCGACCGCCTGGCCTGGCTCCATGAGAACCGGGAGCTTGTGGGGGGACTTGAATTCTATGAGGAGCCCAAGGTGCTTCGCTTTTTCTTCGGGAAGCTCAGGCCCACCTCCGACTGGCAGGAGAAGCTGGTGGCCAAGTTCAAGGCCGATTTCGGCGACAGCCTCTAGCCCGGCCCGGGATCACCCCAGTGAAAAACGCCCTGTCTTGTTGAAAGACAGGGCGTTTTTGCAGTCTGGGTGTGGATCCTCCGGGGAGTCTCGAATTATTTCATTCGATCCAGTATTTCATTGCCCTGATCGAAACATTCTGAAAGGATGTTTTGGTATACACGATCGCCGCGGTCTCCATTTGTAAACACGATGATTCCCTTCTCTTCTTGTGGCAATAGGACAATCACCGTATTCTGGCCCCTGTTTCTTCCGGTGTGGGTCAGGGCGTAATTTCCATTGGACAGATCTTGTATTAGGTGCCATCCCAATCCGAATGTACTTCCATTATCCAGGATTGCCTGGGGTTTGATCATCTCCTCCCAGACTTCCCGGGATTGGTGCCGGGATTTCAATACGGCGACGGCGAATTTTCCATAATCCTCCAATGTGGACAGAACCAGATTCGAGGCATTTGCTGAATACCACCGTTCTTTTTCGTAGAGTATGCCTTCCTCATTGTACCTCTCTGCATAAAGGGTGGTATCCATGTTCTCATCCCAGAAATACCGAATGTCTTTCATTCCCAGAGGTGAGAACAAGATGGAATCCACGAGAACCTCCAGGGGCGCTTCAGTTTTGATTTCCAATGCTCTGCGAAGATATTCAAAGCCTTCCCCGGAATACTTCCATTGGGTGCCGGGTTCAAATGCAAAGGACAACCTTCCATCGGGTTCATGTCCTCTCCAATTCGGCAAGCCCGACTGGTGACTGAGTACATGCCGGGTTGTCAGCTTCTTATGATTGGGATCGTTGGCGACATCCGGATCGGTCCAGTAATGGTACAAGGGTTCATCAAGCTGCCACTCTCCTCTGCTGACCAAGAGCAAGGTCGTTGTCGAAAGCAAGGGCTTCGTCAGAGAGGCGAGGTTAAAAAGAGTCTTCTCGGGCGCGGGTGAATGGTATTCTAGGGTCCCAAGCACTTCAATCTGCTGGATTTTTGCATCCTCAATGAGGCAAATCCCAAGTGTGGGCACCTTTTCAGCCTTCATCCACCCCAGGATCAATTCTTTGTCTGAGGCTAAAATGTGCTCTGGGGTCCGGGAGCAAGAGGTTGAAAGAAACAACAACAGCAGGAGGGGCAAAACAGAAAGGCAAGAACGGGTTCTGTTCATTTGGATTCTTTTTGTTTCAGTGTGTTTTGTATCCTTTGTTGCGGAGGATAACTAATGGAAGGACGATCGTACCACGCCGGTGTTACTACGTGAATTCGGGGAAGAAAGGATGAAAAAACAAAACGCCCCGTCTTGTTGAAAGACAGGGCGTTTCTGCAGTTTGGGTGTTGACCCGCCAGGGCTCGAACCTGGACTCTTCTGAACCAAAATCAGACGTGTTGCCAATTACACCACGGGTCAATCAGTGGTTACGAAAACCGGGAGGCAAATATACAAAATAATTTATTTTATTCTGCAACTTTTTCCAGCCCTTCCTCGGTCATGATCCAGGATTTTCCAGCCATATTCCAATCAGAAAGGTGATTCACATTGTGGATCCCTTCCAAAAGGTTCCTGTAATCATCATCGAGCGCAACCACTTTGCCTACCGGAACCCGGATCACCAGTTCCACCCGGGGGAAACGCCATTTGTCGTCGAGATCCACCGAGAAGTAGGGGTCCAGGTCCAACGTGGAGCCTTCGGTACGGAAGCGGTAGTCGATGTTGTTCGCATTTTCCTTGGCCTGTTCCCAGGAACGGCCCTTTGATTTTTTCCGGATTTCCAGGACAAAATTGTCTCCCTCGGCTTTTTCGATGTCCAGGGTGACCTCCCCGTAAAAGGCTTCGCCTTCCTCCAGCAGAAACCAGCGGTCGTCCAGGTCCAGGAAGGACTCATCCTGCAGGTAATCCTCCTGGTCGTCGTTGAAGTCCACCACCAGCGTGTCGGAGGGGATGGACAGCTCCTGGCTGAGCACCTCCCGTCCCGAATCGGAGAAATTGCCGCTCTCGAAGGCAAGGATTCCGATGATGGTCAGCAGGGACACGATCCACAGGGTGACGGCACCGGCCGTGAGGCCCTTGTGGTGGGTTTTCAGGTTGAAGATGACCTTGACCAGGCCGTAGATCATGGCGCCCACCGGGATCAACACCAGGAGGGTGATGGCAATGACCAGAAGAGTGACAGATACGGGATCTGTGAAGGGTATGAGTACATCACCCAGGGAAAAATGGTGCGATTCGAACGGAAAAACGTGTATTCCAACAAAAGGAAGGGCAATGAGTCCGATCAGAATCCCGATGCCGGCAATGACCAGCCCGGTTCCGATGATGATCAGGATGACCTTAACAAACACCAGAAGTATTCTTCCCAAAACGTCGAAAAAATCCGAGTTTTTGGCACGCGACACATTTTCCTTTACGTTTTCCTTGACCGTGTCGTATTCTTCACGAATTTTTTTTTCCAGGTTCGACACGTTCACCTTTTCGCCCCGCATTTCCAGCTTCTGGGCGGCGGTCACGGCCTTGGGCAGCACGATCCACAGGATGATGTACACCAGAATGGAGGCGCCTCCTGCGAAGAAGAAGACCACGAACAGGAGCCGGAAGATGATGGGGTCCATGTTGAAATAGGCCCCCAGTCCGCCGCAGACTCCGCCGACGACCGAGTTCTCCGGGTCGCGGTAGAGCTTTCTTCCGTGGGAATAGGTCTGATGGAAGGAGGGGTCTTCCGCTCCGGTTTCCGAGGAATCGGCAATGTCCTGGGGGTTGCCCATGATCTCGATGACCTCGTTCACAATGGCCAGGGTGATCACCTGGCTTTCCTCCGAAATGCGTTCCTGGAACAATTCGGCGATTCTGGATTCGATGTCGTCGATGATCTCCTTGCTTTCCTGCTTGTTGGAGAAATGCCGGTCGATGGAATCAGGTAGGCTTTCAACTTGTCATAGGCATCATCGTCGATGTGGAAGATGATCCCGCTGAGGTTGATTTTGATTGCTTTCTTCATGGTATATGGCTTATGAAAGGTTCTTGATGGAGTTGACGGAGTTGATCAGGGAGGTCCAGGACTTGTCCAGTTCCTTCAGGTAGGTTTTCCCGATCTCGGTGAGTGTGTAATATTTCCGCGGGGGTCCCTGGGGACTCTCTTCCCACCGGTAGGCCAGGAGTCCTGCGTTCTTCTGCCGTGTGAGCAGGGGGTACAGGGTTCCTTCCACGACGATGAGGTCGTTTTCCTTGAGCGCCTGGATGATGTCGGAGGTATACAGATCCTTTTTATCCAAGATGGAAAGAATGCAGTACTCCAGGATCCCTTTCCGCATCTGCGCTTTTGTGTTTTCGATGTTCATGGTCTTTGGGGATATAGTACTTTGTTATCCTGTAATAAATGTCAATGCAAGCAACAATACAAAGCAAAGATATGGAAATAAATAAATACCATGCAAGACATAGTACCAAAATATTTCTACTTCAAACGAAATTCCTACCTTGCCTGCATGAAACAGAAAGGAATTCTTCGGAAGATGCACAGCGAGCAGGGTCCTGTCGTTCAATATCTTCTGCCCGTCGGGACGGAACGCGTGGATCTGAACGCCTGCCTTGAAAAAAATGTGAGCCTCCGCTACCAGGGCGAGATCCATTGCGTCAAATGCGGCCGTTCCACCGCGAAATCATTTGCCCAGGGCTATTGCTATCCCTGTTTCACCACCGCCCCGGAGACGGAGGACTGCGTGCTTCGGCCCGAATTGTGCCGGGCCCACGAGGGGGTGGCCCGGGACATGGTCTATGCCCGGGACCATTGCCTCATCGAGCACGTGGTGTATTTGTCGTTGACGAGCGGACTCAAGGTGGGGGTGACCCGGCACACCCAGGTGCCCACCCGCTGGATCGACCAGGGGGCGGTGCGGGCCATCGTGCTGGGGCGGACGCCGGACCGGTACACGGCCGGACTCCTGGAAGTGGCGTTGAAGGACCATGTTCCGGACAAAACCAACTGGCGGACCATGTTGATGGAGGAGGTTCCCGGAGAGGTGGACCTGGCCGGGGAGAAGAAACGTCTGGCGGCGCTGCTGCCGGACGCTCTGAAAGCCCATGTCAGCGACGACGACCGCATCACTGAAATCCGCTATCCGGTGCGGCAGTATCCCGCCAAAGTCAAAAGCCTGAATCTGGACAAGGATCCCGTGATCGAGGGGCGGCTCGTGGGCATCAAGGGCCAGTACCTGTATTTCGATCAGAACCGGGTGATCAACATCCGGAAATACGGGGGGTACATGGTGGAAGTGGAGTGGGACGGGTGAAAGACAGCCGGCTCAGGATTCCAGAGTCTTGATTTCCCGGCGAAGCCGTTCCCAGTGCGCTTCGTCCATTTTGGCACCCTGGATTTCGATGATGGTGCCGGCCAGAATGGCGCCCATCTTGCCGCAGCGTTCCATGTCCAGGCCCTTCATGTGTCCGTAAAGGAAGCCGGCGGCGTAGAGGTCGCCCGCACCGGTGGTATCCACGGGCTGACTCGGGCGGACTCCAATGCGGACCAGCTCGTCGGTCCGGACCACCATGGATCCTTCGGCTCCCAGCTTTACCACGGCCACATCGGCATGTTTGGCCAGCTCGCGGGCGCTTTGCTCCGGTGCTTTGCCCATGAGGGCGCTCACCTCTTCCCCGTTGGCGAACACGATGTTCACATAGTCACGGACCAGTTTCAGAAAGAAATCCCGGTTTTCTTCCACGATGTTGTAGCTGGCCAGGTCGAGGCAGACGGTGAGGCCGGCCTGGGTGGCCAGGCGCAGGGCTTTCTCGATCATTTCCCGGTTCTGGACCAGGTAGCCTTCCACGTACAGGTAGTCGAAGTCCTCGAAGACATCGTGGGTGATATCGTCGGCGCTCAGATGAACCGCAGCGCCCAGGTAGGTGGCGAAGGTGCGCTCCGAGTCCTTGCTGATCAGGGCGACGGCCCGACCCGTTTCGTCCATGGTCCGGAACAGGATGGGCTGGATTTTGTTGACCAGCAAGTCCTTCTTGAAGAAGCGTCCCATGTCGTCGTTCCCCACCGAGCCCACGAAACCGGTGGCCACGCCCAGGTGGGCCAGCCCGTGGATGGTGTTGGCCGCGGAACCGCCCGACGCCCTGGTTTTGGTCATCCCCGCCGTTTCCGAATGAATGAAATTGGAGGTGTCCAGATCCACCAGGGTCATGCTTCCTTTGGGCAGACCGAAATTCTTCAAGATGCTGTCATCCTCCATGAGGGTGATGATGTCCACCAGGGCATTTCCGATTCCGAGCACTCGTGCCATGCGTCCGTAAATTTTCTGCAAATATAAGACTTCTGCCGAGGATGGCCTTTGGACGGAGGCACAGCATGCCGGCTTTTTTCTCTCCGGTGTTGTTTAATTGACGAAAAGGGCTTATTTTTGCGACGCTCAATGAGCAAGGTTCTACACGTTCCTGAAAAATTCCTCAGTAGCTCAGTTGGTTAGAGCGGCGGACTGTTAATCCGTAGGTCGTAGGTTCAAGTCCTACCTGAGGAGCTTCTTCCAAAAGGCTGTCCTTCAACGGGGTGGCCTTTTTTGTTTCCTGCCTGAACCAGGGCGTGGGTTTGTCCAAAGAAAAGCGACCTTGGTAAAAAAGAGAAGGTTTCACCCGCATTTTTTTAAGTAAGTTTGTAGGAACTCCGCCGGTGTTCCGGCCGGACCGGATGAAAAACTTCGACTCATGAAACATGCAAAGACCAGCCTGACTTTCCTTTTCCTGCTTGCGGGAATCCTGACGGTTCGCGGACAACAGATCGATCCCAATGCACCCTTTCCGGTGGACGAGAGCGTTCGGTACGGGGTGCTGGAAAACGGACTCACCTACTACATCAAAGCGAACCAGGAGCCCAAAGAGAGGGCTTCGTTCTACATCATCCAGAACGTGGGAGCTCTTCTGGAAGAAGACCAGCAGAACGGATTGGCCCATTTCCTGGAGCACATGGCATTCAACGGGACGAAGCATTTCCCGGACAAGGGGATCATCAACTTTCTGGAACGCCATGGCGTGGCCTTCGGGGAAAACATCAATGCCTACACGAGCCAGAACCAGACGGTGTACAACCTGTCGGATGTGCCGGTGAACAAGCCGGGCATCCTCGACACCTGCCTGCTGATCCTTCACGACTGGTCCCATTACCTGCTGCTCACCGAGGAGGAAATCGATGCCGAGCGCGGCGTGATCAAGGAGGAATGGCGGACCCGGCGGACGGCGCAGTTCCGGATGTATACCGCCTCCCTTCCCTATTATTACCCCCATTCCAAATTTGCGGAGCGGGACGTGATCGGGGACCTGGATGTGATCGAGAATTTCGATTACGAGGTGTTGCGGGATTTTTATCACACCTGGTATCGAACCGATCTGCAGGCCATTGCCATGGCGGGCGATTTTGACGTGGACGAGATGGAACGCAAGGTGAAGGCCTTGTTTTCGGCCATTCCTCCCGTGGAGAACGCGCCGGAGCGTCCCTTCTTTGAAATTCCGGACACGGAAGAGCTGGTGTACGGACTGGTCACCGACCGGGAAGCCGACCAGAGCCTGATCCGGTACATGATCCGCCACAGGAAGTCCAACGACGGACCGGAATCGCTGCTCGATCTGCGGGAACAGTATGTACAGTTGTTGTTCAACCAGATGATCTCCCAGCGGATTTCCGAGCTGGTGCAGAAGGGCGATCCGCCCTTCGTGGTGGGAGCCATCAATTACGGAGATTTCGAACGGGGGTACGAAGCCCTCAGTGTGATCGTCATTCCCAAGCCGGGGGAGGAAGTCCAGGGGTTCCAGGCCATCCTTACCGAGCTGGAGCGGGCCAGACGCCATGGATTTGGGCCCGGTGAGCTGGACAGGGCCAAGGCCGACGTGATGACCCAGTGGGAAAAATACTACAACGAACGCGACAAGATCAGCAACGAGGAATACATCCAGGACTATGTGGACCATTTCCTTGACAAGAAGGCCTATCTCTCGGCCGAGATCGAATTCCAGCTGGTGGGGGCCCTGCTGCCCGGCATTTCCGCCGAGGAAATCCATGGCAAGCTTCAGGGCTGGATCGGCGACAACAACCGGATCCTGGTGGTGCAGGGTCCGGAAGGAGAGGGCATCTCTCATCTGAACCAGGAAGAAAGCGTTGCCATTTTTCAGAGCGTTGCCTCCGCGGAGGTGGCTCCCTACGAGGACGAGGTGCTGGCCGAATCCCTGATCGAATCCCCCCTGGAAATGAAAGAGGTGGTGTCCGAGAAGGAGATTCCGGCGTTGGATGCCGTGGAATGGACGCTGTCGAACGGGGTCCGGGTGATCTTCCGGCATGCCGATTTCGAAAAGGACCAGATCCAGATCCAGGCCTACAGTCCCGGCGGGAGTTCGCTCTACGGAGACGATTACGTGCCCACCACCGACATGCTCACCTCCCTGGTGAGTTTTTACGGAACGGGCGATTTCGATGCCACCGGTCTGCAGAAAATGCTGAGCGGGAAAAATGTGTCCCTGCAACTCAGCCTGGGCTCCCTGTCGGAAGGGATCAGCGGGAGCGCCACACCCAGGGATGCGGAAACGCTCATGCAACTGGTGTACCTGCATTTCAACCGACCCCGGTTCGATGCCGATGCCCACAAGGCCATTGTGTCGCGGTATGCCGGGCTCATACAGAATCTGAACAACAACCCCCAGAAGATCATGTCCGATTCGCTGAGTCTGATCCTGACCGACCACCATCCCCGGACCCGGGTGCTGGACATGAAGTTTCTGGAGGAAATCAGTTTTGAAAAGATCGAGGAGGTGTACACCGACCGCTTCGCCGATGCCAGCGATTTCTTCTTTGTGATCGTGGGGAACATGGAGCAGGAAGCCGTGAAGGATCTGGCTTGCACCTACCTGGGGAACCTGAAAGACATCGACCGGACCGAGCAGTGGGTCGACCGGAAGGTCCGGGAACCGGAAGGCAGGGTGGAGCGCCTCATCGCCCTGCCTCTGGAAACCCCCAAAGCCAACGTGAATCTGGTCTACAACCAGGAGATGGAATACACGCCCTACAACCGGCTGGGCATGCGGGTGATCCAGGGCATCCTCGATCTTCGGTATGTGGAGTCGATCCGGGAAGAGGAGGGGGGCACCTACGGAGTGGGGGTCCGCACCTCCCTGAGCAAATGGCCCGAATCCACGGCGACCCTGCAAGTCCTGTTCGACTGCGACCCGGACCGGGCCGCCGAGCTGAAGGACAAGGTGGTCCGGGAGCTGGACAAGTTGGCCCAGGAAGGGCCCAGCCGGGACGACCTCGACAAAACCGTGGAGAATCTGCTGAAAACCAGGGAGCAGGACAAGGAGCACAATGAATACTACCTGCAGGCCCTCTTCAACCTCTATGTGTACGGGATCAATTTTGACGATCCCGCCAATTTCGAGGACATTCTGAGGAAGCTGACCCCGGAGGATGTCCGGAAGGTCATGAAGGAATTCTACACGGATGCCAACCTGGTGGATGTGGTGTTCGTGCCCGACAGCCCGGCGGCAGAAGCATCAGAATAGGCCGTGGATGTTGGCATCGATGCGGTCGATGATCTTGCTTAGGTCCTCGACCTTGTCCCGGAAATTGTGGGTGTCCACATCCACGATGAGGATTTTTCCCAGGCTGTAGGTTTCCACCCAGGCTTCGTACCGCTCGTTGAGGTGCTTCAGGTAATCGAGGCGGATGTTGTTTTCGTATTTCCGGCCCCGGTTCTGAATCTGTTCCACCAGAACCGGAATGGAAGCCCGGAGGTAGATGAGCAAATCGGGGGGTTCGATCAGGGAGCTCATGAGGTTGAACAGCGCGAAATAGTTTTCGAAATCCCGGGTGCTCATCAGCCCCATGCTGTGGAGGTTGGGCGCAAAAATGAAGGCGTCCTCGTAAATGGTCCGGTCCTGGATGATGTTTTTCCCCGATTGGCGGATGCTGACGATCTGACTGAAGCGGCTGTTGAGAAAATAGATCTGCAGGTTGAAGGACCACCGTTGCATGTCCTGGTAGAAGTCGTTCAGGTAGGGATTGTCGTCCACGTCCTCGTACTGCGCTTCCCAATGGTAATGCTTGGCCAGTAGGCCGGTGAGCGTGGTTTTTCCCGATCCGATGTTTCCCGCAACAGCAATGTGCATAGTCCGTGATTTAGGTGGTCCTTCCCACGAATATACTAACTTTTATCGGTCCAGGAACGTTGCCAGTTCATCTAAATACCGGCGGTCGTTTGCCAGTCGCGGGATTTTGTTTTGTCCGCCCAGTTTGCCCCGTTTTTGCATCCATGCATAGAAGGTTCCCGGCGGCACGGAAACCACGTTGGGCTTCATCAGGGTGATGTTTTTGTAACGTTTTGCCTCGTAGTCCGAATTCAGTCCGGCCAGGGAGCTGTCCATGACATCCCGGAACTGATCCAGGTCCGCCGGCTCCGTGGCGAACTCGATGATCCATTCGTGCGCACCCTTGGCCCCCTCCTTCATGTAGAGGGGTCCGGCCGTGTACTCCTTGATCACCGCCCCCGTGGCCTTGCAGGCAGCCAGGAGGGCCTTTTCCGCGTTGTCTTCGATGACTTCCTCCCCGAAGGCATTGATGTAGTATTTCGTCCGGCCCGAGATTTTGATGCGGTGGGGGTACAGGGTGGTGAACACCACGGTATCGCCGATGAGGTATCGCCAGAGTCCCCCGTTGGTTGAGATCACCATGGCGTAGTTCACGCCGGTTTTGACATCCCCCACCGTGTACACCGGTGCATCGGGATCTCCCAGGCGGTCGAGGGGAATGAATTCGTAAAACACCCCCAGATCGAGCATGAGAAGCATGTCGTCCCGCTTCAGTTCGTCCTGGATCCCGAAAAAACCCTCCGAGGCGTTGTAGGTTTCCAGGTAGCTCATCCGGTCGGAAGGAATGAGTTTTTTGAACTGTTCCCGGTAGGGCGTGAAGCTGATGCCCCCGTGGGTGAACAGCTCCAGGTTCGGCCAGACCTCCAGGATGTTGGCTTTTCCGGTGAAATCGAGGACAGCGTTCAGGAGAATCAGGTTCCAGGACGGCACGCCGGCGATGCTGGTGACGTTTTCCTGGATCGTGTGCCGCGTGATTTTCGCCAGCTTTTCCTCGAAATCGGGGATCAGGGCGATCTCGGCCGCCGGGGTCCGGATGAACTGGGCCCAGAACGGCAGGTTTTCGATGATCACGGCGGAGAGGTCCCCGTAGTAGGATTGGTTGCTGAATTTGTTTACCTGGGCGCTGCCTCCCAGGGTCAGGGTCTTTCCCTTCAGGATGCCGTTGTCGGGCCGTTCCTTCGTGTAAAAGGCAATCACATCCTTTCCGCCCCGGAAGTGACAGTCCTCCAGCGATTCGTTGCTGACGGGAATGAACTTGCTTTTGTCGGAGGTGGTGCCGGAGGATTTCGCAAACCATTTGATCTCCGTGGGCCACAGGAGGTTTTGTTCACCGTCCCGGAGGCGCTGGATGTAGGGCTTGAGATCCTCATAGGTGCTGATGGGCACCCGCTCCTGAAATTGTTCGACGGTCGCGATGGAATCATACCCATACTGAAGTCCCCACGTGGTCCGTGACGCCTGGTCGATGAGTTTCTCAAACACCTCCATTTGCACGTCGAAGGGGTACTTCCGGAACAGATCGATCTGATGCAGACGCTTGACGTTGACCCAGGAAATGATGGAATTCAGCAGCGGCATGACCCGGACCTAAAGGATGAGCATGGCATCCCCGTAGGTGCCGAACATGTATTTCTCCTTGATGGCCAGCTGGTAGGCTTCCATCAGAGGCTCATACCCGGCGAAGGCGGAAACCATCATCATCAACGTGGAATAGGGCAGGTGAAAATTGGAAACCATCCGGTTGGGTACATTGAACTCATAGGGAGGAAAGATGAATTTGTTGGTCCATCCGTCATACTCCTTCAAAAACCCGTCGGTGGAGACCGAGCTTTCCAGGGTCCGCATCACGGTGGTTCCCACGGCACACACATTCCGCTTGTTTTCCTTGGCCTTGTTCACAAGCTCGACGGCATCGGTGGTGATGTGGATGCGTTCCGAATCCATTTTGTGCTTGGTCAGGTCTTCCACATCCACGGTGCGGAAATTGCCCAATCCCACATGCAGTGTGATGTAGGCAAAATCGATTCCCTTGATCTCGAGTCTCTTCAGCAACTCCCGGCTGAAATGCATCCCGGCCGTCGGTGCGGCAACCGCTCCTTCGTGTCGGGCAAATACGGTTTGGTACCGTTCCCGGTCTTCCGGTTCCACTTTCCGGTCGATGAACTTGGGCAGGGGGGTTTCGCCCAGCTCGAACAGGGTTTTCTTGAATTCATCGTAGTCCCCGTCGTACAGGAAGCGAAGGGTTCGTCCCCTCGAGGTGGTGTTGTCGATGACTTCGGCCACCAGCACATCGTCGTCTCCGAAATAGAGTTTGTTTCCGATCCGGATCTTCCGGGCCGGATCCACCAACACATCCCAGAGGCGCTGTTCGCGATTCAGCTCCCGAAGCAGGAAGACCTCGATCTCCGCGCCGGTTTTTTCCTTGTTCCCGTACAACCTGGCTGGAAACACCTTGGTGTCGTTGAAGACGAGCACGTCTTCGTCATCGAAATAGTCGATGATGTCCTTGAAGGTTTTGTGCTCTATCTTTCCGCTGTCACGGTGGAGTACCATCAACCGGGATTCGTCCCTGTTCTTGGCAGGAAATTTCGCAACGCGTTCGGGAGGTAAATTGAATTTGTACTGGGATAACTTCATGTAATGATTGGGTTGTTAATGATGCAAGCCTCGTTATACGTAAAAAACACGAAATGGTTACAAAAGTTTAAGTTTTTCCAAAAAGTCTTCCAGGGGCATGGCATTTTCCACCCGATGGGGTCCGATCCGCGTCCTCCGCAGGCTGGTCAGGTGGGCCCCCGAACCCAGGGCGGCGCCCAGGTCCCGTGCCAGAGATCGGATGTAGGTCCCCTTGCCACATTCCACATGCACGTCCAGGGCAGGGGGATGGAACGACAACAATTCCAGGGAATCGATCCGGACCCTGTGCGGTTTCAATTCGATCTCCCGGCCCTTGCGAGCCATGTCATAGGCACGTTTACCGTCCACGCTTTTGGCCGAATACTGAGGCGGAAGCTGGTCCGTTTCCCCCAGAAAGGTGGAAAAAGCATTCTGGATGTCTTCCTCCCGGATGTGTTCCCAGGGAAATTCCTGATCCACCTCGGTTTCCAGATCCAGGGAGGGCGTGGTGGCGCCCAGGCGGATTCCGGCCGTGTACGCCTTGTCCAGGTCCTGGTATTCCAGCATCTGCTTTGTGGCCCGCCCCGTGCACACGATCACCAATCCCGTGGCCAGCGGATCCAGCGTACCGGCATGCCCGACCTTGATTTTTTTGATGCCAAAGACCTGCCGCAGGGTTTTGCGGATTTTGTTGACCACGTCGAAGGAGGTCCAGTGCAGTGGCTTGTCAATGAACAGCACCGCCCCTTCCTGGTAGCGTTCCGGATCGTTGTATACCATGCTCAACCGAGGACAATGGAAAGAATACCGACGAGGGCGCAATACAGGGCGAACCAGTACAGCTTCCCTTTTTTCACCAGGGCGATCATCCACGTGCAGGCCAGGTAGCCCGATACAAAGGCAGCCACGAAACCTGTCACCAGGGCCAGAACGGAAATGCTGCCGGCGCCGGAAGCCTCCCCCATGTCCCGGAGGTCGAGAATCGCAGCACCTATGATGGGAAGGAGCACCATCAGAAAGGAAAAGCGGGCGACCTGCCCCCGGTCGTTTCCGAGCAACAAGCCGGTGGAAATGGTGGCTCCGGAACGGGAAATGCCCGGGATGACGGCAATGGCCTGGGCCAGGCCCATGACCAGGGCATCCAGGAAGGGGATGCGCTTGGCGCCCCCTTTCACGAGCTGTGTGGATACCAGGAGTGCGGCCGTGACCAGCAGGGCAGTGCCCACCAGGTGCAGGTTTCCGGAAAACAGAGATTCCACCTGATCTTTGAAGAAGACCCCGACCACCAGGACGGGGAGCATGGAGACCAATATTTTGCTGACGTACTTCGTGTCGTCGTTCCAGGTGAAGGACAGACTGCCCCGGACCATCGATCCGATGTCCTTCCGGAACACCACGATGGTGCTGAGCACGGTGGCGAAATGCACCAGAACGGTGAAGGTCAGGTCTTCCTTGACTTCCACGTTCATCAGCACTTTGCCGATTTCGAGATGCCCGCTGCTGCTGACGGGCAAAAATTCGGTGAGTCCCTGGACCAGGCCAAGGATCAGAGCTTCGATCCAGGTCATAACGGTTGATTACTCAGGATGGGTCGTTTTTCGACCGGGGTTTTTTCATGATGGCCCAGATCTCAAAAATGAATCCCGCGAGGATCACCAGAGGAGCCAGGGTGATTCTCCGGAAACTGAAGATTTCGTCCTCCAGGAACTGGGTGGGATCTTCGGATTTTCCTCCGATCATCAGAAGAAAGCCCAGGACGATGATGGCGAAGCCGATGACCAGAAGGAGGTAGTTCTCCTTTCCCAGCGCAAAATGCTCCTTGCCATTGGTTTTGTTGCTCATAGCGTGCGAAATTAATACAGCTTGTCTGTTTTCATGTTGAGGTACTTGTTGACCGCGAAGAACGTGGAGATCCAGTTGATGACCATCCCCAGGAGAATGACCCCCAGCGCAAGAATGGCCAACAGGTCGTAATCCCGAAGGGATATAACCCCCTCAAATTCCTCCTGCAGCAGGTAGACCAGTGCAAACAGCAGGGCCAGGGCGATCAGGCTGGCGCTGAACCCGCTGACGGCGCTTCGGAACAGGAAGGGTTTCCGGATGAAGCTCCGGGTGGCCCCCACCAGCTGCATGGTGTTGATGATGAACCGCCTCGAATAAATGGACAGGCGAATGGTGTTGTTGATCAGGGTGACGGAGATCAGGGTCAGCAAGATGGAAAACCCGAAAATGACCAGAGAAATCTTCCGGATGTTCTCATTGATTGCATACAGAAGGGATTTGCGGTAGTACACCTCCTCGATGGAATCGTATTTTTCCAGATCCTGTTCGATGTTCAGAACGGAATCCGGGTTTGCCCAGGCCTGCCGGAGCCGGACCCGGATCGACGGCGGCAGGGGATTGTACCCCAGAAATTCAATGAAATCCTCGCCCAGCAGTTGTTCGGTTTCCAGGGCGGCCTCCTCCTTGGTGATGTATTCCGTGGACAGGATGTATTCCCGGGAATCCAGGATTTTTTGGAGCTGGTAGATGTCGGCTTCTTTCACGTTTTCTTTCAGGATCACGTTGAAGCCGATGCTCTCCATGACCTGCCTGCGGATGTTGCGTCCGTTGATGAGGAGCAAACCCACCACGCCCAGCAGCAAGAGCACCAGGGAAATGCTGATAACGGAGGTCAGGTAGGAACTCCGGACACGGCGTTGGTATGATCTGTTCTCTTTCTGGGACATGCCCCGTGTTTCAAATTGGGGCAAAGATAGGAAAAAACCGCGTATTGCAGCGCTTCCCGGCACCGGGCCCCGGACCTGTTTCCGGGTGTCCGGATCAGTCCAGAATCATGTTCCAGCCAAAGCTGTCTTCCAGGTCTCCGTCCTGAATGCCAACCAGAGTTTCGTAGAGCCTGGTGGTGACGGGGCCCGGGGTATCCGGATCACCGTAAAGGTATTCCCGGTTCAGGTCCACGTCCACGATCTTGTGGATGGGGGTGATCACGGCGGCGGTGCCGCAGGCTCCGGTTTCCTCAAATTCCGTCAGTTCTTCCACGGGGACCGGGCGGACTTCCACCTTCATTCCCATTTTCCTTGCCAGGTCCTGGAGGCTCCGGTTGGTGATGGAGGGAAGGATGGAATGGCTGCTCGGGGTCACGTAGGTGTTGTTTTTGATCCCGAAGAAATTGGCAGGTCCGCATTCATCGATGTACTTCTTCTCCTTCGCATCGAGGTACATGGCCGTGGCAAAGCCTTGCTCGTGAGCGGAATGGATGGAGCTCATGCTGGCTGCGTAGTTTCCTCCGACCTTGAGGTGACCGGTTCCCAGGGGAGCGGCCCGGTCGTGGTCCCGGCAAATCATCATGTTGACGGGTTTGAACCCCGACTTGAAGTAGGGGCCCACCGGCATCACAAAAACCAGAAACGTGTATTCCGCGGCGGGTTTCACTCCCACCTCGGGTCCGGTACCGATGAGAAGCGGGCGGATGTACAACGAAGCTCCCGTTCCGTAGGGCGGAACAAACCGCTTGTTGAGTTGAACCACCTTCACCACGGCATCCAGAAACAGCTGTTCCGGCACCTCTGCCATCAGCACGCCCCGGGCCGATTGGATCATCCGGCGGGCGTTCTGCTCGGGACGGAAGATCCGGATTTTGCCGTCTTTTCCAGTGAAGGCCTTGAGTCCCTCAAAAGATTCCTGGCCGTAGTGCAGGCAGGTTGCTCCGATGTGGATGGGAAAATGGTCATCGGCAGAAGCTTCCAGTTTGCTCCATTGCCCATTTTTGAACACCGTACGGACGTGGTAGTCCGTTTTCATGATGCCAAATCCAAGATGCTTCCAGTCAAGTTCCATGAGCCAAAAGTAAACAAACCCTTTGGCAAGGGCAACACCCGTGAAATGTTTTACAAGGATGTTTTAAATCCACCTTTCCTGCTCGAGAAGTTCCATCTGGGCTTCCCTGGACACCTCCCTCAGGCGTTTGGCCGCCGTGGTGAAAAACTCGAAATTGTAGAGTTGCTCCAGCTGTTGATTCTTGAACTGCTGCCCGTTGATTTTTAATCCATATTCCTGCAACTCGCGGAACAAGGCGCGATCCGGTCGGTGTAGTCGGGCCGGCCGATGTATTCCATCCGCGTATCGATCAGGATCCGTTCCAAGGTATTGTTGGGGTGGAAGGGTTGCTTGGTCGCCATGATCAGGTTGCAGATCTGATCGATCTGCGATTCGGAATACTGAAACCGGGGAAGCACCTCCCGGGTGATGACGGCCGATCGGTTTTCGAAGTTGTTGAAGGTTTGGGTGAGGCCGGTAAAGAGCATGAGCGCCGCGGTCCGGATCAGCAGTCGCTCCTCCTGCCCGATTTCTTCCGAGCGGCAGAGGAGGAAGGCATGGTTGTACACTCTTTGGGCGTAATCGCGGGTATGGAAATGAAGGTTGGCGGGAAGTCCGGGGAGGATGCCCGTCATGACTTTTTCCTCCAGGTCGTTGATCCTCAGCAGCTGAAGCTTGGTATAAAACCGTTTGTTCGGGATTCCGACCAGGTCCACCGCCAGTTCCGGCCGGAGACCGTTGACGAAATACATGTCGATGTTCCCCTTGTATTTCACAGGCAATTTCCCCCGGTATTCACAGATGAAATACTCTTTCACCATGCCGTAGGTGATTCCGGAGATGTTCACTTTGCCCGGAATGCCGGAGGATTCCATGCGGGACGCCGTGTTGACGGTGTCTCCCCAGATGTCGAAGGACACCTTCTTGTGTCCCACGATTCCGGCGATGACCGGTCCCGTGTGGATGCCGATGCGCAAATCCCAGATGTTCGCCTTGGTCGATTTCAGGTCGCGCATGTAGGCTTGCATTTCCAGGGCGGCAAGAACCACCTCCACGGGATTCGTGCTGTTTTTTTCGGGGATTCCGCCCGCTGCCATGTAGGCGTCTCCGATGGTCTTGATTTTTTCGATGTTGTATTTTTCCACCACCGAGTCGAAATGGAAGAAGAATTTGTCCAGCTCGTCGATGAGGGATTCCGGATTCATTTCCTCCGCGATTTTCGTAAAGCCCTGGATGTCGGAAAAAAGGACGGTGGCCCTTTCGTACTTGTCCCATTTCGATTTGGTTTTCGCCTTGGATTTGACGCTGCCGTCGGCGGTCACTTCTTCGGCGGGGACTTCCTCCGACCGGGCTTTCCTGGTCCCCCCAAAGAAACGGAGCCGGACGGCTGACTTCGATTCGGCCCGTTTGTACCGCCACAGCTGAAGTTTCCGGAGCATGAACAATCCCAGGAAACCGACCAGTCCATAAACGACCCAGGCATACCAGCGAAGGTGTTGAGGCGTGGGAACCCGGAAATTCCACTCGCCGCTTCGCTGACATGGCCATACGCATCGGCCACCTGCCTGAAGCACATGACTGCCATGCAACATGTGGTATATGCACTTGATTGGGAGCCCCAGGGCGACCATTGGTCGTCCAGATCCCGGACCCGGAAACGAAACAGGGGATTGCAACCGGGTGAAAATCCGTGGCCGAAAAGTGGAAATCCGATTCATTGTCACCCACCGATCGAAGCTCGATCGCCACGTTTGGTTCCCGACGGAAAGGAGATCCCGTGCGCAGATCCAGCATGCTCACCGAGGTGGGTCGGATGGCAAACAACATACTGTCCTGCACGAGGAGATCCTGGATTCCTGGGGATTGGTTCAACACGGACACCGGAGCGCCGTGGAAAAAGGGAAGGTCAGTTTTTCCGAGGTTCGATACAGGTGCCAGTTTGTCCGGTTTCACCGGAAGGGAGCGACCAGGAAGGTAACCCCGGGTCCGGATCTTACGTCCACCGTCCGCGTAAGCAAGAATGATTCCTCATTGTCCGGCAGGGAACCGAACCGGTCTTCTCCGACGAGGTATTCATAGAGACCTGGCTCCCCCGCAGATACAGCTTCCCATCGAACTGAAGAAACCCTCTCCGCTTGTTCCCCGGAAAGCCTCCTGGATTTCGCGGACTTCCAGGTTCCGTCTGAGTCGGAACACCTTGTTCTCGTGAAGAAAGAAGACCATTCCCGGTACAATCCCAGCCCGTAAGCAGGGATCCAGGTGGAATCGATGTGGTACCGCATCCAATCGGGTCCGTTCTTCATGGCGGAACAGCCCGTGTTCGCAGGCAGTCAGTACATCGTGGGGACCGATGGCCAGGAGGTCCAGGAGGATCCGGAGAAATGCACCGCACCGGTTTCTTCCAGGACGTACAATCCCTTGTCTCCGGCAGCATACACCGGACCTTCCGAGACGGATACTTTGTGAAAGGTCTGGCCCATGGTTTCCATCTGGGGAGGACTTCCACCGGGACGAACCGGCTTCGTCCTTTAGAAGGAAGAGGCCTCGGCTGGTACCGAGGGCGATGGATATTCCAGGGGTTGCCGACAGGATTCGTCCCGTGATCTCGACGGGCAGGGAGAATCGTTTGAAACGCGCACGGGAAATGGATCTGTGGAGGGAGTAGGGCCCCAGGAGCAGGAGGTCACTCCTGCCCGGATCCAAACCAAAGGATGTCCGTCCATCCGGGAGGAGGGCCCGATGATCGATCCGGATTGGAGCCCGCCGAGGGAGTCGTAGACGGAGCAGTTCCGCCCATCCGTGTTCGGAAAAACCGTGTTCCATCCAATGCCGTGGTTTCATGTGGGTACTGGACTTCGGAAGTCGATGGCAGGATTTCCTCCGTACCGGACCGGAGCAAGGGCTGCAGTTCAAAAACCGCGTCGGTCCAAACCCACCCGGTTCCATCATCCGGTTGTCAGGCGCAGGGATTCCTGCCACATAGAAAGCCTGCCCGCAGGATTGTCCCTGGGTCGACGGTAAAGAGCTCCGTCTCTGAGTACAAGCATCACTGAATCCAGTCCGATGAATTGAAAGTTGTCCTGCACGAAGAATTGCCCGGGTTGTCTCTGTCCCGTCCACGCATTCCACCCTAAGTCCAGGGACCGGGCAGTGAAGAATCCGTTCGTGCTGGTATCGACCACGCCAGGTCCGTGCCACTGAGGTAGTAGAGCTTGTTTTCCGAACCTTTCGCCACAAGAACTGTCCCGGTCATGTGGAAGAAATGGGTCTGGGTTTCATGCAGCAGTAGCAGGCCGTTTTCCTTCCCAATGAGAATGGTTCCCGATTCGTCGCGGACCAGGGATGTATTTTCAAATTGTGCGGATTCGACCGGAATGGGCAGGTCGACGATCCTGGGTTGGGGAATAGAGGGTCAGATCCTGTCCAAAGGCCCGAATGGTGCAGGATTCCCAAGTTATGAGCAGAAAAAAATCAAACAAGACCTGTATGACTGGAGAAATAAATTCATAACTTGGGTTGCGAAGAATTCCTGTTTTTCCCGGACAACTGGACAAATATATAACATATAAATGGAAAAGATCGAACGACCGATAATCGTCCCGTGGATTTCACGGAGGTGACTGAAATGCCTTCTTAGCACGCCGTGTGAAAATCTCCAAAACCTTGCAACGGGATATTCTTCTGCTGCACGTGGTCCGTGAAGAAGCCGAACAGACGCAGAAATTGGAAGAACTGAAATCGGCGGCTGAAAAACTGGCCACGACCTATGGCAAGCACGCTAGAATCACTCTGTGGTGGTCGGAAGCATTTTCCATGCCATCGGCGAAACGGCCAAAGAAATGAAGGCCGAAATGATCATCATGGGACCCACGGTATGAAGGGTGCACAGAAGCTGTTCGGCAGCCGGGCCTCAAGGTGGTGGTATCGTCCCGAATCCCCTTTCTGGTGGTCCAGGGTAAACCGGTCAAAGACACCATCGACACCATTCCTCCTTCCCATTGACTTCAAAGGGGAAAACAAGAAAAAGCCAATTGGATATACTATTTGTCCAGGAACTTGGTGCCTGGTTTCATCATTTTAAATCCAAAGTCAAAGGACAAGGGTTTCAAGCGCAAGATTTTTTGTCCAACATTAAATACATCGAGACCTTCCTGAAAGGCCACGATGTGGATTATGAAATCGTGAATGCCACGGGCAAAGAACCCTTCAAGAAGGAAATCATCACGTTTGCCAAAGCGCACTCGGCCGATCTGGTCCTTGTGATGGCCACCCGGGATATCAAATGGATCGATTACATGCTGGGCGCACCGGAGCACACATTCTGGCGAATCCCGAGAATCTGCCTGTCATGTGTCTGAACCCCAGGCCGGCAAAATCTCAGGGACATTCAGCGCCACCGGTGCGGGTGATGGGATGACGGACGCGATGGAACTCGTATTTGCCACAAACAATCCCCACAAGCTTCTGGAGATCGCTTCCCTTCTGGACGATCGCTACACACTCATCAGCCTGAAGGACCTCGGGTTCGCGGAGGACATTCCGGAGGATCACGAAACCCTTGAAGAAAACGCTTCCCAGAAAGCCCGGGTCATCTATGATCGGTTCGAAAGAACTGTTTTAGTGGATGACACCGGTCTGGAAGTGGAAGCCCTGGGGGGTGCGCCCGGGGTGTATTCCGCTCCGGTATTCCCGGATGGGGGAGCTGCAGTTTCCGGAAATGGAGGCAGCGGAAGGCAACATCCGCAAGTTGCTTCAACAGATGGAACGGGCTGACCATCGAAAAGCCCGGTTCCGAACGGTGATTTCCCTGATCCTGGACGGGAAGGAATATCGGTTCGAGGGCATCGTGGACGGACACATCGCCCGGGAGAAAAAGGGCACAGAAGGTTTTGGGTACGATCCGGTGTTTGTGCCGGATGGGCACGACCGGAGTTTTGCCCAGATGGACCTGGACCTGAAAACAGCATGAGCCACCGGGGACGGGCCCTGGCCAAACTCGTGGAATTCCTGAAGTTAGTGGTAATATGTGCCCGGGATTTTCGTACTATAGTAAATCACTTGTATGATGGGTCGGGCAATTGTTGCCACCGTTGCGGTTTTTTTCCTCTTTTTCTTTGTCTGGAACTGCCCAGTTGACACAGGGCCAGTGGCGGTCTCATCTTCCCTACAATGAATGCCTGGAGGTGGAGCTGAGCGAGGGCAAGGTGTATTGTTCCGCCACGGGCGGATTGTTCACCTATGGACTGGAAGACAAATCCCTGGAAACCCTGTCCAAGGTGGACGGACTTTCTGACAACGGTGTGCGGGTCATGTGTCGGGATCCGGAGAATTCCATCCTCATTCTGGCGTATGAAAATGCCAACATCGATGTGATTCGGCAACGGAATCATCCGCAATTTTCCCGACATCAAGAAGAAGCAAATTCCCGGGGACAAGTCCATTTACGACATCTGGTATCACGGGTCACTTGCCTATCTGTCCACCGGTTTCGGCATCGTGGTCCTGGACCTGGAGCGGAACGAATTCAAGGACACCTACACCATCGGCGACGGGGAGGCGCTGCGGGTGAACCAGGTTTGTTCCGACGGCACCTGGCTGTATGCTGCAACGGAGAGCGGGCTTCGCCGATTGCTTGCCGATCCCTTTCTGGTGGACTACAATGCCTGGGAACGCGTTTCCGGCATCCCGTTTCCCGACGGGGCTTACAGCGGCGTGGCCTGGTATGCGAACACCCTGTTTGCCGCCTACCGGGATCCGGCCGGAGTGTGATCAATTGTACATTTTTCAGAATGAGACCTGGAGTGCTCGACTCTCCTTCCAGGGGACGGAGATCCATGAGCTTGCCGAGCGGGGCGATGTCCTGACCCTGGTGGACGATCGGGGGGCCAATGTCATCGGTTCCTCCTTCTTGTGGTCAGGGAATTGTCGAGCAATCATCCACGTTCGGCCGATGTGGATGACCAGGGAAATCCTCTGCGGCGGATTTCGGGGCGGTCTGGTGACCGGCGAGGAAGGCGATTCCTGGTCCCTCATGCCCAATGGGCCCACCTCCACGAATGTGATGGACATGGCCGCGGCGGGCAACATGTTGTACACCGTGCAGGGCGGTCCCGATGTGTCCTGGGCGAACCTGTATCACCCGGCCATCCTGGGCATCTTCGGCGACAACCGGTGGAAGAGCAAAATGGATCCGGATGCCCGTGACCCGTTCACGCTGGCCGTGGACCCGGGCAACCCGTCCCATGTCTTTTCGGGATCGTGGGGATATGGGCTGCTGGAGTTTCGGGACAATCAGACCATCACCCGGTACACGGCGGAAAACAGCACCCTCCAAAGCTTGATCGCCGGCGGTGATTTCATCCGCATCGGCGGTACGGCTTTCGATGCCGAAGGCAATTTGTGGATGACCAACACCGGTGGAGAATCCCATTTCGGTACGAAAAGCCGACGGGACCTGGAAGAGCTTCCGGCAGGCGGGAAGCTCAGCGATTTCAGTGCGTTGCACAGCATCGTGGCCACCTGACCGGACAAATGGGTCATCGTGGCCCGCGGCAACGGGCTTTTCGCCATGGACGACAACGGCACCATCGACGACATTTCCGATGATGTGTACGAGCGCTACACGGTCATCGATGAAAACGGAAATGATCACCAACGACATCCGTTGTATGGCCGAGGACCAGCGGCAACCTCTTGGCTGGGGACCAACCAGGCCTGGTCATCTACAGTCCATGGCGCTTGTTCTGGGAAGGGTCGGTTCATGCCCAGCCCACCACGGCCGGGACGACGGTACGATCGATGCGGATGTTCTGCTCGAGACATGGCGGTGACCGCCATCGAAGTGGACGGCGGAAACCGCAAATGGCTGGGCACCGAGGGAGGCGGGTTTTTCTGGTCTCGCGACGGGCAGGAAATCCTGCATCAGCTTACCTCCACAAACAGCCCGCTTTTGTCCGACAACATTACCTCCGTTTGTGTCGACGGGGTTTCCGAAAGCGAGGTGTTTTTTGGGACGGAGGTCGGGATCGTTTCCTACATGGGCGATGCTTCGGAGGGATCCAGCTCTACGATCAGGTAAAGGTGTATCCCAACCCGGTGGAGGACTACCAGGGTAAGGTCGTGATCAAGGGGCTGGAACAAACGACGGTGAAGATCACCGACATGAGCGGGAACCTGGTGTACGAAACTGACCCGGGGGACAGGTGTCCTGGGACGGCACCAATTCTTCGGGCCGGCGGGTGGCCACCGGTGTGTACCTGGTGTTCCTGTCCAATGCGGACGGTACCCTGGCCCACGACCAAATTGCTTTTCATCCACTGACCATGATCCAAAGTCCCGGGCCATCGTCCTGCACACCACGCGATACGGGGAATCGAGCCTGGTGGTGCATGCCTACAGCGAGCAGTCTGGGCGGCACACCTACATGGTCAAGGGGTCCGGAAATCCAGGAAACAAAACCGGGCACATTTCTTCCAGCCTTTGTTCATCCTTGATCTTGAGGTGTATGTGAAATCGGGAGCCGACATGCACCCAGAAAGAGGCTTCCCTGGCCCAACCCATGCAACAACACATTCCCTTCGACATCGTCCGGAGCACCCAGGCCATTTTCATCGCCGAAATCATCTACCGGACCGTCAGAGGAGGAGCCCAATCCGCTTCTGGCAGGATTCCTGTTTCATACAAAGTCCAGCTCCTGGATGCCTTTGGAAGAATCGAACCCGGATTTTCACATTGTGTTTTTGTTCCATTTGTCAAAATACCTGGGATTTTATCCAACGAAAACCGGAGGAAACCAGCCCTGGTTCCACCTGGAAAATAATGGTTCGTCGGTATGGGGGATCCTTCCCTGCTCCTGGACAAGGAGGAGCCGGAGCTCTGGAAGAGTTATATGTCAATCGATACAAAGAAATGGATCGAAGTGTTTTCAATGGAAAAAACAGCGAAAATCGGTCCTGGACATGCTCATGCGCTATTACAGGCTCCACGTGGATGGCATGGGCGATGTCCGGTCGTTGGAAGTCCTGCAATGATTTTTTCCACAATTCCTGATTCGCCAAAGCCGCTGATTTTTGCTAGCTTAGCAACCTAGCTATCTATATTATATAAGCAACGAAAGTTGCGGTTCAGTAGTCTTTCATGCAGCAGGTAATCCATCCAAGTGCCTGCGGGCACCTGGATATAATTATGTAACGGGACGTGGTCTCGAAGCCAGGGAAACCAAACATATTCACTTGTCTGAGGAGAGGGATCGAATGCAGCGCGAAACAGCATCCCTGCGACGGAACCCGGAACGGGCCCTGATCCGTTTCCGGTTTCCTCTTTCCGGTAAGCCCTCCTTCTCTTCCTTTCGTCTTCCTCCTTTCCATCCCTTCACGCCCAGTGGCTCGACGGCTATTGCTACCGCAAGCAAATCACCATTCAGGAATCGGAAATACCGGATGTTGTTGATTTATCCAATTTCCCAGTCCTCATTGATATTTCCATTGATCCGGATTTGGAAACTATTGGAAATGGAGGATATGTGTGATGCCAATGGCTCCGGACATTGTGTTTTCCACAGATCACACCAACATCCTGGACTATGAGATCGAGGAATACGATGGCGGAAACGGCAGGCTTTTGCCTGGGTGAAAGTCCTGGTTGTTGATTACAATGACAACACGATCCTTTATCTCTATTTGGGGAACAACAACCCTAGCGATCATACCACATCCAATACATGGTCCAATGGGCGTATGTGCTGCTTACCATTTGCATGATGATTATTTGGATGCGGCAAGGTACGATGGGACCGCCGTGAATGTATCCAATGCAGCTGGAAAAAAATCGGTGATGGGGAGGCCTATGATAACTCGACAGACTACATTGGAATTGGGACAACTGATGGACAGCAACCGCTGGTACCATTGAGGCATGGGCAAATACGAATGGAGTTGGTTCCGGCAGTTATATTCTTGGACATACCACCATGCCGGCCTATGGAAACCGAATCCAATTGTATTTTGGAGCTGGGAATACAGAATTAGGTTTTGGTTTGGGCGATTCCCATTTTCTTTCTACAAGCATTGTGACCATGACTCCAGGAAGTTTGTATCATGTGGTTGCGACCCGGGACGGATCGGATTATGCGGTTTATATCAATGGGAGCCTTGCATCTTCCGGAACATATACAGGCCTAGGGTACTCTCAATTCAGTTGCTGACATTGGAAACACAGGGAATACTTCGGGACATGGGGAAGGATGGAATGGAGTCCTTGATAAACCCCGATTTCAACCGACGTCAGGCCTTTGCATTGGATTTCTGCAGAATACAATCAGAATGACCCGGGAACATTTTATCAACTTGGAGCTCGCCAGACTTGTCCGATTCACCGCAGATGCTGAAGACATGAAGTTTATGGTTCCCTGAGTATTACCCTGGGGGCAACACCTAGTATTGGTGTGGGAGAATGGACTTACGTCAGTGGACCCGATTCCAATCCCGGGTTTGATGACGATAGTTCCCTCAACAAGCGATGTGGACGGTCACTCAATACGGAACGTACGTGTTTCAAGGACTGAAACCAACGGAACCTGTCTCGGATGATGATGATGTGCAGATTCGATTTTTAGAAAAAGCCCATAGGTCAGGCATCACCTTCATCGCAACGGTTTGCAGCACCTCTCCGATCACCCAAATCTCTTTCCACCACAAATGGAATGAATGCGGTTACTCCTTACAGTTGGACGAGAAACAATCAGATTGGATGACCGATTGGACAACGGAGGTACAGGCAATATTTCGGGTAATTTAATGGAACCCTTGGTGTTCAGGTTGTCACCTACACTATTACCCCTGAAAGCAGTGCGGTTGTGTGGGTGATGATTTTTCTGCAACTGTGACGGTGAACCCGACGGCGCATGTCAATGATCCGGTTGGATCAGGAGTTGTGCAACGGGTCGGCCACAGCGGCGGTGACCTTCACGACGAACAACACGGGTGGGGTTGTGACGTATGGCTGACCAACGATGACACGAGCATCGGACTTGGGGCCAGTGGATCGGGAACATCCTGGAGCTTCACCGGCCACCAATGCCGGGACAGCCCCCGTTGTGGCCACACGCCAGAGGTGACTGGCACTTCGATGGAGGTTGCGCGGGTACCCCGGTTGAGTTTACGATCACGGTGAACCCGACGGCTCAGGTGAACGATCCGGGGACCAGAACTGTGCAACGGGGCAGCCACTGCGGCGGTGACCTTCACGACGAACAACACGGGTGGGGTAGTGACTCACATGACCAACGATGACACGAGCATCGACTTTGGGGCCAGTGGTGCGGCAATATCCCGAGCTTTACGGCCACCAATGCAGGTACGGCGCCTGTCACAGCGACGACCGATGTGACCTCGTACTTTGACGGAGTGGGCGTGCCGACCCCGGTTGAGTTTACGATCACGGTGAACCCGACGGCGCAGGTGAACGATCCGGGGACCAGGAACTGTGCAACGGGTCGGCCACGGCAGCCGTGACCTTCACGACGAACACAGGCGGTGTTGTGACGTATGGCTGGACCAACGATGACACGAGCATCGGACTTGGGGCCAGTGGATCGGGGAACATCCCGAGCTTCACGGCTACCAATGCCGGGACAGCCCCGTTGTGGCCACGCTAGAGGTGACTCCGTACTTCGATGGAGGCTGCGCGGGCACCCCGGTTGAGTTTACGATCACGGTGAACCCGACGGCTCAGGTGAACGATCCGGGGATCAGAGCTGTGCAATGGTGCTGCCACTACGGCAGTGACCTTTACGACGAACAACACGGGCGGTGTTGTGACGCATGGCTGGACCAACGATGACACGAGCATCGGACTTGGGGCCAGTGGAACCGGCAATATTGCATCGTTTACTGCGACCAATGCCGGCACGGCGCCTGTCACCGCCACGATCCTGGTGTAACGCCCTACTTTGACGGAGGGTGTGCAGGAACCCCGGTGGACTTCACGATCACGGTGAACCCGACGGCGCAGGTGAACGATCCGGGGATCAGGAGCTGTGTAACGGGGCTGCCACTACGGCGGTGACCTTCACGACGAACAACACAGGTGGTGTTGTGACGTATGACTGACCAACGACACGCCTTCGATTGGGTTGCTGGAACAGGGTCGGCAACATCTCCAGCTTCACGGCCACGAACGCAGGCACGGCACCCGTCACCGCTACACCAGTGTGACTCCCTACTTCGACGGAGGGTGTGCCGGTACCCCGGTTGAGTTCGAGATTACGGTGAACCCGACGGCGCATGTCAATGATCCGGTTGACCAGAGCTGTGCAACGGGTCGGCCACGGCAGCGGTGACCTTCACGAACAACACGGGTGGTGCTGTGACCTATGACTGGAACAACGATGACACGAGCATCGGACTTGGGGCCAGTGGATCGGGGAACATCCCGAGCTTCACGGCTACGAACGTGGGCACGGCGCCCGTTACGGCGACAATCGATGTGACCCCTTACTGATGGAGGCTGTGCCGGTGCGACAGAGAGCTTCACGATCACGGTGAACCCGACGGCGCAGGTGAACGATCCGGGACCAGGAGTTGTGCAACGGGCAGCCACTACGGTGGTGACTCACGACGAACAACACGGGCGGTGTTGTGCACGTATGGCTGGACCAACGATGACACGAGCATCGGACTTGGGGCCAGTGGTTCAGGGAACATCCCGAGCTTCACGGTCCGCAGGCACGGCACCCGTCACCGCTAATCAGTGTAACTCCTACTTCGACGGAGTGATGCCGGGACTCCGGTGGACTTTACGATCACGGTGAACCCGACGGCGCATGTCAATGATCCGGTTGATCAGGAGCGGTGCAACGGGTCGGCTACGGCAGCCGTGAACTTTACGACCAACAACACGGGTGGGGTTGTGACGTATGACTGGAGCAATGACACTTCTCGATTGGGTTGGCTGGAACAGGTCAGGGCAATCCCAGCTTCACGGGCCACCAATGCAGGCACGGCGCCCGTTACGGCGACAATCGATGTGACCCCTTACTTTGATGGAGGTTGTGCAGGCGCGACAGAGAGCTTCACGATCACGGTAAACCTGACGGCGCAGGTGAACAATCCGGGGGACCAGGAGCTGTGCAACGGTGCTGCCACTACGGCGGTGACCTTCACGACGAACAACACGGTGGGGTAGTGACCTACCAATGGAACAACGATGACACGAGCATCGGACTTGGGGCCACTGGTGGCAAGCAATATCCCGAGCTTCACGGCCACGAACGCAGGCACGGCGCCCGGGTCACGGCAACAATCGAGGTTATCCCCTACTTCGACGGAGGGTGCGGTGGGTACCCCTGTTGAGTTTACGATCACGGTGAACCCGACGGCGCAGGTGAACGATCCGCGACCAGGAGCGTGCAACGGGGCAGCCACTGCGGCGGTGACCTTCACGACGAACAACACGGGTGGGGCTGTGACCTACCACCGGACCAACGATGACACGAGCATCGGACTTGGGGCCAGTGGATCGGGGAACATCCCGAGCTTCACGGCCACGAACGCAGGCACGGCACCGTCACCGCTACAATCAGTGTAACCCTACTTCGACGGAGGGTGTGCCGGTACCCCGGTTGAGTTCGAGATCACGGAACCCGACGGCTCAGGTGAACGATCCGGTTGATCAGGAGCGTGCAACGGGTCGGCCACAGCGGCGGTGACCTTCACGACGAACAACACGGGCGGTGTTGTGACGTATGACTGGACCAACGACACGCCTTCGATTGGGTTGGTTGGAGCTGGTTCGGGGAACATCGCCAGCTTCACGGCTACAAATGGTGCACGGCGCCTGTCACCGCCACGATCCGTGTAACGCCCTACTCGACGGAGGCTGCGCGGTACTCCTGGCTGAGTTTAGCGATCACGGTGAACCCGACGGCGTATAAACGATCCGGGGATCAGGAGCTGTGCAACGGGGCAGCCACTGCGGCAGTGACCTTTCACGACGAACACAGGCGGTGTTGTGACGTATGACTGGCCAACACGCCTTCGATTGGGCTGGTTGATCCGGTCTGGAACATCGGGCCAGCTTCACGGCCACCAATGCAGGCTCGGCGCCGGTTGTGGCTACGCTAGAGGTGGAATCCCCTTACTTCGATGGAGGGTGCGCGGGTACCTGCTGAGTTTACGATCACGGTGAACCTGACGGCGCATGTCAATGATCCGGTTGATCAGGAGTTGTGCAACGGGTCGGCCACAGCGGCAGGACTCACGACGAACAACACGGGTAATGACGTATGGCTGGACCAACGATGACACGATACCGGACTTGGGGGCTGGGTGGATCGGGAACATCCCGAGCTTCACGGCCACCAATGCAGGCACGCAGCCCGTTACGGCGACAATCGATGTGACCCTACTTTGATGGAGGTTGCAGGCGCGACAGAGAGCTTCACGATCACGGTAAACCCGACGGCTCAGGTGAATCGATCCGGGGGACCAGGAACTGTGCAACGGGGCAGCCACTGCGGCGGTGACCTTCACGACGAACAACACGGGTGGGGTAGTGACCTACCAGACGGAACAACGATGACACGAGCATCGGACTTGGGGCCACTGGATCGGGGAACAGTCCCGGAGCTTCTTTACGGCCACCAATGCCGGGACAGCCCGGGTTGTGGCCACGCTAGTGTAACCCCTTACTTCGACGGAGGTGTGCCGGGACCCCGGTTGAGTTTACGATCACAGTGAACCCGACGGCGCAGGTGAACGATCCGGGGACCAGGAACTGTGCAACGGGTCGGCCACAGCAGCCGTGACCTTTACGACGAACAACACAGGCGGTGTTGTGACGTATGGCTGGACCAACGATGACACGAGCATCGGACTGGGGGCCAGTGGGGAACATCCTGAGCCACGGCTACCAATCCGGGACAGCCCCCGTTGTGGCCACGCTAGAGGTGACTCCGTACTTCGATGGAGGCTGCGCGGGTACCCCGGTTGAGTTTACGATCACGGTGAACCCGACGGTTGTGTGAACGATCCGGGGATCAGGAGTTGTGCAATGGTGCTGCCACTACGGCAGTGACCTTTACGACGAACAACACGGGCGGTTAGACGTATGGCTGGACCAACGATGACACGAGCATCGCACTTGGGGCCAGTGGAACCGGCAATATTGCATCGTTTACTGCGACCAATGCCGGCACGGCGCCTGTCACCGCCACGATCCGTGTAACGCCCTACTTGACGGAGGGTGGTGGGCGCCCCGGTTGAGTTTACGATCACGGTGAACCCGACGGCGCAGGTGAACGATCCGGGGATCAGGAGCTGCAACGGGGCTGCCACTACGGCGGTGACCTTCACGACGAACAACACAGGTGGTGTTGTGACGTATGACTGGACCAACGACACGCCTTCGATTGGGTTGGTTGGAACAGGTCAGGCAACATTCCAGCTTCACGGCCACGAACGCAGGCACGGCACCCGTCACCGCTACAATCAGTGACTCCCTACTTCGACGGAGGGTGTGCCGGTACCCCGGTTGAGTTCGAGATTACGGTGAACCCGACGGCGCATGTCAATGATCCGTTGACCAGAGCTGTGCAACGGTCGGCCACGGCAGCGGTGACCTTCACGACGAACAACACGGGTGGTGCTGTGACCTATGACTGGAACAACGATGACACGAGCATCGGACTTGGGGCCAGGTGGATCGGGAACATCCCGAGCTTCACGGCTACGAACGTGGGCACGGCGCCTCGTTACGGCGACAATCGATGTGACCCCTTACTTCGATGGAGGCTGTGCCGGGGTGCGACAGAGAGCTTCACGATCACGGTGAACCCGACGGCGCAGGTGAACGATCCGGGGGACCAGGAGTTGTGCAACGGGCAGCCACTACGGTGGTGACCTTCACGACGAACAACACGGGCGGTAAGCCAGACGTATGGCTGGGACCAACGATGACACGAGCATCGGACTTGGGGCTAAAAGTGGTTCAGGGAACATCCCGAGCTTCACGGCCACGAACGCAGCAGGCACGGCACCCGTCACCGCCAATCAGTGTAACCCCTACTTCGACGGAGGATGTGCCGACCTGGTGGACTTTACGATCACGGTGAACCCGACGGCGCATGTCAATGATCCGAAGTTGATCAGGAGCTGTGCAACGGGTCGGCTACGGCAGCCGTGAACTTACGACCAACAACACGGGTGGGTTGTGGACGTATGACTGGAGCAATGACACTCCTTCGATTGGGTTGGTTGGAACAGGGCCGCAACATTCCGCCCACGGCCACCAATGCAGGCACGGCGCCCGTTACGGCGACAATCGATGTGACCCTTACTTTGATGGAGGTTGTGCAGGCGCGACAGAGAGCTTCACGATCACGGTAAACCCGACGGCGCAGGTGAACAATCCGGGGACCAGGAGCTGTGCAACGGTGCTGCCACTACGGCGGTGACCTTCACGACGAACAACACGTGGGGGTAGTGACCTACCAATGGAACAACGATGACACGAGCATCGGACTGTAGTCACTGGTGCGGGCACATCCCGAGCTTCACGGCCACGAACGCAGGCACGGCGCCTGTCACGGCAACAATCGAGGTTATCCCTACTTTGATTTGAGGGTGCATGGGTACCCCTGTTGAGTTTACGATCACGGTGAACCCGACGGCGCAGGTGAACGATCCGGGCGACCAGGAGCTGTGCAACGGGGCAGCTACTGCGGCGGTGACCTTCACGACGAACAACACGGGTGGGGTAGTGACCTACCAGTCGGACCAACGATGACACGAGCATCGGACTTGGGGCCAGTGGATCGGGGAACATCCCGGAGCTTTACGGCCACCAATGCCGGGACAGCACCGGTAGTGGCCAATGCTTGAGGTGACCCGTACTTCGATGGAGGGTGTGCCGGTACCCCGGTTGAGTTCGAGATCACGGTGAACCCGACGGCGCAGGTGAACGATCCGGTTGATCAGGAGCGTGCAACGGGTCGGCCACAGCGGCGGTGACCTTCACGATGAACAACACGGGCGGTGTTGTGAGTATGACTGGACCAACGACACGCCTTCGATTGGGTTGGTTGGATCCGGTCTGGGGAACATCGCCAGCTTCACGGCTACAAATGGCACGGCGCCTGTCACCGCCACGATCCGTAACGCCCTACTTCGACGGAGGGTGCGCGGGTACCCCGGTTGAGTTTACGATCACGGTGAACCCGACGGCTCAGGTGAACGATCCGGGGATCAGAGCTGTGCAACGGGGCAGCCACTGCTGCAGTGACCTTCACGACGAACAACACAGGCGGTGTTGTGACGTATGACTGGACCAACGACACGCCTTCGATTAAGGTTGGTTGGACTGGCCCGGGGAACATCGCCAGCTTCACGGCCACCAATGCAGGCTCGGCGCCGGCTGTGGCCACGCTAGAGGTAACCCTTACTTCGATGGAGGGTGCGCGGGTACCCCGGTTGAGTTTACGATCACGGTGAACCCGACGGCGCATGTCGATCCGGTTGATCAGGAGTTGTGCAACGGGTCGGCCACAGCGGCGGTGACCTTCACGACGAACAACACGGGTGGGGTTGTGACGTATGGCTGGACCAACGATGACACGAGCATCGGACTTGGGGCCAGTGGATCGGGGAACATCCCGAGCTTCACGGCCACCAATGCCGGACAGCCCCCGTTGTGGCCACGCTAGAGGTGACTCCGTACTGATGGAGGGTGTGCCGGTACCCCGGTTGATTTACGATCACGGTGAACCCGACGGCTCAGGTGAACGATCCGGGGACCAGGAACTGTGCAACGGGGCAGCCACTGCGGCGGGTGACCTTCACGACGAACAACACGGGTGGGTAGTGACCTACCAATGGAACAATGATGACACGAGCATCGGACTTGGGGCCACTGGATCGGGGAACATCCCGAGCTTTACGGCCACCAATGCCGGGACAGCTCCGGTTGTGGCCACGCTAGAGGTAACCCTTACTTCGACGGAGGTGCCGGGACCCCGGTTGAGTTTACGATCACAGTGAACCTGACGGCGCAGGTGAACGATCCGGGGGACCAGGAACTGTGCAACGGGTCGGCCACAGCAGCCGTGACCTTTACGACGAACAACACAGGCGGTGTTGTGACGTATGGCTGGATCAACGATGACACGAGCATCGGACTTGGGGCCAGTGGATCGGGGAACATCCCGAGCTTCACGGCTACCAATGCCGGGACAGCCCCCGTTGTGGCCACGCTAGAGGTGACCCGTACTTCGATGGAGGTTGCGCGGGTACCCCGGTTGAGTTTACGATCACGGTGAACCCAACGGCGCAGGTGAACGACCCGGGGACAGAGCTGTGCAACGGGTTGCAACGGCCGCGGTGACCTTCACCACGAACAACACGGGCGGAGTTGTGACCTACTACCGGACCAACGATGACACGAGTATCGGACTTGGGGCCAGTGGAACCGGCAATATTGCATCGTTTACTGCGACCAATGCCGGCACGGTGCCTGTCACCGCCACGATCCGTGTAACGCCCTACTTTGACGGAGGTGCAGGAACCCCGGTGGACTTCACGATCACGAACCCGACGGCGCAGGTGAACGATCCGGGGATCAGGAGCTGTGTAACGGGGCTGCCACTACGGCGGTGACTCACGACGAACAACAGGTGGTGTTGTGACGCGACTGGACCAACGACACGCCTTCGATTGGGCTATTGGAACAGGGTCAGGCAACACTTCCAGCTTCACGGCCACGAACGCAGGCACGGCACCCGTCACCGCCAATCAGTGTGACTCCCTACTTCGACGGAGGGTGTGCCGGTACCCCGGTTGTGCCCGAGATTACGGTGAACCCGACGGCGCATGTCATCGATCCGGTTGATCAGGAGCTGTGCAACGGGTCGGCTAAGGCAGCCGTGAACTTTACGACGAACAACACGGGTGGGGTTGTGACGTATGACTGGACCAATGACACGCCTTCGATTGGGTTGGCTGAACAGGGTCAGGCAACATCCTCCAGCTTCACGGCCACGAACGCCGGCACGGCACCTGTCACGGCGACAATCGAAGTGACCCCTTACTTTGACGGAGGGTGCGCAGGTGCGACAGAGAGCTTCACGATCACGGTGAACCCGACGGCGCAGGTGAACGATCCGGGGATCAGGAGCTGTGCAAACGGTGCTGCCACAGCGGCGGTGACCTTCACGACGAACACAGGCGGTGTTGTGACGTATGGCTGGACCAACGATGACACGAGCATTGACTGAAATACTGAACCGGCAATATTGCATCGTTTACTGCGACCAACGCCGGCACGGCACCTACCGCTAATCAGTGTGACACCGTACTTCGACGGAGGGTGCGCGGGTACCCCGGTTGAGTTTACGATCACCGTGAACCCGACGGCGCAGGTGAACGATCCGGGGACCAGGAGCTGTGCAACGGTGCTGCCACTGGCTGGCGGTGACCTTCACGACGAACAACACGGGTGGGGTTGTGATGTATGACTGGACCAATGACACGCCTTCGATTGGGTTGGCTGGAACAGGGTCAGGCAACATCCTCCAGCTTCACGGCCACGAACGCCGGCACGGCACCTGTTACGGCGACAATCGAAGTGACCCCTTACTTTGACGGAGGGTGCGCAGGTGCGACAGAGAGCTTCACGATCACGGTAAACCCGACGGCGCAGGTGAACGATCCTGGGGACCAGGGAGCTGTGCAACGGTGCTGCCACTACGCCGGTGACCTTCACGACGAACAACACGGGTGGGGTAGTGACTTACCAATGGAACAACGATGACACGAGCACGTGGACTTGGGGCCACTGGTGCGGCAATATCCTGAGCTTCACGGCCACGAACGCAGGCACGGCGCCTGTCACGGCAACAATCGATGTGGACCCTTACTTTGACGGAGGCTGTGCTGGGACCCCTGTTGAGTTTACGATCACGGTGAACCCGACGGCGCAGGTGAAACGATCCGGGCGGACCAGGAGCTGTGCAACGGGTCAGCCACTGCGGCGGTGAACTTCACGACGAACAACACGGGTGGGGTAGTGACCTACCAATGGACCAACGATGACACGAGCATCGGACTTGGGGCCAGTGGATCGGGGAACATCCTGAGCTTTACGCCACCAATGCCGGGACAGCACCGGTAGTGGCCACGCTTGAGGTGACTCCGTACTTCGATGGAGGTGTGCTTGTACCCCGGTTGAGTTTACGATCACGGTGAACCTGACGGCTCAGGTGAACGATCCGGTTGATCAGAGCTGTGGTACCGGGTCGGCCACAGCGGCGGTGACCTTCACGACGAACAACACGGGCGGTGTTGTGACGTATGGCTGGACCAACGATGACACGAGCATCGGACTGGGAGCCAGTGGATCGGGGAACATCGCCAGCTTCACGGCTACAAATGCAGGCACGGCGCCTCGTCACCGCCACGATCCGTGTAACGCCCTCATTGACGGAGGGTGCGCGGGTACCCCGGTTGAGTTTACGATCACGGTGAACCCATCCCCCAGGTAAATGATCCTGCGGATTTGTATGTCTGCATCGGAGATGATCCTTCCTTCAGCTTCACCACGAACATGGTGGAACCACGACATACGCGTGGACCAACGATAACACGGACATCGATTGGGCGCCGGGGGAACGGGGGACATTCCTTCCTTTGCGGCGACCAATGCGACCCTGGTGCCGATCAGCGGAACGATCACTCGTAACGCCGACCTTCACCTATGGCAGTGCTTCCGCACAGGCAACCCCGAGACCTTTACCATCACGGTCAATCCGAAAGCCCATGTGAATGATCCGGCTGATCAGGTGGTGTGTCACAACAATCCCACGGCGGTGGTGACCTATACCACCAACAATGCAGGCGGTACGGTGACCGATATGTGGACCACCGACACACCCTCCATTGGGCTGGCGGCCAATGGTACCGGAAACATTCCTTCCTTTTCGGCGATCAACACCACGGAACTCTCCCGTAACGGCCACCCTGCAAAGTGACCCCGACCTTCACCAATGGATCGTTCGGGCGATCCGGAAACCACCATCACGGTGAACCCAAAGGCCCAGGTGGATCAGCCCGGGGAATCAGGAGGTCTGTACGGGCGACCAGACCACGGCTTCACAACACAAAATTCGGGGAGTCACCAGCCACAACTGGACCTGCGACATCGGAGGAATCGGACTGGCTTTGTCCGGGACTGGAGACATTGATTTCATCGCCAACAACCTTGGTCTGGCTCCCATTGTAGCCACCATCAGTGTGACACCTTTTATTTCCAACGGAGGATGCGGAGGAACTGTCAAGAATTCACCATCATCAGGAACCTGGCCGCCCATGTGTCCCAACCCATGAACCAGGAGCTTTTGCAACGGGGAGGACACCGACGAGGTCCATTTCACCACGAACAACAGGCGGGGTGGTGACCTACGCATGGAGCAATGACACCCCGGCCATCGGATTGGCCGCCAACGGAACGGGCGACATTCCCTCCTTTACAGCCATCAACACCGGGACGGCACCCCTGATTGCCACCATCACGGTGACGCCGACCTTCACCAACAGCGCAACGAGCTGTCCGGGTCCGGTCAAGACCTTTACCATCGTTGTGAATCCCACCGCCCAGGTCGATCCGGTCAGCGACATCCTGGCCTGCAATGCGGAAACGGTGAACGAGGTAGTTTTCACCACCGACCGGAGCGGTGGGGTCACCACCTACGAATGGACCAATGACAACACGAACATTGGATTGGCAGCCAGCGGCACCGGCAATCTTCCTCCTAGGGCCGTCAACTCGGGAACGGCTCCGGACACCGCACGGACGAGGTGGTGCCCTTCTTCGACGGCGATTGTCCGCGACACGAGTAAGCCTGAAATTGTGGTCCATCCGACCGCCCAGGTGAATGTCCAGCCCAATGTCACCAGGTGCAATGAAGAGGAGACGAACATCTCATTCGGCACCGTGAATACGGGAGGGTGACCACCTACCACTGGACGAAGCCTGGATCTGACCATCGGCCTGCCGGCCAATGGATCGGGGCTATCTTTCCTTCACAGCCATCAATGCCGGCAATGGTCCGAAGATCTGGCGACCATCACAGTCACCCCGAGATTCGACGGGGCTGCGACGGGGTGGACATGATTTTCACCATCACGGTGAACCCCACGGCCCATGTGAATCCCGTGGCCGACATCCTTGCCTGCAACAATGATCCCATGGCCGAAGTGGTCTTCGGCACCGGCAATGTGGGTGGCATCACCACCTATGAATGGACCAATGACAGGCCATCCATCGGCCTTGCGGCAAGCGGATCCGGCAAACCTTCCGGCCTTCACGGCCATCAACACAGGACTGGCTCCGGTGGTGGCGAACATCGAGGTGGTTCCCTTCTTCGACGGAGGTTGCCCGGGCGACACCCTGCGATTCACCATCACCGTGAATCCCACCGCCCGGGTGAATCCGGTGCCGGACACGGTGGTGTGCAACGGCGAGGTGACGGTGATTCCCTTCGGCACCACGAACACGGGGGGTGTTGTAACGTATGTCTGGACCAACGACGACCCAACGATCGGACTTGCGGCGGGCGGTTCGGGCGACCTGTCCTTCACGGCCACCAACGCCGGGACAAGTCCGCTCGTGGCAACCATCCAGGTGACCCCGTCCTTCGACGGCGGATGTGCCGGTTCGATCGAAACCTTCACCATCACGGTCAATCCCACCGCCCAGGTGAATCCGGTGAATGACACCCTGCTTTGCAACGAAACGACCGTGACAGAGGTGGTCTTCACCACAGTGAATTCGGGCGGTGTCACCACCTATGCCTGGACCAACGACAATCCTTCCATCGGTCTGGCCGCAAGCGGAACCGGCAACATCCCGGAATTCACGGCTCTCAATCCCGGCCTAGGACCGGTGGTGGCCAACCTCGAGGTGGTGCCCTTCTTCGATGGCGAATGTGCGGGCGACACAATGAAATTCAGCATCACGGTGAATCCCACCGCCCGGGTGAATCCCCAGCAGGACACCGTGGTGTGCAACGGGGAAATGACGGCGGTTCCCTTCGGCACCACGAACACGGGGGGTGTTGTGACGTATGATTGGACCAACACCGACCCGACCATCGGATTGGCAGTGAGCGGGACAGGCGATCTGTCCGTCCTGGCCACCAATGCCGGCACCAGTCCGAAAGTGGCCACCATCCAGGTGACACCCAAGTTTGACAACGATTGCGACGGGGATCCGATGACCTTCACCATCACGGTGAACCCCACCGCCCAGGTGAACCTGGTGAATGACACCCTGCTTTGCAACGGGGAAACAGTGAACGAGGTGGTCTTCACCACCCTGAACTCCGGAGGGGTCACTTCCTATGCCTGGACCAACGACGATCCATCCATCGGACTGGCGGCTGCCGGGACCGGAAACATTGCTGCCTTCACCGCCGTCAACACGGGGACCTCCCCGGTGACAGCCACCATCGAAGTGACCCCGACTTTCGACAACAATGGGGCCTGCAGCGGGCCCGTGATGACCTTCACCATCACGGTGAATCCCACCGCAGAGGTGAATCCGGTCAACGACACGGTGTTGTGCAATGGGGCCACGGTGAACGAGGTGATCTTCACCACCGACCGCAGCGGGGGCGTTACCACCTACGAATGGACCAACGACAACCCGGCCATCGGGCTGGGTGCCAGCGGTACCGGGAACATTCCCACCTTTGCCGCCATCAATGCGGGAACCGCTCCGGATACCGCCCGTATTCGAGTGATTCCCTATTTCGACGGGGCGTGTGCCGGCGATCCCATGCAGTTCGAGATCGTGGTCAACCCGACGGCCCAGGTGGATGTCCAGGCAGACACCATCGTTTGCAACGACCAGGTGACCCAGATTGATTTCTTCACACAAAACACAGGGGGCAACACGACCTACCACTGGACCAACACCGATCCCACCATCGGTTTGCCGGCAACAGGTACGGGGGATCTTTCCTTTACCGCGACCAATGCGGGAACCGCTCCCAAGGTGGCCACCATCGCCGTCACCCCTCGCTTCAACGGAGGTTGTGACGGCCCCGTGATGAGCTTCACCATCACGGTGAATCCCACCGCCCAGGTGAATCCGGTCAATGACACGGTTTTGTGCAACGGGGAAACGGTGAATGAGGTGGTGTTCGGTACCAACCGCATCGGAGGAATCACCACCTACACCTGGACCAACGACAACACCAGCATCGGACTGGGAGCCACCGGAACGGGGAACATTCCTGCCTTTGTGGCCGTCAACCCGGGAACCGCACCGGAGTTCGCCAACATCACGGTTTATCCGCAATTTGACGGAGGTTGCACGGGCGATCCCATCACCTTCACCATCATCGTAAATCCTACGGCTCAGGTGGATCAGCCCGACCCGGATCCGGTGTGCGACGGCAGTCCGCTCGCCATTGTGTTCAATACCCAGAACACCGGAGGGGTCACCACCTACGAGTGGTTCAACGACAACCCCGACATCGGCCTGGCATCCGGCGGCACCGGGAACATCAGCTTCACCACCCAGAACGATACGATCCTTCCCATCCAGGGGAACATCCGGGTGGTGCCCACCTACACCTACCAGGGGGTTTCCTGTGTGGGAGATACGGTGGTCTTCCCCATCACCGTGTATCCCCTGGGCCAGGTGGACAAACCCGACGATCAGATTGTCTGCAACGGGGAATCAACGGCGGATATCCATTTTGTGACCAACCGGGAGGGCACCAATACCTTTGTTTGGACCAACGACAATCCCTCCATCGGACTGGAAGCCTCCGGGTCCGGAAACATCTCGAACTTCACAGCTACGAATGCGGGCACTGCGCCTGAGGTGGCCACCATCATCGTGACTCCCTATTACACATACGCCGGGGTCGTATCCTGCCCCGGTCCCTCCCAAACCTTCACCATCACCGTGAATCCCACCGCCCAGGTGAATCCGGTCAACGACACGGTGGTGTGCAACGGAGACAACCTGCCTGCGGTGGTGTTGTCGACGGTGAACACGGGCGGAACCACCACCTATGCCTGGACCAACGACACGCCGTCGATCGGACTGGCAGCCGCGGGAACCGGCAACATCCCGGCCTTTGTCGCCGCCAACCCCGGAACCGCGCCGGTGGAAGCCACCATCACGGTGTGGCCCACCTTCGAGCACGGTGGGCATTCCTGCAGCGGGGATTCCATGTTCTATACGATCATCGTCAACCCCACCGCCCAGGTGGATGTGCCTGCCGATCAGCTCCTGTGCGACGGGGAAACCACCGATGCCGTCCAATTCACCACCACCCGCACCGGTGGTGTGACCACCTACGCGTGGACCAACGACAACCCGTCCATCGGTCTGGCCGCCAGCGGAACCGGTGACATCGCGGAATTCATAGCCACGAACAACACCTCCGATGCGCAGATCGCCACCATCGAGGTGACGCCGACCTTTACCTACGCCGGCAAGTCCTGCGACGGGCCCACCCAGAGTTTCACCATCTCCGTGAATCCGGTGCCCAACATCGACGTCGAGTTGTTCAACAACGACACCATTTGCAACGAGGACAACATCGTGTTCCGCGTCGACAGCCTGAGCAACCTGATTTTGGGGAATTGGAAGTACCAGGTGGTCATTGATTACGACGTACTGATCGGTCAATTGCCGACCGACAGCATTTACGAAGTCGACCAGATCACCGACAACCTGTTCAACCCGGATACGGCCTGGCACAAAGCCACCTACCATTTCATCCCCATCATCGATCCGGCCGACGGAGGGGATTCCTGCACGACACCCAACGACACCATCATCGAGGTGTACGTCGATCCCACCCCGGCCATCCGGGTGCTGGCCCAGGATTCCATCGTCTGCAGCGGGGATGTGGCCACGATCACCATCAACAACCCCAACGAATTTGTGATCGGCAGCTGGGAATACGACCTGGTCATCGATCCGGATCCGGAGATCGACCTGGTTTATGATTCCATTCCGGGCATCGATTCCACCATCATCACCCGCCAGCTGATCAACACCGATACCCTGGTGCACAAGGTGGAATTCCGCTTCACCCCGACCCGGTCCATCGAGGAGGGATTGGTCTGCGCCGGCGGGGAGGACACCACCATCATCATCTGGGTCAATCCGGTGCCGGAGGTGCGCAGCGGGATCAGCGACACGGTAATCTGTGACGGGGAGACCGTCGACCTGAATGTGTACAGTCCCAACACCCAGGTCCGGGGGAGCTGGCATTACAACCTGCGGATCTTCCCCGATCCGGGCATCGGGGGGGTGAGCAGCGGGGTGCAGTCCTTCCCCAACGACAGCACCTTCCAGTTCACCCTCACCAATTCGGCCTCGGTGGTCCGGTCGGTCCGCTTCCGGCTCGAGCCCTACATCACCGATCCGGACGGGCAGACCTGCAACAATGGGATTCCGGTGGAGTATGAGGTGAAGGTGAATCCCGTTCCCCGGGTCAACGTGTCGGTGCCCGATACGGTGATCTGCAACAACCAGTTCCTCAATGTCACCGTCAGCAATCCCAACACCAGTGTGGTGGGCCTGTGGCAATACGAGCTCCAGGTAACCGCACATGCGGCCATCTCCGGGGCCCGCGCCGACGGCTTCTTCTATGCAGGAACGGATCTGTCCTTCAGCGACTCCCTTGTCAACTCCGACACGGCGGTCCATGAAGTGGTCTATCATCTGATTCCGGGCATCGACGGTTCCATCACCTGCGGCAACGGTCGCGACACCACCATCACCGTCTGGGTGAATCCCACCCCCAACATCCATGTCCTTCCCAACGACACCCTCTTCTGCAACAATGGAGTGGTGGACTTCACCGTTCTGGACGGGATGGGGGATGTCATCGGCGATAAGAAATACCTGGTTCGTGCTTTGTATCCTGATAACTGGGTGGAAGTCCATTCCCGGCCTGCAGGTGATGTGACGACAATGGATGTGCCCGTTGGCATACGCGACAGCCTGGTGAACCTCACCAACGAGGTCCAAATGGTGATTTATACTTTCCATCCACGGATACTGGACAACCGTGGAGGCGGCGACAACTTCAATTGCAAACCGGTCGTGACGCCCGATCCCATTCGAGTTTGGGTGAATCCCACCCCGCAGATCCTGATCGGGGACATTTCCGACACCCTCCTCTGCGACAGTTCCCTGATCAACATTCCGGTGGCCAACGGACTGACCAACGTCATGGGGCAATCCCATTACTACCTGGACGTCACCTACGATCCCGCCGGAGTGGATGCCACCGTATTCTTTGAAGGGGAATCGGCCAACGCCGATGTGGACATCAATGATTACTTTGAGAACCGGACCGACACAGTACAGACGATCACCTACCGGTTCTGGGCCCGGATCCGGGACACCCGCCCGGGACATGCGGGCGATTTCTGCGGCAATGGCACGGACACCACCATCACCTTCCGCCTGAATCCCACGCCCAGGTTGCAGTACTCCTTCCTCCAGGGCGAGGACACCCTGTGTTTCGACGACGGCTTCATCCTCCAGACCGATCCCCGCGTCTACACCACCCACGACATCTACTACGGGCTGGATGTGAGCAACCCGGATGGAGTCGACCATGTGATTGTTCCGCCCGACAGCATCCGGGCCACCCTGGGCCTGGACGAAAGCACGATCTCCAACCCGGGACTCGGGGTGGGGACGGTGAGCTACACCTTCCATCCCTACATCCACACCCTGGGCTGTCCGGCCAGGGACACCACCGTGGTGATCCGGGTGAACCCGGAGCCCATCGTCAGTCTCGACAAGGACGTGGTGCCCTGGGCAGTTTGCAACGACGACGGCTTCCTGATCCCCATGCGCGACACCATTGTCTCCACCACGGGAAGCATGCAGTATTCCCTCGCCACCAGCGGCTACAACCCGGGCAATGTGGGTGTGATCCCGGCCGACGGATTCTACGGGGTGGACACCATCCATCAGGAAACGGTGGTGAACACGGGTACCCTGATTGAAAAAGTGCAATACAGGATCACCCCGGTGATTGTGGATGCCAAAGGAGCGGGCGGCCATTGCTGGAGCGACGCTCCGGACAGCCTGGTGGTGGAGGTGGCTCCGGAACTCCTCGGAAATTCTACCCCCAGGGAGTGGATCGGCGGGGTGCAAATCCAGTGTTTCGGATACGAAAACGGGGAGATCGAATCACGCGTCTCCGGCGGTTACTACGACGCCGAATACGACTTTGCCTGGGGCACCACCGACGGTACGGCCGGAAGCCTGGTCCCGGCCGACTCCAACCAGTTCAACCTGGGTGCCGGCACCTACTTCTATGAGGTCACCGACACCATCGGATGCCTCTATCGCGACACCATTCTGCTGACCCAGCCCGACCTGCTTCTGGTGACCGACACGGTGATCACCGAAGCCACCTGTTTCAGTGCATCCAGCGAGGACGGCGGCATCGACATCACCGTGGCCGGCGGCATCCTGAACTACGACTTTGTGTGGGAAGGTCCGTGGCGGAACTACCACACGGAGGACCTGGCCTCCATCCCCGGAAGCGAATTCCCTATTCTCTGACCATTACCGATGCCAACGGATGCACCTTCGAGGACGACTATTTCGTGGGTTCGGCCCGGGAAATCATCATCACCGCCCTGTCCAGCGATTACCAGGGCTTTGGGGTCTCCTGCAACGGCGACACGAACGGATTCATCGACCTGGAGGTGGAAGGGGATTATCCCGATTTCAACCTCTTCGTGTACAATCACAGCACCAGCACGCTGGTGGACTGGGGGCCCGTGCCCTTCAATGCCGGAAGCGGCCGGTACACCGACCGGGTGGAACCGCTGGCTGCCGGGAACTACAGCTTCTATGTGGTGGACGGAGAGGATTGCTCCAGCTTTATTGAGAGGGACACCATCACCCAGCCCGAACCGGTGGTCATCTCCAAGGCGAACGCGCCCTATGCAGACACGGTGGACATCTCCTGCTTCGGAGCCGACGACGGGGTCATCGACATCGAGGTGTCGGGTGGACGCACCCAGTTGTACCCCGGCAACATCACCTACGAATGGACGGCCGCACCGGCCGATCCCGACCTGGTGGACGGCGTGGCCGATCAGAGCTCCCTGGGCCCGGGCTCCTATCAGGTCATCGTCACCGACATCCACGGTTGCGACGATACGGCCACCTTCGCCCTGTACGAACCCCCCGCCTTGCATTTGCAGGTCGATTCGTTGTATGGCCTGAACGGATGGAACATCACCTGCTTTGGGGACATGGACGGATACATCGACGGCCTGGCCACGGGAGGCATCGGACCCTATGACTATCTCTGGTCGACCGGGGACATGGGGTTGAGCGACCCGGCCCAGCGAATCCAGGGCGGTCTGGTGGCAGGCACCTATTCCCTGTCGGTGGCGGACAGCATCGGCTGCGTGTTCGACACGATCTTTGTGCTCAGGCAGCCCAATGCCATCGGGGTCGACAGCCTGTTGTCCGATCACTCCGGATTTGCCATCGATTGCTTCGGAAGTGCCACCGGGGAGATCAGCCTGACGGCCCTTGGAGGAGCCGACTCCACCGCCAACACCTATTTGTGGGAAAGTGCCGACGGTTCGGGTTTCGTGCCGGATGCACTGAGTCAGACCGGGCTGACGGCAGGCACCTATGACCTCCGCATCACCGACATCAATGCCTGCAGCGAGACCTTCACCTTCCACCTGGAGGAACCGCCGGTGCTGGAAGTCCTGAGCCTGGAATCGGACAGCTCCTGGTGCGTGGGAACGGCCTCCGGGGCCATTCACATGACGGTGGGCGGCGGCGTTCCCGGCTACCTCTATTTGTGGAACAACGGGGCCACGGACGAGGATCTGGTGGATTTGTTTGCCGGGATGTACACGGTGACCATCACCGATCAGAACGGCTGCGAACGGATCGACAGTGTGGAGGTGTTCGAAGCCGACCTGTTCCACGTCCAGCCTGTGGTCACCAGCGACTACAACGGGGCGGCCATCTCCTGTTTCGGGGAAGCGGACGGCATCCTGGCGGTCGATCCCCAGGGAGGGACCGGTCCCTATACCTTCCAGTGGAGCACAGGCGGTACCGGTCAGACCATCGGTGGTTTGCCTGCGGGAACCTACAGCGTCATTGTCAACGACGACCGGGGTTGTGCGGACACGGCCTCCGTCGAGCTGGTCGATCCGACCCCCATTCTCCTGTCCATGGAAACGAAGGATCCCCTGTGCTACGGGGATGCCACCGGGGTCATTTCCCTGCTGGTCTCCGGAGGGACGGTCCATGATATGGACGAGTATCAGGTCTGGCTGAACGGCAGCCTGCGGGGGACCGATACGGACGACCTGCCGGCAGGCGATTACCTGGTCCAGGTCCGGGATCTAAACCATTGCCTGGCCGATACAACGGCCGAACTGACCTACCCCGACTCCCTGCAATTGCATTTCTATTCCGAGCCGGCCTATTGCCTCGACAAGCCCGACGGGTATCTGGACATGGATGTGGAGGGGGGAACCGGACCCTATTACATCCAATGGGACCGGGGTCTGGGTTCGGATGAAACGTCGTTCTCCGGCATTTACTGGGGGACCTACGTGGCCACGGTGACGGACTTCAATCAATGTGTGACGGTCGATTCGGCCTATGTGGATTATACCTTCTCCTCCTGCCTGGTCATTCCCAATGCCTTCTCCCCCAATGGGGACGGATACAACGACACCTGGCGGATCGAAGGACTGGAGCTTTACCCGGAAGCGGAATTGTGGATTTATGACCGGTGGGGCACCCGGGTGTATTATTCCCCCAACGCGGGCGGCGAGCAGTGGGACGGAACCCTGAACGGCCGGATCCTGCCCATCGATTCCTACCACTATGTCATCCGCCTGAACCAGCGGGACGAAGTAAGCACCGGAAACGTAACCATTGTCAAATAATGTGTGGATGAGAACGTGAGACGAAGCCTGACCCTGATATCCCTGACCTTTCTGCTCTTCTGTGCGGCCCCCCTGCAGGCACAGCAGCTGCCCATTTTTTCTCAGTACGTCCTGAACGGCTTCCTGATCAACCCGGCCATGGCCGGTCACGACGGGTTCACCTCCTTCAACACCACCGCCCGGCAACAATGGCTCGGCTTCAAAGAAGCCCCACAGACCTATTCGGCCTCCTGGCAGACGAGGTTGCTGAAACGGTCGTACCGGATCGTGAACAATCCCATCCGGCAAAAAAACATGGTCCTGCCCAGCACGAAGGGACGGGTGGGCATCGGAGCCTATGTCATCAACGATGTGAACGGCAACGTGGCCCGGACAGGGGGAGCGTTCAACTATGCCTACCACATTTTCATGCAAAACACCCAGCTGTCCTTCGGGTTGTCCGCCAAATTGTTTCAGTACCGGATTTACAAGGAATCCCTGACCTTCGACGTGGACGGGGATCCGGTCCTCAGTGGCAACTTCAATTCGGTGGCCTACAGCCCCGATTTCGATTTCGGGGTGTTTGTGCGGGGCCGGGATTTCTTTGCCGGGGTGTCGGTCAGCAACCTCATGGAAGCGTCCATCCTCATCGGGTCCAACGAGCTCCCCGATTACAAAACCTACCGCCACTACTGGGTCCTGGCCGGGTACAACCTGGGCCTGAATTCGGATTATTCCCTGGAGCCGAGCGTGTTGCTCAAGACCACGGAAAACTGGAATCCCCAGGGGGATCTGAGTCTGAAGCTGCTTTACAACGACCAGTACTGGGGCGGGATTTCCTACCGGACCAACAACAGCCTGATCGCCCTGCTGGGCATTCGTGTGGAATCTCTCTACCTGGGCTATTCATTCGATTATTCCCTGGCTGAAATCAGCCATTTCAGCTACGGCTCCCATGAGATCAATCTCTCCGTGAAAATCGGAAGCAGCGCCCGGCGCTACAAATGGGTGAACCGCTACTAGACCATTCGATCCGAACGTGCTGAAGGTACTACACATAGAGGACCGGTTTCATCCGGACATGGGCTATCAGATCAATTACTTTGCCCGCTACCACCATCCATCCTGTGAATTCTACATCCTGACCTCCGGATCGACCCGGCTTTGGGAAAACGGGGGACGGATCTCCGGGAGAGGGACCGGGCCTTTGAACAGCGGTATGGTGTACGGATCGTTCGCCTGAGGGCTCGGATGGACCGGAAATCGAGGACCAACCTCTGGCTGGTGGGGCTCCGGAAAGCCATCCGGCGGATCGATCCCGACATTGTCTATGTGCACGCCCTGGAAACCTACACCGCCCTTCGCCTTTTTTGTGGGGCCGGCTGATATTCCGGCGGCGCATGTTCAGCGACACCACACCCTGCTGAATCAGTTCGGAAACGGGTGGTCGTTCCGCCTCCTGATGTACCTGTTGCGCACCCGGGTCCGTTCGCGGATCATCGCTTCGGAAACCCGTGTATTCGCGACCGTCCCGGAAAATGCGGCGATCCTGAAAACCCGGTACGGATTGCCGGAGGACCGGATCGGTTCCAGTCCCATCGGCACGGATGCGACCTTGTTCCGTTTCGACGAGGAAGCGGGGGCGGGCCTCCGTCGTTCCCTGGGCCTTCCCGACAGGGAATTCATTCTGTTGTACACGGGAAAGCTGAACACGCGCAAGAACCCCCACCTGATTCTGGAGGCCCTGGCCCGGGTGGAGGACCGGATCGAGGAACCCCTGCACCTTTGTTTTGTGGGTCAGGGCGATCCGGACTACCTGGACCGCCATTTCAACGTGACCTTCCGGAACGAACGGATCCGGATCCACCGGTTCGAGGCGGTGAAAATGGATGAATTGTTCGCCTGGTATTCCATGGCCGATCTTGCGGTGTTCCCGGATGAGAACACCCTGAGTGCCCTGGATGCCCAGGCCTGCCGCCTGCCGGTTGTGATGAAGGACGACCTGACCAACGCCGAACGACTCCGGTTCGGCGGGGTCACCTACGAGCCGGGCAATCTTTCGGATTTGGGCGAAAAGATCCGGGAATTGCTTGCCGATCCCGACCGGCTGCGGGCCCTGGGCCGGGCGGGGGAAGGACACGTTCTTTCCAAATACGACTACCGGGCCATTGTGCGGGATATGGAAATTGAATTGGGAATCATATGAACGATCGACTGACGAGGTGGTTGCGGGTTCGCAAGGTGCTGATGGGGAGAGATTTCTATCAGAGAAGGCAGTGGCGGTTGCCCACGGTGACCCTGGGGAACCGGTATGCCGCATGGACGGTTTGTCCCGACTTTCTGGATGCGAAAAGTCTGGTGCTTTCCTTCGGGGCGGGGGAGGATGTGTCCTTCGACCTGGCCCTGATGGAACGAACCGGAGCGGAGGTGCACGTCTTTGATCCCTCGCCCGCTTCCGTGGAATGGATTTCGAAACAGACCCTGCCGCCCGGATTCCGTTTCCATCCCTACGGTCTGGCCGCGGAGGAAGGAATCCTTTCCTTTCAGGAGCCCGAAGAGCCGGGGCTCAAATCCCTGAAGCTGACGGAAAGGGACGGGGGTTCGGGTGGCCGGATGCATGCCCTCCCCGTGAAGCGGCTTTCCGGCATCCTGGAGGAGCTGGGGGAATCCCGCATCGATGTCCTGAAAATGGACATCGAAGGGGCGGAGTACGAGGTCATTCCCGATCTGATCCGGGAAGGCATCACCGTGGTCCAGTTGCTCGTGGAGTTTCACCACCGGTTTCCCGAACACGGGGTCGGGAAGACAAAGCAGGCCATTGCCCGGTTGAATGAGGCCGGATTTCGTATCTTTCACGTCTCGGCAAACGGCGAGGAGTTTTCCTTCGTCCGAATGGCAGATTGAGATGAAAGTCACCCTGATCAGCACACATGCAAAAAAAGGAGGGGCCGGCTTAGCCGCGTTCCGGCTGATGAAGTCGCTTCGCGACCTGGGACTGGATGCCCGGATGCTTGCCCAGCAAGGGTCACGGGACGAAGGCAGGGTATGGATTACGTCTTCGTCGGCAGGGAAAGCCGGGATCCGGATCCTTCGATTCCTGGCCGAGCGTCTGACCTTCCTGTTCCGGGAAAAATCCCCGGAGCTCCGCTTTCTTTTTTCCCCGGCCAATTTCGGGGAACGCATCCACCGCCATCCCCTGGTCCGGGATGCGGACGTGCTTCATCTTCACTGGACCCAGGGTGCTTTTCTTTCGTTGCGATCGCTTCGTTCGCTGCTGGCAACGGGCAAGCCGGTCGTGTGGACCCTCCACGACATGTGGGCGTTCACCGGGGGGTGCCACTATGCCCTGGAATGCCGCGGATTCGAAAAAGAATGCGGCATGTGCCCCTATGTGAAAAAGCCGGGACGAAACGATCTTTCGCACCGGATCTGGAAGCGAAAGAAGCGTATTTTTCCAGAGGCCGGGTTGCACCTTGTGTGCCCCAGCGGGTGGCTTGAGGCGGAGGTCCGGGCATCCGCACTTTTGGGCGGTTTCCCGGTGACCCGCATCCACAATCCGGTGGATGAGACCCGGTTCTTTCCGGTCCGACGGGAGGAAGCCTGTGCTTACCTGGGCCTGGATCCGCAAAAGAGATATGTTCTTTTTGGAGCTGCCACTGTGAAGAACATGCTCAAGGGACTGGACTGGTTCCGGGAAGCCGTGGAGCTGCTGCACCGGTCCGGGGACTGGGAGGAAGGGGTGGAGATCCTGCTCCTGGGGAAGAGCCGGGAGGATCTAGGCACCTTGTTTCCCTGTCCGGTGAACGCCCTTCCCTATTCGGGATCCCAGGAAACCATCCGGGCCTGCTACAATGCCTCGTCCCTGTTCGCGATTCCGTCCCTGGCCGACAACCTTCCCAACACCATCCTGGAGGCCATGCTTTGCGGGACACCCGTGGTGGGGTTTGACTCCGGGGGCATCCGGGAGATGATCGATCACCGGGAAAGCGGGTACCTGGCCCGACGGAAATCGGCTCACGATCTGGCCGATGGGTTGAATTGGGTCCTGCGCCACCCGGAACCTGCCGCTTTGTCCGGGACCGTCCGCCGCCGGGTGTTGGAAAAATATCCGGCCGGCGTGGCAGTTTCGGAATACATCGCGCTCTACCGCCGCCTGGCCACCGGATCGAACCGGGGAAAGGAGGTGAAGTCGTGAACGAAGCACCCTCCATGCAGCAAGCACCTTCCGTTTCCGTCATCACGGTGGTGTTCAATGCGGCCCCTCACCTGAAGGCCACCCTGGAGAGTGTCCGGAACCAGTCCTATCCGCACATCCAGCATGTGGTGGTGGACGGCGGTTCCACCGACGGCACGGTGGACATTCTCCGGAAGTTTCCGCATTGCGAATGGACCAGCGAACCCGACCGGGGTTTGTATGACGCCATGAACAAGGGGCTGAGAAAAGCCACGGGCGAGTATGTCTGGTTTTTGAACGCCGGGGACCGTCTGTATGACGAGCAGACCGTCGAAGAGGTGATCCTCGGACTGCCTTCTCTTCCGGGGGATGGGCGGAATCCGGGCTGGCCCGATGTGGTGTACGGGGCCACCCTCATCATCGACGGCGAAGGGAAGGATGTGGGCGGAAGACGGTTGAAGGAACCCGACCGACTCACCTGGCGGTCGTTCCGGGAGGGCATGGTGGTTTGCCACCAGTCCATGCTTGTACGCCGCTCCCTGGCTCCCGAATACGACACCCGGTACCGGATTGCGGCCGACATCGACTGGGCCATCCGGGCCACGCGCTCGGCCCGTTTCATCCATCATGTGCCCCGGATCCTGTCCCGGTTTATGGAAGGGGGCCTATCCGGAAGGAACATCCGGCACAGCCTGGGGGAACGTTTCCGGATCATGACCCGGTACTACGGGTTCGTCCCGACCTTGTTCCGGCATGTGTTGTTTGGGTTCCGTCTCACCGGTTTTTACCTGAGACACCGGCGAATCAGCTGAACGCTTCGATGATGGTCCGGCCGGTAAGGCCCTTCATGCCTTTGGCCTGGCTGAGGTCCAGCACCTTTTCATAAAAGCGGGTGATGCCGGGGAGTTCCTTTTCCGGAAAGAAGTGGTTGTGCCACAGCAGGGAAAAGACCCCCTGAAAGCGGCATGTCTCCTCCATCAGTTGATCCATGGCTTCCATGGCGTCGGCCAGGGAAAGGGTCCGGTAGTAAAACAGGGTGCTCTCCATGACGGTCAGGGGGATCTCCCAGAGTTCGTGGGACCGGTCTTTCTCGTGGTCATAAATCTTGAAGGGCCAGCAATAGGAATTGCGGAATCCCTCCTGTTCTGAAAACCCGAGTGTGGCATCGTACCGGAGTCCCGCCTCTGCATGCAGGGAGGCCGTCAGACCGGGTTTGAATTTGAGGTAATGCTGGCGAATGCCATGGACCGGCTGGGGTGAAGCTGCGGAGAGATGGTTCAGGGTTTCCTTCAACGCCGCCTCCTCCGTGGCCGACCGGATGGTTCCGTGCAATCCGATTTCGTGTCCGTCCCGGTCAAGATCCCGGAAAAGGGCCATCATGCGCTTCTCATGGAACCGGTATCGGGAATTGGCATGGGCGCCATCCTTTTCCAGAAAAAAATAGGTGCTGTGAATGTTCCTGCGCGCTTCGGTTTCCCGCAGGTAATCGAAGGTCCAGAAGGGGTTTTTCCGGGAGAAGGGGTTCGCCAGATGGGCGAGGCCCGTGAAACTTTCGGTCCATCGATCCGACCGCGACAAGGGGGATTTCTCCAGACCCGCCAGTTGCTTGAAGGTGTACGCCACCTCATACACATGGTAGGCGTCGATGCGGTCGATGTCATGGCTGAGCATGAGGACCGGCCCATCGAGGGGATGGTTCCATTCCAGGGCAAGGCCGTTGATCCGGCAAAACTCGCCGATGCCCTGGAGCAGGATTTCAAAATAGTAGTTGACCATCGGTTTTCGGGCAATGTCCAGCTCGCACTGGATGGAATCCCGGTAGGGGAACCGGCCGTAGGCATCCTCCTTCTGTTTTTCGTACTGGTCGTAGCCTGACAGCAGATAGAAAGCCGATTTCAGCAGGTCGTGCTCGAAATAGACCGAACCGTTGGTGATCCGGTAGAAGTTGTAGACCGAATCGGACACCGGAAAGAGGACCGGGATTTTGTTGATCCACAGGACGCGGGACCGATCGTAGGATTCGTCGGACAGAAGGAAGAAAACACCGGGTTCCCCGTCTTCCTTGTTTTCCCCGAAATGCAGCTTGCTGAGGACTTCCGGACCCAGGGCGGCATGGTGGGCCAGGTGGTCCAGAACGTACTGTTTTTGGGATTCCGAAAGTCTTCCTTTCATGGATATTGGTTACATTGCTGTCCTGCTGACGACAGATAAAGATACACAGAGTGGGCATAATTGAAAAACAAACCATCAAAGGGAGTCTATTTTCTTACCTCGGGGTTGGATTCGGCTTTCTGACGGTGGGTTTGTTGTGGCCCCGGATCCTGGAACCGGAGGCCATCGGGGTCGTCAATTTCCTGGTGGCGCTGTCGGCCATCCTGGCCCACGTGGGGAGCCTGGGCATCAACAGTGTGATTGTCCGTCTGTTTCCTTATTTCCGCGACGACGAGAAGCGTCACAACGGGTTTCTTTCCCTGGCCCTTCTCATCGTGCTTGCCGGCATTCTGGTGGTGGTGGCATACTACCTGTTGTTCCGGGAACGGATCGTTGCCAACAACCTGGAGAAGTCCCGTCTGGTGGCCCAGTACGCTTATTTCATTGTTCCCTTCACTGTCACCACCCTCCTTTACAACCTGTTCGACAGCCTGCACAAGGTGAGCTACAATGCGGTGGTGGGGGTGGTGGTCAAGGAGTTTGTGTTCCGGGTTCTCAACCTGCTGCTCATCCTTGCCTATGCCTGGTTCAGCTTCCGGTTCCAGCTGTTCATGAACCTCTACTACCTCATTTTTTCGTTTCCGGCCCTGTTGCTGATCCTGTTGCTTGTCCGGGGCGGGAAATTCGATTTTCGCCTGCCGAGGGGATTTCTCACCGGGGATTTGCGCCGGTCCTTGCTCGACGTGAGTTTGTTCGGCCTTCTGGGGGGGATGGGCACCATCGCCATCTCCAACATCGACAAGATCATGATCAACCGGTTCATCGATCTGGAAGCCACCGGGATCTATTCCATCGCCTTTCTCTTCGGGACCATCATCACCCTGCCTTCCCGGCCGCTGAGCAAAATCGCAACCACCATCATGGCCGAATCCTTCAAAAAGGACGACATGGCGACCATCGATACCATCTACCGGAAAAGCTGCCTCAATCAGTTTATTTTCGGGGGACTGGTCTTTCTGCTGGTCTGGCTCAACATCGACCTCGTGTTTCTGGTCATCCCCGGGGAGTACGAGGCCGGCCGCATGGTGATTTTCTACATGGCCCTGGCCGGCGTGGTGGAGATGGCCACGGGGATCAACGGCATGATGATATCCACCTCACCCTATTACAGGTACCAATCGCTTTTCATCTTCTTCCTGCTCTTCCTCGTCATTGTGAGCAACTGGTACTTCATCCCCCGCCTGGGGATCACAGGCGCCGCCCTGGCCTCCCTGCTGTCCACCATCGTCTACAACATCGTCCGGGCGGTCTTCATCTACAAGAAATTCGGGATGCAGCCGTTTACGTACCGGTTTCTGGTGGTATTTGGTTTATTATTGATTTCGTTTTTTGCGGGTACCTTTCTTGGCGGGATTTCACACTGGTTGGTCCGGACACTGGCCATACTCGGAAACATTCTGACGGTGTACCTCGTGCCCCTGTATTTCCTGAAAGTTTCAGAGGACATCAACCCCTTTGTCGACCGGATTCTGGGACGGATCCTGGGCCCGGTGAAACGGCATTGAAACGTTGGGGTATTTTATGCGTATACGTGGATATTCATTGTTCACAAAAACCCCAACGCCATGACAATTCGAGGAACCCTTGTTGCACTCGTTGTTTCAATTCTGATTTTCGGTTGCAATCCAAACGATTTTCCGCCATCCATTCAGGATACCGTCTTTACACTGGACGAGAACAGCCCGAATGGGACATACATCGGAACCCTCGATGCGTTTGATGCGGACAGAGACCAATCTGTTTTTTTCGAAATTCTGGAAGGGAATGAAAACAACATTTTTGATTTGAACCGGATCACAGGTATACTTCGTGTGGCCGATTCATCCTACCTGGATTTTGAGGAGCACCCTGAGTTCGTCCTGTTCATCGAAGCAGTGGACGATCACAAGAACCCCCTGGCTTCCACCGCCACCCTCCGGGTGTTGTTGACGGATGTGGAGGAACGATTCGTACCGGATGCTTCCACCTTGTTGTTGTATCTCCCCTTCGATGGGGACTCTTTGGATCATAGCGGCAACGAGGTTCCTTCCCTCGTGTCCGGACCCATACCGGCCGACGGCCGTTTTGGAGATGCCCAGGGAGGCATGGAGTTTGACGGCATGAACGATTTCATTACGCTGAACAACAACCTGCCGGTGATACAGACCGATTCCTTCACCATCAGCATGTGGGTTAAAATATACGGAGACAGTCCCATCGGATTGTGGGGTAATGCGTTCTTCGAACAACGGGACAATGCTATCGGGGAGGTGACCAATGGTTCGACTCTTTATTTCCGGGGCGACTACGATGGCAACATGTTGTTGCACATGCGGGCGGATGGCTCGGAGGAAGTGAACGATCTCAAATGCGACTATGCGGTGGATGGAGGCTGGCACCATTATGTGGCCACCATGGATGGCGATAGGATGCTGAGGATATACTATGACGGGGAATTGTACTGCATGGAACCGTTTCTGTTTCCGGGCGGATTTACGGAATCGGTGGACCACGTGAGTTTGGGGGCCCATCACCCGGACGGAATCCTGCGGGCAGGATTGTATGGGATCATGGATGAAGTCATCCTTTTTTCCAACGCCCTTTCGGATGAGGAGATCGGAGATTTATACTCGGGGAATTATTTTATCGACACGTCCCATTGAGTTCTTGGTTGTCGGCTTGCAGGATGGGATAAAAATGATGCACTGCCCTGCGGGAAAAATGTTATTTTTATCAAAAGCAAACCCCAACCCTCATGAGAAAAGTTACGATTGTTGTTGCAGCTCTGCTGATTTCATTGATCTCGCAGGCTCAGATTCCCGTGGGATTTTCCTATCAGGCGGTCCTTCGGGACCTGGACGGAAATGTCCGGTCCATGGAAACGGTCGCCGTTCAGGTCGATCTGGTGGATGCCGATGGGACTTCCCGATACATGGAAATTCACAACACGGTTACCAATGAACTTGGATTGATTCATTTGATCATCGGGCAAGGGTTGTCCAATGGGGACATCAAAGCCCTGGATTGGTCGCAACCCATGTTTCTTGAATTGAAAGTCAATGGGCAACCCATGGGCTCCAGTCCGTTACAGAGCGTACCCTATGCCATGTTCGCCGCCAGTGGTACGGAGGGCCCGCAGGGTCCCCAAGGAATGCCTGGCATTCAGGGTCCGGTCGGGCCTCAAGGAGTTCAGGGCGAAACCGGATCCCAGGGCCCACAGGGAGTTGTCGGTCCCCAAGGTGAAACCGGACCTCAAGGCGAACAAGGTCCCCAAGGTGTAAAGGGGGATACCGGCCCTCAGGGCCCCCAGGGGGATATCGGTCCGCGGGGCCTCCAGGGGGAAACTGGCCCTCAAGGGGAGCAGGGCATCCAGGGTGTGCCGGGCGAAACGCCATGGACCACGACCCAGGATGGCATCCGCTATGTGGACGGATATGTGGGAATCGGCACGACGGCGCCGGATGAATGGCTCGTGGTGCAGGACGACAGGACAAGCATTTCAACCACCTCGAATACCCGCCTGGCGTATTTTGAAAGGTTGTACAACGGGAGCAGTGCTAAATTTGCGATTTATGCATATCCGACCACCACAAACATCTCCGAGTATTTGCGAAGTTCGATCATGTTGTATGCGACGAATGACGCAAAGAATATAAAAATCGCTGCGGCTCCCACTGGGGGCACCATTCAATTCCTGACCAATGGATGGGCCACAGACGCCTCGGAAAGGATGCGGATCACCTCCGAAGGAAACGTGGGGATCGGCACGATGAATCCGGCATCGAAGCTTCATGTTGTCGGGGGCGTCAGGCTCGGGTCAAACGGAATCCAGCTTCAGGATGTGACCGAGTTGACCGGGATCACCAGCGCCAGTGGGGGTGAAACCCTGATTCCACTGCCGGTCGGCTGGACCAAGGCTGTGTCCCGGATTCTTTCCATCGAGGTTTATCATCCCACCGGGGGATACTGGATCGGTCCCGGTGTGCAGGGCCAGGAAATCTCCTACAAATTGTATGACAGCCAGATTCTCCTGTTGCATGATCCGGCAAACACGGATTTGAACAATACCTCTTACCGCATTCTTTTGCTTCGAACCTACTAGGAGGACGATCCTTGCGGTTCGATGCGGAAGAACCGCAGGGTTTTCACCTTTTTCTTCGAGACCGCCTGAAAACCAGCAGCGCGGATGTCTCCGAGGAGCTTTTTCTCTGTGTGGCCGCGGTAGGCCAGCTCCCAGAAATGGTTGGATGCGACCAACCTGTGCCTTTTCGTCTTCAGGCTGAAGGTCACGTGTTTGATCAGGGGCAGGACCAATTCGGCATGAACCCAGATCCGGTGGTTGGATGGGATGCTCAAAAAGAGGCTTTTACGGACCGATGTACGGACCCGTGCCAGAACCTCCAGGAATTTCTCATAGGGGATGTGTTCGAACACCTCAAAGGCCAGGATGTGGTCATAGACATCCGGGAATTCATAGGTCACAATGTTGGCCACGATATCGGGCGATTTGGCTTCATCGATGTCCAGGGTGGTGACTTGGTAGCCTTTCGCCGTCAAATAATTGCGAAGAAAGCCCGAACCGGGGCCGATTTCCAGGATCCGGTCTTCTTTTTTCAGGTGGGGAAGGAGGAAGCCAAGCTGGTGCCAGTAGCTTCTCCAGTGTTCTTCACCTTCCAGCTGGTGGATCCATTGGCTGGAATAAGTGTACTCGACACCGTCGAGGATTTGGCTGCCCTTTGATGGAGAATTCATGGTCATCTGTGATTCTTCAATAGCATCCCGATTCTGGCCAGGCCACGTGCTTTGGAGATGGAATAGCTGGCCGCCAAGGGGAAGTTGAAGGTGGATTTGTACTTGGCAATGCTTTTCGTTCCGGCCCCCACGAAGTCAAACACCTGAAACTCGGATTCCAGCAGGTGTTTGTGGATGGAGTACATCAACACCTGGTTCAATCCGGTGGAAAGATGGTCTTCGTGCGCTCCCGCCGTCCAGTCATAGGCCGTTCGTTTGGGCCGGTCCAGCACCAGGATCCGGGATGCCACCAATTGACCCTGGTAAACGATGGAGAACATGTCTGCCGCTCCGGACCCGATCAGAGATTCCACAAAGTCAGTGAATTCTTCCTTGTCCGCATAACGCATCTCAAATTGTTGCCTTCGGAACGACTTTTGCTCCAGTTCCCAGGCATCTCCGATGTCCTTTCGGGTGGCCCCGGTCCTGAATTCAAACTCGGTTCGAAGTCCTTTCTTGATCTTGTTCCGGACGGGCGTGTCGTAGTCGGGGAGGGGATCGTCGGTCCCGCTCAGAACGGTTCGGTAGGTGTAATGGATCTTTCCATTGAACCCGGCCCACAGAAAGGGACGGACATCCTGAAAGGCAGTGGGGAAGGTGGCCTGGACCCATTGATATTCGTTGGTAAGGAAATCCCCCAGGGCTTCCGCTACCTCAAACAACTGGCTTTCCGTTTTGGAGAGGTACTTGCTCTGACTCGGGGCAATCACCGGACTGAAGAACGGGGTTTTCACCGGCATCTGGAGGACGGGAATGCGGCCGAATTTCTTTTTCCAGGTGAACGCCATGCCCCCCAGAATCTCCCCGTCGCGGATGCAGGCGGCGATCCGAAAGGAAAGGGATTGGAACCGGGCCACCGGCAGCAGCCACCCGGTCTTGTGGAAGATGGTGCCGTAAGGACACTGGTCCACGAACGCATCCCAGAGTTCATGTTCCTCCGGGTTCAGGTAACGGATGTCCATGGCGTGCGTTTTTCCCATGCCCTACAAGTGCTGAAGTTTCCAGGTCAGGGAATGAATCAGAGTGCGCATCGGTTCCCCTTCTTTTTCGTCGATCCGGTTCCTGTTCTGGGTCTGAACGGACGGCAAGTCTCCAACGCGTCTTTTCAGGGAAGGAGAGCAGAGATTCATGACGGCTTGCAGGTTTTCTTCCAGGGAATCGGACAGGGTCTCGTAATCGAGGATAAGATACTGGTCTTTCCCCATCTTTTCAAGCTCTTCGGCCATCTGATTTTCGATCATGTGTACCTGCCGGACCACGATTTCTTCAGGTGGCAAACCCTGCAATGATTCAAACCCTTTGGGAAGAATGCTCCAGACTCTGTCCATGGGTACGCGGTGGTCCCTCATCCCCTGCAAAATGGATTGGGCCGTGAAAAACGGGTCACGTCGCACCACGATGTACCTGGCCGATGGCAGGGCCTCCCGCAACACGGGTAGACGCACGCTGAAGGAAAGGTTTTTGATGACCAGGGGTTTCTGCATCTTCCGGATCATCGCAAAGGTGGTGGATCGGAACTGATCCAGCTGGGTTTCTGTCAGGTCGGCCACCTCCGTGTGGTGCCTGTCTTTTGGAAACCATTTGTAGAAGTACAGGGCCTCGGCGGGTGCATGGAGTCCCCCCTCCCGCGTGGTTCCGTAGTTCGATTCGAAATTCCGGTGGGCCTTGTCGCCGAAGAATCGTTTGCTCAGCTCCATGCCCGTGACCGGTTGGTACCGGGCCATGTTGGCCAGGTTGTCCACATAGGCCACCTCCAGCAAACTGGTGATGAGCTGATAGACAATGGTGGAGCCGGACCGGGGGGGGCCAAGGATGAAGATGCAAGGGTGCTCCGGTTCCGTTTTCCCGAGTCTGGCAACCGCCTTCCGTTCAAAAGGAGCGAGGAGGGGGCTGCCATACTTCAGGGCAGAACGGACGATCCACCAGGCACCGGATGACATGTTATCCTTGATTCAATGGTTTTTCCTTGATTGCAGGCTCAGTGATCGTGCGTTTCCTGCTATCCCCGGAATAGACCGAAAAACCCACTCCCCCCAGCAACACCAGAATCACCAGAAACGATCCGGCCAGGGAGATTTTCTCGCCTGCATCGAAGGGACGGAACCGGAATTCGAAGACGATGGTGTGTTCCCCGGCGTCCACCGGCAGGGCACGGAGGAGGTAGTCGGCACGCAGGTGTTCCACCGGCTGTCCGTCGATGGTGGCGTGCCAGCCGTTTTCATAATCGATTTCGGAGAATACCACCAGGGTCTTTTGGTCCAGGTTGGCCCGGTAGGTCATCCGGTTGGGACGGTACTCGGTGAGTTCCACGGAACCGCTGACGGAGTCGTGCTTCAGGTCATCCGACAGGACGTGTCCGAAGGGACGTTCCACCACCGCGGTTTCGAGCAGATTCGTGGTCGCCAGGGAGGCGATCTCTTCGTTGGCGTCGGCCACGATCCGGTAATCCTTCACCAGCCAGGCGGAGCCGAAAGCGTAGGGATTCTCCAGGGGCTGACCCGCGGGGTTCAGGATGAAATACTTTGTGTCGATCATGTTGAGCCCGTTCAGGCGGACCAGCACCGAATCCACATCGGCCCGGGTGGGGGACTCGTTGAGGACGGTCACCAGCATCTGCAATTCGGGCGAAAGGTAGTGATCGATCAGGTCCTGGTAGCGTTGCAGCTTGGCCCCGTGGTACCCCCCGATGGAGCTGTGGTACATGGAGGTGGTCCCGTCCTGCCAAACCGACTTGGTGAGGTTGGCCACCTTGAAATGCAGGTCCGGGTCCTCCAGGATGAAATTGTCGGCCGGGGTGGCCGCAATGGCTTCCCGTTTTTCCCGCTGCGAGATGAAGTTGTCCTTGTTCAGGTAGCGGAGATCGACCAGCCAGAGATCCGCGATGATCAGGATGCCCAGTCCGCCCAGGAACCAGGATGCCCGCAGCTTTTTGCCGGCATAGAACCAGGTCAGCAGGAAGGCCAGCCCGATGAGGACAAAGCTGCGGATGGCATCGTGGCGGAAGATGGCGATGCGGGCTTTTTCCAGTTCCCCCATGAAGGTGCGGAATTGCTCCGCGTACTGGGGCTGGGCACCGGCCAGTTGTTGCCTGAACACCTGTTGTTCGTACTCGGAAAAGAAGGAGAAGATCCCGGGAACCAGGAAGAAAAGCAGGGACAATCCGCCGGTCAGCCCAAAGGCGATCAGCAGTTGTTTTTTGCTTTTCACAAGGAAATCCGGTTCCTTCCGGATCTGTTCCACCGCCACAAATGCCATCAGCGGGATGTTGAAGCAGGCGATCACCAGGATCATTTCCACGGTCCGGAACTTGTTGTAAAGGGGAATGTGGTCCAGGAAGAAATCGGACAGTCCCCGGAAGTTGTTTCCCCAGGCCAGGGTGATCGATAGCAGGGTGGTGACCACCACCCACCAGCGCATGGGCCCCTTGATCAGAAGCAGCCCGAGGATGAAAAAGAAGACCACGATGGCCCCGGAGTAATTGTCTCCCTGGGTCGATGCCTTGGCCCCCCAGTACTGGTTCTGTCCGGCCACACTTTCCCGGTACTGCGGATCCACCTTCATCATGGCCTGTTCGTTTTCCCCGATGGCCCCGGTCTTTCCGCCGGTCATGTAGGGAATCATCAGGGAGAAGGTCTCGGCCTTGCCATAGCTCCACGCCAGGGCGTAATCTTTGTCCAGCCCCGTGGTCTGGTTGTCCGAATTGTCGGCAAGCACGGGCTCGCCCCGCATGCTTTGCTTGGAGATTTCGTAGTTCACCCACAGGCTCGACAAGTTGGGGAGAAGGGCCAGAACGGCACCGGCCAGAAGGACGCCGGAGGCGGTGAAAAACGAGCGGACCTGCTTTTCCTTGATGGCCCACACCCACTTGGCCAGGACGATGGCCACGGCGATGAACAGCAGGTAGTACGTGATCTGCAGGTGATTGCTGTACAATTCCATGCCGAGGCCCAGCATGAACAGGATGCCTCCCCGGAGCAGTTTCCCCCGGTAGGTGAGAAGCATTCCGCCCACCACCGGGGCCATGTAGGCGATGGCATAGGCCTTGCTCAGGTGTCCCACGGCCAGGATGATGAGGTTGTAGGACGAAAGCGCAAAGGCGGCCGCCCCGATGGCGCTCAGCCACGGATTGACCCGCAGGACCAGGAGGAGGACATAGAAACAAATGAAATAGACAAACAGGATCCCGATGGGACTGCGGTAGCCGAGTCCCAGCCGGGTCACTTTCGAAAGCTCCCGGAAAACCGTTGTTTTGGCCCCGTACTCGCCCACATGGAAGGCCGGCATCCCCGAGAAAATGGAATTGGTCCACTGGGAATACTCACCGGTTTCTTCATGGTAGGCTTTCAATTCCTGCCGCATGCCGTCGAATTGGTCCATGTCGTGCAGGGAGAGCACCTTTCCCTCCAGGACCGGATACATGTAGACGATGCTCAGGGCAAGGAAACCCGCGATGATCAGCAGGTGGGTTTTTGCAAAGTCGATCAGGGCTTTCTTCATGGGTTTGGCTTAGTCGGTGATGGATTCGAAGAGGGTCCGCAAACTGACTTTTTTGCTGATGATCCCATGGAGGTTCTCCACGGAAACCCGCTCCTGCTCCATGGTGTCGCGGTAGCGGATGGTCACCGTGTCGTCTTCCAGGGTCTGGTGGTCGATGGTGATGCAGAAAGGGGTGCCGATGGCATCCTGCCGCCGGTACCGCTTTCCGATGGAATCCTTCTCTTCGTACTGGCAGTTGAAGTCGAATTTCAGGCTGTCGATGATGGTCCGGGCTTTTTCGGGCAGACCGTCCTTCTTGGTCAGCGGGAAGACCGCCAGTTTCACGGGAGCCAGCACCGGGGGGAGCTTCAGGACGACCCGCGAATCGGTCGATCCGTCTTCCTTGGTCAGCTCCTCCTCCGTGTACGCGGCCGACACCACCTGCAGGAACATGCGGTCGACCCCGATGGAGGTCTCCACCACGAAGGGAACAAAGGTCTTGTTGGTCTCGGGATCGAAATACTGGAGCTTCTTGCCCGAATACTCCTGGTGGCTGCCCAGGTCGAAGTCGGTTCGGGAATGGATCCCTTCCACCTCCTTGAAACCGAAGGGGAATTCGAATTCGATGTCGGTGGCGGCGTTGGCGTAGTGGGCCAGCTTGTCGTGGTCGTGGAATCGGTATTTCTCATCTCCGAAGCCCAGGGCACGGTGCCATTTCATCCGGGTTTGCTTCCAGCCTTCGAACCATTCCAGCTCGCTGCCCGGTGCCACGAAGAACTGCATCTCCATTTGCTCGAATTCCCGCATGCGGAAAATAAACTGACGGGCCACGATTTCGTTGCGGAACGCCTTCCCGATCTGGGCGATGCCGAAGGGGAGTTTCATTCGTCCCGTTTTCTGAACGTTGAGGTAGTTCACGAAAATTCCCTGGGCGGTTTCGGGGCGGAGGTAGATCTTGTTGGCGCTTTCGGCCGTGGAACCCATTTCCGTGGAAAACATGAGGTTGAATTGCCGCACGTCGGTCCAGTTCCGGCTGCCCGACAGGGGGCAAACGATTTCCTCGTCCAGGATGATCTGGCGGAGCTCCACCAGGTTGCCATCGTTCAGGGCGGCCACGAACCGCGTGTGCAGGTTGTCCAGTTTTTCCTGGTTGGCCAGGACCCGGGCGTTCGTGCTGCAGAACTGCTCCTTGTCGAAGGCATCCCCGAAGCGGGCGGCTGCCTTGTCCACCTCCTTCTGGATCTTGGCCTCGTATTTGGCCATCTGCTCCTCGATGAGCACATCGGCCCGGTACCTTTTCTTGGAATCTTTGTTGTCGATGAGGGGGTCGTTGAACGCGTCCACGTGGCCCGAAGCCTTCCACACCGTGGGGTGCATGAAGATGGCACTGTCGAGGCCCACCACGTTTTCGTGCAGCAGGACCATGGAGTCCCACCAGTATTTTTTGATGTTGTTTTTCAGTTCCACTCCGTACTGGCCGTAGTCGTACACTGCGGCCAACCCGTCGTAAATCTCACTGGAGGGAAAGACAAAACCATATTCTTTGCAATGAGCCACCAGCTTCTTGAACAGATCTTCCTGCGCCATACATGCGATGTTTTAGGTAAAATTATAAGAATCACAAAAGTACGTGAAAGGGACGTGAAAACAAAGCCTCAGGGCAACCAGGCCTTCCCTTCGAGTACCTGAAGGATGTCTTCCGCCGCTCTGCCGTTTCCGAATATCGGTGGGAATTCCGAGGGCGGGTTTTCCAGGAACCGGGTGGCCGCCGTATGGATGGCCTCCGGATCGGCTCCCGTCAGTGCGCCGTTTCCCTCTTCCACAATTTCAACCCATTCGGTTTCCTCCCGCAGGACCACCACGGGTTTTTCCATGAACCACGCTTCCTTTTGCACGCCGCCCGAATCCGTCAGGATCAGCCGGGAAGCCGCCTCCAGACGAATCATGTCGAGAAAGGACACCGGGGGTACGATCCGGAGGCCATCGTCCGGGACCCGGAACCCGGGATCGGAATCGATGATGTGCCGGGTCCGGGGATGAAGGGGCAGAACCACCTCCAGGCCGGACTCCCGTGCCAGGGTGGCCAGGGCCTGGAGCAAGTCGCGAAGGGTTTCGGGACGATCGGTGTTGGCGGGCCGGTGGATGGTGCCCAGCAGGAAGGAACCCTCCCGGAGGCCCAGGTCCCGGAGGATATCGGAGCGTTTGATGGCCATCTCCCTAAAGAACAGAGTGTTGTCGAACATCACGTCGCCGCAGTGATAGACTCCTTGCCGGTCGAAAGAGAGTCGGTTCCCCGGGTGGTGGACGATGCCTTCCCGCTTCAGGTTCTCCACACCCGTCCGGGTGGGGGAGAACAACAGGGTGGACAGGTGGTCGCAGGCGATGCGGTTGATTTCTTCCGGCATTCGCTTGTTGAAGGACCGGAGCCCGGCTTCCACATGGATGACGGGAATGTGCAGTTTGGCTGCAGCAAGGCCGCCGGCCAGGGTGGAATTGGTGTCACCGTAAACCATCACCCCGTCCGGTTTTTCCTTGAGGATCACTTCCTCGATGCCATGCAGCATGTCGCCTGTTTGCGCACCGTGAGACCGGGAACCAATGCCCAGGTTGTAGGCGGGTCGGGGGATGCCCATTTCTTCAAAGAACACCTCCGACATGGATTTGTCGTAGTGCTGTCCTGTGTGGAGAAGGACTTCCCGGGTATGAGGATCGCTTTTCCTTTCCAGGGCCCGGCTGAAAGCGGCGGCCTTGATGATCTGGGGACGGGCCCCGACAATGGTGAGGATTTTCGTCATGAAGTCAAAAGTAGCGGATTCAAGCCAGACTTTTGAGCTTTTCCTATCTTTGTGGGAACAAGATCGAGCGATCCATGGAGAAAAAGTACGACTACCTTGTGGTCGGGACCGGCCTGGGAGGATTGAGTTTTGCCCTGAAAGTGGCGGATCACGGCAAGGTTTGCCTGATCACAAAGTCGAAGCTGGAGGAGACCAACACCCGCTATGCCCAGGGAGGCATCGCAGCGGTCACCTACGAACCGGACAGTGTCGACAAGCACGTCCGGGACACCCTGGTGGCGGGAGACCACCTGTGCAACGAGGAAGTGGTGAATCTGGTGGTGCGGGAAGCGCCGGCCCAGATCCGGGAACTCATCGAATGGGGGACCAAGTTCGACAAATCGAGCAGCGGGAAATACGATCTGGCCCGGGAAGGGGGGCACTCCGAGCACCGGATCCTCCATCACAAGGACAACACAGGCGAGGAGATTCAGCGGGCCCTTTCGATGCAGGTGCGCAAGCATCCCAACATTGAAGTGCTGGAGAATCATTTCGCCATCGACCTCATCACCCAGCATCACCTGGGACAGCTTGTCAAACGGTACATGACCGACATCGAGTGCTACGGTGCCTATGTCATGAATCTTGCTTCCGGAGAAATCATCCGGATTCTTTCGAAAACCACCCTGCTGGCCACGGGGGGTGCCGGTCAATTGTACGACACCACGACCAATCCCACCATTGCCACGGGCGATGGCGTGGCCATGGTGTACCGGGCCAAAGGAATCATCGAAAACATGGAGTTCGTGCAGTTCCATCCCACCTCCCTCTACAATCCGGGGAGAGTCCTTCCTTTTTGATTACGGAAGCCATGCGGGGATACGGTGGCGTCCTGAAAAATCAACGGGGCGAGGAATTCATGGGCAAGTACGACGAGCGGGGGAGCCTGGCTCCCCGCGACATCGTGGCCCGGGCCATCGACACCGAAATGAAGATCCATGGAGACGATTTTGTCTACCTCGATGTCACCCACAGGGAAGAAGGTGCCCTCAAGGCACATTTCCCAAACATCACCGAAAAATGCGGGTCGCTTGGCATCGACATTGCCCGGGACCTGATTCCGGTGGTGCCGGCCGCCCATTATTCCTGCGGGGGGGTGAAGGTGGACCTGGACGGGCAGACCTGGATCAAGCGGTTGTATGCGGTGGGGGAGGTGGCGTCGACCGGATTGCATGGAGCCAACCGGCTGGCTTCGAATTCCCTGATCGAAGCCATCGTGTATGCCGACCGGGCAGCCAAACATGCCATGGGCCATGTGGGTGGCTATGATTTCGTGGACCGGATCCCCGATTGGGACGACAGCGGCACCACCCATCCGGAGGAAATGGTGCTTGTCACCCAGCATCTGAAGGAGGTGAAACAAATCATGAGCAATTATGTGGGGATTGTCCGTTCGGACCTTCGTCTGCGACGGGCCCTGGTCCGTCTGGACATCATCAACGGGGAGGCCGAGGAACTGTACCGAAGTTCAAAGCTGTCGCTCCGGATCTGCGAGCTTCGCAACCTGATCAATGTGGGTTACCTTGTAATCAAAATGGCCCAGGCCCGAAAGGAAAGCCGGGGTCTCCACTACAACCTCAATTATCCCCCGGCCAACGGCAACATCCATTCGCCCCGGAAGTGATTCTTCCACTGGTTCTCGGTCAAGGCCTTGAAACGGAATGTCCGGGGCGAGTCTGAATCTTGCGGCTTCCGGATGCGGGAAATGCGGCGAACCCCGGAAACCGGCCGGGTAAAAACCCTTGCTTCGCAGGCTACCAGAACCGGTGATCCACATCGGGCCTGAAATCCCCGTACCGTTCCCGGATCTCTTCGAGAATCCGGAAAATTTCCGGCACGTCCAAACTGGTCAGCAGCCGGATCCGGGTTTCCTTGAAGTTGGGCAGCCCCTTGAAGTAATTGGAAAAATGGCGGCGCATTTCATAGATGCCAACGGGTTCGGCCTTGAATTCCAGGGACTTTGAAAACTGGAGCCGGGCCATGTCCACTTTTTCCCCAACGGTGGGATCGGGCAGGAGCTCCCCGGTTTTCAGGTAGTGCTTTACATGCCGGAACAACCAGGGTTTTCCCACGGCGGCCCTTCCGATCATGATGGCATCCACCCCGTACCGGTCAAAGGCTTGCCGGGCCTCCTGCGGGGTGGTGATGTCCCCGTTCCCGATGATGGGGATGTGCATCCGGGGGTTGTTTTTCACCTCCCCGATGAGGGTCCAGTCGGCCGTCCCCTTGTACATCTGCGCCCGGGTGCGTCCGTGGATGGTCAGTCCCTCGATGCCCTGGTCCTGAAGCTGTTCGGCGATCGTCACGATGTTCTTGCTCTGGTCGTCCCAGCCGAGTCTTGTCTTGACGGTCACGGGCAAGGTGGAAACCTCCACGATGGCCCGGGTCATCTCCAGCATCAAAGGCACATTGGCCAGCATGCCGGCCCCCGCACCCCGGTTGGCTATTTTTCGCACGGGACAACCGTAGTTGATGTCGATGAGTTCCGGCTTGGCCTCCAGGGCCCGGTGGGTGGCTTCCACCATGGACGGGATCAGATGGCCGTACAACTGGATGCCGATGGGGCGCTCGTGATCGTAAATGTCCAGCTTGCGGACGCTTTTCTCCCCCTCCCGGATGAGTCCGTCCGAGGAAATGAACTCGGTGTACATCAGGTCGGCACCGAATTGTTTGCACAGGTACCGGAACGACGGATCGGTGATGTCCTCCATGGGGGCGAGGAACACGGGTTCGTTTCCCAGATCAAGGTTTCGGATCAGCATCGCGGTGTTCGGGTGTAGGTTTTACGCCGGCAAATTGTTTTCTTTGTGCTCTTGTTCTGCTGCAAAAATAACAAAATCTGCCAGCGGACCCTGTGATCGAATCTCATGAAAGCCCCGGGTCACACCACCAGAAGCGCCATGCTGGCCGGACTCTCCCCCATGGAGAAATTCCTGTTCGTGGTCATCATTCTGTTCATTCTCAGCCTGGCCTTCCAGTTTCTTGGAGGCTTGCTGGCTTCTCTTCTCTATGGTTTCAGTCTGGGGGAGATCCTGAATCTGGAGACATTCGATGATCCCAGGTATGTGGCCGCATCCAAGATCATCCAGATCATGGGCTCCATCGGAACCTTCATCGTTCCCGCCTTTCTCTTTTCTTATCTGTTTGCCGGGGACTGGGTGTCCTATTACCAATTTGAGTACCACACGGGGGTTCTTCCCATCGTTCTTACCGTGGCCATGATTGTGGCGGTGATCCCCTTCATCAATTACCTGGCCGAAATCAACATGCGCATGGAATTGCCCCTGCGGGGGGTGGACCGGATTCTGCGGAACCTGGAGCAGGATGCCGAAGGCATCATGCGGGCGTTTACCGACACCAGTTCTTTATCCGCATTGCTGGTCAATTTGTTCATGATCGGGATACTGGCCGCGGTAGGTGAGGAACTGATCTTCCGGGGACTCCTGCAACGGTTGTTGTTCGACATGGTAAAGAATCCCCACGTGGCCATTGCCCTGACCGCGATTTTTTTCAGCGCCTTCCATTTTCAGTTTTTTTCCTTTCTGCCCAGGTTTGTGCTGGGCCTGATCCTGGGGTACCTCCTGTACTTCGGGCGCTCGATCTGGTACCCCATCGTGGCGCATTTTGTGAACAACAGCCTGGGTGTGGTCTATTACTTTTTCAACGCCCGGGGGAGTGCGGACGACATGCTGGAAGAGATCGGCACCAGCAGCATGATGCCGCTCACGGCCCTGGTGAGCTTGATCCTCTTTGCTTTGTTTTTCGGATTGTGGTATCACTACAGCGATTGCCGGACTATCCAATCCCCTCAATCTCTGAAGACTGATAGGAATTGACGTCGTCGAGCTCGCTTTTCCTGAACACGTACACCAGGCCGTATTCCGAAGCTTTTTCCCGTTTCATTTCTTCGGGGAGATCGTTGAAGGTGTGTTCCACCTCGTTCCAGATTTGCTGGATCACGCCATCCACGGTCGACCGCTTGTCGTTGAGCTGGTCCTGGGCATACTCGCTCCGTTTCTTCAGGCTTTTCTGGTAATTGTAGTATTCCAGAAATTTGTCGTAGTGTACCTTGAGCACGGCAATGGTCGGATTGGTGATGGGGCTCAGTCCCTTGATCCGGCGTTTCTGCTCCCCTTCGATCAGTTTCCTTCCCCAGAGGATCAATTCCTCTTCGGTGTGCAGGGAGGGAATCTTTTTGTCGAAATCATCCAGATCGAAATAGGCCCGGGTTTCCGGAACCAGGTCGCCCCGCGAAACGGCCATGTTGATGACCTGGATGAAATGGGAGATGTAGAGCCGGGCCTTGCGCTGGCGTTTCTGGTATTCCTTGTTTTTTTCCGCCTGGATGTTCAGGGAGTTTTTGTGCTCCGAGATGGCCGTTTCGAATCCGGGCAGGATGGATTGGATCTGCCGGTAGGAGGAGGGGCTGTAGGCGAGTTTGAACGGGGGAATGTCTCTTCCTTTGTCGAAGGCGGATTTGAGAGATTTCAGACGGGCGGAGTCTGTGTTGGGAAGGCGACGATAGGGCATGTTCGTAAAATTGTTAATAAGGGGTTAATAAATCCGTGCCTGTGTGCGAATATAGATATTTATTCCTTTTATCCAATGCCATTCGCATATTAATTACGTCATGTGAATGAAAAGGTTACATATGGGTTCTCCCGGGAGGACGAATGGACCGGTTGTGCGGATTCGGACGCCGCACCGGCCCGGGCGGACCTGTTTTGAAAAACCATGGGATATCCCCGTTTGTCAAAAAATGGAAGTACCTTTGGTTTTCCAATCAAATCCAGCACGTATGTTACCGAAGGAAGTCTATTACCAGAGGAGGCAGGAACTCCGGAAAAAAATGAACAGCGGGATTCTTCTGATTCCCGGAAACGAGGAAAGCGCCATGAATTACCGGGCGAATACCTACCATTACCGCCAGGACAGCACGTTTCTGTATTATTTTGGGATCAACAAACCCGGTTTCTTCGGCGTGTGCGATGTGGATGCCGGAAAGGACATCCTGTACGGGGACGACTTCGACATCAGCGATGTCATCTGGATGGGCGATCAGCCCAAGGTCCGGGTTCTCGCAGCCGGGGTGGGGGTGGAACAGTCCGGTTCCCTTTCCGACCTAGGAGCGATGCTGACGGATGCGATGAAAAAGGGCCGGAAGGTTCAGATACTGCCTCCCTACCGGGGCGACCAGATCCTGACCCTGGCGAATCTGCTGGGGGTGGCCTCCGGCGAGGTGGACCGGTTTGTTTCCACGGACTTCATCCGGGCGGTTGTGTCGATGCGATCCGTCAAAGATGATTTTGAGATTGCGGAGATCGAAAAGGCCCTGGAGGTGGCCCGGCTCATGCACACCACGGCCATGCAGATGGGTTTCCCCGGCAACGTCGAGCAGGAGCTGGTGGGCGCCATGGAGGGCATCGCCTCATCCCACGGCGGACCCGTTTCCTTTCCGGTGATCCTGAGCATGGACGGACAGACCCTCCACAACCATTTTCATGGGAACGAGCTCACCGGCGGTCGACTGGTGGTGTGTGATGCGGGCGCCGAGACTTCCTTGGGCTATGCCAGCGACATCACCCGGACTTTCCCGGTGGGCGGCAAATTCACTCCCCGGCAGGCCGACATCTACAACATCGTCCTGGAAGCCAACACCCGGACCATCGCCGCATCCCTGCCCGGAAAAACCTACCGGGAGGTGCATCTGGAGGCGGCCCGCATCATTGCCGGCGGTCTGAAGGACCTGGGGATCATGAAGGGAGATGTGGAGGAAGCTGTGGCTGCCGGTGCCCATGCATTGTTCTTTCCCCATGGCCTGGGTCACATGCTGGGCCTGGATGTGCATGACATGGAAGGGCTGGGCGAGAATTATGTGGGATACACCGACGACATCGTCCGAAGCGATCAGTTCGGATTGGCGTATCTGCGGCTCGGGCGGACCCTGGAACCGGGGTTTGTGGTGACCAACGAGCCCGGGTGCTATTTCATTCCCCAGCTGATCGACCTGTGGAAAAAAGAGAAGAAGCACGAAGCCTTCATCAACTATGCCAAAGTGGAGGAATACCGATTCTTCGGAGGCATCCGCATCGAAGACGATGTGCTGATCACCGACAAGGGCAGCCGGGTCCTGGGAACGCCCATTCCCAAGACCGTGGAGGAAGTGGAAGAGACCATGCGGGCCTGATCAGGCCTGCAAACTGGCTTTGTAATACTCCCGGTTCATCCGGGCGATGTTGGTCAGGGTGATGCCTTTGGGGCATTCCGCCTCGCATGCGCCCGTGTTGGTGCAATTCCCGAAGCCCAGTTCGTCCATCTTTGCGACCATTCTCAGCACCCGGTCCCTGGCCTCCACCTTGCCCTGGGGCAACAGGGCCAGATAGAGAGACCTTGGCTCCCACGAACAACATGGCGGAGGCATTTTTGCAGGCGGCCAGACAGGCTCCGCATCCGATGCAGGCTGCGGCATCCATCGACAGGTCGGCGTGCTTCTTTTCGATGGGAATGCTGTTGGCATCCGGCGCGCTGCCCGTATTGACCGACACGTAGCCTGCCTCCTGGATCAGCCTGTCCAGAGCCGAGCGGTCCACCATCAGGTCCTTGATCACCGGGAAGGCTCGGGCCCGCCAGGGTTCGATGACGATGGTGTCGCCCGAATTGAATTTTCGCATGTGCAACTGGCACACGGTGATCAGGGAATCCGGACCGTGGGGACGTCCGTTGATGTACATGCCGCAGGCTCCGCAAATCCCTTCCCGGCAGTCGTGGTCGAAGGCAATGGGCTCCTCGTTCTTTGCCACCAACTCCTCGTTGAGGACGTCGAGCATCTCCAAGAAGGAGCTGTCCGCTGAAATGTTCTCCAGGGAATAGTCGACAAAGGAACCGCGGGTGCGGCTGTCTTTCTGCCGCCATATTTTCAATTTCAGATTCATCGCCATCGGGTATTTATTTGTAATTCCGTTGTTTCACTTCGATGTTCTCGTATTTCAAAGGCTCCTTGATCAGTTCCGGATCCTGATTCTCGCCCCGGAACGACCAGGCGGCGACATAGGAAAAATCACCGTCGTTCCGCAGGGCTTCTCCTTCCTCGGTCTGGTATTCCTCCCGGAAATGACCGCCGCAGGATTCCTCCCGGTTCGCGGCATCCATGGCCATGAGTTCCCCCAATTCCAGAAAATCGGCCAACCGGATGGCTTTCTGCAATTCCGGGTTCAGGTCGTTGGCCTCGCCCGGAATCCGGACATCCGTCCAGAATTCATCCCGGAGCTTCCGGATCTCCTCCCGGGCTTTGAGCAGGCCTTCCTTGTTCCTTGCCATGCCCACATGGTCCCACATGATCCGCCCCAGCCGCTTGTGCAGGGTGTCCACCGATTGCTTCCCCTTGACCGCCATCAGTTTCTCGACCCGGCCGGCCACCTCGGCTTCCGCTTCGTCAAACTCCTTGCCCTGGGTCGAAAACCGGGGAGTGTTGATCTCATGGGCCAGGAAATGCTGGATGGTGTATGGCAGGACAAAATAACCGTCGGCCAGCCCCTGCATCAGGGCGGAGGCCCCCAGGCGGTTGGCGCCATGGTCCGAGAAATTGGATTCGCCCGTGGCAAACAGACCCGGAATGGTGGTCTGCAACTCGTAATCCACCCAGATGCCTCCCATGGAATAGTGGATGGCCGGGTAAATCATCATGGGGACTTCGTATGGATTGTCGTCCGTGATTTTCTCATACATCTGGAAGAGGTTCCCGTACTTGGCTTCGATCACATCTTTCCCGAGCCGCTGGATGGCATCCTTGAAATCGAGAAACACGGCCAGACCTGTGGAATTCACCCCAAATCCCGCATCGCACCGCTCCTTGGCTGCCCGGGAAGCCACATCCCGTGGCACCAGGTTCCCAAAGGCCGGATACCGTCTCTCCAGGTAGTAGTCCCTGTCTTCTTCGGGGATGTCGCTGCCCTTGATTTGTCCGCTCTGCAATTTTTTCGCGTCTTCGATTTTTTTCGGGACCCAGATGCGCCCGTCGTTCCGGAGGCTTTCGCTCATCAGGGTGAGCTTGGACTGGTAGTCGCCGTGCACGGGAATGCAGGTCGGGTGGATCTGGACGAAGCAAGGGTTGCCGAACACGGCTCCCTTCTTGTAGCAATTCCAGGCGGCGCTGGCATTGGCGCCCATGGCCATGGTGGAAAGGAAAAACACATTGCCGTATCCGCCCGAGGCCAGGACCACGGCGTGGGCACTGAAGCGTTCCAGTTTCCCGGTAATCACATCCCGGCACACAATGCCCCGGGCTTTGCCGTCGATTTTCACCAGGTTGAGCATCTCCATGCGGGGATGCATCTCCACGTTGCCTTTTTTGATCTGCCGGCTCAGGGCCTGGTAGGCGCCCAAAAGAAGTTGCTGCCCCGTCTGTCCCCGGGCATAGAAGGTGCGGCTTACCAGAGCGCCTCCGAAGGACCGGTTGTCGAGGGTGCCTCCGTATTCCCGGGCAAAGGGAACCCCCTGGGCCACGCACTGGTCGATGATGTCGTTGCTGACCTCAGCCAGCCGGTAGACGTTGGCTTCCCGGGAACGGTAGTCGCCCCCCTTGATGGTATCGTAAAACAGGCGGTAGACGCTGTCGCCGTCGTTCTGGTAGTTTTTGGCCGCGTTGATTCCCCCCTGGGCGGCGATGCTGTGGGCGCGCCGGGGGCTGTCCTGGTAGCAGAACGATTTGACCTTGAATCCCATTTCGGCCAGGGAGGCCGCCGCCGATGCTCCGGCCAGACCCGTCCCGATGACAATGATGTCCAGTTTCCTTTTGTTGGCCGGATTGACCAGGTTTTGGGCTGACTTGAAGGAGGACCATTTTTCCGAGAGGGGTCCTTCGGGGATTTTGGATTGTAGCGTAGCCATATGGATCTGATTGATTTATTCGAAGTAAATGAGCAAGGGGATGATGGCGAAACCGGCCACCACCACAAGGATGTACACCAGAGACAGGGCCTGAATGACCGGGGTGTATTTCCGGTTTTCCAGTCCGAGGGTCTTGAAGGCCGATTGGAATCCGTGCATCAGGTGGAAACCCAGGAAAAGAAAGGCGACCACATAGAATATCACATAGGGAAGGCGGTTGAATTTGTCGGTGAGTTCAGCGGCGAAATCATGCACCAACACCCCGTCGGCCATGACCTCGGGGGCATGGCCGAATTTTGCCCGGAAATAGAAATCCACCAGATGGATGACGAGAAAAACCAGGATGATCACGGCCGTGTGAATCATGAACTTCGAAAAGAACGACGTGTTGGAATAGTTGGGCTTCATGTAACGCTTGGGCCGGGCCAGCCAGTTCTGGACCTGCAGGATCAGGGCGTAGATGATGTGCAGGAGGAATCCCCCGAACAACACGATTTCGAACACCTTGATCAGGATGTTGCTTCCCATGAAGTGCGCCGCTTTGTTGTACACCATGGGATCGTCGAACAGGACGACGAGCAGGTTGATTCCCATGTGAACCAGAAGAAACAGGACCAGGAAAATCCCCGCCAGGGACATCATGAGCTTCTTTCCGATGGAGGAAGTGAAAAATCCGGACATATGAGTTCAATTAAAATTTGTTATCTAAATTGCATGGGGTGATGAACAAATATACACTTTTCTTAATGCCACCTGCCGGTTCCAAATGTTTCATACAACAGGTCCGGGATTGATCTGTGTCCGGCGGAAAAAACATTGAAAGATGCCAACGCCCATACCTTCAACCTTTTTCTCAGGCAATCGGAGGCAGTTGATCGACCGGATGGTTCCGGGAACCGTGGCCATCGTTTGTGCCTCTGTTCGCATGCCCCGAAATGCCGATCAGCTTTTTCCCTTTCGGCAGGATTCCAGTTTTTACTATTTGACGGGCCTGGAAGAGCCGGATGCCGTACTGGTCCTATGCCGGGGCGAAGGCTTGGATTGGCCGGCCGAAACCCTGTTCATGTCTCCCAAAACTCCCCGGGATGCGCTTTGGAACGGCCCGGGGCTGGAACGGGACCAGGTGGTCGTTCGAACCGGGATCGAGCGGACGGAGAATCTGAATCTGCTTCACCCCTTTCTGGAATCGCTGATCCCCTCTGTGCGGGAGATCTATACCCCGGCACCGGAACCCAACGATCCCTTGACGAACTGGTCCGACCGAAAGCTTCTGGAATGGATCCGCCAGCATTTCCCAGGAATCGGGTTCAGGCACCTGGAGCCCATCCTGATGCGGTTGCGGGGGATCAAACAACCCGAGGAGCTTGCCCAAATCCGTGAGGCAGTGCAGATCACGGAGCGGGGCCTTGACAGGGTGCTGCATCACCTTGAGCCGGGAATGCGGGAATACCAGGTGGAGGCGCTTCTGATCGGGACGTTTCGGGATGCCGGGGCCCGGGGCCATGCCTTCGAGCCCATCGTCGCCTCCGGTGCCAATGCTCTGGTCCTGCATTACACGGACAACACTGATCCTTGCCGGGACGGGGATCTTCTTTTGCTTGATTTTGGAGCGGAAGTGAACAATTATGCGGCCGATTGCAGCCGCACCTTGCCCGTGAGCGGCCGGTTCACCCGGCGTCAGCGCGACGTGTATGAAGCCACCCTTCGGGTGTTCCGGCAGGCGAGGGACATGATGATATGCGGTGCGGTGCTGGCCGATCTTCACAACCGGGTGGGAACGCTCTGGGAAGAGGAGCACATCCGGCTGGGATTGTATTCCCTCCGGGAAGCCCGTGCTTCCTCGCCGGAGTCGCCCTTGTGGAAGCGCTATTTTCCGCACGGGACGTCTCATTCCCTTGGGTTGGATGTCCACGATCTGTTCGACCGGAACCTGCCGCTGGAGGAAGACATGGTGCTGACCTGTGAACCGGGGATTTACATCCCGGAGGAAGGGCTGGGAATCCGGATCGAAAACGACATCCGGATCACCGCCGGAGAGCCGGAGGATTTGATGGAAGGGTTTCCGTTGGAACCGGACGAAATCGAACATGCCATGAAGAAACGAGCCTAATCGAGCAACCATGAAGAAAGTCAGACGCATGCGAGGAGTGGACGTGGTGTACTACGACGAGGGGGATGGTCCCTGCGTTGTTTTGTTGCACGGTTACCTGGAATCGGCCGCCATCTGGGGTCCCTTCGCCCGCACACTGACCGGACGGTTCCGGGTTCTCCGGATGGATTTGCCCGGACACGGCGAATCGGGAACCTGGGGTTCCATACACCGGATGGAAGATCTGGCGACGACAGTGCGTGATATCGTGGAGGAGGAAGGACTGCGTCGCATTCTGCTGGTGGGGCATTCCATGGGGGGGTATGTCACCATGGCTTTTGCGGATCTTTATCCGGAGCTGCTTGCAGGGTATGTGCTCCTCCATTCCACTCCCTTCGCCGACAGCGAGGAAAAGAAACAAAACCGGGACAGGGAAATCAGTTTGATCCAGTGCGGAAAAAGGGACAGATTGTCCATGTGAACATTCCCAAGGCCTTTGCCGATGGGAACGTGGAACCCATGGCTTCCTCCGTTCTTCTGGCCAAGGACATCGCCTTCGCCTGTCCCGACCAGGGCATCGTGGCCTTGTTGCAGGGAATGAAGGAGCGACCCGATCGGAGCGGGGTGCTGGCAGAGGGCGAAAAACCCGTTTTGCTGGTGGGAGGAAGGAAGGACAATTACATTTCAGGCGAGGTCTTTGCCCGCCTGCAGTCGATTGTCCCCCGGGCCGGGGTTCTGTACCTGGAATCGAGCGGTCACATGGGATTCCTGGAAGAAACCGACAAGGTGGTGGAGGCGATGGAAATCTTCAGCAACCGGTTGGATTGGAAGTAAAAAAAATCAGGTCCGTCCGGGGAAGAGCGCGTGAAGATTGCTTGGACGGACCTGATCAGATTGCAGACTAACCCATAAGATGGTGGATCGAAGAAGGAACCACCCGGCTCAACCCCTGATGTTCTGATGAACCATTGACGACCGAAACGAATCGGTACTCTTTGGATGTCCGGTACCCCCGAAGGTTTAACCGTCGCGAGAGGAATTTCTGCAGGTGGATGGATGGCGGACGGGGCTACATGGCCGCCAGGGTATCGATGGCCACCTGAAGGGTGTGATCGATGTCGGCAATGATGGGGTAGAAACCGGCGTTGTCGATCAGGTTCCTTGCCACATAAGCCTTGATGGTCTTGAGCAGGATGTCCCTTGAGGTGCGGATGTCGTCGTAGTCGGGGGGCAAGCCTTTCTCCCGGGCAAACCGGATGAATTGGTTCAGGATGTCCTGATCGTCCAGATACCCTTCGATTTCAGCCGCCATGGTAAAATCCTTCAGGGCTTCCCGTTGTTGATCGGTGTACTGAAAGGCAAAACGGTACATCAACCCCAGGTTCCGTACCTTGTTGTAATACAGAGATGCTCCGAGTGTGTCGAGGGGAATGAAAACGTCGGGCATGATGCCCCCCCCTCCGTACACCACCTTGCCGCCGGGAGTGATGAATTTCTGGGAATCATCGAAGTGGATGCTGTCCTGGTGTTCCAGCTCCCCCCGCATGATCCGTTCGCTGAATTCATGGTAGTAGTCTTCCTTGCCGTTTTCATAGGGCGTTTGGATGCTTCTTCCCGTGGGGGTGTAGTACCGGGCCACCGTCAGTCGAAGTGCCGATCCGTCGGCGAAGCGCATCTCCTCCTGAACCAGCCCTTTCCCAAAGGACCGGCGTCCCATGACCAGGCCGCGGTCGTTGTCCTGGATGGCACCGGCCAGGATTTCGCTGGCCGAGGCGGTGTTTTCATCGATCAGGATGACCAATTTGTCTTCTTTCAGGATCCCTTTGGCGGTGGCGTATTCATTTTCCCGGGGACGGGCTTTGCCTTCCATGTACACAATGAGCTGTCCTTCCTCCAGGAATTGGTCCGCAATCCGCACGGCGGCATCCATGATCCCCCCGGTGTTCCTGCGCAGGTCCAGGATGAATCTGGATGCTCCTTTCGATTTCAATACCTCGACGGCCTCCATGAATTCCTGGTAGGTGGTTTGGGCAAACTGACTGATTTTCACGTAGGCGATGGAGTCATTGACCATGTAGGCCACGTCCACGCTGTAAATCGGAATGTCGTCGCGGGTGATCTCAAAATCCAGTAGATCGGGCTCGCCCCGTCGGTACACGCTCACTTTGACCACCGTACTTTTTGGGCCCTTCAGCATGCGGACGATGTCATCGCTGGGCATGTTGACCCCGGCAACCAGGGAGTCGTTCACACGGACGATCCGGTCTCCGGCCAGAACCCCCACCATTTCGGAAGGTCCGTTGGGTATGGTGTTGATGATGGCCACCGTGTCATCGGTCATGTTGAAGGAAACCCCGATTCCGCTGAAGTTTCCCATGAGGGGTTCTGAAAATCTCTGAAAATCACGGGCCGGAATGTACACGGAATGGGGATCCAATTCTTCCAGAAGGGCGGGCATGGCGGTTTCGCTGAGGGATTCCGGGCTGACAGTGTCGACATACTCGTTGAGTATGTATTGAATGGCCGAGTTGATTTTACTCGCCTTGGGATTCAATGTAAACGGGGAATCGCTGTTGGAACCGGGTCGGATGGAAAAATGTTGCCGGCTCACCTCGTCGTTTACGATGCTCCGGATCCGGGTGCCCGCAATCCAATTTCCCAAAAAAATGCCCAGAACCAGCGCCAGGCTGAGAAGCATGGGAAGAAGGATGACAAGTCGTTTTCTGTTCTGCGGATTCATCCGGGTCGGTTCATTTGGAGGTTGTGGGTTCGGGGGTGAGCCCTTCGGGCATGTGCACCAGTTCAATGCCGGCACGGGCAAGCAAGTCCAGGCCGTCTTTGATCCGGTATTCTTCAGCGTACACCACCCGGATGATCCCTGCCTGGATGATCAGTTTGGAACACTCCATGCACGGGGAGGTGGTGATGTACAGGGTGGATCCGTCGCTGCTGTTGTTTGATTTTGCCACTTTGGTGATGGCATTGGCCTCGGCATGCAACACATAGGATTTGGTCTGCCCGGTCTCGGCCTCGCATTCGTTTTCGAAACCGGCCGGGGTTCCGTTGTACCCGTCGGAAATGATCATCTTGTCTTTGACCAGCAGGGCACCTACCTGACGACGTGTGCAATAGGAGTTGCTGGCCCAGATCCCAGCCATTTTCAAATACCGGAGATCAATGGACTGCTGCTTGTTTGTCATACGAGGTTTGGAGGGTGGTGCCCAGGGCCGGGATCGAACCGGCACGATATTGCTATCACTGGTGTTTGAGACCAGCGCGTCTACCAATTCCGCCACCTGGGCAATGGTCGTGCGAAGGTAATGCTTTTCCTCAGAATAGACAAGGGCTTTTTCTTCGGCCATCCGGCATGTTCTTAAATATCTTTTATAAAACGTAGCCTTCTTATTTTTGTTGATTGAAAACCTTACGAATTGAATCATCATGGAAAAAGATCATACCAGCAGAATCATCGCAGTTCTGAATGAGTTGGGCATTCAAAATGTCAATCCCGGTGCATCCACCGGAGCTCGTTGGTTGGACACGAGGGGACCGAAAACTGCGTCTGTTTCGCCCATTGACGGGGAATCCATCGCGGAAGTCAGCAACGCGACCACGGAGGATTACGAATATGTGATCACCAAAGCGCAGGAAGCCTTTCTGAAGTGGAAGCAGGTTCCCGCACCCAGCCGGGGAGAGGTGGTCCGGCGGATCGGATTGGCCCTTCGTGAGAAAAAGGAAGCCCTTGGCTTTCTGGTGAGCCTGGAAATGGGGAAGGTGTACCAGGAGGGTCTTGGGGAAGTGCAGGAAATGATCGACATCTGCGATTTCGCCGTGGGACAGTCGCGGCAGTTGTATGGCTACACCATGCAATCGGAACGGCCCAAGCACCGGATGTACGATCAGTACCATCCCCTGGGCATCCTCGGATTGGTGACCGCTTTCAATTTCCCGGTGGCTGTCTGGGCATGGAACGCCATGCTGGCAGCTGTTGCAGGCGACGTGGTGGTCTGGAAGCCAAGTTCAAAAACGCCGCTGACAGCCCTGGCCATTCACAACATCATCGCTCCCGTGCTGGAGGAAAACGATGTGCCGGAAGGTGTGTTCAACCTGGTGGTGGCACGTTCGTCGGTGATGGGTGACAACTTCGCTGCCGACAAACGGATTCCTTTCTTTTCCGTGACCGGATCCACGGCCGTCGGCAAACACATCTCCGCCATCGTCGGGAAGCGTCTCGGGCGGTCCATCATGGAGCTGGGAGGAAACAACGCCGTCATTGTGTCGAAGCATGCCGATCTGGATATGGCCATTCCAGCCATTGTCTTCGGAGCGGTGGGAACGGCCGGCCAGCGTTGCACAAGCACCCGGAGGGTGATCATCCAGGAAGAAATCTACGATCAGGTGGTCGCACGGCTGAAGCGTGCCTATGAACAAGTCTCCAAGCGCATCGGGAACCCCCTTGATGAGAAAAGCCTGGTGGGTCCGCTGGTCGACAAATCCGCCGTGGAGATGTTCACCATGGCACTGGCCAAAGTGAAAGAAGAAGGGGGAGAGGTGATCTTCGGCGGTCAGGTGCTGACAGGATCCGGATATGAGTCAGGCACCTATGTGGTGCCGGCGTTGGCAGAGGTGGAGAACCACTATCACATCGTTCAGGACGAAACCTTCGCGCCCCTGCTGCACCTGTTGAAATACAAGACCATCGGCGATGCCATTGCCTTGAACAACAACGTGCCTCAGGGTCTGTCTTCGGCCATTTTCACGCTCAACCTTCGGGAAGCGGAGCAGTTTCTGTCCGGGGTCGGATCCGATTGCGGCATTGCCAATGTGAACATCGGGACCAGCGGTGCTGAGATCGGCGGAGCCTTCGGCGGGGAAAAAGAGACCGGTGGCGGCCGGGAGTCGGGTTCCGATGCATGGAAAGGGTACATGCGCCGGCAAACCAACACCATCAACTACAGCACGGAAATGCCCCTTGCCCAGGGCATAAAATTCGACCTGTAGGCCGGGTTACATTGCTTTGGTGAGGATTTTGGACTGCACCAGGTTCCGGGCAGCCAGGGCAATGCCTTCGGCGTCGTAGCCGCATTGCCGGATGAGCTCGGCCTGGGTCCCGTGTTCGATGAACCGGTCGGGGATGCCGAGTCGCAGCACTTTGGCCTGGTAGCTGTTGTCGTTCATGTACTCCAGGACGGCACTGCCCAATCCGCCGGCAATGGACCCATCTTCCACCGTGATGACTTTCTTGAATCGGGTGAACACCTGTTTCAGAAGTTTCTTGTCCAGGGGCTTCAGGAATCGCATGTCGTAGTGTGCGGCGGAAATGTGTTGTTTCTCCAGCTCGGCAATGGCTTTGGTTACTTCCTGGCCGATGGGTCCGAGCGACAGGATGGCCACGTCCTCTCCATCCCGGATTATCTGACCGGTTCCCGGCTCGATCTCCCGGAAGGGTTGTCTCCAGTCGATGATGGAACCCGTGCCCCGTGGGTACCGGATGACGAAGGGCCCCCTGGGTTTGAGCTGGGCCGTGTACATCAGGTTGCGGAGCTCCACTTCGTTGAGCGGAGAGGCAATGGTCATGTTGGGGATGCAACGGAACATGGCCAGATCGTAGGCTCCATGGTGGGTGGCACCGTCCGAACCCACCAGTCCCGCCCGGTCGAGGCAAAAAACAACCGGAAGGTTTTGGATGGCCACGTCATGCACAACCTGGTCGTAGGCCCGCTGCATGAAGGAGGAATAAATGTTGCAGAACGGGATCATGCCCGTGGAAGCCAGTCCGGCCGAAAATGTGACGGCATGCTGTTCCGCGATGCCCACGTCGTAGGTCCGATCGGGCATGGCATCCATCATGATTTTCAGGGACGAACCGGTCGGCATGGCCGGGGTGATCCCGATGATTTTCTTGTTTGTTCCGGCAAGTTCCAGGATGGTTTCGCCGAACACCTCCTGGAAAAGAGGCGGTTCGGGTCCGGACGGGGCTTTGCGCAGGATTTCTCCGGTGTGCATGTTGAACACCCCCGGTGAATGGAATTCGGTCTGGAACTTTTCCGCCATGTCGAACCCCTTGCCTTTTTGCGTGATGATGTGCAGCAATTTGGGTCCGGGGATGTCCTTCATGTCCCGGAGGACATGGGTCAGGTGCAGGACATCATGTCCGTCGACCGGTCCGAAGTATCTGAAATTCAACGACTCGAACAGGTTGCTCTGTTTCAGGACAATGGACTTGATGGCATTTTCGATCTTCTGGGCGTAGTGCCGGGCGTTGGGGGCGATCTTGTTCAAAAAGCCCAGGAGGTTCCACACATCGTTCTTGACGTTGTTGTAGGTCTTGGATGTGGTGATGTCGAGCAGGTAGTCCTTCAGGGCACCCACCGACGGATCGATGGAAATGTGGTTGTCGTTGAGGATCACCAGCATGTTCTTCCGGGCATGGCCCGCATGGTTCAAGGCCTCGTACGCCATGCCTCCCGTCAGGGCGCCATCCCCGATCACGGCCACCACCTGCCGGTCGTTCTCCTCCTGGTATTCATTGCCGGCTGCCATTCCGAGTGCGGCGGAAATGGAGGTGGAGGAATGACCCACGCCGAATGCGTCGTAGGGACTTTCCGAAGGTTTGGGAAATCCGCTGATCCCCCCGAGTTTCCGGTTGGTGTGGAAGACGTCGCGCCGACCCGTGAGAATCTTGTGCCCGTAGGCCTGGTGGCCCACGTCCCAGATGATCTGGTCGTGGGGAGCATTGAACACATGGTGCAATGCCACGGTTAGCTCAACCACACCGAGACTGGCCCCGAAATGACCCGGGTTGGAGGAGACCACTTCAATGATGTACTGGCGCAATTCCTTGCTCAGGGCGATCAATTGTTCCGGCGACAAGTGTTTCATGTCCTCCGGACCATGGATCGTCTCCAGCAGTTCGTAGGTTGGTTTGCCGGATTCCATTGGTCTGTTTCTGGGGCAAAGGTAAGAAAAATCCCGATGTTGATATCTTGCCCGACCCTGGGGAAAAATGCATGGCAATTGCCTTCCCCTTTTATGTAATTTGCACTGATTTGATGCGTTATGTAGGTATGAAGAGGACATTGATCACCGCCATCGCCGGAGCCATGCTGCTTGGTTCCTGTGTGCCATCCAGTGAGTTCAGTCAACTCACCCAGAAAAGCAACAATCTGCAAGGGGAACGGGACGAACTGATGGCCGAAAACGAATATTTGACGGTTCAGAACCGGGAGATGGGAGTGCGCATCGACCAGGTGGAAGCCAAGCAGGCCCGGCTCGTGGAGGACAGCATCCGGATTTTCGGAGAGCTGGCGGCTGTGGAAAAAGAGCGAGCCGATCTGGAGCGCAGGTTCACGGACCTGGAGGCGACGCACGAAGAATTGCTGCGGGGCAACGCCAGGGAAACCCGACGGTTGCTCAATGAGCTGCAAACCACACAGGAAGATCTGGCGCGAAAGCAACAACTGCTCAAGGAGCTGGAGTTGAATGTGGCCGGTCAGCGACAGGACGTGAACCGTCTGCAAGCCGAGCTGGAAGCCCGGAATGCTCGGTTGCTCGAGATGGAAGAGCGTCTCCACGAGAAGGACCGAATGCTCGACGACCTGAAGAACAAAGTGGCCGATGCCCTCATGGGATTCGAAGGGCAGGGCCTGTCCGTGTACCGGAAAGACGGCAAAGTCTACGTGTCCCTGGAGGAGCAATTGTTGTTCTCCTCGGGAAGTACCGTGGTGGATCCCAACGGAGTGAGGGCACTGCAGCAGCTTGCCCAGGTGTTGGGCCGGAACCCGGACATCCATGTGACCATCGAGGGTCACACCGACGATGTGCCTTTCCGGAAAGGCTCCTCCATCAAGGACAACTGGGACCTCAGCGTCATGAGGGCCACCTCCATCGTGCGGATCCTGTTGGATGGGTCCCACGTCGATCCCACTCGGATCACGGTGTCGGGTCGCGGGGAATTCCTTCCGGTGGATCCATCCGACACGCCTGAAGCCCGGCGCAAAAACAGGCGCACGGAGATCATCCTCTCTCCGGATCTGTCGGAGATCTTCGAAATTCTGGATATGTAAACGGGAGCGGTTCCTGGTTCTCCGGCCCGGGACCGGTGGAGGCCGGCCGGCGAAGCAGGACTCAGATGGTCATGATGTCCTTTTCCTTGGCATCCACGATCACGTCCACCTTGGCGGCAAATTCGTCGGTGAGCTTTTGAATTCGTTCTTCGGCCGATTTGGCTTCATCCTCCGACAATCCGTCTTTTTGCATTTGTTTGAATTCGTCGTTGGCGTCGCGACGGCTGGCACGGAGGCTCACCCGGGCATTTTCTCCTTCGTTTTTCACCTGTTTCACCAGATCCCTGCGCCGTTCTTCGGTCAGCTGGGGAATGGTCAGGCGGATCACCTCGCCGTTGTTGGCGGGGGTGATGCCCACATTGGAGTTCATCAGCGCCCGTTCGATGGGATCGATCATGGTTTTTTCCCAGGGCTGGATCATGATGGTTTTGGCATCGGGGGTGCTGATGTTGGAGACCTGGTTCAAGGGGGTGGGGGCACCGTAGTAATCCACCAGAATCCCGTCCAGGATGTGTACATTCGATTTTCCGGCACGGATGCGCATCAATTCAGTGTCAAGGTGTTCGATGGCTTTCTCCATGCGTTCCTTGCTCATTTCATAGACCAATTGGACTTCTTCGTTCATGGTGGGTCGGGTTTCGCTTCGAGTTCCAAAATTTCTAATTTTTCACCAAAGTACCAACTTTTTCTCCTGAAATGAGTTTCAGGAGGTTTCCCCGCTGGTTCATATCGAATACGATGATGGGCAGTGAGTTTTCCTTGCACATGGCAAAGGCCGTCAGATCCAGAATCCGCAATTCTTTCTGCAATGCTTCGTCAAAACCCAGGGTTTCATATTTCACGGCCGTCGGATCCTTCTCCGGATCGGCGGTGTAGACACCGTCGACCCGCGTCCCTTTGAGCATCACATCGGCTTCCATTTCCACGGCGCGCAGGGTGGCTGCCGTATCGGTTGTGAAATACGGGTTTCCGGTTCCCCCGGAAAAGATCACAATCTCACCGGCGTCCAGCGCTTCCATGACCCGGGGCTTGTAGTAAAATTCGGCAACGGGTTCCATCCGGATGGCGGTGAACAGGCGGGCCTTGGCACCTTTGGACTGAAACGCCGACTGCAGGGCAAGTCCGTTGATGACCGTGGCCATCATTCCCATGTAATCCCCCTTGACCCGGTCGAATCCGGCATCCACACCCGACAGGCCACGGAATATGTTGCCTCCGCCAATCACGATGGCCACCCCGGTTCCTTCCCGTGCCACCTGAATGATTTCTTCGACGTAATCGTTCAGGCGGTCGGGATCGATGCCGTGGGTGCGGTTGGCCATAAGGGCCTCCCCGCTCAATTTCAACAGGATGCGTTTGTATGGAGCCATGGTGGTTTGTTTTTCGTTTGCAAGATAAAAAAAAAGCTGCCCTGCTTTCGCAGGACAGCTTTGAACAAGTCCCAAATCTTGGTTATTTGATGGCGAACCGTTTGAATTCGGTTACCTTCAATTCTTTGTCAGCTTCCGCAAGGTACTGTCCCACCGTTTTCTTGGAATCTTTGGTGAATTCCTGGTTCAGGAGGGTGTTTTCCTTGAGGAATTTCTTCACCACGCCGTCGGCGATGCGATCCACGATGTTTTCAGGCTTGCCTTCCTGCAGGGCCTTGTCGCGGCCAATCTCCTTTTCCTTGGCGATGATCTCGGCGGATACGCCGGATTCGTCAACGGCAATGGGAGCCATGGCGGCAATTTGCATGGCCACGTCCTTTGCAACCTGCTCCTCCACGTTGGCTTTGTTGAAGCCCACGAGGGTGGCCAGGTTGTTTCCGGGGTGATTGTATGCCTGAACCTTCTCGGAAACGATTTTTTCGTAGTACGAAAGCTCGATTTTCTCTCCGATGGTACCGGTCTGGTCGGTCAGCATCTCTGCCACCGTCTTGCCACTGATCTGAATGCTTTTCAACGCTTCCAGATCGGCGGGTTTGTGTTCCAGTGCCACATCGACCAGGCTGGCGGTGAAGGCCACGAAATCTTCGTTTTTGGCCACGAAATCAGTTTCGCAGTTGACACTGACGATGACGCCGGTGTTCCCTTCGACTTTTGCCTGCACACTTCCTTCGCTGGCTTCGCGGTCGGCGCGTTTGTTGGCAATGGCTTGCCCTTTCTTGCGGATCACTTCCACCGCTTTTTCGAAATCACCTTCTGCCTCTTGCAGGGCTTTTTTGCAATCCATCATGCCTGCCCCGGTGGCTTTCCTAAGTTTCTGTACGTCTGCAGCTTTGATTTCAGCCATTTTTCTTTGCTTTTGGTATGAATGATTTTTATTCGTCCGCCGATTCCTCGGGAGCATCTTCTGCTTCAGCTACGGGAGCTGCGGAGGCGACTGCCTTGGCTTTGTCGGTGGACGCTTTTTTGGAGTCGTCTTTCCGGCCTTTGACCTCCTTCGTGTCTTTGGCGTCCTTGGCTTCCTTGTCTTTTTCCAGTTTCCGCTCGTTGAGTCCGTCGGCAATGGCTTCGGTCACATAACCAATGATCAGGGAGATGGACTTGGATGCATCGTCGTTTGCCGGAATGGGGAAATCGATGTTTCTCGGATCCGAATTGGTGTCGACCATGGCAAAGACCGGGATGTTCAGCCGGTTGGCTTCGCGAACGGCAATGTATTCCTTGGCCACGTCCACCACGAACATGGCGGCAGGGAGGCGGGTCAGATCGGCGATGCTGCCCAGGTTCTTCTCCAGCTTGGCCCGCTGGCGGGTGATTTGAAGCCGTTCCCTTTTCGACAGTGTATCAAAGGTTCCGTCGGTGCCCATCTTGTCAATGGCCGACATTTTTTTCACGGCTTTCCGGATGGTCGGGAAGTTGGTGAGCATCCCGCCGGGCCACCGCTCGGTCACGTAGGGCATGTTGATCTCGTTCACTTTTTCAGCCACAATGTCTTTGGCTTGCTTCTTGGTGGCCACGAAAAGAATTTTCCGTCCGCTTTTTGCAATTTGCTTCATTGCGTTGGCGGCATCCTTCAGTTTGGCTTCCGTTTTGTGGAGATCGATGATGTGGATTCCGTTTTTCTCCATGAAAATGTAAGGAGCCATGGCGGGGTTCCACTTCCGTTTCAGGTGCCCGAAGTGCACACCTGCATCCAACAATTCTTTAAAACTGGTTTCTGGCATGTCTGATTTGTTTGCTGGTCAACCCGCAGGTAGCCCCAAAAACCGGGAGTCCTGCGCGTTTCGCAAGGTTATGAATGGAAAATTTGGATTAACGTTTGCTGAACTGGAAGCGTTTCCGTGCTTTGGGCTGGCCGGGCTTCTTCCGTTCCACGACGCGGGGATCCCGGGTCACAAAGCCTTCGGCGCGGAGGGCCGATTTGTATTCGGGATTCACTTCGATGAGAGCGCGGGAGATTGCGAGCCGCAAAGCTTCGGCCTGTCCCTTGATGCCGCCGCCGTTCAGATTGACCTTGATGTCATAGTTTCCGGCCACCTCCAGCAAATGCAGGGGTTGTTCCACCACATAGTGGAGTTGGGGGCTGGGGAAATAATCTTTGTAATCCCTGTTGTTTACGGTAATCTGGCCTTTGCCGTCGCTGAGATAGACTCTGGCTACTGCAGCCTTCCTTCTCCCGATCGTATTGATCACTTCCATGTCTTCTATTTAATGGTATGTAAGTCGAGTTTCTTGGGTTGCTGTGCTTCGTGAGGATGAACGTCCCCTGCAACGACATACAGGTTCCGGAACAACTCACTGCCAAGCCGGTTTTTGGGAAGCATGCCTTTGACAGCCTTTTCGATGATGGCTTCCGGCTTCTTTTTCAATAGATCGGCGGGGGTTTCAATCCGCTGACCGCCAGGATAGCCGGTGTGGCGTACATATTGTTTTTCGGAGACCTTGTTGCCGGTCATCTTGATTTTTTCGGCATTGATGACGATGACGTTGTCGCCACAATCCACGTGAGGAGTGAAGCTGGGCTTGTGTTTTCCGCGGAGAACCATGGCCACTTTTGAAGCCAGCCGACCCAGGATTTCATCTTGAGCGTCAACAACAAACCATTCTTTCTGGACGCTTTCTTTATTTGCCGAAACTGTTTTGTAACTTTGTGTATTCACTGCTATCCTGTTTTGTGCCTAATTTTGTGGATCGCAAAAATACAACTAATTTTTTGTATAACAAGAAGATATCAACAATTTATTTGGCGCTTTGTTAAAACACAATAAATCAACGGGATAGACTAGCTGTCTTCCGGATATTTCCCCAGTGAAAAAATCTACCTTTCGCGTCCTGTCCGCACATCATCACCAACACGTCCATTTGTTCGCACTTATTGGTCTGGCCGCGAGCATTCCGTTCAACGTATTTCTGGCCTCTGCCTTTCAGATCCTGCTCCTCGTGAACTACTTGGCCGAAGGCCAGTTCGGAATGAAATGGCAACGGTTTCTGAATCATCGGGCCCTGTGGGTTTTTCTGCTGTTGTATCTCCTTCATTTCATTGGGGGCCTCTGGTCGACCGATTTCGCCTACTGGTTGAAGGATGTGCGCATCAAATTGCCCTTGCTGGTGCTTCCCCTTGTTTTGGGAACGTCTTCACCGCTTCCTTCGAAAGACATCGACCGGGTGCTCCTTGGGTTCGTGGTGGCTGTCCTGGTTTCCACGCTGGCTTCCCTTCTGGCCCTTCTCGGGATCGTGCCGGTTGAATTGGATGGATTTCGGGACCTGAGCCTGTTCATCAGTCACATCCGGTTTTCTCTGATGATTTTGCTGGCCCTGCTGGTCGTTTTGGAGAAGCTCTTTCTGCGGGATAAACGGCCCGACGGTCTCACCAGCGCCCTTTTTGGATTCTGTCTGCTCTGGTTCCCGGTGGCTCTCGTGTTGCTGAAATCCCTGTCCGTGGTCTTCATCGCTCTGGTCCTGGCGGTGTTTTATGCCGGGCGTTTTGTCGCCGGAATCCAGGACAAGGTTGTTCGCTTCATGGTCCTGGTCCCCGTTCTCCTGCTCCCACTTTTCGCCCTTCTCTATCTGAGCTATGCCATTGACAGGTTTTACAGTTTCGATGAACTCCCCTCTGCCGGGGAGCTTGATGCAACCACCCGGTTGGGGAATCCCTACAAGCATTACACAGACAAATTGCAGGTGGAGAACGGACACTATGTCTGGCTGTATGTGTGCAACGAAGAGCTGGATTCGGCCTGGAGACAGGCAAGCGATCTTGATTTTCTCGGACCCACTCACAATGGGAATTCCGTGCGGGGAACCCTGGTGCGCTACCTGACATCAAAAAACCTGAGAAAGGACGCCTATGGCGTCAGTCAGTTGACGCCCGAGGAAATCGACGCCATCGAGCGCGGCGTTGCCAATTATCTGTATTTGAAACGATTTCGGTTGTATCCCCGCATCTACGAAGCCATCTGGGAGATCGACCGCTACCGGTCCGGCGGCAGTCCCAATGAGAAGTCCATCGTCCAGCGCTACCTGTATCTGGAGGCGGGATGGGCCATTGCGCGGACCCACCTGTGGTTTGGGGTCGGCAGCGGGGACGTGTCGGCTGCATTCGATGCGCATTATGCCGCAGTGGATTCGCCACTCTCTCTGAAATGGAGAAGGAGGGCACACAACCAGTTTCTTACCTTTCTGATTGCCCTGGGCATTCCAGGGTTCCTGCTCTGTGTGTTCTCCCTGATCGCTCCCCTGTATCTTTCGGGCCGGGCTTCCGGTTTTTTGTCCTCGGGGTTCCTTCTGATCATCCTGCTTTCGATGCTCAGTGAGGACACCCTGGAAACGGCGGTGGGGAGCGTGTTTGTGGCCTTTTTCTATTCGTTGTTCATTTTGCACCCGGGAGAATCCCGGAAGGCAGAGTCCAGCAATCCTGGTGATGGGGAAGCGGCTCGATCGTGATTTTTTCCGGCGCGATGTCCTGGAGGTTGCGCCCGACCTTCTTGGCAGGAAGATTTTGAGAGCCTGGCCGGGAGGAAAAACATCGGCCTATGTCATCACGGAGACGGAGGCCTACCGGGGCGGGGAGGACCTGGCCTGCCATGCCAGCAGAGGCCGGACCCCGCGGACCGAGGTGATGTTCGGAGACGGGGGCCATGTCTACATGTACCTGATCTATGGGATCCACTGGATGCTGAATGTGGTCACGGCAACCGAAGGCATCCCCCAGGCCGTGCTGATCCGGGGCTTGCAGGGAGTGACCGGACCGGGCCGGCTGACACGGGAACTGGGTCTTGGGAAAGAATTCTATGGAACGGACCTGGTCCGCTCTTCCCTCCTGTGGATGGAGGAAGGAGAGGGACCGGTTTCCTATGCCTCCGGTCCGCGCGTGGGCATCGATTATGCCGGCGACCCCTGGAAGGATATGCCATGGCGTTTCCGGTCAAAGGCATAAGATTCGTATATTTGCATTCTTTTTGGTAACCTTAGCTTCCGATGGTATGAAAAAATTCCGTCTCTACAACCTGACCCTTGGATGGGGGGTGTTTCTGCTTTCCCTGGTGGTGTATTTGCTCACCATGGAACCCACCGCCAGTTTCTGGGATTGCGGGGAATTCATCGCCACTGCCTACAAAATGGAGGTCGGACATCCTCCCGGGGCTCCCTTTTTCATGCTGATGGGGCGTTTCTTCACCCTGTTTGCCGGGGGGGATGTCAGCAACGTGGCCGTCACCGTAAACACCTTGTCGGCAGCGGCCAGTGCCTTTACCATCCTCTTTCTGTTCTGGACGCTGACCCATCTCGTCCGGAAGTTTTACAAGGAGGAAGACCGGGAGAGTCCGATGGCCCTGATTGCCATTTTCGGTTCCGCCCTGGTGGGTTCCCTGGCCTATACCTTTTCAGATTCGTTCTGGTTCTCCGCCGTGGAAGCCGAAGTGTATTCCTCGTCCTCTCTTTTCACGGCCGTTGTATTTTGGGCCATCCTCAAGTGGGAGAACGTGGCGGATGAACCCGGGGCCAACCGGTGGATCGTTTTGATCGCCTATCTCATGGGGCTTTCCATCGGGGTGCATTTGCTGAACTTGCTGGCCATCCCGGCCCTGGTGATGGTGTATTATTTCAGGAAATACAAGCCCACAGTCCGCGGGATCGCCGGGGCCATGGCCGTTGCCGTGGGCATCCTCGGAATTGTCAATTACATGCTGATCCCCGGCCTGACCGCCGTTGCCACAAAATTCGAACTGGCGTTTGTCAATGGAATGGGTCTGCCCTTCAATTCGGGGGTCGTTGTCTATTCGTTGCTGCTGATCGGGGGGTTGGTCTTCGCCATCCATTACACCCACAAAAAGGGAAGGTTCTCTGGAACACCATTTTGCTGAGCATTCTTGTCGTGGTGATCGGGTACTCTTCCTATGCCGTCATCGTCATTCGCTCCGATGCCAACACCCCGCTCGATGAAAGCAATCCCGACTCGGTGTTCAGTCTGCTGAGTTATTTGAACCGGGAACAATATGGCGACAACCCGCTGATCTACGGGCCGTTTTTCAATACCCGGCCCACCGGAATCGACCGGGAAGTGACCACCTACTACAAAGGGGAGGAGGATTATTACCCTGTGGAAAAGCCGAGCAAGTACGTGTACCGGGCCGAGGACAAGGGATTCTTCCCCCGCATGTGGAGCACCCAGGACCAGCATGCCGGAGAATACATGTATTGGGCCCGGATGAATGAATCCGATCTGTACGATTTCCGTCGCGATGCCGAGGGCAAGCCCATGGTGAATCAGCTGGGCGAATACAGCTTCGATCGGTCCAACCCCATCGCAATCCCCACGTTCGGACAAAACCTCCGGTTCTTTTTCCGATACCAGATCGGGTACATGTACATGCGGTATTTCATGTGGAATTTCGCCGGACGGCAAAACGACATGCAGGGGCATGGCGAACTCACCAAAGGAAACTGGATCAGTGGGATCGGGTTCATCGACAATGCACGGCTGGGACCCCAGGATGCTCTTCCGGAGCACTGGTCCGACAACAAGGCGCACAACACCTATTTCATGTTGCCGCTTTTGCTTGGACTTGCGGGTGCATTTTTTCACTTCAAACGGCACAACCGCGATTTCTGGGTGGTGTTGCTTTTGTTCCTGCTGACAGGGTTGGCCATTGTGGTCTATCTCAATCAGTATCCCTTGCAACCCCGGGAAAGGGATTATGCGTACGCGGGATCCTTTTATGCCTTTGCCATCTGGATCGGGATCGGAGTGGCAGCCCTTCTGGAATGGATTCTGGGGAAAAAGAGAAGCGTTGTGACGGCCGGGGTGCTGGTCCTGGCTTCCCTTTTGCTGGTCCCTGGCATCATGGCCCGGGAGAACTGGGACGATCATGACCGGTCGGATCGTTACACGGCACCGGCCTTTGCCCGGAACTTCCTCAACTCCTGTCTGCCCGGTGGCATCATGTTCACCAACGGCGACAACGACACCTTCCCCTCTGGTACCTTCAGGAAGTGGAAGGATACCGGACCGATGTCCGGATCGTCAACCTCAGCTACCTCACCGCGGACTGGTACATCGAGCAGATGAAACAGCGTTTCTACGATTCCGAGTCCCTGCCCATCGGCATGACCATGGAAGAGTTCGTGCAAGGAAAGAGGGATTACGTCTACCTTGTGGAGGCAGCCGGCCTGCTGGTCAAGGAGAAATATGCGGCCAACAGGGAAAAATACGAGGCAGAGGTGAACGATGCCTATGGAAAAGCCCTTTCGCTCCTTGATGGCTCGCTGTTGCCCACGAACCACGCCAACGATTACAGGGCGTTCCGGAATCTGGAAGCCGACATGGATCCTGTGCGCCTCTACAGTTATCTGCGGACCTTCCATGCGGAGGATCTGGCCCAAAGGATTCAGCTCGACAGAGAGGGAACCCAGCAGGTGATGACCCAACTGGAAGGACTGATCCGGCGCATCGATGCCGATTACCTGCCGTTGAAGGATGCCATGAATTTTTCTTGCCAGCGATGATCCGCGTTTTGCCCAGGGTCAGTACTTCATTCCGTCCAAGAAATTCTCCATCCCGGCCGACAGCGGCAAACTGGCCGATTGGGTGGTTCCGGAAGCTTTCGCCTCCGATCAGGTGGAGGAGGTGCGTTTCTCCGTCTCCGAGAACGGGTACTACAAAAACCTCCAAACGGTGCTTGACATTCTGGCAAACAACGATTGGAAGCGCCCGGTGTATTTCTCCACCACCGTATCCTCGGATTATTACCTGAACCTGGACGATTATTTTGTCCGGGAGGGACTGGCCCTGCGCCTGGCTCCGGTGAGAAACCAGAACCCCAATTACCTGGGGAGGGTGGATACCGAGGCCATGTACACGAAGCTGATGGAAGAATTTGATTGGGGCGGAATTCAAACCCCCGGAATCTACATGGATGAAAACAACCTGCGCATGACCATCCACTACCGCTATGCCTTTTCCGTCCTGGCCGCCGCACTGGCCGAAGAAGGAAAAACCGAAACAGCCAAAGAGGTACTGGATCATTGCATGCAACAAATGCCCAAAGAAAATGTCCCTTACAATGCGGGGATCACTCCATTGATCCAGGGATACTTCAGTGCGGGCGATACCGCCACGGCCAATGAGCTGGTCGGAGAGTACAGCGCGCAGCTGGAGAGGGAATTGCAGTGTTTGAATGTGCTGTCCCAAACCGGTCGGGAACGGTTTGGCAAAAGTCAGACCGATTACCTGTCGGCTTTGCGCGACATCAATACCCTGGGGAGCGTTTGTCTGGGGTATGGTGAAACCGACAAAGCCAGGGAGATGGAGGACCTGCTGTCGATGTATGGACAAGAATACGAACGTTTGTTCCGTTAATATTTCAGGCCCCTTTCGGGTCCATCGCTATGCTGATTGTTAAACCGCCATCGTTGTTGACTCGTGCCTTGCACCGGATGACCTGGGACATGCCGGGCGAATCCCGGTCGGTGTACCTGACGTTCGATGACGGGCCCACCCCGGGCGTCACCTCCTGGGTTCTGGATCAACTGGACGAAGCCGGTGCCCGGGCTACGTTCTTTTGCCTGGGCAGGAATGTGGACAAACATCCGGATCTGTACAGCGAAATTCTCCTGCGAGGACACAGCACGGGGAACCACAGCTACAGTCACCTCAAAGGTTTCCGGAGCTCGGTCCGGAGGTACGTGGACGATGTGGACCTGGCCGGGAACCTCATCGATTCCAAGCTCTTCCGTCCTCCGTATGGCCGGATCTTTCCGGGACAGGTCCGGGCCGTCCTCGAACGGTACGACATCATCATGTGGGATGTGCTTAGCATCGATTACAACCGGAACCTGGGGGGAGAAAGGGTGCTTCAGAACGTCGTTCGCAACGTGCGTCCCGGCTCCATCATCGTCTTTCACGATTCCGAGAAAGCATCGGAAAACCTGTATTATGCCCTGCCTGGCACCCTGGATTACCTCTGCAAGGAAGGGTATGCCATGGAGGCCCTTCCCGCCCGGGGACTGGTCCCCCAGGGCCAGGCCTGATTCGATCAGGTCCGGAGTTGTGCAAAAACCAACAATCCGGCCAGTACCCAGAGCATCAATTCATGACTCCAATGGTTTTTTCGTCTGTGAAAATAATGAGGCAGAAGAATGGAGGACGGCATGGCCAGCAACAGCAAGCCCTGGGGCTGAAAACGAGCCAGTAACCAGAAAAACAACAATCCGGCGACAAACATGTAGAAGAACACCTGGTAGATGTTCTGGATGAAGGTTTTCCTGGACTGAAACCGTTGGATCATGTGAAAGCTGGCAAGAATCACCAGAAAAAACAGGTAGGCATAATAGAGGTAAATGCTCAGGTGGTACGGCCCGGCTTTCTCCGGCCGGGTCATGTTGGTTTGCAGGATCGATCTCAGTTGATCTGGTGCATCCTGGACTCCCCAATACCAGGAGATCAGGAAGATGGCCAGACAGGCATAGGCCACCAATGGCACCGCAATTTCCCGCCAGGTTACCGGTGCGAGGGTCACCAGGCTGATCCAGACCAGGGGGATGAACCAGAAAAGAGGGAGATAGAACAAGCTGCCGGCCGCCAGGATCAAACTGGCGGAAAAGACCCGGGACAGGCTTCGTTTCGATTCATTCTGCTCCAGCAACACCACAAAACTGATCGCTACGAACACCATGCCGGTCAGTTCGGGGGTTACGATCTGTTCCATGGGAAGTGCCGCGGCCATCAGGAGAAAGAAGGTTCCCGGCATGAAGGTCCTGAATTCCGTCAATTGATGCCGGCCGTTGATCTGGATCAACACGTACAGAAGCACCCAAACGTGAAGAAGGCAAAACAATTGATTGAAAAAAGGGTGGTCGTGGAGCCATCCGAACATCAGGGAATACAAGGGCATCCCCGTCGTTTCCGGATGCACTTCCGGGTGAAGGAAGGAGGGCAGAAAGAGAAGGACGGACAGAAGCATCAGGGCCGCTCCTCCCGTTCCCCGGGCGTCTTTGAAAATCCGCAGCAGAAACATCAGAGATCGAATCCGATATCCTTTCTGAAATACATGCCGTCGAAACGAATTTTAGCCAGCTCGGCATAGGAGGCCGACAAGGCTTCCTCCCTGGTTCGTCCGTAAGCACTCACAGCCAGAACCCGGCCGCCGCTTGTCTGAATTTGTCCGTTCGTCTCCCGGGTTCCGGCATGAAAGGCCAGAGCCCGGTCGAGCCGGTCTGTTCCGTGAATGACTTTCCCCTTCTCGTAAGCCTCCGGGTAACCGCCCGATACCAGCATGACCGTGGTGACGGTCCGGGGATCGATGTCCATCTCAATGTCCGACAGCCGGCCCTCGGCAGTGGCCTGGAGCAGGTCCACAAAATCATTCTTTATCCGGGGTATCACCGCTTCCGATTCGGGATCCCCCATGCGCACATTGTATTCGATGACGTAGGGTTCCCCGTTCACATTCATGAGGCCCACAAAGATGAATCCCCGGTAATCGATTTTTTCCGTGGCCAGTCCCCGGATGGTGGGCCGGACGATGCGGTCTTCCACTTTCTTCAAAAAGGCCTTGTCGGCAAAGGGTACCGGAGAAACGGCCCCCATGCCACCCGTGTTCAGCCCTGTGTCGCCTTCCCCGATCCGTTTGTAGTCCTTGGCTTCCGGCAACATCACGTAGTTCTTTCCATCGGTTAGAACAAACACGGAAAGTTCGATGCCATTCAGGTATTCCTCAATAACCACCTTTTCCGATGCTTTCCCGAATTTCCCGTCCAGCATCCGGGTTAGTTCGGCCCTGGCAGCTTCCACGTCCTCCAGAATGACCACACCCTTGCCCGCAGCCAGCCCGTCTGCCTTGAGGACATAGGGCGGTTTCATGCGAGCCAGGTAGTCATAGGCTTCTTCGATGTTGTATCCGATGAAGGTGGCCGAGGCAGCGGTGGGGATGTCGAATTCCTTCATGAATTCCTTAGCGAAATCCTTGCTGCCTTCCAGCATGGCTCCCCGGGTCGACGGTCCGATGACAGGAATGGTCCTGAGTTCCGGATCGGCGGCAAAGAAATCGCTGATTCCGGCCACCAGCGGGGCTTCGGGGCCCACAAGCACCAGCTGGATTTTTTCCTCCAGCACAAAGGTTCGAATTCCTTCAAAGTCTTCCCCGTCGATGGCCACATTGACGGCCACCTGGGATGTTCCCGCATTGCCCGGTGCAACAAAGAGTTTTTCAAGTCTTGGTGACTGGGCAATTTTCCACGCCAGGGCGTGCTCCCGTCCGCCCGAACCGATGATCAGAATCCGCATGTTGGTTTTTGTTTTAAAGGTACAGGGTTTCTTGAAAAAAGCTGCCTCCAGGGGGTGTTTTCCTTGGAGGCAGCATCATGGAATTCGGGAAGGGTCTGTATCGCTGGTACGACCCGGCTGGGTTCCTTTAATGGATCACCAGCCCGGTCTGCAAGGTTTTTACATCGACCCGGATGAGGTACATTCCTTTCGACAGGTGAGCCACATCGAGGGTTTCATGAAGGACGCCGCCCTGGGGGTAGGCTTTTCGCTGCATCATGATCTGACCCGACAGACTGAGGATTTCGAGGGTGCATTCCTGTTCCGGGTGCGCCATCTCCAGGGTGACCTGATTTTGCGCCGGGTTGGGATACAGGAGCCCTTCCACCACCTCGCTTCCGTCAATGCCCGTTGCATCCAGGATGGTGATGGAATCGGTCTTCACCGGCCCACAACCGTTGGCATCGTCGATGCGGATCAGGTAGGTATCCAGATCGAGCGCGCCGAACACAAAGGTGGGATCGGACTGTTCGATGGAATCCCGGAGGATGGTGTACACATAGGGTTCGGTTCCGCCGGAAACCTCCACGGTAATGAAGCCGTCGTGTCCGAACACACCGTAGTTCTCCCAGATGGTGTTCACCAACTGGAACGTATCCGGTGCCACCAGGACGGTGTCGATGAGGGTTGTCAGACACAGACTGTCATCGGCCACCTGCAGGGCATAGGTTCCCGCCGGCACCTTGGTGAAGACCGCCTCACTGCCGAACTCCGGGGTCACTTCAATGCTGAACGCATAGCCGCCGACGCCCCCCGTGGGTGTGTCGAAGGTGATGGTTCCGCTGTCGCCGTAGCACAGGGGCTGGTCCACACTGTAGGTGAAGTCGATGGGCCCGGGACTGTAAATGCTTGTATCCACAGCCTGGGAGGTGCAACCGTTGATGTCCTGAACCATGAGCTGATAGTCCCCGGCAGGAAGATCCAGGAAGAAGGTATCGGCCTGGTAATCCACACCGCCGTTGATCGAGTACAGGAAATCGCCCGAGCCGCCGGTCAGGTTCTTGAAATGGAATTCCGCATTCGAATCCCCGAAGCACCGGAGGGTGTCGTTCACCACATCAAAGCCGAAAGCCACCACGCCCGGAGCCACCAGGGTGGTGTCCAGTGCCACCGTCTGGCAACCGTTGATGTCTTCCACGATGATGCAATAGGTTCCCGGTGCCAGGTTGCTGAAGGTTCCTGTGCTCTGGAACGTGCCACCGCAATTGATGGAGTACTGGTAGGGAGCCGTTCCGCCCGTGGGCTGGTTGATGGTGATGGACCCGTCCAGGTCCCCGTTGCACGTGGGATGGACCACCGCAAAGGTATACTGCAGGGAATCCGGCTGGGTCAGCGTCCGGGTGGCCGTCCCGATCAGGCTGTTGGCATTGTCGTACACCCGGATGTTGTAGGTACCGGCCGCCAGACCCCGGATCACGCCCGGACTGCTGGTCAGCTTCTGGTTGTACACCGAATCCCCGTTGTCGAGAAACACATCGTACCGGTGCAAGTAATACATATCCGTGAACCCCCCGCCGGCATTGATCGTCACCGTCCCCGAGAAGTCGTTGTAACACTTCAGGTTGGTCGCACTCGTCGTCAACGTCCCATTGGTCCGCTCTCCGAAACTGGCCAGGAAGATGTTCGGTTGTCCGGGTTCCGTGTTGGTTAGTTGAGTGGCTTCGAAATTGATGCTCTCCGATCCATAGGTACCGGCCACCATGATGCGGCCATTGACGGGGTTTTCAGCAATGGTGAAGGCCTGGTCCTGGCCTTCCAATGCTGGCTGGTGTAGGCAGTCCTGCATGGATCACTTCCCGTTCAGGTCATACTGGACAAGGCCACCTCGCTGGTTCCCGCAACCACGGGAATGGTGTCGTTCCCAAAATAGAAGGGACCTTGAAAAATACCCGACCGTGGTGATTTTGGTGGGTTGAACGAGCAAATCGTAGTAGGCATCCTTCTTTGATTGGATCCATTGATGGCATACCAGTCCAGGTTGCCTGTGGAGTTTTTATAGTTCGCCGAACAAAGCCCTGGTCACCGCCCGTGAACCGGACGACCCGACGGATTCGGTGGCTGTGGAATCGATGTTCAGATCCAGGCTCCATTTTTCCAGCCATGTACAGATTGTCCACCCCGTCGAAACGGACCACGTGGGCAATGTTTTCCCCGGTGATGGCACTGTTTGTGCGGCGCACCCACTGTCCTTCCAGGTCCTTGTTGGTTTTGTACAGAAAAATATCCGTGTGGTCCGGATCCGAATAGCTGCAATAGAGTGAATCCACATCCAGAAACAAGGAGTCCCGGTATTCCCCGGCGAATCCATACCCATCGGGGGTGATGGCGATGGACCGAACCAAGCCCGTTCCCAAATTCGGGAACACCCCTTTGAAGCCAATGGTGTTCTGTGAAATGAGGTTCCCGTCCAGATCCAGGACTGCCAGGTGGGTGAAGGTTCCGGTCCGCAGGACCGTCGTCAGATCGTAGGTCACCGAATTCCGTGCAAATCCGGCCACCACAATCCGGTCTCCGTCGATGCGCATGGCGTCGATGCGCTGGGCGGCCGCCCCGCCTGCCACGATCCGGACCCAGTTCAATGTCCCGTCAGGGTCGTAGTTGGCTAAAAATGCATCCGCCGCCGAGGTGGTCAGGGGCGTCCCGTCAAAGTCGATTGTACTGCCAGCCGCATAAAAGGCATTGACGTTTCCGGTCACATAGAGTGAATTGTCAGGTCCGATGGCCAGTTCCCCCGGTAAATCGATGGTGCCGTGCCCGAAACGTTTCAACCAGGCATGGGTGCCGTTGCTCAGGACTTTCAGGAGAAAAATGTCATCGTAGTCATCTGCCGGAGGATTTGTCTGAACGGCGGTCACCGATCCGGCCGTGGAAAGGATGTTTCCCTGAAATGTGCCAATGATGTAGGCATCTCCGTTGTCAGCGATGACCATATCACGGACGGCGAGGGTGTCCTGTCCGACAATACCGTACGCACTCAACCAGCTGCCCTGGCCGTTCAGGTTGTTTGCGAAGAGGACCATCAGCAGTCCTATGAGGGGTAGAAATTTTTTCATATTATTCACCTTTTGATTCGCTAAATTTAGGAAAAATAAAACAGCCTCTGGGGAGGGAGTTGTTAACGAATGACCCGTTTCCAC
>JAWKKO010000011.1:0-131441 GCA_041393235.1 Bacteroidales bacterium
AGGACCTGGGCTACGAGCCCGCCGGGGTGATCCGGGTGCAGTTCGACGATTCCACCATGGTCCGGGTCGAGCACCTCCAGGAGCGCCTGGCCGCCCATCCCGGCATCGTTTCCTCCAGCGTCCACGACTACCCGGTGTGCGCGTCCACCAACTGGACCACCGTGTCCTGGGACGGGGCCGGCGAGGATCAGTTCATCCGCATGAACGTGAACTACACCGATCCCGGCTACCTGACCACCTACCGGATCCGGCTGAAGGACGGGGAGGGCTTCCTGCGCAAACAACAGGGAACGGGTCCGGCCGGGAACGCGGTGATCCTGAACCAGGCCGCCGTGGCCATGATGCAGCTCGAGGACCCCGTGGGCAAGAAGCTCCGCTACGGTCTCGACTACAAGGGCTATCTCAGCGGGGGTGAGGCCACCATCGTCGGGGTGATCGAGGATTTCCATTTCCTGTCGGTCCACAACATCATCCGACCCCTTATGCTGCGCCTGCTCAACGAGGAACAGACGGGGGGAAGCCTCTCGGTCCGATTCGACTCGGAGGACCCTTCGGGCGTTCTGGCCCTGCTCCGGGAGGAGTTCACGGCGGCCTTCCCGGGCCAGGCCTTCGACTACGAGTTCGTGGACGAGTTCCACAACAAGATGTACAGCGAGGAACAGCGCATGTCCCGGATCTTCCTCTACATCTCCATCCTGGCCAACCTGATCGCGGCCCTGGGCCTCTACGGCCTCATCGCCTACGCCACCTCCCTCCGCACCCGGGAGGTGGGCCTGCGCAAGGTGCTCGGGGCCAACTTCCTGGGCATCTCCCGGCTCTTCTCCCGCGAGTTCCTCCTCCTGGTCCTGGCAGCCAACCTGGTGTCCTGGCCCCTGGTCTTCTTCCTCACCCGGCAGTGGCTGCAAGGCTTCCCCTACCGGGTCGGCCCCGCCCTCTGGCCCTACCTGGCGGCCCTCCTCTCCACCCTGGCCATCGCCTTCGCCAGCATGCTCTACCACATCCACCGGGCCTCACGGATCAATCCGGCAGATAGTTTGAGGTATGAGTGAGTTTCAATGCATTTTCGTCAAAAGGAAATCTTCGATATTCATCCATTGTATTCCTTTTCTTGATGTGTCAAATCCTTTGTCCAACGAAAGCACCATTTTTGGAAAGTGGTCTTTCACCTGCTCCAATGCACCATATTCCCTTTGGATTACTTTTTCATCGGTCAGATTTGCACATACCTGGATGTACACTTTGTTTGCTCCCTGTTCAGCAACAAAATCAATTTCCTTATCGCCAATCTTCCCGATGGAAACCACATAGCCCCTGGAAATGAGCTCGAGAAAAACGATGTTTTCGAGCTGACCGGAGATGGCCTGAGGGGTAAAGCCAAGGGTTGCAAATCTGAAACCCACGTCGCTCAGGAAGTACTTTTCATGGGTTTCCAGATGGCGTTTCCCTTTCAGGTCGTATCGTTTTACCTGTTCAAATACCATGGCATTGCACGAGTAATGGATGTAGTTTAGCACCGTATCAACAGAAACCTTGCGTTGTTGCGATTTCATGTATTGACTGATGCTTTTTGCTGAAGTAATGTTGCCGCAATTATCGATCAAATACTTTGTTACAGAATCAAGCATGGTTGCATCCCTGATGTTGTTCCGTACGATGATGTCACGTAAAAGTACCGTGTTATAAACGGAATGAAGATATTGTCTTACCACCGTATCGTTCAGTTTCAGGCAGTGTAAGCCAGGGAAGCCTCCATACTTCAGGAATCGGTCGAAGTCACTCTCTCCTGTCGATTGTTCGTTGACCTGCAATAGTTCTTTGAATTCCGAATACAGAAGGGTATGCATCCTGAATTCAACAAATCGGCCCGATAGAAGTGTCGCCAGTTCGGAGGATAACATCCGGGCATTTGAACCTGTAATAAACAAATCGTAGCTGCCCTTAGCCAACAAAGAGTTTACAGCCCTTTCCCATGACTCAATCTCCTGGATTTCATCCACAAATACATAGGTTTTGCTCTTTCCGGGGAAGGTCTCTTTTGTCACATAGTCATGCAGAAGCCTGTAATCCTTGATCGCATCAAACTCAAAAAGCTCCTTGTTAATGTAGATGATCTGCTTTTCGGCAACGCCCCTGTTGGTCAGCAATCGCATGATTTGCTGTAGCAGTACTTTGCCACACCGTCTTGAAGTGCCTCGTAATGGCCTTGATGACTGGTTTGCCAATGAAGGGTTCAATTGCCTGTGGATATCTTGTTCTTTCAATCTCATAGTCGAAATATAAGCATAAAAATATAATATATTCTAATATAATCGAAGGAATAGCTATTGAATGAATCGAGTGCATTCCCAGGATTCGGACCCGATCAAAAGACATCCAGGTTCAAGGCCCAAACGAATTCCGGATGGGTTATTCCATCCTTCTTGCAGGGGCAGACCATTATTTGATATCTTTTGTGAGGATTTCTTTGCTGCCGGTGATCATTGAGGTTCCTGCAGATCGCGAAAGAAATCGCCTGCGGAAAGGATTCGCTCACTGTTCCTTTTGTTGAACAACAGGTGTTCGAAGTCCTTTTTCTTCCGGGTCAGATCAACCGATCTCAACATTTCAGCCACGATGTTTTCAGTTCTTCGAGATTTTGAATTTGCATTCTCCGGGAAAGGAAGGTGTAATCAAGATGACTGTGCCAGCAAAAACATGGCATCGTAAAATCCCTTCCTTTTTGTCGTAGAGCATGGCGGACAATTTCATGGAGCAGAGTGATGCCATCGGGGGGGACAGAAAAAGGGAAATAGAATCCACAACCCTTGATGTGTCGAAGCATGGGCGTGTACTCAACCTGTTGATCTTCGCTTTCGACTTTGATGAGAAAGCGCTCCTCACGATGTCCTGAAAGTCCGAGATCGAACAAGAATTCGGGAAAATGAATGTTCCTTTGAAAGGCCGTTCGCTTTTTCGCTTGCACGGTCCCTGACCTCGATTCGAAATCCGGAAAGCATCAAAAAACGGATGATCGCATCGGTCATTTCAATGAATTCCTCTTTTGACAATGCCTTGCAATCGAAATCCAGATCCTCTGAAAACCGATCGATGCCCTTGGTTAACCTGAGATTGGTCCCCCCGATGAAAACGACTTTGCGGATGAAGGGAGTGGTGGAGAGGTAGTCCAGGATCAGCAGCTGGAGATACTCCTTCACCATGTATTTTTGAAAACTTGCGTTCTCTCTTATGTCTGCCGGGAAAAAGTTCCTTATTTGTTCAAGTTGCATCATAAGCCGTAGGTTTTCAGGAATTGCTTCACTCGTTTTTCGAGTGCCTTTGTTTTGTATCGGTGCAAGGATTCATCCAGCAGCCCGAGATCGAAGTCTTCGTGAAGGAGATCCTCATCCAGACGCAGCTCTTCCATATCCTGGGCGCTTTGATAAAACGGATGGAGATAGAGCAGGTCCAGGAGTGCTTTTTCAGGTTGGGCAAGTTGGATGGAGAAGCCTCCGCGGATGGCTTTGCTTTGATATCCGAACATCAATTCCTCCCGGATGCTTTTGTACGAGAAGGAGCCTAAGGCATTTTGAAAGTTTGCCGTTTTCAGGCTCGTTACGCTTGTCGTCTGAATCACGGCTTCGGGAATCAATCCATAGAATGCCAGTGCGGTATGCAGGCTGACATAGGATGGACGGTACATTCGGTTCGCAATGTAAAAGGAAAAATCAGCTTGGTTTTTGTATTCAGGAAAGGTGTAGTACCCCTGCCGGAGTCGAATCAGGAGTCCTTTCTTAACCCAGCGCACAAAATTGTTTCGATCAAACCCCGGTACCCATGCATACACCTGATGGGTAGTGAAGCATCCGAGTGAGAACATTTTGTCTTTGAACTCCAGAAAACTCATGATGTATTTCTATAATGCACGAAATATAATGCATTATAGAAACAAATCAAACAATACCATGGATCAAGTGTATTCCAGGAATCGTTCGTTTGAGTGCCCGGCCCGGATTCCAGTCTGCCTCTGTTTGATGATTGTTCGCACAAAAAATGGCGAAATTTGGGCGAAGACGCTTCTGCCTGTCAAATCCGAAACTTAGAAAACTTTCGTGCTCTTCTCCTGGTTTTGGAGGCGGATCTTCAGAACGTATCCATGGGGGTTGGGACGGCACGATGGCAGGGACACCTGCAAGCCTTCGGCCTTCCTCTCCCAGAGTGGTTTCTTTTTACATCCAAGCAGCTCAACCGATTCGATCTCTGGCGTTTCTGCTGCTGACGAGCGGGCCAGCGACCGGATCAACACGGTGTTGGTCTCCGGCCATTTCAGAGCCGTTGCATAGAGGAAGTCGCCTTTGGTGGTAAACCAGAAGTCTTCCGAGGTGAAATTGGAGCGAAACCCTTGTTCTTCACGATCTGTGGTCCCTTTCATGGACAGGCTCCCGGGTCCCTCGTGGTTGACCATCCATTTCCTAGTTCCATAGACCGACTCGCCATGAATGGCCATCCATTCCCCGATTTCCTTCAATTGCTTCAGGCTCTCTTCGGGAAAAAGGCCTTCTGCGGTGGGACCCACATTCAACAGGTAGTTTCCGCCTTTGCTGCTGATCTCCGTGATCCAGAACAGCAGTTCTTGGATGGATTTCCAGTCCACGTCGTAGCTTTTGTAGCCCCATGTGTTGTTCAGCGTGCCCGGTGTTTCCCAGAAGATGTCCCGGCCTTCCTCTCCTTCCGGGATCTTGTTGTCGCCGGGAATCCAGAAGTCTCCCAGGTCATTTCCCACCCGGCTGTTGATCAGGAGGGAGGGCTGCAACTCATAGGCAGTCTTGTAAAAGGCAAAACTCTGGTCCCGGTTCATGAAGCGGGGAAAATCATACCAGAGCTCCTGCATTCCGGGGAATTTCGTGAGCAGCTCCCTGACCTGGGGCAGGGCCTTGTTGGCGAAGTAATCCTCAAAGCTCCGGGAGGACGGGTCCCAGAGATTCGCCGCATAGTGGTCTGAATGATCCGGGTTCTGCCTTTTCTGTTGGGCGTATCCGGCATCCCCTCCGTCCATCCAGTCTATGGAATGGGAATAGTAGATGGAAAACCGGATCCCGTGTTTTTGGCAGGCCCTGTATAACTCTTCCATCGGGTCCCGTCCAAAGGGCGTGGCGTCCATGATGTCGTACTCCGACACGTCGGAATCATACATGGCAAATCCGTCATGGTGCTTGGGCATGGCCACGATGTAACGCATTCCTGCCATCTTTGCGGCCCTCACCCATTCTTCCGCATCGAACTTCACCGGATTGAACTGATTGCACAATTCCCTGTACTCTTCCCTTGGGATCTGGGCGTGGTACATGATCCATTCCCCGAGTCCGCCGATTTGCTCTCCTTCCCAGACGCCGGCTGGCAGGGAATACAGACCCCAGTGGATGAACATCCCGAATTTGGCTTCGTTGAATTCATGCAGGGCCTGTTCCTTGGACCGGTGCATGCTTTCCCAGTCCTGGGAGGATGCAAGCATCGCCCAGACCAGGCAGGAGATGGTGAGGAGTTGTTTTTTCATGGGACGGATTTTCAACCATCAATGCTCCAGGCAGCATTTCTTGTATTTTTTGCCACTCCCGCAGGGACAGGGATCGTTCCGGCCCGGTTTGGGGAAGGAGGAGGTGAGTGCGTTTGAGGCGCTCTGTTTCTGATCTTCCTTGTCGTACTGCCAGGTGACCAGGATTTTCTTGTAGTGATCGAAAATGTTCAGGATCTCTTTTTTATCGTAGCGATCGGGAGAGGCGTTCATGTCCCGGGCCACTTCGATGAGGGTGCCGCAAATACCGGCTGAGACATATTTTTTGCGGTACAGGACTTCGACGGCGGGGATCAGGCCGGGATCACGCAGAGCCATGGCATCGCATATGGCCAGGCCAATGAAGTCGCTGTCGACGATCCGCTCTTCCCGGGTGGCTTTTGCCAGGGATTGAAAGAGGTCCCGGAACCAGTCGCTGATTTCCTGTTTGCGGGCGCTCTGATGCAGGGCGATCTGGCCCATGCACGTGGTCATCAGGGAACGGACCGTCATATCCAGTCCCGGCGAGAGTACGAAGGTTTTCACCACGTCGGGCTGGGATTCGACGAGGTGATAGGTGGGCTCCCACAGTTCCTCAATCAGGAAATCGCCGTACCAGAGCTCGATGCAGTCGGGTCCCTGGCGGAGCAGTTCCAACAGTCTGGGAAGGCTTTCTTTGGCCCGGAGTTCACCCAAAATGAGAAGCGCGTGGGTGGGGAAGCTCATGATGTCATCCTGCCATCCGTCCCTGTCGCAGATCTTCTGGAAATGTCCGTAACGCAGGATGGCGTCCTCGAGCACCCGGTCCAGGTCCTCCAGCAGGCTTTCCCGGGGAAGGGCAAGGATTTCACGGAGGATGTCGTGTCCGATGCGCATGCCCTGTTCATACAGGCGGTTGATTACTTCGTGGGTGAAGGCCGGACGACGATTGGGCCCCTCCTGTGCAAGGGGTTCGTCCGGAACCACAGATATCCGGGTCGTATCTTCTTCCTTCATGCGCTCGGCCGCTGCCCTGAGCCTTGCCTCAATGATGTAGGGCCGGACCTCGTCCAAATCGGGATGGCCATCGGCCAGCTCCTCCATCAGGTTGTACCGGACCTCGGCTGCGGGAAGGTTGTTCGTTTTGCAGAAGTACAGGATGGCCAGTTTGAAAAAGGCGGTGAGCTCCCCGATGTGGAACAAGTTTCTTTCGGGGTACAGTTCCTGCAGCTCCATGTGGGGACCCATGAGGGCGGCGACTTCCTCGTATTCCTCCTTGTTGAAGTGTTCGAAGGCCAGGTTGAGCCTGCCAAAGAGGTAATCGGGGAAATCGGCTGCAAGTTTCCGGTTCTCCTCCCAGGCCTTTTCGGGCATGGAGCTGGACTGGTAGGCTGCCGTCAGGTAGTTGCGCAGATGCGGTACCTCCGGATAGGTTTCGATGAGCTGCTTCAGTTTGTTGATGATCCCCGGCCCGCCTTTTTTGACTTTTGGATACAGGGATGAAAACATCTTCTGCACCTCCACCGGAACATTGAATTTCCGGTACAGGAAGGCGGGATCGTCTGTAATCTCGTATTCGAAATGGCGAAGGTAGCCGGTCATAGCGAAGGTTTTTTCGAGCAGTCATCCATTGCGGATGGCATCACATCCCTCAAATCTACGCAATAAAGTGAGACAGTTTCTGGAAGTTCTGCCCTGGATTTGGCTTCCTCGTCCGGATTTGTAAATTTACTATGTACAACAAAATGCTTTGAAGTGACGACAAACATAAAACAAAGGCTCCTGGATGCCGGTGCGGAAGCATTGGCCGACGCGCTGCTGGAACTGGCCAGATTCGATGCGAACGCGGAACAGATTGTTTCGCGTTTAACCCGGACCAAGGAGGAGGCGATCGCCCAGTACAAAAAAAATGTAGCCGATTTAAAACGGCAAACCCGGACGATTTCCAGGGAGGAGTCCATGAAATTTGCCTACAGACTGGAAAGCATTCTCTTCGATCTTCAAACCATCGACCCGGAAGCTTGTCTGGGGCTTACGCTGGTGGCCTCTTTTTTTGAAACGGACAAAGCCATTGCCGGGAAATGCGATGGCAGCTGGGACATGATCCGTGAAGTGTACCGTTATCAGGCAAGCCGAATGTTTGCCAGCTATGCAGGACATTGCGATGACAAACGGCAGGTACGCAAGATTCTGATCAAACTCTACCTGGATGATGCCCATTCTGCTCGTGAAATGCTTTTCAGCCAGGCTCCTGGTTTCCTGGGTGAAAAGGAAACCAGGAATGCCCTGCGTGAATTTCAGGAGGTGGCCCAACAGGAACGAGATGAACCCCGGAGAGCCAAGCTTCTTCGTACAATCGAATCCCTGGCAATTACTTCCTGAAAAAAGCTTCCATGGCATAGAAAGGGATGGAGTACAGTGGTCCTTCCTTTTTGTATGGGGCCTGGGAAACAATGTAGGCTCTTTCGCTCCGATGTTTTTCAATGTACATGAACAGACTCTTCAGGTGCCCCTTTGGTCCGGATTTAATTTCAACAGGAACAACCTGTGCGTCCATGTCGACCAGGTAATCGATTTCGGCTGTGCTGTTTTTGGCCTGTCTGCCCCAGAAATAGAGGTTTTTTCTGCGGAAGGGAGATTGGTAGGCTACGATTTCCTGGCCTGCAAATTGTTCTGCCACACCGCCTCTGAATATTGCATTGAGGTCCTTTGACCGCACAGTTTCTGGGTATATGTTGTTCATGGCATGCATGAGACCGACGTCCAGGAAGATTACTTTGAAGATGCTATGGTGCCTGCCGGAGGACAACGGCACCCCGGAGGCATTGGTTTGACTGACCCGGGTTACGATTCCTGCGGTCTCAAGCAGTTCCAAAGCTTTCTTTAGTTCCCTGGACCTTGATTGGGAGTCAATTCCTGCATAAATCATTCGTTGCCCGACTGTGGTGGATGCTGCCTCGAATACTTTTTTCAGGTGTCCATGCATGGATTCCCTGGCATACTTGGCAAAATCGTCCTGGTAGGTGTCGAGAATGGATTGCTGGATTTTTTGGCAATGGGAGAGTTCACCGGTGGTTACATAGGTTTGTACGGCTTTCGGCATACCTCCAATCAGGTAGTATTTCTTTACCAGTTCAATGAGTTTGTTATGCACTCCGCCGGGCAGGTTTTTCAGATTTTCCGGCCGTTTTACATGCTGACGCAGCTCGATTTCGCCCGTTGCATCAAGGAATTCTCCAAAAGACAACGGATACAGGTACAGGTACTGAATCCTGCCCACGGGTACCCGGATATCCTTCGACCTCAGGGCAAATTCAAGGAGAGAGCCAGCTCCGATGACGTGGAGTTCGGGAAGTTCTTCGTAGAAATATCGCAAGGAGGTAATTGCCTCCGGACATTCCTGGATTTCGTCCAGAAAAAGGAGGGATCCTCCGGATTTTGGCCTGGTGCCGGTAAACAGCATGATGCGTTCCAGGATCTCTTCCGGATCATTGCTTGAGAATATTTCTTTGAATTCCGGGTTTCGTTCAAAATTCAATGTGATGATCCGGTCAAATTCCTTCTCACCAAATTGTGTGACCAGGTAGCTTTTCCCGGTTTGTCGCGCTCCCCTGAGCAACAACGGAAAGCGGTGTTGCTCATGCTTCCACTCGATAAGTGTCTGGTAAAGATCCCTTTTCATGACTCGCTTGGACAAAAATCAATGGCTAATTTAGGAAAAATGGCTGAAATCCAAGGATACTTTTGACTAAAAATGGCTGAAATCCAAGGATACTTTCTGCGCTTTTTGGCGAAAAACCAAGGATATTCGCGATCGACCCGATCGGAAACGATCGCATGTTGCCACCTGCATCGGAGCAGCAGACCGTTGTCGGAATGAATGAACGGGTTACAATTTTCTCAGGTGAGAAGCCGGGATTCTCCAGATTCCCTCTGGATCTCCGTCTTCTTCGACGGAAATGGTCTTGGTGTTGATCCGGAGGATGTGGCCGGTTCTGTAATCCCCTTCTTGGTCGCGCCAGGCAACCCGGTCATGTACTTCAAAGTTTGCATTGGCGGCCATCCTTTTCAGGTCATCCATCAGCTTGACGCGCTTTACAATGGCCTTGTTCAGTGCAACGAGCTCTTCTCTCGTGAGCTTGTTGAGTGCCGTTTCTATTTCCAATCGGGTCATGGAGGTAAAATTAGTCTTTCCTGGAAATTACATCCCCGCCTGGTTTTGTGCTGTGTCGGCTGAAGAAATGCCGGTCTGAGTATCCAAATTCTCCCGGATCATATCCAGGATTCTCCCGGGGTTGGCTCGCTGGATGACGTCGCGGCTCTGCATGTAATAGCCGATCTGGTCGACAATCAGGTTGCGGAAGGCAAGTTCGTCCAGGCACTGCAACACCAAAGCGGGATCGACCCGGTTGGTGGTGTCGCTTGGGAAGGTGCTGCTGAAATAGGGCAGGATCCGGTTGTTGCTGAATTCTGCCTGAGAATCGGACGTCCGTTGAAGGGCGGTGTACCTGCCTTCGTAGTATCGCACGATCCGGTTGCGAAGTGCTTCATCCTGGATGAGGTGCAGCTTCCCACTGTACTTGAGGTTGATGTATTCGGCATCGTAGGCAAAATGGTCATATCCGCTGAAAAGAAAGAAAACCATGGAATCCAGATGGCTGGTGTCGGCCTGGTACAGGATGCGTTTCAGTTTGGCCTCGGATTGTTCGATGCGCGACAGGGAATTGTCCAGTCGTCGCTGGTCGATGGCAAGTTCGGCCGCGATTCGCCTCAGGGACTGTTTGCCTTCTTCTTCGTTCTTTCTCTTTTCGTTCAGGTTGTTCAACTGAACAGCCAGGACGATGCCGATGATGACCACGGCGATTTCGCCGAGGTAGTGGAGGGCTTTTTTGAGGATGCGCTTCAGAAGGGGCGTATTCATCGATGGAACAGGTTTGCAGGTCTCGGGTCATAAAGATTGCGAAATGGGAGCGAAATGCAAAACGGGGAGGGGTTCAAACATTTCGATCCTTCATATGTTCCTCATAGTAGATTCATTGCATAAAAACTGACCTATGGAAAACAGACGGGATTTTCTTCGGAACATGGCCGGGATAACGGCCGGACTGATGTTGCCGGTGGGCGTGGGATACGGCTGGACCGGGGCGCGGCGCGACTCCCTGGGGGAATTGCTTCCCCTGCGCAAGCTGGGCTCCACCGGCGAGGAAGTGACCATGCTCGGTCTGGGCGGCTACCACGTGGGATGGACCACGGAAAAGGATGCACAGGAGGTGATCGAAACGGCGCTTGCCGGCGGGATCCGCTTTTTTGACACCGCGCACAGCTATGTCAACGGGGTCAGCGAGGAGCGCTACGGCAAATACCTGGTCCCGAAGTACCGCGATCAGATTTTCCTCATGTCCAAAACCACAGCACCGGACGGGGCCACCCTGCTCCGGGAGGTGGAGCTGTCGCTGAAACGATTGAAAACCGACCGGGTCGATCTCCTGCAGCTGCATGCCTTTCAGAGTCCGGACGATGTGGACGGGCGGATCCGGAACGGGGTGATGGAGGCCGTGTACAAGATCAAGGAATCGGGCAAAGCCAGGTACATCGGGTTCACGGGCCACCAGAGTCCCTATGCCCTCCTGCGGATGATGGAAAGGTTCCCGGAGTTTCCCGGATTCGACACCCTCCAGATGCCCCTCAGCGCCGTGGACTTCGCAAGCGAGCACAGCTTTGTCCGCAAAGTCGTTCCCCGGGCCATCGAAAACAACCTGGGGCTTCTGGCCATGAATACCCTGGCGGCCGGACGATTCTTCGGTCGCACGACCATTGCCGGCGATGTGATCTGGGAGACCGGCACACCGGTGGTCCCCAATTACCTCAGCGTCCGGGAGGCCCTGTATTTCAGCTGGTCGTTGCCGGTGAGCGTGCTGATCACGGGAGCGGAGAACAAGGATCTGCTGCAGGAGAAAATCGAGCTGGCCCGGAACTTCACCAGGATCACCGAAGCGGAGAGGGATGGGATCTTCGAGAAGGTCGTTCCGGCACCGGATCGGGAGAAGGTGGAGTATTACAAGAACGTTGCGGGTTGATTCAGGAGCTAGGCTACCGGATCCCGCACCCGGATCTCCACAAGCGTTCCGCTCTGACCCTGGCTTTTCAGGTCTGAGATGGTGTAGGTGATGCGGTGGAGGTTTTGGGTGTTGTAGATTTCCAGGTAGTTGTCGAAAATGCGGAGGCCGTCTCCCACCCGTCCTTCCAGGCGGCGGGCTTCGGCGAAGCCCACGCCATTGTCGCGGATGGTGATGGTGATGGCTCGGTTGTCCCGGCGGAGGTCCAGTTCGATGCGGCCCTTTTCTTTCAGGTGGAAGATGCCGTGTTTCAGGGCGTTCTCCACGAAAATGTGGATGAGCATTTTGGGCACGGGGATCTCCAGGTTGATTTCCGGGTAGAGGTGGAGGTGCCAGGAGAGCTTGTCGCGGAAGCGGTAGTCTTCGATTTCCAGGTATTCGGTCACAAAGCCAAGTTCCTCACCCAGGGTGGAATAGGGCTGGGTGGCGTGGGTCATGGACCGGCGGATGAGGCCGGCCAGGGTGGTGAAATATTCGTAGGCTTCCTCGCTGCGCCCTTCCCGGACGGCGTCGCCGATGGCATTCAGGGCGTTGAAGGTGTAATGCGGACTCAGCTGGTTCATGACCGATTGCAGCTGGTAGTCGAGCAGCTCCTTTTCCCGCTTGCTTTTCATCCGGTTGTTGTACGACAGGATGCGCTGGAGCAGGGAGAGGATGCCGAAGATCAGGAGGTAATAGAACGTGTAGATCGCAAATCGGAAGGGGTGGAGGGGATTTTTCGCGTAGCCCAGCAGGAGGAATCCGCCGTCGCCGTGGAGGTAAACCTGGGTTTCCTGTTCGTTCCTTTGCCGGATGGTGACGAGGGGTCCGGCCGGAATGTTCCCGGGGATCCGGACCCGGACCGGTTTGGAGAACTTGTCCTGGAGGATGCTGATTTCCTGATCCATGGCGTTGGTCACAAGGAATTCCGTGGGTTCGTCCCCATCCAGATTGGCGGGAATCACCCCCACATGCCTTTCCTTGAACCGGTGTTCTTCCCGAAGCGTTAGGTCGGGATCCACCCGGGCGATCACGAAATCCCGGCCGGAGGGACCGGTCAGCAGGACGTCTTCCTGGATCAGGCGGATGCGGGGTGTGCCGGTAAACAGGTCCGACCGCTGTTCCCCCAGCTTCTCTCCTCCCAGGCTGAAGAAGTTCAGGTCGATTTTATTGTCGGGCCGACGATTGTGGAAGGTCAGCACCAAAACGCCGGATGTGTCCCGATCCCGAAAGGGGAAGGCGTGGGATGCGGACTGGGGCCCGCCCAGGGGGATGGGAGGGAAGCGGAACTGCAGGCCGGCGTCCAGCACCACCCCGTAGCTGCCCGAATCGGAGCAGGCAAAGCTTCCCCGGTCGTTGTCTGTGGCGGCGGTGACCGCAAACAGACCGAGACGATCCGAAGAGGGATCGTCCCGGGTGATCAATTCCCGGGTCATCTTGTAGTTGATCCCGGACGCGGGGCTGCGGAGAATGCGGTCGGTTTGCAGGTCCCAGGCGAAAATACCCCGGGGCTGGAGGGTGAATCCGTTTCGTGAAAAGGTTTCATCGTCATCGCCGGAATCCTCGTGTCTGTTTGCGGAGAGACCCAGATCATGATCAATATTCCGGGTTCGATGGGCTGGCCGGGCGACAAAGCAAGGTTTGCATGAGACGGGATCGGCTCAGAGACCTGCCGGGGAAATCCAGCAGAATCGCCCGGTGGCAGTCAGGGCGTAGGCCTCGGACACGCCGTCAGCATGCGGTCAAAGACAAGCAGGTCCGGGTCCGTAGATCCATCGCTCCGGGGGTTCCGGGTTATGTTCGCGGGCTATCTCCCCGTGGTTGGTGCGCACCACCAGGGTGGCGGAGGGAGCCCATCTGAGTAGAGCTCAGAGTGTTCAGCTTCCCCGTCGGCGTTGAGGTCCTGGTAAAATTTACAGGCTCCTTCCCCCTCAGGGGAGTCCCTGGTCAGACCGAAGGCGGTACGGCCCGATCACGGCGCCAAGGATCAGGGGGCAATGTTCGGGGAATATGGCAAAGCAAGGTAAACTCAACAAGGAATGAATGCCTGCCAAGCCACTTCATCGGGCCTGGAAATGGGATTCAGGACCTTGGTTACCCTGGGGCGATATGTTGGCCACTGGGATCCAGTCCCTCGGTGAGGGTGCGGAGGTTTATTCCAGTGGGTTGCAGGTTCTGGTGTCTGGGGGTTGACGATGAAGGAGCGAGGTGAATCTTGATGATCACCTTCTTCTCCTTGCGATGATCCGGGAACGACCGTGTTCTGGAAACCGTGAGTTCGCGTCCCCGGCCAGGCGGACGGGTGCCGTGCAGTCGGCCTCCAGCAGGGCCTGCTTTTCCACCGGATTCAAATCATTCCGGAAGTTGAAGCGGACCCAGCTTCCTCGTGCAGAAGGCTCAGTTCTGCAGGGGGGCGGAAATGCGGCCATCCCGTCTCCGTGGGCAATGAACCGCTGGACGGCCTCCTTCAGATACTTCAGGCTGACGGGCTGGCAGATAATCTGCACTTTTCCGCAAGGCATCCAATAGGTAGTCCTCGGGGCCGTGGTGGACAGGAAGGGCCGGAGCCAGCGCACCTGCCGCTCCCGGAGCAGATCCACGAAAAGCAATCCGTCGATCTTTACAGCATCCGGATGTCCGGATGTACAGATCGGGGGTGAAGACCAGGCGAAGACCAGGGCTTCTTCCGGATCCTGAAAGGCTTTCACCAGTTCAGTTCCTCGACCTGGGCAATCAACGCTCATCAGGTGGTGAGATAAGGACTCGTCGTCTTGACGGACCTGGAAGAATGGTGGCGATCTATTCAGTTCAAGGAGTCATGCCCAGTCAAGAATGGTCGAGCGGGGCGGGACACTTAGCCCCTCCAGCAAAGCAGGAAGCAGATATTAAGAGAACAAGGTGGTTGTAGTGTAGGGAGAGACAGAGATCTTCAACAAATGGAAAGAATCCCACTTCTGGAAGTATTGAAAACATCACTGAAATGCAGAGAGATGATTAAAGCTCTCTCCGGAAATATTTCTTGCAGAAAATCAACCAAAACAATGTACTGTTTTGTTCTCGGTAATTCTTCGATAACCAAAGCGCAATTCCTTATCTTGGACTGGAAATCCAGAAATCAGGAGAAAGCGATGATCAGAATCTCAGCATCCAAAATTTAAAACACTGACATGTCGCTTGTCGTGTTCAAAGCAATGTTTTCATCGGGAACCAAACAGTGGCGAAAACGTCTGCTCGACAATCCTCTTTCGTCACAAGAACAGGATTTCTTCAGGTGGTGGATGGTTGTTACAGGCATTGGTGATCTATTTTTCGATTTTGGTATGTAGTCGTCAGAGAATTGACGAGACGATGTCTGGCCTCTGGCGAGGTATGATGTCAGGGAAGGATGGAACGCCGGGAATCAGTTTGAATTCCTGGATACCGGTTCGGACGGCAGTCGAATTTTGCCGTATCCGTGGTGAAGCTCACTGAAGTGGTTCCCTGCAGCCTAGATATTCATGCAAATTAAAAAAATAGGCCAAATTCAGACTTGAATACCTCATCTTTCTGTGCCTTATCAGGAAAGCGGCTTCTTCTGCTCTCCAACAAAGAGTTGAAGAAATGGGTTTCTGACTTTCTCAGAATCGAAAAGGTCTCACCCTGAATTTAAAACCAACGAAAATGATCTTCTGGTCAGTAAAATCGTGGAGGATGGGAATCTTCGTTATCCTTACTTTCTGTCTCTTTCCCGAAACACTGCGGCGGATGTTTTATTCGTGCCTGAAAAGCAATTCGAACAGCATTTTGTTTTTGATAGACGAAAAGCAACTTATTCCGATTTTCTATACCAAAAGAATTGGCTGAGAATCGCATTGGATAGCTGGGTGGTTGTAGTGCTATAACCACGCACAACCCTATCTGCTTCTGGGTTGGGTCCGAAGGAGCCCCTTCGGATCTAATACGTGTATTTCTTGCTCGCATGGAGGACTATCAAACCATGATCCACCCATTAAGTGAAAAACAAATTGAAGAGGTGGAATGGATGCAGATGTTTTTCTTCAATTTCGAAAGGAATTATTTGGTTCTTTGAAAAATCCACGTTGATTTTGTCAAACCCGATGAAATGTTGGTTAGGAGATGACAGGGAGTATCCCATAAGAGGGTAGTCATCACCAGGGAAATCCAGGGTTTTCAAAGCCTGTAGGAAAAAGAAAGCATTCTTGCGGTTTGTTGTGGATGAGGATCCCGGATCCACAAAACAGCCTTATGAAAAATCCTAGTGAAAATGGAAGAATACAAAGGGATCCTCCCGTTTCAAGGACAATGCAGGAAACCAAGTCTTCATTTTGGCAGGGAAGCTGGAAGACTGGATCCTGTCGGTTTGCATGGATATGAAAGTCGATCCCAGGAGCTACGGGTTGTACATCGAGTCTGAATGGCCTGCACGATTGAACGATCAATCACAAGTTGAAGAGTTACAGCGAAAGGTTCATTGGAAGCCCTTCTTCAAATGCACAAGTCCGGCTCTTCAGAAGTTGAGGACTTGGTTGAACTGAAGGCGGAGGATATGGATGCACATTGGATGAATGCCTGGCATCCAGGTAACCTTGGCTCAATGACCCGATATCTATTCAACTAACCCATATGAAAACATCCCCGTTCCGAATCGTCTGCCACGCTGTTTCTTCTTGTTTCCGGCATTGTGTCTTCCCTGACCGGAACGGACCCCGTGGACCGGATTCCGATTTCTGCGAATGGATTTTCCGGCTCTCCGTTCGAATCCGACTTTGGCATCAAGAGCGGTTCTGTATTGCTGGACGGACCGACATCCACGCTGATCTGGGTGGAAGGCGTGTGACGGGAGCATCTTCCAGTGTCTTAACAGGCATGCATGCCGATAAAGTACTGACGGGACCTGGCCACACTCATCACAGGGTGAAGACTGATACTGGTTGGACCTTCTGTGGACTGCGGAGTTCCGGAAGAGGTATAGTCCGGGGACTTCTTCATGTACCGGGCGCCCATCGGACCGCTTCAACGAATCGGACACCGATGAGACCACGGATGCATGGGACAGTGTGGACTGGCTGGTGAACCACCTTGCCACCAACAGGAAGGTGGGAATCTGGGGAACGTCTATCCCGGGTGGCTGGCCCTGGCGTGATGCAGGACCCCCATCCTGCCCTGGCGGCGGCCGTGCCCTTCAATCCGGTCGTGGACACCTGGGAGGTGGGCGCGACTGAGTTTCACTGAAAGGCATCCCGGCGGCATTGCCTATGCCTTCATTTCATCTATTGCATGTAAACAATCAGATATATCGCATCAATTTCGATCTGCTCAGCGCAGCCGCCTCGCTCTGGTGCTACTGGAGCCTCGGTCCAGATCTCCGGTGCCGCTCGATCATCTTTGAAGATCAGCCGACGTGGCGTGAGAATTTCGCCCTGCGGGCCCTGCTGGAAGGGTGGCGGCGACCGATCGATAGTTCAGAAGATACGCGGCCAGGTGCAGCCTACGTCGTGGCTGCAGGACGGGGGCTATCGATCCAGCGCCACGCCGCCTGGGCTCTGACACGGCCAGCAGCCGGAATTTCTTCACGCGGCTGGACCTGACGCCTGATCGGCGCGGAAGCAACCTGGGCATTCTGGTCGGACAGAACGGCCTCTCGCGCGAAGCGGTGATGGCGCCATACTCGCCGTTTTCTGCGCCGAGGTCGTCCCACTCCACGGATCCGGTAGCAATCGTGCGAAACAAAGAACATGTAACGGAAGCGTTCGTTACTATCTTCTTCCGGAAGGAGAGCGGCAGGTCTACCGCTGGCGGAAGAATATCGTTCTCCTGGTGGAGAAACGCTATGCAGTCTTCGCGGTTTCCTGCAAACTGGCCTGTCACAATAATGAACATGGATTAATCACATCATAACCATCAGGCCTGTACCACTATTAGTGGAGGACCGGCGCTTTGTCAGACAGTCGACTGATGCTGGCCCTGTGGATGCGGCAAGCGCTCATCGGGCGTGATGAAAAATCCTGAATGAAATAGCGGCTCTTGTCGCGAGACCGCCGGAGAGCGGTACTGGCTGGGTGGTGGCTGATCGTGTACGCGGGGTATGAAGAGCACGGAATATCAGGCTTCCACTCATGTCAACGGCGACGTCTGCGAGCCTTCGGGACAACCTGGGTGGCGAAACCCGTGCCCGGATCGGGCCTCATCTGGCGCGTGCTCGGTCCCCGCCTTCCTGCAGGCCACTGGATGTGGGTGAGGTGCGGAAGCCGTTTCGCTCACCTGCGACCTGAATCCTACGCAGACCCGCCAGTGCATATCAGTCGTGACGGCTCCAGTTAATCGCGCCGTGCGCGCTGCCATCTCTGGCTGATGGCGCCGTCGAAATCGGTGTGCAGAAATGGGACAGCGGCTGGTGTAATCCCGGTGATCGTTATCGGGCGGCGGCTTCAGTTCTTGTCGGCGGTTTTGTCTTCTTCAAAACGACAGCATCAATCTGGTTGAACGAGGTGACCTCGCCACTGCAGCACGTCCCGATCAATGGTGTTCTGGGTGGCAGGGCGGTGATATAACGCTCACGATCAGTGTGCCTTGGATGCAAATTCAACCAGTTCGGATGTAATCATGTTTGCTCGTTTAATATCGATGTCGTGATCAATCTTTGTGCGATCAGAATGGCGCAAGTTAGTGAACCGGATGACGTCGAAGGCACGCCTCTTCAGGATAAACGTCGACAGTTCTGAGCTAAATTTCAGCATATCGTCTCAAAAATTTGTTGCTCATCAGGTGATGAAGGTACAGTCTGAAAACATCGCTATTACATTCAGGTCCCCGCTTGATTAAAATTCAAGTGGTGGGTGAAAAGGGTGTAGTTTCTTTTTATCTGATTTCTGCAGATGTTTTATTTGTTTGTGCTTCGGAAAGGTGATCCTCAGCACTATGTAGTCTCTGTCCCCACTTCTACCGTGTCAGTCAGGTCTCGAAAGCACCAGATGTCAGCGGCGAAATCTTGTGCTCTGATGAAGATGAGACAAGTTTATGGAATCTTAATGTGATTTTGTATACGTTTGTCATTCTTTATCGTTTCAGATAAGATGTCATGTACTTGGAATTAGAATCAGAAATTCTCTTTCTGTATTACAAATCAGCACATTGTCATGGTTCTCCTGAACAAATCTCATTGTTTGTCGGCAGCCAGCTTTCGTATAACGCCGCGCCAGAAACAAACTCTGCCGGTCAGTCGCCTCAGAGGCACATCAGCAGGCGTATAGTTCCGTCTCCCAGATTATTACCGGTGCATAATGGAGAAATCAGCCAGGCATCGGATCTATGCGTTATTACCGGTGATTGACGCCGAATCGAGTCAGCCAGTGACACCGTCGTGGCACCGTGCTCAAACCAGGAAATACTCAGCTGCTTCTTAACCATATTGATTGGGCGTTCAGGAAGTGCATACCGACGTGCTCAGGTGTACGCTTCGGAAGCATCCCGTAGTATAGAAAGGAGCCGATTCAAGGCTGATGTAGGAAGGGTATGGACTTTGTTCGCGATGATCCAGGGGCTATAGGGCTCTTTGAAACCGGGCAGGCAATACCAGGAATTCGAAGCTGGTTGCGGGCATTTTCCTTTCGGTTGCCGTCACTAGCCTGCGGGCATCCAGATCCGGGAACAATACAGCAATTTCAGCCCGGGAGAAGACGCCGAGAGGTTTCATCCGCTCGATGAAATCGAGGACTATCATGATGCAAATATACGTTAAAAATAACGTAAAAACGAAACAGAACAAATGAAAGAATTGCTACATTTATGCAATGAAAACCACCCTCCTTTCCCTCTTTCTCCTTCTTTTCCTGGCCTGTGAACCCCTCCGCGCCCAGCAGGAACCTTTGTCCTACCAGCTGAGTGCCGACGATTTGGAAGCATGGGTTTCCCACCTGGCGTCGGATGAAATGCGGGGCCGGCAAAACGGATCGCCCGAAATGGCCGAGGCGGCCCGGTGGATCGAAGGGAAATTCCGGGAATTCGACCTCAAGCCGGTGTACCCGGACCAGCAATTGATCCGTCCCTATGAGATTCAGACGCGGAGCGGCCGGACCCTCGCGGAACGGAACGTCGTGGGCTACCTGGAAGGCAGCGATCCGGCGCTCCGGAAGGAGTACATCCTGGTCACGGCCCATTTTGATCACATTGGGACGACGGATCCGGTCGACGGGGATTCCATCTGCAACGGGGCCGACGACAACGCCGCCGGAACTTGCACCCTTCTTGGCATTGCCAGGCTGTTCAAGGAGAACGGGCTGAAGCCGGGCCGAAGCATCGTGTTTGCCAGCGTCAGCGGGGAGGAGCTGGGCATGCGGGGCTCCGGCCACCTGGCCCGGAACCTGCCTTTTCCGGCGGAGCTGGCCTATGCGAACCTGAATTTTGAAATGACGGGGCATTCCCATGACCTGGGTCCGGGCAACTACTACATGACGGGCTGCAGTTTCTCCAACCTGGATGAAACGGTGCAGGCATTCCGGACCGACCCCATGCACCGGCTCATCGACACCATACCCCAGGCCGACCGGCTGTTCTACATGTCCGACAACATTGCCTTTGCCCGGCTGGAACGGGAGGGGGACGTGTCGCGGGGGATTCCCTGCGGCACCTTTGTGACCACGGTGCACGGGGATCACATCCACACCCCGAACGATGAGCCCGGCTTGTTCGATTTTGAGAACATGGCCTCCCTGGTGAATTATTTCGGGGAGATGGTGCTCTGGCTCTCTCATTCCACCCGGTCGGTGGATTGGACGGATCCGCGTTTCGAACGGATCGGACCCTGGGAGGGGCAAGAGCCGGTGAAGGAGGTGAGCACGGAAACGGTGCCCGTGGCACTGCAGCAGGTAGGGGAGATGGATCTCGGGGACGGGCTCCACATCTCCAATGCCTTTGAGGGTGCCCGGATGAACGGGGCGGTGCGGATGAACGACAGCCTGGTTTCCGTGGCGATCGCCCCCGAAAATGCCCCGGTGAACATGAGCCCCTGGTACGCATTCCAGCTCTGGGCCGCGGAGTCCCGGGAGATCTGGGTCCGGCTGACCTATCCGGACGATGCCTGGCACCGCTACGATCCGCGGATCAGCACGGACGGTCTGCACTGGCAGCTTCTGGACACCACCCGGATCCGGGCGCGCAGGAAGGTGGTGGAGGAAGAGGAGGTGGTGGCCGAGCTCAGCATGAAACTGACCGTGGGTCCGGACACCCTGTGGGTGGCGGCCCAGGAGCTGCAGACCCCCGTCCATCTGGAGGCATGGATCCGGGGATTGGAACGGCATGCCTATGTTTCGCGCCAGGTGATTGGCGAAAGCCGGGAGGGACGGCCCATCCCCATGCTCCGGATCGGGAAGGGGACAACGGAAAGGATGGTCATGGTGATTTCCCGGCAGCATCCGCCGGAGGTCACCGGTTTCCTGGCCATGCAGGCCTTTGTGGAAACCATCTGCGGGGATACCCGGCTTGCCCGGGAATTTCGCAGGAAATACACGACCTACGTGGTGCCCATGGCCAATCCCGACGGGGTGGCGCACGGGCACTGGCGGCACAACATGGGCGGGGTGGACCTGAACCGCGACTGGAAGAGCTTCCATCAGCCCGAAACGGCGGCCATCCGGGATGCCATGAATCGACTGGCCGAGGAGGAAGGCGGGACCTTCTATTTCGGTGTGGATTTCCATTCCACCTTCGAGGACATTTATTACACGATCGGACCCGAGCCGGAGGGAAACATGCCCGGCCTGGTTCCGGCGCTGATCGAGCGCTCGACGCGTGACCTGCCCGGCTATGTCCCCAACGTCAAACCCCGGTCTCCGGAAGAGGCCCGGGTCACCTCCACGTCCTTCCTGTTCGATGCGATGGGGGCTGAGGCCCTGACCTATGAGGTGGGCGACCGCACGCCGCGGGAGTTTGTCCGCAGCAAGGCCGAGCGGACCGCCGGGGCGCTGATGGAGCTGATGCTGGAGTAGGTTACTGCCGGAAGATGTCCAGGTATTCGTGGAGCGCGAAGATCCGGTTCCGGGCCGATTCTAAAATATGGAATTTTATATTTTAAGTTTCCGTGTAAAGTTAAAATAAAGTCTTTCACGTTCAGGGTTGGGCTCCCGCAACGACCGGGGTCGGGTCATTCTCCTTGATCCGTTTTCGGCAGATCCGCTCGATTTCAAAGGCATCCGCGATCTGCAGCAGGTGGATCATGTCGGGGACATAGCGGTCCGGTGCGTTTTTGCTGCCCCGGCCATTTTACCGGTGCGCATCTGCAAGAAATGTTCCCCTTGTAGGCATTTCCCTTCACCTCGCTGTGCCCGGAGAACAGCTCCCAGTCGATGGACCGGACGGTTCCTTTCCGGTATTGGATCAATCGCAGGGGGGTGCCGACGAAATAGCCTCCCTTTTTGAATGCGGAGGAGATGCCAACGCCCAGCAGGATGAGGCCGATCAGCACGAAAAAGCCGATGATCAGGGCGGGCACCAGGACGGGCTCCAGGTTGTCCGGACCGGCCACGGTGGGCACACCCCCGCTGCTGAATTCCACTTCCTTCCCCACAAAGAGCGGACCGAGGAACGCGACGACAAAAATGCCGGTGAAGGCGGTCCAAAAGGTTCCGAAGGCTATCATGAACAGGGAGCTTTTCAAGGGCTGGGCCCTTCCGGCCTTGACGGCAAACTCCTTTTTTTCGTCCCCGATGGCTGCATCCAGTTCCCGGGGCAGGGCGGCAAATTGCATCATGTGGTGAAGGTGTTGGGTCCAGAAAGGTACGGTTTTTCGGATCGATTTCCCATGGCCGAATGGGCGCGTTTGTGGCGATTTCCCCTTTTGCTGATGACTTGATTGGGTCGCTGACACAGGGTTGTCAGCCGGGGTACCTATCTTGCACCCAAACACAGTAAAGCTATAACGATGAAACACGAATGGCGAAAGAAGGAAAAGGGCATCTATGTACCCGGGAACGCGCCGGAGATCGTGGAGATCCCGGCCTACCGCTTCTTCACCGTTTCCGGTGAGGGAGACCCGAATTCCGAACAATTCGGGGAGTACATCGGCGTCCTGTATTCCCTGTCCTACGGGGTGAAAATGAGTCCCAAAAAGGGAATGGCTCCCGATGGTTTCCATGACTACACGGTGTATCCCCTGGAAGGGGTCTGGGACCTCCGGGAAGAGGCTCGGAAAGATAGCGCGGCCGGTTTTTCCAAGGAGGATCTGGTGTTCACGATGATGATCCGTCAGCCCGATTTTGTGGATGAGTCTTTTGCGATGCGGATTCTCGGGGAGATGGCTCGCAAGAAACCCCACCCGCTGCTGGATCAGGTTCGATTCGAAACACTGGAAGAAGGGAAATGCGTCCAGATGCTTCACCTGGGAAGCTATGACAGCGAACCGGAGAGCTTCCGGCGGATGGAGGAATTTGCGGCCGGGAAGGGGCTGACGCGCCTTTCAAAAACCCATCGGGAAATCTATCTGTCGGATCCGGGAAAGGTGGCTTCGGACAAACTCAAGACGGTCCTGCGCTTCCGGGTGGAATAATTGGCGTATCTTCCCCGGGCTTCGAATCCTTCGCTGCATGGGTTCAACGATCCGTCTGTATGGAAAAGAGAGATTATTTGCTCCGGGAAATCGAAAAGTTCAGCCTGCTCCTGCAGGCCCTCCTGAACCGTCTTGAAGGCAGGAGGGACAACCCGACCCTGTCCGTTGAAACGGATGCAAGCGAGGCGGAGGAGGAGCTCTTCCGGGAGAGCGGATTTGAACTCGGGGGCTTCCTGCGGATGGATGGGGAATCGTCCCGGGACTACCTTGCCCGGTTCGAGGGCCTGAATCCAGCCAACCTGGAACTGCTGGCTGAGGTCCTGACTGCCCTCGGTACTCCGTTGAAAACGGAGAACAACAGAATCTGCCTTGCCAAGGCCCTGGACGTTCTGGAGTTGTGCAAATCCAGGGACCGGACCTTCTCCATGGACCGGGAGTTGAAGATCGCGGAAATCCGGAATGCACTGGGGGGTTGAGGAACATGCGTTTGCACAAATGGTGTTTTCCCTGGCAAGTTTAGCCGGCGTCTGTTTGTCCCCGCTCCAGTAGGAAGCGCAATCCCATGGCCATCAGGATGGAGAAAAGATAAATGATCATGCCATAGATGGTGGAATGGAAGGTGAGCTTGATCCCCTTTGCCAGGCCGGGGTATGCCACGTCCGGACCTTTGTCCGCCAGATAGGAAAAGACATCCACCAGCCCGAGGATTTGGCTGAAGACGGCAAAGACCAGGGCAAAGAGTGCAAGGGATTTCAGGTGGCCGAGAAGCTTTTGCCCCTTCTCCCGGGATTCTTCCGAGTTTCTGACGGCAGCTACGATGGCGAGAGCGGACAGGGAAAGAATCCCCAGGAAGAGCAGGGACAGGATGCCCATGAAGATGATTCCTCCTTCAAAAAAAAACTTTGTCATGTTGGTTTGATTTTAGTGAATAATTCGCACAGTTCAAAAATAGACCGGGCTCTTTCCCGAATCAATGTCAAAGGCACCCCGGAACCTGCATTTGGTCACCTTTCGTTTGAGAGTTTCCCAAAATGTGCCAAATTCGGGGAGAGTTTCACGCCATGAGTCGATCGCTGCACTTCGTTTTTTGGGGGATCACCTTCCTCGCACTCACCCTCTCGTTCGGACCTTCCTACGGTGGGTATGCGCAGTCCTTCTTTTTCGTGTGCTTCCTGTTCCCGGTGATTGTGGGCACCTCGGTGGTGTTCAATGCGGTGCTCGTTCCCCGCTTCCTGTTGCAGAGAAAGTATGGCCGCTTTGCATTGTACAGTGTGTATGCGCTGGTTTTTTCCGTCTACCTGGAGATTCTTGTCATGACCCTTGCTCTTGTGGTCTTTGCGAACTACCAGTACGAACGAATGAACCCCAAAACCACGGACCTTCTGTTTCTCACGGTGGTGATGTATCTGCTGGTGTTCGCAAACACCATTGCCTTTCTCCTGCAGGCGTATTTCCAAGGGCAGCGCACAGTGGAAACACTCCGTACCAAACAAGAGAATCGAAGACGAGGGGTTCTCATCGTCAAGTCACAGCGCAGGAACATCAGCCTGGATCACCAGGCCATTCGATACGTCGAGAGTGTGGGGAATTACGTGAGGATCCATGTGTCCCCCGGGCAGCCGGTTCTGACCAAGGAGAAGCTGGGGGTCCTCGAAGAAAGGCTCCCGGACTCCTTCCTGCGGATTCATCGCTCCATCGTCGTCAATCGGGATCATGTTTCCTCCTTCAACCGGGAAACGGTTCAGCTCGGGGATCTCGAATTGCCGGTGAGCCGGAAATTCAAGGATGCTGCCATGGAGTGCCTGATGGACCCGGGTAACGGCCTCGACGCCTCCCGTCTTTGACCTGGAAGGAAAGCTGTCGACTACTTCATGGTGACTACCTGGCTTGCCTTCAACTTCTCGGCCGCTCCGGCCGGGAGCTTCCACAGATTGTCGAACTTTCCGCTCGCCACCACCTTGTCGTTGGTTTCCCGGAACAGGAGGAAGTCTTCCGTGGTGGACAGGGACTCTGCTTTGCTCGTATTGGCAAAGAAGCTCATGGGGCCTTGACCCGGTTCGGGCGGTGGGCTTGTCCACCAGGGGAGTCCGGAACTGACAAGCACATAGCGCTTGTTCATCGGGAAGATGTACACCAATCCATGGTCCCGTGCATCCGCATTCAGATGCAGGGGCAGGCGGTCGGCGTATTTGGCAATCACCGCATTGGTTTCCCTGGTTCCGAACAGAACCAGGTTGCTCAGGTCGAGGTCGCTTTGCCGGACATTGTTGTCGGCCACCACACGGGGGAAGATGGTGATCGTGCCCTGGTAGAATCCCCGGTTGAGGGCCCAGGTGGCGGCCTCCATGGCCTGCGCTCGTCTCGAGGCGAGTTCTTCCGGAGTCGGATTGTCCGCTGTGCCGTACACATAGACGTGATTGCTGCTGACCGCCTCATACATGGGCCCCTCGGCTCCATTTTGTTTGGACATCAGCTCCGGGGTGAATTTCCGGTTGGTCCAGCTTTCCTTTTCCCGGGAGAAGGCGAAATTCTCTGGACTTTTCAGGGAAAAGTTCTTTCCGTCGATGGTGATGCTCACTTTTTTCGATGGGTCGAACAGAGGGTGACCTTTCAGATTCAGGGTGAAGGCCAGAAGGTCTTTGCTCCGGATTTCGAGGGCATTTGTTCCCGTGAACCGGGCGTCGATGGTGGCCAGGGTCCCAGGGGTCAGGTTGTCCAGCGTGACCCAGTAAGCCTTGTTGTATTTGAATTTGCTGGCGCCGAACTGGACCCGCTCCGGATAGAGATTTCGTTCGAATTGGGAAAACCATTGAAAGATGAATCCGTCTTTGTAAGCGTATTCCCAGCTGTTGTGGCCGATGCCCGGATATTCGGTGTATTCGACAACCGGTGATCCGACTGCCAGCAGGTTGTCCCGCAGTTCCCGCTTGCCTTCGGGCCGGTCCAGGCTGCCCACAAAAATGTGAGCGGGAAGATTCGACAAGTTGGCAATTTTGTCAGTGTTTTCTGCGGGGACACCGGCACACACCGGGGCGATCGCCGCCCAGAGGTCGGGCCGGGTGATGGACAGGTTGAGTGTGCCCATTCCGCCCATGGACAGGCCGGTCAGGTACATGCGGTCTTCGTCAATGTTGAAACGACTTTTGATGTCCGCCAGCATGTCAAAGACATCCTGTTCGGCGATGCCTTTGTACATGGCCGTTCCTCTGGCAAAGGGTGCGGCGACAATGAAATCACAATCGGGGATGTCTGGCCAGTAGCGGGTTGCTTCCAGGTCATCCTCGGCGGGGACGTGCCCGGGCACGACGAATTCGGGCCCCTGGATGTTTCCCAGACCGAATACCCGACGCAGACCCAGGCGGTTGTTGGACATGGCACCGTGAAGAAAGATGACCAAAGGATATTCCTTTTCTTCATCGAAATGGTTGGGAATGTAAATGGAATAGGGCTGGTTGGTTTCATCCCCTGTGGAAAAAAAGGTGAGATCCTGGGGTCCCGGTTTCAGCCTTTGCCCAAGCAGGTCGGGGGACAAGGAAATGGTGAACAGGAGGGCAGCCAGGAGGCCCAGGACAGGGTGGGAGGTCAAGCTTCTCATGATGTTTGTATTGGATGTTTCGTTGGTATCCTTAAAAATAAGTCATTATATTCATCGCCAAAACTAAACGACCGATGAAATTTCCGATCCCCTTACTTGCAGCACTCCTCCTTCCTTTGCTTTCCCTGTCCGCACAGCAGCCCTCCGGCGAAATGTTGAAAAACTGGAATCAATGGCGTGGTCCCCTGGAGAACGGGGTGGCCCCGGAAAGCCAACCGGTCGTGGAATGGAGCGAGTCCCAGAACATCAAATGGAAGACCGCCATTCCGGGAATCGGACATGCCACGCCCATCATCTGGGAGAACCAGATCATTCTGCTTTCTGCGGTTCCGACGGACAAGGCCGGCCCGACAAAGGAGGCTTCCGACGCAGGGGAGGGCAACGGAGAGGATACCAGCTGGATGAATGCCACCACCACGGACCGGGTTCACCAGTTCACGGTGATCAGCGTGGACCGGCCGACGGGTGAGATTCTCTGGAAGACCGTGGTCCGGGAGGCCGTTCCCTACAGCGGCACCCATGAATTCGGCAGCTGGGCGTCCAATTCACCCATCACCGACGGCGAGCGGATCTATGCCTATTTTGGTTCCATGGGCCTGTACTGCCTCGATCTTTCCGGGAAGGTTCTGTGGGAACGGGACTTCGGCCGGATGGAAAAGCGGATGGACTTCGGGGATGGCAGTTCTCCTACCCTGTACAAGGACAAAGTGATTGTGGTGCGGGACCACGAGGGGCCGTCCTCCATTCATGTTCTGAACAAATTCAGCGGGGAAACCATCTGGGAAAAGGAACGGGACGAGATCAGTGCCTGGTCCACTCCGCGGGTGGTCGAATACAACGGATCGGCTCAGCTGATCACCGCAGCATCCAACAAAGCAAGAAGCTACAATCCCGAGAACGGGGACCTGATCTGGGAATGCAGCGGTCTGACCGGCAACGTCATCCCTTGCCCTCTGTACGAAGATGGAAGGGTGTACCTGATGAGCGGATTCCGGGGAACCGCCTCCATGGCGATCGACCTGTCCAAAGCCCGGGGCGACATCACGAATTCGGATGCCATCGTCTGGCGCTACAATGTCAACACATCCTATACCCCAAGTCCGGTCCTGTTGGACGGGAGACTCTATTTCCTGCGTTCGAACAACGGCTTCCTGACCTGCCTCAATGCCGCGGACGGAAGTATCAACTACGAAGCGGTGAATCTGGAAGGCGTCAGCACGATCTTTACCTCCCCCCTCGGCGCCGGAGGCAATCTGTATGTGGTGGGCACCAAAGGGACGTCCTGTGTGGTGAAACTCGGACCCACCTACGAATTGCTTTCGACTAACACCCTGGACGATTCGTTCTATGCCTCGCCGGTCGCCCTGGGCAAGGAGCTGTACCTGAAGGGCGATCATTTTCTGTATTGCATCGCGGAAGGTGGGGAGTAGTCCTCACAGTCCGTGATGACAGTTTAGAGTTTCTTCGTGGACTCTGCAATATGTTGGTCCTGATGTTGGTTTTTGATTTGTTGAAACCTCACATTTGCCACATCAATTTCGAATCAGGATGATTGCGTTACCCAGGCGAGTCCCCATCACATTTGGGATCGGACTGTTTCTGTTCCTGGCTGCTTGCCATTGTCCGGAAGACCTGCGCTTCGATCCGCCGGAGGAAGCCGTTTCCTATTTCGACGATCACGATACCATCCGGTTCTACAGCGAGGATAAAGATGCGTTCGAGGTGTTTGTGGTTTGTGACCGCTCCTTCCTTCTTGACTATTCTGAGATTTCCAGGGATCGATGCCGGCAGGAGCGAAGCTATTTCAATCGTGAGTACATCTGTTATAAGGACAGTTGCCACAGCGACACCTACTTTTCATTGACCATCACTCACAGCGGAGCGGTTCGGTATTATGGTGTGTATAGCGACGGGCACGTGGATTTTTTCACTGGTATGCCTGGAATCCAGCCTTCCTTTGCTCTTGAAATCGAGGGCAAATCCTATCCCGATGTCATCCGGCTGGTACGAGAACCCTCTGACAACGACAGCCTGGTTTCGATTGCTTATTCGCATGCCTTTGGGGTCCTGGAAAAGGAGTATAAGCAGGCAGGTTTTACCCTGCAGGTGGAGGATTAGAGCTTTGTTATTTGGATATCCACAATGAAATCTTGTTGCGGCAAAAAGCCGTGCTTATTGCAGTTAGAATGCCTTTGATTATTTCGAAATACGGCAAATAAACCGTATATTTGCCGTGTATATTACGGCAAAAAAACAAGCGATGTATATACATCAACAGAAAGACTGGCCGAATTTTACCTGGGACAATGGCGTCCTGGTCCCGTACATTGGCAAAGTAAGGGATCTACAAGGCAGGCTCCTTGGTAGAATGGAAAGTTTGGGATTTGAACTGAGGGAAGAAGCTGTGCTTGTGACACTGACGGAAGACGTTGTCAAATCAAGTGCGATTGAGGGAGAATTTCTGAATCCCGATGAGGTTAGGTCCTCCATTGCAAGGCGGTTAGGAATGGAAATTTCAGGATTGCCGGAAGCCAGTCGTTATGTTGAAGGCGTTGTTGAAATGATGTTGGATGCTACGCAGTCATACAAAATTCCATTGAGCAAGGATCGATTATTTGGCTGGCATTCTGCTCTATTCCCCGCTGGAAGGAGTGGTATTTACAAGATTACTGTGGGAAACTGGCGGACAGATCGTCAAGGCCCAATGCAGGTTGTATCTGGTCCAATGGGTCGTGAAAAGATTCACTATACAGCACCAGAGGCTGGGCGGCTCGACTCCGAGATGAATCGGTTTTTGGACTGGTACAATTCAGATTCTGAGACAGAGCCTGTGCTAAAATCTGCGATAGCACACCTTTGGTTTGTGAGTATACATCCATTCGATGATGGCAATGGTAGAATTGCCAGGGCAATTGCAGATTCGCTATTGGCCAGAGCCGATAGAACAAGCCAGAGGTTCTATAGCATGTCGGCTCAAATTTTGAGATCAAAGAATGTGTATTATGCAATTCTTGAATCAACTCAGAAGGGTAGTCTGGATATAAGTCAATGGCTGGTTTGGTACATCGAATGTTTGATGGAAGCCATTGAAATCACAGAAGAGACTCTCTCCAAAGTATTGTTGAAAGCTCGATTTTGGGAAGCGCATCGGAATACTCAATTGAATGAGAGACAAATGAAGGTGATAAATTTGATGCTTGGGGACTTCGTCGGCAAGCTACATTCATCCAAATGGGCAAAGCTGACAAAGGTTCATCGGGATACGGCATTAAAGGATATCCAGGACCTAATCGTAAAGGGCATCCTATTTGAATCAGATGAAGGAGGAAGAAGCACCAATTACATTCTCGTTGCCCCAAGCAAAAAAGGTAACCACAGAACAAATCATTAAAGCCGACCGCTTGCGCGGCGGGGTAATTCCCCCGTTATCCCTCTTGTAACTTGACAACTTCTCAGAATCATTTCTGAACCAGCAAGACTGAAGACTATGTGTGCGATCCGGCGGTCAATACCGGATCTCAACGACTTCAAAAACCAAATCCTTGGGGCTTCGTTTCAGGACTGCCGTATCTCCGGCTTTTTTGTTGAGCAGGGCCCGGGCCAGGGGGAGGTGAAGGCAATTTTTCCCTTGGAGATGTTGGCCTCGTCCACACCCACGATCTGAAAGGTTTTCAGGCTCTTGTTCTCTCCGGTTTTCAATTTGATGACGGCCCCGAAACGGACCTCCTCCGGATCCTGTTCGTTTGGCTGGATGACCTGGGCGGAGAGGATCCGGTTTTCCAGCAATTGCATCCGGGCGTTGAGGTGGTTCCGGGCGATTCGTTTCTCGTTTTCGTTGCCGCCGTCCACCGTCTCTCTTTCCTTGAGCATCGCCTGCTTTTCAGCCAGGAGCTCCTCCATTCCGGCTGGAGTCACATAGTTTGGGACGCCGTCGGGCAGATCGGCCCGCGGGGGAACCATCGGAATCTCTTCCTGGTCGTCTTCTTTGACAAATCCTCTGCTCATGATGGTTCAAAATGGCTTTGGATTAAAAATAGTGATTTCAAGGACTTGAAGGGCTCACCTTTTCTTTACATGGGATAGAAAACCGGTTCGAAATTCGGTCTCATCTTCCGTCGTTTCGAAGGCTGTTTTCGGAATAAGGATGTACGTTGATTTTGAAAGATTCAACTTGTACCAGTTTTTTAAATCGTTATAATGGATCAAATGATTCACAAGGACCGGGTGAACGGTGCCATCCTCCAGTATCGCTTCAATCCTTTTCTCTTCGATTTGAAGCCTGCGTTCGAGAAAAAATATTTTGTTTTCGTCGGAATATGAATATCTCCTGATCCTCCAAAGGATCAAAAGCGGATAAACAATTGCAAACACCGACCAAAAGAGACGAAATTCGCCAACTCCTGTGAAAAGAAATGAAAATAGGATCATGACCAGCAGAAAAAGGAAAAACCACCATAGCTTTCGGATGTAAAAAGAGAGCAACAGATTCTGCAACTGTTTGGGCTCGATTCGGAAGGGTTTTGTAATGATCATTTGTTGGGGAATCGGTGAAAATAAGAAACGCTATCTGTATTAATAATACCAAAACCCATCGCCACCATAGTCCCGGATGACGGAGAGGGTGTGATTGTAAAGAACCTTTGAAAAATGCGGCTCGTTGTCTTTGCATACCTCACAACCAGTAAGCTGACAGCCAAAAAGAAGTGAAATCCAGATGAGTTTTGTCGTTTTCATCCTGAATGCTTGATCGAATTTCCTGGACTTCCCATGCATTCCTTCTTTAAAGGCGCTTGCGGTTCTTGTGGAGGAATTGAAATTCATGAAATATCTTCAAAAGATACGGATTTCAGGCAAACTCGCAACCACCAGGGCATGCGGTATTTGATCATTGGGAAGCTCAGCAGGAAGTGCTACCTTGCAGGAGAAACTTCACGACTTTATGAAACCAGGCTCCTCCTCCCTGCGAATCTTCGCCTCGATTGTGACGGGTTTTGCCTTTGCTGTGGCTTCCTTCGGGCAGGGCAAGGTGGCGATCACCATCGATGATGTCCCCAATGTGCACTTGCTGCGGCAACGGAATTTTGAGACGATATTCCTCCATGCGCTCGACTCGTTGCAGATTCCGGTATGCATTTTTATCAATGAGGGGATGGTGTACCGGACGCCGCATGTTGGGGAGAATTTCCGTTTGCTGGACGAATGGGTCAAACGAGAGTATGTCACCCTGGGGACTCATACCTTTGCCCATTCGCATTATTCGGAGGTCGGGTTCGATGCTTTCGTTCGAGATATTGAAAGAGGGGAAGCGGTGACGCGGGAATTGGCCGCGATATATCACAAGGAGTTGGGCCATTTCCGGTCTCCATTCAACGATCTGGGGAAGGATTCGGCGCAACACGTCCAGATCGGGAATTACCTGAAGGAGAGGGGCTATGTGAGCACTCCCTTCACGGTGGAAAGCATGGATTACATGTTCAACGCGCTGTACGAACACCATCTGGGGCAGGGGAGACGGGCCGAGGCCGAAGAGGTTGCCCGGGAATACATCGACATCACCCTGGAATACTTCGCATGGTTCGATTCGATCGCTCTGGCTCATTATGGACGGTCCATTCCCCAGATCTACCTGTGCCATGAGAACAGCCTCAATGCGGATTGTTTCTCCCGGTTGGCGGAAGAACTCTCAGCGGGTGGGTATGCGTTTGTCAGCCTGGACGAGGCGATGAAGGATCCGGTCTATCTGCAGGAGGATACATTTTGGGAGAAATGGGGGATTTCCTGGGTGTACCGGTGGATGACGAACAGGGAGGAACGGCTGAAGCTGATGCGGCAGGAGCCGGAACCGACCGAGAGCTATCAGCTTTACGAGGAGCTGAGTCAGCGGGGTGCGCCCGGAGGGGAGTAGCCGGGTTGCAGGGTCCAGGTTGTTGGGCCTCCATGGTATTCTGAGAACTGCAAATTTTGAAGAAAATTCCCTCATCTGACGGAAAAAGCATAAATTGCGTCATATAGATGACGGAATTATGAAGATTATAGCCAGAGATCTTTCGAATCAAATCATCAGGAAACTTCAGCCAAACAAAGTTGTCGTTGTTTATGGTGCGCGCAGGGTTGGAAAAACCGTACTGATCAAGGATTTGATGAAGCAGGTGGATGAACCCGTTTTGCTCTTGAACGGCGAGGACATTCATGTGCATGATCGACTTGCATTGAAAAGTGTGGAGAATTACCGGCAATTGCTCGGATCTCACAAGTTGCTGATCATCGACGAGGCGCAAAAAATTCCCGAGATTGGGTTAAAATTGAAACTGATGGTGGATGAAATTGAAGGGCTCAGGGTGATCATTTCCGGCTCTTCTTCGTTGGATATTCTTCAAGGCTCCGGGGAACCTTTGACGGGACGCAAATACACGTTTGCTCTCTTCCCATTGTCTGACAATGAATTCAATCAGGTGGAAGACAGCATCACAACGATGGACCGCATGCAGGAAAGGTTGGTTTTTGGGAATTACCCGGAACTGATTCACTTCGAGGATCGGCAGGACAAGATCGATTACCTGAATGAATTGGTAAGTTCTTATTTGCTGAAGGACATTCTGGTTTACGAGAACATCCGGAATTCGCATAAGATTTTTAATCTTCTGCGTCTGATTGCTTTTCAAATCGGGGGAGAGGTTTCTCTTCAAGAAATCGGACAGCAGTTGGGTATGAGCAAAAACACAGCGGAAAAGTATTTGGATCTGTTGCGCAAGGTTTTCGTTCTGCACAAAGTGGAGGGATTCAGCAGAAACCTTCGAAAGGAGATCACTAAGAATTCCAGATGGTATTTCCTGGACAATGGCATTCGGAATGCTGTCATTGCAAATTTCAACCCCATCGAAGCCAGGAATGACACAGGTGTCCTGTGGGAAAATTACATCATTGCTGAGCGATTGAAGCATCAGGCATACCAGCGACTCTCCGTGAATAATTACTTCTGGAGAACCTACGACAAGCAAGAAATCGACTGGGTGGAGGAAAGGGAAGGCGGGCTTTTTGGCTATGAGTTGAAATGGAAGGAAACCAAAGCAAAAGTGCCGACTCAATGGGCAAAAGCCTATCCGGATGCTTCCTTTGAACTCATCACCCGGGAGAACTACAAATCGTGGCTCTCCTGAAAAGAACGACTGATCATCCAAAAGCGGTCGGCCTACCTGCGGACGGACGGGGACCGGGCGATCTACCCGATGGGACTCATGATCCTGAAGTGGATCGAGTATTATTACCCCATCCTGAGCAACGAGGTTTTCATCCCCCAGAAGCATGGCGACCGGCGGGACCGTACCATCGCATTCCGGCGGGAATTCGAGGCGGTGCAGGGCTTCTATTCACTCACGCGGACCGCAGACCAGTTGTTTTACGATTTGAAAAAGGGGATTCGGGACGAGGGCAAGGTGCGGGCGGTTCTGGCCCTGGTGCGGAAGCTTCGGGAAACGATTAAAGATAAGCCCATGGTTCACACTGGAAGTTCGATCAATCGCCAGGGCGAGCTTTTCCAATATCAATCTGACCAAAAACGGTTAGCAGGAACCATGATTGATCTTGAGTTCATCATCCAAAAATGTGGCAGTTTTTCAATACCGCTCACAATACACCATGTGCTGAAGGATGTGGGAAGTTTCGTGACCGGCACCCATTCCCTGATCTTTCGCTGGGCCGAGTTCACATCGGCCATCTCCGGACATGCCGAGGCGATTTCAACCAGCCACGTGATCGATTTGCTGAAGAGCGATTTCGGGGAGCGGGACATCCGGGAGGCGAAGGATTATTACACCCGGATCCTGGAGGAAGGGACGCTGGATTGTGTGTGGAGCGGGGGCAAGATCCGAACGGACCTGCACATCGATCACATGTTTCCCTTTGTGGCCCTTCGGAACAACGACCTTTGGAACCTTGTCCCGGCCCGGGCGACGGTGAATGTACGCAAGAGCGATGGCGTGCCAAGCTTCGAGGTCCTGCACAATCCCGGAGTGAAGGACCGGATCATCCATCATTGGGAGGGACTCATGGAGCGCCATCCCCGGCAGTTCCGAAGCGAGCTGCAGGTGAGCCTCCTGGGTCGGGCCGCTTTTCGGGAGAAGGATTGGAAGAATGCGGGCTACGATCAGCTTTTCCACATCAGCAAATACTTGATTGAGGACCGGGGATTTTCCCCATGGAACCTTACCTTGCAGGCATGAAGGCAGCGGATTGTCCCTTTTGCCGGCCCGACCGGGAATCCATCCTGGAATCCGACTTGTGCTATGTCCTCCCGGACAAGTACCCGGTGAGCCCGGGCAACCTCCTGGTCATCCCCCGGGCGCATGTGGGGGACTATTTTGAGCTGACCCCGGAGCAACAGTCAGCCCTCTGGCGGATGGTGGAGGAGGTGAAAGCCTGGTTGGACCGGGAGCACCGGCCCGACGGCTTCAATGTGGGCTTCAACGTTGGCCGTGCTGCCGGCCAGACCATCGACCACGTTCACCTCCATGTGATCCCACGCTACCGGGGCGATGCGGAAGACCCCACGGGCGGCGTTCGACACGTGATTCCTGGGAAAGGGAATTATCTGAAGGATTTCTGAGGTTTCTCATCCGTCCAGAAGCCAACCCATGCATCCGCAATCAGTTGTGTTTGCAAACGGAATCCCCTTATGCCCGCAACGCGCTGTCCGGGGTGGTGATTCTTGCGCCAGGTTTTTTCAAATGCATATCGAGGCGATACAGGATCAGGGAGGCGACCATGAGGGAGAGAGTGGTTGGATGAAACAAAAGGCCTGAAAGCAAAATAACGACGTCAAACACCCTGTCAAGTGTTTCGATCTCGATCCACAGACCAATCAGGTTTGCGATGGAAGAGAGAATCAAGAGAAAGGAAAATCCAAGGACGGGATACAGCAAGGTCAAGTCCAATCGGGGGGTTGCCTTGACACGGTTCTCGATCCTGGATTCCCTGATTCGAGCCAGGGTGGTTTGTGTGAAATCAGGATTGGATATCTTCCTGAAATCTGCGGAGATTGCCTCCTTGATGAGCTTGTTTTCGTGTAGATTCATCGCAGTTCTTTTAGTTCTTTGTGGATGGCCGGACTCAGGCTATGAAGAAGCTTTTTCCTGGCTCTCTGCAGCAACACCTTCACGTAATTGCTGTTCTTTCCAATCACTTTTGAAATCTCCTTCACACCAAGTTCCTCGTAATAGTACAAAGACAGAATCGTGTAATCTGTTTCGTTGAGTCTTGCCAGTGACGCGCTCAGCAGTGCTGTTCTGTCTTTGTCATTCATTTTTTCGGTAACACTCTCCATTGCATGACTTTCAGCGCGGTCCATGATGGAATCGTTCAGCTCCATGGCATCGATGTTCTTTCGACGTATGGCGGAAATTGCCGTGTGATAGACAATCTTATAGAACCAGGTGGAAAACCGACTGTCGTTCTTAAAATTCGGCAATCCCTGGAATGCTTTTACAAATGAATCCTGCACGATCTCCTCTGAATCCTGCTCATTTTTTGTGATTTTCAGAGCAATGTTGAAAGCCAGGTCCTTGTGCTTGTCAATGAGCGCCGAGTATTCACTTTCGTGATGGCTGTCTTGTGGAAAAACCATGGATTGTGAATGCGCTATTCCATCTTGGATTTGTGAACATACACAAGAATGGCCCCACAGAAAATCAATACCATGGTTGAATATGCGACAAAATTGGGGAGAGCCGTCAACCTGGTAAGTATGTATCCGCACAAAACTCCCAGTGCGATCCCAATCAAAATCAATCCGTTCTTCAGACTGTTCTGCTGGCTTCTCGGTTTGGGGTCCGCAAGTGTGGGGTCCAACCCTTTTTCAATCAGGGCCAGCTTTTCCTGGTTTTTGAGTTTGATTGCTCTGTATACCACCAGGATGGAGAAAAAGCACAATCCCAGCCCCAGCAATCCCATGACCGGTTCCTGAAGTGCGTCAATCATTTTTAGGTCCATTTCGTTCGGTTTTAAAGTTTCCTCATGAGACGCATCCATGACGCTGCCGGTATCATTTTCGCGGGAGTTTTTCTGGATTTTTATCGGTGTCCATCCATCGTGTCCTGCTTAAATACAATTGCGTTCCTTGAAACCCTTGGTATATCTGGCTTGTAGAGCTTTTTGTGTGCGTGTCGATTTGAAATGGAATAAGAGGATATTGCATTGTAACAAGCTGAAATTCATGCAAAAAAAAACGTGACTTGCAGTGTGTAATTTACACAGTGTTGTAGCGTGATTCTATTTCTTTTTTAATCTGTTCCAACTCAATTATGGGTAATAGCGATACCGTTTGAATCGATATGTCTCCACTTGATAGTCTAATCAAACCTTTTGCGTCTCTTTTAAGAATATAAACATTTAGATTTTCAGCAGGTATATCACAACTACCATCTCTGAAGTATTTATAATCTGCAACGTAGGAAACCTTATCATTATGACATGTAATGATCTCTTTCCCATAGGTGTTCCATAGAAATGCTCGAAAAAGAAAAATGCCAATACCCCAGAATATCATGTATGTGACTATGAAGCCTATTTGATACTGGATTTCAGTTATGGCAATTACGACAGTAACGATTATCGGGAATAGAAAGGATATTATTGTGATTGCAAGCAATAAGATTCGGGCAAATAATGGAGAAGGTTCACTTGAAACGATGTACTCATCCTTCAAAGATATTCTGCCAAGTGTTTCCATTTTATTATTAGCACACGTACACGTTTAAATATCAATTGAAATATTCACTTTACCTCCAAGACCCTTCTCAACAATGTCATACAAAGTCTTCAATGTAAGGTTACTTCCATTATTTTCAACTCGAGAGATATAGGTTCGTTTCTTATTGATTATTTCAGCCAGTTGTTCTTGGGTCAGGTTCTTTTCTTCTCTGGCTTTTCGAAGAAGAATACCAATTTTAATAGATTCAAGATCTCTATCAAGCTGATCTCTTCTTTCTGTTCCTTGTTCGCCGTATACCGAATACTTGATGTCTTTCCAACTCTTAGTTTCCATCTTCATTAGATTTTTCTTCGAAATACATTTTCATCAATCGAATGGCTTTGTCCATTTCATTTTGAGGTGTTTTTTGGGACTTCTTCGAAAAACCATTTAGAAGAATCACAAGTTTTCCTTCATCGAAGAAGCAAAACACCCTCCAGATATTTGAAGCCAGGTTTATTCTAGCTTCATAGAGGCCGTCCGTTCCTTTTAAATGTTTGAGGTAGTTCGAGGGTACTCGCTCCTAGGTTTCAATTATTTCGATCACTTTATAGATCTTGTCTTGCACTTTGGTGTTTTGCTTCCGCAAGAATGATTCGAAATAATGCTTATATGCAATTACTTCTCTAACTTTCTCCATGGGCAAAGGTAACTTATAAGTTACATTATTACAAGTTTTGATTAAGTTGGATAGGAATGTATGTGCACTTACGGTTCGGGTAAATTATCGTTTGCTATTGGCGCGAGCTTTTGCGCATTGAGTTACCTGGTTGATTGGTTTGTTTTCGGTTATACTGATTAGGCGGTTTTCAGGTTTCACTTTGATTTGCGAAAGCCGTGCCAAAGCAAATGGAATTTACCTAGTGTTAGGCATAGTCAATTTTTCCTATTCCATTACAACTTTTACAGAAATGCTATTTTGATTTAGAACATTCATAATCTCAACAGCAACTCCTACGGTTACACTAACATTGGTCTTCAAAACTACCCTACTCGAATCTAGCTGCATCAATTCATTGTCCAATGCTTGAAAATCAATATTTCTACCATTAAAGACCAATGTTGTATCAGAGGTAAGATAAAGAGTATCGGATGTATATGCGAAATCTTCTGTAGGTATCAGCTTCATTAATTCATTGCCCGGCACATTGCATGAAATAACAGATAATGAGATTATTGCCAATGATATAAAGATTGCTCGATTCATGTATTCGATTATGCCTAACGTTGTTATAAACTCACAAAGAAAAAGTCCACTTCCTCTTATCTCAGTCTCATGACCTCACATTTTCTCCAGACTTTCAGTCCCGCAAACGCAATCCAACCGGAACCCGGAGGGTGTCGGAGTCATACATGTTGATGAAGAGGACAAGGTTCTCCTCCAGGCCGGGGTAGGAAACGTTGTACATGTCGAGGAGGCCTCCGCTAAAGCTGCTGTTCCTGGTGTCGAAATTGCAGCAGCTGCCGATCCGGTCGTATACCAGCTGTTCGCCATTGGGGCCGCACAGGGCGTTCAGGAAACGGCGTTCGTTTTTGGGACCTTCGCTCTGACCGCCCACCATCACGGGATTTTTCTCCGTATACCCATAGGTCGGATCTGTGGCATAGTGTGAGACCACAAAGGTATTTTCATTTTTCAAATGCTGTTTGACATTCGGGCTGCCATAATTCATCCTGCCGTTGCCAAGGGGGGCGGTCGTGCCGCAGGAGACGAGTAGAAGGAGGGAGAGAAGGATCGGGAATCGTGGGTTCATGTTGGTGGCTTTTTTGGGGGTTCGTCGCGCGCACGCACGCAATCACACAGAGAAGATACGGAATCCTGGGAAAAAGTCGGCAAAAGTTTTCAAGAACCCCATCCAGCAAAGGCGCGCCAATTCGACGGCAAAGGGGTTTCAAAACATCCAACATCTTCCTGCAACTGCCTTCCACCCGAACCCCGGTCAGTCCTCCCGTTCCCGGTTCTCGAGCCGGTATTCGTCCTTCTCCTTGCTCTCCCGGATCATGTCCTGCGGATCGTCCATGACGGGTGATTCCTCCAGGGCCCTCCAGTCGAATTCCTCGTCGAAGGGGTCGAGGGCTTTCCGGGGATCGAAGACCCGGGGATCGGCGGGCAGGGCGGTGTATGGCCGGAGGTCGGGGACCGGGGTGAAGAATTCGGCCAGATCGCTGGCACCGGCGTCGTACTGGTTCAGGTAGGGGATGCCCAGGATGTTCCAGAAGGTTTTGAAGAGGCTCCCGAAGCTGCAGTGGGTGTGGCTGACGTGGTTTTTCTTCACCCAGGGCGAAATGAGCATCAGCACGCTGCGGTGGGCGTCCACATGATCGACGCCGTTCTGGGCATCATCCTCGGTGATGACGATCAGCATGTCCTTCCAGTAGGGGGTGTGCGACAGGAATTCCACGATGCGTCCCACGGCCAGATCGTTGTCGGCCATGTAGCTTTCCCGGAAGGGGTAGCCGGCCTCGGGCCGATCGCCGGCTCCGTGGTCGTTGGGCAGAATGACCGTCAGGAAGGCGGGCAGGGTGTCGCGGCCCGGTCCCCACTTCTCCCCGAATTCCTTCTCAAACTGATCGACCCGGAACTGGTCGGGGATGGCCATGTTGTAGGTGGGATACTGTTTGGAGGTGCGGTCCCAGATGGGTTTGGGCAGGGGGTAGTTGATGTAGTGCCGGATGCCCTCGTATTTGTAGGATTCATCGTAGATCCCGGGCTCGAACATGATGCTGAACCCGAAATTGAAAAAGTCGATGCCGTTGCGTTCCAGGTGGTCCCACATCGATCCCGCTTCGTTGTAATCTTCCGGGTAGATCGCGCCGGCCGCTCCGTTCATGGCATAGATCCCGGGCGCGTCGGAATCGAACTTGAAGGAGCGGTTCCCGCCGTAGCTTGCGGCCGTGCAGGTCTCCACCCACTCGTTGGGATAGGTGTTCACCAGCCAGCGATGGCCATCGGACGACACGTCCGAGTCCACATAGACATTGTCGCCGATGGCAAATTCCCCGGCAATCTTCAGGTGGTTTGCCATGATGTCGGCCCCCTCCACCGAATCGGTTCGTTCGCTGTTGTGGAAGGAGGCGTTCCGGCCGTAGCGGGCCAGGGTGGGATCGCCCTTGCCTTTTTCGAGCTGACCGAATACCTCGTCGTAGGTCCGGTTTTCCTTGGAGATGAAGACGATGTGTTTGATGGGGCTAAGCCGTTCGCCCGGGTAGAGGGGAATGGGGTTGTCCTTCCGCCAGTCAAACCCGGGGGAGTCCGCCCGCCGGAAGTCGAAGTTGTTGGCGATGACCTCCGCCGTGTATCCCTCCAGTTCCTTGTCGGAAGGGATGTCCAGTATCTGCACGCTCCCCTTCATCAGCGACCCGATGTAACTTCCTTCGGGACCCATGCGGAAGGTGCTGCCTCCGTTTGGACCGCTGCCAAAGCCCTTGGCGTTCGCCACGATGAGCTTTTTCCCGTCCGGGCTCACCTGCACCTTGGCCGGGAACCAGCCGGTGGGGATGTGGCCCAGGACCGTCAGGCTCTCCACGTCCACCACCGCCACCGCGTTGATGCCCGACTCGGCCACATAGAGGCGCTTGCGGTCGGGCGAGAGGGTGAGGCCGAAGGGGATGACGCCGCGAAACTGCCGCACGCGGGGATCGGGCTTCAGGTAGAGGGTGTGCTCCACCGTGTCGGAGGTCAGGGAAATGGCCGAAATGTTGTCGTTGTTACCGTTGGTCACAAACACGTATTTGTCGGTGGCCACCAGGGAATTGGGGCTGGCGCCGCCCACGGCCGGGATGCCCTCGACCAGGGAGCCCACGAGGTGACCCGTTTTGGTTTTGGCCACGACCTGCGGATGGTCCGGATCCTCCAGGCTGATCGTGAAGACCGAGAAGGCTTCCGGCGCGTTCGGGTCGCCCAGTCCGGGCACGGAAAGGCTGTCGTTTTCGATGCCCTCCACCATCTCCTCGCTGCCATAGGCAAACGGGGGATAGGTCAGGGCCTTCTCCACCACATTTTCTTCGGTGATCCCGCCAATCCGGCTGTACTCGAACATGCCCACGTTGGCCACGTACACCTTCGTCTCGTCGGGCGACAGACAGATGCCGAAGGGATAGCGTCCCACGGGGACATTGTGCTGCAGGGTGCCGGTTTCGGTATCGATCACGAGCATCCGGAAGCCGATCTGATCCACGGCATACAGGGTCTTGCCATCCCGGGAGAGGGTCAGGTCGCCGATGTAGCCGTCGGTGTAATTCCCGCCGGGTTCGGTGGTACGGTCTCCGCTGTGCATCGCGCCTGCCGGTTTCGCCGCACAATCGATGAAGCCCTTTTTCTCGCCCGTGGCCAGGTCGAAGAGGACGATCTTGTTTTCCTGCCCCCCAGCCACATACACCGTCTGGTTGTCGTTGGAGACGGCCAGACCCATAAACACGGAGGCCAGCACCCCCTCGTCGGTGGCGGGTCCGGGCGGAACCTGCTGCACTTCGGGATGGTCCGAAAGGATGTTTCGGAGGATGGTGATGGACAAGGGACCTGTGCCGGAGTTGGCGGTGATGGCCGTGTTGCCGTCCGGACTCAGGGCCAGGCCGTAGGGGTGGGGTGCCACCACGATGCTTTTCCCGGCGGGTTTCACGAGCCGACCGTTGGGCAGGACGGTGGTGCCCTCCGGATCGAGGCTCACATACCGGTCGCCCGCGGGTGCGGTGATGATCCAGGGAGAAGTGTCCCGGTCGTTGTTCGCACAGGAAGGCAGGAGGACGGTGGCGATCCCCAGGGTGAGGGCAACGATTGCGGGGAATCCGGGTTTGTGGATTCGGGTTTTGCAGATCCCGAATTTTGTGTGCTTGAAGGACAGGGACTTGGTTTTCATGGCGGTTGGGTTCAGGGTGATCGTGGGGATGCCCGGCCCATAGCCTGCCTCTCCGGAGATAAATCTAGGGAATTCTCACCGGGTTTTGAGGGGGCTGCCCTTCAATCGCCTGTGATTTTACCAAAACATAACCTTGCGGAGAGTTTGGGGTAATTCGAGGGGGATGGTTCACCAGTACATAACTCATTTTTTGTATCTTGAAAGAAATGAGCCCGCAACAACCGTCCAACCTTTAATTATTCCCATAGAAAACTCCGAAACCGATGGAAAAAGTCATTCGTATTGTCTTGTTCATTGTCATGGTAACATGCGCTGTCCTTCTCAGAATTTGTGCCTTTCCTTCTTTTGAAAATTTAAATGGCATGTGCATTTGGGGGATTTACTTGTTCAATGTCCCCATTGTGTATATGCTTATTAAGCAAGTCTTTGATGCGACCGCAGAGCATAAATACTTCTCTGTTGCCGTCATCACACTCGGAGTTATCATTTCGATTCTTCTGGACCGGAACGATCCGAACACCTATCTGCTTCTGAAGATGGTCATGGCAATCGCCGGTTCCATTCTTACATTTGGCACCATAGCCTTGTTCGGGAAATACCAATCGAAGGCTCATGAGCAATGAAAAGGACGATCGTTCCGAGGAGTTTCCAAAAGGTTGGCTTCGACCCATTCTGATCTTGCTTCCCTACCTTTTTCTGGTTGGTGCAATGCAGTTGATTTGTTCTTTGCTTCTCGGAATTGACCCGACCGTTCGGAATCCCTTGTTGAGTCCACTTGAAAACGTGTGGATGTCCGCATTTACTCTGGTAGGGGGCCTGGTTGTTGTCTGGATTTTTCGGTTCGGTGTCGACAAACGTGATTTCCGGAGCATGGGATTTCAAATGAAACACATGGTCAGGGATCTGGCTTATGGTGCCATCGCAGGCCTATTGATCGTGGGGCTCGGTTTTGTGGTGTTGCTTTTATGGAAGCAAGTTCAAGTGGAGCAAATGACATACGATGGATTGGATTTGCTGTTTTGCTTTTTGATGTTTGTAGCAGCCGCCATTGGCGAAGAAGTGTTTTTTCGAGGCTATGTTCTCAACAACTTGTTGCTTTCCTTCAAACCCTGGCTGGCGTTGGTCATTTCTTCCGTTTTTTTCTCAGTTTTTCACGGTTGGAATGCCGGCTTCTCCTGGATTCCCCTGGTTAGTCTTTTTCTTGCCGGGATCCTCCTCGGATTGCCTTTGATCTTCACGAAACGACTCTGGTTGTCAATTGCCATGCACTTCAGTTGGAATTTCACTCAGGGACCCATCTTTGGATTTCATGTCAGCGGTCACCAGCTTTATTCGGTGCTTGAACATACGGAGAGTCCTGGAAATACGTGGAATGGCGGGATGTTTGGGTTTGAAGGCTCTCTAGTGTCAATTTTTGTTCTACTTCTTGCAATTTCTGGCTACCTCTGGTGTCACCGCAGCTTGATCCATTCCAAGGTTACTGAAAGCTGAGCCGAAAGAAGCCAGTCCGACACTTGACAGTTTCATCCGGGAGGCCGTGAATCTCATTTTCTGGTTGTTTTTCTCCTATCTTCGTCGGATGATCCAATTTGATTTCATCAAGGCCAGAAGGATCCCGGTGTGGTTCGGGGCAATCGCTTTGGCACTGTTCCTGTCCGGCATGCCGGTCCACGCCCAGGAAGAGGAACCCTCCCGGACTTCGATCCGCACCGGACTCGGTCTGGGGATCAATGAAACCTACCGCGAACTTGGGAATGGCTTCGTGACTTCCATCGGCTGGCAAAGAAGCCTGGGCGAAAGGAGAAAGCTGCGCATCAATCCCAACCTGGTCGTGGGTGGCTTCATGCCCCTGGGCATCACGGACACGCGCGATCAGTTCTACCGGATTACCTCGCTGGGACTGAACCTGCATTATGACCTGCTTCGGTACCAGGCGGTTTCTCTGGTAACCACCGCCGGCGGATTCGTCAACTATTCCCGGGGTCTGCTCGGGACGGGCGGATGGCCGGAGGCCAACAACAACAGCTCGGAATATTTCCTGTCCTTCTATGCCGGGGCGAACGCTTCGTTCGGTCTGCGCATCGATCCCAGGCGCAGCAGGGTTGCCTATGAATTCCGGCCCATGACCATGCAATTCGGAAACCAGGGCTTTCTGCTGGCCTATCTCATGGTGGGTGTGGATGTGAAACTTTGAGATCCCTGCGAAAGGAAACTCAGGCCGCCCAGGCCGGCAGTACCTTTTTTTTGGCAAGCGACAAAAGGCCGGCATTGCAAGAGGATGCAATGCCGGCCTGTGGCACGGAAGGAAAGGGGTCTCAGTCTTCCGGTGTCGTCGGATCTTTGTACCAGTTCACTTTGCGGGACACATACATGATGATGGCCAGGACGAGGAAGATCCCCAGGCTACCGAGAAGGAGGGCGAAATCCTGCATTTGAAGGGTGGTGTACAGGAAGGCGTAGAGCACCGCCAGGAGACCCGCGGTCATCAGTCCCTGTTTCTTTCGGCCCGAGGTGGATCCGATGTACAGGCCGACCAGCAGGACGGTGGACAGGGCGGAGGCCAGGTAGGCCAGGCCGAATCCGATGTGCTCCGACAGGGAGATGAGGAGGGTGTAGAAAACCACCAGGGCCATGCCCACCAGGAGGTACTGGATGGGGTGCATCCGGGTGCCGGCCAGCAGCTCGGTGAGAAAGAAGATCAGGAAGGACAGGGCGATGAACATGAGGGCATACTTGATGGATCGCTCTGTCTTCTGGTAATGGTCAACCGGTATGAGAAAGTGGACCCCAAAGGCCGATTCTTCCAGGTCCTGGGACTTGTCGAACCAGTGCTGCGGATAGCTCCGGTTCAGGTAATTGACCTTCCAATGGGCGGTGAATCCCTCTTCTCCGGTTTCGGTTTCCGAAGGAACCGGGAGGAAGGCCCCGTCAAGGAGGGATCGGCCCAGGTTGAGCTCAGCCGCACATCGGTGGTTTTTCCCAGGGGGACAAAGAAGAGCTTCTGGCTGCCGTCCAGATCGAGCTGAATGGTGAAGGGGATCACCTCCCGGTCGAGGGTTTCCTTGGGGAGGGGAATGTGGATTCCCTTTCCTGCAATCCGGTCGGTGGGCAGGCCCGGCATTTCTTCGAACAGTTCCCCTCCAACCCGGATGGTTAGGTCCTTGATTCCCCGGAGATCGGTCATCCCGAGGCACAGGTACAGGGTGTTGTTCGCCACTTCCATGCCGGAGATCTGCTCCCGCAGGCTTTCATCGACCCGGATGCTCCCGGAGAGCTGCAGTTTGCCCTGGTAGACGATGACCCGGTAGATGCCCCGGGTCTTTTCTTCGGGGCTCACCATGCCGTCGATCTTCAGATCATCGGGCAGGAGGTAGAGATCCCTCCGGAAGAACTCCTCTTTTCCTTCGTTCAGGTGGCGTTCCTTCAGCGGAACGTTGAGGTAGGGACCTGTCACCGTTTGGGCCAGGCCCCATTTCTGGCTGACCTCCAGAATGGCTTCTTCGCTGCGGGTCTGCCGTTCGAGGACGAGTTGCCGGATCATCGAAACCGGGATGAGCAGCAGAAGGGACAGGATGCCAATGACAATGAACTTGACACTGACGGAGTTGATGATTCGTGTTACGCTGTCTTTCATGTTCGTTCTGTTTTAAAAGTACTTTGAAAAGCAAAGTATAGAGGTAAAAAAAATGGTTATTGCATCAGATTTTCGAGTGCTTTCAGGTGGTCGCGAAATGCCGTTTGACCTTCGGGCGTGCATCGATACGAGGTTTTTGGCTTTCGTCCGGCAAATTGTTTCTTCACGGTAATGTAGTGATTCGATTCCAGCGCCCGCAGGTGACTGGCCAGGTTGCCATCGGTCACCTCGAGGTATTCTTTCAGGGTGTTGTAGTCCACCCATTCATTCACCAGGAGAATGGACATGACGCCCAGCTTGATCCGGCTTTCAAACACCTTGTTCAGGCCTGCGATCGGATTCTTCATCCTCGGTTGGTGTCTTGGGGTTGACGATCGTATCGATAGAAGAGCACGACTCCGTACAGGATGTGGAAAAGCCCGAAGCCGGTGGCCCAGAACCAGAGGCTCTGATCCATCCACACAGTGGCCAGGAGACCCAGGATCACCTCCGCAATGCCCAGCAGGACAGCCTCCCGGTTGGTGAAATGTCCCGCACCGATGAGGGCAAATCCGTAAAAGATCAGCGTGACCCCCGCCACCAGATCCTGCCGGCCCTGGGAAATGAGCAGAATGCTGTACAATCCGCCGGTCAGCAAGGGGAGGAGCATGAAGACGAGAAGCCGGCGCGTGACGGCAGTCCAGAGCTTGTGCTTCGTCCGCTTGGCCTTTCGCCACGAGAAATAAATCCCGGAGGCCATGGCAAGGGCCAGGACCACCAGGGCATCCGCCACCAGCCAGGTGCCGACCTGTGACGCGGGGACGGTTTTCAGGATGTAGGCTGCCAGGGCGGCTCCGGCCAGGGCAAAGCTGCCCGCGCAGATGCCCGACCATCCGCTCAGGGAAAGAAAGCGGGACGAGCGTTCCATCATGTCCCGGATCAGGCTGAGGTCTTGTTGGGATCGATTCGAAATTTCCATTACGAAGCACTTTGAAGGGCAAAGTAAATTCAAATTATTTTAAAATGCAAACGGCCTTGAGTTTTCCGATATACCAATAGGCAATGCCCTGGATACTCCAGAGCCTGCAAGTCGCCCGACGGAATCCGGTGGAAGCCTTGCGGTATGAATGAATACTTTTCCGAACTTTGCGTCCATGACAAAACCAGTAAAAATTGCCATCCTTCTCACCCTGGCCCTCCTTTTTGCTGGGTGCCCGGGGAATCTCACCACCAGGTACCGGACCATCCAATCGGCGTCCGTGCTGTTGTTTTCCTTCGATGAAAATGGGGTGTTCCCCCACACGGAAAGCTTCCATCGGGCCGAGCTGGGTGTGGGCGTCTGGCCCGATTCCCTGTCTGACAGTTACGAACTGGCCCAGGGGTTTTCCCTGGTCCGGAGCGCTTACGCCACGGAGCCCTCCACGACCATCATCTATACCAATGACATCGATTCGATCCATGTGTACACCCTGTACGAGTACGACAAGTTACATCCGGCCGGGAGCCTGGTCAATGACATCCTCCGGCGCCTCGACGACATGGGGAATACGGAGGAAATGGACATCTCCCTGCTTTCGGGCGAGGCTCTCTATTTCAAGTTCGGGCAGCCGCCCCTGAACGATAGCCTGCAATTCGAGATCGCCGGGCGGATCACCAACGTGGGCAGTTTCCGGTTGCGGACGGAGCTGGTGGTGTTGGAATCAGAATAAGAACTCTTCCAAATTGCCGGGATGAATGGTTTGGGTATGACGGATGGGATAGGCGTCCAGGAAACTTCTGGAGAACCGTCCAGGTTTTGATGGACTGAGTTTGAATTCATAGGCGTTGAAGGCGCCATCCACTTCTTCCACGAAATCGATTTCCTGTTGCTTGATGGTTCGCCAGAAGTACAGGTTCCCATAGAATTCCCCGTAGCTCAGGTATTTCAGTCTTTCACTCACGAGGTAGTTTTCCCAGAGGGCGCCTTTGTCGGTCCGGGTTTCAAATTGTTGAAAGTTCCCGATCAGGGCATTCCGGATTCCATTGTCGTAGAAATAGATTTTTTTTCCCTTTTTGATTTCGTTCCGATGGTTCCGGCTCAGGGCATTCAGCCGAAACACGATGAATGCTTTTTCCAGCAAATCAATGTATCGTTCCACGGTTTCTTTGTCGGCCCCGACCAAGCGGCTCACTTCCTGATAGGACACTTCCTTTCCGATTTGATGGGCAAGGGCTTTCAGGATTTTGTCCAGCAACACGGGTTTCTTCACCGTCCCGAAGGAAAGGATGTCCTTGTAGAGGTAGCTTCCGGCAAGATTCCGCAGGAGTTTGATTTCATTCCCGGAGGAAGTGACGATTTCCGGATAGGATCCGAATACCAGGCGATGGGGCAGCAAGCGCGTTTCCTGTTGCAGACCGAAATGATCGACAAGTTCCCGGAACGAAAGCGGAAAAAGTCTGTATTCCAGTTTGCGGCCCGTCAGTGGTTCGTTGATCGAATTGGCGAGTTCAAGAGAGGAGGAGCCGCTGGCGAAAACCCGGATGTCCGGGACGTAATCCAGGATCCGTTTCAGAATGATCCCGATATCGGGAATGAGCTGTGCTTCGTCGATGACCAATTGACGGGCATCTCCAAACATGGACTTCAATCGGTCCGAACTCAGGTTTGAAAGCCGTTCCCGGGAATCGGGTTCGTCCCCGTTGAGGACGATGCAGCGGCTTCGGTCAGGCACGAGCTGTTCCAGGAGGGTTGTTTTCCCAACCTGCCGGGCACCGAGCAGAACCATGCCTTTGTTCAGTGAGAGGTCGTTCCGGATGTTGTTGGCCAGGATTCGGGCAATCATTCCGTGGATTTTCAATAAAGGTGATAAATTCGATTTAAACCGACAAACTAACCCCTAATTTGGCGGTTTGAACCGACAAACTGCCGTTTTTTAGCAAACTGCCCGATTTTATCCATGTAAATTTAAAAGTGAGTTTTGCATTTGCATGGATGTTGTACTTCAGCGACAGCGAACTGACCACCCAATTTCTGGTGTTGGCCAAACTTTGGCAATTGACGTACCAGGTGCAATTTGTCTTACATTTACAGGACCAATCCCTGAATTGAAGAACGATGAAACGATGTTTTCTCCTGTTAGTCCTGTTCCTGGCGGTGGTGCATGCCGCGGGGAAGGAGATCAGCCTTGAACAGGCGCGGAAAATGGCCGAACGCCATGTGAGTACCCGGGGAATCGCCGGGGTGAAAAGCGCGGCTGCGCTTGAACTGTCGGATGCCGGCGACCTGTTCCGGGGAGCCCATTCGGGCGCTCTGCTCGTGAAAAGCGCACCGGACGGATACCGGGAGATCTATGCCTTCAACATCGGGGACGGGGAGGGGTCATCCTCATCGCCGGGGACGATGCGGCGGTTCCGGTGCTGGGCTATGCCGCCTCCGGATCGGTGCGGCCCGGGAATCTTCCCCAACGTCATGAAGTGGCTGGAGGGCTACCGGCAGCAGATCCGGGCCATCCAGGCCAGGAACCTTCCCGCCACCCGGGCCATCGAGGCGCTGTGGACGGGAAAGGCAAGCAAAAGCGTTTCGGAGGAGAGCGCGGTGACGCCGCTGCTCACCACCCAGTGGAACCAGGCGCCCTACGTGAATGCCCTGTGTCCCTACGACGAGGATTACGGCGAACTGACCGTCACCGGTTGTCCGGCCACGGCCATGGCCCAGATCATGAAATACTGGAATTATCCGGCCACGGGGATCGGTTTTCATTCCTATGCCCACAGCACCTACGGCACCCTGTCGGCCAATTTCGGGACCACCACCTACAACTGGTCCGCCATGCCCAATGTGGTGAACAGCGGCAACCTGGCGGTGGCCACGCTGATGTACCATTGCGGGGTGGCGGTGGAGATGTCCTACAATGTTTCGGCCGAGGGCGGGTCGGGCAGCTACGTGGTGAAGGATCCCTACGGGCGTTATCCGGATTCCCAGACCTGCGAGAATGCCTATGTGCAGTTCTTCGATTATTCCCCCACCATCCAGGGGATCTTCCGGGACGAGTACACGGATGCCGCGTGGACCGGCCTGATGAAAGCCGAACTTGATGCGGGTCGGCCCGTCCAATACGCCGGATTCGGCCAGGGCGGTCACACCTTTGTGTGCGACGGCTACGATGCCAACGATTTCTTCCACATGAACTGGGGCTGGGGAGGCTACTTTGACGGCTACTTTCTGCTCGATGCCCTGAATCCGGGCGAGGGAGGAATCGGATCCGGAGCAGGCACGTACAACGACGGCCAGCAGGCCCTGATCGGCATCCAGCCGGCCCAGGAAGGAGAAGGCGGGGGCAACACTTCCGAGGTATTCGGGCTGAGCCTCTACAGCCAGGTGCAAACCGCCACCCCGGTGATCGGCTACGGGGACGGGTTTACCGTTTCGGCCGACATCGCCAACGGGGGCGGAGCGGATTTCACGGGCGACCTCTGTGCGGCCATCTTCGACGAGGAGAACGCCTTCATCGGGTTTGTGGAGCTGTACGAAGGGGTGACCCTGGAGTCGGGTTTCTACTATGCCCTGGATTTCACCCACGACGGCACCCTGGAGATGCTTCCGGGAAATTACCGGGTGTATCTGTTTTCCCGGGCCTCCGGCAGCGAGTGGAGCATTATTTCTGAGAGTTACGGCGGGAATGACTATGCCATCTCGGCCCAGATCGCGGTGCAGAACACCCAGGCCATCGGGTTGTATTCGGCGATTTCCGTGACCACCGAGCGGGTAGTGGCCCAGGAAGCCCTCGACATTTCCGTGGAGGTGGGGAACTGGGGTGCCACGGATTTTCAGGGCACCGTGGACATCAACCTGTTCAACCTCGAAGGGGATTTCGAGATGGTCATCGACCAGGCGCTGAACACCAGCATCACATCCGGATTCTACCGGACCTACCACTTTTCGACGGATCAGCTCGACATCGCTCCCGGAACCTACCTCCTTGCGGTCTTCCATCAGCCCGAGGGAGGGGAGTTTGCACTCACCGGATCCACGGAGGGAGCCCCCAACCCGGTGAAGCTCATCGTGCAGGAACCACCTTATCCCGGAGATGCTTACGAGTCCAACGACGAGGTGGGGGATGCCTTTGCGTTCGTCCCGTCCTGGACAAACAATGTCGCTTCCATCGCAACCAGCGCCGCCAATTTCCATGTGGGCAGCGACTGGGACTTCTTTGCCATTGATCTGGATGAAGGCTACAACTACCAGATCGACATGCGTTTGCACGATTCCTACGACAGTGGCGACGGAAACGACTACACGGTGGACGGTCTCTTCCTGTACAGCTTCGACGGGGACCAATGGACCGGCACCTACGACGATGTGATGCCCGCGCCCATTGTCGCGGAAGGGGGCCAGACCCTGTACGTGGTCACGTCTCCTTATTTTCTCGGGGAGACCGGCACCTACCGGCTGGCGATGGACCTGCGGCGGATCAGCCAGAATTCGGCGGTGGAGGAAACCGAACTGTCCGGGCCCTCCCTCTTCCCCAATCCCTGTACCGAGTACCTGGAACTGCAGTGCCCCGAACCCATGGAGTCCTGCGTTCTTCTCGATGCGCGAGGACGGGTGATCCGGGTAGAATCCATCGGTCAGAACCATCACATCCTGGATGTGTCGACGCTGACTCCGGGGCTCTACTTTCTGGACATCCACACGGCAGAGAACCGGTACCGGCGGAAGGTGATCCGGGAGTGAGGCGGCAATCAGGTGAAAGGTGCAAGTTTTTGAACCTATGAATTCTGCCTGATTTTGCGTAGGTTTGACCACAGACCATGGCTTCGATTGACATCCCAACCCTGCTGTTTGTGTTCGTGCTCACCGGAGCGGCGATCGCAACGTTCTTTGCCATTGAGGCGTTCCTGTTTCGAAAGAGGGATGCCGGAACCGTGGGGTACATCCTGATCAAATTTGCCCAGGTTTTGTCGGTCGGACTGCTGCTCCTTCCGGAGTATCCCCATCGGACCGACTGGATCCTCCTGCACAATGTGTTCTATTTCTATGGATTCACGGGGGAGTTCAATCTGGTGATTTCTCTGCACTCCCCCCGGCCGCGAAGGCATCGCAACATCTTGATGATTGGTGCGATCCTGGCCTGTCTGTTCAATGTTTCCAACCTCCTTCTGGATGGCCGGGATGCCTACCGGCTGGTTGTGGTCGGAGCGTTTACTTTTTTTCTCTTCCTCTATTTCGGTGCGGTGCTTCTGTTTCAGAAGGACCGGCGTAAGATGTACCGGATTGCCGGGTGGATTTCCATTCTCTTTTCCGTTCCCTGGGCTCTGCGGATGTATTATGTGGTGTTGAATCTTTCAACGGCGGAATTGATGGGCGCCTATGTGTATCAGACCATTGCCTATGTATCGATGGTGGTGTTTTTCACCGTCCTGCCCTTTTTGTATTTGCTCATCATCCGGGAACAGGACCGGGAATTGAAACAGAAGCAGTATGAGGTGATCAAGGAGCAGGTGGAGGAGATCACCCTTAGAATCAGGAGCTGCAGTCGGTGAATGCCTCCAAGGACCGACTCTTCCGGATCATCGGCCACGATCTGAAGGCTCCGGTCGGGCAGGTGAACCAGGTTCTTGCTCTTCTGGCAAAGGAGCTTCCGGGACTGGATCCGGAACGAGCGCTTGAACTTGTGAAGGTCTCCAGGACTCCTCCGGTCATGCCTATCGCATTCTGGAAAATCTTCTGGAGTGGGCCCGGGCACAAACCGGGGACCTGCAATTCCAACCCCGGGAAATCGATATCGCCGCCTTGATCCGGGAAAACCTGGAAGGGATGGCTCATCAGGCCGATGCGAAGGACATTGGCGTTGTTTTTGAATCCGGTTTCGAAGGGGGCGAGGCCGACGCCAACATGATCCATGTGGTTGTCCGGAACCTGCTGTCGAATGCGGTCAAGTTCACAGAGGAAGGAGGGAAGATCGTCATTCGTACAAAGGACGAAGGGAACCTGTTGGTCGTTTCCGTGGAGGACAATGGCATCGGGATGTCCGAGGCCATCTCGTTCGGGTATGTTCGAGCCGGGTTCGGATGTGTCAACCCCCGGCACCTGGGACGAAAAGGGCACAGGGATCGGGCTGATTCTGTGCAAGGAGCTCATCGACAAACACCGGGCCGTCTTGGGTGGAAAGTCAGGAGGGGAAGGGGTCCGTGTTTTCGTTTTCGATTCCGGTGAAAGGATCCTGACATGTCACCCGGATTCAAATACAAGGTGCTGCTTGTTTCGTTTCTCACCATCCGTCTTTTGATGCCAACCACACATGCATTGGGCCAGTCCCCCGTGCTCTACCTCATCCCCGGGCAGGGCTCGGATGCCCGTGTGTTTAAAAACCTGCAGATCGATCCATCCTTTGAGCTTCGGCACGTCGTGTATTCCGTCCCGGAAAAGGACATGACCATGCCGGAATTTGCCCGGTGTTGTCGGCGCAGATCGACACCACCCATCCCTTCGTCCTCATCGGATATTCCCTTGGGGGATGCTGGCGGCGGAAATGAGTGCGTTTCTGCATCCGGAAAAGGTCATTCATTTCCAGTGCCAAGTCCCGGAACGAGCTGCCCCGGCGGTACAAGTTTCAGCGCCGTGTTCCCATCCACCGGGCGGTTCCCGGTCCGACCGCAAAGAGGGGCGCCGATGGTGCTGCAGCCGGTTGTGGAGCCGGATCGAAAGCTGGAAAAGGAAACCTGCAAAGCGATGCTGAAGGACAAGGATCCGACTCTTCTCAAGCGAACCATTGCCATGGATTCTGGAGTGGGAGCGAACCGAAAGCCCGGGGAACATCATTCACATCCACGGCGATCAGGACCACACGATCCCCATCCGGAATGTTTCCTTTGATTTTCTCGTCGAAGGCGGCTCCCACATGATGGTTCTCACGAGAGGCGAAGAGATCAGCCGGATCATCAACGAAATTCTATGAAAAAACCCGTTGATCTCGGCGCTTTGAATGCGGAAGAGCTTGGGCAGCTTTTCCCTGTTGTGATTGAGACGTATTCTCCGAAGTGGCCTGGACATTATGCGATCGAAAAGAATCGAATCCTTGAGCGAATCGACGATTCCGATTTTGTGCGCATCGACCACATAGGAAGTACGGCCGTGCCCGGAATGAAGGCAAAACCAACCATCGATATCTTGCTGCAAGTATCCAATCTGGCGGAGAATCGGAAATTGGAACGGGTCTTTCGTACCCTTGGCTATCGACTCACTCCGCAACCGGACAATCCTCCTCCTCACATGACTTTCGTGAAGGGATACACTCCCCATGGATTCAGGGGACAAGCCTTCCATGTGCATGTGCGCTATGAGGGAGATTGGGATGAAATCCGGTTCCGGGATCATTTGATTCATCACCCGGAGACTGCCCGGGCTTATGAGAATCTTAAAATTGAACTCGCCATCCGTTTCCGAAATAACCGGGAGGCCTACACCGAGGCAAAGTCAGGGTTTATTCTGGGCGTGATGGCAATTTCCAGGCAGCCTGGCACAATCCTTGAATCAGACTGAGGGAATCCGACCAATATCAATAAACCGATCCGCCTTTGAAACCGAAGCTGTCTGCTGTACTTCTTTTCCTTTTGGCTCTGGATTTTCCAGGTGCCAATCTGGTATCCGGACAAAGCTTCTGTTCATTCATCGAGACCGTTTCCCGGTACCAGGATTCGGTTCGATTGGATTGCAGAGAGGGGAAATGCCGCATCGATTCGGCGACCTTCAGCCTGGATGTGTACCTGTCTTTTTTCGACAAACTCGGATTGCCGGAAGGGAAACGATGCGATTGCATTTACGTGGACCGGTCAGCGGATGGATTCCCAATCCTGTTTCTCGAACGCAGGAATTTCAAAAATCCGGGACCCGGAAGAGACATCCATTCCCTCATGAAGCCCAGGAGACGGGCTCGTGAAAACATCACACCCGAGGATTCCCTGGAGGGATATCTGCAATATCTCTTCTTCTATGTCATGGGCGAGCAATTCGCCTTGTATTGGCATGCAAATTATCTCGACAAACACGTGGTTTGTTCGGAGGAGGGGGTCGGTGCGTTGCTTGCATTTCTTCGAGACAACGATCTGTTTGTCTGTTCATCGACAGATATGCAAATGATTGAAAATGTGGACCCCACACCCGTCCTTTGGATGAATGGCCGCAGTTGTACCATCACCTGGATTGAGGTGGAGACGCACCATGGGGTGTTCAGGAGGTCTTATGAGGTCAGCCGGAATCATCCATTTGCAGTGGAATTGAAAACGGAAATTCAAATTGCAGCGATCGACACGATGTTTTTGTATTGAAGTGTCATTTCTGCTCTTTTGCGCAACGAATCGATGTCATGCTGCATCCTGACCAAAACGTTGCTATGAGACGCATCTTTATCGGGGTCCTATTTCTTTCCATTCTGCATGGTTGTGGGAAGGAATCCGAATCCACGGAGGCGTTCCGGGTCGAGTATGCCGTAACCAGCGCCTGGACGGGGTACCGGTTTTCAGCAGTCTTTGATCATTCCGGGCATCTGTATGTGACCGAAAAGAATCCAGTCGCAGAAATCGATCGGACATTCACCTATCCATTGGGAGCCAATGAGATGGAGTCGATTGAAGAAAGGCTTCTCACCTTGAAAGACATCGAGTTGTTGAAGGCGTATGGATTTGGGGAGGGCAAACCTTATGATCTGCCGATTACGAGTTTCCGGTACGAGACGACGTCTGGTTCCGATTCAACCGACATCTACGTTCCGGAGGAAAATGAATTGCCGGTTGAACTTGCATCCATCCTTCAAACCCTGATGCGAATCATTCAGAACCAGGATCTGAATGCAGATTCCTGAGTTGTTAATTCTGAGGCACAACGGCTCCTTTCTTAACAATTTTTGTTCGATAATTTCTTAATTTGATCCAGATTGGATGAAGGAATTTCGCTGCAAACCATGGAGTCATGTCAAGATAAAATTCAGCCCTGCATCTGGCTGTCCGCCGATCAGGGTCGTCTGGAAGGTGTTCTGGTCTATTACAAATCTGTGTTCGGGAATGATCTTCAGGAAGGAAGCATCACCTCACTCGGCGAAGGGCCAAGCGGATATGCGGAATTGTGCGAAGTCCTGATTTTTGGTCAAAGGTATACTCTGATGTGCACGGAAAAGGAGCATCATTCATTGAACGATGCCTTTTCAATGATTATCCACTGTGATGACCAAAAGGAAATCGATCATTTCTGGGATTATTTTACCAGGGAAGGAATGGAATCTCAATGTGGGTGGTGCATCGATAAATACGGCCTTCGCTGGCAGGTAGTTCCGAAGAATCTGGGAGAATTGATGAGCCGGCCCAATTCCTTTCAGGTCATGATGAATCAAACACGGATCATCATTGCGGAGTATTTGAGGTAAATCCGGTCTTGGTTGGAGGGTTGAAAAGGTTTCGGATTTTTGTAAATTGGGGTGGAGATGATTCGATCATCTCTCAAACCAACCCCAACAAGATGAAGCCAAGACATTCAACCCCTGCGATTGCATTTCGTTATTTCAAATTATTCACGGTACTTCTGGTACTTCTGGTCGCCTCCTGCAAGAAAGAGGAGGAGGAGAGTTTTGAGATCCGGATGGAGTCCATCCTGACCACGAGCTACGACTACAGCGTGGTGACGGGGAACATGGTGGAGATGAGTGTGAGTGCGGTGGACCAACACGGATTTTGCTATGGGTTGAGTGAGAACCCGACTTTGTCGGACAACTTCACCAGCCTGGGCATCCTGGCCAACACGGGCTTGTTCCGGGACACGATCACCAATCTGACACCCGGGACCACATACCACATCCGGGCGTATGCCATGCTTTCAGGCCAGGCGCAATATTCGGAGGGGAAGACCTTCACCACCCAGAGTCTGGAGACGCCATCGATGTACACCCTGATCGCATCGGGGATCACCACGGAATCCGCCGTGGTAGGCGGTGAGATCCTTGACAACGGCGGATCTTCGGTCACCAAGCGGGGGATCTGTTGGAACACCACGGGGAACCCGACGGTGGGGGATCACGTGATGCTCATCGAAGGCAGCGGAGCCAATTTCAGCCAGGAGCTGACGGGATTGACATGCAACACGATCCATTGGCCACCGTGCTCGCCACGAATGCCACCGGAACGTCCTATGGCAGGAGGACTTCACGACCCTGGGAATGTGTGGTGGGCGCCCCGGAGGTGCTCACAGGGGAAATTGGGAACATCACCACTTCGGGAGCCACGGTCGGAGGTGAGGTGACCGAGGAGCGTGGCGCTTCGGTGTTTGAGCGTGGGGTGTGCTGGAGCACATCGGAAGGTCCCACGGTGGAGGATCAGTATGCCTCGAGCGGATATGGGATCGGAACGTATTCGGTTGTGGTGACGAACCTCGAATGCGAGACGCTGTATTACGTGCGGGCCTATGCAAGAAACGCCAATGGCGTTGGGTATGGGGAGCAGAAAAGTTTCACCACCGGAGAGTGCCCTGCGGAGTTGCCCACTGTGACCACGGCTGCCATCGCGGGGATCACACAGACAGGAGCCCAGGGGGCGGGGAGGGACCGGACGACGGGGGCCGGGATGTGACGGCCTGGGGGATCTGCTGGAGCGTATCCCAGGGAACCGAGCTCATCGAACAACCACACGGTGAACGGCAGCGGCACGGGGGCGTTCAGCAGCCAGATGACGGGTCTGGCGTGTGGGACGACCTACTATGTGCGGGCCTATGCCACCAACGAGGCGGGGACGGTGTATGGAGAGCAACGGAGCTTTGAGACCAGCGCCTGTCCGGTGGAAGTGCCCACCCGACAACGACGGCCATCAGCAACATCACCCTCGACCGGGGCCCAGGGCGGGGGGATCATCTCGGACAACGGGGGTGCCCAGGTCACTGCCCGGGGATCTGCTGGGGCACGACCCAGAACCCGACGGTCACGGGGAGCCATTCCAGCGACGGACAAGGGTACCTCACACGAGCCAGCTCCTCGGGACTGTCCTGTGAGACGATGCATTATGTTCGGGCCTATGCGACCAACAGTGGGAAATCCGAAGGCCTTATGGCAACCAGGGTGAGCTTCACCACGGAGAGTGTCCAGCGGGCCACGGAAACCACCTCGGCTGTCAGTGCCATCACGATGGCCACGGCATCGGGAGGCGGGAACGTGACCAACGACGGGAGGGACGGTATCGGCCCGGGGATTCGCTGGAGCGAGGACCAGAACCCGGACCTGTCGGATGCGCACAGCACGGATGGGAGCGGAACAGGCAGCTTCACGAGCAGCATCGACGGACTGGATTGCGGAACGACGTATTGGTGTAAGGGCCTATGTGACCAACGAGGCGGGGACGGCCTATGGCAACCAGGTGAGCTAATACGACTTCCTGTACCGTGCCCACGGCTTCAAATCCACGGTTCTGAGCAATGTCACTTCGAGCACGGCAACCAGCGGCGGAATGTGACCAATGACGGGGGCAGCGACGTGATGGTTCGGGGCGTTTGCTGGAGCACTGGTCGGAGCCCAACGACACCCATCCGCGGACGGAAGACGGGAGCCGGAACGGGGAGCTACAGCAGCAGCGTCACCGGACTGGAGCCGGGAACGACCTACTACCTGCGGGCGTATGCAAAGAATGCCCAGGGGACGGATACGGGGATATCGTCTCTTTCACCACCCCGGCCAATGTGCCCACCGTGGTGACGGGTTCCATCACGGACATCCTCCAGACCTCGGCCATGGGCGGGGGCGAAGTGACGGATGACGGGGGCAGCGATGTAACGGTACGGGGCGTATGCTGGAGCACCTGGAGCGAACCCAACGACCAGCATGCGTGGACCGAGGACGGCTCGGGAGTGGGATCGTTCACCAGCGACATCAACGGGCTCGAGGCGGGCACGACTTACTACCTCCGGGCTTATGCCAAAAATACGGCCGGAACGGGCTATGGGGAAATCTTCTCCTTCTCCACGTTGGATGAAAGCTCATTGGTGGACATCGATGGGAATGTGTATCAAACCGTTCAGATCGGAGACCAGGCCTGGATGGCGGAGAATCTGAAGGTGACGCGGTTGAACGATGGGACCCAGTTAACCATGGGAGCCTATACGGATCCCTCAGAATCTCCCTTTGAAGAAAGAGTGTACCAGTATGTCTGCTATGATCTGCAGGAAAGCAATTGCGAAACGTATGGGGCCCTGTATCGGGATGATTTGGTTATGCAAACCAATAAGCTTTGTCCGGCCGGTTGGCACATTTCCACAAATGTCGAATGGGATCGATTGATCGCACATCTGGGGGGAGACGCAGTTGCAGGCGGGAAGCTGAAGCAGGAGGGTTATGAGCTCTGGAATACGCCAAACACGGGTGCCTCAGATGAAGTTGGATTTGAAGCCCTTCCCGGAGGTGCCTTTGTGATGAATGTGGCCACTGTTACACTGGAATTCAGGTACATGCATACTCAATCCTGGTTTTGGTCACCCGGAGGGACAGAATTCTATAGCGGCGCAGATTATGAAGCTGCGAGAGTTTTAAATCATGATTCGGGTGACATTCGTAGATTCAACAGCTATATATATCAATCCATGGAGAATCAAAACTCCTTGTATGTGAGGTGTGTGAGGGATTAAAGCCCATGGTTTTTCCCATTGTAACACAAATCACTGACCGCGTCTGTTGTCCTCCCTACTTTTGCCATGAACGAGACAATAGAATCCCATGGCAAAGAAACTCTACAAGGAATCGAAGATCGAGCTCACACCGCTGATCGCCCGGCATTACGACCGGATCATGAATTTCATTTCCTTCGGGAAGTACGACAACTTCCTGCAGAGGGCCTTCCGGGACATGGAAATCCGGGAGTGGGACCGCATTCTGGATCTGGGATGCGGATCCGGGAAGAACGCGGGGATCATGGCCGGATACATCGGGGCAGAGGGCCGGATCACCGGCGTGGACCTGTCGCCGGTCATGGAAAAGCAGTTTCGGCGCAAGCACCGGGACGACGATCGGATGACCTTTGTCCGCAACCGGATCGATGAGCCCCTGGACCTGGATCAGCAATTCGACAAAGTACTGATCAGTTTCGTGATCCATGGGTTTCCCCACGAAGTACGGGAGGCGATCCTGAAAAACGCATACGCTCACCTGGCGCCGGGGGGCAGACTTTACATTCTTGATTTCTCCGAGTTCAAACTGGAGGAGATGCCGGCCCATCACCGCCGCATCTTCCAGGCCGTGGAATGCATCTATGCATTCGATTACATCCAGCGCGACTGGAAGGACATTCTCCGGGGCTATGGCTTTTCCGGCTTCATGGAATCGCTTTACTTCCGGAAGTACGCCCGTTTGCTCGTGGCGGAGAAGGATGTTACATAACAAAGTTGATGGGCATGATTAGCGTCATGGGCCGTGACGCTCCATTCCGTTTTGCCGGTTCCCATCGGGGGGAGGATCGTACGACACGGATGGCTTCTGCATCCAGATCCGGATCCACGCTTTCCTTGACCCGAACCTGATCCAGATTCCCATCCTCAAGAACCGTGAATTCAACGAGGACCCGGCCTGTAATGCCATTTTCAGCGGCTCGTTCAGGATACCTCAAATTCCGTGCGATGTATGTACGGAAGGAAAGCGGCCACTCCTCTCCCTCAAACGAGGGAGGTTCTTCCAGGTTCTTTTGGATCCACCCAAGATCTTCCTTTTTCCATTGCTCGTAGGTAAACAGGAAAGGTCGGGTGTGTACGGTATGAACTGGTAATCCATGGATGGTGCCCGGTTTCCAGTCCGGTGCCTCCAGAAGGATCCGTAGGGCTTCCATATCAAAGTCCGGGTTGGCATGCCGGACAAACTGCGGGTCTTTGACCTTGCCTTCCGTATCCACCAGAAACTGAAGAATGACCGTGCCGGTTTGCCCCGTTCGTGCGGCATGGATGGGGTAGTGCATGTGTTCCCGGATGTAATCCTGGTACCCGGTCATGTCGTTCCGGCCGAGGAATGTGGGCATATCATCGGTGAGGTAGAAGGTCCCGTCCGGATTCATGGTCTGTTTGTCCTGAGGGCTGAGTTGATCCAGGATGCCCGGATCGATCGCGAAATTGTGGGCCTCCGATTCCATGAAATCCCAAACCGCCCCATAGTTGAGGGAACGGAGAGTGTCTCGTTCCTCATTGTACGTCACCCACGTACCATGGGGGACATCATCCACAAAGAATCCGGTCGTCTCCACGTACCCGGTTGGGTGGAAGTAGTAAAAGCGGCCGTGTCTGATCAGGGGATCCAGGGATTTGTAGGTTCCTTTGAAGATCAGCAATGAATCGTCGGTCATTTCAAGTCGTTCGAAACTGCCATTCTTCAGTTCGCGGATCTTAACGAGACGTCCGGTCTGCGGGTCCATTTCCTGGGCGAAGTGTTTTCCCGGGAGGGCCAGGGAGAATGCCAGAAGCAGAAAGGTTTTCTTGAATGGGATCATGGGAGGGCATGGGTTGTTTGGCTGGCTACGTATACTGGAATAGGTCGAGAAGGTTGCATTTTTTAGCTTCCCTGATATCGGTCAAAGGCGCGACAAGTTGGAAAATATACTAAATATCACTACCTTGTCTATCAGCCATGAGTTTCACACAATCCCGAATTGCATAGAGAAACTCCACACTTCTCCCTGAAACCTGCTTCTGTGAAGGCAGGCGGTGCTACCCTACTTGCTCAAATTTGATGACCGGTGACCTTGGAAGAAAGAAAGTCGACTGGGACTGGGATTGACTATCAGGTGCTGGACTCCTTGCATGAGGGGTGTCAGATCATTGGTTATGACTGGCGTTACATCTATTTGAATCAGGCCGCCACGGATCACAGCCATCTCAGGAAGGAAGAATTGGTGGGGAGAACCATGATGGAGGTCTATCCAGGCGTAGAGAAGACACCCTTGTTCGAGGTCCTGTCCCAATGCATGGAGTCCCGCAAGGCAAAGAGATTCGACAATCAATTCACCTATCCGGATGGCACGTTGGGCTGGTTCGAGCTGAGTATCCAGCCAAAGGAGGAAGGTCTGATCATTTTGTCTGTGGACATCACCGAACGCAAGCTGGAGGCAGAAAAGCGGGAACGGCTCTCGGAACGTCTGAACCTTGCGACGAGGGCGGCGAAGATGGGGATCTGGGATTGGGACATCTCTGATAACAAGCTGGTGTGGGACAAAGCGATGTATGAGCTTTACGGGTTGAACCCCGGTGAATTCGGTGGTGCCTACGAAGCCTGGCTGCAGGGGATTCATCCAGAGGACCGGGAAGAATGCGATGAAATGTCCCGTCGAAGCAGACTGTACGGAGAAGAATACAACACCGAATTCCGGGTTCTGTGGCCAGACGGATCTGTGCATTGGCTCAAGGCAGAAGGAGAGGTATTTTGCGATGAAAAGGGGACCCCAGTGCGAATGATCGGGGTGAATTACGATGTGACGGACCAGAGGAAATCTGAACTCACCATCCGGGAAAGCAACAGCCGCTTTCATTCGATCTTCCAATTCAGCCCGGTGGCCATCGGCATCTCCCGGATGAGGGACAAACGCATCCTCAATGTCAACACGGCCTTTGTGGATTTCTACGGCTACAGTGCCGTGGAAGCCATCGGTCACACAACGGACGAACTGGGTATCTGGGCAAACCCCGAGGACCACCTTTTGTTTGTTCGTACCATGCAAGCCGAAGGCCGGATCAGTGGCCTGCAAACCACGGCACGACTGAAATCCGGAGAAGAACGGCCCGTGCTTTTGTGGGGCAACCGGCTCGAACTCAACGGGGAGATGTGCCTGATGGCTCAGATTGTCGACATCACCGAACAGAAGCTATCGGAGCAGGCACTCCAGGAAAGCGAGGAAAAATACAGGACCGTGACGGAGAGCTTCAATTCCATCCTGGTCACCTTGGATGGGATGGGGATTTTTCATTATGTCAACCGGGTGGCGGCGGAAATGGGAGGACAGACCCGGGAGGCCATGGTCGGGTGCAGCATTTTCGATATCGTGGACCGGGAAGCGGGTGAGGAAATCCTTCAAAATGTCCGGACGGTGATCGCCGGTCGGGAGGGAATGGTGACCGAGGCAAGGATTGACTTCGACGGATCCTCCACCTGGTTGGTCCTCAGCATCCAGCCCTTGATCGATTCTTCCGGCAATGTTCCATTGGCCATGATCAACGGGGTGGACATCACCCGGCGAAAAAACTTTGAAAATGAGCTGCGCACCTCCATGGAAAAGGCGGAGGAAAGCGAGCGGCTCAAATCCGCGTTCCTCACCAACATGAGCCACGAGATCCGGACACCCATGAACGGAATCCTGGGGTTCACCGATCTCCTGAAAAAGCCTCGACCTCAGCGAAGAAACCAAGGAACAGTACATCCACATCATACAACGGAGCGGCGACCGGATGCTGCGCACCATCAACGATCTGATCGAGATCGCCTCCATCGAGGCCGGAACAGTCGCTCTGCTGGAGAAGGAAGTGAATGTGAATGAGTTGATTCAGTTTCTTCAAGGTTACTTTTCCCCCCAGGCAACGGACAACGGGATTCGTCTCACCAGCCACCTGGCGCTCCCGGACGAAAAGGCCTTCCTGCTCACCGATGAAAAACAAGCTGGAGCGGGTGCTTTAGAACCTGTTGCGCAATGCGGTGGAATTTACCCGAAAGGGGGTCATTGAATTTGGTTACCAGATTGGGGAGAGGACGTTGGATTTTTTGTGAGAGATACGGGAATGGGCATCCCGGCCGACCGATTGATGCCATCTTCGATCGGTTTGTGCAGGCCGACCTGCAGCACACCCGTCCCTATGAAGGCGCAGGACTGGGACTGGCCATTTCCAAAGCCTATGTGAAAATGCTTAGAGGCGAGATCTGGGTGGTATCCACGGAGAAAAGGGTTCGAGCTTCCATTTCACCTGTTCTGGAAGCCGGTTCATCCAACCAGGAAAGAACCGGAGGTTACGCAACGTGGAAATGGAACAATTGCTCGCAGATCAGACCATTCTCATAGCGGAGGATGACGACCTGAATTACAGGTACCTTCACAGATCCTCAGTCCTCTTTGTCCGACCCTGATCCGTGCCCGGGATGGAATCGAGGCGGTGAATCTTGTCCGGGACCATCCGCCTCATCTCCATTGTGCTGATGGACATCAAAATGCCGGAATTGGACGGTTACCAGGCGGTCCGGAGCATCCGGGAATTCAATTCCTCCCTTCTGATCATCGCCCAAACCGCCTACGCCCATCATGGGGAGAGGGAGAAAACCTTGGAAGCCGGATTTCACGATTACCTTTCCAAGCCCTATGATGGGGGCGGGTCCTGGAAATCCTGGCCCGGAATCTGGTCCGGACCCCATCCTGATTGCATTCTTGCCGGCAGAAAGCCGATGAATCGGGTCTTGTGATATAAATACTTGTTACCTTCCGGGGATTTTTAGATCATGGACCTGCAAACAACTTCAAAACTGGAGATGGCGGCCCGCTTCATCAACCAGACGGCCAGCCATGTATTTTTGACGGGGAAGGCCGGGACCGGCAAAACCACGTTTTTACGGAATCTGGGGGAGAGCACCCACAAAACCTTTCTGATCGTGGCTCCCACGGGGATTGCCGCGCTCAATGCCGGCGGGGTGACCATCCATTCCCAGTTCCTCCTGCCCTTCGGGAGCTTTTTGCCCGAACCCACGTCCGGGGATAGCCTCCCGGGTCATCTTCCCTTTTTCACCCGGCAGAGCCTCACCCGGGTCCACACGCTCAACAGCATGCGCAAAAAGGTGCTCCGGGCCACCGAGCTCCTGATCATCGACGAAGTGAGCATGCTGCGGGCCGACATCCTGGATGCCATCGATTTCCGGATGCGCAGTGCGCGGGGCGATTTCTCCCGGAGCTTCGGGGGCGCCCAGGTGCTCATGATCGGCGACCTTCATCAGCTTCCGCCCATCGTGAAGGAGGAGGAGTGGCAGGTGCTCCGGAACCACTACCCCAGCATGCATTTTTTCGAAGCCCTGGCCTTCCGGAAGGAGCGCATGGTGTGCATCGAACTCGACCGCATTTTCCGGCAACGGGACGATCGCTTCATCGGGGTTCTCAATCACCTGCGCGACAACGTGGCCACGGAAGAGGACATCGCCCTGCTCAACAGCCACTACAGGGAAACGACGGACGAGGAGGCCATCATCATCACGACCCACAACCGGACGGCGGATGGGATCAACCGAAAAAAAATGGATGCCCTCCCGGCCGGGCCTACCTTTTTCGAGGCAGTGATCGAGGGCGATTTTCCGGAAAAGCTGTACCCCCTTCCCGAGCGGATCGAGTTGAAGCCCGGGGCCCGGATCATGTTCGTGCGGAATGATTCCGGCGAGGAGAAGGCCTATGTGAACGGAAGCCTGGCCCGGGTGCTGGAGATCGAAGACGACGAAGTGACGGTGGAAATGCAGGAGGACGGGTCTTCCTATGTCCTGAAAACGGAACGCTGGGAGAACAAGAAGTACAGCGTCGATGAGGAAAGCAACGAGGTGGTGGAGGAAGTCACCGGAAGTTTTACCCAGTTCCCGGTGAAACCGGCCTGGGCGGTGACGGTTCACAAAAGCCAGGGATTGACCTTCGACCGGGCGGTCATCGATGTGGGTCAGGCCTTTGCACCGGGGCAGGTCTATGTGGCCCTCAGCCGGCTGCGCAGTCTGGACGGACTGACCCTCCGCACCCGGATCAGCCCGGCCTGCATCCAGAGCGACGTGGAGGTGGGATCGTTTTTTGGACGGGTGAACGAACAGGAGGCTCTGCCCGGATTGTTGCGGGAGAACCAGCGAACTTACCTGGAGCGGCTGGTGGAAGGGTGTTTTGATTTCACGGCCATCGAACGGATGTTGCACGGCCTGGAGAAAAACCAGGGGAAGAAAATGGAATTTGCGGATGAGGAAATGCGCGGTGCCATGGCCCGTCTCGCCGACCGTTTTGCAGCCGAGAAGAAAAACACGGCCCTGTTTCGCAAACAGTTGCAGTCTCTTCTGCAATCCGGCAAGCAAGAGCAGCTGTTGGAACGGATCCGGAAAGGGAGGACCTACTATCTTGTTTTCATGGAGGAGAACCTGAAGCAGGTCCTGTTCCATGCGGCGGATGTGGAACAACTCACCCGGACCAAGACCTACCGGAACCTGGTGGGGGAGATCGAACAGCAGATCCGGATTGCCCTAGCGGGGATGGAAACCGTTGAATTCATTGCCGGCCGGATCCTTTCGGGGAGTGAGTTTTCACGGGACGATCTCCACGCTTTTCCATGGCGGGGACCACCGGGAAGCTCCTCTGGGAGGAGGCGCAGCAATCGGCCGCGGAACGATTCAAGACGAAAACCGGGAAAAGCGGCCGCAAGCAGAAAAAGGGGGCGAAACGCAACAAGGGGGAATCGGCCCGGATCACCTGGACCCTGCTCCGGGAGGGAAAATCGATCCCGGAGATCGCTTCGGCGCGGGACCTGGCTCAATCCACCGTGGAGACCCATCTCACCCAGGGGATCGCATCCGGCGAGGTGGATGTGTTTGCCGTCCTGGACGAGGCCCGGGTGGAAGAGATTGCCGCCCTCCTCCGCGAAGCCAAGGGTTCCATCGCGCACTCCCATGCACTGGGAAAGGGCGGGCATTCCCACGGCGAGCTTCGGATGGTGAGCGCCTGGTTGGGGAATCTGTCCTAAGGGGAGGAAGGTATCACAATCTATCTTACATTTGTGTCATGGCCTTTTCCAGTTACAGAGCAGCCATCGGATTGCTTCTCTTGTGGTGGATCCTGGCTCCCAGCTCTTTGGTGCATGGAAATCACCAGACGGACAGCCTGGAGCTTCTTCTGGAGCAGCATTTGTTCCAGGACAGCCTGCGGGTCAATTTGCTGAACCAGGCCGCCAGGGCCTGGGCCGATCAGGATCAGGAAAAAGCCTTGGTCTTCAGCCAGGAAGCCGTGGCCTTGGCCAGGGAGATCGGATACCCCAGGGGAGAGGGGGAGGGTTTGCGGCTTATCGGGTGGTACTACGAGAACACCTCGGATTATGTGCGGGCCCTGGAATGCTATGATGAAGCTCTAACCATCCTGCAGGACCTCGGAGATCTGAACGGGATCTCGGATGCCTACAACGATCTGGGAAAAATCTATGCTGCCCAGGGCGATTATGCCTCGGCCTTTGAGTATTATCAGAGTTCCCTCAAGATTGTGGAACAGCTGAACGATTCCTCCGGCATATCCACAGTCTGCAACAATCTGGGAAACATTTACTTGTTCCTGGGCGAGTATGTCCAGGCATCCGCCTTCTATGAGCGTTCCATGCGCCTCGACAGTGCCACAAACGATCTACCCGGTGTTTCCGCCACCTTAAACAATCTGGGAATTGTGGCCGAATACCAGGGACAGCATGAGCAGGCCCTGGCCTATTATCTGAAATCCATGGAAATGGATCGAACCTTGCAGAACATCCGGGGGATCGCCACATCCTCCAACAACGTGGCGACCATTTACCGCTATCTGAAAGAGTACCCCCTGGCATTGAAGTACTACCGTGAGGCCTTGGCCATCAGTGACTCCATCGGAAAGAAATCCACCCAGACCTACAGTTATGTGGGGCTTGCCGCCTATTACAGGGATCTGAAGGATCCTCATCAGGCCTATGCCTATGGCAGGAAAGCCTATTCCATGGCCCGGGAAATTGGCAATGCGGAATTGGTCAGGGAAAGTGCGGAGATTTTGTCAGAGACCTGTGCGATTTTGGGAGATTTCGAGGAGGCCTACACCTACCAGGTCGTGTTCAAAACCTACAGCGACAGTCTGCTGAATAAGGGCAACTTGCTAAAAATTAGCGCCCTGGAATCGAAATTTGCCTTTGACAAGGAACGGGAAGCCGTGGCCCTTGAAAAGCAACAATTGGAAGCACTTCATGCCGAGGAGGCAAAACGGCACAAGGTATTTCGTCTGGCTTTGCTTTATGGGGTCCTGACCCTGTTTCTGATTGTGATGTTGATGTGGCGGATCAATTATCTCAAGAAAAAGAGCCATCGCATCCTGCAGGAGAGAAAGGAAAAGGTGGAAGACCAGGCCATGGAGCTGGCTGTTCGAAATCGTCAGCTGAAGATTCTGGACGACACAAAGAACAAGTTTTTTGCCATCATTGCCCATGATCTGAAAAGTCCCTTCAGCTCTCTGTTGGCCTTGAGTGAGCTTATGAATACCAGCTTCAAAGAATTTCCGGAGGAGAAAAAACTGGAGTTCATCCAAAGCATGTCGGAACAGATCAAACGAATGTATGCCTTGTTGGAGAACCTCCTTTCCTGGGCAAACGCACAAACCGGCAAAATGAAGAATGCTCCGGAAAGACTGCTTTTGAAGGACATCTTCCGGAACGTGGTTCAGTTGGCAGAGTCGAACGCTTTGCGGAAGGACATTGTCATCCTTGGGGAGGTTTCGGGGGACCTAGAGGTATTCGCCGACAGAAAGATGACCGAGACCATCCTTCGGAACCTGCTATCCAATGCCATCAAATTCACCCCAAGAGGAGGAAAGGTGCAATTGGAGGCAAGCTTGTCGGATTCGGGGGATTTCGTGGAGATTTCGGTGGTGGATACGGGAATGGGTATACCCGAAGAGGAGAGGGACAAATTGTTCCGATTGGATCAGAACGTCAGCACCAAAGGAACCGACCAGGAAAGCGGGACAGGGCTCGGACTCATCCTCTGCAAGGAATTTGTGGAGCAATGCAGAGGGGAGATATGGATCGATTCCCAGTACCGGGAAGGATGTCGCTTTGTGTTCACATTGCCTGTGAACGAAGGGGGATAATGTGTATCTTGCGTTTTCTTTTTCTTTAATCGCGAACTTCCCGAAGTGAATTCCTTGTTCCGCCCCGTCGCCCGCGTCCTTCTTTTTGGTTCTGTCCTTCTCCGGGGATGTGTGGAGCCCTACCACGCCGACGACATGTTCCTTCGGGAGAATCTCCTGGTGATCAGTGCCCACATCACAGACAAACCGGGGGTGCAGGAAATCGAAATCTCCCGGTCGTCCCATCCGGAAGCGCCAAAATTCAATGCGGAGGAAGGTTGTTACGCCGTGCTTCACCGCGACGACGGCCAGAGCCGGGAATTTGTTCCGGGCGATCGACCCGGGCACTATGCGGCCGATCTGGATGCGGATTTTCTGCAACCGGGCATGTCCTTTCGTCTTCAGGTGGTCACCCCGGACGGGAACGAATACCAATCGGATTTCGACCGGCTCCGGTCCGCGCCGGTCATCGATTCGGTGTTCTATGAGGTGGAGGACATGGTGTATGCAGGGGATGAGGACCCCGTGCCGGGCATCCGGTTTTATGTGGATTTCACCTACGACGACGCAAGCAACGAATACCTGCGGTGGGAGCTCATCGAAACCTATGAGTTCCACAATCCCGTCATGGAAGCCTACATTACCCGAACCGGTGGAACCGGATCCAGCTGGAAGGGGAGGACAATTCCCGGATTTGTTACATCACCCGGGTGATCCCCACGGGCTACAGCCTGGCCACCCAGCGGTTGAACTACGGATCGTTCCGCCAATCCCTGGAGTTCGTGCCCAACGACTGGAACGAACAGAAGCTGATGTTCAAGTACAGCCTGTTGGTCCGGCAGTTTTCCATCGGCCCCGAGGGATACAAATACTGGAAGGAAGTGGGAAATCTTCGGCAGGGACAGGGGACGATCTTCGACCGCCAGCCGGCCCTTCTTCAATCGAACATCTGCAACGTGGAAGATGCAGAAGAGAAGGTGCTGGGATTTTTCACCATGTCGGGGGTGCAGGAATACCGCGCCTTTGCTTCCGACATCCCGGGTCTTTCCAAAAAGACCAATCCCTACTATTGCCTGCCCGTCGACCGCGGTCCGGGTTCCGGCAGCCCCACGACCTTTCCCTCGTATTTCGCCCGGCTACTACGACGGGACCACCGTGTACGCCCAGGTCAATCACCATTGCGTCGATTGCCGTCAGTACGACGGTAGTTCGGCAGTGAAACCCGATTTTTGGTAGGAACCTGCCCGGTCAGGAAAATTTCCTTTCCGACCGGCGGTTCCGAAAACAATTTGGCACGGGATTCGTTACAAAACCGAGGGGGCCTTTCCAGATGAATGGAGGGCTCCGGTTTGCTGAATTCCCCGAAACGTTCTGATCATGAAGAAGTACAATCCCGTTCTGAATGCCAGGCTCCGGATGTGGAGCCTGTTTGTCCTGGTCCTGTTTGTCTTTGTCGCCTCCTGCAAGAAGGAGGAAGACGATGATTTTCAATTCCGGATGGAGTCGATTCTGACCACCGGCTACACCCACACCGTGATCACGGGAAACATGATGGAGCTTCATGTCCCCGCCGTGGATGAGCATGGTTTCTGCTACGGAACCCGGTCGAATCCGACCGTCTCGGATGCAACCACCAACCTGGGCCGTTTGTCCAACACCGGTTTGTTCCGGGATACCCTCAGCGGTCTGGTTCCAGGCACCTTGTATTACATCCGCGCCTACGTGGAGCTGGATGGGGAGCCGTTCTATTCGGACCAGAAAACAGTGACCACCCTGGAGCTGGAGTCGCCATCCCTTTTTTCCCTGATACCGGAGGAAATCGGGACGGAATCGGCTCGATTGGGCGGCGAGATTGTGAACGACGGCGGCACGGACATCACCCAGCGGGGAATTTGCTGGAACACGACGGGCTCGCCCACCACCGGGGATGAGGTATTGGCTCTTGATGTGAGCAGCGATCGGTTCGCCGCCCGGGTGGAAGAACTTGCGTGCAACACAACGTACTACTACCGCGCGTATGCTGCCAACTCTTCGGGTACGGCCTACGGACAGGAAGTGAGCTTTTCGACGTTGGACTGCCTGGTCGGGGTGCCGGTGGTGGCCACCGCCGAACTGACCGACATCACCCGGACCGGGGCGAAAGGCGGGGGAGAGGTCCTGGAGGAGCGGGGTGCGTCCGTGGTGGAACGGGGCGTCTGCTGGAGCACCTCGGAGAATCCGACCGTTGCGGACCCGAAGACCATCAACGGTTTCGGCATCGGCACCTTCACCTCCACGTTGGGGGGTCTTGCATGCGGTACGGTGTATTATGTCCGGGCTTACGCGAAGAATTCCCACGGGGTGGGCTATGGCAGTCAAAAGAGCTTTACCACCAGCGATTGTCCCGCCGTTCTGCCCCAGGTGTCGACGGCGGCCATTACGGACATTGCGCAGAATGCAGCCAAAGGCGGGGGAGAAGTCACCGATGACGGAAACGGAACGGTGACGGCCCGAGGGATTTGCTGGAGCATTACCGCGGAGCCGGATCTGTCTGACAATCACACGGTCAATGGAAACGGAACCGGAACCTTTGCCAGCCAGTTGTCCGGTCTGTCCTGCGGGACCACCTACTATGTGCGGGCCTATGCAACCAACGAGGCGGGCACTGCCTTCGGTGAGGAACGGAGCTTCCAGACATCGGATTGTCCGGTGGACCTTCCGGTTCTCAGCACGTCCGTCCTCAGCAACATCACCGAGTCCACGGCCCAGGGAGGCGGGGTGATCACCGACAACGGCGGTGCATCCGTCACGGCCCGAGGGGTGTGCTGGAGCACGTCCCCGGCTCCGACCACGGCCGACAGCCACAGTTCCGATGGTGCGGGGGGCGGAACCTTCACCAGCCAACTTACAGGCCTGGATTGCGAGACCACCTACTATGTGCGTGCCTATGCAACCAATTCCGCAGGAACAGGCTATGGAGAGGAGCGCACATTTGTGACCGCTTCCTGTGCCCTGCCTTCCGTGTCAACCGCCGCCGTGACCGACCTAACCTCCACCACGGCCTCCAGCGGGGGTCAGGTTGCGGATGAAGGGGGTCGTCCCGTGACGGTCCGGGGGGTCTGCTGGAGCACCTCCCCCGACCCCACGGTCGACGATGCCCGCACCGAGGATGGTGAAGGAACGGGCAGCTTCACCAGTTCCATCACCGGTCTGGCGCCCGGCACCACCTACTATCTCCGTGCCTATGCCACGAGTGCCAAAGGAACGGGCTACGGATCGTCCCGCACATTCACCACACCGGCGGAATTGCCGACGGTGGAAACGGCGGAGATCTCCTCCATCTGGTTCAACTCGGCCCGTAGCGGTGGGGATGTTTTGGCCGACGGGGGAGCCGAGGTGACGGTCCGCGGGGTTTGCTGGAGCACCTCGCCCGAACCCACCGTGGCCGATTCCAAATCGGAGGACGGCTCGGGCCTGGGCGACTATAAAAGCGAGATGGACGGGTTGAACATCAGCACCACCTACTACGTGCGAGCCTACGCCACCAACGAAGCCGGGACAGCCTACGGCAAGGAGCTGTCCTTCCGGACCCTGGGTTTCATACCTCTTTAGTTTTCCCAGAACACCGTTTTTTCCGGTCCCATCCGGAACACCAGGGTCGATCCGCTTTCAATGGCCGAATGGGGAAGAAAGGGCGTGGTCAGTTTTTCGCCGTTCAGAAGGGCTTCCTGCACGTAGGGATTTTCGGGAGCGAAATTCTCCGCCTTCACGGTAAAGGTCCGCCCCTCACCGACGGCAAGGCGGACTTCCTCAAAAAGGGGACGTCCCAGGGAGTAGCGCGGATCGCCCGGACACACAGGGTAAAAGCCAAGGGCGTTCAGGACATACCAGGCCGACATCTGCCCGCAGTCCTCGTTCCCGCACAGTCCGTCGGGCCGGTCGGTGTAAAACTCATCCAGGATCTGCGTCACCACCTCGGCCGTTCGCCAGGGTTGGTCCGCCCAGTTGTACAGGTAGGCGATGTGATGGCTGGGTTCGTTGCCGTGGGCGTATTGACCGATCAGGCCTGTGATGTCGGCCGACCGGTTCTCCCCCAGCACCTCGGAGCTCACCGTGAACAGGGAGTCCAGCTTAACGGCAAAGGTGTTTTTCCCCCCGTACAGCGCCATGAGCCCCTCCACATCGTGGGGCACGTACCAGCTCCATTGCCAGGCATTGCCCTCCACATAGGGAGCCGAGGTGTGGGACGAATAGCGGGGATGAAAGGGGGTGGTCCAGCTCCCGTCCCGGTTTTTTCCCCGCATGAAGCCAACCTCCGGATCGAAATAGGTCCTGTAACGGGTCGATCGCCCCGAAAAACGCTCCGCGGTTTCGGTATCGCCCAGGTCCCTGGCCAGGGTTGCGATCGCCCAGGAATTGTAGGCAAACTCCAGGGCCTGGGAGACGGAGTACTGTTCCAGATCGCAGGGGATGAAGCCCAGTGTCTCCTCGTACAGCTTGGCTTTGGGCATCAGGTAGGACGGATAGGATCGACCGCTGCTGTCGTATTCCATGGCCCGGATCATGGCTTCCAGTGCTTGCCGGGGGTCGAAATCGCGTTGCCCCTTGGCATAGGCATCGATGAGGACCGAGATGGCGTGGGAGCCGATCATGGTGCCGGTGTAATTGGCGGCCAGTTCCCACATGGGCAGAATGCCCCCTTCCCCATCCTTGCGCAGCAGTGCTTGGATGAATTCCTGGTTGCGTTCGGGGTCCAGGATGGTCAGGAGGGGATGGAGGGCCCGGTGGGTGTCCCAGAGTGAGAAGACCGTGTAGTCCGGGGCATCGGAGCGGCGGATTTCCTGGTCCATGCCCCGGTAGGTGCCGTCGGCATCCGAATAGACTCCCGGAAAGATGAAGCTGTGGTACAAGGCCGTGTAGAAGGTGCGCAGCCGGGCCGTATCCCGCGAGTCGACCTAAACGCGATTCAGCTGGTTCTCCCAGGTTCGTTGGGCCTGCATTTTCACGGCCTCAAAATCCCAGCCCGGAATCTCCGACGCCAGGTTGTTGCGGGACCCATCGTAGCCCGTGGCACTGAGTCCCACTTTCACGAGCAGCACTTCGCCGGGTTCCGTGTCGAATTCCAGCAGCGCTTTGAGCCGGGTGCCCCGGACCAGCGCGCCCGGGGTTTCAGAGTCCGGGGTCTCTGTGCCAGGGGTCTGCGTACCTGGAATCTTTGGGTCAGGGGAAGGCGGTCCCTGCGCCACCAGGCTGTCGTTCTGGAAGATGGAAATTTCGAAGGGCTTGGAGAATTGCGCCGTGAAATACACGTACTGGTTCCGGGCCCAGCCGGAACTGTACTTCAGGCCCTGGATCTCCCGGTCGTTGATCACCACGATCTCGTGGAGCGGCTGTCCGCCCCCGTGGATCGTGTGGACCAGGTCCACCAACACCCCGGACCGGCCGGCTTTCCCGAAGACGTAGCGGTGAAAACCGGCCCGTTGGGTGGCGGTCAGCTCCACGGCAATGTCGTCGTCCGTCAAATGGACGGCGTAAAATCCCGGTTTTGCCGTCTCACTGGTTTTATCGAACCGGGAGCGGTAGCCCGAATCCGGTCTGTCTTCCTCCCCCGGTTCCAGCTGTGCCTCGCCCGAGTAAGGCAGGAACAGGACATCCCCGTAGTCCCCGATGCCCGTTCCGCTCAGGTGGGTGTGGCTGAAGCCGAGGATGGTGGAGTCCGATGCATGATAACCCGAGCAGCCGTCCCATCCCATGGTCCGGGTGTCCGGACTCAATTGCACCATCCCAAAGGGCAGGCAGGCGCCCGGAAAGGTGTGCCCGTGAAAATCCGTCCCGATGAAGGGGTCCACGAAGGCTGTCACAGGGAGTTCGCCGGCATCGGGCCGAATCGTTTTGCAGGACGGGAACAAGCAGGTCAAAAGGGCGGTCAAAAAAAACGAGGCGACGCAGGAGGCTTTCAGTGCTGGGTGTTTCATGGGATTGTTTTGCTCAAAGATAAGGGGACCACCGGATTTTCAAAACATGTCAAATAGTATGAAAAACCTGGTGTTGAATTGGATGTGATTTGCTACCTTGCTACAAGACCTGCGGGTCCCCCGTCAAGAGAAGCCCCTCCTGGAAGCCATAGGGAGAAATGTCATGGAAAACAATCTGCGGATCCAGGACCTCATCGACCTGGACAAAATTGCCAAAACGCTGGAGAGCTTCTCCAACCTCACCAACATCGTGACTGCCATTCTGGACCTGGAAGGTAACATCCTGGTCCAGACCGGATGGCGGGAAATCTGCACCAGCTTTCACCGGAAAAATCCGGAAACAGCTGTGAATTGCCGGAAGAGCGATACGGTTCTGGCGGGAAAACTGGCCGACGGGGTTCACTACAATGTGTACAAATGCCTGAACGGTTTGGTCGACATTGCCGTTCCCATCGTGGTGAAGGATGTCCACATCGGGAATTTGTTTACCGGACAGTTTCTTCTGGAGCCTGCGGATGTGGAGAGCTTCCGGGACCAGTCGGTTCGGTACGGTTTCGCTACGGAAGGGTATCTCCGGGCCCTTTCCGAAGTCCCTGTCATCGATGAAAACCGGGTGAAGGACATCGTCGGTTTCTTACAAAACCTGACGGAAATGTTTGCCGAGATCGGCCTGAGCAGCGTCCGGCTAAAGGAAACCAACCTGGCCCTGGAGGAAAGCAAGGCATTCAACGAAACCTTGCTGAATGCATCCCCCGATGTGATCTATGTCTACAATCTCCGGACCCGGTCCAATGAATACAGCAACGACGGCATTCAAAAAATTCTCGGTTATACGGTGGCGGAAATCAAGGAAATGGGAGGAACCCTGGTCCGGGACCTGATGCACGAAGAGGATTTTGAGCGATATGTGAACAACGTGCTCCCCAGGTATTATGTGGCCATGGAGGATGAGTTCATCGAGCACGAGTACCGGATGAAACACAAAGACGGCAGCTGGGTGTGGCTGCATGCCAAGGAAACCGTTTTTTCCCGGGACGAGCGGGGAGAACCGGTACGGATTTTCGGGATCAGCGACGATATCACCGTCAGCAGACGAGCCCGGGAGGAGATATCCAAAATCCAACACATCCTGGAGGAGACCGGAAACCTGGCGAAGGTCGGCGGGTGGGAATTTGATGTGGAGACCGGTGAAGGGACCTGGACAAAGGAGGTGGCGCAGATTCATGACCTGGATCCGGCGGTTCCCGTCAACAAAGGAATCGGACTGAGTTTTTATGCGCCGGAGTCGAAGCGGACCATCGAGCTCGCCATTGAGAAGGCGATTTCCCGGGGCGAACCTTATGACCTGGAGCTGGAACTGGTCACGGCCAGGGGTGTGCACAAGTGGGTGCGGTCCATTGGCAGGCCGGTGCAGAAAAACGGGAAAATCACCATGCTTCGGGGATCCTTTCAGGACATCACCCGGATCAAGGATGTACAAAACCAGCTGGAAGCCAATTCGAATTTTCTGGATACCATCATCCGGAGTGCGGCCGTGAGCATGTGGATTTCGGATGCCGGCGGTACGGTCATCGAAGCAAACGGCGCCTGCCTGAAACTCTTCGGTGCCACGGAGGAGGAAGTCGTTGGAAAATACAGCATTCTCCAGGACAATGTGGTGAAGGAAGCCGGATTCATGCCCCTGGTGGAGAATGTATTTCAGAAGGGAGAAATGGCGGATTTCACCATCGATTACAACCTCATGGAGGTGGGGCATGTGCAGGTGAAGGAAGGAACCCGCCGGGTGGTTCGCTCCATCATCACCCCCGTCTTCGGTATCAACAAGGAGGTGACCCATGCCATCGTCCAGTCCATTGATTTGTCGGAAATCAAACAGTTCGAACGGGAACTGATCCTGGCCAAAGAGAAGGCGGAAGAAAGCGACAAGCTGAAAACGGCCTTCCTCGCCAACATGAGCCATGAGATCCGGACCCCAATGAACGGCATCCTCGGTTTCGCGGATCTGCTGAAGGATGCCGGACTGTCTGCGGACCAGCAGAAACGCTACATTGAAATCATCGAGAAGAGCGGGAGGCGGATGCTTCACATCATTTCCGACCTCATCGACATCTCCAAAATTGAAACGGGTCAGGTCGAAATCATCAAGGAAAAGGTGGAAATCAATCCCCTGCTGGAGGAATTGCAGGTCTTCTTTCTGCCGGAAGCAAGGAAACGGGGCCTGTCGCTGATTCTTGACACGGAGGGAAGAAGGGCGGACTGCCACATCCTGACCGACCGGATAAAAATCACCCAGGTACTGACCAACCTGATCGGAAATGCGCTGAAATTTACGAAGGAGGGCAGCGTACGCATGGGATGCAGCCTGGAGGGAGATCAGGTCGTATTTCAAATCCGGGATACGGGGATCGGGATCTCCTTCGATCTCCAGGAAAGGATTTTTGAACGGTTTGTCCAGGGCGATCTGAACGGGGTGCACGAAACCGAGGGGAGTGGACTTGGATTGGCCATTTCCAAGGCATTCGTCGAAAAAATGGGGGGCCGGATGTGGGTGGAGTCCGAGCGGGGCAAAGGTTCCGTGTTTTCTTTTTGTTTGCCCTATCTGCAATCGAAACGCAAGTCGGACATTCCGGGATTGGAGCGTTCCCCCAGGTGGAATGCTCCCCGAAATATTCGGATCCTCATCGCCGAGGACGACGAGCACAGCTTTCTGTACCTGAATGAAATCCTGTCCTCCGAGAACATAGAAGTCTTGCGTGCCGTCAACGGGAGAGAGGCCGTGGAGCTTTGCAGAACCACCGAGGGCATCCAACTGGTGTTGATGGATGTGAAAATGCCGGTTCTGAATGGTTTGGAGGCGACCAAACAGATCAAGTTGATCCATTCTTCCCTGCCGGTCATCGCACAATCCGCTTTCATCACGGCACGGGACAAGGAAAGTGCACGGCTTGCCGGCTGCGATGCCTACATCGAGAAGCCGGTGCGGAGGGATGAATTGTACGCCGTCATGAAAAAATTCGTGACCTAGTCGCAGTATGCTTGTCCAAACATTGTTTGAAGTTTTGAGTGCAATGCGTTTCAACCCACAAAACAACCCTGATGAAAGAAAAAGTTGAAAAAAGGCTCCAGAGCTGGAAAGCGCTGGTCGATCAGTTGGAGAATCAACTGGAGAAAGGCGCCGACGAGGCGAAAGCCGAATTCCAGAAACAAAAGGAGAAACTGGGCAACTGGCTCGATTCTGCGGAAAACAAGCTGGAGGGTGCCCGGGACATCAGTGCGGAGAAAGCCCGCAAATTGAAGGTACAGTTGGAAGAATTGCGCGTGCAGGCAGCTCTGGCAAAGGCCGATACCCGGGATGAACTGGAGTCCCAGCAGAAGAGGATCGTCCGGGGAATCCAGGACCTCAGGAACGAAATTTCGGAAACCTACAAGGATTCCCACGAAGAGTTGGTGAAGGTGCAGGACCAGGTGGATGAAACCCTGGAGGAGTACCAGACCCGCTTCGATTTTCTGCGCCTTCAGTTCCACCTGGGAAAAATGGAGCAGGAAGAAGACCTGAAGGAGAAGAAGGAAGCCGTTGCAAAGAAACTTGCCCAATTGAAGAGCCGCCTGAAAACGGGTCAGGCCGAGGTGGAAGACCGCTGGGAGGAGTTTTCAAGGGACATCGCCGACCGGTGGGATCACCTCCGCGGGATGAAGTAAATGCTCTCCCCGGAAAGCAAAAATCACACAAATTGCTTTCCCCATAAAGCAAAGATTTGATTCAAAAATGCCTCCGGGTCTGCAATTGTTGCTATTTTGCCTGATCCATGGGGACGTTTGTACATCGAAAGGGCGGAATTCTTCTGCTGGGGCTTCTGGTTGTGAACCACACCGGGTGGCGGGATCTGTCCGGACAGGCGTTCAACCCGAACGTCCGGAATTTTGAAAAGCGGGAATACGGGGCAGGGAATCAGAATTGGTCCATCGCCACCACCTCCGACGGTCTTACCTACTTTGCCAACAACGACGGGTTGCTGGAATTCGACGGATCCAACTGGGACCTTCATGCCATGCCCGGCAATCTGAACGTGCGCTCGGTATCGGTCGATTCCGCCGACCGTGTGTATGTGGGTTCCTTCGAGGAATTCGGCTATTGGGACAAGAATGAGTTCGGGCGCATAACCTACCACTCCCTGAGTGAGCAAATCCCCGACGATGCCTTTCACAACGACGAAATCTGGCGAATCCTCCTCGTGGAATCCCGGGTGTATTTTCAGTCTTTTTCCGGCATCTTTGTTTATGACGGTTCCCGGGTGACCCAGGTCGAAGTTCCGGGACCCCTTGTGGTGTTGCTGGAAGCCGGGGGCAATCTGTACGTTCACGGAGTCAACCGGGGATTGTTCCGGATCGACGGAATGGAGGCGCATTTTGTTGCGGGAAGTGAGTTCCTCGCCTCGGATGAGATCAAGGTCGTGCTTCCGCGAACCGATGGCAAGTTGTTGCTGGGTGCCATGAAAAACGGGTTGTTCCTGTTCGACGGGGAACGCATCGAACCGTTTCCATCCCCGGCGGCGGCTGAAATCCGGGATGCGGAGATCAATGTGGGCATCCGGGTGGGCGACCATGCATTGATCGGTACCATCACCAGCGGTTTGTTCGTGCTGGATGAAAACGGAAGGGTGGTCGACCGGATCAACGAGGGCAATTTTCTGAATAACAACACCGTCCTTGCCTTGCACCGGGACCGGGTGGGCAACGTGTGGATGGGTCTGGATGCGGGGATCAGCTATCTGCAGCTGAACAGCCCTGTGCGCTTGTACCGGAAGCCGACGGTCAACATCGGATCCACCTACGATGCCAGGGTCCACCAGGGAAGGCTCTATGTGGGGACAAACAAAGGATTGTACCGGTTCCGCGGATCCCGCCCCGATTCCGGCGATCCGGAACTGGTCGAGGGATCGGTGGGCCAGGTGTGGAGTTTGACGGAAATCGACGGCCGATTGGTTTGCGGGCATGCCAACGGAATCTTTGAGGTCCGGGACGACGGACTTCATCTCATTTCCTCCGTAAACGGAGGGTTCCATTTTGAGGAAATATCCTTTCACGAGGGCATTCGGCTCGTCCTGGCCACCACCTACCACACTCCTGTGCTTCTGGAAAGCTCGAACGGGGTGATTCATGAAAGGAATCATCTGCAGGGTTTGCTGGAGCCCATCCCGGATTTTGTGATCGATCACAAACAGGTATTCTGGGGAAGGCACCTTCGGAAAGGCGTGGTCCGGTTCCGGCTCAATCCGGATTTCACCCGGATCGAGGAGGTGGACTACCTCACGAACCGATTTGGACTTCCCCCGGGCAGCACGGTAGCCATCGTCGACGGTCAGGTCGTGTTTGCCACGGATTCTCTCGTGCGGACCTACGATTCGCTCCTTGATTCCATCCGGCCGTTTGACCGGTTGAATGCAGGTTTGGCCGAATACAGGGCCAGCCAAAAAATCATCGATGCCGGAAACCGGACCCACTGGTTCATCCGGAACAACCAGATCGGGCTCTTCCATTGCGAAACCGACAGCGTGCAGCGGTTGTTCTCGGTCGACCTGGACATGATGAACGTTTCTCTTGTGGGACAGTTTCCCAACATCAGCCGGTTGACCGATTCCACCTACCTGATCCACCTGGAGGAGGGTTTTGGGATTCTCTCGGTTCCGCCTGCTTTGAACGATAAAATGCCTGAGCTCTATTTCCGGAACGTGCAGGCCGGGAACGAACGATCGAGCGAGCAACTCACCTGCTTCCCGGAGGGGAACGGACCAGGGTTGAAATGGAAGAATCACACCATCCGGTTTACGTTCTCCTCCTCCTCCCACAACCAGATGGCCCAGTACCGCTACCGGCTGGTGGGATTGTCTCCGGAATTCAGTGATTGGGGGCGGAACACCGGCGTGGAGTACGAACGGCTCCGGCCAGGCAAATACAAATTTGACGTCCAGGTGAAGGACATGCACGGTTCCGTCAGTCAGATGAAATCCTATCCCTTTGCCATCAACCGGGTGTGGTATGCCACCGCGGGGGCGGGAATCCTCTATGCGGTGGTCCTCTTGTTGGGTTTCCGGGCATTCAACCGGCGGTCCAAAAAGCGGCTTTCCCAGAAGGAGGCCGAGAAAAGGGAAAGGCAAACGTTGAAGGCCCAGGAAAGCTACACTCGTTTGCTGAATGAGAAACTGGCGGCGGAGAACAGTCTGAAAAGCATCCAGCTTGCCAACTTCACCCAACAGATTGCCCACCGGAACGAATTCCTTTCGAACCTTCAAAAGGATATCGAGAAGATGTGGGGAAAATACGGTCCGGATGCCTTCGAAAAAATCTCCCTGCGGATCGGGCAGTTGATCAAGGAAAAGAATCTTCGGAAAAGGAATGGGAGGTTTTTGAGAAACATTTCGAGCAGGCCCACAACAACTTTTTCAAACGCCTTACTGGAAGCCTACGGAACTCACACAAAGCGATCTGAAGCTGTGTGCTTTGCGCATGAATCTTTCCTCAAAAGGAAATTGCCCCCTGCTCAACATCGAAGTACGCAGCGTGGAAGTCCGCCGGTACCGGCTCCGAAAGCGGATGCATCTGACCACCGACGAGAACCTGGTTGAATACATTCTGAACATTTAACAAGGCGTTCACATTCCCGATCGGGCTTCCGGCGAAATTTGCTATTCATTGAAATATAGTTGGTAAGGCACCGTACACGGGGTGCATTGTATGGGTAGTGTATGGGTTGGAAAAATAACCCTACAACATTGTTGTATTCAAGTGCAAGCCCCGTTTTCCCCCTGCATTGCTTTCCCCATATATTTGATCAACGCCTAAAACGTAATTCTCATGGAGAACAAAATATCCTCCGGTTTGCCGTTTGCCATGCAATCCGGAAAGAAAGCATTGGTCGCTCTCTTGGTATTGGTGGCTGGAATCGTCCAGGCCTTCGGTCAAGCCGCCACGGTGCAAGGAACGGTGGTGGATGAACAAGGGCTGGGCCTCCCCGGAGTCAACATCACCATCCAGGGAAAAATGGCGGGCTCGGTGACCGATCTGGACGGACATTTCATCATCCAGGCCTCGCCCTCCGATACCCTGGTTTTTTCCTTTGTCGGATATGCAGCTTCCCTGGTGGCGGTCAGGGAATCGCACCCAGATCGACATCGCCCTGGAACGAAACCACGTCCCTGGATGAAGTCGTTGTTGTGGGATACGGTTCTCAGAAAGTGAAGGATCTGACCTCCTCCATCGCCACGGTAAAGTCGGAGGACATAGCCAAGACCCCTGCGGGATCGCTGATGCAGGCGATGCAGGGAAAAGTGGCAGGCATGCAGGTGGTGAGCAGCGGCGGCCCGGGCGGCACGCCCACCGTCCGGATACGGGGCATCGGCTCCTTTCCTGGCAGGGGCAGCAACCCCTGAACGAGGTCAGCCCGACGAAGCCCCCCTTTACGTGGTGGACGGGGTATTCTTTGACAAAATCGATTTCCTGAACAGCTCCGACATCGCTTCCATCTCCGTATTGAAGGATGCATCGGCTGCCGCCATCTACGGTGTTCGTGCCGCCAACGGGGTGGTGCTGATCGAAACCAAATCCGGGAATTACAACCGCGATGCGGAAATCACCTACGAGGGATATTATGGCATGCAGGTGGCCCAGAACGTGTTGCAGATGGCCAACACGATGGAATTCACGGACATGGCTATGGAGACCGGATTTGCCGCGGATTCCGCACGTATCGCAGAAGCGCTGCAACGCTACGGACGAAGCCGGGAGAACCCGGATTATTCGGCCGTGGACACCGACTGGTACAAAAGAAATTCTCCGGGTGGCACCCATTCAGAACCACAGCTTCAACGTCACCGGGGGGGAGCAGCCGCGCCATCCTATTCCGTGGGGACCAGCTACCTGAACCAGGAAGGCATCCTGGACATGAAAAACAGTTTCAGCCGGCTCAATTTCCGATCGAAGGTCGATTTCCGGGCCACCGACTGGCTTACAGTGGAGCCAACATGGTGGTCAACGACGCCGTGCAGTATGAGGAAGAATCGGGAGCCTGGGACCTGGCCTACTATGCCAATCCCCTCATGCCCGTGTACGACAGCACCGGGACGGCGGAACCATCGCTTTGCCAGCGCCAGGATCTGGGATTTCGGGGCGGTCAGAATCCTTTGGCAAACTGACCTATTACGACAAGCGCCGGGACATCGCCGGCTTCTGTCCAACTTCTATGTCGAAGTGCAGCTTCTGCCCGACAAGCAGGCTTCAAATCCACTGACCCTAACCTCTCCACCATCAACGCCCGGGATGTGCGTCTGCCGCACCGGATCAGCGACGATCTGAAGGAGGACTTTTCCTACATGAAAAACGCAACCAGAAATATTCCAAAAAATACATCGACAACGTGCTCACATACAGGGACGAGTTCGGCCAGAGCCAGCTCCCGGTCATGCTGGGGTCGTCGTACCGGGACGAGCGTTACGACATGCTCCGCGCCGTGGGGAGGGATTTTCCCTATGAGTACGCGGAGACCTGGTATCTCGATCAGGTGGACGTGCTGAACATCGATGCCGCCAGCAGGCGATGACGGAGAATTGCAGCGGGGACTGGCCTATTTCGGCCGGGTCGCCTACAACTTCGATAACCGGTACCTGTTGTATGGTACCATGCGGGCCGACAGGACCTCCAAATATCAGGAGACCTGGGGGTACTTTCCCACCGTGGGGATGGGCTGGGTGATTTCGGAGGAAGATTTTTTTGAGCGTTTTCCGGCCGTTGAGTTTCTGAAGTTGCGTGCCAGCTGGGGTCAGCTCGGCAACGACAAGATCCCGCCCAGCGACGGGAGGAGACCGTTGAAATCGTGGAAACCGCCATCAACGATCAGCTCGTGGCCGGAACCAACGCCCGGAGCACCTTCGATTACCTGTCCTGGGAGCTGACCGAAGAATGGAATTTCGGGCTGACCTCCTACCTGGCCGACGGCCGTCTGAACCTGGAAGCGGATTACTTCATCCGCGACACCAGGAATGCGGCCATCCCGGTGAAGGCAAGGACGGTAGCGCGGCCGTGCTCCGCAACGTGGGAACCATCCGGAATTCGGGGCTTGAATTGGTCGTGAGCTGGAATGACCGGCTTTCGGAGAAATTCTCCTACAACCTCAACGCCAACTTCAGCACCCTGAAGAACGAGGGTGCTCGACGCATCAGCGGTCAGCAATACATCGATGGCGGTTCGGCCGGTTCGCCAGCGGACCATGGTCGGCTATCCCATCTTCAGCTTCTACCACGGACAGCAGGTGACCGGCGTGTGTACCCAATCAGGCCGAAATCGATGCCGATCCCCACCGCCCTGGCGCGGAATGTGCCAGAAAATCGGCGGAGTCCCGTCGAACCAGGCGATTTCGCCGTGGATCAGAACGGGGACGGCGTGATCGATGGGGACGACCGGGTGGTCCTGGGTTCCTATCTGCCCACCTACATGTTTGGGTTCAACGCCAGCATCCAGTACGGGAATTTTGAATTCTCGGTCAACATGGTGGGGCAGGGCGGAAACAAGATTCTGAACCGCAAGCGGGGTCAGCTGATCTGGACCAACGACGGGAACCTGGATGCCGACCTGGCCCAAAACCGGTGGCACGGGGAAGGCACCTCGGACATCTACCCGTCCTCGGGCGGACTCCGCAAGGCGTGGAACCAGAAGATGAGCACCTACTTTGTGGAGGACGGCGACTTCTTCCGGATCCAGAATGTCCGGCTGGCTTACAACCTGGACGATGTGACCCTGGCCGGGAGAAATCTTCCCGACATGAGCGTCTTCGTGACGGCCGACCGTCCGGTGACCCTGTTTACGTACAACGGATTCAGCCCGGAGGTGCCCAGCGGGATCGACACCCAGACCTATCCCATTCCCGCGGTGTATACCCTGGGACTCAATCTCCGGTTCTGATCCAAACACCCAAGACGATGAAAACGACACTGCATAAAAGTTTTGCTTTCCTGATCCTGTCTTCCCTGGTCCTTGCCCCCGGATGCAGCGATCTGCTCGATATCTACCCCGAGAATACGGAACGGTCCGCCACCACCGATTACTCCAAATCGGAGGACATGATTCTGCCCCTCATCGGCGTGTATGAACGCTTTTACACCGACCGGTGGACCATCTATCCGTTGGTCTCCGTTCTGGGCGACGATGTGAATGCCGGCGGACTCGGCGACCAGATTCCGTTCTGGGATACGGACCGGTTTGCCTATGACAAAGACTACTGGATGTACGATGCATCGTGGCGGGATGCCACGGAGACCAGCTCCCGGGCCCTGTCGGCCATCGATCAGCTGATGCTGTACAAGGATGCGGCCACCGATGCGAGGACATGGCTCGAGCCGACCAATACATGGCAAGAGGCGCGGATCATGCATGCATGGACGCAATTGGTGCTGTTAGTCCCGGCTCTAGGGGTGCGCTGGTGATTCCCACCACCCGCTTTCCGTCCGACCTGGAGTTCGAGCCTTTGCTGACCCGGGAGGAGACCCTTCTCCACATCATCGGTCTGGTGGACGAATCGCTGGATGACCTGCCGGCCGTCCATCCCTCCGAGCGGACCGACATTCCGGGGGGCATCACCAAGTATGCCGCATTGGCCATCAAAGCCATGGCCTACCTGGAGTTGGAGGATTACCAGGAAGTGGCCGATGCCACGGGCGAAATCATCAATTCGGGCCGGTTTTCCCTGGAACCGGTGTTCGACGACCTCTTCCGCAAACAGGGCAAACTCTCCAGTGAGAATGTGCTGGAATGGCAGTACTCCGATTTCGGAACGGAAACGGGGGTGAACAAGAGCTATCTGTATGCCTTCTTCGGACCCCAGATCTGGACGCCTTTCGTGGAAGGGTCTTCCAACGGTTGGGGATTCTGGGAACCCAGCCTGAAGTACATCAAGTTCATGCTCGACCGGGGTGATGAGGTCCGGCTGCAAACCTCCGTGATTTTCACCGACCGGGGCATCGCGGAACTTCAGACCGATCCGGACTATGCCACCCTGCCGCCCTGGGTTTCCAACACCACCCCCTTTGGGGATGTGTTCCGAGGGCTACGAACGCGCCTTGTTTACCGGCGGAAGCACTACCTCCCCTCGGTGCAGCTGACCTCCGGCCGGACCGATTACGGCAGTGGAAAAACTTCATTCTCATCCGATACCCCGAAATCCTCCTGATGCATGCGGGAAGCCGTTCTCCCGGGGAGCCTCGGTGCGGCCATCACCCCCCTGGCCGCTGTGAACACCGTGCGGGAAAGGGCCGGACTCGACCCGCTGGCTTCGGTGACCATCGATGACGTGATGGACGAGAAGTTTGCCGAATTCGGAATGGAGTGGGGGATCCGCTACCGCGACATGGTTCGCCTGCAACGGTACGACGAGCTGAGTTACGAAGGCCGTGAATTCACGGAAGATAAAATATTCCTTCCCTATCCCCAGGCGCGGGTGGATGCCCTTCCGCAGCTGGCCGGGAAGTAAACAATCGAAAGTCCAGTTATAACTATCTAAAACACAAAGCTTATGAAATTCTTGAAGTATGCTTCCGTTTTCATGGTGATGGCTCTGCTGGCCACCCTGGTATCTTGCAAAAAGGACGATCCGGATCCGGAACCTGAGGAAGATACCGTGGCCCCCGTGGTTTCGATCACCTATCCCGCCGACGGCGGTACGGTGGCCACCACCGAGGCCACTGTGTCCCTCACCATTGAGTATGAGGTGACTGACGACAAGGAGATTGCCTCCGTGGTCGTTGAGTTCGATGGCACACAGGTCTCCGAAACCACCAGCTTCCTGGATTACCGGGTTGTGGACGGCGAAGAGGTCGTTGCGGGTGTTGCCGACGGCACCCACACCATCACCATCATTGCCACCGACAAAGGTGACAACACCACCACGGAAACCGCCACATTCACCAAGTCGACGGTGGAGCCCTACACCCCCATGGACAATGAGATCCTCTACATGGCGTTTGAAGGGAACTACATCGAATCGGTGAGTGCCACCACCGCCACGGTCGTGGGATCGCCCGGATTTGCCGGGGAAGGCTCCGAAGGGAACGATGCCTATGCAGGTGCCACCAATGCCTACCTGACCCTGGCAGCGGACGATCTGAAGCCTGCTGAGCTGACGGCTTCTTTCTACATGAAGGTCAACAGCACCCCGGATCGCGCCGGAATCCTGGTGATGAGTCCCCCGGACAACGATAACCCCACGGCTCCCAACGTCCGCACGAGTGGATTCCGGTTCTTCCGGGAGGCTGCCGGAGACAAGCAGATCTTCAAGCTGAATGTGGGGATCGGGGATGACGAAGTTTGGCTCGACGGCGGTGTCCTGGCCCAGGTGGTGCCCAACACCGATGAATGGGTTCACTTCGCCTTCCTCATCGGTTCCACCGCCACCTCCCTGTACATCGACGGTGTGAAAGTGGCCGAGAACACGGACTTTGCGGGTATCGACTGGACCGGCTGCGACTTGCTGTCGATCATGTCGGGAGCCCCCCTGTTCACCGGATGGGAACACAAATCCGACCTGAGCTACCTGGACGAACTCCGCATCTTCGACAAAGTTCTCTCGGAAACCGAACTGGAGGACCTGACCGGACTCGATTTCGGCGAGCCCAACAACGATCCGGGCATTGATCCCGTCGTGGGTCCCGACGCTGTGGAAACCCTGTACATGTCCTTTGATACCGACTTCAGCATTGCCGTATCGGATGCCGTTGCCACTGCAGTGGGGACGCCCACCGTGGCTGCAGGCGGCGTGTCCGGAAGTGCCTATGTGGGCGCCACGGATTCCTACCTGACCATTCCGAGCGACGGTCTGTTGAACGACGAGTTCTCTGTTTCCTTCTGGCACAACCTGAATGCGGATCCCGACCGGGCCGGCATCCTGGTGATCGGTCCCCCGGACGAGGTGAACCCCACCACGCCCAACAACCGGACCAGCGGCGTCCGCTTCTTCCGTGAAAATGCGGGCGGCAAGCAACGCTTCAAACTGAACGTGGGCGACGGCACCACCGACACCTGGATCGACGGCGGCGCCTTTGCCGACGTGGCCACCGATCAGGGTTGGGTGCACATGGCCTTCACCGTGTCCCAGACCCGGGCCCAGGTATGGGTCAACGGCATCCTGGTGGCTGCCGGCGATTTTGAAGGCATCGACTGGACCGGCTGCGACATCATTTCGGTGGGTTCGGGCGCTCCCCGCTTCACCGAGTGGAACCACCTGTCCGACCTGAGTTCCATTGACGAATTGCGCATGTACAATGGCGTTCTGAATCCGACGCAAATCGCTGCTCTCAAGGCAGTGGGGGACTGATTTCCCGGCGTCTGACCGGAGCGACCTGTTTTGGGTTTGTACCTGTCCCGGGATTTGTTCCCGGGACAGGTTACATTCTTCCTTTGTCCGCGAAAATCAACGAATGAATTCATGAAGGAAAGATTTCTGGTCCTGCTGGCGATGGCTTTTGCCCTTTTGGCGGGATGCAAACGGGACGACCCGGACGATGGGGCCTTGCTGGAGCTGGTATCCATTAAAGTGGGAAACTGGAACCTGATGGATTCCACGGGGGTGAACCTACCGGTGGATCAGTCCATCGTGTTTTCCTTCAACCGCCCCCTGGATGTTGCCTCCGTGGCCGGGGCGCTGACCATCGCCCGGGATGGCGGAGAATCCCTGACTTACCAGATGAATTTCTTCAATTCGGACAAGGCGATCTCGGTGTATCCGGACGAACATCTGGAGCACCATGCCGGCTATACAATCCGGCTGACCGGGGAGCTTTCGGCCGCTGACGGGGCCGGGGAGTTTGAGCCGGCCGAATACCACTTTTCCACCATCGCCGGATCCATGACCCTGGTCTCCCTGGTGTCCGGTGACATCGATCTGATGGCGGGTGGGCGGATTTTAAACATTCCCCTGGACCTGCAGGTGGAGGCGACGTTCTCGGCCCCGATCGACCCGGCGACAGCAGGGGCCGTTTCGGTGACCCGCAAAGGGGGCTATGTTCCCCTGCAAACCGAGGTGGAGGGAAACACGGTCTTCCTGCGAGCCGATCCTGCACTGGGGGATTTGCGGGAATATGAACTTCTCCTGGATCCAGGTCTCACAGGGACGGAAGAGGAAGTGTTCGGGGGCTACCAAACCACCTTCACAACCCAATTGGATTCCACCCCCAAGTTCCCGGACATCGGGGACGAAGCTCTTCTGGATCTGGTCCAAAGCCAGACCTTCAACTACTTTTGGGATTTCGGTCACCCCGTGAGCGGACTGGCCCGGGAACGGAACACCTCCGGCGAGACGGTCACCTCGGGTGGATCCGGTTTCGGGGTGATGGCCATCCTGGTGGGCATCGAGCGTGGGTTCATCACCCGGACCGAGGGTGTGGAGCGCCTGTCCACCATTGTCAATTTTCTGATGACCCAGGCCGATCGCTTTCATGGCGCCTGGTCCCACTGGCTCAACGGGACCACCGGGCGGTGCGGCCCTTCAGTACGAAGGACGACGGCGGGGACCTGGTGGAAACCTCCTTCCTGATCCAGGGCTTGCTCACCGCCCGGCAGTACCTGGACGACGGTGACCCGACGGAAGCCGAGATCATCAGCAAGATCAACGTCCTCTGGCAGGAGGTGGAATGGGACTGGTACACCCAGGGCGGACAAAATGTACTTTACTGGCATTGGTCTCCCACCTATGCCTGGGAAATGAACCACCGCATCGAAGGTTGGAACGAAGCCCTGATCGTCTATGTTCTGGCCGCTTCCTCGCCGACCCACGCCATTGAAAAGACCGTGTATGACCGGGGCTGGGCCCGGAACGGAAGCATGGTCAACGGATCCAGCTATTACGACATTGTCCTGCCCCTGGGATCGAGCCGGGGCGGCCCCTGTTCTTCAGTCATTATTCCTTCCTGGGCCTGGACCCGAGGAATTTGTCCGATGCCTATGCGGATTACTGGAGCAAAATTCGAATCACAGCCGGATCAACCGGGCGTACTGCCTGGACAATCCCTATGACTACCTCGGTTATTCAGCCGACTGCTGGGGCCTGACCGCCAGCGACAATTACGAGGGCTATTCGGCCCACTCGCCCACCAACGACAAAGGGGTGATCACGCCAACGGCGGCGATCTCCCTCGATGCCCTATACCCGGAGGAGTCGATGGCGGCCCTTCGTCATTTCTACCACACTGGGCGACCGGCTCTGGGGTGAGTATGGTTTTTACGATGCCTTTAGTTTTCAGAAGAATGGGTGGCAGATTCCTACCTGGCCATCGACCAGGGCCCCATTGTCTGCATGATCGAAAATCATCGGAGACGGTCTGCTGTGGGATCTGTTTATGTCGGCTCCGGAGATTCAGGCCGGACTTACAAAACTTGGATTTAGCTATGAATGAGAGAAAGAGATTGGCGGTGTCCGCGTGTGCGGCTCTCGCCCTGGGGCTGGTGTTCACCATGTCGGGTTGCGGGGGGCCCTGCGGGGAAAGAACGGTTCGGAATCCATCGACCCGGAGCAAACGCTCCCGTCCGATGATTCCCTGCTCACCCGCCTGCAATACGAAACCTTTCAGTACTTCTGGGAAGGAAGCGAACCCAATTCCGGAATGGCCCGGGAGCGGATCCACATGGACCATGTGTACCCGGAGCACGATTCGGACATTGTGACCACCGGGGGAACGGGTTTCGGTGTCATGGCCATTCTGGTGGGCGTGGAACGGGGATTCATCACCCGGGAGGAGGCGGCAACCCACTTTGAAAAAATCATCGGCTTTCTGGAGAAGGCGGAGCGTTATCATGGTGCCTGGCCCCATTGGATCAACGGGTCGACCGGAAAAACAGCACCTTTTTCAAAAAAGGACGATGGCGGCGACCTGGTGGAAACTGCTTTTCTGGTCCAGGGATTGCTTGCGGTCCGGCAGTATTTCCGGGAGGGGAACGAACGGGAGAAGGCCCTTGCCGAACGGATCGACACACTGTGGCGGGAGGTGGAATGGAGCTGGTACACCAAAGGCGGGGAGGACGTTCTCTATTGGCACTGGTCGCCCCGCTACGAATGGGACATGGATTTCCGCGTGGGCGGGTACAACGAATGCCTGGTCATGTATGTGCTGGCAGCATCGTCACCCACCCATCCCATCGAGGCGGACGTCTACCACAAAGGTTGGGCCCGGGGGGGAGCGATCGTGTCCGACCGGACCTACCTTGGCATTCCGCTGATTCTGGACTACTATGAACACGACGATGCGCCGGCCGGACCCATGTTCTGGTCTCATTATTCCTACGTAGGTCTGGATCCTCGGAACCTCAAGGACCGCTACGCATCCTATTGGGACCTGAACCGGAATCTGGCCCTGATCCACCACAAACATTGTGTGGAGAATCCGGGTGGATTCAAAGGCTATGGGGAGGATTTCTGGGGACTTTCCGCAAGCTATTCCCCCGGAGGGTATGCCGCCCACCGTCCCGACGAAGACCTTGGTGTGGTGTCTCCTACGGCCGCCCTGTCTTCTTATCCTTACCTGCCCGAGGAGAGCATGCGCATGATCCGGTTCCTTTACGACAGCTCCCGGGACAGCCTCCGGGGCGCGTACGGACCCTACGATGCCATCAGCTTTGAATCGAACTGGGTGCTGCCCCGCTACCTGGCCATCGACCAGGGTCCCATCCCCGTCATGATCGAAAACCAGCGCACCGGGTTGTTGTGGGATCTGTTCATGAGTGCCCCAGAGGTCCGGCATGGGCTGGATGTGCTGGGGTTCAGCTATTGAGGGAATCCGGTTTTTCGGCCGAATTCCTTTTCGATCAGATCGGCCGTCTGTTTTGTTCCTTCTGTCGTACGGATGGTTTCAGCGAGGTAGTTTGCATTGTTCCGGTACGAATCCGTGGAGACACAGGCGTTGATGGCTTCCACAATGGCTTTTTCGTCCATCTTCCTGAAATCACAGGTTTTTGGTCCGATCCCAAGTTCGAAGATCCGTTTCCGGTTGGTGAACTGGTCGGCCATGTAGGGGAAGGCCGCCTGGGGCACCCCTGCACGGGCCGCATAGGCCATCGTTCCCGTGCCTCCGTGGTGGATCACCGCGGCCATTTTGGGAAACAAGAGCTCGTAGGGGACGTCGTCGACATAAAGGATGTCCTCGGCCTGATCCGAACTTTCCAGTCCGGCCCATCCCTTGGAAACAATCAACCGGCGGCCGGTTTGCGAGGCAATCCTCCGGAACATGTGGGCCAGCTCTTCCGGGTAATAAATCGGATTGCTGCCAAAACCGATGAAAAAGGGAGGAGGGCCGGCGGCGATGAATTCGTTCACGACCCCGGGCAGCCCGGTTCCCGCATCCAGGAACATGTAGCCGGTCTGGGTGTAGGTGGCCAGGGTTCTTTCATTCACCCGGTTCAGGGCAGGTTCTGCGGCGACATACACATGGTCGCCCAGCCAGCTTTGAGACCACGGTGAGGGGTTCGACCCCGGCTTCCTTTCTTGCCCTGGTTGAGCAGGCCCTTGAGCATGGCGTTGCCTCCCGCGTTCATCAGGGCGGCCTTGATCCGCGACGGAAGGGATCGGGGGTTTCCGGTACCCAGCAGCATGGGGTAAAAAATAACGAACCGGTAGGGGATGCCCTTGATGTCCGCCACGGTGTGGACACCGAGCCCCATGCCTGCATTGAGCACCAGGTCGGTGCCGTCGATGATTCCCGGCAGATCGGTGATCTGGGTCCCGGTGATTTTTTTGAATTCCTTGAAGGAGGACATGGATGCCCGCAGGGGGGATGTTTTGTTTTTGGCATTGATGGCCATTTGTTCCCGGCGTTCGGACCGAAGGGAACGAAGGGGATGTCGAACCCCGTAACGAAGATTTTCCGGATTCGCTATGAGAAGGATCTCATGGCGCCGTTTGCGGAGCTCCAAAGCCAGGGCCAGCATGGGCTGGACATCGCCCCGTGAACCGTAGACAAAAACAGAGATTTTCATTTTTATTCGCTGCAATCGAGTGTGAAGACCACGTTCGAACTGCCGGTCGCTGTGACCCCGCGAATTAGCGGAGGGAAGGGCAGGGTCCAGACGCACACCCGGGTCAGTGTTGGCATGTCGCCGATGGCCAGGGTGAAGATCAGGGGATTGAGGGAGATGTCCAGGGACGTCAGCAGGTTGCCGGCGCAATCGAGCCAATCCAGCTTCTGATTGGTGCGGCAATCCAGTTCCGACAGCCGGTTGTATGCATTTCAACCAGCTGAGATCCGGATTTGACGTGAGATCCAGATTGAAGTCGATCCCGTTGTCGGAAAACCACAACCAGGCCAGTCCGGGATTTTGAGACACATCGATGCCGGGTCAGTTCGTTCCCTTCGGCGAACAATTCCAACAAGACCGGATTCCGGCTTACATCGAGGAGAGCGAGCCGGTTTCCCGCACAATGCAACCGAAGGAGGGCCGGAGAAGGGAGCCTTTCAGTGAGGTCAATTCATTGTTCGAGCAAAAAATTCCGGTGATCGGTGCTTGCTCCGGCAGGAGGAGGAAGTCAGTTCGTTGTCCTCGCAAATCACGGTGCGCAGATTCAGTGCGTGGATACATCCAGCACCCCGATCCGGTTGTTGCGGCAGTCGAGGATTTCAGGGAGTCGTTATCAGGACAAATCCAGTTCCGTTATCTGGTTGTGGCCACACGCAGATCTTTCATCTCGGGTTGTGGGAAACATCCAGCCGGGTGAAGGTTCGCCTCGCACAACAGGGTGTTCAACGAGTTGCCGGAGATGTCCAACGACTCCCAGCTGATTCAGGAGCAGATCAAGAACCCGCAGTTTCGACAGGTTTTCCAGGTCATCGACCGGATCTGATTGGCGCCGCAATGCAGGGTGTCCAGATTGACAAAAGCCTCCAATCCGGCCATGTCCTCCATTCCTTTGTCCGCAAGGTAAGCCGTTTCACGGCTTCTGCTTCTTCAAAGGCAATCAACCCGTCGTTGTTTTCATCACGCCCGCTTCCAGCGGGGCCGGGAGAGATTTTCGTCGGGATGGATACATGGGGAACTTCCGGCTCTTTTTCGCATTGGAGCGGGCACAGGACCAGACGGGCAGTCAGAATAACCAGGAAAAAAGGGTTTCATTTCAAGGGCTCTTAATAATGCAAACGATCACTCCCAGCCATTTTTTGATTCCGTGTTCGGCGATGATGTAGCCGATGGCCTCGATTTCATGGACTTTCCTTTTCGGATCTTGAATACATGAGCGGCAGGCAGGTCAAACGGACCATAATTATTCAGCGTTCGGTCACCCCGGGGACATGGTGATCTGCATCACCTTGGGCTCCCCGCTGTGCACAAAGATGGAATAGACGAAGACAAGTCCCATTTCCTCATCCACCGCAATGAAGCGCCGCCGGTTGATGTCGGTGATGTAGCTCATGACCCCCGTGCTCAGCTGCTCGCCGCATTTCATCTTCCGGAACACGGAAAAATCATCCTGAGCCGCTTCCTCAGGAGTCTGGGTCTGGTCGTTGGCCGTGATGGAACCATTTTCCCGGCGCTGCGACTCCTCCGCGAATGGACACAGGGTGCCGTCGTCCTGCACGATGGCTTCGTAGTAGGAATCTGCAATCGAAGCATGTCCGGACGGCTGGGTCCGTTCCTCCGGTCCGAGGGGCTGGATCAGACCGGGCCGCACCCGGGCCATGTTTTCGTTCAGGGGACGGCCGTTGGGATGCACCACCAGGTGGTCGATCTCCCTGATTTTCCCGTCCGATACCTTCAACCGTGCCGCCAGGATGGCAAGTTTCGTTATTTTCTTCGATCACCCCGAGAAAGCCACCTGGCTTTCAGGGAATCTGCGACATAGATCGCAAAGGATGCGGGTCCGCTCGTGGCTGTTTTCCACAGCCCGTCCCCGATCGGAGTCACTTCGGTGTTTTCGACCAGAATGGCATCCTCGGCCAGGGGAAGGCCGGAAGGATCCTGATGGGCCAGGGCATCCAGATATTCCTCCATCAGGGAAATCAGTTTGGATCGGGAAGGTTTGTCCCCGTTACAGGACGAAAGGATGCCGGAAAGAAGGCCCAAAAACAGCAGGCCGGAGGCGATGGGAAGAATTTTCATGACAAAGCAGGTTGAGGAGTTGGGGAACAAAAGGTAGGAAATTGTTTCCAACTCCGATCAATTTCCGGTTGGAATTGATCCCCGCATCAAAGCAACCAATTTGCTCAGGACGGGCCTACTTCATATATCCCATCTCCCGGTAGTAGCGTTCCGCTCCCGGGTGGAGGGGAACGCCGAAGTTTTCCCAGACGGTGTTCGGATCATAGGTGTAGATCCGGATGAACCATTTGAGGGCAGCCCGGTTTTCGTCCATGGCCTTCGCCAGGTCGTAGGCGGCCTGTTCGGGGGTGTCGTCCCTGAAAAAACCGCTTCTCCGGATCGTCCCAGGGTGGGTAGCCGGCGGTCGAGTCCCCGGAGCAGACCGTGCTGGGCCACCACGGGTTCCGCATCCACATTTTGCTGAGCGATCCGGTCGAGCAGGTCCCCGGGAAGTTCCAGGAAGCGGAGGTCGAATTTCTCGCTCAGTGCGGTCCAGTAGGACGACTCCAGGTTGTTGGACGGGGAGGCCAGGAAACCGCAGAGCACGTCGAATTCACCCCGGTTCATCTCGTCCCGGGTCACCCGCAGGGTCCCGCCCCAGGCTTCGATGTCCTGGGGGCTGATTCCGTAGTAATCCAGGACAAGGGCCAGGCTCCCGTCGGTGTCCACCAGCCGGACCGGCATGTTCTGTTCCCGGATCTGGGCCATGGTCGGATCCCGATTCCTTTTCACGGCTATCAGGAAGTAAAAGGGATCCTCGATTTTGGCGATCAGCCGGAGGTTCTTGTAAGGACCCCCGCCCATGAATTCCCCCCGGTAGGCGGTGGTCAGGAAGGCGCTTGAGGTGATTCCGAAATCCACTGGGGCGTTGATCCGGTAGACGGTGCCATCCTCCAGGTTGGCCTCGTCCAGCATCGGTGGAAGCGCGCCCTCCGAGACCAGCCGGGGACCGTGCCAACGGTTGCAGTTCCGGCAGATGACCACGGAATAGCCATGGGCCGCCATGGATTCCTGCACGAAATCAGCCAGCTCTCCCCAGGGGCAGCCGGCTTCGCAGGCCCCGGCCACCGCAGGTCGGTTCACTTCCCAACCTGTGGGGCCCATCCCGATGGTTTCTGGGCCCGACCGACCGACAGCGACCCGTAAACCAGAGGTCGCTGTCAAGGAAGATCCGGTGATTCACGGAGATCATTGGAACAACATGGGGCGAACATCGACAGGTAAGCACGCCAGTTGGCCCAGGTGTGGCCGCCGCCGCTTTCGTAATAGGTGTGTTCGATGCCGGTTTTGTCCAGCATCTCGAGCAGGCGCTTGTTGGATTCCATGACGAAATCGTCCTTTCCGCAGGCGACCCAGTACTTCTGGATGCCATCAGCTTTCAGGGCCTTGAACTTGGCTTCCAGGGATTCATCGGGCTGGAAAATCCCGCTGCTGAACACCCCGATGTAGCCAAAGGTCGTGGGAAACTCGGTGGAGGCGGTGATGGTGTGCATGCCGCCCATGGACAGTCCCGCCACGGCCCGGTTCTCTTTTCCGGTTTTCACCCGGTAGTGGGCATCCATGTAGGGGATCACATCCTTCACCAGGCTGTTTTCGAACCGACCCGCATATTGCATGTAGGTTTCCCGTGTGATTTCCGGGGCGTTGGGTGCGGTGCGCAGGGAGGAGGTCTGAAAGGCATTGCCGTTGGTCATCACGATGATCATGGGTTTGGCGGCACCCCGGGCGATGAGGTTGTCCAGGATGTCGTTGGCCCGTCCCAGGGCTGTCCAGGCGTCCTCATCCCCGCCTCCGCCGTGCAGGAGGTACAGGACCGGGTATTTCTCGTTGCTGTCGGCATAGCCGGGGGGCGTGTACACATACATGCGGCGGTACAGCTCCAGGGTCGGGGATTCGTACCACACCTTGCTGAGGGTTCCGTGGGGAACCTCATTGATTTCAAAGAGTTTGGATCCTTCACCGGGAACCATCAGCAGGCTGGCATAGCGTACGCCGTCGCGGAGGGCGTGGGCGTTTTTCGGGTCGATCACGCTCACCCCGTCGATGAACAGGTTGTAGTGGTACATGGTGGGCTCGAGCGGACCCACCGTCAGGGACCAGACATCCTCGGCCCCTTTGGTCAGCTCGGCGCTTTCGCCATAGTTCATCCAGCTGCCCCACAGGGCCACCGTTTGGGCGTTTGCCGAGTGGACCTTGAAGGTGACGGTGAGGTCTTTCGCCACCACCGGCGATTCAAACTGGGGACCGGTTTGCTGGCCGATTTCCTGCCCGTAGAGGAACAGCCCTGCACACAACAGGGTCAGAGCAAGCACAAGATTTCGTTTCATGGGATTTGGTTTTGTATTTGTTTTCAATGGATTATACATTTTTCAGCATCCGCCGGGCTTCCCGGTCGGGGTCGTTCTTCACTGTGCTCTCATCGTTGAGCATCATCACCTCGCCGGTTTCCAGGGTGTAGGTCGGCCAGACCGGCAGGGAGGGGGTGTTGGGATCGCCATTGCGCATGAATTGCAGCAGGGCGTCGGACATGGAACCGGCCAGTTTCCGGGGACGGGCACCGCCGCCTGTGTGGGTCAGCATGAGGTCGGTGTTGTTGAACCAGAAACAGATGTCGAGGCAATGGAAGGCCCGCATCCGCTTGTCGAACAGGGGCGGTTGCCAGTCGAACCAGGCAAGGTACACCGGGGCGGACTGGGCGACTTTGGCGTTGGCGGTTTCCACCACGAGGGTCCGGTTGCTCAGGATCATCGACCAGATGTCGGTGGGCGTTCTTTCGGGAAAAGCTTCCGCATAGGCATCCACGATCTGTCCCATGTCCTTTCCCTGAAGATCCGCTCCGTAGGGCTGGTACCCCGCCAGTTGTTCCTTCACCTGGTCCAGGCTCAGTTCTTCCAGGGCGGCGTTGGTCCGGCTGGGCGAAAATTCCCCGGTGGTGGTGGACAGGATCATGGGAATCTGGGCCGAGTAGCTCCCGGGATCGGAGAAGAAGGGTGCGTCCGGGACATGGACCCCGTCTCCCACGGGACCGAAACTTCCCCGCATCATGCCGCTGGGGCCTTCGTCCCGGATCAGGGCCTCGGCCGCCCGGTTGGCCAGCAGGATGTATTCCTTCCAGGGGATCTCCTGCAGCTTGTCCACTTCAGAGGCCTTCAATCCGGCCTCCTTGACGATGTAACGGCCCAGCTTCTCGGAATAGTTTTTGGGAACAGCACCGATGATGTTGCCGCTCAGTGCAACGGCCTTGTGCACTTTGCCGGCAGAGGCCGGCATGGAGGACACGGTGCATACCTTGGCACCGCCCCCCGACTGGCCCATGATGGTCACGTTTCCGGGATCGCCGCCGAAGTTGGCGATGTTCCGGTGGACCCAGTCCAGGGCTGCCTGGATGTCCAGGACCCCCACATTGCCCGAATCCTTGTATTTTTCACCCCCAACGGCCGACAGGTCCGTGAATCCGATGGGACCGATCCGGTGGTTCAGCGACACGAAGACCACGTCGCCCTTCCGGCTCAGATTCTCGCCCATGTAACCGTCCTGCTCGATCCCGCTTCCATTGGTGAAGCCTCCGCCGTGCAACCAGACCAGCACGGGACGCTTTCCCTGGTCGACGGCCGGCGTCCATACGTTGAGCCGGAGGCAGTCCTCGCTCACATCGTCGTAGTTCCAGTGGTCGGCGAAGGAGGCGTAGGCGTTGGCGTAGCGGTTGTCCATGATCTGGGGAGCGGTGTTCCCCCACCACACAGCCGGGAACACATCGTCCCAGGGTTTGGGCGGTTGGGGAGGGAGGAAGCGGTTTTTTCCACCGGTGTCCGCCCCGTAGGGGATGCCACGGAACTGGGTGATGCCGCGGAGAAGGAAGCCCTTCACTTTTCCGTATTCGGTGTCGGCCAGGGCGATGTCGTCGCCGATGAACAGAATCTGGCCATCGTCTTCGGCCGGTGATTCGGGTTCACGAACACAGGAGGTCAGGGGAAGGGCGGAGGCGATGCCCACGCCGGCCGTGCCGGCGCCCAGGGTCTGAAAGAAAGATCGTCGATTGGTTTTCATACGTTGGATTCGTTTGGGTTGCTGGATCGGTTTGTCGTTTTGTGTGTGTTTCCGGTTTCAGGGGTGATTGATTCAGCCCAGGGATTTGCGGGCTTCCCGGTCGGGGTCGTTCCGGACTTCGCTCCGGTCGTTCAGAACCATGACCTCTCCTTTCTCAGATGTATAGGCAGGCCAATGGGGCAGTCCGCCACCGTTGGGATCGCCGGTTCGCATGAACTGCAACAGGGCGTCCGACATGCGATCCGAGAGATCGCGCGGACGTTTCCCGCCGCCCGTGTGGGTGATCATGAAATCCGTCGTGTGGAACCAGAAGCTGATGTCGAGGCAATGAAAGGCCCGCATGCGTCCGTCGAAGAGGGGCGGTTGCCAGGTGAACCAGGCCAGGTACACCGGCGCCTTTTGCTTCGCCTTGGAGTCGGCCAGGTCCACCGTCGTTTTCCGGTTGGCGCTGATCAGGGCCCAGATTTCCACGGGTTTCTTGTCGGGGAAGGACTTTGCATAGGCGTCCACCACCTCCCGGGCCTTGTCGCCCAGACCCGCTTCGAATCCCGCCCGGATCTTCACCTGTTCCACGACTTCGTCCAGGGTGATGTTTTCCAGATCGGGCCGGGTCCGGCTGGGGGACAGCTCTTCACTGGTGGAGCTGATGATCATGGGGATGTTCTCGGCCAGGGGCGTGGGTCCGGGGTAGTAGGGTTCGGCCGGGAGGACCTCCGTGCCCGGCACCGGGGCAAAGCCCCCCATGCCCGTGCCGGCACCCGTTTCCCGGGCCATTTTCTCCACTGCCCGGTTGGCCAGTGCGTAGTACTCCGGCCAGGGCAGGGCCTGCAGGCCGGCCACATCGCCCGGCGCCAGTCCGGCTTCCCGGAGGATGTACTCCCCCAGGGTTTCGCTGGTCTCCTTCTGCGCCCACAGGCGGATGGAACCGCTCAGGACGACGGCCTTGTGGAACAGGCCCCGGGCTTTGGGCATGCCGGTGACCGTGCGCACCTTCGAACCGCCGCCGGATTGACCCATGATGGTCACGTTGTCCGGGTCGCCACCGAAATTAACGATGTTCTCGCGGACCCATTCCAGGGCGGCCACCAGATCCAGCACGCCCACGTTCCCGGAGTCGCGGAAGGCGTCTCCGCCCACCCGGGACAGGTTGCTGAACCCCATGGGGCCCAGGCGGTGGTTGACCGATACAAAGACGATGTCGCCCCGGCGGCTGAGGTTCTCCCGTTGTAGCTGTCCTGTTCGATTCCATTCCCGGCGGTGAATCCGCCTCCGTGGAACCAGACCAGCACGGGCCGTTTCTTTGCGTCGGAGAGGGAGGGCGTGAACACATTGAGCCGCAGGCAGTCCTCGCTCACGTCGTCGTAATTCCAGTGGTCGGCAAAGGAAGCGTAGGCGTTGGCATAGCGGCCTTCCATGTTCTGGGGGGCGGTGTTTCCCCACCCACGGCCGGAAACACATCCGTCCAGGGTTCCGGGGGCGGGGCGGCATGAACCGGTTCTTCCCGCCCGTGGGGGCCCCGTAGGGAATGCCCAGGAAGTAGTGGATGTCGCGGAGGATGTAGCCCCGCACCTTGCCGTACCGGGTGTCGGCCACGGCAATGTCGTCGCCGATGAACAGGACCTGTTCGTCGACTCCGGATCGGATTCGGGTGCCTGCGCCGGACGGATAGTGGGAGGAGGCAAGACCGGCACCGGCGGCACCGGCACCCAGGGTCTGGAAGAAATTTCGTCTGTTTGTTTTCATGGGGGAAATGGGTTAGTGAAACAGCAACATCAGGAAACTCCGGAGGGAGTGCCGCCAGACCTTCCATTCATGGTGCCCCGGAAGGTTTCGTAGGTCAAGTCGAGACCGGCCTCCCGGAATTGACCGACCACCTGATCCGTGTGTTCCATTCGGGGATCCTGCTCGCCCACGGAGAGGTACAGCAGCTGCAGTTCCTCGTTGAACCGGCCGGGACGGGTGAGGATGCCCGGGATCTGAGCCTCGGCATCGAAGGTGGAGCCGGGTATGCCCCCGAAGATTCCGGAACTGAAGGACCCGATCCAATCGAAGGCTTCCAGGTGGCGCAGGCCCATGTAGAAGGATTGGCCTCCCCCCATGGAGAGTCCGGCGATGGCCCGCCTGGAGGGATCGGTCGACACCCGGAACTTCTTCTCCACCAGGGGCATGACGTCGTCCATCAGTTCGGCGGCCATCACCGCCACGCCTTCCTTGCTGTATGCGCCGCCGTCCATGGGTTTTTCCAGGTTGCCGTTGGTCATCACCACCACCATGGGCACCATGTCGCCCCGTGCCAGCAGGTTGTCCAGGATTTCCAGGGCGCAGCCCTCCACCTGCCAGGAGGTCTCATTGCCGCCTCCGCCGTGGCGGAGGTAGAGGACAGGGTAGTCGGTCCCGGCGCAGGGATCATAGCCCGGGGGGGTGTAAACGGCCACCTTCCGGTCCAGATCCTGGGCCGAAGAATGGTAGCGCAGGGTGTGCAGGTCCCCGTGGGGCACGTCCTGCAGCTGGTCGAACCGGGGCGGATCGGCCAAAACATCCACCAGGCTGAAATCGGGGTATTGCCCCACCTGCATCAATGCATTCGCCGGATCCAGGACTTTCAGTCCGTCGACCCGGAAACTGTACGTGTACCGGTCCGCATCCAGGGGTCCGATCGTCACCCGCCACACCCCTTCCGCATCGCGGACCATGGCATGGGTCTCCATCTGGAAGTTCAAGGCCACCTCCCGGGCGTTGGGCGCTTCCAGGGAGAAGGTCGCCCGGCGATCGTCGTCCACCACCGGCGAGGCGATCCGGGCCGGAAACTGCGCGAATGCTTGTCCGCCCGCCGCCAGCAGCAGGAAGACCAAGAGAACGAGGGATTTCTTTATGTCGCTCATTTGAAAATCATTTGGGTGAGGTCATACAAATTGTCCCGCCAGGTGAACCAGGTGTGTCCGCCCGGCTTTTCAGAGTACGTGTACTTCAACCCGTATTCGTCGAACATTTCCATCATGTTCTTGCAGTTCTGCCAGGCAATGTCTTCGGGTCCGCCCATGGCCACCCAAAACAACTTCACATTCGCGTTGCAGCGTTCCGCGTTCTCTTCCAGCAGCTTCCGGCCTTCCTCCCACATCTCGGGCCGGTCCCGGAACCATCCCGTGCTCAGGGGCAGGATGTAAGCGAATTTCTCGCAATGGGCCAGTCCCGTGTTGAGGGTGTGCAATCCCCCCATGGACAATCCGGCCAGCGCCCGGTGGACGGGGTCGGCCTTCACCCGGTAGTTCTTCTCCACATAGGGCAGGATGGTTTCGATCAGATCGACCGTGAAGGTGGGCACGTCGATGGACGCATCGGGCATGACCACGATCATGGGGGCGATTTTGCCTTCCGCCAGCAGGTTGTCGAGGATGAAATTGGCTTTGCCCACCGTGGGCCAGGAGCGGTCGTTGTCGCCTCCCCCGTGCAGAAGATAGAGAACCGGCAGGGATTCGGTTGCCCGGTCATACCCGGGAGGCGTGTAAACGTGCATCCGTCGCGTCGAGGCGGTGGCTTTGGACGGGTAATGGACGATACGCACGTCTCCGTGGGGCACGTCCTTCATTTCCCAGAATCCGCTTCCTTCTCCGGGAATGTCGAGCAGGGCGCTGTTCTCCCGTACGGTCATGCTTTTGGGATCGCCAGTGGCCACGCCGTCCACGACGAAGGAATAGCGGTAGGAGCCGGGCTTGACAGCGGGGATGCGGATGGTCCACACCCCGTTGTCGGTTTTGTTCGTTTCCAGGGTCTGGCCCCAGGGCACGATGTCGCCGCTGGCCGAGACCGTGGCGGCTTCGGGTGCATAAATGCTCAGGATCACGTCCCCATTGGACAGGATTCGGGTCGAATGCAGGGTGTCGTTTGGGGTGGGGGTGCGGTTGAACTGGGCCTGCACCAGGGCCGTACCCAGGGTGAGAAACAGCAACACCGGGAGGAGGAATGTTTTTTTCATGGTGAAATCAGTTTTTCAGGTTTTGCATGGGACCCAGTTTCGTTTTGGATCCGGTTTATCCATAGGTCAGGGGAAGATCCGGGGCAGGTAATCGGCCAGGTAATCCCGCCAGTTGGCCCAGGTGTGTCCGCCGCCCGACTCGTTGTATTCGTAGACAAATTGGTTCTCGTCCAATTTCCGGCGAAGGTTCTGGACCCCTTCGAAGCAGAAATCCTCGGTCCCGCAGCCGATGTAGAACAATTTATAATTTTTCTCCAGGGTTTTCAAGTTCCGGTCGTAGGCAGCGATCAGGGGTTTCATGATTTCCTTGAGGTTCGGATCGTCGGGGTGAAGGCCCAGGCTGAACAGCCCCATGTACTCGAACAGCTCGGGGTGGTTCAGGGAGGCGATCTGGGTGTGGAGGCACCCCATGGACAGGCCGGCGATGGCGCGGTGGGCCGGATCGGGGACAATACGGTAATGGGATTCCACCCAGGGGATGATGTCCGCCACCAGGCTGTTGGGGAACTCGGCGCTGGCAATGATCAGGCGATCGGCGCCGGGCTGGGGATCGGTTTCCGTGATGGCCGCCTTTTGATCGGGGTTGCCGTTGGGCATCACGATGATCATCGGCCGGGCTTTCCCCTGGGCAATCAGGTTGTCCAGGATGTAATTCGCCCGGCCCAGGGAGGTCCATGCGTCCTCGTCGCCTCCTCCGCCGTGCAGCAGGTAGAGGACGGGGTAGGTTTCCCCGCTGTCCTCATAGCCCGGGGGCGTGTACACGTACATCCGCCGCTTCAGCTTCAGGGAGGGGGAATCGTACCAGACCTTGGTGAGGCTCCCGTGGGGGACCGGGTTGACCTGGAAGACATCCGAGGCCTGGCCCGGGACGATCAGGGTGCTGGCGTAGCGGGTGCCGTCGCGCATGGCCCGCGGGTTGGCCGGATCGAGGATGGTGACCCCGTCGAGGACAAAATTGTAATGGTACATGGAGGAGGGCAGGGTCGGGGTGGTCGCCGACCACACACCCTGGCCGTCGTTGGTCATGGGCAGGGTTTCCCCCCATGCCATCCAGCTGCCGGATACGGCCACCGTTTGAGCAGTGGGGGCATGGAGGGAAAAGGAAATACTGCCATCGGCCCGAAGGTCCGGAGAGACGATCCGGGGACCGTTTTGCCGCTGGATTTCCTGGCCATGGAGCGAAACGATGCCCAGAAAAAGAAAGAAACATGCGAAGGAACGAAGGAATTTCATAGGAGATGGTTTTGGGTTTCCGGTGTTGGGTTTGGGATGCCCTCCGGGGGCATCTCAGGCAATGCTACGCATTTCTGTTGGAACGGACTTTCCACTTTGCACGGTCGTCTGTCCAATTTGTCCGGCCGATTGTCGGATTTATTCAGATTCTTTCGATTTTATACAAAATCCGGGGTTTTTGCCCCCATTGGGAAGTCCCCTGCCCTTTTCCTTCTATTTTTGGGTGTGACACAGCAGCCCCGGATGAAAACAGGTCTTGCCCTTCTGATCGTTCTTGCCGCCTTCCTTTCCGGAAGGGCCCAGACGTTGCCGAATGCAGGAACGGAGGCCGGTGCGGGTCCGCTCGTCTCCTCCGACCTTTCCAACCAGCATGTCACGTCCTTTGCAGAGGATGCTTTCGGCCAGGTCTGGATCAGCACCGACCGGGGTCTGAACAAGGCGACCATCGATTCCTATCACCAGTATTTCTCCACAGGCGATTCCAGCAGTCTGTCGGACAACCGGATCCACCAGGTGTACCGCGACAGCCGCGACCGCCTGTGGGTGGCCACCGTGAACGGGGTGTGCCGCTACAATGCACAGGATGGTTTCGACCGGATTCCCGTGGAGGGGATCGAGGGTGAATGCCCAAACTTTTCGAAAACCGGGAAGGCACCCTCTTCCTGAACCTGAACTACCGGATCTGTGCCTTCGACGAGAAGCCGGGATCTTCCGGACCGTCATCCGGGATCTGGACTTTCAGGACCGGGCCACCTGGTGTTTTGTGGACGGAACCGACCGTTTGTGGGCCGTGACCCCCGGGCCAGCTCCGGGTGTATGACAACCGGGCTTCCGGCTCCTGGACACGGTGTCCCAGAGTTCCGGGCTGACCCAGGCGCATCTGGATTCCCGGGGCAGGTTGTGGCTGGCCTCCTGGGACGACCTGAGGGTGTACAATGTGCGGTCGGATCGAATGGAGGATCTTCCCCAGGCGGTTGAGAACCATCCCCGTCTGGCCGGGGCCCTGATCCGGGGCATGTTTCCTTATTCTGCTGGTTCCCTTCTCTTCGTCACCGAGAACGACGGCCTGTTCCTGTATGATTTCTTCACGGAAACCGTGGTCCATTCCTCCGAAAGCGGCTTCCCCTTTGAGGTCCGCAGGTGGAGATCACATCCAGTTTTTGCCGATTCGCGCAACAACGTGTGGATCAGTTCCATGGACCGGGAGCCAATCCTTCGCTACCATTACAAAAAACGCTTCAACAACAACACCTACCTTCAGTCTCGGCTCGGCGGACACTCGGTGACCTCTGTGGCAACGGACCGAAACAACGATTTGTGGATGGTGTCCCGGATCGAGGGGTGCTGCTGTACCGGAACGATCGCCGGGACATCCAGGTCTTTCCCAGAGCGAGTTGGGCCTGGGCCGAAACGAAGAGAAAGGGGGTGAGCTTCCCCAAAAAGAGCAATGTCGGTGTTCATCGACCGGAACGACGATCCATAGGTTCTCTCCGGAATATGCGGTTGCCCATGCCCGTCTCCGGAACGACCGGCTGGAGAGTGTTGCAACGGCAGAATTCCCTCCGGCATCAGACACATGGCCCAGGACGGGTCAGGAACCCTGTGGCTGGGTGGATTGAATCCCCGGGTGTATGTCGGAAGGAAGGACAGACGGCATTTTCGGAATATCGGTCCGGATTGCAGGTTTTCGGATACCGGCCAGTGATCCTGCCCTTTCGAACGACCAGGTGCTGATCGCCTCGGCTTCAACAATGAATTGCTGCTGGTGGAGGAGAAGACAGCTGGGAGGAACGGGAAATTCCCATTCTCCAAAACATACCCAAATCTGCTTTCGTACCCTCCTGCCTGTTCGAGGACGGACGGGGGGGGACATTCAGATCGGGACCTACAACAGCAGGGTGTACCGCCTGCGGATGGGGGACCTGGCCCTGGAAGCCATCAGGGAATCGCCTGTCCCGACATCAGCAGCATCACCGAAGATGCGGCCGGCAACCTCTGGTGGGCACCCTCTACGGGCTCAGCAGAGTGGGAGCGGGCGACAGGTGCAGTGATCAATTACCACAGCAGCGATGGCATCGGGGGAACCAATTCAACAAGAACAGCGTTTGCCGGCTGTCCGACGAGACCCTCGTGTTCAGGGGCTGCCTGAGATGACCTTCTTTCATCCCCGGGACATCGTCTACAACCAACAGATCCCCTGGTCTTTGAACACCTGAAGATTCACAACCGCATCGTGCATCCTACCCCGGGCGGTCCCATCGACCGGCAATTGATCTTTGGTCCGGAGAGGTCCGGCTAAAGCACCTGGAAAACAGCTTCACCCTGTCGTTTTCCGCACTTATCGATTCAGCGAGTTTGAGCGGGTCGAGTATGCCTACCAGCTCGAGGGTTTTGAGAAAAGTAGTTGAAGCGGGCAACAGCCGGGAAGCCTATTATTCCAATGTTCCGGCCGGAAAATACACCTTCAGGGTGAAAATTTACAACCGGGAAGGCACCATCGAGGAAGCCTAGAACGCCCTTCCGGTGCGGGTTCTTCCGGCGCCCTGGTTGAGCTGGCCCTTGCTGTGCCTGTATGCCTTGGCGCTGGCCGGCCTGCTCTGGTTGGGCTTCGGGTTCGAAGACGGATGGCCCTGAGCCGGCAAGAGAGGCCCAGCTGGCGGAGCAGGAAAAGGAACAGGCGCACCGGGTGAATGTGATGAACATGAGCTTCTTTGCCAACCTGTCCCACGAGTTCCGCACGCCCTGACCATGATCCAGGGTCCGGTGTCGCTTGCAGAGGACAGGGAGATCCGGGAGAAGGCCCGGAATCTGGTTCACATCGTCCAGGGCAGCGTGAACCGCATGCTGCGGCTGGTCAACCAGCTCATGGATTTCAACAAACTGGAAAATGACACCCTGAAGCTGAAGGTGGAGCTTCGGGATGTGGTGCAGGAGCTCGGGCGGACCCTGGATCCCTTTTTTCCCACAATGCCCGGGAGAAGGGGATTGCGTTGGAGAGGTACGGTCTGGAGGACAACTTCCTATCCTGGCTCGACGCCGACAAGCTGGAGAAGGTGGTGTCGAATCTTCTTTCCAATGCTTTGAAATTCAATGGTCCGGGCACCCGGGTTGGTGTCCTTCGATGTCCCCTCTCCCGGGAGGAGGCTGTCCGGAGGTTTCCCCTGGATGGAGTTCGTGGGGATGGGGCCTGGGTGTGCATCTCGGTGGCGGACGATGGGAAGGGGATTCCGGAAGACAAGATCGAGAAGGTGTTCGAACGCTATTACCAGCTGGAAAACCAGACCCGGGAGACGTACAACTGGGGCACCGGGATCGGGCTCTACTATGCCCGGCGGCTGGTGGAATTGCACCATGGGTTCCTCCGGGCGTTCCCCCGTCCCCAGGGAGGGGTGGAATTTGCCTTTGTCCTTCCGGCGGAAGAAGATTTCTATCTGCCCGAGGAACGTTTGCAGGAAACGGATGTTCCCCTGCGGAAGGAGCCGGCTCTTCCGGCGGATGCCGACGCCCGGACCGGGGCTCTGTCCGACGCCCCGGATGCGAAGCCGATGCTGCTGGTCATCGACGACGATGCGGAGGTGGTGCACTACCTGAAAACGCTCCTGTCGTCCTCCTTCCGGGTGAAATGGACCTACGATGCCGATTCGGCCCTGGCCGGTCTGAAGGAGACCGGACCCGACCTGATTCTCTGTGACGTGGTGATGCCGGGAACCGACGGCTATGCCTTCAGCCGGAAGGTGAAGGACAGTCTGTCCTTCAGCCACATTCCCGTGGTGCTGGTGACCGCCAAGGCGACGGTGGAGAATCAGGTCGAAGGCCTGAACTGCGGCGCAGACGCTTACGTAACCAAACCGTTCGACCCGAGTTACCTGCTGGCGGTGATCGATTCCCAGCTCAGCAACCGGAAGCGGATCCAGCGCATGCTGGTGGGAACCACCCGGAGCGAGCGGATCGAAGAGGATGCGCTGACACCCAGGGACGGTCGGTTCATGGCGGAGATGTACGAGCTCATGGAGAAGGAGTTGTCCAACCCGGAACTGAACATCGGCCGCATGACCGAGGTCCTGAAAATTTCCCGGACCAAATTTTATTACAAGGTGAAGGGGTTGACCGGGGAGAACCCGGGCACCCTGTTCAAGACCTACAAATTGAACCGGGCGGCCGAACTGATTCTGGAAGGGCGGATGAACATCTCGGAAATCGCGGATGTCACCGGCTTCAGCACGCCCTCCCATTTTTCGGTGAGCTTCAAAAAGCACTTCGGCGTGTCATATGAATTCCCCACGGCTGATTGGTTCCCCTTGGTTTCCAGGATCAGTCTTTGCTGAACGGAGGAAGCGGGTATGCAAGAGATCAGGTATCGTTCCTTCGCTCATCGGAAAGAACCGTTCGATTTCTGCAGTCCATGCGTCCGTGATTCAGAAAAACCGGTTCATGGTTTTCTCAATCACCTTTTCCTGGATTTCATAGCGTTCGACACCAAAGTAGGCCAGGAGATTTAGCTTCGGGTGAGGTTTTCTTCCTTCCTTTCAAGGTCAGTGCAGTTTCCTCGATGGGCCGATTCAGGGCGATGGTTATCGAGCAGATCGTAACAGGGCGACAGGCGAATGATTCCCTTCCGGTTGATGATGGAAAAGTTCTTCAGGTGCATGTCCTCATTTCCTGTGAAAGCAGAAGATCACCAGCTTGAACAATTTGACCTTCTCCACCGACGGAAACGTGCAATGGGCATCGATCAGGCCCACACCTTTTCCATGCTTGCATTGTATTTGGTGTCGCGGCTGTATCCGCCAGAAGGCTGAGCAAAATCCTCCACAGGAACTTTTCCCGCCTGGCCGATCCGGTCGAATCGCCGGTTGTGTCCTGGTCGGGTGCCGTCCTTTGCCCAGATCATGCCGTGCAAGGGACGTCAGACCGATGGAAGCCGCAAGCCACGTCGTCAGATCCTCATTTTCTGGCGGATAATGAGGTAGAGATCGTTCGGGTTTGAGGAGGACAAAGATCGTCCGCCCCGGTCGACGAGGGTCGAATCTGTTCCTTCGCTGGCATTCAGAACCGCACTGAGCTTCGGCTGGACACCTGGATCAGCAATTTCCCACTCCGGAGAAAGGCTTCTTTCCTTTGTTCTTCGGCTGAGTATCCCAGGGGGCTGGAGGTCCACGCAGTCCGGCCGGAAAAGGCGTTTGAGTCCCTCGGGCCGGTAAGGGGCGGTCGCCACATGGCAGGTAGGTGAGGGGACATCGGTTCATTCCCGGATTTCTTGGATGGTGACGGCACCTGTCCTCCACAGCAAGGAGCTGGGAAAACAGGTCAGCCCGGTCAATCTGTTCCGGATGGAGTCTCAGCTGTTGACCCTCCGGCAACAGACCCTCAGAGAAGGGTGGAAAGCCGAAATTTAGGTGTACATCCTCTGAGCAAACTGACATCGAACAGGACTTCTCAATCCAGGAATTTCCCAGATATTCAGGCATATTCCTTTCCCGGGCTGATTTTCATCAAGTTGCCGGCCTCCCTGCCATGTACGAAAACCCGGGCTCTTCTCATGTGGACTTCGGTTGATTCAGAAGCAGCGGTTGCTCGGCTCATGCGGATGTTGAGCGCTTTGATACTTGCACAGGGTTTGCAACTTGACCGTCTCCTTCCTTTTTCAATGTCAAACACGACCGTCTTGCCACCGCTGACCAATTCGGCAGGGTTGCAATATGGGACTTGCGTGAGCTTTGGTGCATCTGGCCGTCCGGCAATGTCGTGACATGCTTCCCATTCTGTTTTTTTGCTGCTATCGCGTCAGTAGAAACAATTTCGCAGGTGTCTTGTAAAATTACTGCTGAAGGGGAAAAAAGTAGAAAAAGGAAGTTCGCTTTATTGTCCTGAATCGGCACCCATTACCATAGCCGCCATGATCAGGGAAGGACCATTTCCAGGGGATCGAGATTATTCCTTACTTTTGCGGTGATTCATCGTTCAAAACGCAAAACATGCTTCAAAAATCATCCTTCTGATCAACGTGCCCCCTACGGGACCGAAAAGAAGCCTACAGCGCCATGCGTCTGGCCATGCAAGCTGGAAAAAGTCGTTTCGGGAAATGGGATCGGATTATTGTTTCACGATAGCCGATGCGCCGCCTTTTGTGCCCTGGCAATCAAAACACCCCAGAGACACTGCAACATCGAGCGGATGATGAGCCGTGATCGCCAAGGGCGGGAAGGTCAAGATCTGCGGAGGTTGCTCCGACGCCCGAGGAGTCAGGTCTGCCCCTCGTAAGGGACGCCGGAATGAGCGCCACCATGGCCGGGACAGCCGGAATGGGTGGTGAGCAGCGACAAAGATTGTTTGGTGCGCGCAGCGTCCGCCTGTCCGTCTGGAAACCGGTCCTGCCTGCTACTTTCTTCCGGTCACTGGGAGGTTCCTCACCGGGCATTCAGGTAGAAGTCGTTCACACCAGGGCGATGAATTCAGGGTGTAGCGGTGGCGGATGCCGGACTCGATCTTCAGCGTATCTTCCCCGCATGTTTCGGTGCCCCGGGGGCCTTCGGCCGGCGTGCCATTCCAGAGGATCGCCCGGGCGGGCTTCCCGGAGCGCAGGCACCACGCGGGTCAGCCGGATGCAATGCCAGAGTGCTCCGCAAACAGTTCAGGAGGTGGGATTCTCGGTCTGCAGGCAACACCAGGCCGAGATGCTGCCTGGGGCTAGCAGCCAGGCCAGACACTCGCAGAACTTCCGGGGAAGGCTGTCGTCGTGCCGGGCCAGGTTCCGGGAACCGGAGGTTTGTTGGGAGGCGTTGAAATAGGGCGGATTGCGAACGGATGAGGTCATGCAGCGTCCCGATGTAGCTGCCACATGGTCCTGAAAGGAGGAGAAATCATTCGGATCCGTTCGGCCCAGGGGGGGATTCCCGGAAATTTTCGGCGGCCTGTCCGGCTGCCTTCGGATCATTCAGAGCGTCGTTTTGCGTCATTTCCCGTTTCGCCACCGACGGAAGCCGTTCGTTGGGCCAGCATCAGGGCCAGGAGTCCGGTCCCCGTGCCCACGTCCAGGATCCGTCCGCCCGGACCGGGCAATGCAGTCCAGGACCCCAGCAGCACCCCGTCGGTGCCCACCTTCATGGCGCAGTCGGACTGGCGGATGAGAAAGCGCTTGAATTGAAACCAGGAATTGGACATCGGGGCAAATGCAAGAGCGTTGGCTTTCTCTATCTTTGTCCTCTGGCTCTTTATCGATTCATTCGACACGAATCGTGATTACCGGCAGCACCCGGGGCATCGGTCTCGGACTGGCCCGCGAATTTCTGGTCCGGGGGCACCGGGTGGTGATCAACGGGAGAGATCCGGAAACACTCCGTTTTATCGTTGCGGATTTCGGGAACGGGGCTACGCTGTGGAGGGAGTGGCCGGCGATGTGCGAACCGAGGGCGTGCATTCATCGCTCTGTGGGTTGAAGCCAAATCGGTTTACGGCGGGGTGGATATCTCTGATTGACCGGACGACGACATCACTGATCAGGCCTTTGGCGCAGCGACCTGGATCCAAAGGAAATTCAAGGTCTGGTTGAGGTGAACCTCACGGCCCTGATGCTGGGCACCCGGTCGGCACTCCGTTTCTTTCTGGAACAAGGGCACGGGGTGGTGTTCAACATGGAAGGTTTTGGAAGCGACGGACGCGTGCGGGACAAATTGAACCTGTACGGGTTTAATCTCAAAGGGCGGTCCATCATTCTCAAAATCCATTGCGGGCGAGATCGCGCGGCAATGGAGCGAACGTGCAGGAACGGTTCCCAACGGCGCAGCGGACCGGGGCGGGTTCTACCCGGATGGCATCCAGCCTGTCCGGGTGGGCATCCTCAGCCCGGGCATGGTGCGAACGGAATTCCTTGAAAAAGGTTCGGCCGATGCAAGCGGAGGAACGCAAACGCAACGAGAAGGTTTTCCGCATCCTGGCCGAAGACGTGGAAACCGTGGTACCGGTTCTTGTGGATGGCATGCTGACCAGCCGCAAATCCTATGACCGCATCACCTACCTCACCTTTCCCCGCCTTTTTCCAATTGTTCCGGCTCATGTTTGTCGGGGGATGACCACCCGCTATCTCACCGACGAAGCCCTCTACCGGGAGGTGATTCTGCACCCCCTGGCGAAGGCGAAGAGTTTCGTGTGGATCGGGACAGCCGACATCAAGGACCTTCATGTGGAGATGGGAAAGGAGGTGAAGCCGTTTCTGGCCCTTCTCGACGGACTGGTGCGCAGGGGGGTGGAAATCCGCCTCCTTCACGCCAAAGATCCGGGACCCCGTTTCCGCGACAGCTTCGACAAGTACCCCCTTCTCTGGAAACGGATGGAGCGGCAACTGTGTCCGCGCGTTCATTTCAAGATCATTGTGGCCGACGGGGTCAGACGCGCTACAGCGGATCGGCCAATCTGACCGGGGCAGTTTGGGCATGAGACGGCCGCAATTCGAGGCCGGACCACAGGTGACGATCCGGGACTCGGTGAACAGATCATGGATCAGTTCGATGCCGTCTGGATGGGCGCCCACTGCAAGGCTTGCAAACGGCGCGACTTCTGCGGGGATCCGATTGTCCCGTGAGGGGAGGAGACGCAGATCGAAAACCGGGCAACCCGGGGGATGCCGGACCGGGAAAATTCTTGTACATTTAGGCTTCGATCCTGAAAACCTGAACCACATGAACCATCGACACCGGAATTTCCCGCGGACGCTCCTGATCGTCCTGGCATCCCTGTTCACCCTTGCGGGCTTCGGCCAGCAGAACGCGGACGAAACGGAGGAAGCGCGAGCCCGGCGCGAAAAATGGGAGCAGGAAGTCCTGTACCGTTTGAGAAAACGACTGGGCCTTTTTGCCCGCTACCGGGCCGAGAACGATTCCCTGCCTCCCCTGGCTCCGGGCGAGCAGCGCGTGGAGTCTTCATGGGGAATTCCATCACCGAAGGGTGGAAGATGGTTCACCCCGAATTCTTCGCGCAGAATCCGAACTACGTGGACCGGGGCATCAGCGGACAGACCACCCCCAGATGGTCAGCTGGTTCGGAAGGCCCGATGGTAGCTGGATCCCGCCGCGGTGGTGATCCTGGCCGGCACATCTGCAACGACATCGCCACAGAACACGGGTCCCACAACCCTGGACGCCTCCTGGGCAACCTGATTTCCATGTGTCAGCTCCTCGCCAAAGCCGAGGGCAGCGGTGGGATCCTCTGTTCGGTGCTGCCCATAAGCCGCTTCCCCTGGAACCCGGCCATCCTTCCCGCCGAGCCAGGTCATCGAGCTCAACGCGATGTTGCGGGACTATGCCGGGAAGGCAGACATCCCCATGGACCTTACTATGGGCCGAGCTGGTGGTGCGGAGAAAGGGACTCAAGGCCAGATATTCCGGCGACGGGGTCCACTGAACCTGGTCGGATACCAGGTCTCGGAACCCCTCGTGCAAAAGGCCATCCGAGCAACCCTGGCGAAATAGGGCCTCACGACCGGTACACCTCGGTTCCTGCGGAGAGGGTGCGGATCACCCGCAGGGTCCCGTCCTTTGGTTCCAGGAGGACCAGGTCGGCCCGGTTCCCGGGTTGAAAGGCCGGACCGGTTTGGCAATTCAGCAATTCCAGGGGGCCAGGGAGGCCTTGTCCCAGGCCTCGGCAAAGGCAGCAGTGGGACGTTCTTCCACACACCGGAGCAGGGATTGGGCCGAACCGGCCAAGAAGCAGCTGTCCATGCGCCGGGTGGCGTTCGTTCGGGCTCGGACCTTCCCGCCGATGTGGGATGGTGTATTCCCCCGGTTCCATCCCGGCAAAGCGGGTGCAGTCGCTGATCAGGACCGACCGTCCGGGTTTCATCCGGAACACCACCTTCAGAAGATCGGGCAGATGGAATCCGTCGGCGATCACCGAGGCCCAGAGCTCGTCCCGGGCGAGTTGCTCCCAGAGGTAGTTGGGGTGGCGGGGCAGGAGGAGGTGGGCCGCGTTCCCGAGGTGACTTGACAGGCGGGCACGGCACTGCCGGCCTCCGCAATTTGTTCAGGCGTGGCCGCGGTGTGACCGGTGGCCACAAGGGTCCCATCGGCGCTGCACCGGCGGATGAACTCCGGGGCGTTCTCCCACTCCGGCGACAGGGTCAGGATCCGGATCCGTCCTTGCGCCTCCCTCTGCCAATCCCGGAACAGATCCCAGTCGGGCGCCTGCATCAGCCCTGGGTCGTGGGCTCCCCGGGGCCCCTCTTCCCGGGAAAGGAAGGGGCCTTCCAGGTGGATGCCTTCCAGGGCGTTCCGGACTTCCGGGTAGGACGCGCAGGCCCCCAGCAGGGTCCGGATGCCGGAGTGGATGGCCTCGCTCCGGTTCGTGACGAGGGTGGGGAGGAAGGAGGTGACGCCCTGACCCGCCAGACCGCGGACGACGGCCTGCACGTCCTCCTCCCGGAAGGGGAGGGTGTTGAAATCCACGCCCCCGTAGCCGTTCACCTGCAGGTCGGTGAGGCCAGGCGCCAGGAGGGGCAGGTCGGGTCGCTTTCCGGGAAGGGGTTCGACGCGTTCGATCCGTTCGCCCCGGATTCCGAGACGAATGGCCCGGCCGCTCTGGTAATGGATTCCTTCGATGGTGTTCATGGGCATCGGGGTTCTGGATTTCATGGGTGAAGGACCGGATCGGTTTCGGGAGTCGATTCGTCATGGAGGAATCCGGACGTCACATACCACACCAGGGAGACGAGCATGGGCGTGGCCACTTCGGCGGCCAGCGGCAGGCCGGGAACCAGCTTGGTCACCGCAAAGGCCAGCAGGCCAGCGGCGATGGAACCCAGGGCCGCCCGGGGGCCGCTCCGCCGGAAAACAGGCAACAAGCCCAGGATCATGGGGATGGCGATGGGGCCCAGCAGGGAGGCGAACCAGGAGACGATCAGACCGAACACCCCGCCGAAGTGGCGGAAGTTGAGGGCCACAACGAGGGTGAGCAGGGTGAAGGCGAAGGTGGTGAGCCGGGCCAGGAGCAGGGTTTGTTTCGGGGTGAACGAACGGACACGCCGGAAGACCACCGGGAGGATGTCCCGGGTGATGACGGCCGACACGGTGTTGGAATCGGACGAGGTCATCGATAGCGTGTTGGCAAACATGGACGCCAGCACCAGGCCGAGGAGTCCCCCGGGCAAAAACTTCAGCGCCATCATCCCGTAGGACAGGGTGGGGTCGGTCAGGTCGGGAAAGAAGACAGGGGCTGCAAACATGGGGAAGAGCAGGACCAGGGGCCAGAGCAGGTAGAGGCCCGAGGAGAGAATCCCGGCCTTCCGGGCCGCCCGCCCTGAAGACGAGGAGATGAAGCGGGTGGAAAGGTTCCAGGTGCCCCCGCTGTAGCTGAAAAAATCGATGAGGAGCATGCCCAGGGCAAAGGCCGGTGTGTAGGGGGCGTTGAACAGGCCCGCGTTTGCGTCGGGCAGACGGTCCCAGAGGCTGAAGACGCCTCCGAATCCGTCCTCCAGGTGAAGGAGGATGAGCACGAACATGGTGATCCCGGCCGCCAGCTGGATCAGAAACTGGGCAAAGTCGTTCCACACATCGGCCCAGAGTCCCCCCACGGTGATGTACATCAGGGAAATCCCCCCAGCCAGCAGGATCCCGAAGGTCAGGGAGCTGCCCGTGAAGACATGCAGAAGCACCGCGATGGCGGCCAGCTTCCCGCCCACGTCGAACACCTTGATGAGGGCTCCGCTCCAGGCGATGATCTGCTGGGTGGTCAGGTTGTAGCGGGTGACCAGGTACTCGGTGGGGGACTGGATGCCCGAGCGAATCCGCAGGGCCGTCCAGCGGGGGGCGATCCACAGGGCGGCGGCCAGGGTGGCCAGACCCACCCCGCAGGCCCACCACACATAGAGGGAGAAGCCGTGGGTGTAGGCGATCCCGGCGTAGGCCACAAAGACTGCGCCGCTGTATCCGGAAACGTGGTGCGACACCCCCGACAGCCACCAGGGCAATTGTCCCCCGGCGGTGAAAAAATCGGCGGAATTCTTCACCTTCCGGTAGGCGGCAAGGCCGATGGCGGCCAGGAGGCCGAAATAGGAGCTCAGGACAATCCAGTCGATCCGATGCATGGTCGTGGGGTCAGAAAGTTGTGGTCATTGGATGGATCGAGTTTCATCACCGGGCGGCTTGTTCCGCGGCGGCTTGTTCCACTGCGGCCTGTTCCACCGCGGCGTGGATCTTCCGCAGCTTTTCGCTCCGGATCCGGTTCTGTTCCGTCAGCTCGGCCGGCTTGAGAAATCCCTCGTTCAGCGCGGTGAAGCGTTCATCGAGCCGGTCCGATTCCTCCATCAACCGTTCCAGGTCCGGGAGAATCGTCCCTGCCATGGACCGGTCGTAGCGCGCCGATTCATACACCGATTCCACCTTCCGGACATCCAGGGAAAAGGATCGCAGATCGAGCATGAGTTGGAGGTGGGCGAATTCCTCCCGATGCGACCGGGGCGTCAGGGTGCCCATTCGTGCCACGGCCTGCCGAACCTCCATGCGGATGGCATCCACTTCTTCCGGATCCTCCACCCGCGCCAGGGCGGGGCTTGCTTCCAGCACCTGCCAGAGGGTTTCGCCTTCGTCCCGTGACAGGCCGAAACGCTCCATGGCGTAGCCGATCACGAATTCCCGGGGATCGAGCGGCTCCTCCTGCGCCACAGCCTGCGCATAGGAGGCCACCAGAATGCGAAAGCCCGACAGGGGATAGACGTTGCGCATGGGGTGGATCCGGATGGCTTCGTAGTCGGTTTCCCAGGTGTACCCGTACACGCCCGAGGTGGACCAGGAGGTCATGACCACCCCCTGGTACCCGGTCTGTCGGGCATAGGGGATGAAGTCCCGCTGGTTGTTGAAATGCTTCTGCCAGTCGGTGGTGTACCAGTTGTCGGGGTGACTCCTAATGGCCGGGGAGCCCCAGAAGTTGAGGCCTTTGCTCACCAGCTGGTCCACGTTGCCGAACCGGTTGATGGCCCAGCCGTAGTTCCAGTCGACGTACACCGTTTCCCGGGGCAGGCGGTCCACCACCTCCGGGTACTCCAGGACGATGTCGGCCCACAGCACCGGGATTTTCCCCAGGCGGGTGACCACGTCGCAGATCATCACCAGGTAATCGGCAAAGAGTTTCCCGGTTCCTTCCGCCGCAGCCACGGCCGCGCATTGGTCGCAATGTCCCAGCAGGCGGGTCTCGTCGCCGCCGATGTGGATGTACTTGGAGGGATGGAGGGAGGCCATGTCCTCAAACAGCGCCGTGAAGAGGGCCCGGTTTTCCTCCACCTTCAGGGGACACACCTGGGAGAGGTCGGTTCGTGACTCCTTCAGGTGGTTGTAGCGCCCGTGCTGCAGGATGTATTCGACGTGACCGAAACATTGCTGGAGGGGGATGACCTCGATGCCCAGGCTGTCGCAGTACGCCACAAAATCACGCACCTCGTCGCGGGTGTAGGCATGGGGATTGGAGATGGTGGCGTGCCGGTCGTAGGGGTAGGATGCCTCCCATTCCATGACCAGGGTGTTCATGCCGAAATCCGCCAGTTCCCGGGCAAAGTCCTTCAGGGCCTGCACCGTCATCACCTGCACCCGAAGGTCGATGTGGAATCCCCGGATCGCAAAGGGGGTTTCGGTTTGGGTGGATGCTTCCGGCCAGCCCGGCGTCCGATCCAGGGCGTGCGCGGTCCCGGCGAAGGAAAACAGGGCCAGGATCAGGAGACAGGTCCCTGTCCGGGAGCGGTTCGTCCGACGGGAGTACCTGGGTCCGAGATGTTCAGAAGGTCCGGGATGTTCAGGACGTCCGGGGTGTCCCTGGCGGCTTGCGTTTGTCTGGTTTGGCTGTTTCATATGAGTTAGGTCTGAAAGGGTCCGGGTGTTCATTTCATGCAGGGGATGATTCGATAACCTCGATGCCGTCCGTCGCCTCCCTGCCCCGGTGGCGAAACGAGGTGGCATGGGGTTTGGCCAGCAGGACGGTGGCGGTGCGTGTTTCGCTGCGGATCGTCAGGCACAGACCGTCCGGGGTCTGTTCTTCGCTCACCTCAAGCGGTTGGGACGGTTGCGGTTCCGGTGCCACCACCAGCACCGAATGGATTTCATTGCCACGGCACCGGTAGGAAAGGACGGGGGCCGGCACGTTCCCGCCCTCGATCCCGATCCAACCCCCGGTCCGTGTGAGTTCCTCATGCTGGTCGGCTCGGGACGGGACGATCGCCAGGGCCGGGGTACCGGCCAATCGTGCGCTTTTCCGCACCGGGTCGAGGGTCACGTCGCCCGGTGGCAGGTGGAGGAGGATCTCGTATTCATGGGGTTCCGGTGCGGTGAAACAATCGTACACGATCAGGAAATCGTTCTGCACCAGGGCCAGACTGCGAACCCATTCCACCCCCCGGTTGGCCTCCTCGGCGGCCGGGGAGGTCATGCGGACCATCCGGCAATTTTCTTTTTCGATCCACCCGGTGATCCGGTTCCCGGTTTCCCGGCCCGCCACCCACAGGTCGTCCGAGGAGGTGGGGCGGTCCTGGAGGCCGTCGATCAACACGGTGTTGTGTGCCCGGGAGGTCCGGTACCAGCTCACCAGCAGCGGATCGTCGTAGCTGGTGCATCCGCTTTCGATGCACACGGGCCGGTCTCGGTACCAGGCCACAAAACCCAGCCGGCCGGCATGGGCGTGGGAGCCCATGGTTTTGGCGGGGTGGGCCAGCAGGTACCAAGAGGGAGGCAGGTCCGTCCCGATCGGCGACTCTCCCGCTTTTTCGGGGCGGCTGCGCATTACACCCACCTGGGCATCGGGGAACAGGCGGGATCCCGGGGCGAACGCTTTCCGGGAGGACAAACCGGTTGCCGCGCTCAGGGTGTGAAGGATGGGACCCACGGGCATGGGGTAGGAGTCGTTCACCGGGGGCATGGTGCCGTCGGGTTGCGCGATGTGGGTGAGGTAGGTGATCATTTTCTCCATCAGGGAAAGGGAACCCGCCGGAGGCGTCAGGCCGTTGGCCGTGCAGAGCCGGTGTGCGTCCCGGAAGATGGACGCTTCAAAGGGATAGTAACCGAACATGTGCTCCACGTTCCCTCCGTCCTCGTAAAATGCCCTGGCGATGTGGTGTTCCAGGATCTGCCGGCCCCGTTCCACCAGTCCCTCCGCCCGGGGGATCCGGGGAAAAAGGATGCCCAGGTACAGCATGGCCAGCGCCCCGTGGGCCTGGTGGTTGAATTCGTTGAGGGCTTTTTCCCCGAAATCCTGGGACAGGATCCCGGCATGTTCTTCCAGGGTGGCCGCCAGGATCTCCCTCTCCTCCTCCGACCATCCTCCCTCCGCGAGGTAGTAACACCAGGACAGGTGGATGGCACGCCAGGCCACCTGCATGTCGAACCAGTTGTACCGGGAGACAGACGGGTTCCCATCCCGGGGATTTTCGGCGATCCACCGTCGGAGGAAGGCCATCAGGTCATTCAGGTACGTCCGGTCGCCCGTCAGGTGGTACAGGCGGGCAAAGGATGGCAGGCAGTAAAACCGGTTCAGCCAGACGCTCTTCTCCAGTTCCGTTTTTTCGAGTGCTCCCCAGGCAAGGGGGTTGCCGTAGGTTCGTTCCAGGATTCCGCCCCGGATGGCCGTCACGATGGCCTCGTCGTCCTCGGTTTTCAGGACCTGCATCTGAATGAACTTGCCGCCCTGGTCCTTGGGAAGGTATTCGCCCATCTGATACCGTTTTACATCGGGAAGGAACGGGAAGACCGGACGGACCGGAGATCCGGCCGCTTCTCCGGGCGTCGCGGCAAAGGTTGTCGGGCCGTGGGCCAGGAATCCGGCAGCGGGCGGACCGGCCATCCACAGTCCGGCTGTCCCTGCAGCCAGGGATTTCAGGGTGCGGCGCCGGCTAGGATCCATAGGCATCCCGGTCGAAATAGAAGGTGCAATCCGGATGGGTTCGCAGGACGGACGCCGGACAGGCCGGGTCGACGGGTCCGTACAGGGCGTCCTGCACGGCCCTTTGCTTGCGGCTTCCCGGCACCACGCAAAACAGGTGCCGCGCATGGAGCAGGGTGGGAATGGTCAGGGTCAGCGCTTCCCGGGGAACTTCCGCCAGGGTGTGAAAGCATCGGTCGTTCACCTGTTGGGTCCGGCAGGCTTCATCGAGGCGGACCCGTTTCATGGGAAGGGGGTCGTTGAAATCGGCCACGTGGGGATCGTTGAAGGCGATGTGGCCGTTTTCGCCGATGCCCAGGCAGACGATGTCGATGGGTGCTTCCCGGAGACGGTCTGTGTACCGCCGGATTTCCTCCCGGGGAGGGGCGTCGCCCCGCATCAGGTTCACTTCCCGCAGTCGTACGTGATTGAACAGTCTGTCGCTGAGGAAGTAGGAAAAGGAACGGGGATCGTTCCCATTTAGTCCGATGTATTCGTCCATGTGAAAGGCGACGATCCGGTCCCAGGCGATCCGCCGGTCCGATTTCAAGGCCTCCAGCATCTCGACCTGAGACGGAGCCGCCGCAAAGATCATCCGAAGGGTGGCTTTTGTTTTCAACAGACCATCGATTCGCCGGGCCACATCTTCCGCGGCCTTTCGTCCCATGTCGGCACGAGTTGGAAATGCCTTGATCCGTAAGTTGTCCCGGGCTTCTTCCTTATGAAATGCTTCCGTCTGGTCCATCACTGACCAAGATAGGAAAACATCGGCCCGACTCCACAGGGGAAGCCCGGTTTTCTGTTCCATCCCTGGAATACTTGCGTTTGTCATGGAATAATAAAGGGGAAGTTTGTATTTTCACAAGATTCGGCCTCCGGGCCAGAAATTCTGATCTCATGAAAAAACAACATCTGCCCGTTTTCCTGCTTTCTTTCCTGTTGACTCTTTTGTTCCTGAGCCCGGCGGCGGGTCAGGCGAGGGGACTCAAATGGATGAAGGACGGCTCGTCCTACTGCAGGCTCGAAGGAAATGCCATCGTACAATACACCCTGCCGTCCAACCAGGGCCGGACCCTGCTTGATAAAAGCCGGCTTGTGCCGGAAGGAAAGGAAGAACCACTGGTCATCTTTGATTTCTATTTTTCTACCGATGAACAGAAGGTCCTGATCTACACCAACACGCGCCAGGTCTGGCGGATCAACACCCGGGGCGATTACTGGGTGGTGGACCTGAAGGGCGGGAGCCCGGTACAGCTGGGCGCGTCCCTTCCCCCGTCTTCCCTGATGTTCGCCAAGATATCCCCCGACGGAACGAAAGCTGCCTATGTGAGCGAATACAATGTGTACGTGGAGGATCTGGCCAGTCACGAGATCAAGGCCCTGACCACGGACGGGAACCGGAAACTCATCAACGGCACCTTCGACTGGGCCTACGAGGAGGAATTTGCCTGCCGGGACGGGTTCCGGTGGAGTCCCGACAGCAAATCCGTTGCCTACTGGCAGCTGGATGCCGGGGACACCCCCGACTACCTGATGAGCAATCTCACCGATTCCATTTACCCCTACATCATTCCCGTGGAATACCCGGTTGCGGGACATGACCCCTCCTCGTGCCGGGTGGGCGTGGCGGACATTGCCTCGGCCCAGACAACATGGATGGAGGTACCCGGCGATCCCCGCCAGCACTACATCGTTCGGATGGAATTCATTCCCGGAACCGGCGATTTGCTGCTTCAGCAATTGAACCGGAAGCAGAACGAAAGCAAACTTCTTCGCTGCAGCGCGGCGGACGGTTCCGTGCGGACGGTGTTCGGCGAAAGCAGCGAGGCCTGGATCGACGTGCTCACGCCTTCCTATTCGGAAGACTCCTACAATGTGGCCTTTGCCCACCGTTTCGCCTGGCTCGATCGCGGGCGCACCTTCCTCTGGGCCTGTGAGAAGGACGGATGGCGGCATTTGTACCGCATCGACCTGGCCGGAAACCCGGCCACCCTGATCACAATCGGCGCGTACGATGTCCTGGCCCTGAAAGGAGTGGACGAGGAGAAAGGGTTTGTGTATTTCACGGCCTCGCCGGAGAATGCCACCCAGGCCTACCTCTACCGGACCAAGCTCAGCAATGGGCGGACTCGAAAACCTGACTCCCAAGGGACTTGAGGCACCCATGATTATTCCCTGTCCCCAGGGCGGGATTCGCCAGCCACAATTTCACGAACATCGGTACCGGAGAGTGGAGGAAATGATTCCCTGCCCAATCACAAGGCCCTGGACAAAGAGAAGAGCATCAAGGCGCAGCTTCCGGAGGATCGGGCCGAGCAAACCACCGAATTCTTCACCGTAACCACCGAGGACGGGGTGGAAATGGACGGCTGGATTGTGAAACCGGCAAATTTCGATGCAAGCAGAAATACCCGGTGGTGTTTTACGTGTACACCGAACCCTGGGGTGCCAACGTGACGGACACCTACGGTGCCTCCACCAATTTCCTGTATGCGGGGGACATGCGTGCGGATGGCTACATCTACATTTCCCTCGACAACCGGGGGACCCCCGTGCCCAAAGGGGCGGCCTGGCGGAAGGCGATCTACCGGAAAATCGGTCAGGTCAACATCCGCGACCAGGCCATGGCTGCCCGGGAAATCCTGAAGTGGCCCTTCGTGGATCCGGAGCGCATTGCCGTCTGGGGATGGAGCGGCGGAGGTGGCGCCACCCTCAATCTGATGTTCCAGCATCCGGAGATCTACAAGACCGGGATCGCGATTGCCTCGGTGACCGACCTTCGCACCTACGACAACATCTACCAGGAACGATACATGGGTTTGCCCCAGGAAAACCAGGAAGATTATGTGAAGGGTTCCCCGGTCACCCATGCCAAAAACCTCAGGGAGATTTGCTGATCATCCATGGAACCGGCGACGACAATGTGCATTACCAGAATGCGGAGCTTTTGCTGAACAGGCTGATCAAACACAACAAGCAGTTTCAGTTCATGCCCTATCCCAACCGAAGCCACGGCATCTCGGAAGGGGAGGGGACCTTCCTGCACCTGGCAACGTTGTACACCGCTTTCCTCCGGGAGCATTGTCCCCCGGGCGGCCGGTGATTGTTCCCCGGGATAGGGTTTCCGGCAGGTTGTGCATCCCATGAACGTTCAGCAAACCACCCACCATGAAAACCACATTGCTGGCTTTCGTCCTGCTGTTCTCGGCCTTTTCAGCCGGGGATCCCTGCAGGACGGAACCTACCACGGTCTGTCCCGGGCCATGTACACCGATGAGCCCTACTACGGGCATGTGACGCTTTCCATTGAGGACGGCGCCATCGTCCGGGTCGATTTCTTTATCCGGGACTCGGCCCGGCAGGTCGGATTCGACGGCACCTACGAGAAGTATTTCGAAGGGAACGACCTGTACATGCAGCAATGCCGGAACGACTGGCAGGGTGTTCAATCCTATCCCGACAGCCTCCTGAAATACCAGGATCCCGGCAAAGTCGATGCCCGGAGCGGCGCCACCTGGTCTTGCAACATCTTCAAAGGGGCAGTGGAGGATGCCCTGGCTCAGGCCCGGGGAGAATAAACGAAATTTCCTCTGCCGGGAATTGACTACCTTTGGGGCAGGCGTTCCCCATGGGTTACAAATCATCGAAATACCGTTCCGTGGCCCCCCTGGGTCCCTCCTGCCGGAAGAAATCCTACCAGACAAAGGAGGAAGCGGAAGACATGATCCGGTACATCGAGGAAACCCGCATGACCCGCCGGCTTTCCACCTACCGCTGTGAGATCTGCGGCCTGTGGCATCTCACGAGCCGTTCCGATTGACAGATGGGACAATCCGACAAATCTCCATGTTCCGGGATTTCGTATCGCATCATTAACTATATTTGAAAAACTAACAACGTTAGGAATTCAATATTTATGGGGCACCAGCAACGAAGGGAACGGGAAAAAAAGGAAATGAAGCAGCGCATTTTGGATGCGGCCCTCCAGATTGCCATGTCCCGGGGATGGGAGGGGGTCACCATCCGGAAGATCGCCGACCGGATCGAATACGCACCCCCCATCGTTTATGCTTATTTCCGGAACAAGGCAGAGTTGTTTGATGAACTCGGCATTCTGGGACACCGAATGCTGTCGGAAGACAACCACCGGGCGGTTTCGGGCGTTGACGATCCCCGGGAAGCACTGTTGCGCGTCTCCCTGAATTTCTGGGATTTTGCCTTCCTGCACAAGGAGCTGTACCAGTTGATGTTCAGTCTCAACCGGACCATCCCCGGGGAGGTGATCGCCCTGTCCCTGGAAGCCATCAAGCGTGGGTTTTTTGATTTGGTGGGCGAACAGGAGGAGGCCAAGGAGGTCATGTTCAGCTGGATGTGCTTCCAGCAAGGATACATCCACAATGTCAAACAGATGGGGTTGCCTGCCGATCTGGGAGACCGCAATCCCCGGGATTTGTTCCAGCGTGCCATGAAAACGTATCTATCGCACATTTGATATACCTGATCGAAAACACCCTCAAAAACTACAAACCATGAGAAAAAAGATTCTGTACATCCTGATTCCCATCCTGGGAGCCCTGGCCTCCTGTGCGAGCGGTCCCCAATACGCCCAACCGACCCTGGAAGCCCGGAAGGCGGAGATCATCGAGGATGGAGCCTATCAATTCAAAGACCTGAACAAAAACGGAACCCTGGATGCCTACGAAGACTGGCGACTCCCGGTGGAAGAACGGATCGCCGACCTGGTGAGTCAGATGACCCTGGAGGAAAAGGTGGGATTGATGTTCCATCCCAACATTGCGGTTCCGGCCGACGGCAAACTGGTGTATGACACCCGGGAGGCCCTGGGGCAGGAAGCCTATGCCGGACCGGTGGGACCGGGCGGTCAGGGCGGAGGGGGTATGGCCATGGGCCAGATGCAGATCGGCGCCGACGTGAAGACCTACGTCGTCGAGCGTCACTTTCGCAACATCCTGAACAACGGGGTGGCCTCGGAGTTTGCCGCCTGGTCCAATGCCGTCCGAAGGTCTGCCGAAGCCTCCCGGTTGGGCATTCCTGTGATGTTTTCCACGGACCCGCGGCACGGGAATACGCCCTCCCGGGGCCCATGTGTCCGGCGAACAATATTTTCCCGGTGGCCCTCCAAAAGAGGACAGGTGGGCATCACCGCCACCCGAGTCGGAGCTGCTTCGGCTCTTTGGCGAAGCGGTTGCGGAAGAATACCGGGCCGTGGGTCTGCATATGATCCTGGGACCGCAGATCGACTTGATGACGGAACCCGGTGGAGCCGGAACATGGGTTGCTTTTCGGAGGATGCGGACCTGACCACGGAGATGATGGCAGCCTTCATGGAAGGTGCCCAGGGCGCCAGGTGGGGCCGGACAAGATCCTGGTGCATTTGAAGCACTGGCCGGGTTCGGGTCCCCACAAAGACGGAAAGGGAAGCTGGCTGGTCTATCCGGGCGACAATCTGGACTACCAGCTCAGGCCCTGGAAAAAGGGGATCGAACTGGGTGCCCACGGCGGTCATGGGCTACTACAGCGGGACCTATGTGGATGCTTTCAATGTGTGCTTCTCGCCCCATTGGTCCGCGAGTCATCTACAACCAGCTCCGGTTTCAAGGGAGCCATCTGCACGGACTGGGGCGTGGTGGGACACGCATCGGACCCATGAATCCCCGCTTTGCCGGCAAAACCTCCCTGAAGGACAACATGGCCATGGTGGTCAATGCCGGGGTCGATCAAATGGGCAGCGAAACGGAAAACCAATTGCTCATCGAATCGGTGCGCGAGGGGGTTGTCAGCGAGGAACGGATCGACCAGGCGAGGACGGATCCTTCAATGGCACTATGCTGGGCCTGTTTGAAGACCCTACGTGGACCCGGAAGCGGCTTCTGTGATTGTGCAAAGCGAAAAAACCAGAAAAACGGATACCAGGCCCAATTGGAATCCCTGGTGTTGCTGACCAACGACGGAATTCTTCCGGCACAGGAAGGAATCAAGGTCTATGCCGAAGGAATGGACAAGGAAATCCTGGCCAGGTATGCTACCGTGGTGGATGCTCCGGCGGATGCCGGTTGCTGCTCTGCGGACTTCCACGGTGGAGGAGCGGGGCGGATTCGGCGGATTCGCAATGACCGATGCGGATGGAAATCCGCTCTCCCAGGGAGGAAATGATGAAACAGATGCGAAAAATGATGGAAGAACGGAATGCCGTCCGTCGACATCCAGGTACCGCTCCCATCTGGGACAAGATCCGGGATCTGTCAAAAACCGGGAAGCCCCTGGTGGTGGCCTTCAATCGGCGAGGACTCCAGTGTCGTGCTGCCCGCCGATTTTGAAGCAGGTAACCCGCGCAGTTCCCTCCTGGTCTTCGATGCACTGGACGGTGCCCTGCTGGATGTGGTTTCGGCAAGCACAATCCCCACGGAAAGCTTCCCTTTGAAATTCCAGCCACCATGGAGGATGTCCTGCATCAAATTGGAGGATGTTCCCTTCGACGCCCCGAACAAAGCCTTTGCCTTCGGACACGGTCTATCGTATGAATAGACCGTGTTCAGGAAAGATTTTGTATCCACACTTGAAACGAACGACATGAAGAAATACCTGTTCCTTGGCCTGGAATGGGCGCAGGACTTTGTACGCGACGGTCTGGGCCCAGCACCTGGTGGTCCGGATGGACGACATGGGAGCCTCCCATGCTGAAAACCTGGCCATCGTTCAATGTTACCAAAAGCGGCATCCGGGACTTCGGTGGAGTTGATGACCGTGTGTCCCTGGTTTCCCGAGGCAGCGGACATGCTGAAGGAACATCCGGGTCTGGACGTGGGCATTCATGTGGCTCTGAACAGCGAATGGTCGGGGTACAAATGGAAACCCCTCACATCCTGTCCGTCCCTGTGCGACGAAGACGGGTATTTGAAACCGGGACGTCACGAAGCCATCGACCCGGAAGAACTGGAAGCGGAAATGAGGGCCCAGATCGAACTGGGACTGAAGTATGTGAAGAATGTGACCCACATTTCGGACCACATGATGTGGACCCTGCAGCCCGGGGCAAAGGAACTTGCCATCCGTGTGGCCGAAGAATACGGTTTGCGCTACCAGGGACATCCCGACGTGGATGGGGAGATCGGTCTCACTCCGGTGGACTACAATGCGGTCCGGAAGGATGAGAATGGAAAGCGGGAGTCCAGCTTTCTGGCCATGCTTGCCACGCTGGAGAAGGGCAAAACCTACTGGACCATCGAACATCCCGGCCTGGATACGGAGGAGATGCGCGGCATCACAAACACCGGCTGGGACGGCACACTCTATGTGGCGGGTCCCGACCGGCAGGATGTCACCGACACTTACACCAGCAAGGCCGTCAGGGAGTTCATCCGCAGCCAGGGCATCGAACTCGTCTCCTTTGGCGATCTGATCCGGGAAGCGGAGGCAGGGAACAAATAGGGGAGATTTCATCGGACGGATTCGCAGAAGGGTTTATCTTTACCGGCAAACCTCATGCGATGAAGAAATCCCTGCTGCTCCTGTTCGCGATTCTTTGTGCCTTTCCCATGGTTGGACAGAGCACGCTCGCCGGCATTTCCCTGTTGCGGAAGCATCACCCGATGACCCTTGGAGAAGTGGAACGAACCGATCTGGACGGGGACGGGGACTGGGATCTGATCCGGACCACACTGGGCGACAGCCTGGCCCTGGTGTGGATCGACGATGACGACGACATGGGACCGGAGGATCGGGAGGGCGATCTGGACAGCGATTGTTTGCTGCTCGACCGGAACGGGGACGGGGTGTTTGCGGGTCCGGGCGACCTGAGCCTTGACTGGGTGGACCGGGATGGGAACGGCCGGGCCGACATGCAGGTGATTGTGGAAAACGGGGACCCGTCGGTGAAGGCTTTCTGGGAATGGTCGAGCAATTACATGTGGGTCATCGACGACGGGGAGGAGGACGGCCAGTTCCATTACGTGAATTGGGACGACCTCACGCTGCGTGCCTGGGAGCATTCCGGCGCTTCCAATTTCTATGAAGATTACATCGGCGAGACTCTCTTTCTGAAGGCTCACATTCCCAGCTACCGCTTCAGCGACCTGCGCTATTCCTGGGAGAATCCTTTTCTGTTTTATGATCCCGACGGAGACGGGCTGTCGGAAGCCACCATCCGCATGGAGGATCTGTGCCGCTTCGAGGCAAAAAAAGGAACGGAAGTGGATGCCTATCCCACCGGCCGGATCGAGAAGGTGTACATGGGCTTCGACCTGGACAACGACAACGGTCCCGGGAATGAATTCGACTTCGATCTGGGGATGCAGTTTTCCGGTCCGGGATTTGCTTACGACCACCATGTGCACCGCTACGAAGGAATGCGCGGTCTGCCCGAGGCCAACTCTCTTTTTTATGACGGTCGCTGGCGGCAGATGGACGAACTCATCTTTCCCACTCGTGATTCGGCCTGGGAGCTGGTGTTCCGCCGGGGCGACTGGGAGAGTTGCTGGTTCACTTTCGACGAAGACGACGACTGCGAACGCTGGGAGAGGGTGGAGCTCTACCAGCCCCGGAGTCCCTTCCTGACGGGGATGAACGGGGGTGGGATCGATCACAACCCCCAGGCCGACGCGGGCGGGGACCGGGGAGAATGGGACCAGGACAATTCCGGCGGGGGGAAGCTCTACATCGGTTTTGACGGGAAGATCCATCTGTTCGGGGCCGAAACCGGGCATTGGCGGCTCGATCCCGATGCAAGCTCGTACCAGGGCTGGGGCGGATTGTATGCCGGGCAGTATGTGCGCGACCAGGCCGATCCGGAACGGTTCGCGACTCTGAGCTATGAGGACGGGGACGGGGACGGATTTTTCGATGTGCTGAGGTGTGATCTGGATGGGGATACCCTGTATGAAGCGACCTTCCGACTCGGGGAGCTGGGGATTTCCTGCCAATCCGGGATCCATGACACGGGTCTGAAGGGCATGGATGGTCTGAACCGGTTGTTTCACGAAGCCACGGAGCAAAACTGGGACCGGGCTCTGGCTGCCGTCGAAGCTGCGGAGGTACAGGGCATCCACGTGGGTTGGTATGCCCGCTACCTCCACCCCCGAAGTGCGGCCGAGAAATACCGGTATGCCTGGGAGCTGCAATTTTACCTGTTCACCGATTTGCTCCGGCTGGCGGAAAACACCCGGAATGCGGATCTGGAGGAACGGGCGATCCGGGCCTATTTCTCGGGGGCATGGAGAAAATTATGAACCTGCATAAGTAACACAAAAACAGACAAATAAACCTAAGCCAGACCATCCGGCTCTGTCGTGGAAATTCATTCTGGCACAGCTCTTGCATGGGACTTGATAAACGCATTTACCACAAAGCTCAAACGTCATGAAACCAAAATTTGCCATACTCGCCATCATCGGTTTCGCTGCAGCGACCACGACCCTGAACGCGCAGGATTATCCCGATGAATACCTGGGACTGCCAGGAGACAACCTGAACCTGTACGCTGTCATGAACATCTTCCAGGAATCCGAAACCCTGGAGAAATTCGAGCAAAATCTGAACAACGAGGAAAACATGGTCAACAACCTGGACCTGAACGGGGACAACCTCATTGATTACATCACCGTTTCGGACTACCAGGACGGAAACGTGCACAACATCGTGCTGCGTGCTCTTCTTGGGCGGAACGAACAGCAGGACGTTGCCGTCTTTGTGGTGGAACAAAAACGGAACGGTGCCGTGGAAATCCAGCTGATCGGGGATGAAGCCCTGTATGGACCCAATTACATCGTGGAGCCCATCTACGCGGAAACTCCCAATCCTGGCTACACCGGAAAAGCCTACACCCGGAATGTCAACGTGGTGACGACAACCTACTACGACATTGCCGCCTGGCCGGTGATCATGTACATGTACCGCCCGGGTTATGTGGTCTGGCGCTCGTCCTGGTACTGGGGATACTACCCCGGATACTGGAATCCCTGGAGGGCCCACTACTGGCACTACTACTACGGATACCACTATCACTGGCACGATTATTACTATGCACATTATCGTCCCTGGGACCACTACCGCTGCAGGTCGTACCGGACCTATTACACCACCAAGGTCCGCGTGTACAGTCCCACCGTGGCAGTGAACATCAACCAGGGCCGGTACCGGACCACCTACTCCCAGCCTTCCACGCGACGTGCCGGTGAGGAGTATTACACCCGGACCGCCAGCACCCGCGCCACAGCGACCCGACCCGCCACAAGCACCCGGTCCACGACCACCGCCCGTCCGGCGACCAGCACCCGGTCCACGACCACCGCTCGTCCGGCCACCAGCACCCGGTCCACGACCACCGCTCGTCCGGCCACCAGCACCCGGTCTACGACCACCGCTCGTCCGGCCACCAGCACCCGGTCTACGACCACCGCCCGGCCTGCTGAGACAAACCGGTCCTCCACGACCGCCCGTCCTGCGACCACGAACCGGTCTTCGACCACGGCCCGTCCTGCCACCAAATCGACGGAAAACCGGAGTACCTCGGTTCAGAAGTCCCAACCGGCCCGCAGCAGCAGCTCGGTACAGCGCAGCCAGTCGAGTCAGCCCAGCCGGAGCAGTTCTGCCGTCAAGTCGAGTTCCTCCAGCAAACGGAGCAGCAGCGCTGTTAAATCCAGCTCTTCTTCCAACCGGAGCAGTGGAACCGTGAAACGCAGTTCTTCCAGCAACAAAAGCAGCAGCCCGAGCCGAAGCTCCGGCAGCCGGAGTTCGAGCAGCAAGAGCAGCAGTGGAAGCAAAAGCAGCAGCAGCAGCCGGAGCTCCTCTTCCTCCTCCTCGAGGCGATAGGGATCCAGAGGGCTCCGACGGGGATGTACCCGCCGGCCCGCCGAATCCAACCATCCACCGGACCCTGGTTCCTTTCGAGTGCCGAAAGGAATCAGGGTCTGATCGTTCCGGGGTTTCCTTACAATACAATGGCGTCCGATTCCGTTAACCAAGAAAACCCCCGGAATCATGAAGAAATCCATCCTTTTGTTCTTTGCAGTCGTTTCCATGGCTGCCCAATCCCAGGTGCTGCCTGAGGAGGAATTCACCAGCATGGTGAAACTCGCCCAGGAAAGCTGCGAAGGCGCCCACGAAAGTGTGCTCAAATCCCTCAACCAGGAATTCTCCACAGCTGTCGTCGGCAAGGTGATTCGGCTGAACACAGCGGACGTGGTCCGGTTCATTCAACGAAGCAGCGGGGAGAAGGTCACGGCCGGCGTGGATCTGACAGGTGTCGTGAAAGCCGGTTGGGTGTATGAGCAGGATCAGAAGGTGACCTCGGAGCTCCTGAAGAAACAGGGCATTCAGGTGACGACGTCCTTCAATACATTGTGGATCAAGGCAAACCAGCCCATGGTGTACATCGAGAACAAAGAAAATGGACACAAGACCCTGCTGGAGCTCTATTGCCCCACCCAGGAAGTGCTTGCCGGATTGCGGACCGGAAAACAGCAATCCATTGAATTCCT
>JAWKKO010000012.1:0-123931 GCA_041393235.1 Bacteroidales bacterium
GTGACCAGAGGAGATGGCACCTTCCTGACATACACACAATCCAGAGATTTGGATGAAGAAAATGGGAGCTCTAGCAGTTATTGTTTGCGCAATGCGGAGGGGGAAATCCTGAAGAAGTATTTCCCATTCGAAAATGAGAATCTAGGGCAGTGGGGTTTGTTTTCACCTTTTTGGAAAGAGGAGGATCAAATCTATCTGGTTTGCCCGTTAAATTTTACCATTTTCAGATTTGAGGATGGGGAAATGGAACCGTGGATGCAAGTCGATTTTGGCGCAGCCAGTGCTGACTTTGGAAAAATAAAGGAGGAGGGGGAGATAGATTTTGATGACCTCCGGGAGGGTGGGACAAAGGTCCTGAAAATGGACTATTTGATCCATACCGGGGAATACCTTGCATTTTCCTTTTTCGTTGATGGGGAAACGAAGTTTGTCATTTTCGACAAGGACCGGGAAACATTGTATTATTCGGATGTTCTATACGAAAATGGGGTATTGCCCAAATGCCAACTCCAGGCGTTTCGGAATGGGCGGTTTCTTGCGCTTGTAGAACCTTTGGATCTAATAGAGTTCTCCAAATCATACCCTCATTCCGGATTTGAAATGAAAAAACCTTCGGAAAGCGACAATCCTTATGTTTTGACTTTTGCGTTGGCGAATTGAAGGGGCTCCTTTATGGGAGGCTGCGACCAAACCTTTAGCGGAGTTCCATCACCATCAGAATGGGATTGTCATGGTCGGAGAAGGTTCGGACAAGATTGCGAAGATTCTCTTGATTTACCTCTGACACGAACCGATCGCTTCGCGCCCGGAAGGTGCGGATCTCACAAACATCGGAATCCGTATCACAGATCTCAAGACGATAGCCCTGGTTGTATCGTTTTATGAATTCGAATGACTGGTAATAACCGATCACCTTGTTGTCATCCACGAAGTCAGGTACCAGGGCCAGTCCACCGTCCCAATCATTGTAATAGCCGATTTGTATTTCACTTTTTGTGGTGACGGGTCGTGGTGCATAGGCAAGGATCTGGTTCCTGGTTTTGTCGTAGAGATAGAAATCCTGAAAGGCACTGGTGTGTCTGGCGTTCTGTGTGGTGAAATGCCAGTAACGATCCGACTCATAGACCCGGTGGATGCATGCATGGTGCACCTCACAGTATCGTCCAAGTGCCCAAGCATCCCCTGTGTATTCGAGACGTTGATCGAGGGGTACTTTCCGAAAGATTGTTTCGATCAACACCGGACACAGGGAATCGTTTTGAAAAGAGAAGACTGTGTCGGAGTACAACGGGTGATAACGAAGTGCGTTTTGGGACCGAAATACGGTTCGATGGAAATCCATCGCATTTCGTTCCGGTTTGTGAATCTGCCTGTACATTTCCGGGTTTGGAACGGATTGTATCAAATTACCCCGGTCATTCAGAACCACCAGGGGTGGAGATTTGTGCCGAAATTCCAGACGGATACAAGGATGGTGGCTTCATCCACAACCCCAAAATAGCCAGCCAACCCTCATAGACTCGTGGGATTGGGACGGACTTCTGCCAAGCACCCCTGTAATCAAAAACATGAAATTCCCTGGCAGTGGCGACATACACCCGTTCTTCCTTCTTCAGGAGATCAAATCCGAGCACTGTGTCGACCCGATCAGACAACCTGTATTCCAGCTGAAATTTCCCGTGTCTGTCAAAAGCCAGGAGCCGACCCTCTGCGTGCACAAAAATCCGCTCCCCATCCAACATGATTTTGGAGATGCTTCCGATCCTTGTCGAGTCAAATCGTTCCAAAGGGACGTAGGTGAGGTCCTTTGCGATGTCTGAAATCCGGATTGTATCGGACAGAATGGGGATTGAATCCGTGAGGACGGTCAGAACCTCATCCGGGGAGGGGGGGGCCGGCAGCGAGGACCGCTTGCAGGAGATGACCAAAGCCACGCCCAGGATCCATCCGCTGAGAACCACAGGGGACCGAAGGTGTAAAATAGACGGACGAAATCTTGCCATTGTTTTACTTCATATGTACAATGACAAGAAAAGGATTATCATCTTCTTTCAATGTGCGATTCAGTTGTTGTAGCTGTTCTTTCTGGTCCGGATTCTTCACGACTTGATTTTCAAAGTCTTCGGACTCCAGGAACAATTTCAGGTCCAGGGCGGACAGGATGCCGAAGGCGGCGGTGTCATTGGCCAACAGAGGCAGAAAATCGGGTCCGCCCGTGAGGTCATTCTCAAATCCGCCCCGTTCACTTTCTTTGCCTGTGAATCCTTGCCCGGTGAGTTTGTCGAAGACTGCAACCCCCTGTTTGTCATCCAGGGCCTCTCCCCGGTTGTAATCGACGTGCGGGCCATAGGGGAGGATCACGTAGCGGTCCGTTTCATGGACGCCCAGCCATTTGGCGTCCCCGGGGAGAGGCCGGGAGGCCTTTCGTTCGTACACGAGATCATCGGGGAGACGGTACTTTCCCATGTCGATGGCCAGGCGGGGGACGATCGTTCCCTCGCCATCGTATGTGTAAACGGTATCCTGGTATTTGTCCTTCATGCGGAGCGTTTCTTCCTGCCTATAAAACACATTCTGACCGTGCATCATGGTGGTCATGTAGCTCATGTCGTCGCTTCCCCAGAAATTGGTGTTCGCGGTGGTCTGGAGGGTGTCCCCGGATTCGTTGTGTTCCATGAACACAAAGGGCTCGTCTCCCTGGTAGGGGGGACTGTAGCTTACGTAGCGGTCCTCCCGGCTCCACACGGTGTACATTCGTTCCACGCCCGGAAACTGCATCGATTTCATATGCTCCCCGTCGAAGGTGAACTCCATCAACAGGGTGGTCCAATTGGTCTGGATGTAAATCCGTTCCCTTTCTTCGTCCACGGAGAAACACCGCATGAGAACGTATTCTCCCGGTCCGCGGCCCAGGGCTCCCAAAGAACGCACATACCGCCCGTCCCGGGTGAACTGGGCCAACAGCCCGTTCCCGTTGTGATGCACAAAGATGAATTCGTCCGTTACGCTGAAACTGAGGATGGCCCCCAGGAGGGAGCTGTCAGTTTTTTCAAGGGGCACAAGCTCCACCCGGTCTGCGAATTCTGAAAGTGGAACAACCTGCGCATCCTCCAGAATGTCCTCGAAGGGGATCGTGAAGAAGCCGGTTCCTGTCGCACCCTGGCCGGAGGGTCCGGATGGCTGACAACCGGGCACTGTGAGTGCCAGAAGCAGGGAGAGGGAAAGGCAGAAGGGGAGTCGGGGTTTCATCAGCGTATCGGTTGCGATCGGGTGAAAAAAATGGGTCGTCTCAGGATCCTCTCGGCACGAAAATTCATTTGGTTTCCAGAAACGCATCCACATCCACATCCAGCTCCCGTCGGAGGCGGAGGTCAAAGAGAGTGGTGGACTGGAGCCGGTAGAACAGGGTCCAGTACTTTTCCTGGGTGCTGAGGTATTGCTGCCGGGCGTTGTCCTTTTTGGTCTGGGCATTGTCCAGCTCCGTGATGCCGGCTTCCCCGTTCCGGAAGCGTTCCACGGTCATGTGGTAGGTGAGGCCGGCGATGGAATCGGCCAGCGCGGTGTTCTGCAGCTCCATGTCCCGCAAGGCATACTGGTAGGCCAGGCTCATCACCTCCTGCTCGATGTTCTGAAGCGAAAGCCGCGACTGGGCGTTCACGATTTCCTCCTGGCTCCGTGCCAGGGATACCGCCTGCTTGCGACGGCCCCAATCGAGGATGGGTACCTGGAGGGAGATCTGGGCCATCTGCCGGTCGAGTGGACTGGCATAGGCATCGGCCAGCACGGCGCCGGACTGGTTGAGGCCGTAGCTCAGGTCCATGTTCATGTGGAAGCGGTAGGCCTTGACGGCCTTGTCGCTTTCCTTCCGGGCCTCGAGCCGATCGATTTCCAGGTTGAACACTTCCGGGTTGAACATCCGGGCCAGTTCCAGGGCATCGGCGGGGGGAAGGTCCACCGGCGGAGAGGTCCCGGGCAGAAGCAGATCGAACTCCTCGCCGGCCTCCAGCCCGATGAACAGGCGCAGGTCGTCCTTGGCCTTCCGCAGCGCCTCCCGGGCCTGCACAAACTTGATGGTGGCGTTGCTGTGGTTCAGCTCCAGGTTGAGGAGCTCCTCCCGGTCGATGTCGGCGATGGTCTGGCGGGTCCGCCCGATCCGAAGCAGAGTGTCGGCGGCGGCCACCTCGGCCCGGGCCATGAGAAGGCGGTTCTGGGCCCCGGCCACCAGGTAAAAGCGTTCCACGGCCTCCACGTTCAGCTCCTGCAGATCCCGGATGAGCTCCCGCTTGGCCTGCTCGTATTTCCTGGGCTCGATGATCTTGTCCCATTTGTAGGGGTTGTGGGCGAAGAGGGGCTGGTTGTAGCTGACAATGAAAGGGACGGAGGTGTAGCTCTGGTCGTTGTCGAAGGACAGGTTCTGCACCCGGAACAACGAGGAGGCGAGAGAGACCGTTCCACCCGTTGCCCCGATGTTTTGCGTCATGCTCAGCGAGGACGAGGAAGCCAGCAGGTAGGTTTCCCGGTACTCGTATCTGTCATCGACCACATTGTAGATCTGGGTGAAGGATTTGTTGTAGGACAGGGGCGCCAGGTTCATGGACAGGTTGGGCAGCTGCTCGGCCTTGTACATCTTGAAGTTCCAGTAGGCCTCCAGGAATTCGTTCCGGGAGAGAAGCGACTGGATGGAAGCTTCCCGGGCCTTTTGCAGGACCTGGTCCAGGCTCAGGACCTGCTGGGTGAGGGCGGGGGAAGCCAGGAGGCCGGCGAAGGCGGCGAAGAGAAGAACACGTTTCATAACCGGCGACGGTGTAAAAAGGTGTATACCAGTGGGATCAGAAACAAACTCACGAAAGTCCCCACCCCGAGTCCGCCCGTGAGGGCAATGGCCAGGGGGCGTTGCATTTCATTCCCCAGGCCCCGGAAGACCAGAAAGGGAAGCAGGGAAAGGATGGTGGTCAGGCTGGTCATCAGGATGGGCTTCAGGCGGCGGGTCCCGGCGGTCAGGACCGCATGCACCACCCCGTATCTCTCCTTCCGGAGCCGGTTGATGGTGTCGACCTTGATGATGGAGTCGTTGATGACGATGCCGCACATGACCACGATGCCGATCAGGGCCATCACGTTCACGGTGTGACCCAGAAGTAGGAGGAGGAGGAGGCCCGCTCCGATGTCGATGGGCAGCTCCAGAAGGACGATGAAGGGCTGGGTGGCCGAGTTGAACTGGGCGGCCAGGATGAAATACAGCAGCAGGAGGGAGATCCCGATGATGATCACGATCTCCCGGTTTTGCGTGGCGGTCCGGGTGATGTTTCCGCTGAAATCGGCCCGGACCCCGGGGATCCGGCCCACCGTCGCGAGAATGAGTCCCTCGGTATCGGCCTTCTCCCGGGCGCTGATCTCAAAGGGAAAGGGCTGGTACCGGCCCAGCTGGTCCGATTGCACGGTCTTCAGGGTCCGGCCCTCCCCGAGGGTGATCAGATCCGCCAGGGGGAACACCCGCGGCCCGTCCGCTCGTGCCGTCTCCCTCTCTCCGGATTCCGGGGGAGCGATCACGGCGGTCCGGAGGATGCGCAGGAATTCCTCGTCCTCCTGACCCACCACCACCGGGTAGGCCACGGAGAAGCTGTTCATGGTGAAGACCGTGGATTGGTTCAGGGCCCGCTCCAGGGCCTCCACCACCGAAGCCCGCTCGAGGCCGTACGCCGCCAGGCGGTTTTCGTTGAGGGTGATCAGGTATTTCTTCTTCAGCGAGAGGGGCGGGAAGGTCTGATCGGGAAAGGCAGCGGAAAGCTGCTCCCGCACGGTTTGCAGGCGGGCCAGTGTTTCTTCCTCGGAATCCGCGTTGACCCGGATCCGGGCCAGGAGGGGGGCTTCCTCCCGGCCGAAGACTTCCTGGAGCATGTTCCGGGGCGGATTGAAGCTGTAGGCGGCCAGGGGATAATGGGTCCGGAGGTACGCCTCCAGACCGGGCACGAGGGACGCCAGGTCCCTCTCCGAATCGCAGCTCAGGTGGAGCCGTGACTGGGAGGCATCCCGCATGTCGTCCCGGCTGAGCAGGTAGAGGTCGCTTCCGACCAGGGAAATGGCGGCGTGGGCGTGGCTTTCGGCCACCTGCAGCAGATCCCGGATCCGCCGCTGGTTTTCTTCCAGGGGGATGGGCTCTCCCCAGTCCAGGTCCAGGACGGTTTCGTGCTGACTCACCTCCGGGAGCAGGGACCGTCCGGTCTGGGTCCACGCGAGCGCCCCCGCCGCCAGAAAGAAAAAGCAAACCAGGTACAGCACCGCCTGGTGGCGGAAAAACCACAGCATCCATTGTTCGTACCTGCGTTCGATGTGACTGAACAGGGCCAGCTTTTCGAGCGCGTTTCTGCGGGTTCCGCCCCGGTGAAACAGGTAGTAGTACACCGGGAGCACCAGGATGGAGACAAAGTAGGACACAAACAACCCGACGGTCACCGCGATGGCCTGGTCGAGGAAGAGGGTGCCCGCGATGCCGCTGATGAACACCAGGGGCACGAAGATGGAGCAGGTGGTGAGGACGGAGCTCAGCAGCGGGGTGATGATCTCGTTGGTGCCGGCGATGCAGGCGGGCACCAGCGCTTCCCCGCGTTCTTCCCGTTGGCTGATGTTGTCCAGGACGATGATGGAGTTGTCGATCATCATGCCCACTCCCAGAAGGAGCCCCGACAGGGAAATGATGTTGATGGAGAGGCCCGACAGGTAGAAGAAGAACACCGAAACCACCAGGGATACTGGCAGGGACACCACCAGGAGCCAGGGGGTGCGGCTGTCGCGCACGAAAAGGAACATGATCAGCAGGGCCAGGACGATGCCCAGGTAGAGGCTCTGTTTCAGGTTGTTGATGGAATCGGTGAGCAGGGCCCGCTGATCCTGGCTGATTTCAAAGGACAGCTCCGGGAACTGGAGGCGCAGCTCGGCCAGACGGCTCTCCACGGACTCTTTCAGGTCCTCCATCCGGGCCTCGTCCCGCTTGATGATCCCCAGGGAGATGCATTCCTGGTCGCCGTACATGCTGATCCCCGTCCGGGGCCGCGCCTGCAGCTCCACCGTCAACAACTCCTTCAGGGGGAAGGTCCGCCCGTTGTGCCTGAGGGTGAGCTCCTCGATGTCGCGGAGGTTTTCCAGTCCCCCGGCAAAGCTCATGTCGTATTCGTAGAAACCCTGGCGGACCTTGATGGTGCCCCGGGTGTTGTTGTTGGCGTTCAGAAGCGCCCCGATCTCTTCGAGGGAAATCCCCAGCAGCTCCAGCTGCCGGCCCCGGGGGACGAGCAGGATCCGCGGGGTGCTGTAGCCGCTCATGTCCACCATGGCCACTTCCTCCAGCTGGGTGAATTTCTCCCGGATGACCGTCCGCACGAGGTTGCTGGTTTCCAGAAAGGAGGAGGAGACGGCGGCAAGGGAGTCCTCCGCCCGGGGGAAGATGTTCACGAAGAACACGGGCAGGTCGGTGGGCCGGGCCTGGACCACCCGGGGATAGTCCATGTCCCTGGGAAAGTAGTCCATCGCGTTGTCGATCTTCTGGTACACATCGATCAGGGCGTAGTCGACCCGGGCCCCCTGCTCGAAGCGCAGGCGGATCTGGCTGCTGCCGTCCCGGGAGGTGGCTTCGGTGGATTCCAGCTGGTTGACTGTCTGCAATTGCATGACCAGCTGCCGGGTGACGTTCCGCTCCATCTCCACGGCCGTGTAGTTGGGGTAGTCGGTCCGGATCAGGATCTCCGGGATGTCGACCGGTGGCAGCATGGACACGGGCAGGCGGAAGGCCACCACGGCGCCCAGGATGACCAGGGCAAGCACGCTCATGGTGACGGAGACGGGACGTTGAAGCAGAAAGCGGACCATGATCCTATCCGTCCGTTTTCACCACCTTGCTCTCGTGAGCCAGGTTCATGTTGCCCTCCACGATGACTTCCTTTCCTTCGGGGAGTGCCTCCCCGTCCTCGCCGGTGATGGCGTAGCTGCTGCTGTTTTCGTAGGGAGTGGCCACATACTGCCAGTAGGCCTCCCCGTCCTCGAAGTAGAAAATGACCTTCCGGTTGTCGCGCATCACCAGGGCGGATTTGGGGATCACCAGCTGGTCCGGGATCACCTTCTCCACGGCCACCTGGCACTTCATCCCGTCCAGGAGCTTGCCCTGCGGGTTGTCGATCCGTGCCCGGACCAGGATCATCCCGCCCTCCGACACGCGCGGATTGATGTCGGTGATGGGCCCGAAGCAATCGTCCCCGCCCGAGAGGGGGCTGATCCGCACCCGGTCGCCGGATTTCATGTCGGCAAGATGGTTTTCCAGCACCGGGAAGACCGCTTCCAGGACCCGGTCGTCGAGGAGAAGGAGCAGGGGGCCGCTCCCGGGGGGATTCATCGGTTCGGCCTGCACATCGGCCACCCGTCCCCGGATCGGGGCCCGGATGTGGTAGTCCCGCAGTCTTTCCCGGGCTTCCTCCAGTTCCAGCAGGGTTTCCGGATAGCCCGCATCCAGGTTCACCAGGTGCAGGACATCGGCCGGGATCCGGGCCGAGTCCCCGGTGGAGAAACCGTACCCCAGTTTGGCGATCAGTTGCTTGTCCCTCTCCCGCTTCACCTTCTCCAGGGCCAGCTCCAGTTTCCGGATCTCCCGCTGCAGCTCCCGGTCGTCGAGCCGGATCAGAAGCTGCCCCGGCTCCACCAGGCTTCCGTTCGCCACGAGAAGCTCCACCACCGGTTCCGTCACCGTGCTGGTGACCTCCACCGCAGCCCGGGCCTGCAAACTGCCCTGGCTGATGATTTCCTTCCTAAAATCACTTTTCCGGAGCAGCTGGGTCCTGACTTCGGTGATCTCATCGGTGCTTTCTGCGTGGGTCTGGGGGGATGCCTCTTCTCTTTTGGTGGTGCATGCCGGGAGCAGGAACAAAAGAAGAAACATGCATGCGGTTTGTCGGGGGCCTTGCATGGACGGGGTTTTGGTGTTTGGAATTCTATGGTGTATGAAATGTACTCAAGTTTCCCCAAACCTCAAAACGAGGCCAGGCGAAATGCAATCATTTTGATGTGAGATGATTATTCTTTACTTTTATTTGGAATGCATCCTTCAAAGCCATGGGTGCATTTGGAACGATCTGTTGACCCGAAATCTGTACGATGAAATCATCCACACTGCCACAAATCCCATGCCATCGGATGGGAGCCGGCCTTGTCATTGGTCTTGGACTGATGCTGTTTACCTTGTCCTGTCGGTCCGGTGAGCCTCCCGGGAAATGGAGGAATTTGTTGTTTCGGGTCCCCGGGACAGCATGCCTTTTCCGAGGTTTTCCGGTCGGACCCGGAGCTAGTTTTCTGGAGCAAACGGACGAGAGCCAGATCGGGGTCGTTCGGTCCGTCCAGGTGGCAAAGGACAGGATCTTTGTTCTGGATGCCAGCAATGTGCTTTTTGAGTTTTCCCGCGACGGAAGCTATGTGGGAAAGCTGGACAGGCTGGGACGGGGCCCCGAAGAATACATGATGATCATGAGCTTTGAGATCCAGGGCAGCGGCGAGGAACGCCGGATTGCGATCAATGATCCGGTCAACCGCCGCCTTCAGTTTTATGACCTGGATTTCCGCTTTCTCGAATCCATGGACTTTCCCTTCCCGTTCTTCCATTTTCATGCCCTGCCTTCCGGGACCCTGGTGCTGTACCGGGCACTCATGGGGGGAGCCGGGGAGCAATTCAACCAGGACCTGATGCTCCGGAATCCGGAAACCGGGGAGATGGCCTCCTACTTTCCCTACACCGGGATGAGCCCTCGGAATGCCGACGAGAAATCTCTGCTTCCCAATGAGACGGGGGCGTTGTTTCACACCAATTACTCGGATGTGGTGCTGTCCATTTCAGACAAAGGCCGGGTCGATTCCGCGTACCACATCACCTTCGGCCCCTTTGAATTTCCGGAAGCGGATTACCTGCGGAGCGGGGAGGACGGGTCTCTTTTTGACCGCTCGTGGCGGGAATCCGATCTGGTTTACCGGTATTGTTTCAGGGAGATCGGGGAGTCCGTTTTCCTGGCTTTTGTCAGGAAAGGAACCCGGTACACGGTGCTTCAGGATGCGGCGGGGAAGCAGGTGTTTTCCGAAGGTCTCCGCGACGATTTCGGCTATGGACTGGAAGACGGATGGCCGGATTTCTTTGATGGAGACCGGGTGGGGTTTGTGCTCTACCCATACATTCTTCAGGAGAAGAGGAAGGAGGGTGTTGCGCTCCATGCGTCCCTGGAACCGGTGCGTCCGGATGCGAATCCCGTCCTGGTTTTGTTTGATATCCGGTCCACCCTCCAGCCCTGACCCCATGATCAAAACCCCAGTCCTCGCCCTTCTCCTTTTCACCCTCGCCCTGTCCGCCTGCCACCCCACCCCGGAAACCTCCGGGCCCATGCTCTTGTCGCTCGAAGCCGAGGAGATTCAGGTGGACGCAATTGTTTCCGGTGGAAGCTCAATGGCATACAAGGATTATCTCATTAAAAAGACACACTACAAGGATGAAGCCGTTTTTCAAATCTTTCGTTTGCCGGATGATTCCTTCCAATGGAATTCGCTTCGAAGAGGGAGAGGGCCGGGAGAGATTGGCAACCCGGCCAGTTGGGCATTGGACGAAGCTAATGGAATTCTCTGGCTTGCCGATTGGAACAAGAATTGCATGCATCTGATCTTGCTGGACAGCCTCGTCTCGGTTCCGTCCTACAAACCATCCTTCTCCTTCCCACTCAAAGAGGAATGGATTCCGACGATGAACATGTTCTTTCACCCCTCCGGAAACATCGGGTTTACCTCCTCCATGCTTCCGAAGCATTTGATTTCGGTCATGGATTTGGAGGGGAATCTGGTGGATAGCCTTTGTGTTCCCAAGAACTTTCTGAATGACATGTACGATGAGATGGGGATCAGCGATGTACCTCTCGTCATCCGTTATATCCCCCACAGAAATCAATGTCTTGTGATGAGCCGTTGGGAAAACAAATTCTGGATTCTCGGGATGGATGGGACCGTTGCCATGCAGATCGATGACATTCCGGAGGAGTCTCAAAAATTGTATACGGGCGATTGGGAGGGATCCTTTTATACGGTGGACTTTGATGAGACCTATCTGTTCTTCATTTATTCCGGGAAGAAAATGATCCAGTTTGATTCAAATGGGGAATCGACAATTACCTACCCCAAGCGTCTCCTGGTGGTGGACTGGGAAGGGAATTTCCTCTACGACATCACCCTGGATCATGGAATCATTTTTGCGACACTTGACAAGGAGCGCAAGCGCCTGATCTGCGACTCCGAGGAGGTGGAGAATTTGCTTGTATCGTACGATTTATCCTGGCTATACGAAGAATGAGCAAGTCGCGGTCATACATCCTGAACATGGTTTTGATCTTTTTGGTCGGGGCTTGTCAGCCAAAAGAGGAATCCAGTGGTCCGGTTCAGCTTTCGATCCAGGGAAAGGAATTTCAGGTGGATGAGCCAATGACACCTGGCACCATGACGATCTTCAAGGATCATTTGGTAAAAAGGATGGATCGAGAGGAGGATTCAGTCTTTCGGATTTTTGATTTGCGGGATGATTCGTATTGCTTTCAAGCCCTTCGTAAAGGCAGAGGGCCGGGGGAGATAGCCAATCCTGCCTATGCTGCTTTGGATGAAAAAGATGGGATGTTTTGGCTCGCGGATTGGAGCAAGAATTGTGTGGTTCGGATTTCCCTTGATTCGCTTCTGACGGACCCGTCCTACAAGCCTTCCTATTCGTTCCCTTTCGATGAAACCTGGATTCCTGTAAAGAACATGTTTGTTCATCCTTCCGGTAACATTGGATTTACCAGTGATATGCTTTCGAAGCAACTGATTTCTTACATCGATACCGCGGGAAACCTTGTGGATAGTCTGGCTATTCCAACATCTGTCCTACAACATCTGTATGACGAAATCGGGATTTCAGAGGTTCCCCTGTGGTGTCTCTACGTTCCCGAAAGGGATAAGATCGTAGTTGCTAGTCATTGGGAGAATAAGTTTTGGATACTCGATCTGGATGGCAGGCTGTTGCTTGAGAAGGACAACATCCCGGAGAGGACGACTGAAGTGTATTCAGGAAACGGGGAGTCTTCCTTCTGGGGTGCATGTGCAGATGAAAAGTATATCTATTTCATTTACTTAGGGGGGACAATGATCAATTTTGGTGAGGATGGAGATTACCAGACAAGTTACCCCAACCGCATCCTGGTAGTGGATTGGGAAGGGAACTTCCGGTATGATATTGCGCTTGACCACAGGATAATATTCTTTGCCTTGGACAAAAAGCGGAAGCGCCTGATCTGCGATTCCGAAGAGGTGGATCAGATTCTGTTATCGTACGATTTATCCTGGCTATACGAAGAGTAAGAAACCAAAGGATCTGAATGGAGAGTTCCCAAGACAGGCAAAAGAGTTTCTTCGAACAGAGTTCGTTCGGCATCCTGATGGCCACCATTGCGCTGGTGGTGGCGGGACTGGCCCTTTTGCCCCATCTGCAGACCGGGCTGGAGCCACAGGTGGCGGGGAAGGAGATCTCGATCCGCTATGTCTGGGACAAGGCGGCGCCGGAAACCGTGGAGAGCGAGGTGACTTCCTATGTGGCGGGGGTCTGCTGCACCCTGCCGGGGATCCGGAGCCTGTCTTCCTATTCCCGGACCAACGAGGGGGGCATCACCCTGGAGTTCGGGGAGGACAAGGACATGAACGCAGCCCGGATGGAGGTGTCGACCCTGTTGCGCCGGGCCCGTGCCCAGCTGCCGGAGGATGTGACCGGAATCCAGGTCAGCGGTGGCAGTCTGTTCGGGGAATCGGAGCGCATCCTGTCCTACGCGGTTTTTTCCACCCTGCCCGAGGAAGAGATGCGGGTTTTCATCCAGGACCGGCTGGAGCGCCCACTGGCCCTGATCGCTGGAGTCAACGATGTGGCCCTGACCGGGTTGAATGAAAGTCGCTGGGAGGTGCGCTGCCAGGAGGCCGTTCTCCGTTCCCTGGGGCTGACCCTGGCGGACGTCCGCCTGGCCATTCTGGAGAATTTCGGGGAGGCCTATCTGGGATCGGCCCTGGAACGTTCCCGGGACCGGGACGGATTCCTGCGCATTCCTGTCTATTACCAGGGAACCCACGACCTGGACGATCTTGGTTCCATCGGGTTGCAAACCGCGGACGGCCACCGGGTCCGGCTGGGCGATCTGGCCAGTCTGGAAAGACGAAGCGCCCTGGCCTTTTCCCAGTTCCGCATCAACGGCCTGTCCACCCTCCGTGTGTCGGTGCTGGCCGACAAAGAAGCCAACATCCTGCAGGTGGGAAAGGAGGCGGAGGCGGTGATCCGCGACCTCCAATCGCAGCTTCCCGCCGGGGTGTCGATCCGCAAGGAACTGGATGCCACCGAAAGCCTGAAGAAGGAATTGCGCAACATTTATGCCCGAACGGCCCTGTCATTCGTCATCCTCCTGTTGTTCGTCAGCCTGGTGAGCCGGCGTCCCCGCTACATCTTTGTGGTGTTTTTTTCCCTGCTGGCCACCCTGGCCGTGTCGGTGCTTTTTTTCTACCTCTTTCACATCCAGATCAACCTTTACTCCCTGGCCGGGATCACGGTGTCTTTCGGGATCATCATCGACAACATCATCGTCATGCAGGACCATCTGATGCTCCGGCGCGACCTCCGGGGGTTCCCGGCCCTGCTTGCGGCGACCCTCACCACCATCGGGGCCCTGTCGGTGATCTTTCTGCTCGAGGAGGAGGTGAAGCTGAAGCTGGGGGGATTTGCCGCCGTGTTTGCGGTGACCCTGGGGGTGTCGCTGTTCACCGCCCTGTTCCTGGTGCCTGCCCTGAACCAGCTCCTGCGGGTTGCCCGGACCCGCCGACTGCCCTTCTGGTCCCGGACCCGCCTGCTTCGCTGGTTCGCCTTTCTGGACCGATTCTGGGCCCTGCTGAACCGGAGGAAGGGATGGGTGGCCCTGGTCCTTGTCCTGGGATTCGGCCTCCCGGTCTTCCGCTTGCCGGCCGAGGTGGGAAAGGACCGGGAAGAAGAGGAGCGAAGCCGGGCGCAGGCCTTTTACAACCGGACTCTGGGAGGGGATTTCTACCAGGACAAGCTGAAGAAGATTTTGGATGCGGGCCTGGGGGGAAGCCTCCGGCCCTTCCTCGAAAAGAAACAGGCGGGCAGCTTCTACTACTACGCCACCCGGAGGGAAGCCCGCGAAGCCGGGATTTCCATCACCGGGCGCATGGAGACGGGCTCGTCCCGGGACATGACCGACAAGGTGTGCCGTTCGCTTGAAAACTACCTGAACTCCCTGGAGGAAATTTCCCTGTACACCACCACCGTCACGGGTGGAAGCATGAGAATTGAGGTGGAGCTGAAGGAGGAATTCCATTTCGATTACCGGGCCCTGCTGACCAAGAACCGGATCGCCCACACCTGCATGGGACTTGGGGCGGCCACCTGGCGGGTCTATGGGACGGGGGATGTGTTTGAGGGCGACATGCCCTTCAGCAACGATGTTCTGGGAAGCATCGGTATGCAGAACATGCGGATCGAGCTGAAGGGCTACGACCTGGCCCAGCTGTACGACCTGGCCGCCTGGCTGGCGGAGCGGATGGAGCGGAACCCCCGTTTTCAGGACATCTCCGTATCGTCCCGGATCGATTACTACACCCCCAGGGAATATGCTTACCAGCTTTCTCCCCGGACCGCCTATCTGCGGCAAACCGGGGTGACGGCCGCCGACGTGCTTCAGGAGGTGTCCGGGCTTTCGGCCGGAGGAACCTCGGTGTACCTGAACACGGGGAAGGGCTTCGAGGAGGTGAACCTGAGTTCCGACTGGACCCGGGAGCAGGATGTGTGGAACCTGATGCACCGGACCCGTTCGCTTGGAGACAAGCAGATGGCGGTGGGGGATGTGCTGGATCGCAGTTTCCAGCAGGCCAACCAGACCATCCGGAAGGAGGATGGCCAGTACCTGCTGTCGATCCTGTACAATTTCGTGGGTCCCGGTCCCCTCCATGAGCGCCTGCGCGATGCGATTCTGAAGGAGGTGAAGGCAAGGCAGCCTCTGGGTTACAGCAGCGGTCCCGAGGTGTACTCCTGGGGCGGGTGGCGTTCCGACGACACGGTGGGCGGGCAGTTGAAGCTCTTTGTCCTCATCGTGCTCATCATCTATTTCATCTGTGCCATCCTGCTGAATTCCTTCCGCCAGCCCCTCGTGGTCATCTTCATGATTCCCGTGTCCTTCATCGGGATCTTCCTGACCTTCTCTCTGTTCGAACTGCCCTTCGACAACGGGATCTTCGCGGCCTTCATTTTCACCAGCGGCCTGTCGGTGAATTCGGCCCTGTACATCATCAACGAATACAACTCGCTCCGGAAGATGCGGCCCGGGGCCCCTCCGCCGGTACTCTACGGTGCCGCCTTCCGGCACAAGATCATGCCCATCAATTACACCATCGTTTCCACCGTCCTGGGCCTGTTGCCCTTCCTGCTCATCAACCGGGGTCAAACCTTTTGGTATCCTTTTGCGGTGGGAACCATCGCAGGCTGTGTGTTTTCACTGCTGGGAGTGTTTGTGTTCCTTCCGGGGTTCCTGGGGCTGGGGTTGGGAAAACCCAGGGAAGCTCTTCTCCCTTGATGTCTTATCGGCCGCTTTTCTGACGAAAACGGATCAGGTATTCCTCCGCGGTCATCACGGGGATTTCAGACGATTTGAAATCTTTCCCATTTCGTGTGAGGAGTATCGTGCATTCGGCCTGCAAGGCACTATGATATTGAAGCGCGTCTTCGAAATCGGAAAAACCTGAAGAAAGTCCTTTTTCGATGACTTTGGAATTGAGGTCAGGGATTTCTGATATCACTCTGAACTTTCTCAATTTCTCCTTCACTTTGGCTGGATCCTCATATTTCGAGAGCAAGTAGTACACGGTTGCATAAGAAAGTGAGGATGCCGTCATGTGGACCTTTCCCTTATCGGCCAGGGAGGCGACTTTGGCCATGGAATGGTAATGAGGAATGCGTTCTCCCAGCAGATCCAACATGACGTTCGTATCCAGGAAAAGCTTGTCTTTCATTTGTATTTTTGAGAAAGGAATTCGGAATAGACTTGTTTGTGATCGAGATCGGCCGGAATGGATACTCCGGTCGACATGCTTTTCACAAAGGAGGAAATCTGGATTTCATCTTCTTCCTCCGGGTCTTCCATGTCGGTCAGTGAACGCAAATAGGACTCTATGATCCGCGAAAGGCTTCGTTTCTGGGCAGAGGCATACTGTTTTGCCTTCTCAATTACGAATCTGTCCAGCTTCAATGTCAATTTGGTATCCATGGCTGCGAATGTTATACGTACAAAAATATAGAAAATGTCCGTATCTGCAAAAGCTCTTCCTTGAATGTGCGGCCTTTCCCAAAAAAATTGCTTACATTTTGGCAGACTAATCCTTTGTCCCTCAACTCGATTGAATTATTGTCTCAAAACTGATACAATGAAGCTGAAAACCTGTGCCGGGATCCTGTTTCTCATGGTCCTCAGTACCATCGCGTTTCAGGCATCCGGGCAGGATGCCCTCCGCTTTTCCGTGGATGTGGACCAACCCAGGTTCGACATCCAGCCCACCATGTGGGGCTTGTTTTTCGAGGACATCAACTTCGCCGCCGACGGGGGCCTGTATGCCGAGCTGGTGAAAAACCGGTCCTTCGAGTTCCCCAAACCCACCGAGGCCTGGGAGGTAGTGGGGGCCAATTTCTTTTCCAGCCCCCTGCAAATCGTCAACCGGCAGGAGCATCCAACCAATCCCCGCGTGGCCCGGATCCGGGTGGCGGGGGAAGCCTGCCTGATCAACGAGGGTTTCCGGGGCATGGGCATCCGCGAGGGGGAGCCCTACCGCTTTTCCCTGCAGATGGCGGTTCCGGAGGGTGCGGTCGATGTCCGGGCGGCCCTCCTGGGGTCCGACGGTTCCGAGCTGGGGAACGTCACCCTGCGGGCGGAGGGGGCCGGCTGGCAGTCTCTGGAGGGGGAGTTCCGGGCCACCGGCTCCGATGCCAAGGCCCGGCTGAAGGTTTGTTTTCTGGGCCAGGGCCTGGTGGAGGCCGACATGATCTCCCTCTTCCCGGTGAACACCTGGAAGCAGAGGCGGAACGGGATGCGGGCCGACCTGGTGCAGATGTTGGCCGACATGGAGCCGGGCTTCCTCCGGTTTCCCGGGGGATGCATCGTGGAGGGGCGTGACCTGGAAAAGCGCTACCGGTGGAAGAACACGGTGGGCGACATCGGAATCCGGGAGCTGGTCATCAACCGGTGGAACGACGAGAACACCCGCCTGACCCCGGATTACTTTCAGACGTTCGGACTGGGCTTTTATGAATACTTCCTGCTGAGCGAGGATCTGGGGGCGGAACCCGTGCCCATCCTGAACTGCGGCATGGCCTGCCAGTTCAACTCGGCCGAAGTGGTGGCCATGGAGGACATGGAACCCTATGTGCAGGACGCCCTGGACCTGATCGAATTTACCAACGGGGCTGCGGATACGAAGTGGGGCGGCCTGCGCGCCGAAATGGGTCATCCCGAGCCCTTCGGCATGACCTTCCTGGGCATCGGGAATGAGCAATGGGGGCCTCAGTACTTCGAACGCTACGCCCTGTTCGAGGAGGCCCTGGGAAAGGCCCATCCGGAGATCCGGCTGATTTCCACGACGGGTCCCATGGCGGGCGGACCCCTGTTCGAGTATTCTGCGGAGGCCCTGAAGGATTTTCATCCGGCCCTGGTGGATGAGCACTACTACAACACCCCCCAGTGGTTCTACGACAACGTGGGTCGATACGACGACTACGACCGCTCTTCCTACAAGATCTTTGCCGGGGAATACGCCGCTGCCAGCGTGGGCATGGCCAACCCGGAGAACCGAAACGTGTGGGAGACGGCCCTGGCCGAGGCGGCCTTCATGACCGGCCTGGAGCGGAATGCCGACGTGGTGCACATGGCATCCTACGCCCCCCTGCTGGCCCATGCCGAGGCCTGGCAGTGGACCCCCGACCTGATCTGGTTCGACAACCTGCGGGTGGTGGGGACTCCCAACTACCAGGTGCAGAAATTGTATGCCACCCACGCCGGCACCCGGGGCCTGGCTCTCGAACGGACCGACGGCGGGGGGAACGGGCAGGACGGGATTTTCAGCTCGGCGGTGTGGGATGAGAAGGAGCAGGCGCTCATCCTGAAGCTGGTCAACCGGAACGCCGGGACGGTGCCGGTGACCGTCGCCCTGGATACCCGAAAGAGATTTGCCGGGGTGGCCGGTGTGCAGGTCCTTCGATGCGACGACCTCCAGGCCGAGAATTCCCTCGACGATCCGGAGCACATCGCACCGGTGGGCTCGGAAATCAAGGCCGGACGAAAGCAGCTTGCCCTGGAGCTGGCACCCCGGTCCCTGACCGTCATCACCCTTCCGCAACAACACTGACAAACCAACCACTTTTTATACCCTAAACCAAACAACACGCAACTTATGAAACACGTACTACGTATCAGCTCGTTTGTCTTGCTTTCTTTGGTCCTGTTTGCGGCTTGCAGCACCCCGGATTCCTCCGCGGGTGCCGATCCCTATGCCAAGGACGGGAGCCATCCCATGATCGCCAACCAGGAAACGGCCCTGGCCCACACCCAGGGCGGGGATGTAATCGGCTATGTGCACAAAGGGGTTTTCAATTTCAAGGGGATCCCCTATGCAAAAGCAGAACGCTTCATGCCCCCGGTGAAACCCGAACCCTGGGAGGGCGTGCGGAGCTCCCGGTCGTACGGACCCGTTTGTCCCATCAACATTTCCTCCATGATTCTGTCCGACCAGATGGAATTCGCCCAGCAGCACAATTTCTGGTTCATGAAGGAAGAAGACTGCATGAACCTGAATGTGTGGTCGCCGGCTCTCGACGCCGGGAAGCGGCCGGTGATGGTCTGGCTCCACGGAGGCGGCTACACGGCCGGATCCTCCTGCGAGTTGCCTTCCTACGACGGGGAGAGCCTGAGCGGGAGCCAGGACGTCGTGGTGGTGTCGCTGAACCACCGGCTCAACGTGCTGGGGTTTCTGGATCTCTCGGCCGTGGATGAGAAATACGCCCTATCGGCCAACGTGGGCATGATGGACATCGTCATGGCCCTGGAATGGGTGCGCGACAACATCGCCGCCTTCGGAGGCGACCCGGGCAACGTGACCATCTTCGGTCAGTCCGGCGGTGCCGGCAAGGTGGGGACCCTCATGTACGCTCCTTCCGCCCAGGGGTTGTTCCACCATGCCATCATGCAGAGCGGCGGGAAACCCAATTTCCGGGATCCGGCCCTGACCTCCAAGGTTGGATTGGCCCTGCTCGACGTGCTGGGTCTGAAGAAGTCGGAAGTGGACAAGCTCAAAGACATCCCCCACGATGACCTGCTGGCCGCCGGAAACAAGGCCATCGACATCGTGATGGGCCAATCGGAAGGCATCCGCCTGGGCTGGGCCCCCGTGCTCGACGGCACCTTCCTGCCCTACCAGACGGGGACCCCCGAGGGCGATGCCATTTCCAAAGACATTCCCCTGATGATCGGGACCACCCGCACCGAGTTCGCCCAAAGTGCCGCCAGGGGTCTCCTGCATGCCTCCCGGGACGAGGTGCTGGCGCAGCTGAAGGAACGCTACGGCGACCAGACCGATGCCTTTGTGGCAGCCTTTGAAAAAGCCTATCCCACCACCAAGATGCCCTCCGACATGCTGGATGTGGACGTGATGTTCCGTCCCGGATCCCAGGCCTATGCCGACATCCGCTCGGGCCTGGAAGGCGGGGCGCCCGTGTACCAGTACCTCTTCACCTGGGATGCCCCCGTGCTGGACGGCATGCTCAAGTCGGGGCACTGCATGGAGATCGCCTTTGTCTTCAACAACATCTACCGCACCGAGGAATACAACGGTGGTACCCCCGAGGCCTATGCCCTGGCGGAGAAGCTGAGCCGGACCTGGGCCACCTTTGCCCGCAGCGGCGATCCCAACAACGAGGCCATCCCTTCCTGGGAGCCCTACACCAACGAAGGGGGCGCCACCCTGCTGCTCGACAACACCCTTGTCCTGAAACATCACCACGACAAGGAGTTGCTGGAGATTGCCGGGGGACCCACCCTGTTCTGATTCCCAATCGAATGTGATGCGGGGATTCAGACCTTTTCTTTCACTGGCTGCCTGCCTCCTGCTTGCTTCCATGGGAAGCCAGGGGCAGGAAGCCTTTCCCTTCCGGGATGCCAGCCTGGAAACGGAAGCGCGCATCGACAACATCCTCTCCCTGATGACCCTCGACGAGAAAGTCGGCTATGTGGTCACCTCCGAAGTGGAACGCCTGGGCATACCCTCGCCGGGCCGGTCCGAAGGAATCCACCAGACGGTGGTCCGATCCTTCGGCGGCGGCGGTTCCGTTCCCACCACCTCCCCTTTGCCAGGTTCGGCATGGGATCCACCTTGGGATCCCACTGATCCGCAGGCCGGGCAGGGTGGGCTACGAGGGACGCTACATTTCCCAGTCGGCGCCTACGACCACGACCACCTGGTGCTCTGGGGGCCCACCTCCGATCTTTGCCGGACCCCCGGTGGGGCCGGAACGACGAGAGCTCTCCAGCGAGGATGTCGGGACCCTGGTGACGGCCTACATCCGGGGATGCAGGGCGACGACGACCGGTACTGGGCAGGCAGCCGCCCTGCTCAAGCACGTGTTTGCCAACAGCAACGAAAACCACCTGGGGCCGCTGTCCGGATTGACGAGCGGCTCATGCGGGAGTACTACGGCAAACCTTCCGGATGGGATTCCAGGGAGTGGGCCCGGTCCCATGTGGCGGCCTACAACGCCTGAACGGCATCCCCATGCACGTGAACCGTGTTGAAGGACGTGGTGGTGGGACGAATGGGCGCCAACTGGATTGTCTCCTCCGACGCTATGGCCGTGGGGGCGGTCCAGTGGGGACACCGCTACCTGGGCAGCGTGGAGGCCTTGCCGCCTCCCTCAAGCTGGGCATGAACCAGTACCTGGAGCGGGGCACGGATTCCCCTCTCCGGGTGGCCCTGGACAAGGGCTTGCTCACGAAGCCGATTTTGATGCCGCCCTCCGGGGAAACCCGGACCACCCTGAAACTGGGGCTGCTGGACGACCCGAAGACCCTACGCGGGCATCGGAAAGGCGGGAGAGCCGGAACCCTGGAACACGGAGGCCCACCGCTCGCCCTGCAGGTGGCCCGTGAATCGGTGGTGCTGCTGAAAAAACGAGGGAGGCCCCGCCCTTGGACAAGGAGGCCCTGACCTCGGTGGCCGTGATCGGTCCCGGGCCGGGGAGGTTTCCTTCGATTTCTACAGCGGGACCATACGCCCTACGCCATTTCGGTGCTGGAGGGCATCCGGACCTGCTGGGCGAGGGAGGACGGCGTGAACCACAGCCCCGACAACGAATACGGGGTGGCGGTGGAAGCGGCCTGGTCGTCCGACGTGGCCATCGGTGGTGGGCAACGATCCCATGTGCGGCACCCCGGTCTCCCAGCTGGGGACGGCCTTCAATGCGGATCTGTCCACCAAGCCCTGGTACGCCGAATGCGGGAGGAGGGAAGGACGCGACCGCCAATCGCTCGACCTGCCTCGGAGGACCTTGATCAAGGAGGTGGTCGCGGCCAATCCCAACACCATCGTGAGCTCATCTCCAGCTTTCCCCTACGCCATCAACTGGAGCCAGGAGCTGTACCGGCCATCCTCCACATCACCCATGCCGCCCAGGAGCAGGCACGGCCGTGGCGGAGGCTCTTGTTCGGCGCCTACAATCCGGCGGGACGGCTCGTGCAGACCTGGCCCCGGGGGCTGGATCAGCTGCCGGCCCTATCGGACTACGACCTGCGGAACGGACGCACCTACCTGTATTTCAAGGGAGATCCCTCCCATGCTTTCGGACACGGACTCAGCCAAGACGAGTTTCCGGGTACGGGACCTTGCGCCTGGAAAAAGGCAGCGGTCCGGGCCGGGGAGACGGTGGTGGCCGAGGTGACGGCACCAACACCGGCGACTCCCGGACGTGGGGAGGAAGTGGTGCAGTTGTATGCCTGCCACCCCGGATCGAAGGCTCGGCCCGGAAAGGAACTGAAAGCCTTCCAGAGGGTGGCCATCCCTGCAGGTCAGAGCCGCACGGTGCAGCTGGAATTTCCAGTGGAGGAGCTGGCGTATTGACGAATCCACCCATGCTGGGTGTCGAAAAAGCGAGAGGTGGAGCTGGACGGCCGGACCCTCTTCGGCCGATCTGATCCGGGTGGCGAAGCTGGAACTTCGGTAAGTTGCCGATTTCCGTAAAGAACGCAGGCCGCCCTGCGGGACGGCCTCTTTTCCTTCAAACGCTGCTATTGCAGAAACAAACTGCCAAGTTAATAAACGCTGGTGGCACAGCTGGCTAGTCGAAATCTCCGGGTTGAGACGGAAGAAACGAACGGCATTGTTGAAAAGGATGTCGCGCTTCTGATCCTCCGAAAGGCAGTATGCTCGATGACTCTATGGAGGTTTCAAACATCCGCGGCCACATGATGAAATCAGTGCCGTAGAGGATGCGTTTTCCAAAGCCGGCCTGCACCAGGCGCTGGATGTAATAGTGACCGTCGTCGAGCGGATAGCCCAGGATCATGCCGGATGTCCACATAGACATAGGCGTGGGCCCCCATCAGGGCGATCATGTCCAGCATGGGGTAGCCGGCGTGGTGCACGTAGACTTTCATTTTCGGGTGACGGGCCAGAGATCCTCCAGCAGGCGCGATCGCCTAGGAGGCCCGGTAGTTGGGCTGGGAGATGCTGGCCACCTCCGGTGCCCATGGGATGCCCACCGGGATGTTCAACTCCTCGGCTACTTGGCAAAATAGGGGATCCAGGGAGTGGGATCGCTGGGGGAGATGCCCTTGGTATTGGGGAGCGCATTCGGCCATGACTTTGTAGAAGCCGCTTTCCCAGCGAATCCCGGAAGTCCACGCTCATGGAAGCCGCATTGCTGATGCCGATGCCCGGGATGATGCGTCCCGAGGGCGGCGGCGATCCATTTCCGCAGCACTTCGGGATCCCCTGAAGGCGATCATGACATGTTCATTTCCTTGATCCGGCGGATCACTTCCTGCAATTCTTCATCGCTGGCTGCGGCGGGCAGACTCCAGACAGTCGGTGTTGATGAAGGAGCCCATGTCCTCGTTGGGGTCGCGCCGGGCATACCGCTGAGGAACCAGGGACAAAGGGGGGAGGCGAATCGGCCATTGACTTTCATCACATGCATACGGGAGTCGAAAACGGGCAGGCGTTCCTACCTTTGGTTTTTCCTGGGAAAATGCCGACAGAGCGAAGATGCAGAGCAGTCCAGAAGAAAATGCTTTTCATTGGTTTTTGTGTGTTAGCGTTGGTCATTCCTTGGTTCGAAAAGGTAGGGATTTTTGGCGGGAGATGCTATTCTTTTTCAAAAAATCCGATCTTGAAAACTGTAAGTGCCAGAACAAAAGTGTAAGATTGTCACAAAGTGACATAAGAAACGGGAATGAAGTACCTGGCAAGAGGAGTAAGCTTTGGTACGGATGCGCGGTGACGCGTAAAACCCCTGCTCCGACACGTATATCCCCGGGTAGAACAGGGAAAATACGCTTCGAAAACAGGAGTTTTCTCTCTGTGTATTTCCTGCGTAAGCAGGTATTTTTGCGATATTGTCCGAGTAATCATCCCAGAAATCCAGACATGAACGAGTTGCCCATCGAAAGGTCCACCATTCTCATTGTGGATGATGACATCTACAACCGCAAGCTCCTGGAAGTGATTCTGGCCGGCGACAACCACCGGACGTTTTCGGTGGACAGCGGGCACAAGGCCCTGCAAATCGCGGAAACTGAAGAAATCGACCTGGTGTTGCTGGACATCATGATGCCGGGCATGGCCGGATTCGAGGTCTGCCGGAAACTCAAGGAGGGGGAGCTGACCCGGGAAATTCCCATCATTTTCATCTCTGCAAAGGACGACCGGGAGAGCATCTTCAAGGGATTTGAGCTGGGGGCCTACGATTATTTCACCAAACCGGTGAACCAGGCCGAAATCCAGGTAAAAATCAACAATTGCCTCAAACTCACCCAGACCGAAAAGCGGTTCCGGAAGGAACAGCAGATCCGGCGCAAAACGGAGAAGGCCATTCAGGTCATTGCCGAGGAGACGGCCGGGACCATCGGCGAGTCGTTTTTCGAACGTCTGGTGGAAAAGCTGGGGGACATCCTGGATGTGGAATGTGCCCTGCTGGGGGAGTGGATCGACTTTGAAACCAGTGATGCAAACGTTCTGGCCTGCTACAAAAAAAACGGGAATGCCACGGACGTTCAGCTGGATTTTGCCCATCCTCCCTTTTCGGAGATCCGGGAGGACCGGTGGGTGGTGTTTTCCAAGGGCGTTCTTCAGGCGTTTCCCAACGATCCCGTGGTCCGGGAGTTCCAGGCCCAGAGCTTCATTGGAGCGCCCCTCCACGGCAAGGAAGGGAACCCCCTGGGCTTTCTGGTCATCTGCGGGAAGAGTCCCATTTCGGAGCCGGAACACTACGAATCCATTCTGCGTGCGTTTTCCCTCCGGGCTTCCACCGAGCTGGCACGATTGAAAATGGAAGACGAGGTCCGGTTGCAGAAGCACCGACTCGACCTGGCCATCGACACAAGCGGGGCAGGGGTCTTCGAGCACAGCATTCCCTTTGGAGACGGGACGTTCGTCAGCGACCACTGGGGTGCCATCCTGGGGTTCGCCCCGGAAGACCTGCCTTCCTGGGAGACGTTGATGGAATGGTTCTTCTCGCGCATCCATCCCGACGACGCCGCCAAACTCCGGAAGGAATACCTGGGATTCATGAAGGGACACATCGAAACATACGACCGGGAGTTCCGTTTTCTCCACAGTTCGGGGGATTACATCTGGATCGAGCAGAATTCCCAGATTGTGGAATGGGACGACCGGGGCAATCCAAGCCGCGTGGTGGGGGTGATCCTGGATGTGACCGAGCGAAGGGAAATCCAGCGGAAAATCCTGAACACCATCATTGAAACCGAGGAGAAGGAGCGGAGCCGGTTTGCCCAGGACCTTCACGACGGGTTGGGCCCCTTGTTGTCCACGGCCAAACTGTACATCAAAACCCTGGACTCCATCGGCGATGAGGAGAAGAAAGCCTATGCGTCTGCAAAATCCATCGAAATCCTGGACGAAGCCATTTCCAGCATCAAGGACATCGCCAACAACATCAGTCCCCACATCCCGAAGAATTTCGGATTGCACCTCGGCCATCAAGAGCTCCTGAAGCACATGCCCGAGGCCGGCTCCCTGGACGTGGACCTCCGGGTCGATTTGCCGCCCGAGCGGCCTGCAGAGAACGTGGAATTGTCCGCCTTCCGGATTGTTGTGGAAATGATCCACAAGACACTCAAGCATGCCGATGCATCGCGGGCGTCCATCCACATCCGGGAAAGCGGGAAGAAAATATTGATCGATTACAAGGACAACGGACGGGGATTTGATCTGGAGGAGATTCTGTCCCAGCCCGCGGGCATGGGCATGTCCAACATTGTGAACTGGGTGAAATCCCTGGAGGGAGACATTCAATTTCTGGCACGGAAGGGGAACGGGCTTTTCGGCCCGGGTCGAATTCGCCCGGCTCGAATCACAAACTTCCGCCTTCTGATGGACCGGGCGTGATCTGCATACCGATTGGAATTCTAGAATTCTGTGTTTAAATTAGCTGAACCTAACTGCCAACCCAAAACCGACCATGGAGAAAGAAACACGGGTTTTTCTCGTCGATGACCACCGGATGTTCCGGGACGGACTCAAGTTTGTCCTGTCGCAAATCGATCACATCACCGTTGCCGGGGAAGCCTCGGACGGAAAGGGAGTTTTTGCAGAACCTCTCCAAGGTGGATGCCGATCTGGTGCTCATGGACATCTCCATGCCCAAACTGAACGGGATCGACGCCACCACCCGGGCTCCCTTCAGACTGCTTCCTGGGACTTTAGTCATCGCCCTCTCCGCATTATGGGACGAGGAGTATTATTACAAAATGATTGAAGCCGGGGTGAAGGGGTTCATTCTGAAGGAATCCGGAAAGGAAGAGCTGGAAAAGGCCATCCATGAAGTGGTTCATGGGGGCAACTATTTCTCCCAGAAGCTGTTGACCGACATCATCCTGAACATGAACAAGCAGTCGGGGCAGAAACAAACCAAGAAAAATGAAGCCAACATCACCCGTCGCGAACTGGAGGTTCTGAAACTGATCTGCGCCGGCATGTCGAACATGGAAATTGCCGAAAACTCTTCATCAGCATGCGCACCGTGGAAGGTCACAAACAAAGTCGATCAACAAAACCGGTGTAAAAATTCCATCAGCCTTGTGCTTTACGCGATCAAGAACAACCTGATCGAGCTGTAAGAAAAGGCCTCGCGTCCATCCTGCGTAAAAACACCCGCTTTTGCCGGGTGTTCCCCCCTGGTAAAAACAGGTATTTCCTCCCCTGAATCAGGTGCTAGCCCGGTTTTCCCCGCTCCCGCTCGTGTAGTTTTGTCTCAAGAACCATTTTGGGGAGTGGATGATTTCTAGGTGTTTTCACGTTGCTGCTGGGTGCTGCGCTGGAACTGGCAGGGCACAGCCGTCAGGACCAACATCAACCCGGTGGCCGGTTGTGAGGTGCTGACCGTCCAGTTTTACGACAACAGCTCCGGTGTGGTGTCGCGGTCCTGGAACTTCGGGGACGGTTCCGCGGTCTCCAATGCCCAGAATCCGACCCACAGTTTCAATGCCGGCATCGGGGACACAACCTACACCGTCACCCTGAACATCACCTGTGCATCCGGCACCAACTCGTCCCAGATCCTTGTCACGGTCTATGCCAAGCCATCCATCGATTTCACGCCCGATCGCAACACGGTCTGTGCCATCACCGATTCCGTCTGCATTGCCAACCACAGTCCGTACAGCTCCACCAACACCTACCTCTGGAATTTCGGTGACGGAACCATCTCCACGGCCTACCAGCCCTGCAAGATTTACTCCACCGCCGGGATGTACACTCTGGAACACACGGTGACGAACCAGTATGGGTGTGTGAATTCGGCCGAAGAAGAGGACTACATCAACGTCATTCCCGTGCCGAACACCGCGTTTTCCGTCAGTGAGTATGTGGGATGCCATCCGTTTGCCGCGCTTCAACAACAACACCGACACGGTGGAAATACCTACACCAACTGGATCTGGGATTACGGAGACGGACAATCCCTCGAGCAATCCTTTGAATCCCCTCCCCACACCTTCGTCAATCCGGGAAAATACGATGTGTTCCTTTCCACCACCAACTCCCTGGGGTGTTCCAATTTTTCCACCCAGACCATCACGGTGAAACGGTCGCCCACCGCTCTTTTCCAGGCATCCACCCCCATTTGCGGTTACGAGAGTTCCCTCGTGGAGTTCTTTGGGATTGCCAGCGACACGGCCCACTTCGACTGGGATTTTCCCGATGCGTGACGTGGTCAGTGGCAGCGGGGAAGGGCCCTACAATGTGTCCTTTCTTTCCTCGGGGGTGAAGAATGTAAACCTGGACGGTCACCGACAACGGCTGTTCCACCGGGAGCTCCCAACCGGTGGCGGTCAATCCACTGGCCCGGGTCTATCTCCAGCTAAATGCCAACTTCGATACCATCTGCAGCGGACAGGAGGTCACCTTTACCGCCTCCCCTGTCGATTATCTGACCTATCGTTTTTATGTCAACGATGTGTTGGTCCAAAACTCCGGTGCCAATCATTACACGGGAAGCGGCTATGTGGATGGCGACCGGATCCATGTGAAGGTGACCGACAACAACGGATGCACCGAGTTGTTCAGCGACACCGTGTCGCTCACAGTGCTGCCCACCCCGGTCATCACCCTGGCTTCCAGCGATCCCAACGACACGGTCTGCATCGGTTCCGCCGTGACCTTCACCGCGAACCCGGCCGGCTACGATGAGTACACCTTTTTCCGGAGCAACGAAGAAGTCCAGTCGGGAACGTCCAATGCCTACGCAGTTCCGGACCTCGAAGACCGGGAGCCGGTGTATGTCATGGCCACCCAGGACGGGTGTGTCAGCAACATGAGCAACCTGATCCGGACCAAGGTGACCGACCCGTTGCCTGCTCCCGTGGTCAATTGCGGGGCAGCCACCGACAGCTCTCTGGTGTTTTTGTGGGACGATGTGCCCGGAGCCGCCAGCTTTCAGGTGAGCGTGGACGGCGGGGCCTATGCGGCGCCAAGTTCCGGCAGCGGCGGATTGTTTCACAAAGTGACCGGTCTGGGTGAAGGAGATACGGTCCGCCTGCGGGTCCGGGCTTCGGACGGAGGAGCCTGCGGGTTCGGTCTGGTTTCGGCCCAGCAAACCTGCGTAGCCCAGGATTGCGACGAAACAGGATTTGAAGCCCCGGGTGACGTGGTCGTCTGCGAAGGGGATCAGGTGAGCCTGGCCATCAGCAACATCCGGGCGGCGGATTTCTCCATCACCTGGAACAACGGCACGCCCGGCAGGGACTCCAGCTATGCGTTTGCCGCGGTGAATTCGTTGACCATTCCCGTGGTGCTGACCGATTCCACCCAGCTGCACTGTGCCGATTTTGTCGGGCAGATCCGGGTGGAAGTCATCCCCCGGCCGGTGGTCTCCCTGAGTTCGGACAAGGGAACCCAAATTTGCGCAGGGGAGGGATTCACCATGACCGCCTCTCCCGGGAGCTATGACAATTACATCTTCTTCAACAACTCATCGATCCTGCAGGACGGGCCGTTGAACACCTACACCGAAAAGCAACCCTGGCACGGGCACTATTATTTTGTGCTGGCTTCGGACGGCGATTGCATGGAATCTTCCGATTCTCTGTTCATTACGGTCCTTCAGCCCCTGGCGGTGCCGGTGGTCAATGTGGAGTCTTCCACCACATCGTCCATCACCTTCTCCTGGAACCCCGTTTCGGGTGCCTCGGGGTACATGGTGAGCATCAACGATGGGATTTTCCAGATCCCCTCCTCCGGCCTGGGGGGCACCACCCACGTGGTGAGCGGGCTGTCGCCCGGGGAAGCAGCCACCGCCGTGATCATGGCCCTGGGCAGCGGCGCCTGCGGAAACAGCGAACTTTCCCAGCCGGCCTACGGATTTGCTGAAAACTGTTCTCCCATCGGCTTTTCTCTGGATACCGACTTTGCCATCTGTGAGGGTGATTCGGTGTTTCTCCATGTAAAAAGCATCACACTGGATCATTTTACCCTCACGTGGGGACTGGAGGCTCCCGGAACCGTCACAACCCGCTGGGTAAAACCTCCTTCCGACACCACCATTCAACTGGTGGTACGGAACACCGATGAACCAGTGTGCCCGGGAAAAATTGCCCTGGTTCAGATTGCTGTGGATCAGGTTCCGGCAAAACTTACGGTGACCAGTTCCGATCCAAACGATTCCATCTGTGAAACACAGACCCTCAAATTCACGGCCACTCCAACCGGCTATGGGCTTTACCAGTTCTACAATGAATACATGCTGGTCCAGCAGTCCATCAGCAATACGTACTCCACATCGCAATGGGAAAGCGGTCAGGGACTGAAGGTCCGGGCCCGAAACGGTGGCTGTACCGGACCGTTCAGCGATCCCATCCACACCTTTGTGCAGGACAAATTGGCCACCCCGGAGGTCAACTGCGGAAAGACCACCGATACTTCCATTGTGTTCAAGTGGGACCCGGTGGCTGATGCGGAAGGGTATCAGGTGCGTGTAAACGGTGCCTCCCTGGAGCTGCCAAGTTCGGGAGCTACCGGACTCACTCACCTTCTCGAAGGGCTGACCGGCGGGGATCCGGCAACCATTCAGGTCCTGGCCACAGGTTCGGGCCCCTGCGGGAACAGCGTGATTTCCGACACCATCACCTGTCGCGCCGTCAACTGTGATGATTATGACTTCGCCTTCACGCCCGCCGATACCATGTGTGAAGGGGAATCGCTTACCCTGAGCATTTCCGCCATCACCCTTTCCAATTATGTCGTTTCATGGAACGGAGGAACGCCCGGTCCCGCCACTTCCTATACCTATTTCGGTGTGGAGGACAGCACCATCACCGTCTCCGTCTCCGATCCCACCCAGCCCGTGTGCAGGCCGCTGACCCGGAAGATCCGGGTGACGGTGAATCCCCTGCCCCTGGTCGATCTCTACTCCACGACGGTCGGAGACAGTCTGTGCGAAGGAGAATTTGTGGAATTCTTTGCAGAACCCGCGAGCTGGGCGACCTACAATTTTTACAACCATTCCACCCTGGTGCAGAGCTCGGGCAATCCGGTATTGGCCTTCGATACGGCCATCAACGACCTGGATATGTTTGTGGAAACCACCCACAAGGGATGCACCTCGGTGAGCAATGCCATCCGCACCACGGTGCTGAATCTGCCGAGGTAACCCTGGCGGCTTCCGCGTCCGGGGAGATTTGTTACGGCGAGGAAGTGAGCTTTACGGCAACCTCCGGCTACACCCGCTATGTGTTTCATGACGGCAATCGGGTGTTGCTCGATTCGGACCAGCCCCAGGCGATATTCCCGGTTTCCAGTTCGTTTGTCACGGTGGATGCCTACAACATCCGGGATTGCCAACGGGTGGGCCGCGATACGATCTGGTTCACCATTTTGCCGCTGCCCCGGGTGAACCTGACGGTGTCGGCCGATACGGTTTGTCCCCAGGAAACGGTGGAGGTATCTGCCTTCCCGACCACCTATCCCCATTATGAATTCTGGAAGAACGATGTCCGGATAGCCAGCGGGCCTTCCCCCCAGACCTTTGCGTCCCTGGCCCTGGATTCCGACAGCATCTATGCGATGGTGACCGACGCCAAGGGATGCGTCAACCGAAGCCTGAATGCGGTATCACCCTTTGTGAAGCCATTTCCGGACAACCGGATCGCCAGTGCCGACACGGGGGTGTGTCTGGGCGACCGCATCCTTCTGACCCTGGAACTGGACCCCCTCATCGGGACATCCTCGTTCCATTGGAACACCGGCTCCACCGACACCTCCCTTCTGGTGGGTCCCACCGTGGCTACCTCCTATTGGGTTACCTCGGTGTGGGACGGATGCACCGTCGTGTCCGACAGCGTTCTCGTGGAGGTGGACAGCGATCCCCCCCCACGGCCTGGGCCGGCATCGGCGACACGGTTTGTGTGTATGACAGCATCCAGTTGACGGGCGCCGGCGGTATGCGCTATGAATGGTCTCCTGCCTGGTTGGTGAGCGATCCGACCCTGCCCGACCCCTGGGCCCACGGATCGGGCGACAGCACCACCCATTTCGTGCTGACGGCCATCAACACCTTCTGCCGGGATACGGATACCGTGGGGATTTATTTCGACCGGTGCCTGGACGACATCACCGCACCCGTTCCCCAGATCATCACCCCCAACAACGACGGGGCGAACGATGTGTGGATCGTTTCCGATATCGACTATTTTACCCAGAACAGCGTCGAAATCTACAACCGCTGGGGCCATCTGGTGTTCCGCGCCGAACCCTATGAAAACAATTGGGACGGAACCAACACCCGGGGAGAGCCCCTGCCGGAGGGAACCTATTATTTCATCATCAACCTGGCCAACGGGTTGGAACCCCGGGTGGGTTATCTGATCATCCACCGATAAGAGACGGAAGGCATGCGCAGTTTGAGAATCATTCTTGCTTTGATCCTGAGCGGACCCCTGCTCAGTGCTTTGGGTCAGCGCGATCCGCTGTACAGCCAGTACATGTTCGACAAGCTCCTGGTCAATCCGGCCTATGCCGGAAGCTCCAACTGGATCGTGGGTTCGCTCAAATACCGGAACCATCTGGGCGGGATCGAAGGTGCCCCCCAAACCAGTCTGTTCACCTTTCACCTGCCCCTGCAGAAAAAGAGCATGGGCCTGGGGGTCAAGGCGGTCTACGACCAGCTTGCGGTCAGCAATTCCATGACCCTGACGGGGATATACAGCTTTCACATCGGTTTCGGCGGGGGGAAATTGTCGTTCGGACTGGAAGGGGGGATGGTGTACAACCTCACCGATTACCAGAGCCTGGTCCGCTACGATCCCATCGATCAGTCCATTCCGGAAACCACGGAAGCGGCCATCGCCCCCGATGCCTCCTTCGGAATCTATTACAATGCCAAAAGCCTCTACGTGGGCGTTGCCGCCTACCATTTGTTCAACCCCAAACGCACGGTACCGGCCTACGACCGGAACCAGATGTTCCAGCTGGAAAAGACCTTCTATGCGCTGGGGGGCTATGTGATCGACATCGGGAAGGTGTTTGCCGTTGAACCGGGTTTCCTGGTCTGTTATGAGCCCGGAGCGCCCTTTCAGGTGGATGGGTTTCTGAACTTCACCTACGCCGAGCGCATCACCCTGGGCGGCGCCTACCGGACCAGCCAGGCCGCGGCGGTGATGTTGAAGGTCAATGTGACGGAAGGTCTTCGGATCGCCTATTCCTACGATCTGAACGTGTCCAATCTGGCCAATTATTCCAGCGGCTCCCACGAGTTCATGCTGAGTTACGGAATCAAACTGTTGCCGCCTCCTGCGCGCAAGGAGGTCCACCCCCGATACTACTTCTGACCCATGCGGAATGTCCCCGAAACATACCCAGGAACATCGGTGTCAAGGAAGGTTTTTTCCCTGACGCTTTTTCTTTTGTTGCTCCATCTTCCCGGGACGATTTTTGCCCAGAAAAACATGGAGAAGGGAGACAAGTATTTCGACAGGAACCTGTTCGAGGAAGCCATCCCCTACTACCTGAAAGAAATGGAGAAGGGAGCCTCCACGGGCATCCGTGCCGAGGCCCGGGAGAAGCTGGCCGACTGCTACCGGCAGACGGGCCAGTTCAACGAAGCGGAAGAGGCGTACAAATGGCTGATGGAACGCAACAAGCGGGGACGGAAGCCCGAATATTTCCTCAACTATGCCCAATCGTTGAAAAGCAGTGCCAAATATGCGGAAGCGGCGGAGATGTTCAAGCAATACATCGAGCTGGCCCCCGATGATCCGATGGGACCCATTTTCCTGGAATCGTGTTATCAGGCCGAGATGTGGTTGGTGGAGGACGTGGATTATGTGGTCCGGAACCTTGAAATGGTCAACACGGCCGAGTCCGATTTTTCCGCCGCTTACTATGGCAAAGGGATTGTCTTCTCCTCGTCGCGGGAAGGCGGCGAACGGAAATTCGTCAGCATTTCAGATGATGTGAGCGTCACGCGGATGGATCTGTATTTTCAGAACCTGGAACGCGTCCGGGAGCGTTACGGAAAAGCGGTTCCCGTGGAAGGGATCAACAGTTACCTCCACGAAAGCGTGGCCACCTTCAACCAGGCCCAGGATGAGGTGTTTTTCACCCGAACGGTGATGGGGGAGAAGAACCGGAAGACCAATTCCGTTCTCAATTCCCTGCAGGTGTATTATGCCACAAAGAATGCCCAGGGTGAGTGGAGCGAACCGGTCAGCGCTTTTGAATTCAACACCCCCAATTTTTCGGTCGGCCAGCCCAGCCTGTCCCGGGACGGAAAACGAATCTATTTTGTTTCGGACATGCCCGGCGGTTTTGGCGGTACCGACATTTACTATGCGGAGCGACGGGGCGAACGCTCCTGGGGCGAGCCGGTGAACCTGGGGAGCGAAGTCAATACCTTCGGTCACGAGCTGTTTCCCTTCATCGCCGGGAACGACACCCTGTATTTCTCTTCCGACACCCATCCGGGCATGGGAAAACTGGACATCTTCCGGGCCGTACGGGAAGGCAGGGATTGGGTCGGCATCACAAACATGAAGCCCCCCATCAACTCCATCGGCAATGACTTCGGCATGGTCGCCGACGAGTCCGGGGTCCGGGGGTTCATCAGCAGCGACCGCTTCAACGGATTCGGAGCGGAGGACCTCTACAGCTTCAGCAAAATCGTTCCCCTGGACGTGCGGTTTGCCGGGGATACTCTGCTGGTCCCGGATTATGAACTCTACGACGGCATCAGCCACAAGATCAAATCCGACGAAATGGAAGCCGCGCTCTCCCTGGTGGCGGAGGCAGGGTATTTCCGTTATCCCCTGGAGGTGGACAAGGATTACGAGCTCACCTCCCGGAAGGATGGGTTCTTTTACAACAAAATGCTCATCCGGATCGATGGACAGGGAGCGCAGGGGTTTCATGTGCCCGAAATCGAATCCCTGAACAAACCGGTGCAACTGAGCCGGTCCCTGTCGGAAGAATTGTCCCGAATTTCCACCGGGGACGACGGATTGCCGGACACCCTCCGGTCCAGTGTTCCCCTTTCCTCCAGCCTGGTGGCCCTGGTGGGCGATGGGGGCGACCTGGAAGGAGCCATGACGGACGCGGGCGGACGGGCGAGCTTTGCCTCGGTGGTCCAGCCCGGTGCGGCGGTCCGCCTGGAAACCAGGGGTGAATCAGCTACCGGGGACCTGGGACTGGTGGTCCCGGAACCGGGTTCCGGGGAGATGCAGCTTTCCGGGAAAGTACAGGACGTGTCCGATGGTTCGGAGCTCGCCGGCACCCGGGTCCTGCTGCTGGAGGACGGTTTCCCGGAACAGGAAGTGGAAGCCGGGGCGGACGGAAGCTTCTCCTTTTCCGTGCCACCGGGCGGTAACTACAGTCTGATGACGGTTCGGGACGGCTATCCCAACAAAGAATTTCCCATTGCCCCCGTGAATCTGGCCCAGGGCCTGCCCATGGTCCTGGAAATGGAAGCGGAGGAGCCCCCCCGTACCGTGGAGACAACGGTGCCGGACAAACCGGCCCCCACATTGCCACCTTCCCCGGAGGGTCAATTGACCGGACTGGTGGCCGATGCATCGAGCGGCAGTCCGCTGCAAGGTACGAAGCTTACCTTGCTGAACCGAGGTTTTCCGGAGGGTGAGGCCGTGACCGGACCGGAGGGACGCTTCACCTTCGGGGTGGATCCCCGGGGTACGTATTCGGTGGTGGCCTCGCACGCTGGCTACTTCCAGAACCTGGCCCAGAGCGGACGAAGCCGGGAGGGGGTTTTCGCCTCCATCTATCTGCCTCTGAAGACCCTGGTGGAAGAAGTGCCTGTGGAATTGCCCGACATCGATTTCCTGAGCGGCAGCCAGGATCTCACCTCCGATGCCATGAAATCGCTGGATCGCATGGTTGATTTTCTGAAATCCAATCCGGAGGCCAAAATCGAGGTGATTTCCCACCTCGGCGCCGGAGAGGGGGGGGAGGATGCCGACCGGATTTCCGAGGAAAGGGCCGGGGTTGTGGCCACCTACCTGATGCTCAACGGAATTGAAAAAACCCGCATCGCCGCCCTGGGAAAAGGACACCTGGAGGCACTTCCGACCGACCGCATCGAATACGTGGTGGTCGGTGACCGTCCCGCCGAAGAACAACCTGCATTTGCAGCCTTTGCCGGGGATTCCGCCCCGGCAACCGGAAGCGGTGCCACCGCAGCCACAGGGACCCAGACAGGGTTGATCGCAGCAACCGGCGTGTCGGATGTGTCGCCCGGATCCGTTTCGGGGTCATCCACCGGAACGGCACGGGGAACATCGGCCGGATCCTCAACGGGATCTTCAACGGGATCCTCAACGGAATCCTCAACGGGATCTTCAACGGGATCCTCAACGGGATCCACACCGGGATCTACGACGGGATCCACGCCCGGGACCACCTCTGAATCCCTGGAAATCATTTCCGGGAATGTGACCGATGCAGCCCGCGGCGTGGTGCTGGACGATGTCCGGCTGATGCTGATGGAAGACGGGTTCCCGGTGAAGGAAATCCGCACCCGGACCGACGGATCGTTTCGCTTTGAGGCGGAGCCGGGCCGGGAATACAGCCTGATGGCGGTGAAGGAAGGGTATCCAAACCAGGAATTCAGTCTGCCCGGAGAGGGTGCCTCGGGAGGAAGCGAAGCCCTGGTCCTGGCCTTGCCCGCGACGGCCTCCGGTCGGGTCGTGCCTGCCCTGACGGGCGGATTGGCGGCAGTCACCTCGGGAAACACCCCGGTATCGGGCAGTGGAACCGGCTCCCAAACCGCAGGAAACCGGGCCCAATCCTCCGGAGGGGAGATACAAACATCCGGAACAGGAACCCAGACGGCCGGAACAAGAACCGGAACCCAGACAACCGGAACCCAGACAACCGGAACCCAGACAACCGGAACCGGGACTCAGACCGGCACTGCCGGCCGGACCGTACCGGCCGCATCGCAAGGAAATTCAACGGCGCAATCGTCCGTGAAGGGGGTGCTTCGGGACGGCGCCAGCGGGGAGATCCTGCAGGGAGCCACGTTGCTTCTGATGGAAGACGGTTTTCCGGAGAAAGAGGTGGAAATCGGTTCGGACGGACAGTTCGCCTTTGAACTGGACCCCACCCGGGAATACAGCCTCATTGCCGTCAAGGAAGGCTATCCCAACCAGGAGTTTGTCTGGTCGGATTCCTATGAGGGAGACGAATTGCTCGCCCTGTCCATGCCCAAGACCCGGCAACCCCGGGCCATCGAAGCGGAGACGATTCCCCCGGGGACACCCGGACGGTCCAATGGCCAGACCTCCGGCACCGCAAACCGGGCCGGCACCTCCGGCAGGGCCGATGCCACGGAAACGGAAGGCACCCGGGTCAGCGGGGTGATCCGCGATGCGGGATCCGGGTCCACCATCGCCGGTGTGAAGGTCGCCCTGCTGAACGACGGGATCAGCGAACAAGAGCGGGTCACCGCCGGTGACGGAGCCTTTGAATTTGTGGCCCAGCCGGGAGGGAATTACAGTCTGCTCACCGTGAAAAAAGGATATTTCAACCAGGAGGTTCCTCTGTCGGACCTGGAGGGCGGAAAAGCACGAAACCTGGATGTGGGCATGCCGGAGATCGAGGAGAACAGCTCCAGGCCCCTCGAAAACATTGAGTTTGGAAGCCGGGGATTCCAGTTTTCCGAAGAGTCGGAACGGGAACTCGACAAGCTGGTGGAATTCATGAAGGCGAATCCCAATGCCCGGATCGAAGTGGGGGCCTTCCTGGAGGAAGGAAAGGTGTCGGAGGAAGACCGGACCCTGTCGCAATTGAGGGCGGAGGCTGTCACCGATTATCTGATGATGAATGGCATCGCCCAGGACCGGGTGTGGGCCAGGGGGTATGCCGGGACAAGCCGGGAAAGCCGGACGGACGGGAGCAACGAGGGACTGGAATTCCAGGTTCTCGGGAACAGCCGGGCGGCCGGACGGCCAACCACTGCGGGTTCCGGAGGAGGTACCGGAGGAGGTACCGGAGCCGGCTCGGGGCAAACGGTTGCGCGGACCCAATCAGCCACCCCTTCCGCCGGGCCGGAGGAGGAGTGGAACATCATCTTCAGTGTTCAGATCGGTGCCTACCGGAAAACCGTGCGGAACACGGTGGTGGAACGGTACAGGAAACTGGCCGGTTCGAACCGGTTCAACCAGTACACGGACGAACGCGGATTGACTCTCTTTCAGGTGGGGGTGTTCTACGAGTTCACCGATGCCAATGAGGTGCGCGAGTCCATGTTGCGGGAAGGAATCCGGGATGCTTTCGTGGTTGCGTACAACAACCGGGAACGAATCTCGGTGACCAGGGCCCGGGAAGTGACGGGCGATCCGACACTGGAAACAAGATAATGCAAGTAATAACCATGGAAAACCAAAAAGGAACATGAAAAGAGTACGAAACAGTCTGATCGTTTTGGGCATGCTGATGTTTGCATCGGCCGCATCCGGCCAATGCGGAGGCGATGAATTTCTGGATGAATGCGCCTCCTCGTTGGGTACCTACACCTTCATCAAGGCCTTCAATGTGGAGATCAATCCGAGGAAAACGGAAAAGGTGGAATTTTCCTATGTATTCAGCAACGGGTCGAATTACATGATCATCAACTGCGACGAAAAGCAGGCCGGAAACCGGGTGATCGTCACACTCTACGACAGGAACCACAACCTGGTTGCAAGCAGCTACAATGAAAAGACCAAGAAGCATTACCCGGATCTTGTGTACCCCTGCACGGCCACGGGGGTCTATTACCTCGAGGCGAAAATGGAGGGGGATGGTGCCGGTTGCGGGGTCGTCATCCTTGGTTTTAGTAAATAAGAACGAAAAGAAACACACAGAAAGCTATGAAAGAATTCAACTGGATACTCGTTTTGCTTCTCGTACTGGTTGCGGGATGCAGTGGCAACAAGAGCAGCCAGGAGCTGGACATCAACGACATGTTGACCGAAGAAAGCACCGAACCCTCCCTGGAGATCTCCGAAGAAACGTTGAATGAAATCCTTCAGTCGGTTCCCTCCCCCATTGAACTGGCTGCCGTGATCCGCAGTTCGGGGAGCGATTTCCAGGAGGACATCCTGAATCCCGAAAAGAACAGGGACCAATACAATTCCACCTACGACAAGGCCCTGAACATCGGCGTGTACGGAGCCGACCTGGGTTACATCAACATGTACGAAAAGTCCTATCTGGCCCTGAATTACCTGGGAGCCATCAAGAAACTGGCCGATGATCTGCAGGTGGGGCACTTCTTCGATTTTGCCACCATTCGGCGGCTTGCCTCCAACAGCGACAAAATGGATTCGCTTCTGTACATCTCCACCTCCAACATGAACAAGATGGACAGTTACCTGCGGACCCAGAAACGGGGGAATCTCAGCGCCCTGATTCTTGCGGGATCCTGGGTGGAAGGGATCTACCTGGCCACCCAGGTGGCCTCCCATGCATCCAATGCCGAACTGATGGAGCGGATCGGAGAGCAAAAGGTGGTTCTGGACCAGCTTTTGTTCATCATCTCCGTGTATGAAACCGATCCCTATTTCAAGGAACTCTCCGGTGATTTCGACAAGATCAAGTCGGCCTTCGATGAAGTGGAAATCGTGTACAATTACCAGGAACCGGAAACCATGGAAGTGGACGGACGGCTGGTCATTGTGAACAAAAGCACGACGGAAGTTCGCATCAGTCCGGAGAACCTGGATGTGATCCGGGAGATCGTCAGGGAAGTCCGGGGAGGGATGGTTGCATCCACCTAGAACAAGGCCATTTCCTTTAGGAAAACACAGGAGGCTGTCCCCACCGGACAGCCTCTTTTGCATGGGGGCCCACGTACGTAAAAACCCCTGCAATTCCGGAGTACTATTACCCGCAAAAAACAAGGGAAAGGCCCCGGGATTCAGGTATCCTCCCGGTTTTCTGTGGATGGCTTTCATTTTACTTTTGAATTTGCATACATCGGATAACAAAGGATAGGAATCATGGGGTTTCGCGAATTCAGCCTGATCAGGAAAATCAATGTAGTGATTGCCCTCTTCATTCTGATGAATTTGACCGCAATGTTTTATGCCGTGTCCTTCCTCGATCCGGATGTCGTTTTTCAGCAGATCACGAGGTTGATTCTAGTGGGTGCGGGTTGGATTGTGATGTTGGTATTGATCGTCCGTTTTTTGTACGGATACGTGGTGACTCCGCTGAAAAAGGTCCGGGAGGTGGCAGAATTGGCATCCGTAGGCGATCTGTCCAGCAAGGTGGAATACGAGCAGGGAGATGAAATTGGGCAGATCGCTTTTTCCATCGACCGGATCATTCAGAACCAACTGAATCTGGCCGAATTTGCCGAACAGATCGGGGAGGGGAACTTCAAGGTCGACTATGAGGTGCTCAGCCACAAGGACAAGCTTGGGACGTCCATCACCGGGATGCGGGACAAGCTTCAGATTGTGGCCTCGGAGGACATGAAGCGGAACTGGACGTCCGAGGGGCTCACCCGGTTCAATGAAATTCTCCGGGATGTGAGCGACGACCTGCAGGTGGCCAGCGACCGGCTCCTGTCCCAGCTCATCAAGCAGCTGGACGCAAACCAGGGCTTCATTTTTCTGATCAACAACGAGGAGGAGGGTCGGAGCTACCTGGAGCTGGTGTCCGCCTACGCCTGGGAAAGGAAGAAATACCTGACCAAGGCCATCGAGATCGGCGAGGGACTGGTGGGTCAGGCCGCCATCGAGAAGAACACCATTTTTCTGGCCGACGTGCCGGAAGACTATGTCAACATCACGTCCGGACTGGGGGATGCCAATCCCCGGTCGCTTCTCATCGTGCCCATGATCTACAACAACGAGATTTTTGGCGTCATCGAGCTGGCTTCCTTCAAGGTGTACGAGGGATATGTGGTGGAATTCGTGGAAAAGCTGGCCGAGATCATCGCATCGTCCATCTCCCGGGTCCGGGTAAGCGAGCAAACCCAGAAACTTCTGCGGGAATCCCAGAAACTGACCGAGGAAATGAAGTCCCAGGAGGAGGAAATGCGCCAGAACCTGGAGGAGATGAATGCCACCCAGGAGGAAATGCAACTGAGGGAGGTGGAACGGATCGGGATCTTTTCGGCCATCAACAACACCCTGGCCACCGTGGAGTTCGACATGGAGGGCAAGATCATCGATGCCAATGAGAATTTCCTGAACCTGATGCGCTACAGCATCGATGACATCGAGCACAAGACCGACCGGATGTTCGCCGACCAGGCAAACGAACCCATCGAAGAATACAAAGCCTTCTGGAAATCGCTTCGGGAAGGGAAGCTCATGAAGGGCGATTTCAAGCGTCTGACCAAGGACGGCAGGGAGATCTGGATCAACGCATCCTACACCCCGGCATTGGACAAGGACGGCAAACCTTACAAGGTCATCGAACTGGCCCAGGACATCACCGAAAAAAAGAAGGCGGAACTGGAGTCGAGACGTCAGGCCGAGGAGCTGAAAGTGCAGGGGGAAAAGCTGAAGAGCTACACCTCCGAACTGGAAGACATCAAACAAAACCTCAGCGAAAAGCTGGAGGAAGCCAGCCAGGGTCTGAAGAAGAAAATCAAGGACATCGAAGCGGAGAAGGCAAAGAACGTTGCGGTTCTGGAAGGGTGTGTCGACGGCGTCGTCTCTTTCAATCACCAGGGAGTCATCGAATTCTTCAACAATGCCGCGGAGGAGATTTGGAGCATCCGCAGGGAGGAAGTTTTGGGGAAACCGGTGGATGCGATCATCCCACTCACCCTGGAAGCCGACAAGAGCGATGTCCGGGCGTATTTGAACAACGAGGAGGAGAAAAAGGAAATCGGGATCCGTACCGAGATCACCATACCGGACAAAGCGGGTTCGGAAATGGACCTCTTGCTGACCCTGACCCGGGCCAAAGTGGACCAGGACTACACCTTTACCCTGTTTGCCCAGAAAATTTCCGTGGATCTTTTCTGAAGCGGTTGAACCCACAGTGAAATAGCATGACGATGAAGGAAAGGAAGCCGGAAATACAGAAGAAGGAGTTGTTGAAGATCTTTTCGGAGATCGATGCACGGATCTCCAATCTTCACGCTTGTTCGGAAAAGGATTTCAAGCAACTGAATGCCTACCTCAAGGAATACCACAGCAAGACCAAGGTGGTCTTTGACAACGCAACATCCATCTTTGACCTGCTGGGGGGAAGCAAAGGCACCGAGCTGGCCCGGGAGCTGGAAGACGTCCGCCAGGGAATCCGTGAAAGCAAGCGGAAGATCGAGGAAAACCACGGCAGCAACATCCAGGTGATGGAGAACACCCTGGCAAAGGTGATCCTTCTGACGGTGGCTCTGAAAAATTTCAAGCAGGATCTGACCACCTACAAGTTCCTGTTCTCCAATTACACCCTTCTCTCCTCCTACGAACATTTTGAGGAAGAGAAACATGAAGCCGTGTACACCACCGAAGGGTTCGTGAAGGCTTTGCGGAACAAATTGCCGTCCCTGGAAAAAGAGTTGGAGTCCATCAAGGACCAGCTCTACACCGCCATCAACAAATCCAAGGGCTACATGGAGCGGTCCAGCGCCAATTTCAGGAGCCTGATCAAAGAGGTGGACACCTGCACGCGTCTGGTGACGCAGAAGACTGCCGAGTCCAATGAAATCCTGCCTTTGCTGACCCAGAAAACGGGGAATGCATCCAAGAGCATCGGAAACATCATCACCCACCTCCAGTACCACGACATCATCTGGCAGAAGATCGATCACATCAAACGGACCCATGCACGGATCATCGATGAGCTGAAGGAGGACATGCGGGACCTGGGCGAGGAAGCGGACGGCGACATGCTGAGCAGCTACCAGCGTGTGGCCGACATTTCCGAACTGCAGGCGGCCCAGCTCATCCTGGTGAACCGGGAATACCAGAGCGCCATCGAAGTCATCATCCGGAGCTTTCAGCAGATGGGAAACGACCTGGCTGCGGTGACCAGCATGTCGCACGATTTCTCCATTCACGGCAACAGCTCGGAAATCACCCTGATCAGCCAGGTGAAAGGAAAGCTGGATGCCGGTATCAATGTTTTGGACCTGAACAATTTCACGGACATGGTGTCCGAGCAGAAAGCCCTCCAGAAAAGCGTCAGCGGACTGGCCAGGGAGGTGAAGGTCCTGCAGAAAAAAATGGAATCACTGTCCCTGAAAACCCTGCTCGACGAGTTCAGGGAATCGGGGCTCGAATCGACCAGTCACCCCAGGGTGCTCTCCCAGCTGTCGAACCTGGGGGATGAAGTGGTCAAAAAAATGGAAAGTGTTCATGAGGCCATCCGGGATGTGAAAGAGCTGACCCTGCAGTTCAGCCGTGACGGAGAGGACCCCGATTGGGGCCATCAGCTGGAGAAAGACCGGATCGGCCTTATGATTCACCTGACAAAAATCCTGGAAGGACTCGATGTGGACAACCAGGTGCTGGATGAGGTGCTGAAGAAAAACCAGGAATTCAGCAATGCGATCCTGTCCGAAATCAAAGGGACCATCCATTCGGTGGACTATTACGATTTGTTTGAGAAGGTCATCGAAGAAATCATTCAGATCCTCAACAACCTGAATGTGAAGTTGTATCCCGATGGTCGCAAAAGCGGGGACAAGAAAAAGAGTCTGGAGGGCATCCGCGATCTTTACACGATGAAGAGCGAGCGCGTGATCCACGACCAGGTGGAAGGCGATATGGAGGACAACATCGATCTGTTCGATGAGGAGGAAGGCGAAAAGGACGAGGATGACCTGGAACTGTTCTAAAAAAAAGAAGAAATGAGCAAACAAACGTTCTCCATCCGGACCTCCAAAGGTCGAAAAGACGGCATACAGACCCTTCAGATGGAAGGCGAATTGTCGTTCCGGAATGCGGACGCCATGGCCGGTGAGCTTCGGAAGGCCGGAATCACCGGGTCCAGGCTGCTGATCAAAATCGAAAATGTGGTGAATCTGGATGTCACGTTCTACCAATTGTATCTCGCCTTTGTCCGGAAGTGCCAGGGACAGGGGATCGAGGTCCGCACGGAGGTGTCCCTTCCGGAGGACCTGCGGGGACTGATGAGGAACGCGGGGATTCGTGAATTCGCCTGATAAGGTATCAATACGTCAATTAATTCAATTACCATGGGAAAGAATATTTTAATTGTGGATGACTCAGAAAGCATTCGAGAAGTAGTCAGTTTCACCCTGCAGAACGAAGGCCACAATGTTCTGGTGGGGGTCGACGGCAAAGATGCCACCAAGCATCTCAACGGGGATCCCCTGGATCTGATCATCACGGACCTGCACATGCCGGTGATGGACGGAATCGAGTTCATCAAATATGTCCGGGCCACCGATGCGTACAAAAGCATTCCCATTTTGTTTCTCACCACGGAATCGCAAACCGCCAAGAAGATGGAGGCAAAAGAGGCCGGTGCCACCGGGTGGATCATCAAACCCTTTGTCCCCGCAAAATTGATTGCCGCCATCAACAAAGTCATGCGCTGATGGACTCGTTCAAGCAGAAGTTTGTTGAGGAGGCCAGGGAATTTCTCACAGAGCTGGAGGATGCGCTTCTGAAGCTGGAGTCCGTTCCGGACGACCAGGAAGTGATCGAACAGATATTCCGCATCATGCACACCCTGAAGGGGAACAGTGCCATGTTCGGATTTCACAAGATCGATGAGTTTACCCATGAACTGGAAACCATCTACGACCTGGTGAGAAACGGGAAACTGCCCGTCGGGAAGGCCATTCTCGATCTGACCCTGAAATCCATCGACCATGTGGGCAACCTGCTTGACGAGGATGAGGACAACGAAGGTGCCTTCGATGACACCCAGGCCCGGTTGCTCGGCGAGATCAAAGGCGTGATCCGCCAGGACGGGGACGGTGGTTCCCGGGACGATGGCAAAGGAAAAGGGAACCGGGAGACGGAGCCGGATGGGAAAGCGCGGACCTATTATGTGTATTTCCAACCTGCGCCCGACATCCTCAAGAATGGTACCAATCCGCTCTACCTGGTGGATGATTTCAACGGCATCGGGGAGTTTGTCGCCTATCCGCAAAGCGGCACCCTGCCGTCCCTGGACGAAGTGGTGGCCGAACATTGCTACCTGGGATGGGAAATCGTCCTGACCACCTCCCAGGAGGTGGACAGCATCCATGAGGTGTTCCTGTTTGTGGAGGACGATTGCCAGCTGGACATTCAAAAGGTTTCCGACCAGGACCTGCTGGCCGTGGATGGATTCCGTGCTGTGTTGGATTCGATTTTCCTGGAAAAAGGGGGCGAGCATCTGCAGGCCCTCCGCGACCGGGTGGAGGAATTGGAATTGGAGCAGGAAAAAAACAGCAAGGAAGACAAGCGAAAGGTGCCCATCCACAAGACAAGGGGCACGGCAAAAAGCACCATCTCCAGCATCCGGGTGGCCTCGGAGAAGCTGGACGAGCTCATGAACCTGGTCAGCGAGCTTGTGACCAACCAGGCCAGCCTGAACCTGCTGGCCGAGCAGAGCAATCTGCCCGAGATCATCACCGTGGCCGAAAGCATGGAGAAAATCACCCGGCAACTGAGGGAAAACACCTTCTCCATCGCCCTGATCCCCATCGAGACCATCATCACCCGGTTCCACCGGCTGGTGCGGGACCTGTCTTCCGAATTGGGAAAGCAGGTCGATTTCATCACCGAGGGAACGGAGACCGAGCTGGACAAGAACATCATCGAGAGTTTGGCCGATCCCATCATGCACATTCTCCGCAACAGCCTCGACCATGGCATCGAAGCGCGGGACGAACGCATGAAAAAAGGGAAGTCGGAACGGGGCCGCATCCTGTTCAAGGCGTTCTACTCGGGCATGAACGTGTTCATACAGATTCAGGACGACGGAGCCGGCATCGATCCGGAGAAGATCCGGATGAAGGCCATCAGCAAAGGGCTGATCAGCGCGGAGACCGATCTGAGTCAGAAGGAATGTTTCGATCTGCTCTTTGTTCCCGGATTCTCCACCGCCCAGAAGGTCACCGAAGTGTCGGGCCGCGGGGTTGGGATGGACGTGGTCCGGCGGAAGATCGAAGACCTGCGCGGAAGCGTGGACATTGATTCGGTTCTGGGGGAAGGCTCCACCATCACCATCAAACTGCCCCTGACCCTGTCCATCATCGACGGCTTGCTGGTCACCATCGACAACACCTATTTTGTCATCCCCCTGCAGGTGGTCGACAAGGTCTTCGAGGTGCCCACGAAACAGGTGGTGAACAAGAAACAAAAGCTCATTGCCCTGAACGGAGAGCTGCAGCCCTTCCTGTACCTGCGCGATGAATTTGATATGACCACCGAGGCCCCGGCCACCACCCGGGTGATCCTGGTCAAGTACGAAAACTACCAGGTGGGTCTCTGCGTCGACGACATCGTGGGCGAGTACCAGGCCGTTCTGAAGCCCCTGGGCAAATTGTTCAAGAAACAGGAGATCGTCTCCGGGGCCACCATCCTGGGAGACGGCACGGTTGCCCTGGTGGTGGATTCCAACAAGATCATCGACCGGATTGCCATCCAGCAAGCCGAATTGAATGCAGTAGCCGAATAATCAATCAATACATCGAACATGGAAACGGATATGAAAACCGAAAAGACGACCAAGATGAATACCTATTTGTCCTTCGTCCTCGACAGCGAAGTTTTCGCAACGGATGTGAAATACGTCCTGGAAATTCTTGAAAACCGGCCTGTGACCAAAGTGCCCAGAACACCCGATTACATCCGGGGAGTCATCAATCTGAGGGGCTCCGTTCTTCCCGTGGTGGACCTGAGGACCATCTTCAACCTGCCGCTGAAAAAGGAAGACAAGGACACCATCATCGTGGTGCTCTCGGTGGACATGAACGGGGAGCGCATCACCCTGGGCGGACTGGTCGATTCGGTGAGCGAGGTGATGGAAATCAACGAAGCCACCATTGAGCCGCCTCCAAGCATCGGGAGCAGCTACAAGGCCAAGTTCATCGAAGGCATGTTGAAGAAGGAGGAGGACTTCATCATGCTGCTGGATGTGGACAAGATCTTTTCGGATCAGGAGCTGAGTGCGGTCATGGATTCCAAGGTGCAGGCCCCGGACGCAAAGGAAAAGGACGCGGACTGATCCATGGACACTTCGAATGTCAACACGGGCGTGGGACCGAAAATCCCGCAGGAGCTCACCGACAAGGAATTTCGTACCCTCAGCGATTACATCAACCGAAACATCGGGATCAAGCTGCCGGATCACAAAAAGGTGATGGTGCAGTCCCGGTTGATGAAGCGGGTCCGGGAACTGGGTCTGGATTCCTATGCCTCCTATTTTGAGATGGTTTTCTCGGCCCGGGGACAGACCGATGAGCTCATCCACATGCTGGATGTGATCACGACCAACAAAACCGATTTCTTCCGGGAGTCGGTTCATTTTGATTTTCTCCGGGACCAGGTCCTGCCCGAGTTCCAGCAACTCAACATTCCGGGAGGCGTGAAAATCTGGAGCGCGGGTTGCTCCAGCGGGGAGGAACCCTACACCATCGGCATCACCATGGAGGAATACAATGCGGCCAACCGTCCTCTGAATTACCGGATCATCGGGACCGATTTGTCGACCCGGATCCTGAAAATGGCCAAAAATGCAGTGTACACCGAGCAGCGCGTGGCGGATATTCCCCTGGCGCTGAAGAAAAAATATTTCCTGAAAAGCAAAGACCCGTCGAGGCAGGTGGTCCGGGTGATCCCGGCCCTGCGGGCCAAAACCGATTTCCGGCGCCTGAATTTCATGGACGATCACTACCACATGCAGGAATCCTTCGATGTGGTGTTCTGCCGCAATGTGCTCATCTATTTCGAACGGCACATCCAGGAGGCGGTGATCAACAAGCTTTGCAGGCATCTGAAGCCGGGCGGTTTCTTTTTCCTGGGGCATTCCGAATCCATCATGCGGATGACGGTTCCCCTGGAGCAGATCAAACCCACCATATTCAGGAGAACGTAGCAGTAAAACAAAGGATTATGAAATCTCAGGATAAGACAACGATGGAGGAGTTGCAGCACCTTGTGAAGGAGCTGCAGGAGAGGAATGCGAAACTGACGGACGATCTGCAGCAGGTCAATGCAAAACTGGCCGATTCGGAATCGCTCAAGAGCCATTTTGTGTCCAACATCACCAACGAGATCATCAATCCCTTCACGTCCATCATGGGGCTGTCCAAGAGCATCCTCGCCGTGAAGAAGGAGGACTGGAAGCGGGTGATCACCATGGTGGCGATGATCCATTCCGAGGCGTTTAACCTGGATTTCCAATTGCGGAACATTTTTGTGGCCGCCAAGATCGAGGCGGGAGAAATCCAGGCGGAGATCTCCCAGGTGGACATTGTCCAGCTGATCCGGAACGCCATGGAGCAATTTCAGCTGGAGGCAAAAAAGAGGGATGTGAAACTGGTCCATGAAAACTACCTGGTTCCCAATTCGGGAAACCGGTATTTCTTCAATGGCGATGCGGAAAAGATCAAGCTGATCCTTTCCAACCTGTTGAGCAATGCGGTCAAATTCAGTTTTGAGGGGAGCCAGGTGCAGATCCGGACCGAGGAGGAAGACGGGGAGCTTCTCCTGGTGGTCCGCGACTTTGGGACGGGAATCTCCGAGGCAAACCAGAAAATCATCTTCGACCGGTTCAAACGCCTCGATTCGGGAATCAACTCCATCAACCGGGGCCACGGGCTCGGACTTTCCATCACCAAGGCATTGCTCGACATCATGGACGGCACCATCAAGATCGACAGCGAAAAGAACAACGGTGCCAGTTTTGAGATCCGGCTGGCCCGTGCACCGGAGGAGACCGGTCACACGGCCATGAGCGGGAGCGAATTTCTGTTTGACGAGCTGGATAGCGGGGAGATCTTCTGATGGTCGGCACAGATGTAAATACAGTCGGTTACCACTACCTGTATCCGTCGGCCCTGTTTGCCAGCAATCAGCCCACCCTGGTCAATACGGTCCTCGGGTCCTGTGTGGCGGTGTGCCTTTGGGACCCGATCCTGTCCATCGGAGGAATCAACCACTACATGTTGCCCTTGTGGAACGGCCAGGGGTTGCCCTCTCCAAAATACGGGAACATCGCCATCGAGAAACTCATTGAGAAAATGCTGTCCTTCGGAAGCACCAAACGAAATCTCAAGGCCAAGGTCTTCGGAGGCGGTGAGATTCTTGTCACAAAGAATGACCAGTTTCAGATCGGCGACCGGAACATTGAGATTGCATTCAAGATCCTGAAAGAAGAGCGGATTCCCATTGTCGGCCAGAGCGTGGCCGGGCAGCTGGGACGAAAAATCCAGTACCGAACGGACACGGGAGTGGTCCATCAGAAATACATCCAAAAAACAAACGGTCCCAATGGCTAGCAATAAAATCAAGGTTTTGGTTGTGGATGACAGTGCCGTGGTGAGAAATGCGCTGTCGGAAATCATCAACAGCGATCCCAAACTCGAGGTCATCGGAACCGCCAATGATCCCTTCATGGCTGCCAAGAAGATCGGACAGGAAACTCCCGATGTCATCACCCTGGATGTGGAGATGCCACGCATGGACGGGCTCACCTTCCTGAAGAAGATCATGAGCCAGCACCCGATTCCCGTCGTGATCATTTCCAGCCTGACCGAAAAGGGAACCCAGACCGGGATGAAGGCCCTGGAATACGGGGCCGTGGAGATCATCACGAAACTGAAGATGGACACCCAGAAATTCTTTGAGGAGTCCAAGATCCGGATCTGCGATGCCATCAAGGCGGCCCACGCCGCAAAATTGAAGCGGCTGAATCCCAATCAGATCGTCTCCACCCCCCGGGTGCCGCCCAAATACAGTGCCGATGTGGTGGTGCCCCAGGTGCGAAGCAGCATGATCAAGACCACCGAGATTGTGGTGGCCGTGGGGGCCAGCACGGGGGGGACAGAGGCCCTGCGGGAGTTTCTCATGGCCCTTCCGCCGGATTGCCCGGGGATTGTCATTGTCCAGCACATGCCCGAGAAATTCACCACCTCCTTTGCCCAGCGACTCGACGATCTGTGCCAGATTTCCGTGAAGGAAGCGGAAAACAACGATGGGGTGATCCGGGGCAGGGCCCTGATTGCTCCAGGCAACAAACACACCATGCTCAAACGGAGCGGTGCACGCTATTACGTCGAAGTCGTGGACGGTCCCCTGGTCAACCGGCACCGTCCGTCCGTGGATGTGTTGTTTTCCTCCACGGCAAAATACGCGGGAACCAATGCCATCGGGATCATCATGACCGGCATGGGCGACGACGGGGCGAAGGGGCTTCTGGAAATGAAGGAGGCCGGGGCCTACACCATCGGGCAGGACGAGGAAAGCTGCGTGGTGTATGGCATGCCCAAGGAAGCCTTTCTTCTGGGCGGTGTCCAGAAAGTCCTTCCACTGAACAAGATTGCCGCCCACATGTTGGGTCGCGCTGAATCACTCGCGTAAAAACACCCGGCCCCGTCGCGTGCAAACACCCGCAAAAACAAGTAGTCGGCGGATTCTTTTGGGGGACATCCCGGTTTTTTATCCCCTGGTGCCTGGCTATTTTTGAGAAAGCAAGCCCAGTAAGGGGGATGAAAGCCGTGGAAGTTTTGAGTGCCCAAGATGTCAATCTCATTCTCTCAGCTCTGAACGAGGCAAGTGCCGTCGACTTCAGGGACTATGCCCGTGCCTCTCTGCGGGACCGGATCGTCCGGGTGGCCGGTCTACACCGGATTCAAACCGTTGAAGAAATGGTCAGGCGGTTGCGGGAAGGAAAGGATTTCCCCCAGAAGATGATCCATGAAATTTCCTTCAATACGACGGAAATGTACCGGGATCCGGGTTTCTGGAAGTACATCCGGGACCGGGTTCTGCCCGATCTGGCCGGAAGGGACCGGATCCGCATCTGGCATGCCGCCTGCGGAACCGGCGAAGAGGTGTACTCCCTGAACATTCTGCTGGAATCGGCCGGACTCCTCGGCCGAAGCGAATGTCTGGCCACCGACCTCAATGTTCAGGCCCTGGCCCTGGCCCGGAAGGGACGATTTCCCGTCCGATCCCAGAAAGTGCATGAGTTGAACTGGAATGCCATGGGAATGGGTTCGGAATTGAGTGCGCACCACCGGATCGAAAACCATGCCATGGTGTTTGACACCGACCTGGTCCGGAACGTCTCCTTTGAGCGGCACGATCTGGGGAAAGACCGGGTGCCGGGTGCCTTCGATCTTCTGTTGTGCAGGAACGCGATGATCTATTTCAATCCGGCATTGCAGGAGAAGGTGATCCGGAAATTCGTGGAGGGTCTGAATCCGGGGGGATATCTGGGGATCGGCTACAAGGAGTCTCTTCCGGCCTCGGTCCGGGGGCGTCGTCTCGATCCCGTGGATCCGGAAGAAAAGATATACAAAATCGCCCTCTCGTGAGGGCTGAAACGGCAGCGAAGTGAAGGAAAAACGCGCATACCAGGTGGTGGTCATCGGCGGCTCGGCCGGGAGTTTCCCGGTGGTCCGGAAGATCCTTTCCACCTTGCCCGCCGGCTACCCGTTGCCCGTGGTGTTCTGTCTGCACCGCCTCAAGGAAGTCCGGCACGGGTTGCTGGAGTCCCTGGCCTATGTGAGCAATCTGCCCGTGGAGGAACCCGGGGACAAACAGCGGGTGGAACCGGGCCGGGTGTATCTCGCCCCGGCCAACTATCATTTGCTTGTGGAAGAGGAACACACCTTTGCCCTTTCCATCGACCGGGAGATCAATTTCTCCCGGCCGTCCATCGACCTCACCTTTGCTTCCTTCGGCCATGTGTACGGGGGACGCATGTTGGGTATCATCCTTTCCGGGGCCAATGTGGACGGTGCCTCGGGCATGCTGCAAGCCCACCGGCGGGGGGCCCTTGCCGTGATCCAGGATCCGGAGGAGGCCCTGGTGGGGACCATGCCCCGAAAGGTGCTGGGCCTGTTTCAACCGGACCACATCCTCACCTCGGACGGCATCGTCCGGCATCTGTTGGAAGCGGTATGATCGAAACGGCACATATCATCGAGGTTCTCCGGCCCCTGGAAAAGGAGTTGGAACGGTTCGCTTCCGGGCTGCTGTCTGTCCTGGCCGATGAAATGCAAATCTGCCAGGGAACCTTTTTTGTCACAGGGAAGGACAAGGACGGCCTGTACCTCCGGTACCTCTGTGGCTACGCCTACCACCGGGAGGATGCGGGGACGCTCCGGTTCCGGTTCGGAGAGGGGCTGCCCGGCCAGGTGGCCGAGGACGGGAAAGCCATGGAGTACCGTCAGGTTCCCCCGGGCTACATGAACGTGATTTCGGGATTGGGGCAATCGTCACCGACCTCCCTCGTCATCCATCCCCTGAAACACAAACAGCAGGTGGTGGGTGTCATGGAACTGGCTTCCTTCCAGACGATGGTACCGGACCACCTCGGGATGCTGGACGAGCTGGAGTCTTATGTGGGCGGTGTGGTGTTCAAACATCTGGCACAGGAAAAGAAGAAGGCAAGGTCATGAGCAAGACGGTCCCATACAGCCCCTGGAGAAAGGTCGTTACCTACGGTCTGGCCGGTCTCGTCCTGTACGGGTTTGTGCTCTGTCTCCTTCTGATCAGCGGAGGATTTTCCCTGTCGTACCGTGGGTTGCACTCCCTGTTTCAGGAGCACAATGTAGCGTACCTGTCCAACCTCCTTCCGGTGACCTTCCTGTTGGTGGGATACCTGCACGGTCGCCAGGAGCGGGTGCGCCGGAAGCAATTCCAGGAAACCCTGGACGACCAATCCGCAAGCATCGAAAAAACCATTCACTTCGCCCGGGAAATCGGAAAGGGCAACCTGGCCCACCGGTTTGTGTCGGATCAGGCCCCCGAGGAATTGGCCCTGTCGCTCGATGAAATGCGTTTGAGCCTGCAACGGGCGGGCGAACTGGAAAGCGAGCGCAAACTGATCATGGAGGGAGTCTCCCAGGTGGGGCGCGTCCTGCGGAAAAACAACCACGATTTGGACCAACTCTGCGACGAAGTGCTGTCGTTTTTGGTCCGCAAACTCGATCATGTGGTCCAGGGAGCCATGTATGTGGTGGACGAGGCCGGGGAGGTGCTGGAAATGAAAGCGGCCTATGCCTATGACCACAAGAAGCACCTCAACGGGAGCTTCCGTTTTGCCCAGGGTCTGGTGGGACAGGCCGCGGTGGAACGGCAGGCCATTCTTCGCACCGAGATTCCGGCCAATTACGCCACCATCTCTTCGGCCCTCATCGAACACAAAAAGCCCAGCAGCCTGCTTTTTGAACCCCTGATCACCAACGAGGAAGTGTTCGGAGTCATCGAACTGGCTTCCTTCCGTCCCTTCTCTCCGGTGCAGCAAAAGCTGATGGGGGAAGTGGCCGAGATCATCGCCCGGACCATCTCCAATGTCCGCGTCAACAAACGGACCATCGATTTGCTACGAGTCCCAGAAAATGAGTGAGGAACTGGGCCAGCAAAAACAGCAACTGGAAGAACAGGCCGAGGAAAATGATCAGCACCCAGGAGCAGCTGCGGAAGTCCAATTTGAAACTGGAGGAGCAAATCGCCGAAGTTCACAAAAGCCAGAAGCAAAACCATGTGCTTCTCGAAAATGCATCGGAAATCATCACCATCTATTCCGACAGCGGCCGGATCCTCTATGTGAGTCCTTCCATCAAATCCATCATGGGGTATTTCCCAGACGAATTGGTGGGGGGAAAATCCACGGAAAACATCCACCCCCAGGATGTGGATACCTTCACCGCCTTCTTCCGGGACCTGATCTCCTTTCCCGAACAAACGCGGACCCTCCAGTACCGGTATTTCACCAAACCCGGGGAGATTGTCTGGCTGGAGGCCCGGGGAACAAATTTTGTTTCCGATCCGGTCATCCAGGGGATCGTATTGAATTCCAGGGATATTTCCGTGCAGATCCTGGCCGAAAAGGAACAGAGGATGCGAGCCAAAATGCAGGCATTGTCGGAGAACAGTCTGGACATCATCCTTCGGATCGACATCTTCAGCCGGTGTACCTACATCAACCCGATGATCGAATCCTACAGCGGGCTGAAGCCGGCGGATTTCATCAACAAGCCCCTGATGGACATCGTTCTTGACAAGGAGATCCTCGGAAGCTGGAAATCCATTTTCGAATCGGTGGCCGGCGAGAACAAGAAACGGACCGAGGAAATGGAATTTCCCACCCCGGAGGGAAAGAAGTTCATGATGGTCAATGCCATTCCTGAATACCACGAATCGGGCGACATCGAATCGGTCCTGCTGGTGTGCCACGACATCACCGAAGCCCGGAAACGGGAGGAGCTGATCAAGCTGAAGAACAAAAGCATCAGCGATTCCATCAACTACGCCTACTACATCCAGAGCTCCCTGATGCCCAAGGAAGAGGACATCCAGGCCCACCTGCCCAATTCCATCATGTTCTACAAACCCAAGGACGTGGTGTCCGGGGATTATCCGTGGATGACCCGACAGGGGGACAACATTTACATCGGTGCCATGGATTGCACCGGGCACGGGGTCCCCGGGGCCCTCATGTCCCTGATCGGCTACTTTTCCCAGAATGAGATTGCCGCCAGCTTCAAAAACCTCACGGCAGGGGAGGCCCTGGACAGGCTCCACGATGCGGTGGTCAAGACCCTGCGCCAGGACGACGAGGACAGCAAAACCAGGGATGGAATGGATGCGTCCTTCTGTCGCATCAATTTGAAGGAGAAAGAATTGCACTATGCCGGTGCACACCGGCCGCTCTATTACATCACCGATGGAAACCTGCAGGTGATCAAAGGCGACAAGTTCCCCGTGGGTGGGACCCAGTACGAAGGAAGGGAAAAAGTCAACAACCGGGTGCGTCCCCTCAAGCCCGGCGATGCCATTTACATCATGACGGACGGATTCCCGGATCAATACGGGGGGCCGGACGGTCAGCAGAAATACATGAGCGGGAGGGTCCGGAAACTGATTGCCGAACATGCGCATCTGAGCGTGTTTCAAATGGGAAAATTGTTCCGGGATGAATTTTACAACTGGAAGGGAGATAACAAACAAATGGATGACATCTTGATCATCGGCGTCAAGTTTTAAAGCAAGAAAAAACATGGAACAGGGAAACAAAAAACTGGAGTTTGTCCACCGTCTCAGGGAGCAGATGCACGATCTGCAAATCATGTTTTCGTACCGGGGCAACCTAAGCCACGAAGTCATGCTGGCCCTGCTGGCCATGACCGACAAGAAACTGGAGATGGAGGGATCGGAAAAGTCGCTTCGGGCCAAAGTCTTCAACGTGGTGGTGGAGTGCATGCAGAATCTGACCATGCAGTACGATGTCCGGAGCACCCAGATGGCTCCTCTGTTCATGATCGGGAAGGAGGAGAAAGGGTACCTGGTGTTCAGCGGAAACACGGTGAATGCGGAAAATGTCCGCACGTTGAAGAACAACCTTCTGAAAATCAACACCATGACCAAGGACGAACTGAAGGAGTTTCACAAGGTCTGGTTGCAGTCGGTCCGGTTCTCCAACGCCAGCGATGCCGGGTTGGGCCTCATCGACATTGCCCGCAAGACAGGGAACAAGCTGGATTTCGACTTTGAACCCCTCGACGACGGGAACTACTATTTCTCCCTGTGCACGGCCATCTCCGAGGGCCGGGAACAACGAAGCGGGGAGGTGATCAAAATCAAGGACCTGCACGGCATCATGCAGGACAACGATGTGTCCCTGATGTACGACGGGGAATTCAGCCAGGAATTCACCAAATCCATGCTGGCCTTCATGGAACGGAAATTCATCTCCGATGAGCTGGAGGACTCCCTGCGAAGGAAGATCTTCAACATCATGGTGGAGATTCTCCAAAACCTGAGCAAACACAATTACCAGGGAGAGAAGACGGGGAAGGATGTATCATCCGCCTTCATGATCGGATACGGCGAGGAAGATTATTTCATCATTTCCGGGAATCCCATCCTTCAAACCGGCGTGGAAGCCCTGCGGGCGAAAATCGACCAGGTCAATGAACTGGACAAGGACGGCCTGAAGCAGCTTTACAAAGAAGTCCGCCTGCAGGGCAAGTTTTCCGAGGTCAGCGGCGCCGGCATCGGTCTCATCGACATCGCCCGGAAATCGGGCCAGGCTCTGGAATACGATTTCAGTTCGCTCGACGAGGAGCTTTCGTTCTTCATCATGCTTTCGCGCATCTCAAAAAATTCAACGAATACAAACAATTAAAACAGAAACGATGGAAAAATTACTGATCGAAGGAACAGAGGATACCCCCAAGATTGTGCTCGATCCCGAATCGGGAACCTATGAAATCTCGGGTCGGTCCCTTCCGGAGGACGTGGTCGATTTCTACGCCCCGGTGCTGTCGTGGCTCGACGCTTTGTCCGAATCGCCCATTGAAAACATGGAATTCATTTTCAAACTGGAATATTTCAACACGGCATCCTCCAAACTGATCCTGGACATTCTGCTGAAATTGGATGATATCTTTTCCGAGGGGAATGCCATGAGCGTCAAATGGTACTATTACGAAATGGATGAGGACCTGATGGAGGCGGGGGAGGAGTATTCCGAATTGGTGGAAATCCCCGTGGAACTGGTTACCTACGAATAATACCCACAAAGGAAGCAGGGCATGAGTGAGGAAATACTTCAAGGTTTGATGCAGCTCTTTGCCATCATCTCCAAGCAGGATGAAGGCACCACCGAGCACCAACGTGAATTCGTCCGTGAATTTCTCAGCTCCCAGCTGAGCAACGAAAAGGTGAAGGAATACCTTTCCCTTTACGAGGAGAAAGCCGGATTCAACGAGGATCCCGGCGAGCAGAAGGAGAAGAAGCTGACATCCATGAAGGATTCCATCCGCTCGGTGGCCGTCTGCCGCAAGATCAACAAAACCCTGACCCAGAAGCAGAAGGTGGTGGTGTTGATCCGTTTGTTCGAATTGCTCAAGGCCGACGGTCTGTACACCGAACAGCGCATGGGAATCATCAACACGGCGGCCACCGTGTTCAACATCACGGAGGAGGAAATCGAACTGATTTCCCACTTCAGCCGGGAAGACGACCCCTTTGCATCCGATTCGGAGGAGGTGTTGCTGATCGGTTCCATGAGCGGTCAGGAGCAAACGCCGGGAGCCCTCATCAAGCACATGCCCATGGAGGGGCTGGACGGTCTCATCCGGATGATCCGGGTGAAGAGCGTGGATTTGTTTTTCTTCCGCTACGACGGGAAGAATGAGATCCAACTCAACGGGCGGACCGTCCACGGAGCGAGCATTTATCTTCTTGCGCCGGGCAGCACCATGCGGCTTCCCCAGGGTACCCTGTATTACAGCGATGTGGTGACCCGCTTCATGAGCGGGGAGCAAATCAGCAAGGTGTCCTTCAATGCGGAGGACATCCGGTTTGTGTTTCCCAACGGAGCCGTCGGGTTGAACCAGACCAGCATCTCCGAGGATTTCGGCCTCATCGGCATCATGGGAGCCAGCGGTTCCGGGAAAACCACCCTGCTCAACGTGCTTTCCGGCATCGAGAAGCCGGCAGCGGGGACGGTGAAAATCAACGGTGTGGACATCCACAGGGATCCGGACAAAGCCGAGGGGCTCATCGGGTACATTTCCCAGGACGACCTGTTGATGGAGGACCTAACCATCTTTGAGAACCTCTACTACAATGCCAAGCTTTGTTTCAAGAATTTGAACAACAAGGAGATCGAAGCGCTGGTCGACAAGGTTCTCAACAAATTGGGTCTGCTGGAACGCAAAGACATCAAGGTGGGCAGCCCCATGAACAAGAAGATCAGCGGGGGCCAGCGGAAGAGGCTGAACATTGCCCTGGAGCTGATCCGGGAGCCGGCCGTCCTGTTTGTGGACGAGCCCACGTCCGGACTCTCGTCCCGGGATTCGGAGAATGTGATGGACCTTCTGAAGGAGCTGAGCCGGCAGGGGAAATTGATCTTTGTGGTGATCCACCAGCCTTCGTCGGACATTTACAAGATGTTCGACCGACTCATCCTGATGGATACGGGGGGCTATCCCATCTATTACGGGAATCCCATCGAGGCGGTGATGTATTTCAAGCGGAAAACCAACCAGATCAACGCCGATTCCGGGGAATGCTCCGCCTGTGGCAACGTCAACCCGGAAACCTTGTTCAACATCATCGAAGCAAAGGAAGTCGACGATTTCGGGAACTACACATCCAGCCGGATCAAGACCCCGTTGGAATGGAACGACCTGTACCGGACCGGGTTCGATCTGGAGAAGAAAGCCGATGTGAAAGAGCCCCCTGCCAAGACTTTTTTCATTCCCGGGTGGTTCCGGCAACTTGGCATTTTCATCAAACGGGACATCCTCTCCAAGGTGAGCAATGTCCAGTACATGGCCCTGACCCTGCTGGAGGCGCCGCTTCTTTCCTTTTTGCTGGTTTTTATCATCAAGTACACCACGGGGGAAAACAAGGACTACGTGTTCCGGGCCAATGAGAACATCCCGCCCTACATTTTCATGAGCATCATCGTGGCCCTGTTCATCGGGCTGTCGGTGAGCGCGGAGGAGATATTCCGCGACCGGAAGATCCTGAAGCGGGAGGCGTTCCTGAATCTGAGCCGGTCCAGCTACCTGGTTTCCAAATTGTTGATCCTCTTTGCCATTTCGGCCATTCAGACCTTCACCTTTGTCCTGATCGGGAACGCGGTGCTGGGCATCCAGGCCATGTTCCTGCCTTACTGGATCATGTTGCTTGTGGTTTCTTTCTCGGCAAACATCATGGGGCTCAACATTTCGGCAGCCTTCAATTCCGCGGTGACCATCTACATCCTCATTCCGCTGCTGGTCATTCCGCAAATGATCCTGGGCGGGGCCATGTTCAGTTTCGACAAGCTCAATTCCGCCATCGGAGGCGGGGATTCCAACACCCCGGTGATCGCCGATTTCATGACCTCGCGCTGGGCCTACGAGGCCCTGGCCGTCACCCAGTTTTCCGAAAATCCCTACGGGACCCTGTTTTATGAGCTCGAACGGGTCGAGAGCATGTCCAATTACAAACAGGCCTTTTACATCCCCGAGATGACCAAGGTGGTGGATGCGGTGCGCGACCGCCTCGATGAGCCCGGGGACTCGGTCCGGGCGCTTGTGGCGGCGGATCTGTCCCTGCTTCGGAACGAAATCGCCGCGGAAACCCGGCGCCTGCCTTCGGTGGCCTTCGATCGACTGGCCGACCTGACCCCGGAACGGGTCGATGAGGCCCTGCTGGATGACGTGGAGGATTACCTGGACCGGCTCAATGAAAGCTACATCACTCTGTACGGGATGATCAGCAAGAAGAAGGACCAGGTGGTGGCATCCGTGCCCTTTGGACAGATTTCCGACGACCACTCCAACGACTTCTTGTCGGATGTGGTGAAGAAAGCCCGGTCAGAGAACAAGATCGTCCGGGACGGAAACCGCCTGGTGCAGGTCATGGATCCCGTGTACCTCTATCCGGAGCCGGGCACTTTCAGCTTCCGTGCGCATTTTCTGTCCCCTGTCAAATACATCGGGGGGACGCAGGTTTCCACCTTCTGGTTCAACACGATGATCATCGTGCTGTTCTCCATCCTCCTGTATGTGACCCTCTATTTTGATGCGTTGAAGAAGCTTCTGGATCTGTTCGGAAAGCTTCGGTTTAGATAAGGACGGCCTTTGGGAAAATCTGAGATTATGGATAGCAAGAAAATAAAAATCTCCCTGGTGGACGATCACAAAATGTTTCGGGAAGGACTCAAGTTTGTCCTTTCCGGCATGGACAACACCGAGGTGATCAGTGAGTCGTCGTCGGGGGCGGAATTTCTGGACAACCTGGATTCCACCCACCCCGACCTGGTCCTCATGGACATATCCATGCCCGACATCAATGGCATTGAAGCCACCCGCCAGGCAGTGAACCGGTATCCGGGGATCAAAATCATCGCCCTGTCCATGTTCGGCGACGAAGAATACTACTCCAAGATGATCCAGGCTGGTGCCAAAGGGTTCATCATCAAGGAATCGGGCAGCGAGGAGCTGGAGAAGGCAATCCAGGAAGTATCCGGCGGCGGCACCTATTTCTCCCAGAAATTGTTGCAGAACATCATTCTCAATTTCTCCAGCACCGAACCCACGGAGAAATCGAGGGATGTCATTTCCTCACCAAGCGGGAAGGGGAGGTGCTCAAGTTGATTTGTTCCGGGCTGACCAACGCGGAGATCGCCGACGAGCTCCATCTGAGCCTCCGCACCGTGGAAGGTCACCGGTCCAAGCTGATCAGCCGGACGGGGGTGAAAAACTCCATTCAATTAGTGCTTTACGTCTTCCGGCACAAACTTTTCGATCTGAGCTGAGGGGGATTTCTACGTAAAAACCCCCGGTCCATTTCAAGGGATATCCGGTGGAAATCGGGGGATTCTCACCTAGGACGACGAAGGAGGGCTCTCTATTTTTGTCCCAGGTCCTTTTCCGCCAGGAGAAGTCTACCAACGACATTGCGACACGATTGCGACACGAACAAAGGGAAGGTATGAAATCAATCAATGACTTGAAGATCGGTGTGCGGCTGAATTTGATTCTGGGTCTGCTGTTCATCGTGGTGACCGCTGGCATGGCATTTTACATGATCAACGGTCAGAAAAAGCAATTGCTGGCAAGCACCGATTTGCGGATGGAAGAATCGGTCGAGGATCTGGCCACGCTCATTGAAACCCAGATCGCCGACAACCAGAAAGCGGTCAACATGGCCCTGGGCATGGCCATGGAGATGCTGGATCACAACATTGTGGTGGGCATGGATGAGTACAGAACCGTGGAAATCCCGGTTGTCAACCAGGAAACCCAGGCCCAGTCGCGCGTATCCCTGCCCGTGATGACCTTCAACGACTCGGCCACCTATGGCAATTATGAATTTGTGGACATGATCCAGGAATCCATGGGGGTCACCTCCACGATTTTTCAACGCTTTCCCCAGGGGTTCGTGCGGATTGCCACGTCGGTTCGTAAGGAAAACGGACAACGGGCCACCGGCACCTACATCCCCAACAACTCTCCCGTGGCCCAGGCTGTGTTGGGCGGACAAACCTACAAGGGCCGTGCCTGGGTGGTGGATGATTGGTACCTGACCGGATATCAGCCCATTACTTTGAACGGAGAGGTGATCGGTATCCTGTATGTGGGGAACAAGGAAAAGGACCTGGCCCACATCAAGGCCGTGTTCACCGGAAAGAAATACCTGGAAACGGGCTATCCCTTCCTGGTGGATTCCGAAGGAACCATGGTGGTCCATCCCACCAAACAGGGGGAGAATTTCGCGGACGAGGAATTCTTTCAGCAGCTGCTTGCCAGCAACGAAGATCATGGCAAAACCTACTACCTGTGGGAAGGGCAGTTGAAATACCAATACTTCCGGTACATCCCGGAAATGGAATCCTATGTATCCGCCTCCATTTATGAACATGAGTTGCTGGCAGAGATCAAGACCATCCGGCTGATCGGTCTGGTGGTTCTGGTCATCGGCATCGTGATTTTCACGGTGGTGAACCAGGGGCTTTCCCGGAACATTTCCCGGGCCCTTCGCAAGGGCGTCGACTTCGCCAAGGCCATTTCCGAAGGGGACCTGACCCGGAGCCTGGATGTGAATTCAAAGGACGAAGTGGGGGAATTGGCCTCTGCGCTCAATGACATGACCACAAGGCTGCGAGACATCGTTATGAGCATCCGGTCCGGGGCCCAGAACATCGCCACGGCATCGGCCCAGATGAGCGCCACCTCGGAGCAGATTTCCCAGGGAGCCTCCGAGCAGGCATCCTCCGTGGAAGAGGTTTCTTCCACCATGGAGGAAATGACGGCCAACATCCAGCAAAATTCAGAATCGGCCCAGCAAACCGAGAAGATATCCGTCACCTCTCTGGACGCCATCCGGCAGGTGAGCTCGGGTGCCAATGAATCGGCCACCGCCACCAACACCATTGCGGAGAAAATTCAGATTGTCAACGACATTGCCTTGCAGACCAACATCCTGGCCCTGAATGCGGCCGTGGAAGCTGCCCGGGCAGGGGAACACGGGAAAGGATTTGCCGTGGTGGCCGCCGAGGTCCGGAAACTGGCCGAGCGAAGCAAGGTGGCTGCGGAAGAGATTGTCGAGCTGACCTACAACAGCAAGTCGCTGGCCCTGGCAGCCGTGGAAAAGACTTCGGAGATTCTGCCCGAGGTGGAACGGACCACCAACCTTGTCCAGGAAATTGCGGCCTCCAGCCAGGAACAGAGCAACGGAGCCGGACAGGTGAATGCGGCCATCCAGCAATTGAATTCGGTGACCATGCAAAACGCGGCTTCGGCCGAGGAAATGGCCACCAGCGCGGAGGAGCTGGCCAGTCAGGCCGAGGTACTGAAAGACCAGATCATTTTCTTCAAGGTGGGCGACGAAGGGAGCATCCGGCAGCGCAGCATCGTGGAACGTGCTTCCGTGCAGCAAAAACCCAAGCCGGTCCAAAAGCCGGTGAAAAAGGCCATCCCATCCCAGACACAAGCTCAAAAAGCCGTGGGACAACGGGCCTCCGGTCCGGTCAAACTGGACATGTACGACGACGGTGATTCCGACAGCGATTTTGAAAAATACTAGGGAGACCGTCCAAGCAAAGCACATCGAAATGAAACGATTCATACCCATCACATTCTTTCTTTCCCTTCTGGTGGCTTCGGGGTTGAACGCCCAGGAGGAGGAGAAGAACTACGGGATCACCTGGTCGGGTTTCGTAAAGACCGACATCTATTACGACAGCCGCCAGGTGGTGTCGGCCCGGGAGGGACACCTCCTCCTGTGGCCCGCCGCACCGTCCCTGGATGTGAACGACGAGGACATCAATGCACGGGGAGGCACCAACATCCAGGCATTGCAAACCAGGCTGACGGGAAAGATCACAGGTCCCGACGCCCTTGGAGCGAAAACCTCGGGGGTCATCGAAGGAGCGTTTTTTGGCGTAAGCAACACCGATGTGAACGGATTCCGGCTCCGGCATGCCTTTGTGAAACTGAATTGGACATCGTCCGAACTCCTTGTGGGTCAATACTGGCATCCCATGTTTGTGACCGCCAGCTTCCCCGGCACCGTTTCGTTCAACACGGGGCTGCCCTTTCAGCCCTTTTCCCGGAATCCCCAGGTGCGGTTTACCTACGGGGGAGGCAACCTGAAATTCATGGTGGCCGCTCTGGCCCACCGGGATTTCACCACGGCGGGCGGATCGGCGGAGCTGCGGAACAGCGGTCTGCCCGACCTTCAGGCCCAGTTGACATACCAGGCGAAGAATGCCGAAGCGGGAACGGACTTTCTTCTTGGAGCGGGCGCCGGATACAAGAAGGTGATGCCCCGACTCTCCACCGCAGCCGGTTACGTGACCGAGGCCAGCGTCGGGTCCCTGTCTTTCCAGGGGTTTGCCAAGGCGGCCCTACCGGCGGTGACGGTGAAAGTGGAAGCGGTCTATGGACAGAACATGTATGACATGCTTCAGCTCAGCAGCTATGCCACCCTGGACATGGTGAATCCCACCACGGACGAGCGGAGCTACACGCCGCTGGGGAACTATTCCCTGTGGACGGACCTTCAGACCAATGGAAATGTGCAGGTGGGATTGTTTACAGGCTATACCGCAAGCACGGGAACTTCTTTTCTGGGATCGGAAACGGAATTGCAATACACGGCGGCAGGCAATTATGTGTATGCCGGAACCCGTGCCAACATCGACCATGTGTGGCGTGTCGCGCCCCGCCTGGTATACAACGTACAAAAAATCAGGCTGGCAGCCGAAGTCGAAGCCACCGGCGCCGCTTTCGGGGACGTGAATTCCCTGGGGATGGTGGAGGATGCCACTTCGGTGACCAACACGCGTATCTTACTGGCAGTGTTTTACTTCTTCTAGGATTTCGGGGTTTTCTATCAGATTATTCACTGCCACGAGGCTGTCCCGCAAGGGACAGCCTCTCTTTGTATGGGGGAATCCCATCGGTCGGATTGCCAGAACTACCCGAGTAGAAATACGAGAATCCCTGCGTAGGATTACGATTTCAAAACAAGGGGTCCCGAATCCCAATCAGGTACAAAACCTCTTTTTATTGCCTTCCCTTGCCTTTATTTTTGCATGTATACCCTAATGGACGATCCATGGAACCCTCAGGAATCGGGACGATTTTGGTGGTGGACGACAGCCGTGTCATGCGGGAAGAGCTTGTGTCCTTCCTGGGAGGGAAAGGATACAGGATCCTGGAGGCGGCGGACGGAGAGGAAGGATGGAGGATGATGGACGAAACACTGCCCGACATTCTCATCACCGATCTCATCATGCCCGGGAAAGACGGCATCGAACTCATCCGTCATGCAAAGCGAGTCCACAAGCACATGAAGGTGATTGCCATCAGCGGCGGCGGGGCCATTCCGGCCCACCGGCACCTGGGCATGGCCCGGCGTTTGGGAGCGGATTATGTGATGGAAAAACCGTTGGACTGGAAAGCTCTGGAAACCACGGTGTCCATCTATATGTTGACCTATTTTGTGTAAGCGGATCGAAGGAACCCAAAGCAGAGGCTATGTTCGGAAGGAAGAAGGGCAGGAAAACGGATTGTGCCGATCAGCGGATCGACCCCATGTTCCTGTTGCTTTTCCGGTATTCGCCGGTTGCCATGGAGCTGTACGACTGCAATGGACGTTTGCTGAAAGTGAATGCCGCGTACAAAAAACTCTGGAATGTGGGCGTGGAGTCCCTGGAGGGCCATTACAACATCATGGAGGACGAAAAAATCCGCAACACCGTCCTTTTCGATTGTGTGCGGCGTGCCTACGACGAAGGGGTCACGGTGTCGGCCAAGCATGATTTCATCCTGCCATTGGTTACGTCGCTTGCCCAACCGAAGATTCTGAAGACCCGGGTTTGCCCTGTGAAGGACGATGGAGGAAGAATCAGTTTTGTGTTTCTGATTCATGAGGATGTGGGAGAAATCCTGGGAATCCGGGACGAACTGATCCGGGTCAAGAGGGAAGCTGAGAACGCGGATCTCATCCGGGACACCTTTCTGAAAAACATCAGCCACGAACTGAAAACACCCCTGAACTGGATCGCCGGCATTTCCGACATGTTGCAGGACGATCCTTCCGGGGAAATGATCAGCGAACTGACCAGGGCCATCCGGGAAAGTGTCCACTCCCTGCTGGGCGTCATCGACAAGCTGATCGACATCTCCATGCTGGAGGCCGATGAGATCGTGATGGAATACACGACGTTCCGGATCAGTGATTTGCTGGAGGGTCTCCGGTCCGAATATCATGACAAAGAGCGGAAGGGGGAGCTGGAGCTGGAATTCGTACTCCGGGATGAATTGTCACCGGAATCGGACACCATTTTCAGTGACCGGGTTCGGTTGCGTCAGGTATTGATCAACTTGATCGACAATGCATTGGGGAATACCTCACAGGGCTATGTTGAGGTGGGGTGCCGGCTCACGGCCCAGCAACGGATCTTGTTTTATGTGAAAGACAAGGGACAGGTCTACCAGGGACTGGAGCCTTCCGCCATGTTCTCCAAATTCGATGACCAGGGCCCTGTCAAGCGATCCGGATACAGCCGGAGCGGTCTGGGATTGTCCATCTCAAAAGGACTCATTGAAAAACTGTCGGGCGTCATCTGGGTCGACGGACGGTCCGGGGACGGAGAAACCATCTTTTTCGAACTGCCCACCAAGGTGATGGTCCACACGCACCTGCCCGGGTCGTCCTTCTAGTTCAACCAGTACGACACCTTCACCACGATCCCCCGGTCTTTGTTCCGCATGCCGTTGGGATAGGCGTTTTCCGTGTAAACGATGAAGAGATCCGATACCGGGGCGAACCTCCATTGAAAGCGGATGTTGGTGTTGACGTTGTCGATCTGGTTGTTGTACTGAACGAAGGTGGTCAGGAACAGGCTTTCGCTGAAGGTGATGTCGAGTCGCGGCCCCACCAGGATCAGGTCGGTGCTTGTGTAGGGTTCCGGCAGCAGGATGCGGTTGAACGAAGTGACCAGCGACAGGTTCCCGAAGGGCTGCACCCGGTAGTTGATGTCCGCATCGAGGCTGAGCCGGGTTCCGCCGTAAAACCCGCCGTACCGGCCCTCGGCCGTATAGGTGAACAAATGCTTCATGGTGGAGGTGTAGCTCAGGCTGACCTCCGTCCAGGAAAACTCCTCTCCGGCCGGAATCATCGCACCGCCCGTGTTGGTTGGATCGAACGGATCGAGCAGTTTTACGTACCCTTCCTCCACCCCCAGGGAGAGGGTGCTCCTGTCCTGCCAGGTGACCAGGTAGGAGAGATCGAACTCCCGGTCGGTGGGGAGAAAGGACGGATTGAAATAGAGGTCGGACTGGAGCACGGGGCCATGGCTGACGATGCGGTCCGACATGGGATAGAACAGGTAGGAGGCCGAGGGCGTAAACTGATGGAACCCCCGCCGCCGGACGAAGCCCATTTCGGCCAGGTAATTCTGGTCCACATAGGCCTGCGAAAGGCCGGCCGAGAATTGCTGTGTGGCGTAATTGATCATTCCCGAGGTTGTGAATCCGCTGTTCTGCCCGTCGGGTTGAAAGGAATGATGGTAAAAAGCCTTGCCGGTCCACCGGTTGTCCGCACTGGCAAAATTGAATTCCCCTCCGGCAACCCGGTTGAAGGCATTGCCCAGGAAGCTGGTGTCGTCCGGAGCGGTGACCAGCTGCTTGTTGCTGAGAAAGACCCCCACGTTCGACCGGGCCAGCACCTTCCGTTGCAGGACGGCCACGGAAAAGTTGTCAGCCGACTGGCTTCCCTGGACGGCCGTCTGCATGTTCATCAGTCCGATACGCCAGTCCTGTCCCAGGTTTCCGCTGAGCCTTGCTCCCGCGATGACGGGCGTGTTCAGCCCGATCCTCCGGGAGAAAAACGGACGGATGCTCCTCGAGCCCAGGTTGGCGAAGAGGTCCGAATTTTCCAGAAAAAACTTCCGCTTTTCAGGGAAATACAATTCGAACCGGTCCAGGTTGGTCTGTTGCTGGTCCACTTCCACCTGGGAAAAGTCCGGGTTCACCGTCACGTCCATGTTCATGGAGGTGGAAAGGATCACTTTGGCATCGAATCCGGCTCCGCCGTTCATTTCCGCGTCCGATCCCAGTTCCGTCTGCCGGGTCACTTTTCCCGAGGCATAGGGAATGAAGGACAAACGAAGTCCCGCCTCGGGAGGGAGGCTTTCCCAGTCGAGGGTCCCGGTGTAAGCCAGGGTGGCCGAGGCAAACTGGCGGGGCACCGGTGCCCAGGACGATTTCTCATTGGTCTTCAGATCGAGCCTGCTGAAGTTGATGCCCCATTCGTCGTCCCCTTCCCGGTACCGGATGGTCCGGAACGGAATTCTGAACTCGGCAATCCAGGCGTCCTCCCGCTGGGTGACGGCCGAGTACCATTTTCCGTCCCATTCCAGAGATACGCGTCCCCCGTCGGACTGGATGCCGTCCCACTGGCCCCCCACGCAGTTTACCCCGAAGGCAAACCCGTTGGTCTGGTCGTTGTAGGTGTCAATGGCGGCAAAAAAGTTGTCATTCTTGTTAAAATTCCAGTCGCGTCGGTACGATTCGGCGGGCCGGTTCCCCGGCATGGGATCGTAACAGATGATGCCCATGTAGAGGTTGTCCTGGTCGCGGGCCACCATGACTTCGGTCTGGGCGCGGGCGTACCCCGTATCGATGGGCGTGATCCGGAAAAAGGGCGATGTTTTCTGTGCGGTCGACCAGATGGCTTCGTCCAGAACCCCGTCGATGGTCATGATTTCGTTGCATTCGGCCACCCGGAGGCGATAGTCCTGCCGGTTGACCGGATCGGACTGGGCCCACAGGGTCAGGGAACCCGGCACCAGCCAGGTCAGGAGAAGGAGGGAGAGATGTTTCATAGCTGGGCCCAAAGATAATCAAGGATGGCGTACAAGCTCTCCTGATTCTGGGAATAGTGTCCCTGTGCGGCGAGGATTTCCCCGGCGCTCTGAACATGGGGGCCTTCCCTGAGTTCATCCTGCCCGTGGGCCACCATGTCGGCCACCATGCCGGGGCTTACCTCCAGATGAAACTGAAGGGCAAGCACCCGCCGGTCGAACAGAAAGCCCTGGTTGGGGTAGGCCCGGGATTCGGCAATGCGGATGGCCCCGTCGGGAATGTCGAAGGTGTCGCCATGCCAGTGGAACACATTCCGGGCACTGGGCAGGGTGGACCAGATCCTGAAATCGCCGAGAGAAGGGAGGAAGTTCAGTGTGTGCCACCCGATTTCCCTGTGAGGACCCGGTCTGACCTCCGCACCCAGGGCAGCCGCCAGAATCTGTGCGCCCAGGCAGATGCCCAGGCAGGGTTTGCCGGTTTCCAGGTAGTCCCTGACCCAGGTCTGCTCCTCCTGCAACCAGGGATGGATGTGGTAGTCATACACATTCATGGGTCCGCCCATGAGGATCAGAAAATCCGTTTCCCCGGAATCGGGCAAGGGATCGCCCTCGTAGAGCTTTCGGATGTGGAAGGGGATGTCCCTTGCGCCGGCCCAGTCGCGGATTGCTCCGGGGCTTTCGTAGGACACATGCTGAAAGCATTGGATCTGTGGTTTCATGGGCATTCCTCCCGGCTAAACCGACACAGCAATTCGCGCACCATGTCGACACTTTCGATGTAATAGGCAGCTTTGGTTGTTTTGGTCCCCACCTTGACGGTAAACGCTTTTTCTGGCAATGCGTCGAAGGTGTATTCGTCGGTCCAGTCGTCCCCGGCTGCAAAAATGAAATCGTAGGCCACATCCCCCATCTTGAACAGGGCGGCCCGCCCCTTGTTGATGCCGGCATATTTGATTTCCAGGACTTTGTCCCCGTCCATGATTTCCAGGTTCAGGTTGGAGGTCAGGGTTCGCCACTCGTCCCGCAGCTCCCAGGCCCGCTGGGGGCCCAGGTCGGGGTCTGCTTTCCGGTAATGCCAGACCAGGGAAAAATTCTTGTGTTCGATGAAGGAACCCGGTGTCTGGTCCACGTAATATTCCAACAGGGGTTGGACCGGATCCTTCCAATCGTTGTTCACCTGTTCCAGCATGTGCCAGTCCTGTCCGGGATCCCGCAGCCACACCCCGTGTTCCGCGACGAAATGGATGTTCCATTCCGGACCGAACCACCGGCCCAGGGTCTCTTTGTCCCGCCCACTGATGATCACGAGGGTGTTGGCGGGATCCTTGCTGAGGGACTCCAGCAGACCGTACAGCTGGGCATCGGGCCGGGCGTCCTCGGGATCCTTGGTGAACCAGGACAGGGTGCCGTCGTAATCCAGAAACAGGATGCGTTTCCTGCTTCCGGCGTAGCTCCCCACGATCTGCCGCATCCGGGTGACATTGATCTTTCGGGTCAGGTTCACTTCCTGGATCTCTTTGACTCCTTCCAGGCTGTTGATGAATTCGTTGGCCCAGCGTCCCACCGTGTACCGTTGCAGGCGCTGCATCATGACGGTGTTTCGGCGGACCTGTTCCTCTTTCGGCATTTCAATGGCCGTCCGGATGGCTTCGGCCACCTCCCCGAGATTGTTGGGGTTCACCAGGATGGATTCGTGCAATTCCTTGGATGCCCCGGCCATTTCACTGAGGATCAAGACCCCTGCTCCATCGTACCGGGAGGCAACGAATTCCTTGGCCACCAGGTTCATCCCATCGCGAAGCGGGAGGATCAGGGCGATGTCGGACAGGGCATACAGGTCGATCCGCTCGTCCATGCTGAACACCTGGTTCAGGTAGCGGACGGGCGTCCAGTAGATGGTGCCGAAGGTTCCGTTGATTCGCCCGACCAGCTCATCCACCTTGCTTTTCAGATTGTAGAACGACTCGCTGGTTTCCCCCGAAGGAATGGCCTGGACGATGAAGCCGACCCGTCCCTGGTATTCGGGGTAGGTGGTCAAAAACAATTCAAAGGCCCTCAATCGCTGGGGGATTCCCTTGGTGTAGTCAAGTTTGTCGATGGACAGAATCAGCTTCTCCAACTGACCCCCTTCCTTGAACCGCATCATTTGTTCCTGAAGCACGGTGGGTTGCAGCTGTGGGTTGTGGACCTGAAGGGCCTTGTTCCGGAACCGGTCGTAGTTGATGCCCTTGGGAAACACATCCACCCGGAGGGTTCGCTCGCCAATGGATATCCGGTTGAAAACCGAATCGACCCCGGTGAGCCGGCGGACCGAACTCATGAAGTGGCGCACATAGTCGTAGGTCTGGAAACCGATGAGGTCGGCACCCAGCATGCCCTCGATCACCTCCAGGCGCCAGGGTAGCATCCGGAAGATTTCAAAGGACGGAAAGGGCACATGAATGAACAACCCGATGGACACGCCCGGATTCTTCTCCCGGATCATCTGGGGCAGGAGCATGAGGTGATAATCGTGAATCCACACGATGTCGCCTTCCTTCAACAGGTTGTGGATCCGGTTGGCATACATGCGGTTGATTTTCACGTAGGCCTTCCAGTTCTCCTCGCTGTAGGTGGCATTTTCCGTGAAATAATGGAACAGGGGCCAGATGGTGTTCCGGGCGAAACCGTGCAAGTGCCGGTTGAGGTCCCGGGGCGAAGGGAAGAGGGGGATGCACTGAAAGGCTTCCAGTTCCTGTTCGAGTCGTTGCGCCTCCTCCTCGCTGAAGACATGGTTTTCGAATCCCGTCATCCCCACCCACTGGGGTTCGAAGGCTTTGTAAAAGTCCTGCAGTCCCGAGATGGTCTGTTCGTCGGCCCTTTCGATGAGGTAGTTGTCCTCCTGCCACGTGATGTGGACCGGAAGCTGGTTGGAAGCAAGGATCAGTCGTTTCATGGCTTGGTGTTTCGTGACAACCGGGGAGGAAAAAGGGGATTGGTCCGAACATCTCACGGATTTTCTTGTCCTCCATTTGAACGCTTCTGTAAAAATAGATACCTTAAGCCCTATAACCAAACGAAAGAATGAACATGAGTGTACGGTCCCCCCATTTTGATGCAGTGATTTTTGATCTGGACGGTGTTATCACCCAAACCGCCCTGGTGCATGCCGCCGCCTGGAAAAAAATGTTTGATGAATACCTGCGGGTCCGGGAAGAAAAGCACGGGGAGCCGTTCCGTGAATTTACACACGCCGGCGACTACCTTCCCTTCGTGGATGGGAAGCCCCGCTACAAGGGAGTGGCTTCTTTTCTGGAATCCCGGTCCATTGACATTCCCTTCGGCGATCCCTCCGACGATCCTGCCCTGGAAACCGCCTGCGGATTGGGGAACCGGAAGAACATCATGTTCAACCGGGTGCTGGACGAAGAGGGTGTGGATGTTTATCCCACCTCGGTGCAATTGCTGGAAGACCTGAAAAAGGCAGGGTACCGGATCGGGGTGGCCTCGTCGAGCAAGAACTGCAAACCCGTACTGGAGAAGGCCGGCTTGCTTCATTTTTTCGAAACCCGGGTCGACGGAGTGGTTTCGGCTGAGATCGGACTGAAGGGAAAGCCCGAACCCGACATTTTCACCACAGCCTGCGACAACCTGGGGGTTGCCTACCACCGGGCCGTGGTGGTGGAGGATGCCGTTTCGGGGGTGGAAGCCGGGCGGAAGGGAAATTTCGGATTTGTTCTGGGGGTTGCCCGGGAAGAAAACACCCGCGAGCTCCTCATCGGCGGTGCCGACGTGGTGGTGGAAGACATCGGCGACATCGGATTGAAAGGAATCGAGGACTGGTTTGCCTCGGGAATCGAAACCTCGGGGTGGGAATTGAGGTACCACGATTACGACAAACAAAAGGAGCGGTCACGGGAGGCGTTGCTGGCCGTAGGCAACGGGTACTTCGGCACCCGGGGGGCCATGGAGGAATGCCGGGCCAATGCCGTCAATTATCCGGGGACCTATGTGTCGGGCTTGTTCAACCGACGGGTGTCGCAGGTGGCGGACCGGGACATCGAAAACGAGGATTTTGTGAACATAAGCAACTGGCTCCCCGTGAGTTTCCGCATCGGTTCGGGATCCTTCATTGAATTCAACGAAGGAGAGGATCCGGGGATCCGCCTCATCGACCGCACCCTCGACATGAGGAAGGGCGAGCTGCGAAGGGAGATGATTCTGGAAGACAGTGAGGGCCGTCGGACCCGGGTGCGTTCATCCCGGTTTGCCAGCATGGCCGATCCCCACTTGGCGGGGGTTCGTTACCGGATCACCCCCCTGAATTATTCGGGTTCGATTACCCTGCGAAGCGAACTTACCGGGGATCATGAGAACGCCGGGGTGGAGCGCTACCGGCAGCTGAACCAACAGCATCTGAAACCAGTCCGGGAGAATATCCGGGACGGCCAATTGGAGTTGACCGTGACCACCACCCAATCCGGAATCGACATCGCCCTGGCTGCCAGAAACAAAGTGCACGGGTCCGGAGGGGTGATCAAATCAAAAAGCGAAAAAGGACCCGGTTGGGTCCGCCAGGAAATTGCCGTGGAGGCACGGGAAGGACAGGATATCGAACTGGAGAAACGGGTGACCCTGGCCACCTCCCGGGATCCGGAGGGCGGCGATCCGACCCGGGTCGCCCGGGACAAACTGGCCGGGATGGGTTCCTTTGAGGAGGAGCTGGCCCGATCCGAAGCTGCCTGGAAAGCCCTGTGGGACCGGATGGACATCCGGATCGGGGGAGACCGGGAGGCCCAGCGCCTGATCCGTCTCCACACCTACCACATGCTGGTCACCGCATCGCCCCATCATGCCGGGCTCGATGCGGGAATTCCTCCCCGCGGTCTGCACGGAGAAGCCTACCGTGGACACATCTTCTGGGACGAATTGTACATCCTTCCACTTTACAACCTGCATCTGCCCGAAGTGACCCGCTCCGTTCTGATGTACCGGTACAATCGGCTCGAGGCTGCCCGTGCCTATGCATCCGTGCATGGCTACGAGGGGGCCATGTTCCCGTGGCAGAGCGGCAGCGACGGACGGGAGGAAACCCAGGTCATCCACCTGAACCCGCTGTCCGGGGAATGGGGCGATGATTACAGTTCCCTCCAGAGGCACATATCCCTGGCCATTGCCTGCAATGCTTGGAACTATTACCACAGCACGGGGGACCTGGCCTTCATGGAAGAATTCGGAGCCGAATTGCTGCTCGATATATGCAAATTCTGGGTCAGCAAAATGCAGCGGGGAGCCGATGGCCGGTACCACATCGACAAGGTGATGGGACCCGATGAGTTTCATGAAAAGCTGCCCGGCAGCCCGGAGGGCGGGGTGCGCGACAATGCATACAGCAACCTCATGGCAAGCTGGATTCTGGGGAAAGGGTTGTCGCTGCTTCCGGTCCTGGGAAAATCCCACAAAGAGCGGATTCTCGGAAAAATCGGAGTCACGGAAAAGGACCTGGCCCGGTGGGAGGAAACGCGCACCAGGCTTTGCATCCATGTGTCGGAGGAAGGAATCGCCGAACAATTCGAGGGGTACTTCGGGTTGCAGGAGCTCGACTGGGAGCACTACAAGAGGAAGTACGGAAACATCCACCGGCTCGACCGCATCCTGAAGGCGGAGGACAAGTCCCCGGACGATTACAAACTCAGCAAGCAGGCCGATTTCCTGATGACCTTCTACAACCTGGGGGAAAAAGAGGTCCGGGCCCGGCTGGCCGATCTCGGGTATGATGTCCCGCCCGACTTCCTGGCAAAGAATTTTGACTATTACATGGCACGGACCTCCCATGGCTCCACCCTGAGCCGGCTGGTGCATGCAAGACTGGCCTGGCTCATGGATCGCAGGGAACTGGCCTGGGGTTTGTACACCGATGCCCTCCGGAGCGATCTGATCGACATCCAGGGAGGAACCACAGGGGAGGGGATTCATTGCGGGGTCATGGCGGGTACCGTTGTGGATGCCCTTGTGGCCTTTGCAGGACTCCGCCTCGATGGGGAAGAGCCGGTCCTGAACCCCAGGTTGCCGGACCATTGGACGGGCATGGAGTTTTCCTTTTCCTTCCGGGGCAGGCGCTTCCGGGTGTCCATCACCCCGGAAGTCCTGAAAATATCCCTGGAAAGCTCAGGAAAGGCAAAAATAAAAGTCCATCTTTGTGGGAAGGCCTATGAAATCGCACAGCATGAGGCTGTTTCTGTGAATCTTAAAGACCGATAACATGCTTGGGGACGTTCTTTTGATCAACGACATGCACAAAGATGCGGCGCAATCCATTTTTCATCATGTGATGGAAAATCTGGAGCGCAAAGCCGATCGCTACCGCTACATCGTGGCCATTTCCGGGGAATCCGGATCCGGGAAATCGGAACTGGCCCATGCCCTGGGAAAGGCACTGAAGCAAGAACACATCCGGGTCAAAGTCATTCACACCGACAACTACTACCGGATCCAGCCCCTTCTTCGGGAAGAATGGAGAAGGAACAAGGGGTTCGACAAGATCGGGATCGATGAGTACGATTGGACGAAGATCAACAAAACCATCCGGGACTTCAAGGAGGAGCAGGAATGCATGATCCCCTGCATCGACCTCATTCCGGAGCAGGTGGACAAGCTGATCACCGATTTCAGCAAGATCGACCTTCTGATCATCGATGGCCTGTATGCGATCAAGGCCCAGGATGTGGACCTGCGTGTTTACATCGATCTCACCTTCCACGAAACCAAGATCAACCAGATCATCCGGATGAAAGAAGCCATGAGTGATTTCCGGATGGGAATTCTGGAGCATGAGCACCAGGCCGTGCTGAGTCTGAAGCCCATGGCCGATCTCATCGTGGACAAGTCCTACCAGGTGGTCACCGCCGAGGAGCACGCGAGAGGAGTCTGAAACGACCGTCCCCCTTTCCTCTCTGTAACCCAAATCCTGTCGTCCCCGTATACAGACGGAGTGCATGAAACCAAACAGAGAGATATGAAACATTTCATCAGACAATTCGCCCTGGTTGCCGCGGCACTGGCTTTGCTGGTCGGTACCACGGCCTGCGACAAGGAACCGGTGGATGAACGACCCGACCTTCCTCCCATGGAAAGCATTCTCATGGATTTTTCGGATTTTGAACAGCAACCTGCCGGCACCAAAAGCACGGCGGCCACCTACGAACATTTTCTGAGTGCCTATTTGTCCGTTGCCTACTGGAACGTGGTCGCCACCGCCGCCACCGCCGTTCCGGTGGCCGCATACGGGTACCTGCTGCAACAGGATGCCGTGTATCTGGGCGACCATACCTGGGAGTGGTCCGTGGATTTCACGGTCAACCTCCTCCAGTACACCGCCACACTCACCGGAGCCAGGCTAAACAACGAAACCTTCTCCATGGAGATGAAAATCGCCCTGGCAGCCACCCCGCAGCTGGCCGTCAAATGGTTCGACGGGGAGGTTCGCTACGATCACACCCACGCCGAATGGTTCCTTTATGAGGACGGCACCACCCAGGCACTGAAGATCGTTTGGAACAAGGATTTTGAGGCGGGCGATGCCGATCTGACCTACACCTACGTGAAGCCGGATCAGGACGAAACCGGGAGTTTCATTTCCTGGGCCTATGTTTCCGGAGCCGATCTCGACGCTTCCTACACCATCGATCTGAGCGAAGGGGACACCTTCATCGAGTGGAGCACCGCGGACAAGAACGGACGAATCCAGTCCATACCCTATTTCGATGACGCGGATTGGCGTTGCTGGGATACGGCGGCCAACGGACTGGCCGACATCGACTGTCCGTAGCGGCATGTCGACTGTACTTAAAAAGAAGCTGTCTCCTTTGAGGCAGCTTTTTTTTTTAGCGGCCCAGCCGGTAACTCAGTTTTACCATGACCGCGTCGGTGGGGTGCAGGTCCCAGAGGGAGCTGAAATCGTTCCGGAAGTCGAATTGCCCCCCGGCATCGAATCCCGACCGGTTTTGGGTCCACACGAGGTAGAGGAAGGACCCGGGCCGGTATTCCCAGCGGAGCACCAGGTTGGACAGGAATTCCCTGACATTGAAATCCGGGTTCCCAAAGTCATAGCGGGCCCCGGACGATGCTTCCGTCACCTGGTACACCCCCTCGTCCCCGATGTATTGGATTTCCTCCTCCCCGAAGAGGTGAAACCGGTCGGTGAACCGATCGGCCGCGGGATCGGTGATGTATTTGAAATCGCTGTATCCGCCCGCCGCAAGGAAGGGTTGGCCCCAGTACTGGATGGTGAGTTCCGGAGAAAGGATGAGATCGAGCCGAAGCGACATACCGAACACCTTTTGGTCGATGCGCCCGAAGATGTAACGGTCCAGGTTGTCGAGGGATGGATGATCCACGTACTGAAGTTCGCCGATGCGGCGCATGAATTCGGGGTAAGCTGCCACGGTCAGATTCGTCAGGGGTTTGTATTCCACCTCCAGATCGACCCGCACATTTTCAGCGGATTGCTCAAATCCCAGGTGGTACCCGCCACTGACTTCGGCCCGCAGTTTCTTCCGGGAACTTGTGGAAACAAAGGCATTGGCATTCAATTCACCCGGAAGGTGCATGGTGGGACCGCCCCGCAGGTAGGTGTTGGACTTTGTGTCCGAATCCACATTGAAGAAGAAAGCGGCATTCCACAGGTTGGTGAACTGGGCATGGCCGTTGATGTTGAATCCCAGGTTCTGGTGGTTGCCCCCGAAATCCCAGACATTCCACTGGTTGAAATTCAGGTTCGCATTGCGGAAAATGGAAAAGGGTTCATTGAAGCGGTATCCCATCCAGAAAATCTGCATGATTTCGTCGGTGGAGGTCAGGAACCCCAAATCGTTGAGTTCCAATCCGGGCGAATTCATGTTCAGGAAAAGCATGTACCGGAAACGTCCGCTCTGCTTTCCGAACGACAGCCCCCCGCCGAATCCGGTCAATTGGGTCCGGGTCGAATCCAGGGACACATACCCGGCACCCGGTCTCTGGAAATAGTGGACGGACGATTGCTGGGTCAGCAACAGGGCTTCTTCGGTGCCGGACACCCGGCTGGCATAAGCCGACATGGAAAACACATACTTCCGGTCCTTGAAAAACTGGGAGAAATCCAAACCGCCGGTTTGCGCACCGGCATGCAAATCCGCCAGTTGGGATTCCTCTTCCAGGAAACGGTTCGCGGAGGTGAACATCCCCCCGAGTATGGTGTTTCCCTTGTCGAACTCCTTGCTCACCCGCCCGGCGAAATAATTGGTCAGGGGTTCCACGGCTTCCGTGCGCCGGACTCCGTTGGCATCGATTTCGGCAAACTCCTTCTGGGTCACACTTTCCATGACACCAACGGAGAGGCCTTCCCTGGTTTTCCCGGTGATCTTGGCCGCCCCCAGGATGGTGGTGTATCCGGGTACCGAGGCATAGGCCCCCTCCTCCAGGTCGGGTTCGTGCTGGGGTCTCCGCCCGATGCGGCGGGAATAGAACAAATTGCTCCGGCTGGTCACCCCCAGGTCGAAATCAAAGAGATTCTGGCCTTCGATGAAAAAGGGACGTTGTTCCCGGAAGTAGGTTTCGTAGGCGGTCAGGTTCACCTGGGACGGATCCGCTTCCACCTGACCGAAATCCGGATTGACGGAAAGGTCCAGGGTGAAGTTGTTGGTGAGACCCACTTTGGCATCCACTCCCGCGTTGGCCCGACGCGACCGGCCTTCTTCCCGGTACGGGTTCCCCGGCTCCCTGTCGTACCATTCGCTGCCGGCGACGGCGTATGGGGAGACCTCCGCCTGTTTTTTGGGATTGATGTGGGCCAGACCGTGCAATTCGCCGATGCGGTGTACCCAGCCCGGCGTTTCCCGGGAGATGGGCTGCCAGAGAGAGGTTTCATTGTTCCGGAAGACCTCCCTTGCCACCTGGAAACCCCAGATCCCCCCGCTGTTCTTATCGAACCGCAGCTGGCTGAAGGGAACCTTGGCCTCCATGGTCCACCCGAGGTCGTCGATGCGTGTTTTGACCCACCAGATGGGATTCCAGGTTTCGTCTTCCCGGTCCCCGTCCTGGCTCTGGTAGACGTCCATTTTGGATCCCGAGGCACTGGCAAAAAAGGTGAAGGCGGTTTGCAGGTCGTGGTAGCTGTCGAATTGGAAGGCCACCATGTCCCCGTCGATGTCGTCGCGGCGGGTGAGCCTGCTCACGATGCTGTCCGGCGCGGTATCGAAGGCCCGGATGGCGACATAGATGAATTCATTGTCCACGGCCACTTTGAAACGGGTATCCTGGCTTGGAGTCCGATCGTCGTAAGGCTCGTGCATCTGGAACTCCCCGGCCCACGGCACCGCTTCCCAGGCTTTCTCGTCCAGCCATCCGTCGATCTCCGGAGGTTCCCGGAGTACCGCCACTGTGTAGTGACGCTTTTCGTAGATCGTATCCTGCTTTGCCTGGGAGGGCAAAAAAAATCCACCCAGAACAACCAACAACAAAATTTCCTTCATGATTTTATTGTCAATGGTCCAAGTGGTCGCACAAGTATACGACAAATCCCCGAAAGGGGAAAACCGGGAGTCGTTTACTTTGCCGGGCGGATGGCCCGGATCCGGACGGGAGCCACCAGGTATTGGCCGGTGTCCTGCATTTGCTGGATGTCCCGAACCAGCTCCATGCCCCGGGTGACTTTCCCGAAGGCAGCGAATCCCTGACCGTCCGGATTTCGTTTGCCTCCAAAATCCAGGGAAGGCTGGTCGTCGATGCAAATGAAGAATTCCGTGGAGGCGGTGCCCGGTTCGTTCCGTGCCATGGAAAAGGTGCCGTCGAGGTGGCGTATGCCCGTGATCCCGCTGTGTTCATGCACAATTCCCGGGTAAAGGTCGATGAGGGAGTCCTGATAAAGCCCACCCTGGACGACCTGGATCTTCACGGGCGACCCTGCCTGGTTGTCGGGCCGGACCACCCGGTAGAAGAGGGCGTCGTCGTAGACGCCCTCCTTTACCAGGGTCAGGAAATTGGCTGTGGTCGCCGGAGCCTGTTTTGGGTACAGTTCGACCCGGATCTCGCCCAGCTCGGTGTCCAGCACGACCTCCGTTTTGTCTGCGCTGCATCCGGCACCCAGAAAAAAGAGCGACGCTGCAACAAGAAGACGAAGGTCAGTCCAAGCCATGGCGTTTCAGAAATGCACCGATGCTATCCTCCAGGTCGGGGGTGCCGATCTCCTGCAGGTCATAGGAAACCCGGGTGCTTGGTTTTTCAATGTGAATGAGCCGGTTCAGGTCGATGGGGGTTCCGATGACCACGGCATCGCAGGGACAATTGTTGATCGTCGTTTCCAGGTCCTTCAACTGTTCTTCCCCATAACCCATGGCCGGAAGAAGGGTCCCGATTTCCGGGTAGATCCGGAAGGTTTCGCTGAGGCGCCCCACGGTGTAGGGCCGGGGATCGATCAGGGAGGATGCCCCGAATTTCCGGGCGGCCACCACCCCGGCTCCGATCTTCATTTCCCCATGGGTCAGGGTGGGACCGTCTTCCACCACGAGGACATTCTTTCCACGGATCAGCGTCGGATCCTCGACCCGGATCGGGGAAGCGGCATCGACCACCACGGCCTCCGGATTGCTTTTCTGGATGTTGTTGCGCACCGTGTCCACATCTTCCGGCCGGGCCGTGTCCATCTTGTTGATGATCACCACGTCGGCGCTGCGGAGGACCACCTCTCCCGGATAGTACCGGAGTTCGTGCCCCGCCCGGTGCGGGTCGGTGACCGCAATGCTGAGATCGGGTTTGTAGAAGGAAAAATCGTTGTTCCCCCCGTCCCAGAGGATGACATCGCACCCATCGGGATCCTGCTCCGCAGCCCGCAAAATGGCTTCGTAATCCACCCCGGCATAAATCACGTTCCCCCGGACCACATGGGGTTCGTATTCCTCCATTTCTTCGATTGTGCATTTGTGCCTGCTCAGGTCACCCAGGGTGGCAAAGCGCTGGACCTTCTGGGCCACCAGGTCGCCGTAGGGCATGGGATGCCGGACGGCCACAACCTTGAGGCCATGCTTCATCAGGATCTCGATGACCCGCCGCGAGGTCTGACTTTTCCCGCAGCCGGTGCGCACGGCACACACGGAGATCACCGGTTTGCTGCTCCGGATCATGGTGTCTTTCATCCCAAGCAACTGAAAGTTGGCTCCTGCCGCATTGACCAGGGCACTCAGATGCATCACCTTTTCGTAGGGTACGTCGCTGTAAGAAAAAACGCAGGTATCCACATTCTTCTCCCGGATGAGGCGGGTCAGGTCGGCTTCCGGAAAGATGGGGATGCCATCGGGATACAGGGGCCCGGCCAGTTCGGCGGGGTATTTCCGCCCGTCAATGTCAGGGATTTGGGCCGCCGTGAAAGCAAGGACCCGGACCGTATCATCGTTCCGGAAGCAGGTGTTGAAATTGTGAAAGTCCCTGCCGGCAGCCCCGAGAATGAGGATGTTTTTGCGTTGCATAAAAGATCAGGTGTTGGTTCGTATGAAATCAAAGGTAGAGGATTCCCATGCCGGCCAAACCGAATATGCTGAAGAATAGCTTTGGGGGCAAACAAATTCAATGCAAATTCGTAATATTATTAGCGGAGTTTTTCGAATATTTTTTTCGATATTCCAAAAAGATAACCCGGGTGAATTTTCTGGCTCATACCTATCTTTCCGGTTGCAATGAAGCCCTCATTGTGGGGAACTTCATGGGCGACTACGTGAAGGGACGGCGCTACCTGGAATTTCCCGAGGAAGTCCGCACGGGCATCCTGCTTCACCGCGACATCGATACTTTCACCGATGCGCACCTTCTCACGCGACGGGGGAAACAGAGATTGGCTCCCCGGTACCACAAATACGCCGGCATTGTCATCGACATCTTCTACGATCATTTCCTGGCTTCGCTGTGGGACCAGTTTTCCGACCTGCCTCTGAAAGAATACGTGAGTCGCACCTATGACCTTCTCAAACGAAATTACCAGGTGTTGCCGGAAGCCATCAAACACTGGTTCCCGACGTTTTTGGAAAACAACTGGATGATGGCTTACCGGAGCATCGAGGGCATTGAGCTGGTTCTGGAGCGCATGTCCGCAAACACCAGCCTGCCCAACCATGCGAACTACGCCGTGGAGGTTCTCAGCGGTCAGTACGAAATGTTTCAGGAGGAATTCCTGGATTTCCTGCCCGACATCATTGGTTTTCTGGAAGCCAAGTATGAAATCGGCATCAACAGCCGCCACGCAAACTATCCGGGGACCTAAGCCGATTGCTTTTCTTCCCGGCCCAGGCTGTGACCGGGCAGGGTGTCCACCTTGAGCAATTTCCGGTATTCCTTCTCGTAGAAGAATTCCCTTTCTCCGAAGGCCGGCTTCAGATCGCTCAGCCAAAGAGCCTTGGGATCGAACCTGGCAAAAAACGGCCGGCCCACCCAATCGGGGTTCCGACCCTGCAGGAATTCCAGGACGAAGACCTCCTCTTCCCGGACGGTGGTCACCCCTGCCACCCGGATCTTTCCGGGACCGGCCGACATGCTGGGGCCGCGTACCGTCCGGCAAATGCCGCTGACCTGCTTGTAGGCTTCCGTGAAAAGCCCGGTGGCCTCCCCCAGGGTTACCCCGAAATAGGGCTGGGCCCCGGTGTCCCGGGCAAGGAACATGTAGTAAGGGATCATCCCCAGATCCACCTGACGCCTCCACATGGCCGACCAGATGGCCGGGTCGTCGTTGATGTGACGGAGAAGGGGGGATTGGGTCCGGATCTGGGCTCCGGTGCTCCGGATTCGTTTCACGGCCGCCTCAAGGGCTTCCGTTTCCAACTCCCGGGGGTGATTGAAGTGGGCCATGAAAGCCAGGTGGATGCCTGCATCCGCAATGCGTTTGAACTGATCGAGCAGGGCATCTGCGTCTGGATCGGTCAGGTATCGGTAGGGCCAGAAGGAAAGGGATTTGGATCCGATCCGGATGGTTTTCAACTGAGGAAGGTCGGCTTTCAGGATCGCATCCACATACCGGCGGAACACGGTGGCCTTCATGACCATGGGGTCGCCGCCCGTGATGAGGATGTCGGTGACCTCCGGATTCTCCTTCAGGTATCCCACCAGCAACTCCGGCTGTTTCATGGCAAATTTCAGCTCGTTGGTTCCGGTGAACTGGGGCCAGCGGAAACAAAAGGTGCAATAGGCGTGGCAGGTTTGCCCCTGGGTGGGGAAGAAAAGGAGGGTTTCCCTGTATTTGTGCTGGATCCCGGTGAGAGTTTCCCCTTTGAGGCGGGGCACGTTGTGTTGCATTTGTCCCGCCGGGTGGGGATTGAGCCCCAGTCGGATGTCCTGCACATACCGGGCCACATCGGCACGGGAGGCGTTGGCATCCAGCATCCGCTCCAGGGTTTTGAATTCTTTCCGGGGGAGCATGTGTTCCTGGGGGAAATTCAGGATATACATGGGATCCAGGGCATGGTTGTCCCAATCGATCAATTCGTTGACCACGTAATTGTTGGTCTTGAACGGAAATACTTCAGATACGACACGAATGGCTTTACGATGGGCCGGGCTTAGCTGATCATATCCCGGTACCTTCTTCAGGTTGTGTCTGGCGTAGGCTTGGTATTTCATAAGAACTTCCTTCTTCGATTTGGGTTTTGCACAACATCCAAGGGGGAGCGCAAAGGTACGAAAAAAGGGGGGAGGATCAAAAAGCGTCTCAGTGAAGCAGCTCCAACCTGCTGGCGTCCAGTCGCAAAAAGATGAAAAGGAACAGGGTGAATGCCCACAGGGAGGAACCTCCGTAGCTGAAGAAGGGAAGGGGGATCCCGATGACCGGAAACAGTCCGAGGGTCATTCCGATGTTGATGAAGAAATGGGTGAACAGCACCGACACGAGGCCATAGCCAAAGACCCGGCTGAAGGTCGACCGCTGCCGTTCGGCAAGAAACAGAAGGCGGATCAGGAAGAGGGCGTACAGGATGATGAGGGCGGAGGAACCCAGGAACCCCCATTCTTCGCCGACGGTACAGAAAATGAAGTCGGTGCTTTGTTCGGGGACGAAATGCAATTTGGTTTGCGTTCCATTGAGGTAGCCTTTCCCGGAAAATCCACCCGAGCCAATGGCAATTTTGGACTGGTTCACATTGTATCCCACACCCTGGGGATCGTTTTCCAGACCCAGGGTCCACATAAATCCTGTGTTGCTGGTGCGGTTTGAGCACATGGTGCATGCCAAAGTCCACGGAAATGCTGAAGGCGATGGCCAGGGCGAACCCGGCAAAAATCTTCAACGGAAGAAAATGCCGGGATCCAAAACTCCGCACGGTCACGAGGATGAACAGGGGGCCCAGGGCGATGATGCCCTGGGAAAAGAGGGTGAGATTTCCGTGGGTGAGGGCGTGGATGCCATACACGGCCCCGAAGGACACCAGGGCCCACGTCCCGTAGATCAACGCCTTCCTGACGGACCGCTCGGCCAGGGCATACAGCACCAGACCCACCAACGCCAGCAGCAGCAGAATGACTGCGTTCTCCAGCAGAAGGGTCAGCAGGAAGAGGAGAACGAGTCCGACCAGCAGGATCATGACGATGGAGGAGAATCCTTCCCGGAACAACACAAACAAAAAGGAAAAATAAACCAGGGTGGACCCCAGGTCGGGTTGCAACAAGATCAACGCCGGAGGCAGAAGGATGATCATGCCCGCCTGAAGCAGGTGGTTCAGTCGGCGAAGCTCAAAGTTGTGGGAGGAAAACAGCCGGGCCAGGGCCAGGGCGGTCACCGGTTTGGCAAATTCCGACGGCTGCAGCTGGAATCCGGCCAGAACGAACCAGCTTTTGGCACCGTTGATCTCCCGTCCGAACAACAGGACGGAAAACAGCAGGAGGGCAAGAAAAGCATACAGAATGTAGGCAAAATGGAAATAGAACTTGGTGTCCAGGATCAGGAGGAGGACGGCCAGCAGCAGGGCCGCTCCGATCCAGAGTATCTGCTTTCCGAAGCGTTGCGACAGGTCGAACATGCCGGCGCTGGCTTCCATGATGTTGGCCGAATAAATGTTCATCCACCCAAACGCAAGCAGGACAAACCAGATGAGAATGCTGGTCCAGTCGAGATTGGCCACGATGTTGTTCCGTTGTACCATTCTATTCTTCTGTTTCCGTTTCTTCCGAATCCGTTTCCACAGTCCGGCTGCTGTCGGTCCGTGTCCGGACCGGAGCCGGTTGCGGCCGCTGCATGACCCAATCCTCGTACCAGGTCCGGCCGATCTCCCCCTTCAGGTATTTCTCGATCATCAGGCTGGCGATGGGGGCGGCGTAGGTGGTGCCGAAGCCCTGGTTCTCCACATAGACCGCCAGCGCGATCTTCGGGTTGTCCTTTGGCGCAAATGCGATGAAGATCGAGTGGTCGTTTCCATGGGGATTCTCCGCGGTGCCTGTTTTTCCGCAGACGGTGATGTCCGGAATCTTGACATTGCGTGCGGTGGAACCCTCCCCGCCGTTCACCACCAGGTCCATGCCGTTGACGATGGGGCCGAAATGGGCGGTATCGATGCTGGTCCAGTGCTTTTCCGTGAACCGGGGGTCGATTCCTTCCCGGCTTTCGATGGCTTTCACCAGATGGGGGGTGATGTAGTATCCACGGTTGGCGATGGCCGCCGTCATGTTGGCCATCTGAAGCGGGGTGATGAGCAATTCGCCCTGTCCGATGGCCAGGGAGCGGATGGTGAGGTAATTCCAGTGGTCGGCTCCGTAGATGCGATCAAAATAGGCCACTTCGGGAATGTTGCCCTGCAATTCGTTTGTCAGTTCGATGCCAAGGGGCCGGGTGAATCCGAAACTCAGAAGGTGCTCCCGCCACCTGGCATAGGCGTCTGAGGTCCGCGAAAACTCCGGATCCTGCAGAATGCTCTTGAACACCTGGATGAAGTAGGTGTTGCAGGAATTCTGTATGGCTTCCGTGAGGTTCAGCGGCGAGTCGTGCAGGTGGCAACCCGTGTGGATGTTTCCCACATAGAAGCCGTAGAAGCAATTGTGTTCGGTGGTGGGCTGGATCACCCCTTCTTCCAGTCCGATGAGTCCCATGATGGTTTTGAACGTGGATCCCGGGGGGTATTGGGCCATGAGCGCCCGGTTAAACAGGGGTTTGGTGGTGTCGTTGGCCAGAACGCTGAACTCCCGGCTCAGGTTCCGGCCCACCAGCAGTTCCGGTCCGTAGGAGGGTGCGCTCACCATGGCCAGGACCTCTCCGGTGGCGGGTTCCAGAGCCACGATGCTGCCAACGTAGGGCTTCATCAATGTTTCCCCATCTTCCTGCAGGTCGGCATCCAGGGTCAGGGTCAGGTTCTTTCCCACTTCCACGGGGGCGTCGAGCCGTCCGTTCTGGTACGACTCGATGGTTTGGTTGTGCACGTCTTTCAGGAACACCTGTTGGCCTTTCTTTCCCCGGAGATCCTCCTCGTAGGCTTTTTCCACCCCCGAAACTCCGATGTAGTCGCCCAGGCGGTAGTAGGGATCCCTGTCCAGTATCCGCTGGCTCACCTCCCCCACATACCCCAGGGCATGGGATGCAATGGAACGGGAATACTCACGAAGGGTCCGGGTTTGTACGTAGAATCCGGGGTACTGGTACATTTTTTCCTGGAACAGGGCCGCCTGTTCATAGCTCACTTGCTTCATGAACACGGAGGGCACCCGGTATGAATATGCCTTGGCCTCTTGGATCTTGTCCCTCACTTGTTGTCGTTCCATCCGGAGCATGTCGCACAGGGCGGTTGTGTCGAAGTCCTTCACAAGCCGGGGGGTGATCATGACGTCATAAGCAGCCTGGTTGAACACCAGGATTTCGCCGTTCCGGTCGTAGATCAGGCCGCGGGCCGGGTAGATGACCGTGACGCTCTGTGCGTTGCTGAGCGCATATTGTTCGTAGGAATTGTCCAGGACCTGGATCTGGAACAAACGGATCAGGAGCACCAGACCTGCGAGTATGATGGCCACGACGAACACATACCTTCTGTCCGTATACTGGTTCATTTATTTCCGGAAAACAAAATACTGACTCAGGACAATGGTTGAGGCGGTGAGGATCGTGCTCAGGACGACCCGCAGCAAGGTACCGAAAAAATCCTGCAGTTGAAACACCTCCAGGTAGAACAGGAGGAAGTGGTGCAGAGCCACCAGCACAAAGGTGTATTTCAGGAACCAGATGAAGCCGTAATAGTGGATGCGGGGGTAGGTCTCGGCCTCGTATCCGTCCCGGGGGGCCATCAGGTTCAGAAAATAGGGCCGGGCGTAGGCCATGGCCACTGTGGCGGCGGTGTGCAGACCCAGGGTGTGTTCGAAGAAATCGATGCCCAGGCCCAGCAGAAATCCGGTCGCAATCTGCAGCCAGGGAGGAGTCTCGAAGGGCAGCAGAAGAAGGACCATCACATACACGTAGGGAACCATGTATCCGGAAATCATCACGTTGTCCATGACCAGGACCTGGAACAGGACCACAATGACGAAGCGGGCGATATTTCGGGCCAGCAAAACCATCAGTCTGTGTTCGATTCAAGGGTTCGTTGTTCCTCCTGCCGGAAATTCCGGATCACATCGACCCGGAACAATTGTTGAAACTGGGTGAAGAGTCGGATGCGGATGTTGTAAAAATTGCCCTGATCCAGGGAGAAGGATTCAATGACCCCCACCCGGATTCCCTGGGGAAAGATGGATGAAAATCCGCTCGTGACCACGGTGTCCCCCTCGGTCAGGGTCACATGAAAGGGAATCTCGTGCAGATCGGCATGCAGGGGCGAATTCCCGTCCCATTGGAGGATGCCCGCATAATTGTTGGACAGGATCTTCACACTCAGGCGGAAATCCCGGTTGACGATGGGAATGACCGTGGCGAAATGGTCGGAGCTTTCCAGAACGATGCCCACGAGTCCCTGGTCGGAAACCACCCCCATGTCGCGGAACACCCCGGCTTCCCGGCCCCGGTCGATGGTCATGTAGTTGTATTGTTTGAACACGCTGTTCTGAATCACCCTGGCAGGCATGTAGCTGTACCGGTAGTCCTGCAGGCTGTCGGTTTTTACCAGGGCGCTGTCTGTCAACTGGTCGTAAAGGCTCAGGGCATTCCGAAGCCGGGTGTTTTCTTCCGCAAGTCCCTCGTTGACCTCCCGGAGGGAAAGATAGGCACGGACGCCGTCGACCCGCTGGTAGAGGAATCCGGACAACTGTCGGTTGAACGAAACGATGCGCGAGCGCTGGTAGGCGTTGTGGCCCACAAGAAGCACAATGGAGATTGCTTCAAGAAGCAAAAACAGAAGGAGGCTTGCATGCCTCTGTATGAACCTGATCAGCGCCCTCATGGTTCACCGCCTTGGGGCCTACCGCATCAGGAAGGGGTACTTGTCCACATTCCGCAGGGCAATGCCGGTTCCGCGGGCCACTGCCTGCAAGGGATCCTCGGCCACATGGAAGGGAATGGAGATCTTTTCGGCCAGCCGTTTGTCGAGCCCCCGAAGAGGCACCCCCGCCGGCCAGGTGAATGCCTTTGGTGACGATGTCGGCGTACAATTCCGGTGGTGTTTGTTCCAATACGGAGAAGGGATGCGGTTTCGATGTTGAAATGGATTTGTCCAGGCAATGCCCGATCTCCTGATAGGAGATGGGGATTTCGATGGGAAGGGCCGTCATCAGGTTCGGTCCGCGCACATAGAAATCCTGGGGCGGCTCGTCCAGTTCGGGGAGGGCCGAGCCCACATGAATCTTGATTTCCTCCGCGGTCCGTTCGCCGATTTTGATGTTGTGCTGGTGGCGCATGTACGTCTGGATGTCGCTCGTGAAGCCGTCACCCGCCACCCGGATCGACTGGTTGCAAACAATGCCTCCCAGGGCAATCACCGCTATTTCCGTGGTTCCCCCGCCGATGTCCACCACCATGCAACCTTCCGGGGCTTCCACGTCCAAACCGATCCCGATGGCGGCGGCCATGGGTTCAAAGATGAGGTACACGTCACGTCCCCCTGCGTGTTCGGAGGAATCCCGGACGGCCCGCCGTTCCACTTCCGTGCTGCCCGACGGGATGCAGACGACCATTTTCAGGGAAGGTGTGAACACCCGTCGTTTGGTGTTGATCATTTTGATCATGCCGCGGATCATCAGTTCGGCCGCCTGGAAATCTGCGATCACGCCGTCCCGGAGGGGACGGATGGTTTTGATGTCCTCGTGGGTCTTTCCGTGCATCTGGCGGGCTTTCTCCCCGATGGCAACCAGCTTGCTGGTGTGTTGATCAATGGCCACGATGGAAGGTTCGTTGACAACCACCTTGTCATTGTGGATGATGATCGTGTTGGCGGTACCCAGGTCAATGGCCAGCTCTTGCTGGAAGGAAAACAATCCCATAGCTCGTCTGCGTTTGGTGATTAATGTTTGAAGTGTCGAATTCCGGTAAAGACCATGGCCATGCCATGGGTGTTGCAATAGTCGATGGATTCCTTGTCCCGCACCGATCCTCCCGGCTGGACCACCGCACGGATTCCGGCCTCACGGGCAATCGCCACACTGTCGGCAAAGGGGAAAAATGCGTCGGAAGCCATCACGGCGCCCTCCAGGTCGAACTGGAACTGCTTGGCCTTTTCGATGCTTTGTTTCAGGGCGTCGACCCGGGAGGTCTGGCCCACCCCGGAGGCAACGAGCTGCTTGTTTTTGGCCAGGACGATGGCATTGGATTTGGTGTGCTTGACAATCTTGTTGGCAAAGACCAGATCCTCCAGCTGGGCCGCATCGGGGGAACGGTCCGTCACCGCATTCATCTGTTCTTTTTCTTCCACCGAGCCGTCCCTGTCCTGTTGAATGAATCCATTGAGTGCCGTGCGGATGAGTTTGGCCGGACGGCTGTCGCCCTTTTTCAGCAGGATGATCCGGTTCTTTTTTTGCTGCAGGATGTCCAGGGCCCCGGGCTCATAGCCGGGAGCCATCACCAGTTCGAAGAAGATCTTGTCCATCTCTTCGGCCGTGGCGGCATCGATGGGCTGGTTGGTGATCAGCACCCCGCCGAAGGCGGATACGGGATCCCCCGCCAGCGCATCTTTCCAGGCATCGGTGAGGTTGGGCCGGCTGGCAAGTCCGCAGGCGTTGTTGTGTTTCAGAATGGCAAAGGTGGGTTCGTCGAAATCAGCGATGAGGTTCACGGCCGCATCCAGGTCCAGCAGGTTGTTGTAGGAAATCTCCTTTCCGTGCAGCTGCTCGAACAGCTCATCGAGCCGGCCGAAGAACCTGCCTTCCTGGTGGGGGTTCTCCCCGTAGCGAAGGATCCGTCCTTCCGGCTCGCTTACCTTGAGGGCGGACGAGTTCCCGCCGTCGAAATAACCGAAGATGGCGGAATCGTAATGGCTCGAAACCTGAAAGGCTTCCCGGGCAAACTCTTTCCGTTCGTCCCGGGAGGTTTTCCCTCCCTGTGTCTTCAGGATGTCCAGCAGGTGGGCATAGCGCGACCGGGAGGCCACCACGAGCACGTCCTGGAAATTCTTGGCTGCCGCCCGGATCAGGGAGATGCCCCCGATGTCGATTTTTTCAATCACTTCCTGTTCGGATGCGCCTGAGGCCACGGTGGCCTCGAAGGGGTAGAGGTCCACCACCACCAGGTCGAATTCCGGGATGTCGTATTCTTTCAGCTGCGCCAGGTCGCCTTCCATTGCGCGTCGTGCCAGAATGCCTCCGAAGACCTTGGGATGCAGGGTTTTTACCCTCCCTCCGAGAATGGACGGATAGCCGGTGACCTCTTCCACCGGGGTCACGGGGATGCCCAGGTCCGCGATGTGGGTCTGGGTGCCTCCGGTGGAGTAGAGCGCCACACCCAGCCGGTGCAGTTCCCGGACGATGTCATCGAGTCCTTCTTTGTGGTAAACGGAAATGAGAGCGCTGGTGATGGATTTCTGGTCTGGCATGTGAGAATTCGATGAGATCTTTGTACTTTTAGCTTCCATTGCAAAAGAAGCAGTTTCCATTGAAATAAAGAAGCATTGATGCATTTTCTTACCACAATCCATACACAATGCGAACACTGCGGATGATCTGGGAGAGTCTGGTGATGTCGGTGCATGCCGTTGCGGTGAACCGGCTTCGTGCTTTGCTGTCGCTTCTGGGCATCACCATTGGGATTTTTGCCATCATCGCCGTGTTTACCGTGGTCGATTCCCTGGAGGCAAACATCCGGGAAAGCGTGAACACCCTGGGCAGCGATGTGATCTATGTGGAAAAGTGGCCCTGGGCCCCACCCGAAGGGGAAACGGAATACCCGTGGTGGAAATACATGAACCGCCCACTTCCCACCGAACAGGAGTATGAATACCTCCGGACCCATCTTCGGGGTGCCAAGGAAGTGAGCTTTCTGTCCTCGGTCGGACGGCGCATCGAATACGGGAACAACAACATCAGCGGGGCGGGCATCGTGGGGATCACGCCGGAGATCAAGGACATCCGGTCCTTCGAATTGCAATCGGGCCGGTACTTCACCGCCCTGGAAGCCCGTGGCGGGCGAAACGTGGCGGTCATCGGCCACACCATTGCCCGGAAGTTGTTCGAGAATGCCAATCCGCTCGGGAAACACATCGAGGTGTTCGGGAGGAAGGTCCTGGTCATCGGGGTGGTGGAAAAGGAGGGCAAAGGAACCTTCGAGGGCCAGATCCTGGACGACGTGGTGCTTTTGCCCCTGCCGTATTTCAAGAATTTTGTGGATATCCGGGGCGATTACGCCAATCCCCAGATCTGGGTGCAGGCCAAACCCCGGGTGGGGGTCGACGAACTGACCTTCGAACTCACCCAGCAATTGCGGTCGTTCCGGAAACTCAAGCCTTCGGAGGAAGACAATTTTGCACTGAACCAGACGAGCATCATCAACAACCAGCTCGATCAGTTGTTCTCCGTTCTCAAGATCGCCGGTTTTCTGATCGGAGTCTTCTCCATCATTGTCGGAGGGTTCGGCATCGCCAACATCATGTTCGTTTCCGTCAAGGAACGGACCCACATCATTGGCATTCAAAAGGCACTGGGAGCCAAGCAGTATTTCATTCTCACCCAGTTTCTCTTCGAATCCGTGATGCTGTCGCTGGCCGGCGGAGCCATCGGGTTGCTCATTGTGTTCCTGGGATCGACCATCGTCAATCTCAATTCCGACTTCACCATGATGCTGACCCTGGAAAACATCCTTCTGGGGTTGGGGATTTCCTCGGGGATCGGCCTCATCAGCGGCATCTTTCCTGCCTGGCAGGGAGCCCGCATGGATCCCGTCGTGGCCATCAACACCACCTTCTAGTCCCGGCTCAGAACAGCCCGTACATCAGGCGGCCCATCAGAAAGTAGATGAACAGGCCCATGATGTCGTTGGTTGTGGTGATGAAGGGACCGGTGGCCAGGGCCGGATCGAATTTCAACTTGTGCAGGACCAGGGGGATGAGCGTACCGAAAAAAGCCGCGAACAGGATGACCACCAGCAGGGCGGAACTGACGGTGAATGTCAGGGTCAGGTCCTTGTGAACAAAGTAATTGTATACGAAAAGCAGGGTGGCGAGAATGACCCCGTTCATGATCCCCACCAGGAGTTCCTTGAGAAGCTTCCGGGACGTTCGCTCGAGACCCAGGCTGTTGCTGGCAATCCCCTGAACGATGATGGCCGAGGACTGGATCCCCACGTTACCGGCCATGCCGGCGATGAGGGGGATGAAAAAGGCCATCTGGGGGTTGATCTTGATGTCGTCTTCGAATCGGCCGATGACCGCGGCGACCACCACGCCCCCCATCAACCCGATGATGAGCCAGGGGAGCCGGGCCCGGGACAGCCGGAGGGGCGAGTCCGTGGTTTCCACATCCGTGGTGATCCCCGATGCCAGCTGGTAATCGCGCTCGGCTTCGTCCCGGATCACATCCACCACGTCGTCGATGGTGATGCGTCCCATGAGACGCCCGATGGAGTCGATGACGGGAAGAACGATGAGGTCGTATTTTTCCATGATCTGGGCCACCTCCTCGGAGGGGGTGTCGGTCCGGACCGAACGCACTTCCTCCTGGTAGATGTCCCTGACCAGGGTGGAAGCGCTGGCAAGAAGCAAGGCCTTGAGGGACAGGATGCCCAGGAGGACATTGCCGTCGTTGACCACGTAGATGAAATAGATTTCGTCCAGGTCCTCGGCCTGTTTCCGCATTTCCCGGATGCAGGTGGCCACGCCCCAATTCTCGTTGACCTTGATCAGTTCCTTGGCCATCAGACCGCCCGCCGTGTCCTCGTCGTAACCGAGCAAGTCCACGATGTCGCCGGCCTGTTCCACATCGTCGATGTGCAGCAGGACCTCCTGCTTCTTCTCCTCGGTCAGATCCCCGATCACATCCGCCGCATCGTCCGAATCCATGTTGTCGATGAAATGGCTGGCGATGATCTCGGACGGCATGACCTCCAGGAATTCTTCCCGGTCGTCCTCTTCCATCTCCACCAGAACGTCGGACGCCAGGTTGGGCTCCAGAAGCAGGATCAGGTACTGCATCTCTTCCAGGGGGATGCTTTCATACAATTCGGCAATGTCGGCCGGGTGCAGGTCCTTGGTGAGGGCCAGGATGGCCGCGTCCTCTTTGGCCTGGATCACCTGGCGCAATTCGCTCAGGTACTCCCTTGTCAGCTCCTTGCTCATGGGTCCGCTGTGTTGGATTGGTCCGTGGTCTGGCTGCGCCTGGCCTCGACCCAGTTGGTTAAGGTGACAAAATCATTCACATCCAATTGCTCCGGGCGTTTGGACAGCAAACCGGTGGAATCGTCCAAAGGTAGCAAAATCGGGCGGATGGAATTCCGGATCATCTTTCTTCTTTGCTGGAAGCAGGTTTTCACGATTTCGCGGAACAGGGCCTCATTGCAGGGGAGCGCCACCGTGTCGTTCCGGGTCAGCCGGATCACCGCCGAATGCACCTTGGGCGGCGGGTGGAAGGAGCCGGGTTTGACGCGAAACAGGGTTTCGATCCTGTAGTAGGCCTGAAGCAACACGCTGAGAATGCCGTAATCCCGGGAACCGGGCGGGGAGGCCAGCCGGTCGGCCACTTCCTTCTGGATCATGCAGACCACCGAAGGAACGAGGTCCCGCCAGTCCAGAACCCGGAAGAAGATCTGGCTTGAGATGTTGTAGGGGAAGTTTCCGATGATGCGAAAGGGGACTTCGGGCAATTCCTTCCCGGGGGCCATCTTTAAAAAATCTCCTTCGACGAGCGTCTCGTCGAGACGGGGCCACCTGTCGCGCAGGTAGGCAGCCGCTTCCGGGTCGATTTCCACGGGAGTCAGCCGCATTTCCCGTTCCAGGAGAAGGGAGGTGAGGATGCCGGTTCCCGGACCGATTTCAACCACCGGATCGCCCTGCCCGAGAGGGAGGGAATCCACAATCCGCGCAGCGATTGAGGGATCTGTGAGGAAATGCTGTCCCCAGTGTTTTTTCGGCTGTACCATCGTTGGAAGGCAAAGTTAAAATGAAATGGGTATTTTTGGAAGAAGAAGAGAATTCCTCATGATCAAATTGCAGAATCCCTACCAGGACCGCCCCGGACACGATTGCTTCGGATGCAGTCCCCGGAATCCGGCTGGACTCCGGATGGTTTTTTACGAAGACGGCGACGAGGTGGTGAGTACCTGGCAGGCCGATGAACGGTACCAGGGCTTTCATGACGTCCTTCACGGGGGCATCCAGGCCACGATGATGGATGAAATCGCCAGCTGGGTGGTGTTTGTCAAGGCCGGAACGGCCGGGGTGACCCGCGCTCTGAATGTCAAATACAAAAAGCCGGTGTTCCTGACCCGGGGCGATGTGGTGCTGCGGGCCCGGCTGGCCTCCCTCCGCCATGGTCTGGCCGTTATCCGGGTCGATCTGTGCGACGGGGAGGGAACCCTTTGTTCCACAGGCGAAGCGACCTATGTGGCCCTCCCGGAGGACAGGGCCAGGAAGGATTTGCATTATCCGGGCAAAAGCGCCTTTTATCCCATGGAAAAATGACCTATGATTTCGATCGCATCGTGCCCAGGAAGGGCACGGACTGTGTGAAGCACGATTTGCTGCTGCCGGTGTTCGGGAAAGAGGACCTGATGCCCATGTGGGTTGCGGACATGGACTTTGAAACCCCCGATTTCATCCGGGAAGCGGTGATGGAACGGGCCCGGCACCCCGTCTATGGCTATACCTTCCGGTCCAGGGCATTTTTTGAAACCGTGGCCGGATGGTGGGAACGCAGGCACGGGTGGACCGTGGATCCGGATCACATCCGCTTCAGTCCGGGCGTGGTTCCCGCCCTCAATCTCTGCGTGATGGAATTTACGGAGCCGGGCGACCGCATCCTGGTCCAACCCCCGGTGTATTTCCCCTTTTTTACCGCCGTAACCGGACATGGGCGGACCCTGGTACACAATCCCCTGGTCAAGGAAGGAGCACGGTATGCCATGGATTTCGATGCCATGGAAGAGGAATTTCAAAAGGGGGTCCGCATGTTTGTTTTTTGTCACCCCCACAACCCGGTGGGGCGGGTCTGGACGAAAGCGGAGCTGGAACGGGTGGCCGAGCTGTGTCTTCGTTACGATGTGCTGATGCTGAGCGACGAAATCCACGCCGACCTCACGTTGTTCGGGCACCGGCACCTTCCCCTGGCATCGCTGGGAAAGGAGATTGCCGCCCAATGCATCACCTGCGTGGCACCCAGCAAGACCTTCAACCTGGCAGGACTGCATTCCTCGGCTGTGATCCTTTCCGACCCCGGTTTGCGAAAACGGTACGACCAGGTGCTCGAACGGATCCATGTGGGAGGCGGAAACCTGTTCGGCCAGGTGGCCATGGAGGCGGCCTATGCGGGAGGGGACGAATGGCTGAACCAGTTGCTCGCATACCTGGAGAAGAATTTCCACGTGGTGACGGATGTCCTGGGCGACCGGGTGCCCGGTGTGGTCATTTCTCCCCTGGAGGCGACCTATCTGGTGTGGCTCGATTTCAGGCCCCTGGGACTGGAAGGGTCCGGGCTCAAATCCTTCATGTTGGAGGAGGCGAGGCTCGGTCTCAACGACGGACCCATGTTCGGGCCCGGGGGTGAGGGACACCAGCGCCTGAACATTGCCTGCCCGCGACAGGTTTTGGAGGAAGCCCTGGAGCGACTCCGGACAGCGCTGTTGGGCAGGGGCTGATCTTTTTTGTATTTTTGGTATGCAACCCTGAGGTATGAAAACCAGATTTCACATCCTGTCGCCGGCCCTGTTGGGATCGGCCCTGCTTTTGACCGCCCACCTGATGTTGCCGCCCGATGCCTCCCTGGCCCTGCGGGGAATCACCCTGGCCGGGGCCGTTGCGGTTGTGGTCCTGGGGCTGTTTTTTTTCTGGCGTATGCGGCGCGATCTTGTCCGCACAGAGCGGATTCTGGATGACCTGAACCGGGGACGGATCCCCGGGGTGGCTTCCGAACATGACTCCGGTGATTTTGCGGGGATGCGGAACAAGCTGGCGACCCATCTGGACACCCTCCGGTCGCGGAGCCGCTTTGCCCGGTCCCTGGCCTCTGGCGATTTCACCGGCAAATACGAACAAGCCGGTCCGGACGATGAGCTGGGGGCGGCCCTTTTGTCCCTGAAGGAAAGCCTGATGCGTTCGACCGAGGAGAGCGAAAAGAGGAGGCTGGAGGAGGAGAACAGGAGTTGGGCAGCCCAGGGGCTGGCAGAGTTCAGCAAGCTGTTCCGGGAGGCCGAAGATGACCTGGGGAACCTGGCCCGGGTGGTGACCCGCGCCCTCGTGGGTTACACGGAAGCGGATGTTGCGGTGCTGTACGTCCTGGAGGAATCGGAGGGCGGGGAGGGAGAACAATTCCGTTTGTATGGAAGCTATGCCTTTGACCGGGAAAAGCATGTCGATTCGGTTTTCATGCATGGCGAGGGGCTTGTGGGGCGGGCCGCCGTGGAGAAGGAGATGATCTACCTGACCGATTTGCCCCGGATTACATCAAGATCCGGTCGGGATTGGGCGAAGACATGCCCTCCAGCGTGTTGATCGCCCCCGTCATGTTGGATGGAAAGGTCCTTGCCGTCATTGAGATGGCCTCGCTGGGGATCATTCCACCCTTGCAGATGGATTTCATCCGTCAGATGAGCGATGCCCTGGCAGCCACCCTCTCCAAGGTGAAGGCCTACCTTCAGAACAGGGAGCTGTACGAACAAACCAAGAAGCAGGCCGATGCCCTCGCTTCCCAGGAGAGCATCTTCAAAGCCCGGCTCGAGGAGCTGGAGCGGTCGAACCGACAGTCTCCGTGATTCAAAAATGACAAAATGACATGTTCGCTTGGATGAAAAATGTCAAAATGACATATTTCATCGGATGGCACATGCTTTGATCCTCCGGTGTCAAGTCAACACCAAAACAAACAAATCAAATCAATAGGAGGATAAAAACATGATCGCTCGCGTACACACCAAACAGGTTCCCGCTTACTGGGATGATTTTTTCAATGACAGTTTCTTCAACCACGTCGCCAATCCGGTTTGCGGAACGCAGGCTCCGGCCACCAACGTGCAGGAGGACGAACGTTCCTTCGGGATCGAAATGGCGGTGCCGGGGGTTCCCAAAGACGAGATCCGGCTCAACGTGGAAGATGACCTTCTGACCATCAGCTACGAAGCCCGGACCGAAGAAGCTTCCAGGGAAGAAAAGGCACCCACCTACCGTCGCCGGGAATTTGTGACGGCTTCCTTCAAGCGGAGTTTCAGGCTCGGGGAATCAGTGGACCAGGAAGCCATTGAGGCCACCCAGGAGAACGGGGTGCTTCGCATTACCCTGCCGAAGAAGGCAGAGGTGATCAAAGAGCCCAAGAAAATCGAAATCCGTTAGGGTGGGGAGGTTCAGGGGATGTCTTGTCGTGAAGTGCTTATCACTTCGTGAAAATGCCAGTTCACTTCCAAGACATCCCCTGAACCACGACCAGAAGGCGGAAAAGACATCCCTTGTGGTACAGGGGGTGTCTTTTCGTGAAGTGCTTATCACTTCGTGAAAATGCCAGTTCACATCCAAGACACCCCCTGTACCAGGGGTTGCCTTTTTTCTGTGTGTCATTCTGAGGAGGGGGTGGCGGTGCGGGCTTTTCCCAGGGTCATCACGATCACTCCGGCGATGGTGACCAGCCCCCCGGTCAGTTGCATCCACTGCGGCAGGATGGACAGGTACACCATGGAGCCAACCAGCACAAAGAGGCTCCGGGTGGCCTGAATGATCATGGTCCGGGACGCTTCAATGTAGCGGAGGGCGCCGTATTGGGTCAATCCTGTCAGAAAGGGACCCATGGCCGACCCGATGGCCAGGTTCATTCCGGCCGTGCGGGAAATTTGAAACGATTCCTGCCGGATCAGCATGGCCAGCAAGCCGAATGCAAAGAGAAACACCACCCGGTTCAGGGTCAGGATGCCGGGATGGAGGTCTTTGATCCGGCTTTTGGCCATGACCACGCTGACGGACAAAAAAACAGACGACAGCAGGATAAAGCCCGATCCCTTGCCCATGTAATCGGAAAACGAGGCTCCACGGTGGTAGGTGATCAGAATGACGCCGGAAATGGTCAGAAATACGCCCAAAGCCTCCAGGGCGTTGAACCGTTCGCCGAGAAAGCGGATTCCAAGAAGGGTGACGAACAGGGGAGTCAGATTCGAAAGAAAGGAGATGGTGGTGGGGTTGTCGGCTTTCTGGATGGCGAGAAACAAGAGCAGCGCCGCCCCAAGTTCAAGGATTCCGATGAGGAGGAGAGTCCACCGGGACGACCGGCTGAGGCGGGGGATTTTCCGGAACACACCCGTTGCCCAGAGAAAGGGAAGGATCCAGAGAAGTGCCAGAGCAAACCAGTAGAATTGAAACTGAAAGAAATTCACCTCCAGAAGGGCTGCCTTTGAAAACACATACACATTGGCCATGCCCAGGGTGGCGGCAAAGGCCAGAAGGGTTCCCTTGAGGTTGTTGGAAAGGTTTCTCATCTGTCTGTCAACAAGAAGGCTGCCCTTTGGAGGCAGCCTCTTCTTAAACAGGGGGAAGGAAAAATTGTTTACAACCGGGTTTTGATTTTCCTGGTTTCCTCCTCAAAGCCGGGTTTTTCCAGCAAGGCAAACATGTTCTTTTGTAGGCTTCCACACCGGGCTGGTTGAACGGATTGATTCCGAGCATGTATCCGCTGATCCCGCATGCATTCTCAAAGAAATAAAGCAGCTGCCCCAGGTGGAAAGCATCGAGTCGTTGAAGGGAGATCCGGATGTTGGGGACTCCGCCGTCGATGTGGGCCAGGATGGTTCCCAGCTCGGCCATCTTGTTTACGTGATCGATGCGCTGGCCGGCCAGAAAATTGAGTTGGTCCAGGTTGTCGGGATCCTTCGGTATGACCATGTGTTCGTGTGCTTCCTCCACGCTGATCACCGTTTCGAACAGGGTGCGTTCCCCTTCCTGCACGTATTGCCCCATGGAATGAAGATCCGAGGAATTGTCTACGGATGCGGGGAAAATCCCCTTTCCTTCCTTTCCTTCGCTTTCGCCGTACAACTGTTTCCACCATTCGGAAACGTAGTGCAGCTTGTTGTTGTAGTTGACCAGGATCTCAATCTTCTTTCCCGATCTGTACAATGCATTCCGGGTCGCGGCGTACAGGGTGGCCGGGTTTTTTTCGAAGTCGACGTTCGGGTCGCACTTTGTCATCATGTCGCGGGCTCCCTTCACCAGGTCCCGGATCGGCACCCCACAGGCAGCCAGAGGAATCAGTCCAACCGGCGTGAACACAGAAAACCGGCCTCCCACGTTGTCGGGGATCACAAAGGAAGCATAGCCCTCCTGGTCGGCCAGTGTCCGGAGTGCGCCACGGGCCCCGTCTGTAACGGCCACGATTCGTTTGCGGGCTTCCTCTTTGCCCACCTTTCCTTCCAGGTGGTTTTTAAGGATGCGGAAGGCAATGGCGGGTTCGGTGGTGGTGCCGGATTTGCTGATCACGACGATGGAATAGGATTTTTGATCGAGCAAATCGAGCAGTTCTTTCATGTAGTCTTCCCCGATGTTGTGACCGGCAAACACCATGTGGGGGGCGTTCTGACGGCTCAGCAGGTGAGCGAAATTGTTCCCGAGGGCTTCCTGGACCGCGCGGGCACCCAGGTAGCTTCCGCCAATCCCCACCACGACGACAATTTCCGTGTTCCCGGCGATGGCTGCAGCCGCTTTCTCCATCTCCTCCAGTTGCAGTTCCGTGATCTCCCCTGGCAGCTTCAGCCAACCCAGAAAGTCATTGCCTTCTCCGCTGCCCTCATAAAGGACAGATTGTGCCTTTTTTGCTTCATCGCTCAATTGAAGGATTGCTTCTTTGGAAACAAATCCGGTGACCCTCGAAATATCCAGTTGCATGTCAAAATGTATTAAATGAATGGATCCGCTTCGCACGGAATTTTCGGCAACAAAAGTACGGAAAAAATGAGCCCCTGCTTTCCAGAGACCGTGCAAACTTCGGCGATTATTTACTTTGAGGCAACCAACCCCTGCAATCATGAGAGATACCCGCACCTTCATGCGACTTGGAACCCTGCACCTTCTGATTGCGATCGGATTCCTGTCCAGCCAATGTCAGCTCCTGCAGGCCCAAAAACAGGGCCTGGCCTCGATCCGGGAGGGGGATTTGCGTCCCCACATGGAATTTCTCGCCTCCGGAGAGGTGGAAGGCCGTGCAACCGGCGAGACGGGCGGATCCGCCGCAGCCCGTTACCTGGAAGTCCAGGCCCGAAGCCTGGGGCTCCGGGAAGCCGTGGCCGGGCAGGGATTGTTTCAGGAATACGCCCTTGCCTCCCGGTCCTATGACATGAAAAAGAGCCGGATCCGGATCGAAACCACGACCGGTGAGGAGACCGACCTGCAGCTCCCCTTTTACTCCCTGACGGGTCTGGGCCGGGATTCGGTTCATGTGGAGGGAGACTTTGTGTTCGCAGGATATGGCATCCACGACGAAGCCAATGGCTATCTCGACCTGGCGGGCGTGGATGTCAAAGACAAGATCGTTCTGATCATGGACGGTGGCCCCACGTCGGAGGACGGAACAAGCGGACTGCTCCCCGGCAGGGAATGGGGCAACCTGCAGGTGAGTCTGCAAACCAAGCTCCCCGGATTGATGCAGCTGGGGCCCAAAGCCGTGCTTCTTGTTCCCGGGCCCAAGTCCGGAGCCCAGGATCTGGACGACCTGGTTCCAGGGATGGCGGATGCCATGAGCCACAGCTATTCCTTTCCCGACCGGACGCCCATGGGGTTGCCCATTCCCCCGGTGCTGTTCGTACACCGCAAGGTGGCTGATGCGATTCTCGCGACCGCGGGAAAGGACCTGGCGGAACTTCAGCAGGCCATTGACCGGGATTTGACGCCCCGGTCCTTTGTCCTGGAGGGCAAGCGGGGGAGCGTCGACCTGATCGTGAAACAGGAGGCCCTGGAAACGGCCAATGTGTTCGGCATTCTTCCAGGCAGTGATCCGGAATGGTCTCAGGAGATCATACTCTATGTGGCCCACTACGACCATCTCGGGACGAATGCTTCCGGAGAGGTGTTCTTCGGGGCCGACGACAATGCCTCGGGCAGCGTGGCCCTCCTGGAGGTGGCCGGCGCCTTTCTTGCCGAGAAGAGGGCCCCGGCCCGGAGTGTCGGGTTTCTCTGGGTGTCGGGGGAGGAAATCGGGTTGTTCGGGTCCCGGTATTTTGCCGACCACCCCCTGGTCCCTCTCGAACGGATTGCCGCAGTCATCAACCTGGACATGGTGGGACGGTCCAAAACCCCTGAGGATGAGCAAAGCGACCGGGACGAACTGACCATTTCCGGAAAGGATACGGTCAAGGTTCTTGGTGGACTGCAGAGCGAAATCCTCATGGAAATCAACAGGGAGGCGCTGAAGGAACTGGGGCTCGTGGGCAATTACACCTACAACGACCTCTCCCTTCCAGGACAGTTTTTCTACCGGAGCGACCACATCAATTTCGCACGCAAGGACATCCCCGTGTTGTTTTATTCCACGGGCACCCATGCCGACTACCATCGGGTCACCGACCGTCCCGATCGCATCGACTACGATGTGTTCGTCCGGATGTGCAAACTTGCGTATTTATCCGGTTACAAGGCAACCGGTTTTGCAGGCGAAATCATCGTGGACAACCCCATGTCGGGCTGGTAGGAACAAGGATCGGGGTCCTACCTCGGTGTCAGAGTGATGTTCCGAAACTGAAGAGGTGCGCCTTCGGACTGCAACAGGATGTTGCCCTCCGTGAGCGTGGCCGCCGTACCCACATGTTGCAGCACGCCATTGACTTTGACTTCGAGCCGGCCGTTCATGGAGGAAATGTCGTAGCTGTTCCATTCACCGGCGGAAAGTTCGCTGACCGCTTCCCATTTGGGGAGCACCTTGTAGCGATTCTCCTCCGATTCGATCATGAAGGCGGTGTCGCGGACGGTGATTCCCGTGCCTTTGCCCATCAAAACCAGGTCGCCGGCGTGTTCATGCATCAACTGGCATTCGATGGCCTGGGGCCAAAGCCTGTCCTCTCCCTGGACATGAATGAGCACCCCGCTGTTGACGGGTTCCTCCATCCATCGCCATTCCACATGGAGATCGTAGTTGCTGTAGGACCCCTTGGAACGGATGTACCCGTTGGGGATTCCGGACGTCTGGATCATGCCGTCTTCCACCCAGAAGACGCCGTCCATGTCCACACTGTCTTTGTCGGAGAAAAAGGTCCAGTTGGAGAGATCGTTTCCATTGAAAAGGGCATTGCTTTCCTTGGTGTCGCAGGCAAGGAACGTTAGACCAATGGCGGCCAGAAGCCCCATGGAGTACAGGCTTTTCATGTTGTTGTGGTTTAGGGTTACGTCGGCCAAGGTACGAAAAAAGCCGGGAATGGATTCAGCGGGTCCCGAAAAGGCGGTCGCCCGCATCGCCCAGACCGGGAACGATGTATCCCACTTCATTCAGCCCCTCATCCAGGGCGGCCAGATAGATGTCAACCTCCGGATGATTTCGCTCGATGTGTTCCACCCCTTCCGGTGCGCCCACGATGCAGACAAGCTTGATGAGCGATACCCCTTCCTTCTTCAGGATGTCCAGGACGGCGCTGGCACTGCCTCCGGTGGCCAGCATGGGGTCCAGGACCATGACAACGGCATCCCGGATTCCGGGCGGAAACTTGGCGTAGTACTGCATGGGCTTCAGGCTTTCGTGGTCGCGGTACATGCCCACGTGTCCCACCTTGGCCGTTGGGATCAGGTTGGTGATTCCATCCACCATGCCCAGGCCTGCGCGAAGTACAGGAACGAGAACGATTTCTTTTGCCAGTTGCTGACTCTGGCAAAGAGCCAGGGGCGTTTCCACCGGAAGCGTTTTCAGGGGCAGGTCCCGGCTGATTTCATAGGCCATCAGCCCGGCGATCTCGTCCAGATTCTCCCGGAAATCCTTGGTTCCCGTCTGCTTGTTTCGGATCAGACTGAGTTTGTGTTCGATGAGGGGGTGTTGCAGAACGGTGAGCATGGTTTGAGGTCATCGTTTGAAAACGGAGGGATCCAGTTCCCTTTCGTTGTTTCGGAAGGCGGCCACAAATGCCTGGCTGTAGCCGGCGTCCCGGCAGGTTGTCCGGAAACGCAACGCTTCGGCCACCGTGGCGAATTCCCCGACGGTGATGCGGTAGGCGCCCTTGTAGTAATACTCGAAGGTTTTGTAATTGGTTCCCCCGATGGTCACCGATGCGCGGGTCCCCGCAGAGGCCATGGACAGAATCTGGACCCGGAACACCACCCGGTCGGGGTCGGTGTTGGCTGGGACATCGATTCGCGGCGTTTCCTGGACAGCGGGAGGCTGGTTGGTCACCGCCGGCCGGGATTCCCTGGTCTCGGCCGGAGCGGGCTTTTCCTCCGCCACTTTTAGCTCCGGTTCCGCAACCTTCAATTCGGGCTGCACCGCCTTATCTTCCGGTGCGACCGCCTGGATGGGTGGGGTGGTTTCGGAGGTGGTTTCGGACCGGATTTCCAACTGCGGTTCCGGCGTCAGCTGTCTGGTTTCTTCCCGTCGCTCGCGTCGGGTCTGTTGGCGATCGGTTCCCAGGTCAATGGTTGCCTGGACTTCCTGGACGGTCTCTTCGACCGTCTCTTCGACCGCCTGTTCCGGTTCGGGTGTTTCGGCAACCGGTTGTTTCTGGGTCAGCAGGGGCGGAGCATTCAAACGGGGACTGGCCCGTCGGGGGGCGGACCGTTCCAGACTTGCACCGGAGGCGGTGTAACCTCCCTCCGTCAGGTCCCGGATCAAGGCGGCGAAATCGGAGTTCCTTTCGTCCTCGATGCCGGCCAGCATGAACGCCGGACTGTTGAGCGTCATCCGGAACATCTCTCCTTTGGGGCTGTCGGTCTGACCCGCCTGGGAATAGACCGCCGTTTTGTTGTTTGGATGGATGGAAAAGCCCAGTTCGTCCCGGCTTGAGTTGATATATTCGCTCAGGTTCCTCGGGTCGTCCCAGCCCGAACCGTTAAAGAAGGAGACAAAAATGTCATATCCTCCAAAGCCTTCCTGTCCCGACGAACTGAAATACAAATTGTTGTGTTGATCAAGGAAGGGGTACCACTCGTGTCCGGAGGTGTTGATTCGCTCGCCCATGTTGACGGGCTCCGACCAGCCATCCGGGGTTTTCTCCACATAAAACAAATCGAGTCCGCCCGAGGTTGGACTCTGGTCGGAGGAAAACACCATGAAGCTGTCGTCCATGGAAATGGCCGGGTGCAGGTAGCGGGAAGGGGAGGCACAAAACGGGAGCATGCGATGGGTCGACCCTTCCCCGTTGACGATGGTCATCTCGAAAATCTTCTCCACGAGTCGTTTGCCACTTTCCCGCACCGGTTTTGTGAAATACACGGTCTTGTAATCCCGGGTGAAGGAGGATCCGGCCGGTGAATAGGGGAAGTCGTCGTTGCTGAACAGGGGGCGGCTGCTTTCCATGCCCACGAATTCCAGGGGAGAGAAGTAGGATTTGGTGGTCCCGAAGGCAATGTGGTCCGGGATCATGTCTTTTTGGTGAAATTTCGTGTTGGATAAAAACACGATGCCGTTCATGTAAAAGCTGATGTCGTTGGACGGACCATCGATCTTCAGAAGCAGGGTGTCGCGAACGATGAGCCGCTCGACCCGGACCGAATCCGTGTACACCGGCGGCACATCCTCTTCCTGCTGTCCGGTGACCGGACTCAGCGCCAGCAGCAGGCCTCCGAGGATGCATGCCAGGTTGCGGTATGTTGAACGTGCCCCCATCTCGTTACCAGTGCCTGTATTTGAAAAAGCCCTCTCCTTCCTTGCCCAGGTTGAAGCCCAGGTTGACCTCGAAAATGATGTTGTTGTCGTTCAGGAATCCCGTGCGTGGAAATTCCAGGTACACCCCCGTGTGCATGCGTGGGAACTGGTACTGGAAGAAGAAAACGATCACGTCCATGGATTTCCAGAAATTGGGAAACTGAAGCGGTTTGATCCCGGTTCCCACGTAAAAGTTCTGCAAATACAATTTCAGGTAGGGAACCATGTGCCTGTGGAATTCGCCCAGGGTGGAATCGCTGACCGAGATCAGCAGGGACGGTTCCAGGACGATGCCTGGATCGCGTTTGATCATGAATTTGTAGCCTCCGAAGGCATGGTACCCCCGGGGAAAGAACAGGCTGGAGTCCCCGGGCAGGACGGCATCCCACTTTCCCCCGAACAGGGAGGTGGAAGACAATCCTCCGAAGGCTCGGGGACCATAGTAATAGACCCCCAGATCCATGTTGAGCTGGAACACCCTGCCCGGGTCGTTGTAGACCTCCTTCAGGGTTTTTCCGGGAAGATGGAAAAAGCCCCGGAAGGAGCTTCCCACGGAGATCATGTGCAGGTAGTTTTCGTCCAGCGGAATGTGGTAGGCGGCTGCCACGCTGGCTCCGGTTTCCCATTCTGTGCCGGGGTTGTTCCGGAACACATAGGACCCAAGTCCCCAGGGAGAGAATCCGGAGGGATGCTGCCCGAAACGGGTGTGAAACTGGAGCAATTGGTTTTGCGGGGAATTCAGAACCTTGCTGGTAAGCGATACGCTGGTGAAATCCTTGCTTCCGACAACGGCCGGGTTGAACACCATGGGATGGTACACCGGGATGGACAGGGGCCGGGCCGGGACCTCCTGTGCATTCATAGGCAGGGTGAAGCCCAGGGCGAGGCCCAGGGCAAGTGCCTTCGCTATGAACACACGGTGTTTCATCGGGATCGGTTTCAGTTCTGTGCGGGAGGCGACAGAAGTTCGGTTAAAAAGAATTGCTCCTCGGTGTAGAATTCGGCCGTGCTGATTTCCTTGTCATTGGAGGAATCCGAGTCCTTTCCGATGTCTGCAAAAGCGGAGACCCGCCCCGAAACCACGACAATGAAACGATCATGGGTGGCCGTGTCGGCGGAAACCGTGTATACCTGGGAAATTCCGCCTCCGGTGAAGGAATTCAGATCGATGACATTTCCGGTTTTGGTGTTGAAAATGCTCAGATCACCCTCGTATTCAAAACGGAAGGGAATGTTCCCCGCGGTGAGCACGTCCGGGTTGGCTTTGAGATCGACCGTGGCATAGATCTTCTGGTTTTTGATGTGTGCCGTCAGTGTCGCCGTGGGGTTCAGCACCATGATGGGCTCTGTTTCCACGCGAAGGCAGGAACTCAGGAGGAGGATCAGGCCGAGGGGGATGATATTTTTCTTGCTCATAGGTCTTTGGTATGAATGCCAAATGTAGCCAATCGCAAGTAGGAAAACAAAAACGGAAAACCCTACATCTGCAACTTGACTTTCTTGTTCGGGTAGTTCTTGTACTGGATCAGGAGCCCCACGCAGCCCACATTGCTTTGGATCTCTTGCTCGCTGGATTCCCTGGCCAGGACGTTCATCCGGATAATCAAAGACTTGCTGACGTCGAACCCCAATCCGAGCGATTCCAGGTATTTGTCCTCTTCGTTGTCGTACAGAACCTGTTCGGTTTGCTTGTCGATCAACACAAAATGGATCGGGTACATCTTCTTGTGGGTGCAGAAAGAAAGGATGTAGTCTTTCTGCCCGTAGAACACGATGTCGAATTCCACGGTGTCGAGCGGACTCATGCTGACGGATCTGGATTGGGAATAGAGTTTGTGTCCCTTTTTCACATCGTACCGGCAATCGCCTTCGATGTGGTGCTGATCGCAGTTCTGGGCGCCTGCCCTCGGTGCAAACCAGAGAGCCAGGAGCAAGGCTATGAGGATTCTTTGTGGCAATTTCATGGTTCCGGATTCAATTTTGACCTTCGATGATTTTGTTTCGCAGGGCGACGACGGCTTCCTCCAGGGCGAAAAACTCGTCCCGGGACAGGCTGGGCTGGCTTTGGTCGCCCGATCCTCCGATCACCAGTTTTTTGGGAGCGGATTCACCGTCCTCCGATCCCGTGGTCACCGTGACCTTTCCGCTGCCCGGGTCCATGCCGTCATAGATTTCTTTGATGGTCTTCAGATCCGCGATGGTCGAGCTGACATTGTCCTCCTGGTCGACGCTCACCGCAAAAGCCATGAAGTTGTCCAGGGTGTACTTCTGGTCGGCAAGGTGCTGCAGGAGATAGTCTGCTTCCTCGTGGTTGTCGATGAGGTTGACGGCCAGGTACAGGCTTTCGGTGAAAGCCCCGGCCGAAAGCATGACCACCGTGTTGGACCGTTCGTTGCGTTCGCAGAAGGCGATGATGTTCATGAAGGCTTCGTTGGAAATCTGGTACAGGGAGTCCAGGTAATCCACATTATCGCGTGCTTTTTGGATCATCGCATCGCTGACGGCTTCGTCGATGCGGATGTCCTCGGCCAGATCCCTGACAAGTTCCAGGTAGTTCAGGGTGGCTTCGTGTCTTCCAAACAACGCGGAATAGGCGAGGTCCGTCATGTACACGCCCAGCATGCTGGTCTTGGCCTTGGTGGTCAGGTATTTGTCTTTCATGTCGACCCGGGCGAGCAATTCCCCGTCGTAGGCCATTTCCGCCATGTCGATGATGCTCAGCATTTCCGCCGGGGACGGATAGAGATGATAGATCTGGCTGAAGGAGGTGATGTCCCCTTCCTGGCCCGTTCCTCCCACGTCGTCCATGAGGGAGGAGCCCCCCCGGTTGTTCTGACTGCAGCTCAGGAGCAGGCTGCATCCCGTTAGGATTCCCACGAATCCGCCCAATAAGGTTCTTCTCATAAGAAAGGTTTTGAACAATGCTTTCACGCACCAATTTAACACAAAATCTGCTACGAGACAAAGGGGCGACGACGGTTTTGAAGCGACCCCAAAGCTGCCAGAACCTTTGCCAGGACCCGGAAACGAAGGGTCACATACAACCCCAGGGTCATGGCCCAGATGACCAGGAGATTGAAATACAGGCACGGAACACGCCAGGAGCCCAGGTGTTTGTAGGATGCAAAGAAGTGGGACCGACCCCAGGGAGAATCGGGATTCTGGTGGATGGGTTCCATCTTCCGGACCAGGGTTCCATCCAGGTTCACGATTTTGTGCAATTCGTTGCGGTTGAGCACCAGGTCGGCCAGGCTTTCGTTGTACCGGTCCTGTTTGAGCTGCCGGTAGGCTTCAGCGCCGCCGCTTGCCCGGATCAGGGAATCGATCCGTTTGTCCTTCTCCAGCAGAAGCCTGTTCCGGTGGAGGGTCAGCTGGGACCGGTAGGCTTCCAGCCATTGCGTGAGATCCCGGGCAACGGTCGCATCGAACCGATCCGGGGAGAGGGACCCGGGATCCGGTTTCTCCTTCACCAGGAAAATACCTTCCATCCCCCGCCGCGCGGTCTCCAGGTGGGCGGCAAATTCCGGTTGCGTCCTTTGGGGCAGGAGTGCTTCCGCATCCCCGATTTCCTGGACCAGAGCGGGAATGAGAAACTGGCGGTCGAAGTTCACGTTGGATTCCATCCGTTCCATCTCCGACAGGTCGATTTGGTAGGCATTGTTCATGAACTGATTGACGGCCAAGGCTTCGTAGGCCCAACGGCTGGCCATGACGTTGCCGGAAAGTGGAACGGTTTCGTGGGAGGCAAACCGGTAATACAGCTTGTCGAACTTCACGATCACTCCGGCCAGCATGATCTGGGGAACCAGCAGAAAGGGCACGATCACATAAATGGCAACCACGGATTTCAGTCCGTCCGAGATGTTCAGGCCCAGCAGGTTGGCGAAGCAGGCGGTGGAAAACAGGACGAGCCAGTAGGAGAAATCCATGCCCCGGATCTCCAGGATCCGGTTTCCGATGAACACGAACAACAGCATCTGGAAGGCCGAGAGCAGGAAGAGCAGTCCGATTTTGGACAGCAGGTAGGCGCTGCGGTTGAGGTTCAGGAAGCTTTCCCGTTCCAGGATTTTCCGGTCCTTGATGATTTCCTCGGCAGCCACGATCAATCCGAGGAACAAGGCAACCACCACGCTCATAAACAGATAGGCGGGCAGGTTTTCGTTCTGACTGAACACGTAGGCCCGGGGATCGGTTTCGGTGCCTGCCACATACTTGGAGAAGTATCCCAGGATCAGGGCCAGCAGGGGAGCCACCAGCAGGGCGATGCTCATGAATTGCCGGTCGGCCAGTTTGGCCAGCAGATTCCGTTTGAAAAAGATCAGAAACTGCCGGAAAGGGGTCGGGATCATGAACTTGTTGAAGGGTACCCAGGTCCGGACGGTTTTGAGCTCCACGCCGGCTTCAATCCGTTGCTTGTACTCCTGGTACCAATGGGCCGGCTTGATTTTCCGGCGGGATGTGAATTCCCCGAACTGGTCCACGTCCCGTTCCTCGATGACCTTGAGGATTTCTTCCGGATTGGTGTTCCCGCAGGTGCGGCATTCGGCTTCGTTCGCATCGACCCTGCGGGCCAGGGTTTTGACATAGGTGATCCCTTCCAGAGGATTGCCCGCATACACCGGAAACCCGCCCCGGTCCAGAACCAGGATTTTGTCGAATTGCCGGAAGAGGTCGGACGAGGGCTGGTGGATGTTGGCGATCACCAGCTTTCCCTTCATGGCCTGTTCCTTCAGGAGGGCCACCACATTCTCCGAATCGGTGGAGGAAAGTCCGGACGTGGGTTCGTCCACGAACAGGATTTGGGGTTCCCGCACCAGTTCGAGAGCGATGTTCAGGCGTTTTCGCTGACCCCCGCTGATGGTGTTGTTCAGCGGGGTCCCCACCTTCAGGTGTCGGGCTTCGAACAGATCCAGCTCGTTGAGCACATGCTCCACCGTGTGCCGGATTTCCTCAGGCGAGTTCCCGTCCAGACACAGACGGGCGTTGAACCAAAGGTTCTGGTACACGGTGAGCTCCTCCATCAGCAGGTCGTCCTGGGGCACAAACCCGATGATGCCTTCCAGTTCCTCGGCGTCGTCCCGAAGATGGAAACCATTGATGAAGATGTCGCCATGGTCCAGTTCCATGCTGCCCGTCAGCACCCGCAGGAGGGTGGATTTGCCTGCGCCGCTGCCTCCCAGGACCCCCACCAGTTCGCCGGACCGACCCTGGAAGGAGAACCGTTTGATGCCGTTGGGGGAGTTCTTGTACCGGAATTCGATGTCCCGGGCCGCAAAATGGATGGCACTTCTCGCCCACCCGGATGAAGCCGGAAACGATGTCGGAGTAATACAGGGGGCGAAGGTTTCTCCCTTGATGGACGAGGCCTTTGGCAGGAGGTACACATGGCGGGGGAAGATGTATTTTCCCTGGATGTGCAATTTGGCTTTGCCCAGGTACTGGAACAAATAGGTGTCGGCCCGCTCGATGCGCAGGACAATGAGCTGTCCTGGGAAATTGTCTTTCTGCACATGTTTGATTTCCCCGTCGAGGAATTCCTTGTCGTTGCTGACGATCAGCAGGTTGTTCCGGTCTTCCACCTTGTAGAATTTGTCCGTGATGAAGGTGGAACAGGCCTCGTATTCCTCCTTCCGGATCAGGAGGCCGTCGGCCACGGTGCGGATGGCATCCCGCAGGTTGCCATACAGGGAGGTGGTGGCGGAAACTTCGGATACGTATTTGGAGAACCGGATCAGGCTGATCAGGATGGTGAACCGGTGCCGGATGTGCAACTCCTCCACCACTTGCTGGCAAATGGTCAGGATTTTCACCGACCAGGCGGCGATTTTTTTGTTCTTCTTGCCTTTCTCATACCCCTCCAGCTCTTTGGAATACTGGTCGAAGACCTTGAGATAGCGTTTGGCCAGGGTGGGGTTGAATTCTTCCGTCAGAAAGGACTCCACGAAATTCCGGGCAAGAATGTGGACCACATCCCTGTTGATGCTGACCATGATGGCAAACAGGCGCATCAGGGATTGAAGCAGGGATTCATTCATGCGGAAGTCCGTTTAGTCGTCCAGGGTTTCCGGGGGAAAGTGCATTTGAAAACAACCGGTGTCATTTTCTCCCTTCCGGAACGTCAGGAAGCCGCCGTGGCTTTCCATGATCATCCGGGACAGGGCCAATCCGATGCCCAGATCCATGTTCAGGGATTCCTCCTTTCGGGAGAAACGGTTTTCCAGGAGGGCAAAGTCTTCCTGCTGGTAATTGGCTCCCTGGTCCGAAACCTGGCATAGCAGTTCGTTTCCGGTGCGGGTGGCGGAAACGGTAACGGTTCCCCCTTCTTCCGTGTGCTCATAGGCATAGCGGACCAGCGCCACAAGACAGCTCACAAGCAATCCCGAATCGCCCTGAACGTCGAGATCGTCCCCGTCCAGGATCCGTTCCATCCGGATTTGCTGTTCCGAAAGCTCCTCCGCGGTTTCAATGACGCCGAACTGCACCACCTGTTTCAGGGACACGTTGTTCTTTTTGAGTTCGAAGCCGGGCGATTTCAACAGGGAGATTTGCTTCGCCAGCAGGGAAAACTGTTCCAGCTTGAACACCGACCGGTCCAGGAGGTTCACCACCTCGGTGAGTTCGTCCCCTTCGATCTTCGTTTTGAGGAGGTGGAGCGTGCCCATGATCCGGTTCAGGGGGGAGCTGATCTCCTTGCTGATGCTGTTGATGATTTCGGATTTCAGTCCGTCCAGATTCAGCAGGGCAGCATTGGCTTTCTCCAATTCCTTCATCATGATGCGGTTCCGGTTCCGCAGGTGGTAGACTTCCAGGGAGGCGGCGATGGAGGAGCGGATTTCATCAGCCTGCAGGGGCTTCTTGATGTAGCCGTGGATGCGTCCCTTGTTGACGGCCTCGATGACCGTTTCGGTGTCGGTGAAGGCTGTGAGCAGGAAGCGGCGGATGTCGGGGTGGACCTCAGCAATCCGCTCCAGGAGGTCGGTTCCGTTCATGTCGGGCATGCGCTGGTCCGAAACAACGACCTGAATCTCCTTCTCCTCGATGAGGCGCATCACATCTCCGGGTACATCCGTGATGGTGATGTCGTAGTCGTTCCTGAAGGTTGCTTCAAATAACTTCAGATTGAGGGGAAGATCGTCCACGTAGAGGACCCTGGGCTTCTGCTCTGCCGTCATTCCAAAATGATAAGGTTGAATCGCACGTTCAAATATAAGGGAATTCTGCGGATTCCCCATGCGAGACGGGCGGCGGTCAGGAGGCTTCTGCGTCGGCGGTATGGAGGATTCCTGCCAGGATCGGTTTGGTTCCGGGTCCTCCCTCCGGCGTCAGGTGAAGCCGCAGGAGGGTTGGGATCGACAGGGCTCTCTGCGCGAAGGGCAGAAGGCGCAGGGAGGACCGGGGCGATAGGTTCTGCAGTGGCAGGCAGATCCGGATGCAGGTGCCCGTTTCTCCTTCCGACTCCGCCCAGATGCGGCCGCCCATGAGTTCCACGGTCTTTCTGGAGATGGCCAGTCCGATGCCTGCTCCCTTGCGGTAGGCGGGGGAGATTTCGTCCCCGATTTTGTGGAAGGGATCGAAGATTTTGTCCAGTCCGTCGGGGCGGATCCCCCGGCCCGTGTCGGAGATGTGGAAATGCAATCCTTTGTGATTCAGCTTGTAGCCAAAGGTGATCCGGCCTTTGTCCGTGAATTTTACCGCGTTCTGCAAGATCTGGGCGAGGACTTCCCTCAGCCGCATGAAGTCGCAATGAATCCAGAGTTCCTCCTCCGGTTGTTCCATGACCAGGCTGACGTTTCGTTTGTTGCCTTTCTGGATCTGGTCGCCGAAGGTTTGGTTCAGTTCTTCCATGAGGGCGGTCAGATTCATGGGCGCCGGTTTGAGCCGGTACGTCCCGGCTTCCAGTTCCGACAAATCGATGAGGTTGTCCATCAGCTTCATCAGGTTCGATGAGTTCTCCTGGATGGCCCGGATGTAAAAGGCATGGGAGGATTTCTCCAACGCCGGGTCCAGTAGCTGGGAAAACCCGAGGATGGCGTTCATGGGGGTGCGAATCTCATGGGAGATGTTGGATAAAAAGGACGCTTTCAGCTTGTCGGACTGGGACGCGCGTTGCAATTGATTCTGGTAGCTGCGCATGACGAGAGGGATGATCAGGGCACCCATGTAGGCCGAAACCAGGTAGGTCAGGATGAGTGCGCGGCTCTGGGGATCGGGTTCGGTGAGGGCGACTCTTGACGGTGCGAGCACGCCCCAGCCGGAGAACAGAAGGAACATCACCAGGGTGAACACCCCCGTGATGAGGAAGCGGAACCGGCCCTGCCAGATGAGCATGAGGATCATGAAGTACACCAGAAACAGGTTCATCAAATCCGGGTGGATCCCCCGGGAAATGAAAAATGCGTGGAGAAACACGGGGAACACCAGAAAGGAACAAAGCCATTTGGCAAGCCGCATGGCGCTGGTCAGTCGGCCGATGGCATAGGACACCAGAAGGATGGCCAGAAAGGAGGAGAGAAGCAGCAGGTTTGCACCGTTGGGGGGCGTGAACCGGATCTTCACGAGCAACATCAGGAACATGGCCAGGCTCCCGAGAAGGAACACCAGGTTTTGAAGGCGGTGCTGGAAGCTCTGTTTTCTACCGATAAAAAAGTCGATGAATTGTGAATAGAGAGTGTACAACAGGTTCATTGGCGCGTTTTCATGGCGGATCGGGGTAAAAATACGGGAAGAAATGCAGGAGTATCCCGCAGGATATCCACAACATATGAACAATCGTACCCGGAATCAACCCAGGTACTTGTTCATCATGGTGCGGAATGCTTCCGGAAGGATGGGCTTGCTGAGGTAATCGGTGCACCCGGCTTCCATGCATTTGGTCCGGTCGCCATCCATGGCGCGTGCGGTTTGTGCGATGATGGGAAGGGCCGGATCCGTTCGCCGGATGCGGCGGGTGACTTCCAGTCCGCTCATTTCGGGCATGTGGAGGTCCATGAGAATCAGATCGACCCGGGGAAGCTCTCTGAGCATTTCCAGGGTTTCCGGACCGGTGCGGGCCCAATGGACGGTCACGTGGTATTCCTTCAGGATGATTTTCAGCAAATGGAAATTGTCGGCCTCGTCTTCTGCGATCAGAACCGTTTTCCGACGGACCTGTTTGCTGATTTTCGGTGAGGCGGCCACGGGCCTGGGTTCTTCGCCCGGTGCAGGTCGCCAGGGTAGGGTGAAATAGAACTCACTGCCTTCCCCGAGCTGGGATTCCGCCCAGATCCTGCCTCCAAGCAGGGTGACCAGGTTCTTTGAAATGGACAGGCCCAGACCCGCTCCGCGGTAATTCTTGGCAAATCCCTCGTCCTCCAGCTTGCGGAACCGGTCGAAGATCTCCGTTAGCAGGTCGGCCCGGATGCCGCTCCCCGAATCCTTCACGAAAAACAAAAGTTCGTTCTCCTTCGGTTCGCATCCGAAGGTGATTTCTCCTTCATCGGTGAATTTGACGGCGTTCTGCAACAAATTGGTCAGCACCTGACGAAGCCGGGGTCCGTCCGTGACGACCCGGGTCACCCCGTCCGGGGGGATGCACCGGATGCTCACCGCCCCTTCTTTTTCGATGTGTACGATGGGCTCAAAGGTTTGCTTCAATTCCTCGCACATCCGGGGCAGGTCCACCGGACCCGGATGGATGTCCAGGTAGCCGGCCTCGATCTTGGACAGGTCGATGATGTCCTCGATGAGGCGGAGCAGGCTCTGGGAATTGTCCTGGATGGCCCGGATGTACATCGATTTGCTGTCCTCGTCCAACTCGTTGTGCAGCAGCTGGGAGAACCCGATGATGGCATTCATGGGCGTGCGGATCTCATGCGACATGTTGGCAAGAAAGGACGACTTGAGTTTGTCGGACTTGATGGCTTTGAGTCGTTCCCGGATGTAGCTTTGTTTCACTGCCACGATCACCAGGGCCCCGACCGCGGAATACAGAAGGAACATCCCGAAAAGGAAGAGGAGCCTGGACCCCTCGTTGTGAAAGTCCCGCAACCACTCCGGATGTCGGGATTCGATAAAATACAAAACCGCAACGTTGGCCACGAACACCCCCAGGAACACGAACCGGTCCCTGCCGTTCCAGGAAACCATCAGGATCATGAAATAGACCATGAACAGGTAGAGGATGTGTCCGTCGGATCCGTTTTCAAGGATGAAGGAGAAAGTAAAAACGGGAAAAAGGATGAGGGACGACAGCCACTTGGTCAGGGTGAATTTGTTGAAAAACCTGCAGGCCACATAGTTTCCGAGAACAAAAAGAATCAAAAAACCCGTGACGATAAAGGTGAGGAAGGTGGTGTCGCCCGAGAGGATCTTGGCGAGCAAAAACAGGGAAGCTGCGATTCCCGCCGCGAACAGCACCATGTTCTGCAGGCGGTGATCGTAGGCAAATGTCCGGGTGTCTCCTGTGATCCCACTCAGGAGAGCCCGTTCCGGTTTCTGCGTTGCATTCATGTGAGCTCCGTTCGCAAAAATAGTTCTTTCCGGCAGATGCTGACTGAGATATGTCACTGTTTGACCAACGGTTGGAATTCCCTTTCCGCCAAACGGAGCAAGCCCGGTTTCCCTTGGCCGGGTCCGGGTCCGGATTCGTCCCGTTTCTGGCGACTTTCATAAAAATCCGGTCCTGCCCGTCCCGCAAACCCTGTTCTGCAGACCTGAATTCGCCTACCTTTGAAGCATACCAAATCTGATTCTATCATGAAACACATGGCGTACATCCTCACGCTGGCCGTATTGATGACGGGACTTCAGTCCTGTGAGAAAGTGAAAGGCCTGTTCGATGTGGATTTTGAAACGACCCTGAGTGGCGACCTGGATGTGAACGTGCCGGCAGCCGCCATGAAATCGACCAGCGGAACCAGCTTCTCCGCCTCCGTCACCGTCGACCCCCTGTCTGATGACGAAATTGAAAAATACGCAGACAAGATCCGGAACTTTGATATCAACACGGTGGTCGCTGAAGTCATTTCGGTGGACAAAGGCAGTGTGGTGATCCAGAGCGGAAGCTCCTTCACCATTTCCAATGCCAGCCAGTCGGCAACCTGGACCCTGGGCGACGATTGGACCATCACCGCCGGAACCACGCTGACCCTGGAGGACCTGGCCGGGATTTACGATGCCGTCGGTGAGATCCTGGAAACCAAGGAGGTCTTCACGATCAGCACCCAGGGCGAATGCTCCGACAGCGACGTGCAGATCACCATCCGGGTGGACATCGACACGGTGGTTACCGGAAATCCCCTGGAATAAGACCGAACTTCTGATCGCGGAGCGGGGGATTTTCCGTAAGTTGGACCTGGTTTCCAATCTCAGAAAAACTCCGACATGAAGAAAATCATCCGCCGCGTTCTGTGGGCCCTGCTCGGGGCTCTGGTCCTTTTTGTGGTCTGGTTTGCCTGGCCCCGCCTTCCCATCATCACGGCCTTCGCCGCCAAGGGGATGTGCTCCAGTGTGTTCCTGGCCGAGAAAGCCCCGGATCGGGTCGAAGCGGAAGACCTGTCCTTTTTTCCCATCAGCCTGGCCCGGTCGCGGGTCGATACCGCCAACTGGAGCGTGACCTCCACCGTCTTCGGCCTGGCCAAGCGGACCGCCGTGTTCCGCGACGGAGCCGGGGCGGTCCTGGTGCTGGATTCGGATCCGGAGACGGTTCGGGAAACGGGCTATGCCCTGCCGGAAGCTCCCTTCGATCCCGACACGGTGGCCTGGCCCCTGGGGGATGTTCTGCCCGGAGCCGTTCCGGCCGGGGTGGACCTGGCGAAGATCCGGGCCGTGCTGGACGATGCCTTTGACAGGCCCGGGGACGAACCCCTTAAAAAGACTCTGGGGGTGGCCGTGGTGTACAAAGACACCCTGCTGGGCGAACGCTACCTTGAGGGGTACGATGCGGGCACCCGGTTCCACGGCTGGTCCATGACCAAGAGCATCACCGGCGCACTGGCCGGCGCCCTGGTAACGGACGGACGGCTCGACATCCACGCGCCCACCGGCATCCCGGCGTGGCAGCAGGACGAACGGAGCGCCATCACCACGGACCAGGTGCTGCACATGACCACCGGGCTGGAATGGGTGGAGAATTATTTCACCATCAGCGAAGCCACGGTCATGCTCATGCAGAGCAGCGACATGCTGGCCTCCGTGACGGCCTGTCCCTTGGCCCACGAGCCAGGCACCCACTGGAGCTATTCCTCCGGCGACGCCAACCTGTTGTCGGGGATCGTTCGCCGGAGCATCGGCAACGACGCCGAATACCATGCCTATCCCTACACCCGCCTCTTCCACCGCATCGGCATGCTTCACACCACCGTGGAGACCGATGCCAGCGGTCTTTTCGTGGCCTCTTCCTACAGCTACGGCACCGTGAGGGACTGGGCCCGTTTCGGCATCCTCATGGAAAACGGGGGCGTGTTCCGGGGCGATACGGTGCTGGCGCCATCCTGGGTCGAATACATGAGCCGGACCGAACCGGTTTCCGACGGATTTTACGGAGCCACCTTCTGGTTGAAGGAGCCGTCGGAGGAGCAGGCGCTGACCGATGTGCCGGCGGATGTGTTCTTCGCCGACGGTTTTCTGGGACAGCGGGTCTATGTGATCCCCTCCCGCGACCTGGTGGTGGTGCGGATGGGCTACAGTCTGAGCGACTTCAACCTCAATGATTTCCTGAAGAAACTCCTGGAGGCACTGCCCGAATGAGACACACCCAGTCCTGACCGTCGGCCACGGGGGGCGGACCGGTGGAGACCCAATCGCCTCCGTCGAGGAATTCCGGGCGTCCGGGAACCGTGTCCCCGCCCCCTCTCGGATTGAACCAGGAAACGGCATACATGCCGAAGCTCCCGCTCAGGTCGAGTCGGGCCGGACCCCCGTCGGGCAGGTAGAGGAGGTACACCTGGCCGGGTTGGGCGAAGCAGAGTCCCCCGTCCGCCAATTCATCGTGGGCATCCATGGCCGGGAAGGGCAGCTTGTCCCGGAAAAAATCCAGGGCCAGCCGGGTCTGGTTCCACAGGTTGTGCCGCGAGCGGAAATCCTCGCATCCCAGGTCGGCGTGGGCGTACTGGTAGCCGAAATACCATTCCACCCCGGCGCCTCCCGCCATGAGGTTGCCCCAGAGCACGTCGGCCCGGATCGTGTCATGGTCCGGATCCGTGGCATCGGGCATGGCCCCTTTCCAGTGGGGCCCCTGCTCGTCGCAGGACACCACCCAGGGCCGGCCTGCTTCCTCCGACAACCGGATCCACTTGCCGGTGTAGGCATGCACCTGGTCCGGCGGCGTCATCTGGAGGCTGGGTCCGTCCATGTCCGGGAACCCGAGGAAGGGGCGGATCAGGTCGTTCTGGTAGGGATCGGCCGCATGGGTGTGGCAAACGATGAGGCTCGGGTAGGGGTTGACCTCCCGGAGGTGGCTCATCATGGCTTTCCGCTGGGGCACGGTCTGACCCACCGGGGTCCAGAAGGCCGGGCCGTTCTCCTCCCCGATGTTCCATACAATGGCCGGGTGGTGGGCAAAGCGGGCCACCAGCTCCCGCAGGTAGAGCTTTCGCTGCACATCGAGCTGTCCCCCGTCCAGCAGGCATTCGTTTTCGGTTTCCTGCAGCACCACGTGGAGCAGGATCCCCAGGCTGTCCATGTGGGAAAAGACCCGTTCCCACTGGTCGAGCCGGGAACAATCGAACCGGTACCGTTCCTCCCGGCTGGTCCAGGGCCAGACATCGTCCCCGTCGCCCAGCACGTTCATGGTCAGAAAGTAGGCCGAATTCACCCCCTCGCCGGCCAGGTAGTTCAGGGCCCCGATGAGCCCTTTCCCCGTGTCCCCCTGCCACACGGGATCCCCCGTATGCCAGTCGGCCCGGTGACTCTCGTACCGGTGCAGGCCCTGGCCGGGATCGTCCTCCCCGGGCCGGGCCAGGGCACCGCTGTGCTTGTAGGTGCCGTCGAAATCCGCACAGGCCAGCAGATTCTCCGGACTGTCGGTCCCCCCCTTCAGAAAGTACTCCCCGCTGCCGGCGAACCGGTAGTAACGCTTGCCCACATATTCCAGCCGGCCGCGGGCCCGGACATCCCGTCCCGTCTTGTCGGATGCTTCGATGGCCAGTGAACCGGTGGCCCCGTCAAAGGCCACGGGAGTGCCCGCCGCCGGATCCGGGGAAACGGCCAGGTTGTGGCCTTCCCGGAACGACACGGCGTAGGTCCATGTACCCGCCTCGGGCGGACAAAACCGCACCTGCCAGACGGATCCGCCCGTGGCGCTGCTTTCCGCCGCCTGCCCGTCCGCCGCAAAGAACCCGGGCACCCGGAGGGTGTCCCCGTTCAGGGCAAAGGCGACCTCCATGCGGTAGTTCAGAAAGGGATTGGGCAGGGCCGATTCGTCGGTATCGGGTCCCGCAAAGGACAGGGTGAGGGTGTGCCAGGTTCTGGCTTCGCCGCGAACCGTCACCTCCGGGGCCGACGGCCCGGAACAGGCCGCAAGGGCCCACAGGAAAACGGCCGGGGCCATTTTCCTGAATGTGTGCAACACAGACATGGGGATGGATTTGGGGAGGCGGGACTGCGTCTCCGGTGTGGAGCCTCTCAGGGGACTCGAACCCCCGACCTGTTCATTACGAATGAACTGCTCTACCAGCTGAGCTAAAGAGGCGAAATTTCAGGGCGCAAGTTATAAAATATCCCGGACATCCGATGCAAAAAAATGCATCCTATTCCAGGAGGCGCTGAAACAGTTTTTTCTTTCCCGGGGTGTAGGGAGCGTACTTGAAGGGGGGCTCGAAACGGGCCGGTTTTTTCAGGATGCTTTTTTCGTGGCTGAAGCAGCGGAACCCCGCCTCACCGTGGTAGGACCCGATGCCGCTGAACCCGACCCCGCCGAAGGGCATTTGGGCGTTCACCATGTGCATCACGGATTCGTTGACGGCCCCGCCGCCGAAGGAGAGTTGCCGGAGGAGGGTCCGGACGGTTTTCCGGTTGCGGCTGTAGATGTAGCAGGCCAGGGGCTTGGGCCGGTTGCGGACCTCATCGACGGCCTCTTCCAGCTGGTCGAAGGGGACCACCGGGAGCAGGGGCCCGAAAATCTCCTCCTGCATGATTTCGTCTCCGAACCCCACCGGGTGGAGGAGGGTGGGTTCGATGACCCGGCCGCCGGGATCCCGTTCCCCTCCGAAACTTACCGGGCTGGTCTCCAGCAGGCGTTCCAGGCGGGTGAAGTTGGCCTGGTTGATGATCCGCAGGTAGTTCTCCCGCAGCTCCTTTCCAGCGGGGTGCTGCCGCCGGATTTCCGATTTCAGCGCTTCCAGGAAGGGGCCTTCGACGGACCGGTCGACCAGCACGTAGTCCGGGGCGATGCAGGTCTGCCCGGCATTCAGAAACTTGGCCCAGACGATCCGCCGGGCCGTCACGGGAATGTGGCAGTCGGCCAGCACGAGGGCGGGACTCTTTCCCCCCAGCTCCAGGGTCACCGGGGTGAGGTGCCGGGCGGCGGCCTGGTAGATGATTTTTCCCACCGGAATGGATCCCGTGAAAAAGATCTTGTCGAAGCGGTGCCTCCAGCAGGCCTGCTCTTCACCCCGCCCTGCACCACGTGCAGGAGCCCCGGGTCGAACCGGCCGTTGAGGAGTCCGGCCAGCACCTCCGAGGTCCGGGTGGGCAGCTCGCTGGGCTTGATCAGGACCGTGTTTCCGGCGGCCAGGGCCGAAATGGCAGGAACCAGGTCAGCTGGTAAGGTAGTTCCAGGCCCCGATCACCAGGGTGTTCCCCAGGGGTTCGCGCATCACCCGGCTCCGTCCCGGCAGGTTGGCCAGGTTGGTGCGGACCCGCCGGTCCCGGCTCCAGGATCCGAGTTTCCGCAGCGCCAGTTTCAGCTCGTGGTACACCAGGGCCAGTTCGGTGGCGTAGGTTTCAAATTCCGATTTGCCGAAATCGGCGTGGATGGCTTCGTAGAGCCGGTCCTCCGCTTCCCGGAGGACGGAATGCAACAGGCGGAGCTGTTCTCTGCGGAACGCCGGGGATTTTGTCCGGTCGGTGCGGAAGAAGTCCCGCTGGGTCTGGATCAGTTCGGGGAGGTCCATGGGTGCGCTGGGTTGTGCCGTCAGGAGGGTGAGTTCGAGACTTTTCTTCCCGCCTTCCGGCTGGCGTAGTCGATCCGCACCGTCCCTTTCCCGGAGACCAGGAATTCGTATTCGCAATGGCCAAACCGGGTACCTGAACAAACTGGACGGCGGGTTTGGTATTCTTGAATCCGACCAACCCTGTGTACCGGTCCCGGAGCCACTCGGCCACCACGGTGCTTTCTCCCGTGTACCCGCAGCACGTCGAGGGATAGGCCTGTTCTTCTTCACCATGTGCGACACGCTGGGGATGGCTTTGGCATTGGTCAGGCGGACCCGGATGCGGGTGAGGTCCTTGTCCACCTTTTCCTGCAGGAAGACCTCCAGGGAAACCTCGGGGGTCTGTTCGGCCGAGAACAGGACGGCCATGGACGTGCGGTGCACCAGGTCGGTGAGCATGAAGGGGTGGGGAAGGCGCCGGCTCATTTTCACCCAGCCGCCGATCTCGATGTCGCCGTAGGTGGGGTGGTGGTAGGGCTGCCAGTCCACGTACAGCTCGCCCAGCGCCACGTTGTCATTGAATTCCAGCTGTTCCCGGTTCTGTTGTTCGCGGGTGAAGGGGACGCCGCCGGTTTCCCCGGCGTGTTTGCTCTTGTAGGTCTGGCTCTCGGTCTGGAACAACTCCCCCACCAGGCTGTAGGCCCCCACGATGTTGGAAGTGAAAGTGGTGAAGTCCCCGTAGGTGGAATAGAGGTCCTTCCAGACGATCAGGTATTCGTAGCCCGGGACAATGCTCTCGGCGTTTTCGCCCAGGTAGTCGTACACGTCCACATCCTGCCGGGGTGGTTCCCCTTCGGCCCGAGTAGAGGGTCCCCGCAGGAACATGCCCCCGTTGTTGTGGAAGGCCCACACCAGCACGATGTTTTCCCTCTCCAGGATGTATTCGGCAATGGCCCGGGTTCCGGTCCCCGACAGGGGGAAATCGCCGGCACCCCGCTGCACGTAGGGAGGAGCCCAGTTGTAGCCCCAGTTCCGGTTTCCGTCCACGTACCCTTCTGAGTCTTCGTTGATCTGGCCGTCGCCGTCGTTGTCGATGCCCTCATCGCCCAGCAGGGTGTAGCTGCCCTGCTCGCCGGGTTTCACCCGCACCAGGATCCGGGGGTCTTCCGGGTCGGGTTTGAACTGACCCAGGGGGTCCTTGATGCGCATGGAGGTGATGTTCCCGTCGCCGTTGAGGTCGTCCGGGAAATCCTCGTCGAACAGACCGTCCCGGTCGTCGTCCTTGGCCCGTCGCAACCCCCGGTTGGTGTTGGGGGTGTTCCCGTCCTCGAAGAAATGGTACCGGCCGTCCACGTTGACCACCGGGATGATGTAGTACACGTTTTTGTCCACCAAACGGGTCACTTTCTCATTCTCCCCGTATTTGGTCAGCAGGGTGTTGGCCAGGTAGAGGCAGACCTCCCCGGCCTGGATTTCGTTCCCGTGGATGTTGCCGTCGACGTACACCCCGGGCTTCTCCCGCTCGGCTCCCGTGGCGGGGTTGTGGATCACCAGGGCCCAGATGTCGCGGTTCTCCTCGCTTTTTCCCACCAGCTCCAGGGAGCTGAGACGGGGGTAGGTTTTTTGCAGCAATTGCAGGGCTTCCACCACCTCGTCGTAGGTGTAGTACCGGTCGAAGCGGAGGGGGAGGGCGATGTCCGGGTCCGAGGCACGGAGCTGGAGAAGGGCGGCAAGGCAGAGGGCGATGGAAAGAAGGCGTCGTTTCATATCAGATTCCCAGTTTTGCAGTGGTTTGATCGTTCCCGGCCGCGGGGCATTCCAGCCGGATGTTCAGTTCCGTTTTCTGTCCGGCCCGGATCAGCCAGCTTTGTTTCACAGTGCTATGGCCTTCCACGGAAGGGACGGGGGTTCGGGCCCGCCCTTCGAGGAATTCGATGCCCTTTCCTTCCAGCAAAATTATGGCCGGGGCCGGCTGCCGGTTCCGCTTGCCCATGGCGGTGGGGAAGGGCAGGAAGGCTTCGTTCCTCACCCAGACCTCCAGAAGGTACACCTCGGAGCCCCGGGGGGTGATCCGGGTTTCGGCCAGGGCCAGGGAGGGAAGTTGCTCGGCCAGCTCCAGGATCCAGGGGATCTGGACGTCCAGGATGCCCTTCACTGTTTCATGGGGCGGGGTCTCCAGGTAGGGGGGGAACCCGCCGATCTCCACATCGCCCAGTTCCGGATGTTTGTAGGGTGTCCAGTCCACGAATCCCCTGCTGCCCAGGAGGCTGTCGGCGTAGTGGAGCCGGGCCAGCTGTGCGGCATCGGCCGCAGGGGTCTCTGACTTTTCCTCCCCGGGCTTCTTTTCTTCGGATGGGATGCCGAAAAGGTCCAGGCTGAACACAGGCACCCCCAGGTGGTAGTAGGCCCAGAGCTCAAAGGATCCGTCGGCCGCATCGGCCGGGGGGAGCCGGTCTCCGCCGGCCTCTTTTTCTTCCAGGTAGGCCTTGTACTTTTTCGAGAGGGCATCATAGAATTCCAGGTCCGGCTTCAGCGGATTGACCGCCGCCCCCAGTCCGAGGAAGCCGGCGACCATGTCGGCGTCCACCTCCACGCTTGCCGGGACCACCTTCCGGGTCATTTCGATGACCTCCTCCAGGGTGTAGGTCTGCCCGCGCTCCGCCTGCAGCATCTCCACGTAATTGTTGGGGATGCGGATCTGGCTCAGATCGGCATCGCCCCGCCGTCCGCCCCGCGGGGGCTCCAGGCAGAAATTGGTTTCGTCGAGCGACACCGCCAGGGCGATCTCCGGATGGGCGTAGGCGTATTCGAGGATGCCCCGGGCTTCCGGCGTGGATCCGGGGTAAAGTCCGGTCGACGGATCGAAGGCCTGGAACAGATGGGGGAAGTTCAGGTTCACGTGATCCCCCCGGGACCGTCCTCGCTGTATTTCCCGTCCCCGTCATTGTCTCTGCCCTCGGTGAACAGCCGGTACATTCCGGTTTCTCCGAGGACGGGTCCGCCTTGCGCATCAGCCGCGGGTCTTCCGAAGCCGGGACCAGGGAACCCTCCGGGTGTTTCTGGCGCATGAGGGTGATGATCCTGTCCCCGTTGAGATCCTCGGGTCCATCCTCGTCGGAGAGCTCATCCAGGTCGTTGTTGACGGCTTTGTTGTTGCCCGGATTTTCCCATTTCAGCGACTGGAAGTACCGGGCGAGGGCGTCGGGGTTTCCGCAGGGGATGACCGAATAGCTGTGCTCGTCGAGCAGGGAAGAATCCTCCAGCAGGCGCCGTATCAGATCCATGGCCCCTTCCGTGGCCAGGGGCCGGAGGCCGCTCAGGTTGGCAGCCACCAGGACGACCGGTTTGGCAGGCGCGGTTTTGTCCTTGCGGATTTCAAGCAGGTACACCGGCCGGTGTCCGGGCGTTTCGGCCAGCTGCACCAGCTCCACCCGGCCCGGATGCTGACTGGCCCATTGTCGGGCCCGGGCAGCGACCTCGTCGGGGGTCATGTACTCCTGCTGCGCAAGCAGGGAGGAAGAAAACAGGGAAAAAGCAAGAAGGAGGAGTCGCCCCGAAACGGGGAACACCCGCCTCGTCAGGCAGGAGAAGGGCACACGTCGGATCATGATGAAAAGAGGCTTGGTTCGGATCAGTCTCCAAGGTAGACATTTTTTTTCCAAACGGACCCCCTCAGGGAAGGGCAAGCAGTCCGGCCATGTACCCCGCGATTCGTTTCACCAGTTTGCGCGATCGCCAGTACCCGAAATGGGAAAACAGGTTCCACGACAGAAGGGGTCCGCCCGTGTTGATGTGGATGTCCCGCAGGGAATGCAGGTTTTGAAACTGCAGGTTCAGGGGTTTCACGGGAAACCCCATGGAATCGTGTCGGTCGTAGTAATTTTCCCACACGGCCACCGGCCGGTATTTGTCCGCCAAGGCCGATGGGGGAAATTCGATGGGCCGCATTTCGTCGATGGGAAGGGAGGCGGCGAAAATGGCCAGGTTGCTCCCGAAGGTAAACAGGCCGGTGAGGGTGTCGAGCCGCTCCACAGGAGATTGGCCCAGGGGATCCGGGGTGCCCTCCCGGGTGCGTCTCTGCCGGTCGAGGATGTAATCGTTCATGATTTCCGTGCCCATGGAAGCGGCCACCACCACCACGGGGGCCCCCTCTTCCAGATCCTGACCGAGGAGGGCAAGGCTTTGTTGGACCTGCCGGTGGGTGGCATCGTAAC
>JAWKKO010000013.1:0-121208 GCA_041393235.1 Bacteroidales bacterium
AAATAAATGTTCTTTTCATACGAGTTTTGTTTTTTGCTTGCATATAACGTTTTTGCGCTTGGCGTTCGTGCGGGATTTCAGGGGACAAAACTGTCAACCCAGCACTAAAGTTGATTTGAAAAACTGCACTTAAATTTAAGCACTTCACCCCGCATGACGCCAAACGCATGTTACCAGCTGGCGTTCTTGTCCACCGTGGCTGTAAACCATTGTCGTTGTTGAGTTTCACGGACTTTTTCGGGTTGGTTTGCGTGTCGGGTGTTTTAATTTTTTTTGAAGGGTGGGAAAAAATATTTTGAATTTTCTCCTGCGTTGGGGCAGACATGCTCTTTTGCAAGCTTTGGTCTGTGCGTGGGTTTGTGCGGCTTGCAAATGTGCATGGCTGCGAAGGGTTGGCTGATATGTTCATTGTCTTTGTCATATCGCTACTCTTTTGTCATACAAATAAGTCTGAAAACCGATAAACGTGTTTCTGATTGTTGCAATGTCGCCAAGTTCTTTTTTAGCGTCTGCAATGGCGTGATATTTCAAAACAAGCAAGTCGCCAATTTTGGTGTCGTCCAGTTCGTCAACGCCTTGTTTTACATACTGGCTCAAAACGAAGTTTAAAAACTCTTGCTGTTTTGGGTCGTAGTTGTCCAAGTGAATTTTTGCTCTGTCTGCTCTGTCTGTTCGTTCTAATATGTCTGAATGGAAAGCGATATAAGCCAAAACATCATACAGGTCACTGTTTTCAGCGTTCAATATTTTTTGAAACTCTGTCAATTGTTGTTTGGCAAAACCTTTTTCAGTCAGTTCTTCCAATAGTTTCTTTCTCGTATCAGGTTTGCTCCAAATGGTTCTTAATTCATCTTCACTTTTGAAAAGTTCGGGCAATGCTCCGAAAAGTGAACGCAAAAATTCTTCTGCTGAAATTGGTCTGCCGTCTGGACTCCAAAATGAAGTGCTAACCATGTGTTGAAACTGACGAACTTTTCCGTCTGCCAATTTCACTTTTACCATTCGTCTTGGTGGATTGTCGCAACGACAATAAGAGTAACCACATACAGGACACGGTTCTGGTGGTGGTTCTTGGGCACAAATACATGGTCTGTGTCCGCAAACATCACAAGGTTGTGGCTGTGGTCTTGGTTCGGGTGTTTCAGGTTCTTCGGGTTCTCCATCCCATTCAGGGTCGCTGAAATGATGATGTGCTTTTACAAAGTCGTAAATCGTGAAATAATCTTTGCCATCAAATAAACGTGTTCCACGTCCAATGATTTGTTTAAACTCAATCATGGAGTTTACAGGACGAAGCAAAACAATGTTTCTTACTTCGGGAGCATCAACGCCAGTGCTTAACTTCTGTGAAGTGGTCAGAATGGTTGGAATGCTTTTCTCGTTGTCTTGAAAATCTCTTAAATGTTGTTCGCCTAATTTTCCATCATGTGCCGTAACTCGGTGGCAATAGTTCGGATTTTTAGATTCTGCATATTGATTGATTAAATCACGTATTGCTAAAGCATGTATTTGAGTGGCACAAAAAACCAACGTTTTTTCACTTTGATTTATCAGGCTCATAAAAATCTTTACCCGATATTCTTCACGTTCCTTAATCTCAATGATTCGGTTCATTTCCGCTTCGGTGTAGCGTTTACCTTCTTCAATTTCTCCTTCTAAAACGGTGTCGTCCGAAGTGAATAAATACTCGTCAATAGTGGTGTCAATTTGTTTGACTTTGAATGGCGTTAAGAAACCGTCATTGATTCCTTCTTTCAACGAATACACATAAACCGGTTCACCAAAATAATTATAAGTGTCTGCGTTGATGGTTCGTTTTGGTGTAGCTGTCAAACCTAAGTGAACGGCTGGACTGAAATATTCCATAATGGCTCGCCAACTACTTTCGTCATTGGCTCCGCCACGGTGGCACTCGTCTATAATAATGAAATCAAAAAAGTCTTTCGGATATTCTCCAAAGTAGGGCGTATCATTAGGCCCACTCATAAAGGTTTGGAATATGGTAAAAAACACACTTCCGTTTTTCGGAACTCTGCCTTTTTTCTTGATGTCGCTTGGATTGATGCGAACCAAAGCATCTTCTTCAAAAACCGAAAAAGCATTGAAAGCTTGGTCTGCCAAAATATTTCTGTCGGCTAAGAATAAAATTCTTGGGCTTCGTTGTCCGTCTTTGTTGATGTTCCATTTCGCCTGAAAAAGTTTCCATGCAATTTGAAAAGCAATTGCCGTTTTTCCTGTTCCTGTGGCAAGGGTTAATAAAATGCGTTGTTGGTCGTTGGCAACAGCTTCTAATACTTTGGTAATGGCATTTTCCTGATAGTAGCGTGGTTGCCATGTTCCGCCACGGTCTTCAAATGGAACGGAAAGTAATTTGTCTCGCCAAACGGCTGAAAGTGGTTGGAGTTTGTTTTGTTCTCCGAAAGTCATTTCCCACAATTCGTCTGGAGTAGGATAGAAAGTTACATCACCTTCCTGTCCATGGTGCATGTCTATGCGGTAAATCTGTAAACCGTTGGTGCTGTATGTAAACCGAACTTGTAATTTTCCTGCGTAATCTTTGGCTTGGCCAACGCCTTCGGTATAGTATTTATCTCTTGCTTTGGCTTCAATTACTGCAAGGTTTCTGTTTTTGTATTGCAATACATAATCTGCCTTGTCGGGCTTATTTCGCTGTCCATGCCCGATTAAACGACCTTTGTTGATGGGAAACTCCATGCGAATGCGACTGCCTTCCACAACGCCCCAACCTGCTGCTCTTAAAACAGGGTCAATTAATTCTGCTCTTGTTTCGGTTTCGTTCATCTAAATGATTTATGTTAAAAATCACACTGTTTCAGGTTTAAATGAATTTATCAATATAGAGGTTTCAAACTCATTAATTAATAATTCTTGTTTTTCTATGTTCTCCTTAGCAGTTTTAATCCTTTCAAATATTCTATCCAATTGCTCAATGATAATTAGTTGAGTTTCTTTATTTGGGACATAAATTTTTTGTTCCTTTAGCATTTTATAGTGCCTTGCATAACCAAGACTTTCAAGAGGCAATGAAAGCAACTGGTAATAAAAATATTTTGGCAATAAAAAATCTTTAGGTGACAATACCTTTACACCATCAGCACCTTGAACAAAGTCAAAATCTATGTATTTAAATATTTTCGTGTGGTCACCAAAGACCACAACGGGTTTTTGAATTCTAATTACGTCACTTTCGTTGTTCCAATAACCATTTATAAAATCTTCTTCCTGTGAGATGATAGGAAATGCACCTTCTACAAGAAAATCTTTCTTGTTTATCTTTGCAGGGATGCGAACTGAGTCGATACAATCTTCGAAATCCTTAATCATTGGTTTGTATTTTTAAGTTCTATTATTTCTTGTAGGAGCATTACATTCTCATTATAAATAAGACTTATCTCATCTAATATTTCTTCAGGCTCTCTGATTTCACTATTTAATTCCGGTTTGGAAGGGTTTTTTGCAAAAAGTTTGTATCCCTTTGTTTTTATGTCATTTACAGAAACTGACCAAGACTGCTCAGTTGTTGGTTTTGTTGATTGTAGTTCAATGAATTCAGCCATATCATCATCATTTAATGGGTCTGTCTTCCCAAGGCTTCTTTTGGGGTCAACTTGATAATACCAGATATTCTCAGTTGGTTCACCTTTTGTAAAAAACAAAACACAAGTCTTCACGCCTGCACCTAAAAAGGTTTTTGATGGCATGTCTAAAATTGTATGAAGATTGCAGGTCTCAAGTAAATATTTTCTTAGACTTATTACGGAATTATCCATAATACTTAAGAAAGTGCTTTTGATAACAATGCTGGCTCTCCCACCTGTTTTTAAGCTTTTAATGAAGTGCTGTAAAAACAAGAATGCCGTTTCTCCAGTTTTTATGTCAAAATTTTGTTGAACTTCTTTTCTTTCTTTTCCACCAAATGGAGGATTTGCAAGTATAACATGGTATCGGTCTTTTTCCTGAATATCTCTTATGTTTTCTGAAAGAGTGTTTGTATGAATAATATTAGGGGCTTCAATGCCGTGCAAAATCATGTTCATTACACCAATGATGTAAGCCAAATTCTTTTCTCTTTACCATAAAGGGTGTTTTCCTGTAAGGCTTTCAAGGTTCGCAGTGTTTTCCATGCGGTTGTACATGTACTGGTACACTTCCCTTTTAAAGAAGCCCGCACTTCCGCAAGCGGCATCGTAAAATTTTTCTCGCGAATTTTGGGTCAATTACTTCAATCATAGCACTACGAATCAAAGGACGTGGCGTGTAGTATTGTCCACCATTGCGCCCTGCATTGCCCATATTTTTGATTTTGGTTTCATACAGTGGCTGAGTTCGTGCTTGTCTTTAGAACTGCCGAAAGAGCAGTTCATCAGTCATTTCAATAATCTCACGTAGGTTGTAGCACTTTTGCACTTTGTTGCTCAACTCGCTAAAAATCTCCCCGATTTTGTATTCCAATGGATTTTCAGGTTGTCCAATAGATTTCTGCTTGAAGTCCGCCAAATAAGGAAAGAGTTTATGGTCAACAAACTTTGCAAATCTGGCCCTGTCATGGTTTGTGGTGGTCAAGTTTTGCGTCAGCAGTTTTGGGCATTACCCAATTTATTAACAATGACCTTCTTCGTCCAAGATGTATTCGTATTCTTTGCCTTCTAATGCAACTGTCTGCTTTTTCACTTTCTAAGTGGTCAAGGTATCGCAAGAACAAAACCCAAAGTCTGTTCGATGTAGTCCAATTCACTGTCTGCACCGTCCTTTGTAAAGTATGTCGTCTATGTTTTAAAGTCTGTTCAAACATTCTTTTTCTTTTATTTCAGTTTTCTAGTTTCTCATTCTGTTTCTGACGTTGGCAAAAATTCAAGCTCTTTGAACTTTGTTTGGGCTTTGCGTCGGCAAAAACCAAATGTAGTTGAATGTGCGTTGGCTTTTTTTCGCATGGCACACAGCAGTCTGGGTAAATTAACGTTTGCATTTGGCGCGTGCTTTTTGCTTGTGGGTTCCCCAGTTGCTAGGTTTATTTTCGGTTATACTGCTTTAGTTCGTGTATAGTTATTCTTCGTATAGCGAAAGCCATCTTGAAACAAATGGAACTACCTATTGTTATGCACTTTAAAGGCTTCATTTTTATTTAATAGGTTTCTTCTATGAACAGTACCGCCATCTCTGAAATAATAGACCCACTTGGAATCGATTTTGTACGCAATTGAATCAGATCCTTCAATAACTATTTCATTATAACCAAGATATTGTGCAGAACAAAGCTGTACAGCCTGATGGATATATGAGTTGTGCATATCCCTGAAAATTGGTTACTGTTCCAACTGAGTGGTTGAATCTTTGCATTGAATAGAAACTCCCGGGAATGGTTCATTATTTGCCTCGATGTAGATATTAATTGTGTGTAATAGTAATGCAAAGCATATAATGAGAATGGATAGTTCCGTTAGGATCTTCATTTATTGTGCATAACGGTCAGCTGCGCCAGTTTGCCAAATGGCACAGCTTTTGCTAATGTACTGATTTCCTCAAATGAGAAGGGGCGTGGTAAGCAAAAAGTGTGACGCTCAATTGCGTATAGCCGTTGTTAGAAGCTGGCACGCAATTATCTCCCATCATCGCCATACCCTTGATACGTGAACTGACCTCCCCAATTTTGCCATTAGATCGCGTGGTACAAGCCCTCATCACTATTAAACACTGATTTCGAAAGAAAGGTACAAGGGACCGGGACTTGGAGAATCGGAAGCTCCTCTGACCTTTTATGCACCACTTTTCAGTTGGATAGAAATCTACCGACCTCCGAGCGAGCTCTGCTTAGAAGTTCGTGCTGCAAAATCCCAAAGAGTATGTAAGCCTCAGACAATCAATGAGGCAGCACTCCTAACGGTCCGGCTATGCATGGTTGCCAAATGGCACAGCTTTTTGCTAATGTAGGGATTTCCTCATTAGAGGCGGGTATTAATTTAGCAAAAAATGTGACATGGCAAATGGCATAGCCGTTGTTATGTGCTGGCGCCAATTATCTCTCCGCGCTACCTGAATGCCTTGATTCGTGGACGCGCCTTCCCCAAATCTTTGCAGGGACTTCGGAAGGGGCAAAACCTCTTCGCAGATTGGCAGGAAAGTTTGCGAATAGGGAAGAGGTGGTAACGGGACATGGAGAGAGTGGCGGATCCTCTGACCTTTTATACACCAGATTTCGGTTGGATAGATACCAACGGTCCTTCGAGCGAGCTCTGCGCCCGGAGGTTCGTCACTGCAAGGTTCAAAAAGTTCAGGCAAGTAACAGACAATCATTGAGGCGCTTGCACATAACGGTCCGGCTATGCGCCAGTTTGCCAAATGGCACAGCTTTTTGCTAATGTAGGGATTTCCTCATTAGAGGCGGGCCGTGGTTAGCAAAAAGTGTGACATGGCAAATGGCGTATAGCCGTTGTTATGTGCTGGCGCAATTATCTCTCCGCGCTACCTGAATGCCTTGATTCGTGGACGCGCCTTCCCCAAATCTTTGCAGGGACTTCGGAAGGGGCAAAACCTCTTCGCAGATTGGCAGGAAAGTTTGCGAATAGGGAAGAGGTGGTAACGGGACATGGAGAGAGTGGCGGATCCTCTGACCTTTTATACACCAGATTTCGGTTGGATAGATACCAACGGTCCTTCGAGCGAGCTCTGCGCCCGGAGGTTCGTCACTGCAAGGTTCAAAAAGTTCAGGCAAGTAACAGACAATCATTGAGGCGCTTGCACATAACGGTCAACTATGCGCCAGTTTGCCAAATGGCACAGCTTTTTGCTAATGTAGGGATTTCCTCATTAGAGGCGGGCCGTGGTAAGCAAAAAGTGTGACATGGCAAATGGCGTATAGCCGTTGTTATGTGCTGGCGCAATTATCTCTCCGCACCACCTGAATGCCTTGATTCGTGGACGCGCCTTCCCCAAATCTTTGCTGGGACTTCGGAAGGGGCAAAACCTCTTCGCGGATAGGCACGAAAGGAGGCGAATAGGGAAGTGGTGGTAACGGGACATGGAGAGAGTGACGGATCCTCTGACCTTTTAAACACCGGATTTCGGTTGGATAGATACCAACTGTCCTTCGAGCGAGCTATGCGCCCGGAAGTTCGTCACCGCAAAGACCATAAAGTTCAGGCATGTAACAGTCAATTATTGAGGCGCTTGCACATAACGGTCTGGGTAAATTAACGTTTGCTTTTGGCGCGTGCTTTTGCAAATAGATTGTTCTGTTGTTAGGTTTATTTCGGTTATACTGCTCTTGGCGGTATATGGTGCCTCTTCTTTATACGAAAGCCGTGCTAGAAGCAGTGATTACCTAATGTTATGGCCAGTTTACTCATCAATTACCACTAAGTTCTATTACACCAACAGCTGTCTTCAAGTGTTTCGAAATTCCCTGACCATTCATGAACTCCATTGGTACTTTGACAATTCAAATCTTTCGCGGAATACGTATGTTCACCAATCTCAACATTTAATAGAATTCCAATTCCGAAGATTCGTCACATGTATACATAAGTCGGAGTTGAAACTTGATGCAGCTGACAGAGTATCAACAATTTTGTTGTCTGTGCTAATCTCAATAGAGAAAGGACAATTTATTATCGCTGCGTTGGTGCAGAGAGGACTTCTTAATTCTGATTCCTTTCACACCCTGATGAAAGAAGAAAAGACAAGGAAAACAATTGAAAGAAGTTCGTTTCATGACAAACAAAATTGGCCATAACGGTTCCACGCTTAAACGAACGTTTGCCAAATGGCACAACTTTTGCTAATGTAGGGATTTCCTCATTTGAGTTGGAACCTGGGTGCAAAAAGTGTATTGACATAGCAAATGGCGTTTAGCTGATAACAGCTGCCGTTATTTCATTTTCAATTCTTTCCCTTCTCCTGCTTTGACCAGCGGAAGGTTACAATAGATAAAAGCAATAACACAATTCCTATCGATATATAGCTCCGGGTCCAATGTGTGATTCCTTTCAAGGAGATTCCTCCAAATCTGTCAGAATGTATGTCCGTGGACGCCGATCCAATCAACATCATTATGATTCCAACAACCGTAATCATTATTCCAGTAATAAAGTTTGTATGAATAAATTTCGCATTCTCATTCGGAGGATTTTTTCTCGAATTATTAATTGCCCTTGATTCGATTGGTTTCCAGTTTGCTGCTAACGGTTCCGGCTAAACGAACGTTTGCCAAATGGCACAGCTTTTGCCAATGTAGGGACTTTCTCATTTGAGTCGGATCTTAGATTGCAAAAGTGACATGGCAATGGCGTTTAGCTTGTGTTAGGTATCCTGTAATTTATTATTCTTTGTTCATTTCAGGTACCAGTAATTTGTTCAACTACGATTTCCATTCCGTGGTTAAAGACTCTATATTAATTTCCCAGGTTCCTTTTTAGTATCCCGTTTAATCTCTCAAAGTATGGTATTTCAGGGTGTGTGAGTTTTCATCTTTATGCCAACACCCATTTCATCGTGCTAGACTAAGAAAGGATACTGTATGAAACTTAAAGAAGAGCCTTCAATGGAAACCAGATATTCCTGCAGGGATAGGGGATACCTCCATCTTCTTCTGAATCTATGCAATGACCTGTGATTTCCCCTGATTCTTCAGACAATGTCATCTTGAACCTGATAGAGTTTTCATAGCAATCCTCAGAATCGTATGAGTATTCCCATTCCAGGTACCTGATATTGGTTCGATGCTTTTCATTGTTGGACTAACAGTCTGGGTAAATTAACGTTTGCATTTGGCGCGTGCTTTGCTTATTGGGTTCCCAGATTTATTAGGTTTATTTTCGGTTATACTGCTTTAGTTCGTGTGGTTACTCTTCGCGTAGCGAAAGCCGTCACCGAAACGGAGTAGATTTACCTATTGTTATGCACTTTAAGGCTTCATTTTTATTAATAGGTTTTCTTCTAGACAGTCTTTCACATCTCTGAAATAATGAACCCATGGAATCGATTTTGTACACCAGTGAATCAGATCCTTCAATAACTTCATTTCATTATAACCAAGATATTGCAGAACAAGGCTATTACAGCCTGATGGATATATGAGTTGTGCATATCCCTGAAAATTGGTTACTGTTCCAACTGGTGGATTTGAATCTTTGCATTGAATAGAAACTCCAGGGAATGGTTCATTATTTGCCTCGATGTAGATATTAATTGTGTCTTGGCCAGCCAATGCAAAGCATATAATGAGAATGGATATGGTTGTTAGGATCTTCATTTATTGTGCATAACGGTCCGGCTATGCGCCAGTTTGCCAAATGGCACAGCTTTTTGCTAATGTACTGATTTCCTCAAATGAGAAGAGGGGCGTGGTAAGCAAAGAATGTGACATAGCAAATACGTATAGCCGTTGTTAGGAACTGGCGCAATTATCTCCCCCGCGTCGTCTTGTACCCTTGATACGTAGACGCGACCTCCCCCAATTTTGCCATTAGATCGCGTGGTGCAAGCCCTCATCACTATTAAACACTGATTTCGAAAGAAAGGTACAAGGGACCGGGACTTGGAAGATCCAGGAAGCTCCTCTGACCTTTTATGCACCACTTTTCGGTTGGATAGAAATCTACCGACCTCGAGCGAGCTCTGCTTGAAGTTCGTCACTGCAAATCCCAAAAGTATGTAAGTATCAGACAATCAATTTTTTTAGCCTTGCACCTAACGTATGTGTAAAGATAGGTGGAGTTTATATTACATGCATCAGGAGGGAGGGAAAAGTTTTGCAAATGACCTATTTAGGGCGGAAAATTGAGTCGAGTGGCGCTCGGATATTTGCAAGAGAAGAAGTGGATACGTGGGTGTAGATCTCGGTGGTTTTGGAGGAGCCGTGGCCAAGGATCGTTTGGATGTAGCGGAGGTCCACCCCCTGTTCCAGGAGGTGGGTGGCGGCGGAATGCCGGAGCATGTGCGGGGTGACTTTTCTGTTCAGGCCTGCTTTTTTGGCGGCGTGATGAAGGATTTTGGCGATGGAGCTGCCGGAGTATTGCGTCCGGTTGGGCCCCTCGAACAGCCAGTAGTTCGGTTTGTAGATACGCATGTAATGCTGGAGCATGGCAGCCAGGGATTCACCCAGCAGGGTATAACGGTCCTTGTTTCCTTTGCTGTCCCGGATGAACATCATGTTTCTGTCGAACAGGATGTCCTGTTTCCGGAGGTTCACGAGTTCGGACCGTCGGAGAGCCCCTCCGTAAATGGTCATCAGGATGGCTTTGTGCTTCAGGTTGTTCGTGGCGGCAAACAGCGCCATGACCTCCGAAATGGACAGAACTTTTGGAAGTTCCCTGCTTTTTCGGGGGCGTTCCAGGTAGTACAATTGTTTGTCCTGCCCCAGGACTTTCTCATAGAAGAATTTGATGGCGTTGATGCGCTGGTTTTGTTGGGACGAGGAAATCCCTTTGTATTGGATCAGGTGCAGGATGTATTTGTTGATTTCTTCCACCCCGATATCTGTCAGTTCCCGCCCGGCAAAGTGGTCCATGAAGGAGCGCATGTAGCTGCAATACGTTTTGATGGTGTTGTTGCTGTACCGCCGCTGAACAAGTTTTTCTAGATAGCCGGGAGGGAGATTTAGTGTATGGTCCGGAGGGGAAGATGTTTTGGCTTTGGAAGACGGAATTCTTCCTTTGGATGTTTCCCTGGAGATCCCGTGCTCCGGCTCTGATGGCTTGTTCATCTGCTTCCCCGGCTTGGTCGTGGATGGGTCCTTTGACGGGAACTCCCGGATTTCGTCGAAGGACTGCAGGGCGGAATAGTCCACCTCGGCAAGGGAGTCCAAGGATAGGAGAAATCTTTCAAGATCGAAGTGCTTTTTGTAGATGATCCAGCAGCCCAGCGCTGGTCGCCAGGAACTGCCCCGGAGGGCCCGGACGGCATCGACCACGTGGGGTATGTATTGGAAATGGATCTTCACCACGAGCTGGTCCTTCTCGTAGGCGGGCTCGAGTTTCATGGGGACTTTTGGAATCGGACTCATCACGTTCGGTTTGATTTCCCAATGGGTTTGGGGTTGATGTGATGAGTTCCGGTTGGTCGTCGGTTGAAGTCGGATTTTTGACGGGCAATCCCCGAAAAAAGAAAGGCTGCCTGGATGGGCAGCCTCTCGTGTGTTGTTTCCGGCGTAGCCGGGGGGACGTGTTGTGGGATGTACTGGAATCGAACCAGTGACCTCATGCCTGTCAAGCATGCGCTCTGAACCAACTGAGCTAACACCCCGTATTTGGCAGGTCAAAGGTAATGATTTGCATGAAATCCCACAACAGGGTTTCGAAGGAATAAGAATCCGTGCCGGTGTCGAGTTGGACAGTGGCCTGAGGAATGGCGTTTCTGGCTGTTCCTGGGTTTGGATAATCGGAGGGACGCAGTTGCTCCCTGCTGCTGAATGCGGTTTCAAACCCGCGGTTTCAAGTTTCAATTCGAGGGACTGAAGTTTCAATTCGCCCTTCCCGGGTTTCGATCGGCCGGAACTTCTGGCCTTGTTTTCGATCGGTTTTGTTTTCGATCGGACCGGGTTTCGTTGGGCCCGGATCGGGTCAGTCCCGGTAGGCGGTGGTTTCGTGGTTGGTGTTGACCATGTCCAGGATTTCTTCCTTGTCGAGAAAGAAGGACAGGGAGACATACCAGATGCCCGAGTTGTCGAACTGGCTGTAGTCCACGCTCTGCCCGAAATCGGTTCCGCGGAAGTCCTGGTTCAGGAAGTTTTCCAGATAGTACTTGAATTTCAGGTTGACACCCTTGGGGAACTGGATGCCGGCGAACACCGAGGGGATGAAGGGATTCACCCGGTCGCTGCCCCATTCCTTGAATTTGGTCTTGTTGTCGTCCAGAAAGAGTTTCTGCTTGTAGTGGAACATCCATTCGATTTCCCCTCCGCCGTAAAGAAAGAAGTTCTTGCTGAAGGAGCCCAGCTTCAGGGCAAGCGGGACGCCCAGGGAGTAGCTCCGCCGTTTGATGATGGCGGTCTTGTTCCAGTGCTCGTGGGTGTTGTCTACCCCGGTGAATCCCAGGTTCTGGTAACGGTCTTCCGTGATGAGTCCGATGTTCCGGACCGAGATCCCGGTGAACAGCCCGATGTTGTTCGTAGCATCCAGGTGAAATTGCTGCTGGGTGTGAAAAAACAGGGTGAAGCGGGTGTTGGTGTTCACCTCGGCCTGGTTCAGGGTCACGTTGGCATTGGAAAAAATGATTTCACCGGCGCTTCTCGTGGAGAACCCCTGGGCATGGGTCGACAGGGGCAGCAGAGCGGTCAGTGCACACAGGGCGAACAGGAAGAGAAAAGAGGATTTTAAATGCGAGGCCGGGAGGTGGAGACGGTCAAGGGCGGTGGTCGCTTTCTTTAACATGGTTGCAGGTTTTGGTGGATGACGGTGTCAAAGGCCTTCATGAGTCGTTGGAGAAGGGGGTGGCCCGGATCGAAGCGCTGGCCGTCGATGCAGCAGACAGGCAAAATCTTCGGGGATGTTCCGGACAAAAAACACGCGGTCATTTGGTTCAGATCGGAAAGATACAGGTTCTGACCGGAAATCGGAATTTCGTTTTTTTCACAAAGGGCGAAGATGTGTTTCTGGGTGATCCCGGGCAAAACATGTTCCACCGGCGGGGTGAGGACCCGGTTGTCCCGGGAGAGGAAGAACACGTTGGAACGGCTGCCTTCCAGCACGCGGCCGTTCGGATCGACTAGCAGCGCTTCATAGATGGCTTGCCTGGCGATGAAATCCTGCACGGATCGCCGGAAAGCCGGATCCCATTTTTTCACGCCCGGCCGGGGCCTCTCGTGTCGATAGGTGCACATCGACACCCCGTTTTCGTATTGGGCGGCATCCGGGTACGTGTGGGGAATGAAATAACAATGGACCTGCGAAGGGGGTTTGAAACCTTGAAATAATGTATCGTTCGCATGAGACGATTGTCGCGGGTGCCTTGCTTTCCCGGGTTGTGTCGGAATGGGTTCCTGGACTGTGCCGGCATCGTGTCCGGGCAGATAGAGGCAAATCCGGACATTGCCCTCGGAAATCGAGCTCACCTTGAGCAAGGTCCGCAGGCTGGTTCGCACCAGGTCATCGGGAAAACTCTCGGTTCGGGCCGTTTCGATTGCCCGGAAAGAATGCCGGAGGCGGGCCAGGTGGTCGTCCAGAAACAGGCATTTTCCATCTATGACCCGGATCACCTCGTACAGGGGTCCGGCCGACATGTCGGGCCGGTAATCCCCCTTCTCCCGGGGGATGCCGTCGATGACCAGGTGGGATCCGCGGATGTCGTTCGCCATTGTTTTCCTTCCGTCCGTTGCGTCGCCCGGCGCTGCACTGTCTCGCGATTCTGCAGCGTCTCCCTTGTGGTTGGAGTCTTCGTTCTGCCCTGGAAATCATTCCGTCCGCACCGAGGCGGCCGGATTCATCCGGGAGGCTTTCAGGGCCTGGTAGCTCACCGTCAGCAGGGCGATGACCAGCGACAGGAGTAAAGATAGCACAAAGGTCCACACGGGAAAATGGATGCGGTAGGTGAAGTTCTGCAGCCAGGTCTTCATGGCCCAGTAGGCCAGGGGCCAGGACAGGATGTTCGAAAGGAGCACCCACTTGGAGAACTGGGTCAGGAAGAGGGTGAGGATCTGGTTCTGGCTGGCGCCCAGGACCCGTCGGACGCCGGTTTCCCGGGTGCGTTTGGCCGTGATGAAGGACGACAGGCCCAGCAGGCCGAGGGCGGCAATGAAAATGATGAGGACGGTGAACGCCACCACAAGGGAGAAGATCACCTTCTCTTCCGAATACAATGCATCCAGGTCTTCGCTCAGGTAGGTGTAGGAGATGGGGTAGGACGGGTGGAAGGTGTTCCGGACCGTCCGGACGTTCTCCAGCACCTGGGCCAGGTCCTCTTCGTGGGCCCGGATGCTCAGGTTTCGCATGAACTGGGCGTTTTCCTGGCAGATCAAAACCAGGGGTTCCACCGGGTTGTGGAGGGAACCGTAGTTGTAGTTTTCCACCACCCCGACGATTTCACCGGTGGGGTTGTTGGCTCCTTCGATGTTCACACCGCGGATGAATTGCTTGCCGATGGCATCGTCGCCCCACTGCATCTCGTCCACCAGTGCCTGGTTCACCACAAAGGCATTGGTCATGTCGGAGCCGTACTGCCGGTCGAAGAACCGGCCCTCTTTCAGGGTTAGACCCATCGTGGCCAGGTAATCGAAGTTCACGAAACAATTGTTGAAAGCCTTTTCCTGCATCTCCCCGTTGTTGTCCTCGGCCGTCATCACCTGTTTCCCGTAGAAGGCACCGGGGTTGGAGGTGGACAGGGCACATTGTTCGATGGCCGGGTCCCGTTTGAGCTCCTCCATGAAGGCCATCACGTTGTTGACGATGGCTGTATCGTTGAGCGTGAGGACCAGGATCTGGTCTTTGTCAAAGCCCAGATCTTTCTTCTGGATGAAATTCATTTGCAGCGACACCACCACCGAACCGATGATCATCACCGACGAAATGGTGAACTGGACGATCACCAGGCCCCGGCGGAGCCATCCGCGGTCTTTTTCGCTGACGCCGTTCCCTTTCAGGATGGAGACGGGGTTGAAGGAGGCCAGGTAGAGGGAAGGGTAGAGTCCGGACAGAAGACCGGTGATCAGGGATATTCCCAGGATGAAGGCCAGCACCAGGGGGTGAAGGAGGATGTGCCAGTCGAAGACTTTTCCCGTCAGGTTGTTGAACAGGGGAAGGGCCAGGAGGGTCAGGAAGGCGGACACGATGCCGGCCAGGATGGCCATGGCAACGGATTCCCCCATGAACTGGGAGCGAAGGATCCCTTTGCTGGCACCGCCCACCTTGCGGACGCCGATTTCCTTGCCCCGGCTCGTGGCCCGGGCGGTGGTCAGATTCGTGTAGTTGATGCTGGCGATGATCACCAGAAGCAGGCCGATGACGGCCATGATGTACACGTAGTTCATGTTGCCCTTCGGAAGGTCCCAGGTGAGCTCCTCTTTCTGGAAATGGACCTGGGAAAGCGGGGTGATCCGCAGATCGAAGGAGGCTTTGATCTGGTCGCCCAGGGAACGCATGTACTTGTCGTAGAACTCGGGGAACTTGTCCAGGATCATCTGGGGCGAGGTGTTTTCGGCCAGAAGGACATAGGTATAGGTGGTCACGTTCCAGAAGGAGCCGGCGCTCCGGTCGTTGAAACGTTCGCTGCCGATCTGGTCTTCGATGGTGGTTGCCGAGATGAGGCCGTTGTACCGCAAATGGACGTTCATGGGCAGGTCCTCGAACACCCCGGTGATGGTGAAGGTGTTGCCCTCCATATTTTCCATGGCTTCGCCCACCACCTCCCATGTACCGAAATATTTCCGGGCCAGGCTGGCGCTGACCACCATGCTGAAGGGCTCTTTCAGGGCGGTGTTCGGATCCCCGGCCAGGAAATCGAAGGTGAAAATGTCGAAGACGGTGGAATCGGCCAGACTGATGCTGTCTTCCTTAAAGGTGTCCTCTCCGTGCTTGAAGTACTGGCCCCGGTTGGGAAGGATGCGGGCCTGCCTTTCCACCTCGGGGAATTCATCCTTGAGGGTCGGCCCGAGAGGAATCTGCGTGATGGCCGTCAGGTCCTGCTTTTCATTGATGAAAAAATCCCCCTCGAGCCGGTAGATCCGATCGTACTTTTCGTTGTGTTTGTCGTAGGAAAGCTGGTTCTGAATGTAGAGAAAGATCAGAATCGATGCGGTGATTCCCACGGCGAGACCCATCAGGTTGAGGAAAAAAAAGAACTTGTCCCGGAGGGCATTCCGCACGAGGGACCTGACATAGTTGTTGAACAGTGACATGGAGCAGTTGATTTGGTTGAGGCAACGTTGGGAAAATCCAATTATGATGCCACATTGCGTAAGGCGAACAAAAAGAGGCAACTAGCTTCAAGGGTGCGTGCGGATGTCTGCCGGGAACGGACGGAAAGTGTCCGGTTTTGAGAAAGAGGTGTCCGATTACGGACATTGCTCCGTTTCACGGAAAAGAAATTATTGCTACTTTTACCTGCGTTCGAAAAACCGGACAGATCCGGATATGGGTAAACTGATCTTTTTTGTAGACGACGACAAGATGATTCTGAACCTGCTGGAGTATACCTTCCAGAGTCGGGACGATTACAAGGTCATTTCCTATCTGACCGGTGAAGATTGCCTGAAAAACCTCCCACAAAAGCCGGATCTCATCGTACTGGATCACGTCCTGGGCGCCGAGGAGGATCAGCTCACCGGGTTGGACACCCTGAAGGAGATCCGCAGACAAAACCAGGACATCCCGGTGGTCATCCTGACGGGTCAGGGCGACGACGAGCTTCTATCCGAATTCATGGACAACGGAGCCAACCGCTATTTGACCAAGGATGATTTTTTTATCGATTCCCTGATCGATACCATCAAGCAGCTCACATAAACCTCTCGGAAGGCATGGGTGCATCACCGGCTGGTGGAGCTGCCGGCGTTGGTATTGGTGCGTGAGCTGCAGGCTTATGGATGGAAGGCATACATGGGATTGATAATCTGAAAATTGCCGTAGGTTTGAAGGGGCAAATGGGCCGGATGGCCTAAAATCTTAGAAAACTTTGCCTACTTTACAAACTTATTCCTACTTTTGTGGGCCCAAATTGAAGGATCGTGAAGAAGCGTGGGACATACGTGGTTCGCTTGTCGGGCCTGGCCGACGGTCTTCACGAGTTTGACTTCGATCTGGACCAGCGTTTCTTTGAACAGTTTGAACAGTCTGAGATCACCCAGGGACGGGTGAAGGTCCATGTGGAATTGGAGAAGAAGGCCGGGACCATGACCCTTCGCTTTGCGTTGAGCGGGGACGTTGACGTTGTCTGTGACCGGTGTCTGACACCGTTTCGAGCGCCCTTTGAAACCTCCCAGCGGATGTTCCTCAAACCGGGCGACGAACCCGGGGAGGTGAACGACGAGGTGGTGGTCATCGCACGGGACGCCCACGAAGTGGACGTGGCCCAGTGGCTGTATGAGTTCATCGTCCTGGCCCTGCCGGTTCAGCGGATTCATCCGGATGGAGCGGACGGACAGGAAGGTTGTGATCCGGTCATGCTGCAGCACCTTCGGGCGCATCAGGCAGGTTCGGCACAGGAAGAAAAAACCAGCGATCCCCGGTGGGACGCTTTGAAAGATATCAAGGGAAAAAGTAAATAGAAATGGCACATCCGAAAAGAAAGACATCGAAAACACGTCGGGACAAGAGAAGGACCCATTACAAAGCCGAAGCTCCCACACTCTCCACCTGTTCCACCACCGGAACGGTGCATGAGCGTCACCGCGCCTATTATGTGGACGGCAACCTGTACTACAAAGGGAAGCTTGTAATCGACTCCGAAGCCGAGCTGGGCTAAGGGATCCGCCGCTTCGGTGGCAAAGCAGCACCACATGCGTATCGGGATCGATATGATGGGAGGTGATTTTGCCCCGGGGTCGACCATCCGTGGTGCGCTCCTGGCAAAAGAAGAACTTTCCGACAAGGCAGACATTGTTCTGGTGGGCGATCAGGATGTCCTGCATCGCTATGCCCACGACAATGCCCTGGATGTCGGGTCACTTTCAGTCATACATACCAAAGAAATCGTGGGGATGGAGGACCATCCCCTGAAGTCGTTTAAGGAGAAGCCGAACGCCGGCATCTACCTGGGTCAACGACTTGTGGCCAACGGTAGCCTGGATGGTTTCTGCAGCGCGGGAAACACCGGGGCCATGCTCGTGGGCGCCATGCAGATCATCACCTCCCTGCCGGGCATCATCCGGCCTGTGATCGGAGCCCCCATGCCCGACCTGAGCGGCCACTCGGCCCTCATGCTCGACGTGGGTCTCAACCCCGACGCTCGACCCGATGTTTTATACCAGTATGGCGTCATTGGTACCATTTATGCGCAACTTGTGAATGGAATCAAGGAACCGAATGTAGCTTTGCTCAACATCGGCCAGGAGGAAGACAAGGGCAATCTGGTGACCCGGAGTGCCTACGCGCTGATGAAGGACAGTTCGGATTACAATTTCATCGGAAATCTGGAACCCAACGAGTTGTTCGTCTCCAACCGGGCCGATGTGATCGTGACCGATGCGTTTGTGGGAAATCTGATGCTCAAGGAGGCGGAAGCGTTTTACCGGGTGTTGAAGGCCAAGGGCGTCGGGAACGGTTATTTCGAGATGTTTAATTTCGAGACCTACGGAGGAACGCCGGTGCTGGGTGTGAACGGAACCTTGCTCATCGGACACGGGATTTCCAACGACAGGGCCATCAAGAGTATGCTCCTGCACACCGCCGAGGTGGTGGGGTCAGGTTTGGTTAACAGCTTAAAAGAACAATTGAACTGATGAGTAACATTGCGGCAGGGATCACCGGGGTCTTCGGGTGGGTTCCCGAGTACAGGCTGACGAACGACGAACTCAGCACCATGGTCGAAACCACCGACGAATGGATCATGCAGCGGATCGGGATCAAGGAGCGGCGGATTCTCAAGGAAGGAGCCACCTCCGACATGGGTGCCCAGGCAGTCCGGGGACTGCTGGAGAAAACCGGCACCAAGCCCGGGGACGTGGATGTTCTGATCTGTGCCACCATCACCTCCGATTACCATTTCCCCTCCGCAGCCAACCTCATTGCCGACAAATGCGGACTGAAGAATGTCTGGAGTTTTGATATTTCCGCCGCATGTTCGGGCTTTGTCTACGGGCTGCAGCTGGCTTCCTCCCTGGTGAAATCGGGCACCTACAAAAAGGTGGTGATGGTGGGAGCGGACATGATGTCGGCCATCACCGATTACACCGACCGGACCACCTGCCCTCTTTTCGGAGACGGGGCGGCTGCCGTGCTGGTGGAAGCCGTGGACGAGGGACTGGGCGTCATCGATTCCATTCTGGAGTCGGACGGGAGCGGGGAGAAGCATCTGAAAATGAAGGCGGGAGGTTCCCTGCGGCCCGCTTCCCACGAAACCGTTGACAACCGGGAACACTTCGTTTACCAGGAGGGTCAGGCCGTGTTCAAAGTGGCGGTCTCCAAGATGGCGGACGTGTCCGTGGAAATCATGAAGAAAAACAAAATCAAGCCCGACGACCTCACCTGGCTGGTGCCCCACCAGGCCAATATGCGGATCATCGAGGCGGTGGCCCGGCGGATGGGCATCCCCAAGGAAAAGGTGATGATCAACATCGAAAAATACGGAAACACCACCGCAGCCACCATCCCCCTGTGCCTCTGGGAATGGGAGGACCGCCTGAAGAAGGGCGACAACATCATCCTGGCTGCGTTTGGCGGCGGGTTTACCTGGGGTTCGGTGTACCTGAAGTGGGCCTACGACGGCGCCCGCTGATTCCGGATCGAGACATTGGCAGAACTGTCAGACTGCGGACGGCCTCCTCTCTAAGGGATGGGGCCGTTTTCTTTTTTTACGGACTTGTACGCATCCGGGGAAGGGAAACCCCTGTTTCTGTGTACTGAAAGGGCCTTTCTCTGCGTTCCTAAGGAATAATTTCTATTTTTGAGGAAAACTTAACGGAATCATGGCAAAAATGGCAGAGACAGAAAGCGCCAGCAAAGTAAATATGATCGGGGTGGGCACCACCATCGAAGGAAACATCAGCAGCAGCGAGAACATCCGCTTCGACGGCACGCTTCAGGGCAACCTGGAAAGCCGGGGAAAGGTGTTCATTGGCCAGACCGGGAAAATCACCGGTGAAATTCGCTGCAAGAACTGCGAAGTCGAAGGCATGGTTGACGGGAAGGTGACCGTGGAGGAATTGCTCTCCCTCCGTTCCATGTCCAAGCTCTATGGAGAGATCCAAACCGGCAAGCTGGCCATTGAGCCCGGAGCCGTTTTCACGGGCAAATGCGACATGGGCGGCAAAAAGGAACCTGCAGCGGGAACGGGAAGTGCACCAAAAACCAAAGAAGGATAACGACGATTCCGGCCGGCTGAATTCAGATCCGGAAGGTATGGGCGAGGCCGGGGACGACGATCTTCGAAGGAAGTCGACCCGGGGCGTCAACCAGTTTGTCAAATATTCGGGGATGGGGTTCCAGATGCTGGCCACCATCCTCATTTTTTATTGGGCCGGGAGCAAGCTGGATGCCCGGTCGCCCAACGAGAAGCCGGTGTACACGGCCATCCTCACCGTTCTGGGTGTATTTGCGGGCCTGTACCTTATATTAAAGGACTTTCTCACGGGTCGGCAGAACTGAAACCGGAGAACCGGAGGACCCGGAGCGGATGGTCCGGAGCTGAATATCCGGAGCTGAATATCCGGTGCGGAATATCCGGAGCGGGTTGCCCGGAGTGGATTGCCCAGAGCGGATTGCGCGGAGCATTTGGGCTGTGACGGTTTGGCCGGGGCGATTTGCGGACATTCACGGACTTCGTTGTGACTGGAATCACAATGCAAACAGACAATGCAAAATGATTGTGAACGGAAGATGATGACAGCGGAACATGTGCGATATGTGTGGCAATGGACGGTGCTCCTGTGTGTGTCCATTCTCGGGGGGATTCTGCTCCTTCCGTCCCTGGCCCCGGATTTTCCGTTGTCCCGGTTTTTCCTGACCCTTTCCGTGGTGGCCCTGGTCAACGTCGGGGTTTGGTTTTTGCTGGCCCGCGGCATAGGTAAAAGGAACAGGGAAGGAACCGTAATTTTACTTGCAGGAATTGGGGGGAAATTCCTGTTCTACCTCTTCTATTTACTCGTATATTGGATTGCTGCAAAAAATTTAACAAAAGCATTCGTCCTAACGTTTTTTGCACTATATTTAATATTCACTTTTTTTCTGGCAGTTCACCTGCTTAAGTTACTGAAGAACAATAAATTATATTGACCGTGAGCGTGAGATATACAGCAGTTGCAACCACCCTTTTTCTAAGCTCCCTCTTGTTAACCCCCGCCACCGCTTTGCAGGCCCAGGCGGGACACGATGACGAATATGCTTCCGGCGGAGGTCATGCCGTGGAAGCCGTTCAGGCCGGGCTTGACGAATCGCACGGGGAAGCCCTTCAGGAAGAACATGGCGTGGCCCATGGCCAGGCAGTTCATGGAGAAGAAGCTCATGGGGAAGAAGCTCATGGGGAATCGGCCCATGGCGAGGAGGAGTTTGAGGCCACCGAATACATTCTGGAGCACGTGTCCGACTCTCACGAGTGGCACATTCTCACCAAGAAAAACGGGGAACACGTGGCGGTCTACCTGCCCGTGATCCTGTACAGCAAGCAAAGCGGTCTGCACGTGTTTTCCAGCAAGCTGCTTGCCCACGGCCACAACCACGACGGCTTTGAAATGGGCGTGGGAACCCGGCCGGTGCCCAACAAGGACGGGGAGCTGGTCGAGAAGAGCGTGAAGAACAAGATCATCGAGGTGGATGCCCACGGGGAGCTGGTGGCCGCCGGTCTGCCCCTGGATTTTTCCATCACCAAGAACGTGTTCATGATGGCCCTGGCCACCTTCATCCTGTTGGTGGTGTTTCTCAGCCTGGCCAAATCCTACAGGAAGTCGGGCATCAGCGAACCGAAGGGAATCCAGGGTTTCCTGGAGCCGGTCATCGAATTCATTGAAGTGGACGTGGCCATTCCCAACATCGGGGAGCACAAGTACGAGCGCTTCATGCCCTACCTGCTGACGGTCTTTTTCTTCATCCTCATCAACAACCTGATGGGGCTGATCCCCTTCTTTCCGTTCGGGGCCAACGTCACCGGGAACATCGCCCTCACCATGGTGCTGGCCCTGTTCACCTTCTTCATGACCCAGTTCAACAGCAACAAGGGGCACTGGCAGCATGTGTTTCTTACGCCGGGCGTTCCCAAGCCCCTGTTGGTCATCATGATTCCCGTGGAAATCATCGGATTGTTCACCAAGCCCTTCGCCCTCATGGTCCGGCTTTTCGCCAACATCACGGCGGGGCACATCATCGTGCTGAGTCTGATCTCCATGATTTTTATCTTCAAGGCCGTCTTCATCGCGGTGCCCGCGGGTCTGATGGTCCTGTTCATGGACTGCATCGAGCTCCTGGTGGCCTTCCTGCAGGCGTACATCTTCACCCTGCTGTCCGCATTGTTTATTGGCATGGCGATGCCCGAGCATCACCATGATTGAGTATAATTATCCATTTAATCTTTCAATGTTATGACTGGTACATTAGCAGCAATTGGAGCAGGTCTCGCCGTGATCGGTGCAGGTCTCGGAATCGGTAGGATCGGCGGATCGGCCATGGAAGCCATGGCTCGTCAGCCCGAAGCAGCCGGTAAAATCCAGACCGCGATGATCATCGCCGCCGCTCTGATTGAAGGGGTTGCCCTGTTTGCCGTCGTGGTTGCCATGATGGGAAGCTAAAGGCAAAAACGAACAGGCTTGCAACGGTTGGTTGCAAGCCTTTCATTGAATCATCATTTAAACAACATACAAGATGGATCTAGTAACACCGGGAATAGGAATGATCTTTTGGTCAACCCTCTTTTTTCTCATCCTGCTTTTTGTCCTGGGCAAATTTGCGTGGCCGGCCATTCTGACGGCTGTGAAGGCCCGGAACGAAAGCATCAAGCGGGCTCTCGACGCCGCGGAGAAAGCCAAAGAGGAAATGGCCAAACTGCAGGCGGACAATGAAAAGATCCTGGCCCAGGCCAGGGCCGAGCGCGATGCACTGCTGAAGGAGGCCAAGGAAGTGAAGGACAAACTCATTGCGGAAGCCAAGGAGAAAGCGGACCTGGAAGCCAAGAAGCTGATTGGCCAGGCCAGGGAATCCATCCAGGCAGAGAAGGCGGCGGCCATCAACGATCTGAAAGCCCAGGTCGCCAACCTGTCCGTGGACATTGCCGAGAAAATATTGAAAACCAAGCTGGAAGACAAAGCCGCTCAAAAGCAGCTGGTCGACAAGCTCATCGGGGAAGCCGACCTGAACTAGGCCGTACCCAAACGGAAAAAGCATGAACGAGAGTCAGATATCGGTACGATATGCCAAGGCACTTTTCCAGAGTGCCTCAGAGAGCAAGGAGCTGGAGAAGGTACACGGGGACATGGAATTGCTGGCCCAGGTCTGCGGGCTGGAGGATTTCGGTTACATGCTCGAACTGCCCTCCCTGCAGCCCGGCGACAAGTGCAAGCTGGTGGGTGCCATTTTCGAAACGAAGATCGGCGCGAAATCGCTGGCCATGATCAACCTGGTGATTGAGAACAAGCGGGAGACCTACCTCCCGATGATCGCCCGGAATTTCATTCACCTGTACAGGGAAGCCAAGGGAATCCGGACGGCCACATTGCAGACCGCCCAGGAGCTCGACAAAGCAGCCGTGGAGGAGATCCGCAAAATGCTCGGCAATCTGTACAAGTCGGATGTGGAGCTCACCACCGAGGTGGACCCCGGGGTCATCGGCGGTTTTGTTCTCACCGTGGAGGACATGCGCTACGACGCCAGTGTGGCCACGAGCCTCAAAAAAATGCGAAAGAAATTACTTCAAACAAGCATCGAAAAATAGGATCATATGTCTCAGATTAAACCATCCGAAGTTTCGGAAATTCTCAAGAAGCAAATTGAAGGGTTCAAAAGTGACGTTGAGCTCGAAGAGGTGGGCACGGTTCTCCAGGTTGGAGACGGCATTGCCCGCATTTATGGATTGAACAGTGTGCAAGCCAACGAACTGATCGAATTCGACAGCGGCGTCATGGGGATCGTCCTCAACCTGGAGGAAGACAACGTGGGTGCCGTGTTGCTGGGTTCCTCCGAGAAGATCAAGGAAGGCGACTCGGTGAAGCGGACCAAGCGGATCGCTTCCATCGGTGTGGGCGAATCCCTGCTGGGACGCGTGATCAACACCCTGGGAGAAGCCATCGACGGCAAGGGCCCCATCAGCGGGAAGCTGCTCGACATGCCCCTGGAGCGCAAGGCTCCCGGTGTGATCTACCGCCAGCCGGTGAGCGAGCCCCTGCAAACGGGTCTGAAACCCATCGATGCCATGATCCCCATCGGCCGCGGACAGCGCGAGCTCATCATCGGCGACCGCCAGACCGGGAAAACGGCCATTGCCCTGGACACCATCATCAACCAGAAAGAATTCTACGAAAAGGGAGAACCCGTCTACTGCATTTACGTGGCCGTGGGCCAGAAGGGATCCACCGTGGCCAACATCCAGAAGACCCTGGAGGCTGCCGGAGCCATGCCCTACACCGTGATCGTGTCCGCCACGGCGGCCGATCCCGCTGCCCTGCAGTTTTACGCCCCCTTTGCCGGATGCGCCATCGGAGAATATTTCCGCGATACGGGTCGTCCTGCCCTCATCATCTACGACGACCTTTCCAAGCAGGCAGTTTCCTACCGCGAAGTCTCCCTGCTGCTCCGTCGCCCCCCCGGACGGGAAGCCTATCCCGGGGATGTGTTCTACCTCCACTCCCGTTTGCTGGAGCGTGCGGCCAAGATCATCCAGTCCGACGAGATTGCCAGGAACATGAACGATTTGCCCGAGTCCCTGAAGCCCATCGTGAAGGGCGGCGGTTCGCTGACGGCTCTGCCCATCATCGAAACCCAGGCCGGGGACGTGTCTGCCTACATCCCCACCAACGTGATTTCCATCACCGACGGACAGATCTTCCTGGAAGCCAACTTGTTCAACGCCGGGGTCCGGCCCGCCATCAACGTGGGGATCTCCGTGTCCCGCGTGGGGGGGAACGCCCAGATCAAAGCCATGAAGAAGATCGCCGGAACGCTGAAACTGGACCAGGCCCAGTTCCGGGAACTGGAAGCCTTCGCCAAATTCGGTTCCGATCTGGATGCCGCCACCAAGGCGGTGCTCGACAAGGGCCGGAAAAACGTGGAAATCCTCAAGCAGCCCCAGTACGCTCCCATGGCCGTTGAGAAGCAAATTGCCATCATCTACTGCGGAACCAAGGGTCTGCTCAAGGAAGTGCCCATCGACAAGATCAAGGAATTCGAAGCCGATTTCCTGGAATTTATGGAACTGAAGCACAAGGATGTCCTCAAGGCATTGGCCCAGGGCAAACTGACGGACGACATCACCGCAACCATCGAACGTGCTGCCAAGGAAACCGCTGAGAAGTATAAGTAATCGCGTATGGCCAGTCTGAAAGAGATACGAGAGAGAAGGGCCTCGGTGGCCTCCACCAGGCAAATCACCAGCGCCATGAAGATGGTGTCTGCCGCCAAATTGAAAAAGGCCCAGGATGCCATCGTGCAGTTCAGGCCCTACGCCGAGAAGCTGCAGGAGATCCTGGCCAGCGTGGGCGACAGCATGAAGGACGACGAGGACAACAAGTACGCCCGGAACCGGGACACGGAAAAGGTCCTCCTGGTGCTGATCACCTCCAACCGGGGATTGTGCGGGGCATTCAATTCCAATGCCATCAAAGCCTCCGTCCACCGGGCGTTGAACACATACCGGAGCCAGATGATGGCCAAGCAGGTGCACTTCATCGCCATCGGGAAAAAGGGGGCCGATTTCCTGCGCAAGAACGGGTACAAGATCATCTTCGACGGCAGCGGGATCTTCGACGATCTCACCTTCGACCGGGTTGCCGAGATCGCCGGAATGATGATGAAGCTGTACGAAGAAGGAGAATACGATCAGATCGATGTGATCTACAACCAGTTCAAGAATGCCGGCACCCAGGTCCTCACGGAGGAGCAATTTCTGCCCATCCAGGTGGAACCGGTGGAGGAACCTGCCGCGCCGGCATCCAACGTGGATTACATCTTCGAGCCTTCGAAGCAGTACATCGTGGAGGAATTGATCCCCCGTTCGCTGAAGCTTCAGATCTACAAGGCGATCCTGGATTCCCATGCCTCCGAGCACGGGGCCCGGATGACCGCCATGCACAAGGCCACCGACAACGCCACCGAATTGCTCAAGGAACTGAGCCTGCAATTCAACAAGGCGCGTCAGGCCTCCATCACCAACGAGATCCTCGAGATCGTGGGTGGTGCCGAAGCCCTCAAGGGAGCATAACGTACCGGATCCAAAAAAAAAGGCTGCCTTTCGGGCGGCCTTTTTTGGTTTCAGGGGATGTCTGTGCAGGGACCCGGCATCTATTGCAGGGAGATCAGGACCATGACGGTGCCGTCGCCCTCGGAGGAGGAGCTGACGGCCTTCCCGATGACGGCGTTGCGGCGTCGTTCGTTTTCCGCCATCATGGACTTCAGCTCCTCGAAGGTTCCGGCTTCGTTCAGGTCCAGCAGGGTCCATTTCATGGCCCGGCCCGGAATCGACGATGTCGTCAGCAGATCGCCCGGCTCGATGGGCCCGTTCTCCTCGCTGATCTTCACCGGCACCCGTCCCGTCAGTGCCAGGCGCGCGGCCTTCACATTGGGCAGGGGTTCCCCGGTTTCCTCATCGGTGATCAGCTCCATGCCCATGGTCAATAATGGATTCGTAGTTACAACTCCTAGTACTTCAGTTTGGTAGGGTTTTGTCGAAAGCAAAACACTAATGTCCCTATTTTTATCAGCTACTATTACATCTCCTGGAGAGGTGTTGCCTTCGGAATCATAAATATATTCCGAAACATCAGCTGCGCTTCCGTTTATTCGGTCGACATTAATATCATAGGCAGTTATTAAATCTGCAAAAAGACCCATATAGGTGCCTTGTGTTCCTATGTCGTAAAAATAGCCACTGTAATAGGTGCTGCCTGTTTTGTTCCTATAGATTCCTGATCTTATACCATACACATAGCTATATCCCAAATCTGAGTTGGTATAGTTCGTTACAAAAAGCCCGGCATATGCATTGGAGCCATTGATGTAGGTCTGGCCATTTTTATTTACCCTTAAAGCATCATGTTGTTCTGAAAGATCAGTACCGGTCCCGTTCCCGATTTGGAACAACGGATCGGTTGCAATCCAATCATTCGAGGTGCCTGTGGAAACATTGTAGGTGCCAATGGCAAAGGAATTGAGGGAGGCAGCGCTGGTGTAGCGGCCGAAGGCAGTGGAATATTCGCCATCGGTCCGGTTGGCGAATCCGCCCGCGAAGGAATAAGCGGCGGCGGCCTGGTTTCCGAAGCCCACGGCGGTGGCATAGAGGCTGGTCGCGTCATTGAACACCCCCAGGGCGATGCCGCCGTTGTCCGAGTAGTTCCCGTCGCCCACAGCGATGGAATAGCTGCCGATGGCCTGGTTGTCCCGGTCGGCGGTCAGGGGCAGGGAGACGAAGGAGCCTTTGGGGCTGTCCAGGGGCTTTTCATAAAAGGGATCGGCCAGGTTGGGCTCTCCCTTGCCGAATATGGGCGGGATGATGATGATGGGTATGAAAATCAGGGATTTCACGTAATAGGTTCCCACCGACAATGCCTTGAATCCGTCGGCCCGGGAGTTGTACCCGATGGCTGTGGCAAACTTGTCATTGGCAAAGGTTCCCGTTCCGATGGCCACAGAATTGGGACCGGCCGCCTCCGCGGAAGATCCCAGGCTGATGGCCGTGTCGCCGGAGGCCAGGGCATTGGGACCGATGGCCATGGCATAGGGGCCGGAAGAGTTGCTGTAGTAGCCAAGGGCCAGGCTCCGCAATTGGGAGGCTGTGGACCACATACCCATCGCCATGGCACGGTCTCCGTACGCAATGGACCCAAGACCAAAGGCCGATGAATAAAGGCCCTGGGCTTCGGCCCGGTACCCCACGGCGGTGGCATAGTTCTTTGTGGCTTTGGATGTGGTTCCGAAGGCGACGGAGGAATAGCCGCTTGCCGAGGAACTCACACCCAGGGCAAAGGCCCGGTCGCCGGAGGCAAGGGCTCCGGATCCGAAGGCATAGGAGTCCTCCCCGCTGGCGATGCTCTTGTTCCCGAAGGAAGTGGAAAAATCGCCGGTGGCCAGAGCCCGGTACCCGAAAGCCTGGGAGTAATCCCCCATGGCAATCGACCGGAAGCCCATGGCGGTGGAATTCTGGCCCACGCTGTCCACGGACCCCACATGGATGTTTCCTGCGAGAAATGCCTCCTTTCGGGGGTACCAGAGGATCCGGGAGGCGTCCGCCACCTTCTCCACGGAGCTGCTTCCGGAAATGTGGTGATAAATTTCGTCCGTCTCCGCCTTGGTCCGGTTGTACCCGCCCACGGCGAATCCGCCCTTGGCGGCTTTGGAATCCGGGTTGGCGTCGATGTAAATGCGGACGCTGTCGGAGGTGATCCGCATGTACTCCTGGGTCACTCCTTTGGTCCGGTTGTATCCGCCCACGGCGAACCCGCCCTTGGCTGCCTTGGTCTGGGCCGGATCGTCGTACACCCACACCATGTCTTCGTACACGGCGAAGACGGGCTGGCCGTCGGACCGTTTCACCTCAAACAGGGCTTCCCCCGGGAGGCTTTCTTCGGTCGGCTGGACCGTGAAATTGTTTTTGGCCTGTTTGGCCGTGTTGGCATACTGGGCCATGGGGACCATCTGGATGGCCGAACCGCCCAGGTCCACAAAGTCTCCGTCCGTTTTCAGTTCGATCTGCAGGTAGTGGGTGTCGGCCGACCAGTCGATGGCATCGAAGGAATCGGCGGATCCGGTCTGATTCTGGGCTCCGGGATCGCCCACCACCAGGTCGAACAATCCGAGGGCGTTGGTCCGGGTCTGGTGTTCTTCGCCCCACACCAGTTCCCCGGTCAGCGACCCCAGCCGGATGCCGAAGCGAACGGTGATGTCCTGGGACGTCAAGGCCTGGCCGGATGCGTTCCGGGCCACCGCCTGGTAAGAGAAACCCGATTGCGCCTGGAGGTTCCCCAGGGCCATCATGCCCACACACAGGGCAGCAAACACAAATTTCAGCTGTACATTTCTTTTCATCTTGGTACGTTTTGCAGGTTCCATGCACGTGCACGTTCCGGCACGTTTCCTTGGATTCCGTGCCGGGATCAACCCCAAGATACAAAGAAAGATTCGATGAAATCAACCGGAGTTTCAACAGGCCGCCCCCGAAATCAACAACCACGACGAGTCCAGTCGGAGGCCGGGGCTCCCTTTTGCATCGGGGGACTTGGGGACGGGGCTGGGATCAATACTCGTTCCAGGCCTTGATGGAGACATCCTCCAGCTCCATCTTGCAAATGGCATAGATGAAGGCCGACGCCAGGCGGGAGTTGGTGATCAGGGGGATGTTGAAATCCACGGCCCCCCTCCGGATGCTGTAATCGTTGGAAAGCTCGTGCGACGACAGGTCCTTGGGGATGTTCACCACCAGGTCGATTTTCTTGCCCCGCAGGTAGTCCATCACGTTGGGTTTGGCATCTTCGTCGGGCCAGGCCAGATCGATGGAGTCGATGCCGTTGAGCCGAAGGAATTCGTGGGTCCCGTGGGTGGCGTAGAGCTGGTAGCCCTTGTTCACCAGCATGCGGCAGGAATTCACCATTTCCACCTTGGAGCGCATGTCGCCCGTCGACAGCAGGATGTTCTTCTTGGGGATGGTGTAGCCCACCGACAGCATGGCCTTGAGGATGGCTTCGTAGTAGTTGTCCCCGATGCACCCCACCTCGCCGGTGGAGGACATATCGACCCCCAGCACGGGGTCCGCCTTTTTCAGTCGGGAGAAGGAAAACTGCGGGGCTTTGCAGCCGATGTAGTCCAGGTCGAAAATGGATTTGTTGGGTTTTTCCAGGGGCACCTTCAACATGATTTTTGTGGCCTGGTCGATGAGGTTCGACTTCAGGACCTTCGATACGAAGGGCATGCTCCGGGAGGCCCGCAGGTTGCATTCGATCACCTTGATGTCGTTGTCCTTGGCCAGGAACTGCATGTTGAAGGGACCGGAAATCTCGAGTTCGGCGGCCAGTTGGCGGGCGATTTTCTTGATCCGGCGGACGGTTTCAAAATAGATTTTCTGGGGCGGGAAGACCATGGTGGCATCGCCCGAATGCACGCCGGCGAATTCCACGTGTTCCGAAATGGCATAGGAGAAGAGCTCGCCGCTTTTGGCCACGGCGTCGATCTCAATTTCCTTGGCCTGCTCGATGAATTCGGAAACCACCACCGGGTATTGCTTGGACACCTTGGCGGCCAGGGTCAGGAAGCCTTCCAGCTCTTCCCGGTTGGAAACCACGTTCATGGCGGCACCCGAAAGGACGTAGGACGGCCGCACCAGCACCGGGAAGCCCACCTCGTCCACAAAGGCGTAGATTTCGTCGAGACTGCTCAGTTCCTTCCAACGGGGCTGGTCGATTCCCAGCTGGTCGAGCATCATGGAGAACTTGTGCCGGTTCTCGGCCCGGTCGATGGATTCGGGCGAGGTGCCCAGGATGTGGACATTCCGGGAGTGGAGGCGCATGGCCAGGTTGTTGGGGATCTGTCCCCCCATGGACACGATCACTCCCCGGGGATCCTCCAGTTCGTAAATGTCCATGACACGTTCGAAGGAGAGCTCGTCGAAATAGAGCCGGTCGCACATGTCGTAGTCGGTCGACACGGTTTCCGGGTTGTAGTTGATCATGATGGAACGCAGCCCTTCCTCGTTGACGGTTTTCAGGGCGTTGACGCTGCACCAGTCGAATTCAACGCTCGACCCGATGCGGTAGGCACCCGAACCCAGGACGATCACGGAGCGCTGGTCGTGGATGAATTCGATGTCGTGTTCGTTGCCGCTGTAGGTCAGGTAGAGGTAATTGGTCTGGGCGGGGTATTCGGCGGCCAGGGTGTCGATCTGCTTCACCGAGGGCAGGATGCCCCGTTTTTTCCGGTGTTCCCGGACGCCCACCATGTCTTCGGTGACGTTCCCTTTCATCACCAGGCGGGCGATCTGAAAGTCGCTGAATCCGTCCTTTTTTGCGGAAAGAAGCAATTCGTCGCTCAGGTGGGACAGTCCGTCCACCGCCTCCAGCTCGTCTTTCCGGTCAAAGATGTTTTTCAGTTTCACCAGGAACCACCGGTCGATGCGGGTGAGTTCGTGGATCCGGTCCACCGTGTACCCGGCCTCGAAGGCTTGTTCGATGACCATGATCCGCATGTCGGTGGGTTCGGAAAGCTCCCGGTCCAGGTCCTCCACCTGGATGTCGCGGTTGCCCACGAAACCGTGCAGGCCCTGCCCGATCATCCGGATCCCCTTCTGGATGGCCTCCTCGAAGGTCCGCCCGATGGACATCACTTCCCCCACCGATTTCATGGAGGAGTCGATGAGCTTGGACACCCCCTGGAACTTGTTCAGGTCCCAGCGTGGAATCTTGCAGACGATGTAGTCCAGTGCCGGCTCGAAAAAGGCGGAGGTGGTCTTGGTGATGGAGTTGCGCAGCTGGTGCAGGCCGAAACCCAGGGCCAGCTTGGCGGCCACAAAGGCCAGGGGATAGCCGGTGGCCTTGCTGGCCAGGGCCGAGGAGCGCGACAGGCGGGCGTTCACCTCAATGACCCGGTAGTCCTCCGAATCTGGGTCCAGGGCGTACTGGACGTTGCATTCGCCCACGATTCCGATGTGGCGGATGATGTCGATGGCCAGTTTTCGCAGCTTGTGGTATTCCGAGTTGGTCAGGGTCTGGGACGGGGCCACCACGATGCTCTCCCCGGTGTGGATGCCCAGGGGGTCGAAGTTTTCCATGTTGCACACCGTGATGCAGTTGTCGAACCGGTCCCGGACCACTTCGTACTCCACTTCCTTCCAGCCCTTCAGGGATTCCTCCACCAGGATCTGGGGGGAGTAGGAGAAGGCCTTTTTGGCCAGCTTGTCCAGGTCGTCTTCGTTGTAGCAGAAACCGCTGCCCTGTCCCCCCAGGGTGTAGGCGGCCCGGATGATGATGGGGAAGCCCAGCTCCCGGGAGGCCTTGTGTGCCGCCTCCACCGTCGTCACCGCGATGCTGCGCGGGGTCTTGACCTGGATCTCGTTCAGTTTTCCCACGAACAGCTCCGGTCCTCCGTGTCCATGATGGCCTGCACCGGGGTCCCGAGCACGCGGACGTTGTATTTTCCAGCACGCCCGATTGGTCTGCGGGGCCGCGCCACTGCAGTTCAGCGCCCAGTCTGCCCGCCAAAGGCCAGGAGAATGCCGTCGGGCTTTTCCTTCTGGATGACCTTTTCCACAAAATGGGGGGTGACGGGGAGAAAGTAGATTTTGTCGGCCACCTCTTCGGAGGTCTGGACGGTGGCGATGTTGGGATTGATCAGGACGGTGGAAACCCCTTCTTCGCGGAGGGCTTTGAGGGCCTGGGACCCGCTGTAGTCAAATTCTCCTGCTTCTCCGATTTTGAGTGCTCCCGATCCCAGGATCACAACTTTCTGGATGCCTTCCATCATAGGTTCTGTGCTGTGTGTCTGTCTGTTTATCTGGATCAGGACACCCGCACGGGCCCCCGGAATCCATTCTTTTTCCGGGATGTAAAAATAGGAAAAAAAACGGAGAGAATTGCAGGCGCATGGAAAAAATGTATAAATTTGCAGTTTCAATGTATAAATATACAAGCGCCGCATGAAAACCCGGAACGAACGTTTGCTTGAGATTCGCCGACTCATCGGAACCCGGAACATTTCCAGCCAGGATGCCCTGATGAAGCTTCTGGAAAAGAAGGGGTACGAACTGACGCAAGCCACCCTCTCCCGGGACCTGAAGTACCTGAAAGTGGCGAAGATGCCGGACGATGAACTGGGCTATGTGTACATCCTGCCCGACAAGGATTCTTCCGGTGATGCAGAAAACCCGGTTCCCGGTCTGCCGGGTCTCACCGGTCTGGATTTCGCCCAGGGCATGGCCATTTTGCGGACCCTGCCGGGTCACGCCTCCAGCATCGCGTACGCCATCGACAACCTGGGGGCATACGAGATCGCCGGGACCATCGCCGGCGACGACACCATCCTGTTGATCCCCCGCGACGGGGTCACCCGGGGCGATTTGCTCAACCTGCTCCGGGTCAGGCTTCCGGGTCTGGTCAGGGAAACGGTCCTTGGCTGAGGCCCGCGTCAGGAAATCCCGGGCAGGAAATTCCGGCCGGTACCGGCCCCAACCCACAGACATCCCTTTCATTTCATACCCATGCAAGAAAACATTTACATATACATCGCGTCCGCACAGCACCTCGACTATGTGCAGCAGATCAAGGACGCTCTTTTCGATGCCTCCCAGCAGAAGGGTGTCGGGATCGCGGTGCGAAGCATTGAATACCTCAGCGAGAAAATCCTCCAGGGGAAGGCGGTCATCGCACTTCGGGAGGACGGCAAATGGGCCGGTTTCTGCTACATCGAATCGTGGGGACACAACAAATACGTGGCCAATTCGGGTCTGATCGTCTCCCGGGATTTCCGGGGGGTGGGCCTGGCCGTGGAGATCAAGAAACGCGCCCTTCAGCTGTCGGCCCGTCTCTTCCCCGGAGCCAAGCTCTTCGGGCTCACCACCTCCCTGGCCGTGATGAAAATCAACAGCGAGCTGGGCTATCGTCCCGTCACCTTTTCCCAGCTCACCGACGACGACATGTTCTGGAAAGGGTGCGAAACCTGCCCCTACTACGACATCCTCGTGCGCACGAAGCGCGACGACTGCCTCTGCACGGCCATGATCATGGACCCGGAGGTAAAAGACAAGGTCAACGGGGCAGGAAGCCTGTCGGCCCGGAAAGTCACCATCAACCAGAGTGAATAGGACGATCCATCGTCCCAAAAAAGAAGAACCAACACATGGAAAAGAAAAAAGTACTCCTTGCCCTGAGCGGCGGACTGGACACCACCTTTTGTGCCGTGTACCTGGCAAAGGAAAAAAACATGGAGGTGCACTCGGCCCTGGTCAGCACGGGCGGATTCCCCCAGGCCGAGCTGGACCGGATTGCCGCCCATGCCAGGAAGCTTGGCGTGGTCACCCACGAAGTGCTGGATGCCACCGCCGATTATTACAACCAGTGCGTCCGCTACATGATCTACGGCAACGTGCTCCGGAACCGGAGCTATCCGCTGTCGGTGAGTTCCGAGCGGACCTTCCAGGCCATCGCCCTGGTGAACTATGCGCGGGAAAAGGGATTCCGGGCCATTGCTCACGGGTCGACCGCAGCCGGGAACGACCAGGTGCGGTTCGATCTGGTCATCCAGGTCCTGGCGCCGGAAATTGAAATCATCACCCCCATCCGGGATCTGCAGATCTCCCGGGAGGCGGAAATCGACTACCTGCAGTCCGCAGGGATCGACATGAACTGGCACAAGGTGGAGTATTCCATCAACCAGGGCATCTGGGGCACCAGCATCGGGGGAAAGGAAACCCTTTCCTCGGTGGGGGAGCTGCCCGAGAAGGCCTACCCCGTGCCCATGGACAAAACCGGAACCGAAACCTTCACGGTCGATTTTGAGGAAGGCGAGCCGGTGGGTCTGAACGGGACCCGGATGGAGCCCCTGGCCCTGATCACGGCCCTCGAGGAGCTGGCCGCTCCCTGGGGCGTGGGGCGGGACGTCCACGTGGGCGACACCATCATCGGCATCAAGGGACGGGTGGGGTTCACCGCCGCGGCGGCGCGGATCCTCATCGATGCCCACCTGGCCCTGGAGAAACACGTCCTCTCCCGGTGGCAGCTCCACTGGAAGGAGCAGATCGGGCAGTGGTACGGCATGTTCGTTCACGAAGCCCAGTACCTGGAACCGGTGATGCGCGATCTGGAGAAATTCCTCGAATCGACCCAGAAGAATGTGACCGGGACGGTCCATGTGCGGCTTCGGCCCTACAGCCACCAGGTCACCGGGGTGGACAGTCCCTTCGACCTCATGAAAGCCGATTTTGCCAGCTACGGCGAAATGAACAAAGCCTGGACGGCCCAGGAAGTCGACGGCTTCACCCGCATTCTGGGAAACCAGCAGCGGATCTGGTATGCCGTCAACGGAACCCCGGATAACCGGGAGGCATCCGGCCCCAAGAAACCCTAATCCGGAAAGAACCATGGAAGAAAAAATTGGAATCATCGGCGCGGGGAACATCGGCTGCGCGCTTGCGAAGGGATTTAAAAAGTATGCAAAAATAGATCCTTCGCACATCCTGCTGTCCCGCAAGAAAAGCAGCTTGCTCTCCTCCTACAAGGAACACGGGTTCGTGGTGGCCGACAACCTGACCCTGGCACGGGAGTGCGGGGTGGTGGTGTTGTCCGTCCTGCCGGGTCAGGCCGAAGAGGTGGTCCGGGAGATCGCCCCGGAACTGGCCAAAGGCAAGAAGATCCTGGTCAGCGTGGTGTCGGCCGTGTCGCTGAACGAGCTGGAAAGCTGGACCGGCGGTACCCTGCCCGTGGTGCGCATCATGCCCAACACGGCGGCGGAGTACGGGGCCAGCATGACCTGCATCGCCGGCAAGGACGAGGAGGCGGTGGCCCGGGTCAATGCATTGCTGGCGCCCATGGGCCAGACCATGGTGATCAAGGAACAATTGATGCCGGCGGCCACCATCATGGCCGCCTGTGGCATCGCCTTCTTTCTGCGCTACATCCGGGCGGTGTCCCAGGGGGGCATCCAGATCGGGTTCCATGCGGAGGAGGCGGGTCTCCTGGCGGCCCAAACGGCCCGGGGAGCGGCCGAGCTGCTCATGCAAACGGGGAACCACCCCGAGGAGGAGATCGACCGCGTCACCACCCCCATGGGCTGCACCATCGCCGGTCTCAACGAAATGGAGCACCACGGCCTGAGCTCGGCCATGATCAAAGGCATCGTCAAATCCTATTCGGGCATCAGCGATCTGAAGTAGAACCGAGTCGACCCGGAAACCAGACCCACCATGAAACCGAGCCCTGCATACGAAACCCTCCTGATGGACATGCTGGCCATTCCGGCGGTCTCCCGCAAGGAGAATGCCCGGGCCGATTTTCTGGAACAGCGGTTGCGGGGGATGGGGTTTCCGGTGCAACGGTTCCACAACAACCTCCTGGTGGGGGAGGCCGAATCCCGGCCCCACCGGCCCCTGGTCCTGCTCAACTCCCACATCGACACGGTGGCCCCGGTCGAAGGATGGACGGACGATCCCTTTCTTCCCCGGTCCGTTGGGGACCGGATCACGGGACTGGGCAGCAACGACGCGGGGGCGTCCGTGGTGACCCTCATCGAGACCTTCCGTCTCTGGCAGTCCCGTCCCGACCCGGACCTCCGTCTCCTGTTGCTTCTCAGCGCCGAGGAGGAGGTGTCGGGCGACAAGGGGCTTTCCTCCGTGTGGCCGGAGCTCCCCACGCCGGATGCGGTGATGGTGGGCGAACCCACGGGCATGCATCCGGCCGTGGCCGAACGGGGCCTGATGGTCCTGGACGGAACGGTGGAAGGGAAGGCCGGACATGCCGCCCGGAAGGAAGGGGAAAACGCCATCTACAAAGCCCTGGCCGATGTGGCCTTCATCGAGCAGCTCGCCTTCCCGAAGGCATCCGAGTGGCTGCCTGCGCCGGGCGCCCAGGTGACCATGATCTCGGCCGGCTCGGCCCACAACGTGGTGCCCGACGTGTGCCGCTACGTGGTGGACGTGCGCAGCAACGACATGTACACCAACGAGGCCTTGCTGGACCTGCTCCGGGCGGGCTGCCGGGGGACCCTGGTTCCGCGGTCGATGCGGCTGCGTTCCTCTTCCCTGAAGGAGGACCATCCCCTGATGCAGGCCGTCCACACGTGCGGGATGAAGCCCTTCGGGTCGGCGACCCTGTCCGACATGGCCCTCATCCCGGTACCGGCCCTGAAGATGGGACCCGGTGATTCGGCCCGCTCCCACACCGCCGGCGAATACATCCTCCGGTCGGAGCTGGCCGCGGGCGTGGAGGAATACACCCGCTTTCTGCGCGCCCTGGCCCGGGTGTACCGCGACCGGCCCTCTCCAACATTCATCACAAGCTGAACACCATGAAACTCTGGGACAAGACAACGACGACCGAAGAACGGATCCTGGCCTTCACCACCGGGAAGGATCCGCTGTACGACATGGACCTGGCGCCTTACGACGTGATGGGGTCCATGGCCCATGTGATCATGCTCTCCGAAGCTGGCCTCATCCCGGCGGAAGGCGCAGCCCGGCTGGTGGCCTCGCTGGGGAAACTGTACGAAAAGGCCCGGACGACCGGATTGCGGCTCGACCCGGGGGTGGAGGACATCCATTCCCAGGTGGAAATGATCCTGACGGAGGAGCTGGGCGATCTGGGCAAGCAGATCCACACGGGACGATCGCGCAACGACCAGGTGATGGTCGACATCAAGCTGTTTCTCCGGGACGAGCTGGAGGCCATCGCCACGGGCGTGAAAAAACTGGCCGACACCCTGCTGGCCCAGGCCGGCACCTACCGGGACGTGGCCCTGCCCGGCTACACCCACATGCAGGTGGCCATGCCGTCCTCCTTCGGGCTCTGGCTCGGGGCCTACGGGGAAGCCCTGGCCGACGACCTGGTCTTTTTGAAGGGCATCGGCGGCGTGCTGAACCAGAATCCCCTCGGATCGGCGGCCGGATTCGGATCCTCCTTTCCCATCGACCGCCTTCGCACCACCGCCTTGCTCGGTTTCGCCCGGCCCCACATCAGCTCGGTGAACGCCCAGATGAACCGGGGCAAAACCGAATGGCTGGTGACCACCGGACTGGCCGCCGTCGCCGGCACCCTGGCGCGCCTGGCCATGGACGCGGTCCTTTTCATGGGTCAGAATTTCCGCTTCCTGTCCCTGCCCGACGAACTCACGACCGGATCCAGCATCATGCCCCACAAGAAGAATCCGGACGTGCTGGAGCTCATCCGGGGCCGGTGCAACCGCCTCGTTCAGCTGCCGGCCATGGTGTCGGGCATCACGGGGAACCTGATCTCGGGCTATCACCGCGATTTTCAATTGCTCAAGGAGGTGCTCCATCCGGCCCTGGAGGAGGCCGGGGAATGCCTCCACATGATGGAATACACCATGGCCCGCATCCGGGTCAACGAACACATCCTGGACGACGAGGTCTACCGCTACCTGTATTCGGTGGAGGAGGTGAGGCCAGAAGGTCGTGCAGAGTCCCCTTCCGGGATGCCTACAAAGTGGCCCGGGACATCGAAACCGGTGAAGTGCAGGCCCGGCCAGGACCACCGCTACACCCATCTGGGGAGTGTGGAAATCCCGGCATCGAGGCAATCGGAACCAGAATTGGAACAGGCCTGGAAGGACATGGAATTCGTTAAACACGGAATCGTTGGTCGGGCCATGACGCAACACTTCAAAGAAATCATGACACACCGGAAATACCTGAAAAGCAAAAGAGATCGTGGTGAAGGTGGGCACCAGCCTGCTGACCTACGAGAACGGCAAGATCAACCTGTCCCGCATGGAGAAGCTCGTGCGGGTCCTGGCCGACATCCACAACAGCGGGAAGGCGGCCATCCTCGTTTCCTCCGGCGCCGTGGGCGTGGGCCTGGGCATGCTGAACCTGGACAAGCGGCCCGATTCCCTGGTCAAGAAGCAGGCCCTGGCGGCGATCGGACAGGCCGGACTGATCCGGCTCTACCAGAAATTCTTCGACGAATACGGAAAGACCGTGGCCCAGCTCCTGCTGACCCGCGACGGGATCGAGAACAGCCTCCGCCGGAAGAATGCCCGCAACACGCTCAACGAGCTGCTGGCCATGGGCATCATCCCGGTGATCAACGAGAACGACACGGTGAGCACCGACGAAATCGAATTCGGCGACAACGACACCCTGTCGGCCTCCGTGGCCACCCTGGTGGGGGCCGACCTGCTGATCATCCTCACCGACACCGACGGAGTCTTCACCGCCGATCCCCACCTCGACCAGACCGCCACCAAAGTCCACAAAGTCCTGAAAGCAAGCGACGATCTCCGGAATGTCGATGTCAACGGATCCTCCAAGCTCGGCAAGGGGGGCATGGCCTCCAAGGTGGCCGCCGCGGAAATGTGCCGGGAGCACAGCATCGACGTGGTCATCGCCGACGGCACCGATCCCAACAACATCCTGCGGGTGCTGGACGGGAGGGATCTGGGGACGTTTTTTGTGAGCGAGGCAACAAATCAGCGGAGTTTGTAAAGGGCAGAAGTTTGTAAAGTTTGTAAAGTCTGTAAAGTTTATAAAGGGGATATGAAAGAACTGGAAATCATTGGAAAGAAGGCCAGGAAGGCATCGGCTCAGCTGGCCCACCTGCACACCGAGGAGAAAAACCGGGTCATTTCGATGGTGGCCGATTTGCTGGAGAAGCGGACCGAACGCATCCTGGCGGCCAACGAGCTGGACCTGGCCCAGGGAGCCGACATGGGGCTCACCGGGGCCATCATGGACCGGCTCACCCTGACGGCCGACCGGATCCGGGGCGTGGCCGAAGGCTTGCGGGAGATTGTCCAGCTGGAAGATCCCATCGGGGAGATCGAGGAGATGAAAAAGCGTCCCAACGGTCTCCTGATCGGCAAGAAGCGCGTTCCCCTGGGGGTGGTGGGGGTCATCTACGAATCCCGGCCCAATGTGACCGCCGACGTGGCCGGTCTGTGCCTGAAAACCGGAAACGTGTGTGTCCTGCGGGGCGGGAAGGAAGCCTTCCAGTCGAACAACGCCATCGTGGACATTTTTCACGAAGCCCTCCGGGAATGCGATCTGGACCCCAACATGGTGCAACTGGTCCAGGACACCTCCCGGGAAAGCTCGGTGGCCATGATGAAGCTGAACCGGTACCTCGACATCCTCATTCCCCGGGGCGGGGCGGGGCTCATCCAGGCCGTGGTCCAGAACAGCACGGTGCCGGTGATCGAAACCGGCGTGGGCAATTGCCACGTGTATGTCGACGACGGAGCGGACCTGGACATGGCCGTGGCCATCGTGCACAATGCCAAAACCCACCGGCCGGGCGTGTGCAATGCGGCGGAAAGCCTGCTGGTCCATGAAAAGGTGGCCGGGGAGGTCCTTCCCCGGATCGGCAAAGCGCTGATGGATTCCGGGGTGGAGATCCGGGGCGACAAAACCGTGTGCAGGCTCATCCCCGGTGCCAAACCGGCCACGGAGGAGGACTGGGGCACCGAGTACCTCGATCTGGTCATGAGCGCCAAAGTGGTTTCCGGGGTGGAAGACGCCGTGGAGCACATCAACACCTACGGCTCCATGCACTCCGAGGCCATCGTGACCGAAAACTACAGCCACGCCCAGTACTTCCTGGAACGGGTCGATGCCGCGGCGGTCTATGTGAACGCCTCCACCCGCTTCACCGACGGCTTCGAGTTCGGCTACGGCGCCGAAATCGGCATCAGCACCCAGAAACTCCATGCCCGGGGCCCCATGGGTCTGCGGGAGCTCACCACCAACAAATACGTCATCTACGGCTCCGGACAGATTCGGAAATAAAAGTTTGTAAAGTTTGTAAGGTTTGTAAAGTCTGTAAAGAGTGGGAAAGTTACCTGACCTTTGCAACTTTCACACTTACTGACCTTTACAAACATTACAGACTTTTCAGGCTTTATAGACTCTTATACTCTTCGATCGGGCGATGAACTCATCAGCGAAGAGATATGCCGTATCAATAGGTCATGAAACCTCGGTGGAACTGGGTCGAGAAGAAGGGCTTGCTGGTGTGCTTCATCCCTTCGTTGGTATCGTCGTTCAGGTTGATGAACAGGGGTTCCCAACCCGAGGGCAGGGTGTTGTTGTCGATGGCGTAGCCATGGTTCTGGGAGGTGATGTAGGCCTTGTCGGTGCCCACCTCCAGCACGGGCTGGTTGTGGCTGCGGTGGCCGTATTTCAGCTTGTAGGTGTTGGCGCCGGCGGCCAGGGCCATGAGCTGGTTGCCCAGGCAGATGCCGAAGATGGGGGTGTCCGATTCGTAGGCTTTGGCCAGGGAATCGATGGTGGCCCCGCACTGCTTCGGATCGCCGGGTCCGTTCGATATGAACAGTCCATCGTATTCCTCCTGGCTGAGGTCGTGGTCCCAGGGCACCCGGATCACGGTGGTGTCCCGTTGCAGCAGGTAGCGGATGATGTTGTATTTCACCCCGCAGTCCAGCAACAGGATGCGGTGTTTGCCGTTTCCGTAGACCTTGCGTTCCCCGATGCTCACCTGGGCCACCAGGTTGTCCTGATTGGGGTCGTAGGTTTCGGGCTCCTTTTCGTTGAAGATGATTTTGCCCAGCATGGATCCCTTTTCCCGCAGCAGCTTGGTAATTCGACGGGTGTCCACGTCGCAGATGCCCGGAATGTTGTGCTGCTTGAGCCAGTCGCCCAGGCTGCGTTCGGCGTTCCAGTGAGAATAGACGCTGGAATAGTCGGAAATGACGAGGGCCGAGATGTGGAGCTGATCCGATTCAAAAAACTTGTACATGTCGTGTTCCTCTTCCTCCTTCGGTACCCCGTAATTGCCCACGATGGGGTAGGTGAGCACCAGGATCTGTCCCTTGTACGACGGATCGGTGAGGCTTTCCGGGTAGCCGGTCATGGCGGTGTTGAACACCACTTCCCCGGCAATGCTCTCTTCGGCACCGAATGATTTTCCCTGGAAGGAGGTTCCGTCCTCGAGGACCAGCGTGATGGGTTTGAAATCCATAGGCGACATGTTCAGGAATCAGTTTTTAGCAGGTTATCAATGATTTGTTCGGCCTGTTCGGGGGTGATCCGTTTGGCCACGATTTCTTTGTTCTCATCCAGGATGAACAGCTGGGGGTAGCTCTGCAGGTTGTAGAGTTTGCGAAACTCGTTGCTGTAGGGGCTCCAGCAGTTGATCCAGTCGTACAGCCCGTGCTCGTTGACGAAATCCACCCAGAGCTCCTTGCCCTCCACGGTGTTGATCACGTGGGTGCAGACGACCTTTACCCCTTTGTCTTTCAGCCGCTCGTACACCTGGTACAGGGCCGGGGTGGATTTCTGGCAGTGACCGCAGTCGGCTTCCCAGAAATACAGGATGGTGTAGGGTGCCTGGATGTCATGCAACAGGAAGTCCTGCCCGATGTGGGGGTCCCGTTTGATGGCCGTGTCCTCCTGGGCCATGAGAAAATGCTCCGACGGCAGCTCCCGGAGGGCGATGTTGGGCGCGATCTGCCCGATGAGGCTGTGCTGGTTGGCTTGCAGGTTTTCCCGCAGCTTGTCGATGAAATCCCGGCTGCTCCACGTGGCGTCCGGGATGTAGTAGTATTCGGCGATGTGGAAGTACACCACGTCCATGCCCATGAATTTGCTTTCGGCAAAATGGTTGAACAGGGTGATGAGCATGTAGCGGTAGAGTTCGTCGCTCTTCTTCGCTCCCTGAAGAAGGAAGTCCACGGCCACGATCAGGGAATCGGGGTGCTGGACCACCACCCGGTTCAGGTAGCCCTTGATCTTGCCCTCATACAGGGGCGTGTGCAGGAGACGGACGTCGAAGGGATCGAAGCGGTCGAAATAATGGTCCCGGTAGTAGAAGTACCGGAGCGAGTCGTTGAATCGTTTGTCGCCCGTCAGGAGGGATTCGGGCGGAAAGGGTTCCCGGGTCGCCCCCACGAAGGTCCCCACGAAACCTTCCCCATGATCGCGCTCCAGGGCATCCATGTAGGATTCCATTTCCTGGTTGATGGCTTTCTGCCGGTCCTGGATCCGTGCGGAATCCTGGGCGGTTTTGGCCTGGGCCAGCCGGTCGGTCTCCTGTTTGACTTCCGTGCGCTTGTCCTGGAGGAAAGCCTTGTAATCGAGGAAGGCCTGGTTGTCGGCCGATCCCTCGAAGCGGATCGTTCCGGCCAGATCGCCGGTATCCGCCGAGACGGCCAGCTCCTGGTCTTCGCCCAGAAGGAAATCGAAGTAGCAATCGGGATTGAAATAAAGGAGGTACAGTCCCCCGGCAAAGGCCTTGTCGCCCCGGAACACGGCGTGCCCCTTTGCATCGGTCACCACGGTGTCTTTGGGCACCATGCGGGTGGTGAAATATTCTCCCAGAATGAGGGTGTCGGACGACAGCCCTTTCAGGGTGACCTCGATGCGGTAGCCCTGGGCCAGCAGATGGGCTGGTAACAGCATGACAAGGAGCGGCAAAAGCATGTATTTCAAGCTGCGAAGATGCATGTTTTTCCTGGCGTTTGAAATTCGTCAAAGGTAATGATTCTATTTTAAAACATATTGTTCAATCGGCGTGCCAATACACTCGAATTTCCTTACCTTTCCCTTTCAGGAACCGGGGACCCGGGCGAACAAAACGAAGATTCCGGCGTCCTATGACACATTGCCAATCAATCACCCCAATCCGAACAAACGATCCATGTATACTTTACTTGACGCACAGAACCTGATTGAAAAACACATCCGAAACCTCTCCATTCCCGACGAACCCGCCGAATTGTATGATCCGGTCCGCTACATTCTTTCCCTGGGAGGGAAACGAATCCGGCCGGCGCTGACCCTGTTGGCCTGCGACCTCTATTCCGGGGGTGTGGAATCGGCCCTGATGCCGGCCCTGGCCATCGAGATCTTTCACAACTTCACCCTCCTCCACGACGACATCATGGACCGGTCCGAGATGCGGCGGGGGAGTCCGGCCGTTCATGTCAAATACGGGGAGAATGTGGCCCTTCTGTCGGGCGATGCCATGTCCATCCTGGCCAGCCGTTTCATCAACAAGTCGCCCGGCGTGGTGCTCAGTACGGTCCACGACATCTTCACCCTGACGGCCATGCAGGTGTGCGAGGGACAGCAGTACGACATGAATTTTGAAAACCGCTTCGACGTGTCCGAGGCAGAGTACCTGCGCATGATCGAATTGAAGACCGCCGTGCTCATTGCCGCCAGCCTCAAGATCGGCGCCACCCTGGGCGGCGCGGGTCAGGTCGATGCGGACGACCTTTACGAATACGGACGGAACCTGGGACTGGCCTTCCAGCTCCAGGACGATCTGCTCGACACCTACGGCGACTCCTTCGTCATGGGGAAAAAGCGGGGCAACGACATCGTCGCCAACAAGAAGACCTTCCTCATGATCCATGCCCTTGAGAAAGCCGATCCGGCGACCCGGAACGAACTGACGGGCTGGCTGAAGCGCACGGAATTCGACCGGGAGGAGAAGGTCATGGCGGTGACCGAGATCTTCAACGGGTTAAAGATCAAGGAGATGACCGAGCACAAGATCCAGAGCTTCTACGATCTGGCGTTGCAGAAGCTGCGGGACCTGAACCGGCCCGAGGAACGCAAGGACGAATTGTTCAAATTCGCCGGCTTTCTCATGAGCCGCGACCGTTAATTCACGCCCTCCTCCGGCACACCCACCTCCGGCACGCTCTCCTCCAACATGCCCTCCTCCAGGTTGAAGCCCGGGATCAGGCCCAATTCGGCCATCAGATTTTCCTGATCGAATTCCTGGAGCAGGATCCGGATTTCCTCCATCTGGTACCGGGCTTCGCTGATGTCGCGCTGGATGGTGATCCGGTGCCGTTCGGCCAGTGAGCTGTAGTAGGCATACTCTTCCGCCACGTTCAGGTAGTGTTCCTTGGCAAGGGCATTCCCCTTTTCCATCTCGCCGCACTTGTAGTAGGCTTCGATGAGGCCTTCGTAATGGATGACCCCGCCCTGCCGGTCGGGCAGAGTGATGCCGCTGACGTACTGGGTCGAAGGGCAGGACGCGGGACGGAGCCAGTTCATGCACCGGTCAGGACCTCCGGCTTTGTCCTTCCTGCCTTCTTCGAGCAGGGCCATGGCCAGGCGGATGTACAAACTCCGGAACCGGATCACCGAAAAGGTCCGGATGTGGTAGTAATCGAGGTATACATCCTCAGCGTTCATCCGGCCCCAGGTGAAGGTGTTCATCAGGACGGTCGTAGAGGACGTCGGTGTCGATGTCGCCCATGGCCAGGATGCTCTCGTAGGGAGTGCGCTGAGGACCACCCGGTAGGCCAGGCCTTCGGTCCGGTAGTATTCCTCCAGACCCAGGGAACCGTCAAATCCTCCCGCGGTGTAGTAGATGGGCCGTTCCCACCGGCTCGTGACGATCACGTCCAGCTGGGCCAGGGCATTCTTGAACATGTAGTTGTTGGCCGGCAGGGTCAGCTCCATGGGATTCACGATCCGGGATGCGTCCTCCGGGGGGACGGTCCCGGTGGCCAGCACCTTGGCGGTATCCACCGGGATGATGACCTGGTGGGTGGGAATGAAATCGGTCTGCAGGCCCGATTGCATCGGAAGCTTGGTCCGGGCGTCCTCGCTCTTCACGAAGGTCAGCACATAGTCGGCCGTGGCCTTGCGTTCGTTCTCCCGCACATAGATGCGGGACCCCATGTTTTTCTGGTCGTAGGTTTTCTGGGGAATGGTGAAGGGAAGGGGTTCGGAGCTGTAATTTTTCCACCGCATCTGGTCGATGTACCATTCCATATTGAAGAGCATCATGTTCACGATGCGCACGTCCTCCCGGACGCCCTCCACGTCCTGGACATACCAGAGGGGGAAGGTGTCGTTGTCGCCCACGGTAAACAGAACCCCGTTCTCTTCACAGGATTCCAGGTAGTTGCGGGCAATGTCCCTGGCGGTGTACCGGCCCGAACGATCGTGGTCGTCCCAGTTCTGGACGGCCATCACCGAGGGCACGGCGAGAAAGCAGAGAACCACGCTTCCCAGGGAGGCAAGCTTGTCCGGGATCTTCGCGGCGACGATCCGGTACACGGCCCCCACCCCGAGCCCGATCCAGATGGCGAAGGCATAAAAGGATCCCGCGTAGGCATAATCCCGCTCCCTCGGCTGGAGGGGGGTCTGGTTCAGGTAGATCACGATGGCCAGTCCCGTGAGGATGAACAGGCTCATGACCACCCAGAAATCCTTCACGCTGCGGTCGAGATGGAAAAACAAGCCCAGGAGTCCCAGCAGCAGGGGAAGGAAAAAATAGGTGTTCCGGGCGGGATGCTCGGCCAGCCGTTTGGGCAGGTTCTTCTGGGATCCGAGGTGGAGGGCGTCGATGAAGTCGATGCCGCTGAGCCAGTTCCCTTCCAGAACGCCCCCGTTCCCCTGGATGTCGTTCTGTTTTCCCACGAAATTCCACAGGAAATAACGGAAATACATGTGGCCGATCTGGTAGCGCAGGAGGAATTCCACGTTGTCGCCAAAGGTGGGATTGGCCGGGTCCTTGATGCTGCCGTATTCCTGGTACACCTCGATGTGATTGGGGTCCATGCTCCACATGCGGGGCAGGAGAATGGGGTTGTCCGTGTCGTCGTAGATGTATTCCCGGTCGTGGCCCACCACGTCGTACCGGTTGGCCTCCTTGTCCAGCTCGTAGATGGCTTTCGTGTCCTTCAGGTCCACCGGCTGGGCGTTGTACTGGTGCCCGAAGACGAGCGGACTGTCGCCGTACTGTTCCCGGTTGAGGTAGGAGAGGAGGGTGAAGGCGTTGTCGGGCCGGTTCTCGTTCATGGGCGGGGAGGCCGATGCCCGGATCAGGATCAGGGCATAGGAGGAATAACCGATGACGATGACCGTGAGGCAGATCCAGACGGTGTTCCAAAGGACGCTGGGTCGGACAAAGTGGGTCCGGTAAATCCCGAAGGCCAGTCCCCCCAGCAGGAGGACCAGGTACACGATCAGCCCGCCCTGGTAATGGAGGCCCAGGCCGTTCGTGAAGAGCAGCTCAAACCCGGAAGCCAGTTTGACCACGCCCGGGATGATCCCGTACATGACAAAGAGGAGGATCGCGAAGGACAGGGCCAGGGCGGCCAGCAGTCCGTTCCGGGTGACTTTGTATTTGCGGAAGTAATACACCAGCACGATGGCGGGGATGGCCAGGAGGTTCAGCAGGTGCACCCCGGTGGAAAGTCCCACCAGGTAGGCAATGAGCACCAGCCAGCGGTTGGCGCCCGGTTCGTCGGCGATGTTTTCCCATTTCAGAATGGCCCAGAACACCACCGCCGTGAACAGGGACGAGGTGGCGTACACTTCCCCTTCCACGGCGGAAAACCAGAAGGTGTCCGAAAAGGTGTAGGCCATGGCGCCCACGAAGGCGCCGCCCAGGGCGACCCACAGGGCTCCGCCCTTCAATCCGTCCCGTTCGTCCCGTCCGAACACGTGGGGCAGGGTCACATCCCCGGGCCGGGCTCCGTCGCGGTTTTGAAGCAAAAGATTTTTTGAAGCAGATGGCTGATGGTCCAGTACAGAAACAGGATGGTTCCCGCGCTGGACAGGGCGGAGACTGCATTCACCATCATGGCCACCTTGTCGGTGCCCGGTGCAAACAACGAGAAAACCCGGCCGAGGATGAGAAAGAGGGGGGCTCCCGGAGGATGGCCCACCTGCAGCTTGAAGGCGCTGGCAATGAACTCCCCGCAATCCCACAGGCTCACGGTGGGTTCCAGGGTGAGCAAATAGACAATCAGGGCAATGCCAAAACTCAGCCAGCCCATGATCAGGTTTCCTTTTCTGAATGACATCATGGTGTGTGTATTTGTCCACGCGGGACTTCTGCGAATGTAATGCTTTTTGCCCAAGGTCGCCAGAAAACAAAGCGTTTGAAAATCGCATCGGGATTTCAGAAAAACCCTATATTTGTTGTTCATCAAATCCAATGTCATGACTTCTAAAGGAATGAACGATCTGGATATCACCCTCTACACCGACTACCCCGAATTCGAGCACGAGTACGCCAACATCACCGAACCCAGCACACTTCCGCCTTCCAGCCAAACCCTGGTGGTGGGATTGGACAAACGGAAAATGGACGGTGCCCCCATCACCTACATCACCGGTTTCGTGGGTCGTCGCATCGATCTGAGGAAGATCGAGGAGGAATTGCAGGGCGTGTGCCACACCTGCGGCTCATCCAAGATGTACGACATCGTCCTGAAAGGGGACGTCCGGAAACGGGCTTTTGTCTATTTGAGGGGCAAAGGATATCAAGTGAAATTTGCGGAAAGCTAAGCGATCCATGAATTGTTTGCTATGCAAAGGCAGGATGTTTCTCATCCTGCTTTTGTTTCTTTCCCCCTCTCTGAAGGGGCAGTTCTATGCCTATGGGCAGGACGGGGGAAACCTGAAATGGTCCCAGTTCCGTACCCCCCATTACCAGGTCATCTTTCCGCGGGAGCTGGACTCTGTCGCGGAAGCCTTTGCACGGCGGCTCGAATACTACTACCCTCACCTGGGCCAGCCGCTCGACCACGCGCACAGCTTCATGCCGGTGGTCATCCACAACGAATCCAGCTTCTCCAACGGGGTCTTTGTCTGGGCCCCGAAACGACTCGAAATCTTCACGAATCCGGATCCCAACGGCTACCACCAGGACTGGCTGACCCAGCTGGCCCTGCACGAGGGGCGGCATGCGGTGCAGATCGACAAGCTGAACCAGGGGATCACGAAGCGACTCTCGGTTCTGGGCGGTCAGCAGGTGGCCGGGGCCATGGCCGGATTTCTGCCCTACTGGTACCTGGAGGGGGATGCCGTGGATGCGGAAACCCGGCTGTCTCCGTCGGGACGGGGGCGCCAGCCTTCCTTTGAGATGGGACTCAAGGCGCAGCTGCTGGCCGGGGACGGCCTGTACTCCTATTCCAAAGCAACCCTGGGCTCTTACAAGGATTACGTCCCCAACCATTACGAGCTGGGATACCTGATGGTTCGTCACGGACGGCGCACCTATGGCGACGCCTTCTGGACCGACTTCCAGACCTATGCGGCCCGGAAGCCCTACCTGGTGGTCCCCACCCATTTCAGCATGAAACAGTACGGGATCCGTTCGCGAAACCAGTTTTACCGGGAGGCGTTGGAAAGCTACCGGTCGCACTGGGAAGAAACGGCAAGCCGGCGAACCCTCACCGGGGAGGAGAACTGGACTCCAAAAACAGAGAAGGAGTTCACCAGCTACACCTTTCCCCACCTGGTGTCGGATTCCCTGGCCCTGGCGTACAAGCGGAGTCTCGGGGGGATTCCCGAACTGGTGTACATCGGTCGGGACGGTCGGGAAGAGCGGATCCATCGTCCCGGATATCTGAGCTCGGGCCGGATCAGCCAATCGGGTTCGTCGGTGGTCTGGGATGAGTTCGTCCCCGACGCCCGCTGGAGCAATCGCAACTATTCCGTGCTCAAACTCCTCGACCTGCCCTCGGGCCGTGTCCGGAGCCTGGGACACAAAACCCGGCTCTATTCCCCGGCCCTGTCCCGGGACGGCACCCGGATTGTGGCAGTGGAGCAGGGTGTGGATCAGAAATTTCATTTGGTGGTCCTGGATCTGGAAGGAAAGGTTCTTTCCAGGGCGGGTTTTCCCGGCGGGAACTTTCTCCAGCACCCGGCCTGGATGGACGGGGACAGTGCGCTGGTGGTGTTTGTGTCCGGTCCTGCAGGGAAGGACCTGTACGCCTGCGAGCCCGGCTCCGGCCGGTGGCGGCCGTTGTTCTCCGCTGGTTTCGACGATGTGTCCTACCCGGTGGTGTCCGGGACCCGGGTGTTCTTCAACGGTGCCTTCGATGGCATCGACAACATTTACTGCCACGACACGGCCACCGGAAAGACGAGCCAGCTGAGCTCGACCCGTTTCGGTGCTTTCCAGCCGGCGGTTTCACCCGACGGGCAGACCCTGGCTTTCGCCCGGTACGGTCCCCGGGGATTCGACCTTGTCAGCCTGCCTCTGGCCGACGCCCGCGACCACCGGGAGCAGGTGGATTATGCCTCCACTCCCGAAGAGCAACGGGTCTTTGAGCATGCGCCCGATATGGATCCGGGGAGCGATACTCTGGATCTTGACATCCGGCCCTACCGGAAGATCCCCAACCTGGTACACGTGCATTCCTGGCTGCCGCTCTATTTTGACTACCTCAATCCGGACCTGAGTCTCACGGCCGGTCACCTTCCGGTGGATCCCGGTGTTTCCCTGGTGAGCCAGAACCTGCTCTCCACCGCGATCAGTCAGGCTGGCTATGCTTACCGGGGGGGCTACCACACCGTCCATTCGGGAATCCAGTTCAGGGGCCGCTATCCGGTCACCAACCTGTACGTCGATGTTGGCGGAGAACCCAATGTGCTGCTTCTGGCCGAAGGGGATTCGACCGTGTCTTCGCCGGCCAACCTTCGGTTCACCGGCCAGGTTTATGTGCCCCTGCGATTGAATACCGGGAAATATCTCAGCCTGGTTCAGCCGCGGATCGATTACACCTTCCGGCGCGATGTGCAATACGATGAAGCCACGGATGGCTACCGGGTCGGGGGCCATTATCTGCACTATTCCCTGGTGGCCACCTCCTACCTTCGCATGGGCAGCCGGGACCTGCTGCCGCGTCTCGGGATCACCGCCAACGCGGGGTACTACCATGCCCCCGGATCCCTCGTGTACGGGTCCGTGACCTATGCCACCACCTCCGTGTATCTTCCGGGTCTGTTGAAACACCACAGCCTGAAGCTGAGCCACCGCATCCAGACTCAGTCGGTGCCCGACATGACCCGGCCGGCCTTTCTGAACCTGATTGCCCAGCCCAGGGGCCGGACCGGCCTGTTTGCCGCAGAGCTCCGGGGTGTTTCCGCCGATTATGTGTTTCCGGTGTTCTGTCCCGACTGGGAATTGGGTCCCCTTTTGTACATCAAGAGGCTGCGCGCCGGGGTGTGGGCCGAACGGATGGCGGGACAGAACGTGGTCATCCGCGAACCCCATCCCCACTACGAGGACAGGACCTACCGGAGCGTCGGCTTCGACCTGAACCTGGATTTTCACCTCCTCCGCATCAGCTTCCCCATCAGCTCGGGGGCCCGCTTCATCTATCTGCCCGACGAGGACACCTGGCGCGTGGAGTGGCTCTATTCCATCGACATCTCCTAGCCCCGCCCCCCTTTACAAACTTTACAACTTTACAAACTTTACAAACTCTTTCATTCCGCTTTGAATTCTTTTTGGATGGTGAAATACCCCGGATACACCAAACTCTGACTCCCCACCATGACCGTCGGCTTGATTTTCATGCTCAGGCGGGTGGGCTGGTTGCCGGCATCCACCAGGTTGAGGGCGAAATTGAGCATGGTGCGGGGGTTGTCTCCCTCGAGGTATTCGAAGAGATCGGTGGAAAGGCGGATGGGCATCAGGGCTTTGCCGCCGGGCGATACCTCGACCCGGTCGGTGAGGGCGCCGGTGGCCACCTGCACGTCGTCGATGAAGGCGATCCAGTCGATGCGGTTGACGGCCGCAAGGGTGACGCCGGGGTTGTACACCTCCACATTGGCGGTGATTTCGAAGGGCAGACGGCCCTGGGCAAGGTTGGAGGCTGGCCTGGCCGTCGAGGAGGCGGAAATCGCTGAAGGAGCTTTTCTGGCTCACATCGATCCCGCAGACCCGGGGTTGCTCGGCGGAGTGGAAGCTGAATTCGCATTTGGTGAATGCGGTCAATTCACTGAGGATGGCGCATCCCGGTACCAGCAGGACCAGAATTGCCAGGGCGATTGCTTTTCTCATACGATAAAAATATGCAATTTCCATATTCGTTGGAACATCGTATTTTTGTAATCCGTGGAAGAATGGTATGCATCCGGTCCGAAAGGGGTGGGTCCGTGGTTGAAAGAGCACCATGTGGGCCTCCTGTACACGATCATCATCCATCTGGTGGTGGCCATCGTGCTGGTGTTTGCGGAAGTGAAACAGCTTCAGGACCGCAGCGAGCTGGGCATCGAACTGGAGTTTGAGGAAAAGACGGTGGAAGAGCGCGTGGAGGAGGAGACCGTGGACGTGCCGGCCGATTGGCTGGAGCAGGTCCTCGCCCGGCGGGAGATGGCCAGCAACCGGGCGGTGAACCGGAATGCCGAGGAGAAACTGCAGGAGGAAATTTCCACCCGGGAGTATGTCAACGACCTGCTCGGTCAGATTGAGGATGCCCGGAACGACGCGGACCGGGAACGGCTCGAGGAGCTGCAGGCCATCCTGGCGGCCGCGGACTACGTGCCCCCGCCACCCGAAGATCAGGAAGAGGAAGAATCCACCTTCAGCGGTCCCACCACCATCACCTATGAATTCCTGGAGGCTCCCAAGCAGCGGGGGAAATCCCAGCTGACCATCCCCGTGTACCGGTGCCAGGGCTCCGGCATGGTCCGGGTCGAGATCCGGGTGGGTCGCGACGGGTTTGTCCGGGATGCCAAGGTGCTGGAGCCCATCGAAGGAATGGACCGGAATTGTTTCGCCCAGGCCGCCATGGAAGCGGCCCTCTCGTCCCGGTTCCGGGTCGACATGCAGGCCCCGGAAAACCACCGGGCGCTTCTCACCTACACCTTTGTGGCTCAGTAGGGACCCAGGCGTTGAAACAGGTCCCTTGCCGCCGACGCGATGGATTCGGGGTCCTGGCGGCGCATGCAATCAAAGTGCCCTTTGGGACATTTTTGGTGACCGATCTTTGAACAGGGCCGGCAGGAGAGTCCGGGCACCTCGAAGATCGCGGAGTCGGGATGGGCCCGGTAGGGGGTCATCCCGAAGGCCGGCACCGTGTTTCCCCACAGGGACAGGATGGGTTTACCGAAGGCGGCCCCCACGTGCATGAGCCCCGTGTCGTGGGTGATGAGCACGCGGCATTGCTCCACCAGGGAAGCCGATTGATGGATGGTGCAGGAACCGCAGGCGTTCAGGAGGGGGGCTTCGGGCCGGCGCGGATCCAGGGCCTCCGCCTGCCGGATCAGCTCCTCCCCGGCCGTCCGGTCTTCGGGTCCCCCGAGAACCACCACGGGATGGGGCAACCGGCTCACCAAAGCGGCCAGCATGTCCACGGGCATTTTCTTGGTTTCGTGCTGGGCGCCGATGGCCAGACCCACGTACCCGCCGGAGAAGGCGGGGGGAAGCGTGGCCAGGTCGACCCGTTCCTCCCGGGGCAGGAAGTAATCCAGGCCCTTTTCGTCGCGAAACTCCAGGAAGGGGGCGACGGTGTCCAGGTTCCGGTCCACCATGTGCCGGTCGGGCAGGCGGTTGCGCTTCAGGTTCACCAGCATCCACTTCCGGAAATTCAACTTGTCCACGGAGAAGTCCATTCGTTTCAACCGCCGCTTGACCCGGGCCGATCGAAGGTTGTGGTGGAGGTCGATGATGTAATCGAATTCCACCTGCCGCAGCTCCTTCAGAACCGCCCCCAGGTCATCCTCCAGCACGTGGACCGCATCGATGTGGGGGTTCGACCGGAGAAGGGGGGCGTAGGCCTTTTTTGTCAGGTAATGGATGCGTGCCCCTTCCACCTGTTCCTTCAGGTGACGGACCACGGGGGTGGTGAGGACGATGTCTCCGATGGAGCTGAATCGAATGACCAGGAACCGGACCATCTACACCAGTTCCTTGAAAAACAGCAGCAGGGCGAGCCAGTATTCCGAGCTGTTCCCGGTGGCGTCGGCCAGGGCGTGGCTTCCGCGGTCCCCTTCCCCCAGCTGGGGTTCGAAGAGGGTCATGTACTGCCGTTCCACCCCGGAGGCCAGGGTTTCCACGTACCCGAACTCGGACCGGCTCGAGGTCACGAAGGCGGGTTTTTTCAATCCGGCGATGGTTTCCTGGATGCTGAGGCCGGGCAGAAAGTATTCCCCCGGACTCAGGGCCACCACGGCCCGGACGTTCTCGTTCTCCAGGGCCATTTTCAGGCTCAGGGATCCGTTGGCGCTGCTTCCGAACAGGACCACCGGCAGGTGGGTCTGACCGAGGGCATAGTCGATGGCCGCCTTCATGTCGGACTGGATCCGTTCGGTGGTGATGAGGCACTCGGCGGCCCGGCAGCGCTTTGCGGTTTCGTTGGACACGAAATTCTGTCCGCCCCCGTTCCGGAGATCCACGGCCAGACAGTTGTAGTCCATCTTGCACAACCTGCGGGCAATGAGGTCGAATTCGCCCCGGCTCGATTCCTGTTCGTGGAACAGGACAATGTATGGAAGATCGGCCGCGATGATGTATTCATCGGCCGTGATCTGAAGGCCGTCCTCCGAAGTGAAGGTGACCGTTCTCTTCCGGATCACATTGAAGGAGCTCGAAACGAGGATGACAAAAAATAAACTTGCGGCAATCAAAATCTGCGTTGGAATGCTCCTTCCTGTGCTATTTCTTCGCCGTTTCTGCAAGTACGATGATTTTGTTGTTCTTGGCCTCGATGACGCCTCCTCCCACTTCAAAATACAGGGCTGCACCTTTCTGGTCGACGACTTTGATGCGGCCTGCTTCGAGCGTGGAGATGATCGGGGCATGGTTTTTTAGGATCTCGAACGAACCCCTGGAGCCGGGGACCTGAATCAGGTCCACGTCTCCCGAGTACATTTTTTGATCCGGTGCTATGATCTCCAGCAACATAATTTTTCCTTATTTGGATTCTGCCAGCAACTTTTCTCCTTTCGCGATGGCCTCATCGATGGTTCCGACCAGGTTGAAGGCAGCTTCCGGATACTTGTCCACTTCGCCGTCCATGATCATGTTGAAGCCCTTGATGGCATCTTCGATGGACACCATCACTCCGGGGATCCCGGTGAATTGCTCGGCCACATGGAAGGGCTGGGACAGGAAGCGGGACACCCGGCGGGCGGTGGACCACCTGCTTGTCTTCTTCCGGCAGTTCGTCACCACCCCCAGGATGATGTCCTGGAGCTCGTTGTAGCGCTGCAACAGCATTTTCACGCGCTGGGCGGTGTTGTAGTGCTCGGCTCCCACCACGTCGGCCTTCAGGATCTGGGATGTGGAATCCAGGATCCACGGCCGGGTAGATGCCCAGGGAAGCGATTTTTCCGGCTGTTGCGGTGGTGGCGTCCAGGTGGGCGAAGGTGGTGGCAGGCGCCGGGTCGGTGAGGTCGTCCGCAGGCACGTAGATGGCCTGGATGAGGTGATGGAACCCCGCTGGTGGAGGTGATCCGTTCTGCATGAAACCCATTTCCATACCAGCTGAGAGGGTGGGCTGTGTCACGGCGGAGGGCATCCGGCCCAGGAGGCGGATACTTCGGAGCCAGCCTGGGTGAACCGGAAGATGCCATCCACGAAGAAGGGGATGTCTTTCCCGCCGCTCTTCTCGTCCGTCCCGGAACGATTCGGCCGCAGTGAGTCGGAAAGCGCCACGGCTGGCACAGGCTCCGGGGGGTTCGTTCATCTGCCCGAACACCAGGGTGGCCTGGGATTGCTCAGCAATTCCTTGTCCTCTTCACTCCGGAGTCCCAGGAACCTTCCGCCATGCTCTTTTCAAAGGCTTCGCCGTATTTGATCGCCCGATTCGATCATTTCCCTCAACCGGGAGTCGTTTCCTTCCCGGGTGCGTTCCCCGACTCCGGCGAACACGGAAATGCCTTCGTATCGTTTGGCAATGTTGTTGATCAGCTCCATGATGATCACCGTCGCCGCCGGCACCGCCGGGCGACCAATCTTGCACGTGAGCCGAAGGTCGATCACCTTGATCGTGAACTACGGGACCTCCCGGTTTCGGTGGACGGGTTCTCGTAGGTGGGGGGTGTTGTGGACCTGGTACCCTCCGGTCTTGTTCACCAGCTCCGATCCCGTCAATGGCTTCCCGACGACGTTGTGGGCGTCCCTTCACCAGGTCTCCTTTGGGCATGGTGATGGCTTCCGCCGGTGGCAATCACTTTCAAGCCCCTCTGCAGGCCATCGGTGGAGTCCATGGCGATGGTCCGGACCGTGTGCTCGCCAATGTGTTGCTGACACTCGATGATCAGCGGAGTGTCGTTGGGTCTCTATGCTTCAAGTGCTTCGTGGATGTTGGGAAGTTGGTTTCCGCTTCTTCAAAACTCACATCAATCACAGGTCCGATTACCTGAATGATTTCTCCAGTCATTTTTGCCATTGGAAAGATATTTGTTGCGCTTTTATTAGGAATGATTTCAAGTAGGACAAATTTAGCACTTTTTTGGTGCCAACCTCGGGATGGGTCTGAAAAAGTCCGAACTCACAGGCCTTCCATAATATGTACGTAAAAGCCGAGGGGTCGGGCCAAGGGTTTTGGCATTCCATGCTGACGAAGGAGAAAAATGAAACCGTCTGCCCCCCTTTTTCGTACAAAAGAACCCAGTCTGCGGGCACCGGGTTTCCAGGCTTTTGTATTTTTAGGCCCTGGATGCCGGCTCCGCCGGTTGTGAAAAGAAATCGGATTTGAAGATCAAAGCATTGTTTCTCATGCTCCTGCTGGGTGCAGCGGGGTTGCGGACCGCCGGGGGTCAGTCGCGGATGTCGGCCAGAATTGAGTTTCGCGTCGGGACTGCAATTCAATGCGAGAGCACCGGGAGCCGGGATTCGGCGTCAAGACCTGGATCGGACTCGACAAACGGGGAGCCCTTCAGCTGGTTCCCTCCCTCACGGCGTTCAACCGGTTTCATTTCGAAAACGGGATCTATTCCCTGACCAACTACATGTTCATGGCCGATCTGAACCTCCAGTATGCCATTTTTGAGGAAGGAACGGTGCGGGCGGTGGTTTTCGGAGGGGGGAATTTCACCTACCTCACCTGTCGATTTCGAGAAAGTTTCAGGCCTGAATCCCACCATCGAAGATGCCCCGATTACGCCCCGGGAGGAAACCTGGGGGCCAGGCTGGAGCTGCGCATGTCGTCCCACTGGGACTTCAACGTGTCGGGGCGGTACATCCGTACTCCCTACAACCGGTTGTGATCGGCGTGGATGCGGTGTACTAACTTCTACAGCCGGCGACGCAGTTTCCGGCGATGATGAAAAACAGGGGGCGATGTTTTTCTTATCTTTAATCGGACAATTTGGACAGATAACGAATAAATCGAACCAAGACGTTTTCGCATTAACCTTTTTGTCGTATGGCCAGTTTAAGCTTCCTGCTGGGGATATGATTCCCGGCACCGAAAAAGTGGAATCCGCAGACGATCAGATCCGAGCCGACTTTGCTGCCTACCAGGAATTCGAAGGATCGGAGGAGTTGAAGCACTACCTGGATCTGGAAAAGGAGGTGACATCCAGTGAATTTGCCCTTCGGAAAAAGAAAATCCTCAAGGCCAAATACAAAACCTCCGAGGCCGCGCGGAAGGAAGCCCGGTACAACGCCCTGCAAAAGCGGGCAAAAGGGGAGCCGTCGGAGGAGCTGAAGAACCTGGAAACCTATGTGCAGTCGGAAGAATTCGAAAAGGAGAAGCGGTTTCTGACCATGAAGCCGAAGGAGCGGTACGAGACCACCGACGAATACCAGAAGGAAGACGAGTACCAGACGCTGAAGAAATCGGAAAAAGTGGTCTGGTACTTCAAGACCAAGAAAAAATATCCGTTCAAGGAGCTGGAAAAATGGGAGCAGACCTTCGGGGATGAATTCGACAGCTCCGCCCTGGACACCGGCAAATGGATGACCCGGTATTTCTGGGGCGACAAGGGCATGAACGCGTCCTTTGTCCTGGAGGACGACCGCAGTTTTCTCACCGACGGCGCCAACATCGAATTCTACGACAACAAGGTCCGCCTCGTCACCAAGGCCGAAAAGACCGAAGGGCTCATGTGGCGCTCGCACCAGGGGTTTGTCCTGGAGCAGTTCGACTACACCTCGGGCATGATGAGCACGGCCCGGAGCTTCCGGCAGAAGTACGGCATTTTCAAGGCAAAGGTGAAGATGTCGGGCAATGGCGTGGCCCAGTCGTTCTGGATGGTTTCCGATTCCACATGGTACTTATATCGACGTGGCCCACCACGCGTGGAGGAGGGAAAACTCTATGCCAATTACTTCTGAAATGGTTTCCGGACCGAGCAAGTCACCAAAACCAGGCCTCCCGGTATGCCGATGCCTACTTCATTTACACCTGGAATGGTCGCCGGGCAAGCTGGTCTGGAAGATCAACGACAAGGTGTTCAAGACCCAGACTGCCGGCGTTCCCGACGAAGAGATGTACATCAACTTTTCCGCCAACCTGAAGGAAGGGCGCAGCCTCGGGCTTCCCTCCGCCATGGAGGTGGATTGGATCCGGGTGTACAAGCCGGTGCTCAAATGGCTTCCCTCCGGACGGGTTCAATGCCCCGCGGCTTCTTGCGTCTTTGCGGGATTCCGAGGCCCGTAGTACACCCCCGTTCTCATCCCGGCGGATGGCCTGGTACCCGCCATCGCCCGGGTTGAACTGCACCGCATGCCCCCGCAGGAACAGGCCCCGGATGCTTTCGTAGGGAATGCCCGATTCGAGTTCACCACCCCCCCTTCCCGTCGCGGCCTCTCTGTGGTTCGGACGATCGTCGTGCTGGATCCCGGGCTGTCGCTGGCCTCTGGAGGTTCATGCCGAAATCGATCAGGTTGACCACGATCTGGGCGCTGGCCCTGAGCTGCATGGCACCTCCCATGACACCGAAGCTCATCGGGTTTCCCGTCCTTTGTGATGAAGGCGAGGATGATGGTGTGGAAGGGACGTTTCCCAGTTCAAACCTTGAGGTGACCTTCCTCAGGCTGAAAAGCTGTCCGCGGTCCTGAAGGATGTGGGCCAGAGACCCTGCCCAGCCCACCCAGGTAGTTGCTCTGGATCAGCGACACCATGTTCCCCTGTTCGTCGGCCACGGTCATGTAGATCGTGTTCCCCTGTTCCAGCTCCCCGGCATTGAGGGAGCGGGAGGCCCGGTCGGGCCGGATGAGGGTGCGGCGCTGCGCGGCGTATTCCTTGGAGATGAGTTCGTCCACGGGCACGCTGGCAAACTCAGGGTCGGCGTAGTACCGTGCCCGGTCCTCAAAGGCCAGTTTTTTCGCTTCCACGAAGGTGTGGATGTATTCGTCGCTGCCGAACCCCATGGCGGCGATGTCGTATCCCTCCAGGATGTTGAGGATCTGAAGGGCGGCAATGCCCTGGCCGTTAGGCGGAAGCTCCCAGATGTCGTATCCCCGGTAGTTGGTGCTCACCGGTTCCACCCATTCCGAACGATGGCCGGCCAGGTCTTCGTAGGAAAGAAATCCCCCCTGCGACTGGATGAAGTCCGCGATGGTGTGAGCCATGTCTCCCTCGTAGAAAGCCTCCCGGCCCCCCCGGGCAATGGTTTCCAGGGTGTTGGCCAGGGCTGGATTTTGAAAGATTTCCCCCTTGGCCGGGGCTTTCCCTCCGGGCATGTACACCTCCGCCACATTGGGAAAGCGGCTCAGGGAACGGGCATTGCTGTCCCAGTAAAACGCGATGACCTCGCTCACGGGGAACCCTTCCCGGGCATAGGAAATGGCCGGCTGCAGGATCTGCTCCATGCCGAGCGATCCGAACCGGTCGTGAAGGCTGAACCAGCCGTCGACACATCCGGGCACGGAAACGGGCAGGGGGCCGTAGGCCGGAATCCGGTCATAGCCCTGTTCCACGAAATATTCCCGGGAGAGGGCACGGGGCGAACGCCCGCTCGCATTCAGGCCATAGAGTTTTTGGGTCTCCGCATCCCAGAGGATGGCGAAGAGATCCCCTCCGATGCCATTGCTGACCGGCTCCACCAAGCCCAGGACCGCATTGGCGGCAATGGCCGCATCAATGGCATTTCCTCCGGCCTTCAGGATGTCCAGGGCCGCCTGGGTGGCCAGGGGCTGGGAGGTGCAGGCCATGCCGTGCCGGGCAATGACTTCGGAGCGGGTGGCGAACTGACGACCGGTGATCTTGTCCTGGGCGCCGGCCTTCGGGGCCAGGGTCAGAACGAGCAGTCCAAGGATGATTTTTTTCATGGGATCGGGTTTCTGCGGTTCACGGCAAGATACGGAAGAACTCGGGAAGTCGGAGAAAATGCGGTCAGAAAGGCCAGAAGCGGGGGATGACCAGGAGGGAGATGAGCAGGGCCAGAAAGTTCAGCGGGAGGCCGATCTTCCAGTAGTCGCTGAAGCGGTAGTTGCCGATGCTCTGGACAATGAGGTTCGTCTGGTAGCCGATGGGGGTGGAGAAGCTGGCGGACGCCGCGATGCAGATGGTGATGAAGAAGGGTTTGGGGTCCACACCCAGCTGGGTGGCGGCGGCATAGGCAATGGGGAAGGTGATGGCCGCGGCGGCATTGTTGGTGATGATTTCCGTGAAAATGTTGGTGATGATGAAGATGGCCGCCAGCACCCCCAGGGGGCCGAAGCCCTTCGAAATGTTGATGGTGGTGCGTGCGATGATATCCGCCGCCCCCGAATTCTGCAGGGCCCGGCTCACCCCGATGGCGGCGGCGATGGTAATGAGCACGTCCCAGTTGATGGGCTTGGTGTATTTCTTCGGAGTGAAGATCTTCATGCCGGCCATGAGCACCACGGTGATGGCGGCAAAGAAAAACATATCGAAGTCGTTTTTCCCCTGGAAGGGCAGGTAGCGACCCACCGTGGCTCCGGCGATCATGAGCAGGACCAGGGCCGTGGCGATCCACCGGCGGTACCGGTCCTTGGGATCGTTCATTTCCCCCTTTTCCGTGGCCATGTAGAATACCCGGGATTCCCCCCAGTACCGGGTGAAGTCCCCGGTGGTGAGCAGCATGAGATTGTCGCCCACGTTGAGTTCCAGCTTGTCGAGGTTGGTGGTGATCCTCTCGCCGTTCCGGTGGACGGCCATGACCACGGCATTGTAATGCCCGAAGAAATCGAAATCGCCCAGGGTTTGCTGGATGCCGGGGAAGCGGGGGGCGATGACCACCTCCACCTGTTTGAGCTGCTTTTTCAGAAAGTCCGGATCCACGTTGTCGAGGGCATTCAACTTGACATTGGACGATTGGGTCAGGTAGCCCACGTTTTCCGAACTGCCGGCCACGATGAGCTGGTCGTCGGCTTCCAGCAGGAAGGGCGTGTTGGAGATGCGGATGTGCTTTCCATCCCGGATGACGGTCCGTACGGTGAATTCATTGAGACCGGGAAGCTTGCGTTTTTCAATCTCCTTCCCGATCAGGTTGCTGCTGGAGGGAAGATAGAGGTCGAAATAATACTCCCGGGTGTCGTTGGGGAAACTGAAACGGGGAATCTTCTCCCCGGGAAGGAGGCGGTTGGAAAAGAGGTTGATGTAGAGGAAGCCGAAAAAGCACAGGAACAAGCCCACCTTGGCCAGCTCGAACATGCCCAGCCCGGCCATGCCCCGGTCCAGCATCATCCCGTGCACCAGCAGGTTGGTGGAGGTGCCGATGAGGGTGCAGGTGCCCCCGAAAATGGTGGCATAGGAAAGGGGAATCAGGAACTTCTGGCTGGGCAGGCTCAACTTGTCGGCCCATTTCTTGAGCATGGGTCCGAAGATGATCACCACGGGGGTGTTGTTCAGAAAGGCGGAAATCGCCGACACCGGGATCATGATCTGCATCAGGAGCCTGGGAATGGGCTTTCGTTTCTTGGGCAGGATCACATTGGCCATGATGTTGAGCATGCCCGTTTCCTTCACGCCTTCGCTGACCAGGAACAGGAGGGCCACGGTGATCATCCCCTTGTTGGAGAAGCCGGAAAGTGCTTCCTCGGCCGACAGAATGTCGGCGAGCATGAACACGACAAGGGCGGAAAACAGGATGAGACCCGGGCGCATGATCTCCTTGATCAGGGCGAGGATCATCAAAAGGAGTACAGCCAGGGCAATATATCCGGAGATCGTCATGCATCGTCCTCCATGACTGCCCGGGGGGACAGCGGCCGCAGCGGAGGGTGGGGGCCGAAAATAACTCCGGCCAATTTAAGTGCAAGCCGCCGGATTACCAAATATATTTTTGCTCCGGGACGGCTCGGTCAGCACGGGTCAATCGCATTCCCAGTAGGTGGTGATGCCACCGACGGTTGTGGGAGAGGAGTTTTGTTTGTCGATCAAATCATCGCCGCAGAAGGGCAAGTCGGCGCCATAGGTTGTGTTGCTGTCGGCGTCCACGGTCACCAGCGCACAGGTGCCGCATTCTTCGAGTATCTCGCAGGAACTCAGCGCTCCTGCCATGATCAACCCTGTGAAAACAACAAACAATTTGGATTTTTCATGGTTCCGGCCTTGGTTATTCGACAAAAATACAACTAATTATTAATTTCGAATGGAGAAACCACCGGGTTCCTTCAGGAAGGGAAAAGAATGATTTTCCCGAAGGTTCTCCGGTGGAACCCGGTAGATAGTACGGATTTCCGGTTCATTTCGTTGCATATGGGAAAAAGATTTTTCATCCGTTTTGCGAAGGTCCTTGCCTGGATCGTGGCTGGTTTCGTGGCCCTCGTCCTTCTCCTTACCCTTGGTTTTTACCTGGGACGAGGATGGATCCTGGAAAAGGCCGTCTCCCGGGCCAACGAGAGTCAGCCCGGCGAAATCCGCCTGGGCACCATGAACCTGATTCCCTTCAAGGGGCTGCCGGACGTCTCCCTGCAGCTGAGGGACCTGAATTATTTCGAATCGGCGGCCCTGTCGGATTCTGCGGGCGGTTCCCCCATCCTCACCCTGGGGCGGGTGGATGTGTCGCTCGATGTGGTGGAGCTGATCCGGGGCAACATCCGGGTGTCGCAGCTGAGCCTGGAGCAGGGCACCATCCGGCTCGAGCGGTATGCCGATTCGTTGATGAATCTGGAGAAGGCCCTGGGCGTCCGTTTCGATTCCGGGGAGGGGGAGGAACCGACGGAAACCGCCCTGCCCGATTTTCAGGTCAACCTGGAACGAATGGAGCTGGACCGCATCCTGCTTCTCTGGGACGACCAAACCACCAGAGACCAGGCCCGCATGCAGGTGAACCATGTGGAATCGGCCATCCATTACTACCCGGACAGCGTTCTTGCCGGAGTTCAACTCGATCTTGATGTAAACTCCTTCAAGTACCTGACATACAAAACGGACAAGAGTCGGAACATACAGCTTGAAACGGAAGTGTCCGTCGATTTGCAGAAAAAGCGGGCCCTGATGCTTCCCACTTCCATGAAATTTTCAGGTCTGGCCATGGAAGCCAATGGTTTCTACGATTTTATGGCATCTCCCCTGGTCCATCTCGACTTCCAGGCGAGCAACACCGGGCTGGATGTGCTGAATTTCATCTTCCAGGGCATTCTCGACCTGGATGAGATCGAACAGATCGGCGGCGGGGAAATCCGGCTGGCCGGAAATGTTCACGGGGAGCTGGGCGACAAGCTGCCACAGCTCCAGATCGAGGGACAGGCCGAGGACATCGGCTTCCGGATCAAGGCCATCCAGCGTGACGTCACGGGCATCGGATTCCACATGACCGCCAATTCGGGTGTGGCCGGCGATTTGAGCGATGCCACGGTTCGCATGCAAGGGTTTCGGGCTGAGTTTCCAGAGGGTGTTTTAGAGGCCAACATGACAGCAAGTAATGGCATATCACCGGAAGTCAAACTAGAGGTAAACGGAGACGTGGATCTGGCCGGGTTGGAGCAAATGGTGGGGGCCGATGAATTGAAGGATCTGCAGGGACAGGTCCAGCTGAAAGGAGCGGTGCAGGGCCGGATGGATGCGGACAAAGGGTTCGTCCTGGATCCGGGGAGCCAGGTTCAGGCCCGGTTGTTCGGCGTCGGGTTCGACTACGGTCCGGATGCATTCCGCGGCCTGTCCGGCGAGATCAGCCTGGCGGACGAGCACATGGGAAGCCGGGGATTCGATCTGGCCTACAACGGTACCAAGCTGCACCTGCAATGGATGACCTCCAACCTGCTGCAGTCCCTGACCGGAGCGAGGGACACCGTGGGGATCCATCTGGCCGTACAAACCGACATTCTCGATTTGCTCGAGCTCACTGGCGACAGTGCGTTGGCAGCGCAGACGGGCGGACCCCTCCGGGATGTGCATCTCGAATTTGGGGCCCTGCTGCCTCCCGGAGCCATGGATTCTCTCCTGGCGGGAGCCATCCCAGGTACCCTCGATCTGGAGGTGGACAGTCTGACAGCCTTCGTCCCGGTGTTCCCGGCCCTGAAACACATCAACGCCTCGGTGCATCTGGAACCGGAGCGCCTCACCATTGCCCGGCTCCGAACCGGCATCGGTCAAAGCGATCTCCGGTTTGCCGGAAGCATCGGGAACTACCGGGCGTTCCTCTCCGGAGATACGGCGGCCTTCCTGAATGTCCGGTATGGGCTTGCCTCGGACCTGCTTCGGGCCAGGGATCTGATGGTGTTCAACGATTCCTTCCTCCTCCCGGAGGAGTTTCTGGGGGAGGAACTCAGCCGGTTCCGTCTGGAGGGGAACATCGACCTGCCCCTGGCCATGCTCCTGTCCGACCATGTTGCGCCCGACGTCCGGATCCGGGTCGAAACCCTGGAAGGGGCCCTGCGCTACTACCCGCTTCCCCTCCATGATTTCCGGCTCGATGCCCACCTGGAGGACGACCACCTGACCGTTCATGATCTGCAGGGGAAGGTCGGGGAGAACAACCTGAAGCTCCGGGCCGAGGTTTTCCACATGTACGACCGCACCATGGACAGCCTGCATGGCAGCCTGTCCATTGCATCCGACTACCTGAATGTGGATCAGCTCATGGACTACCGCCTGCCCGGGAAAGAGGAGACGGAGGCTGTGGCGCGGATCGGTTCGGCAGATGTGCCGGAGGCGGGGGTTTCGGGCGGACCCGCTCCCGGGTATCCGGCGGACCCGTGGCGGGCACCCCAGGAGGAGGAGGAAGAAGCGGCCAAACTTTCCTTCCGGCTCGACACCATCGACTATCCGGATTTCGCCCTGAAACTGGACATCGGGGAGCTGCACTACGGGACCTACCACATCGACGGGATCCAGGGGGGCCTGCGCTCGACCCGGAACAAGATCTTCTACCTCGACAGCCTCCGGACGTCCGGCGGAAGCGGAGGAAAAATCAACGTCATCGGCCAATTCAACGTCTCCAACCCGTATTATTATACCCTGAGCGCCCGGCTCGATCTGAAGGAGATGAACGTGAACGACCTGGATTTTGAGATGCAGAACGGGGACAGCATTTACACCCTGCAGGAGAACTTCCAGGGCCTGGTGAGCGCCGACGGGATGGCGGAGGTCTTCCTGACCCCCGATCTGAAGGTGGACATGAGCACCACCACGGCCGTGTTCAACTACCGCATCGACGACGGGGCCATCATCAACTTCGAGCCCCTGCAGGCGGCGGCCAAATACCTCGACGGCAAGGACCTGAGCCATGTGAAGTTCGGGACCCTGCGCAACAGTTTTCCCATGACCCTGGTCGATGGACGCATCCTGATCCCATTAACCATCGTGGAGTCCACCGCCGGCCAGTTGCTGATCGAAGGGGAGCAGGGGCTCGACGGGAATTTCATGTACCTCCTGCGTATGCCGGTGGCCCTGGTGCGGGGGGCCGTGGCCTCCGTGCTGTCCAACGCGGACGATGGGAAGGAAGACGAAATCGCCCGCTACGAGCGGGGAAAATTCCTGGTGGTGACCGTGCACGGGGAAGGAGACGAAATCGAAGTGAAAACCGGAGACAAACGGGACAAGTTCAATCCATGAGGGAGTTGAGATTTGCACTGGGCTACATGCCCCATCGCTTATGGGGCAACATCCTGCAGGCCCAGTTTTTGGAGAAGGATTCAAACGCGGAGTTCTACAGTTCCCGGGAATACGTGCAGAACGATCCCGGCACGGCGGCGTTCCAGCGCCTGAGCCCCATGCAGCGCGAAGTCGTCCAGGAAGTGGATGCCTACAACGACAGGAAGCTCCACCGACTGTTTTCGAAAAAGCCCACGGTCAAGCAGTTTCAAGACAGCGTCGAGGCAAAGACCATCCAGGAGCACATCCGCCCTTACATCGAGAAGCACATGCACCGGGCCCTGGAGATCGCCCGGGACAACCGGATTCCCCTCTTTGTCAAGGACAAGAGCAACCGGAACATCTTTCCCGAGGACTTCATCCGTCTCGAGCGCAAGCCCGGCATACCCCTCTTCAGCTTTGCCTACGGGGAGCAGCTGTCCTATGCCCTCCAGCTCATCCACGGGGAGCACCCGCTGGTGCTCAAGGACCGTCCCGTCGAGCTGGTCTGCAACAATCCGCTCGTGATCCTCCTGGGCGATGTCCTGTATTTCATCAACGACATCGACGGAAAGAAGCTCAAGCCCTTTCTGACAAAGGAGGAAGTGCGGATCCCGCCCGACATGGAAAAGAAATACCTGGGCAGTTTCGTCCGGAACACCCTGCGGGATTTTCAGACCCGTGTCGAGGGGATCGTGGTGAGCGAATCGGAGGCCCGGACCCAGGCCCTTCTGACCCTGGAACGGGGGTTGAGCGACCTGCCGGTCTGGATCCTGGAATTCCAGTACAACCAGCACAAGATCACCGCCGACAACCCCATCCCCCGGTTCGTGGAATATGAAGGGGGAGAAGGTTCGCCCCGTTTCGTCCGCTGTCCGCGGAAGCCTGCCTGGGAAGAAGGGAAGAAGGCGTTTTTGCACGCCTGCGGGTTGCGGACCCGGGACGACCGGATTTTCCAGATGAAAAGCACGGGTGGGAAAGCCGGGAACGAGGCCCTGTACGAAGCAGTGTCGTTCATGAACGAGTACGGAACCGCCCTGGAGGAGGAAGGCTTCCAGATCCGCCAACGGTTCCAGGAGGTATTTCACCTGGGGCCCATCTCCCTGGATCTGCAGTCGTCCGAAAAGGAAGACTGGTTCGATTTGTACGGGACGGTGCACATCGGGGAGGTTCGGATCCCCTTCCTGTCCCTGAAGCATCACATTTTGAGTGGCGAGCGTACCTACACCCTGCCCGACGGAACCATCGCCGTCCTTCCCCTGGAATGGTTCAGCCGGTATCGGTCCGTCTTTGAGTTCGGAAAAATCTCAGACGGAGAGATCCGGATCCACAAGCAGCATTTTTCCCAGGTGGCCGGGGTGGGCGACATCCAGTCGGAAACACTGGAGAAACTGGACCGGCTCAACCGGGTAGAAACCCTGCCCGCCCTGGAACCGCCCCGGGGTCTGAATGCCACCCTCCGGACCTACCAGCGGGAAGGGTACCAGTGGCTTTGTGTGTTGCAGGAAATGGGGTTTGGGGGCTGCCTGGCCGACGACATGGGGCTCGGAAAAACCCTGCAGGCCATAGCGGTGTTGCTTCGGGCCCGGGAAAACGGGTCCGGGGAGGACGACCGGCCGTCCGAAAAGCCCACCTCCCTGGTGGTGGTGCCCGCCTCCCTCCTTCACAACTGGGAGAGCGAGTGCCGGCGGTTTGCGCCTTCCCTCAAGGTGTGCCTGCATGTGGGAGGGCAACGGAACCGGGAGATCAGCAACTTCTCCTACTACGACGTGATTCTGTCCACCTACCACATCGTCCGGCAGGACATCGAGCAGATTTCCGCCTTTCCCTTTCACTATGTGATTTTGGACGAAAGCCAGATGATCAAAAATCCGGCCTCCAAGCTCTACCAGGCCATCAGCGACCTCCAGGCCGGTCACCGCCTCGTGCTCACCGGGACGCCCATCGAGAATTCGCTCACCGACCTGTGGTCCCAGATCAATTTTGTGAATCCGGGACTGCTGGGAAGCCTCAATTTCTTCCGGCAGAAATTCGTTATGGCCATCGAGAAAAAGAAGGATGAGGAACGGGAGGCCAAGCTGAAAGAGCTGATCAATCCCTTCATTCTCCGGCGGACCAAGCAGGAGGTGGCCACCGAATTGCCCCCGGTGTACGAGCAGGTGCGGTATTGCACCATGACCGAGGACCAGAAGCGGCTCTACGAGGAGGAAAAGTCCCAGGCCCGGAATTCCATCCTGGAAAACCTGGAGGAGGTGGGCATGGAACACGCTTCCATGATGGTGCTTCAGGCCCTCACCCGGCTGCGGCAAATAGCCAACCATCCCGCCCTGGTGGAGAACGGGGAGGACCTGGATTCGGGAAAGTACGGCGAAGTCCTGCGGAACGTGGAGAGCGTCCTGGCGGAAGGACACAAGGTTCTGATTTTTTCCTCCTTTGTCAAGCACCTGGACTTGTTCCGGGAACACTTCGACCGGGAGGGACTCCGGTATGCCTACCTGACCGGATCCCGGAACCAGAAACAACGGACCGATGCCGTGAATGCGTTCCAGACAGATCCCGCGTGTTCCCTCTTCCTGATCTCGCTGAAGGCCGGCGGGACCGGCCTGAACCTGACTGCGGCCGAATATGTGTTCATTCTGGATCCCTGGTGGAACCCCGCCGCCGAGATGCAGGCTCTGAACCGGGCCCACCGGATCGGTCAGGACCAGAGCGTGTTCGTGTACCGGTTCATCTCCTCCAACACCATCGAGGAGAAAATCCAGGTGTTGCAGGAAAAAAAGCGGGCCCTGGCCCAGAGCTTCGTGACCGCCAGCAATCCGCTGCGGGACCTCGACGAAAAGGAAATTCTCGAATTGTTCAACTGAGACCCCATGCGCGATTGTCTGTCCAGGGAAGTGGAATACGTCACCAGCCGGTCGTCCGGACCGGGCGGACAGCATGTGAACAAGACCGAAACCCGGGTGACCCTCCTCTGGGTGCCCGCCCGCTCGGCCTGCCTGGGTCCGCTCGAAAAGCAGCGGGTGCTTCGGGTCCTGGCGGGCCGGCTGACCCGGGAAGGGACCCTGGCCCTCCATTCGGAGAGGTTTTCGTCCCAGGTCCGCAACCGGGAGGATGTCCTCCTGCGGTTTCACCTGTTGGTGGAGCAGGCCCTGCGCCCGGAAAAGAAACGAATACCCACCCGGGCCACCCGGGCCGGCCGGGAGCGGCGGATTCAGGACAAAAAGCGGAAAAGCGATTTGAAAAAGGGACGGGGCGGCCGGTGGGATCCCTAGGATTCCTTCCGGATCTGGTTCAGAAGGTCGTCGTCGAGCATTTCTTCCAGGGACGTGCCGTGCAGGATTTCCAGGATCTTGGCACGCGACGACATCCAGGTTTCATGCATGGCGCAGGTGTGGTCGAAGGGACAGTCATGAAACCCCATGATGCAGGCATCGAAAACCGCCAGGCCTTCCACCGCATCGACGATTTGGGCCAGGGTGATCTCCCCGGCCGGCCGGCTCAGCTGAAATCCGCCCGTGCGTCCCTGGGTGCTGTTGATGAACCCGTGTTTGGACAGGTCGGTAAGCAACTGACGGAGGTAGGGCCAGGGAATGTTCAGTTCCTGGTGCATGGATTTCGCAGAATGTCTGCTTTCCCCGTGAACAGCCAGGTAATGAAGGGTGGAAAGGGCGTAGGACGTTGTTTTGCTAAAATTCATCGGATTCTCCGTCCGTGAAAATAGCAAATCATCCGGACTTGGTCCCGGCCCTTGTTTATCTTTGACAGGAAATCTCGCATTTTTTATGCAGAATCCACTCGTTTCCGTGGTTTTGCCCTTCTTCAACGCGGCACCGACCCTGTCCCGCGCCATCGAAAGCATGGCGGTTCAGGACATGGAACAGTTCGAATGCCTGCTCGTGGACAACAACTCGACCGACGGAAGCCTGGCCATCGCCAGGGCCTGGGTGGAACGGGACCATCGGTTCCGGCTTCTCCGGGAGGAGAAGCAGGGTGTGGTGTTTGCTTCCAACCGGGGCTGCGCCGGGGCACGAGCCGACCTGCTGGCCCGGATAGATGCGGACGACCGGTCCCACCCGGGCCGCCTGCGCCTTCAGATGGACTACCTGGCCCGGAACCCGTCCTACGGAGCCGTGGCCGGCCGGGTCCGCCATGTGGGCGATCCATTGCATACGGAAGGGTTCCAACGCTATGTCGACTGGAGCAACAGCCTGGTGACCTGCGAGCAGATCCAGATCCGCCGGTTCATTGAGTCCCCCCTGGTCAACCCCACCATGATGTGGCGGCGGTCCGCCATGGAAGCCCATGGCCTTTACAGGGACGGGGATTTTCCGGAGGACTACGAGCTCTGGCTGCGGTGGCTGCACCGGGGGGTCCGGATCGGAAAGGTGGAAGACGTGGTGCTCGACTGGTACGACTCGCCCCGCCGGCTCACCCGGACCCGGGCCAATTACAGCGAACGGGCCTTCTATGAGATCAAAAGCGACTACCTGGCCGCCTGGCTGAAGGAGAACAATCCCCTTCATCCCCGCGTGTGGATCTGGGGCGCCAGCCGGCTTTCGAGGCGACGGGCCGATCCTCTGGTGCAACGGGGGGTGGTGATCGATCGTTTTGTCGACACCAAAACGAGCCGGCAGATCCCGGCCGGGGTGGTTCATTACCGGGACGTCCCCCCGGCCGGTACCTGTTTTCTTCTATCCTATGTCCGCCAGTACGACAACCGGGAAAAGATCTGTGTCTTTCTGGAGAAACGGGGGTACCGGGAAGGCCGGGATTTTCTGCTGGTGAGCTGAGGCGAAGGCGTGCTTTTCCAATTCCCCGAACTTTCTATCTTTACGGATTGGAATTCAATCCCATCTCACAATCGCATATCCATGAAACGAACCTCCCTGCTGTTTGCCTTCGGCCTGGTCCTCGGACTGACGGCTGCACCGGGTGTCCTCCGGGCCCAGATCATCGATTCCCTCCTCCAGAACAAACGGATCTACCACACCCAATCCATCGAGGGGTATCCGCTCCCCAAGATCGACGGAATCCTGGACGACAGCATCTGGACACTGGGCGAGTGGCAGGGGGATTTCACCCAGCAGCAGCCCGTGGGGGGCGCGCCGGGGACTGAGCAGACCTTCATCAAGATTCTCTACGACAAGAACAATCTGTATGTGGCCACCAAATTCATGGACCGGGAACCCGAGCTGATCCGCGACATCTTCGGTCGTCGCGACGAGCTCAACGGCGACATGGGGGGCGTGGCCCTGGACAGCTACTTCGACAAACGGACGGCCTTCGAGTTCAACGTCACCGCGGCGGGACAGAAGGTGGACATCAAGCATCTGGGCGATTACCAGTGGGATTTTAACTGGGACGGGGTCTGGGACGGTGCCTCCTCCCGCATCGATTCAGGCTGGGTCTCGGAAATGCAGATCCCCTTCAGCCAGCTCCGCTACTCCAACAAGGAGGAGCAGGTCTGGGGCCTTCATTACTGGCGGTGGATCGCCCGGCGGTCCGAGGAAAGCCAATGGCAGTACATTCCCAAGGATGCCCCGGCCATGGTGTACCTCTTCGGTGAATTGCACGGGATCCACGACATCCGGACCTCCCGGCAGGTGGAGTTCCTGCCCTACGTCCTGAGCTCGGTGGAACGGCCGGCTTCGGGGGACGGGTTCGATCCCTTTCGCCTGAATGCGGGGATCGATGCCAAGGTGGGGATCAGCAGCGATTTCACCCTGGATCTCTCCATCAACCCGGATTTCGGTCAGGTCGAAGCCGACCCGTCCGTCTTGAACCTGACCTCCTTCGAAACCTTCTATGAAGAGAAGCGGCCCTTCTTTCTGGAGGGCAACGAGATCTTTGATTTTGAAATGGACGGGGACATCCCCTTTTATTCCCGGCGCGTGGGCAGTGCCCCGGCCCTGAACGGATTTGTCCCGGGCCTCACCCTGAGCGAATTGCCCCAGCGGACCACCATCCTGGGGGCGGCCAAGCTCACCGGCCGTACCCGCAAGGGCTTGTCGGTCGGATTGGTGAACGGTCTCACGGCAGAGGAGTTTGCCACCGGGACCGATGCCGGGGGGACCGACCACCAGGTGCAGGTGGCTCCTATGAGCAATTACCTTTCGTCGCGGATCAAACGGGAATTCAACGACAACAACACCATCGTCGGCGGGGTCTTTAACCTGGTGAAGCGAATGTCGGCCGACTCCCTGGTCGATGCCAGCCTGGTGTCGGGGGCGCTCACGGGCGGTCTCGATGTGTTGCATTACTGGGACCAGAAGAACTATTATTTCAGTGCCAAGGCCATTGCCAGCCAGATGCAGGGGAGCCCTCAGGCCATCCTTGCCAAGCAACTCGATGATGCCCACCGGTTTCAGCGGCCCGACGCTGATTATTTGCTGGTGGATCCGGCCCGGGAAAGCCTGGGGGGACACGGGGCCCTGGTGGAGGCCGGCAAGAACGGGGGAAAAATCAATTTCCGTGTCACGGGGCAGTACCGGAGTCCGGGACTGAACCTGAACGACATGGGCTATCTCCGGGAAGCCGATTTCATGGGGCAGGGGGTGAGCGTGTCGTACCGGGTGAACGAACCGGGCGACTGGGTTCGGAGCTACACCCTGGATGTGGAGCAGGAAGCCCGTTGGAGTTTTGGCGGGGAGAACACCCGGAACCGCTGGTCGACGGGCCTGAACCTTTCCAGCAACAGCCTGTGGAGTTTCATTGTGGCCCTTCAGCAGGATTTCAGTCACCTCGACATCCGGGAACTGCGGGGAGGCCCTGCCCTGCGGGTCGATCCGTCCACCATGCTCGGAATGCGGGTGGGTTCCAACCCGAACAAGGACCTGTATGGTGCCGTGATGGGTCACGTTTACCACCATGGGTTGCAGGGGAGCAACCAGAAGAATGCGACCCTGAGCCTGACCTGGCTGCCCGTTCGCAAGATCAAGCTGAGCGCGCTAACCTTCCTGGAGCGCCGGCAATACCACCAGCAGTATGTGGGATCCCTTCAGGGAACCGACAGCTGGGAGTATGTGGTGGGGCGCATCGACCAGCGGTCGGCCTCCCTGACCTTCCGGGGCGAATTGTTCCTGAACCCGGAGCTCTCGCTTCAGTATTATGCCTCCCCCTTCTATTCAAGCGGGAAGTACGACGATTTCAGCCGGGTGACCGATGCCCGGGCCCTGGCGCGGGACGACCGCTTCCAGGACCTGGGCCTGGATGCGGAGTCGGGTCAGGACACGTACAGCTACGAGGCGGACGGTTCGACCTGGAACTTTGCCAACCCGGATTTCAGTTTCATGCAATTCCGGTCCAACCTGGTGCTTCGCTGGGAATACAAGCTCGGCTCCACCCTGTACCTGGTGTGGGCCCACGACCGGTCCGGTTTCGAAAGCCTGTTCAACCCGGTGCAGGACATCACCGGCGATTTGTGGGGGATCCGCGGGAACCACGTGCTCATGTTCAAGCTGAACTTCTGGTTCAGCGTCTGATCCTCAGCGGGGCGGGGGAAGTGCATCCCCGGCCAGGGCTTCGATCTCGCAGGCGTTCAGGGCCCGCCGGTAAAGAATCACGTCGTCCAGGGTGCCCTCGAAATACCGGTGGTCGCCCAGGTCTCCGGCCTGGTACCGGCCCAGGGTGAGGGGCGCGCTGCAATCCAGATCGCTGCGGGCATAGCCCGTGTCGAGGCTCCCCACCTCCACGCCGTCCACAAACAGCTTCCAGACCGGACCGTCCACAATGCCCGCCACATGGTGCCAGCGGCCGTCGTCGATCCGGTCGGGCGACCCCACCTTGAAATACCCGCCGCTGCCGATCCGTCCTCCCCAGGCCGCCTTCCCGTCCTGGAGGCTCAGGATGAAGCCCGCGTCGGCGCTGAAATCGTATTTGGAAACGAGGTGGCTTTCCCGGGTTTGTTCCCCGGCCAACACCCAGCAACTCACGGTGAGCCGGTTGCGGACCCGGGGCAGGGACACCCCACAGGCGACGTAATCGCCCAGGCCGTCGAATTGCAGGGCGGAGGCGGCGGCGCCCTGCCGGTCGGCGGCGGGCGAGCAACCGACCAGGGTGCCGTCGTTCCCGAATCCGGAAACATCGGTCCCGTCGCCCTCCAGGGGGTAGTGGGCGATGCGTTCCCAGAGCAGATCGATGTACTGCGCCTGGAGGGCCACCCCTCCCTGCAACAGGAGGAGGAATCCCGCCAACATCCGTCCCGTGCCTCGTTTTCGTTTCATTCCCTTTTCAGATAAACAAATCCTTTGACAACCTCGTCGCGTCCACCCGGAAACAAAAGGTACCAGTAGGTGCCGGGGGGGAGCGGCCTTCCGCCGGCATCCGTCCCCTCCCAGTCGTGCCGGTACGCTTTGGACCGATGGACTTCCCGGCCCGACCGGTCGAACACCAGGAGGTAGCTGTCTTCCGGCAGTCCCCGGATGACAAACGCGTCATTGATCCCGTCGGCGTTCGGGGTGAAGGCGTTGGGTACCTCCAGGTCCCCGTAGTCCAGGGGTGCCTCTTCCAGCTCCGTCAGCCGGAAGTGGTCCAGGCACAGGTTTCCCCCCGAGACCGTGGGTTCCGTCGGGACGATCTCCAGGAGAAGGGCCTCCACCGGTTCGAGGGGAAAGAGGATGAGGGAACAATCCAGCCAGCCGGTGTTCCTTATGGGGTCCGAACCGGCAAGCAGCACGCCTTTTTCCAGGCTGGCCGAAGCCGCATGGATGGCCAGACCGACGGGATCCGTGTAGGCATGAAACCCGGTGGACCAGTCGAAATGCCCCACATCGTCCCGGGAAGCCAGGCGGAGGGTCGCCCGGTAGTAGGTGTTTTCCTTCAGGGGCTCCCGGAGCAGGGCGGCTGCGCTTTCCGCGGATTCCGGGCTTCCGTCCCGTCCCGGGCGGGTCACCAGGGTCATGTAGGTGGCCCCGTCGGCCGCCGGAAAAGGATCGCAGTCCAGGGGTTCGGTGTCGGGTGTGGACCGTTCTCCGGCAGGAATCCACCCGGGCGGTGCCTGCTCCAGGCCCGGGGGCCCTTCGAAGGAGGGGTTGTCCAAAAACAGGTTCTGTGCGTGCAGGAGTCGGACGGTCCCGGTCAGCGCCACCAGGGCCATCACGGGAACCACCATCCATCTCGGGAACTCCCTTTTCTGCGAGACACGTTTCGGCAAGATCCTCTTCCCGGGACGTCTTTTTCCCGGGAAACTTCTTCCCGGGACCATCGTTCCTCCTATGTTCCGGATCGTCATCATGTCAAAAACCGCGGGTCCGGCGGATGCCGGTGTTCAATCCAAGGTGCAGGGCGTGGGTTCCGGCGGTGTACCGGATGAGGTTCGACAGGTTGGCCTCGTACGTGTACACCAGGTGCAGGACCCCGATTTTGATGCCCACATGGGCGCTCAGGGCCTGGTAGGAATGGATGCTCAGGGCCACCCAGTGGTATTCCTGAATGTAGCTTCGCAGGTGGAGGTCGCCCTCCAGGGTCTCCCCGTCGAGCCAGCGCACCGAGCCGCTCAGCTCCAGTTTGGGCCGGCCCATTTCCCGGAACAGGGTTCCTCCCGACAACAGGACGTCGGTGCCATGGCCTGCCCCATCCCACCCCTCTTCCCGAAGGGGAAGGACATGCTGGACGGCCACGCCGCCGAACAGGGTGGGGGAGTAATAGTAGATCCCGGTGCCGGCGTTGGCGTCGAGCCGGGAATCCCGGACTCCGGTGAGAAGGGGATCGTCGGGATAGGTGCCGTGAAGACCGCTTTCGTCGCGGAGGTACTGCATCACCGATCCCGAGAGTCCCAGGCTGAGCCGGGCGTTGTTCAGTTCCAGGTGGTAGGCATAGGCCAGGAGTCCGCCCCGTTGCACCAGGGGTCCGTTTTCGTCGGCGTACAGGGCGAGACCCAACCCGATCCGTTCCTTGATCCGGAGTCCGGACGTGTTCAGCAGCTTCCGGGGATTGTAGTATCCGAAGTTCCCGATCCGCAGGCTGGTACTGAACAGCATGGATTGGGGGGAGCCTGGGATGCCGGCCCACTGCTTCCGGTAGCTCAGGGTGGCCACGGAGAAAAATTCGCTTCCCGATACGGCGGGATTGGCCAGGACGGGGTGGATCAGGTGTTGCCTGTACAGGATGTTGTCCTGGCCGTCGGCCGGACAGGCCAAAACCAGGAGCAGGAGTCCCAGGGTGGATCGATGAAATGGGCCGGTCATTCGAATTAAAAGTCGTAATTTTATTTGACAATCTGTGAGTCCTATGTACAAAATTGCCTGCTCTTTGGTTTTCTTGTGTCTGATAGTGAGTGTGTTTGGGCAAGCTCCGGACCATTTCAGCTACCAGGCCGTGTTGCGCAACACCGACGGAACCCCCCGGGCCCTCCAGGAAGTGGAACTGCTTGTGGAACTGCGCCAGGGGTCGCCCGACGGACCGGCGGTGTTTACCCAGGTTCAGACCGTGCAAACGGATCCCTTCGGGGCCGTCACCCTCCGCATCGGCGACGGGGCGGTTTTCTCGGAACTGGACTGGGAGCTGGGACCCTATTTCCTGGCCCTCACCGTGGATGGGACCTACCTGGGCGCCAGTCAGTTGTTGAGTGTTCCCTATGCCTTGTACGCCCGGGAAGCGGGGCATGTGGACGATCCGGATCCCGATCCCGCCAACGAGTTGCAGACCCTGAGCATCGAAGAGGATGTGCTTTCCATCAGCGGAGGCAATTCGGTGACCCTCCCCGATGTGATCACCCCCTGGCAAAGCAACCTGAACGGCATCCACTATCCCCGGAATGTGGGGATCGGGAATTACGTCACCCTCCCGGTCAACGCCCTGGACATCCGGCGCGACATGACCAGTGCCGAAGACAAGGCCCTGATCCGGCTGCAGAATTCGGACATCGGGAACCTGGCCTATGTGGCCCTGGGGCTGGAGACCTACCAGGACATCATTGAAAAGGATTTTTACCGGAGCGAATTTCTGTTGACATCCCGGGAATACACGGGAATCCCCGATTTCCGGGGCATGACGGCGGTCAAGGCCCCCGGAACCGGATTTTCGCTCTGGGCCTCCGAACCCACCGGATCCCTCCGGTTTTACACCACCCCGCTGGCCGGTTCCATGCAGGAGCAGGCCCGGTTCAGTACCGCCGGATTCCTGGGACTGGGAACGACCGTTCCCAAAACCCGGTTGCATGTGGCCTCCGGTGACGTGTACGTCGAGGAGTCCGCCTCCGGCGTTGTCCTTCGCTCTCCCAACGGAAAGCAATGGCGGGTGCAGGTCGATGACGCGGGGACCCTCCGCGCCACCGAGATTTCTCTGAAATAAATCGTACCTTGGAAATTGCTTTGATAACCCAACACCTGACTGAAAACCGACGAAAATGAATCGCAGATCTTTTGTAAAAAACAGCGCGCTCGCCTCGGGGGTTCTTGCCGGACCCTCCCTTTTGCGTGCCTCCACGGAACCGAAGCGGCCCTCCGCTTTGGAATCCCACAACTTCAAGCTCAAGTACGCCCCCCAGTTCGGGATGTTCTCCCACCATGGGGGAGACGATCTGATGGACCAGCTCCAGTTCATGGCCGATGTGGGATTCCGCGCCATGGAGGACAACAACATGAAAAGCCGGGACATCCCCACCCAGGAAAAAATTGCTGCAAAAATGGCCAACCTGGGTCTGGAGATGGGCGTCTTCGTGGCCCACACCATCCACTGGAACGATGCCCACCTGGTGAGCGGGAAGAAAGAGGTGACGGAGGTATTTCTCCAGGAGATCCGCGAGTCGGTGGAGGTGGCCAAACGGGTCAACGCCACCTGGATGACGGTGGTTCCCGGACACGTGGATCTGAGCCTGAATCCGGATTACCAGACCGCCCATGTGGTGGATGCCCTTCGCAGAGCCTGCGAGATCCTGGAACCGCACGGATTGGTCATGGTGCTGGAGCCCCTGAACTTCTACAACCATCCGGGCCAGTTTCTCAAGGAAATCCCCCAGTCCTACCTGGTGTGCCAGGCGGTGAACAGTCCCTCCTGCAAGATTCTGGACGATCTCTACCACATGCAGATCCAGGAGGGGAATCTGATTCCCAACATGGACCTGGCCTGGGAGGAGATCGGCTACTTCCAGGTGGGGGACAATCCCGGCCGGAACGAACCCACCACCGGGGAAATCAATTACCTCAATGTGTTCCGGCACATCCACGAAAAAGGATTCCAGGGGATCGTGGGTATGGAACACGGCAATTCCAAACCCGGAAAGGAAGGGGAGCTGGCCCTCATCGAGGCCTATGCGTCCGTGGACCAATTCTAAAACCGGTCCGGGTCCATCCAAAAGGGAAGGAGGCTCACCCCGCCGGGGTCAGCCTCCTTCTATCATCGTAGTTTAGCAGGATTGTCCGCTTAGTTTTCCCTTCCTCACAGCTCGGGTGCCGAGCCGGCGATGGGGATCACGGCCTTCATGTCCACGGGCCCCAGTGCCAGTTCTCCCTGGGGACCCAGCTTCAGATCGGAACTCATCATTTCCTCCCAGGTCACCATCGCCCCGGTGTAGGCCGATTGCCGGCCCATGATGGCCGTCAGGTTGGTGCGGGCCGTTTCTTCGGCTTCCACGATCTGGTTGCCCGTGCGGATGGCGGTGACCAGGTCGATGTGCTCCTGCACGTAGGGACTGATCTCGGTGGATTCCCCGGCTGCGTCGACGGGGGCTTCGTAGGCGTAGAGAACACTGCCGTCGGAACCGTAAATGGTGTTGGTATCCAGGGTGTTCATGTACCCCTTCGTGCCCCGGATGAATTCACTCACGTTGTTGGCGCAGTCGTTGATCTGGCGGCACATGCTGTGCATGTGGATTTCCCCTTCGTAAACGAAGTCGACGGAGAAGTTGTCGTAGCAATCCCCGGTGGGTCTCCGCAGGCGGGATCCCATGCCCACGGCGCTGACGGGGGCTTTCCCCAGGAACCAGTTGCTGACGTCGATGTTGTGGATGTGCTGTTCCACGATGTGGTCGCCGGACAGCCAGGTCCAGTTCACCCAGTCCCGGATCATGAATTCCATCTCGGTCCATCCGCTCTGGTTTTGCCGGTGCCAGAGCTTGGATTGGTTCCAGTACACATTGGTGGCAACGATGTCCCCCATCATGCCGGCCTTCACCCGGGCCAAAAGGTTGTTGTAATTCCAGGAGTGGCGGCGTTGGGTGCCGGTCACCACGCAAAGTCCGGCCGCTTCTGCCTGCTTCGAGGCGGCCATCACGGCGCGGGCGCCCACCGGGTCCACCGCCACCGGTTTTTCCATGAACACATGCTTGCGCGCTTCCACGCAGGCCTGAAAATGTTCGGGCCGGAAATAGGGAGGGGTGGCCAGGATCACCAGGTCCACATCCGATTCGATGACGCGCTTGTAGGCATCAAACCCCACAAAGCACTGGGAGTCCTCCAGGACCACATTTTTTTCGTCCTTGAGTTTGGTCCGGATGCCGTCGATCCGGTCCTGAAACAGGTCGCCCACCGCGACAATGCTGAGGTTGGGTCCGGCGTTCAGGAAGTCGACGGCGGCACCGCTTCCGCGTCCGCCGCATCCGACCACGCCGGCCCGGATGGGTTCGCCGTCCGGAGCGGCGGTAAGAAATTCAGGGGCCACCACCGGGGCGGGTCCTTCTTCCCCGGAACAGGACTTGAGCAATTGGGCGGCTCCCAGGACGCCGACCGCTCCGAGGGCTGTGCTTCCCAGGAAGTTGCGGCGGCTGGTTGTGTTGGTCGTTTTCATGAGTTCAAGGTGTTAGGTGTTCAGTCGTTGCATTCAGGTTGGTAGAAAAGAAGAGGCTAAGGAGTATCGGTTTGGGCGGTGGATTCGTCGTATTCGCACACCACGCGGAATCCCACGTAGGTGCAGTCGGAGTACCACCAGACGCTTTTGGGGATCTGGGGATCGGTTTTGAGCCAGGCCTTGGTCCGGGTTGCGTCCCGGGCGGCGCTCCGCACGCCGTCCGCCCCATTCCTGTAGGATCCCCCCCGGACCACATGTTCCTCCCCGGAGGAGGGGCCCGTCGGATCCTTGACCCCCGTTTCGGGGTATCCGGCATAGGCGTGCGGGTCGTACCAGTCGGCGCACATCTCGGCCACATTCCCCAGCATGTTCACGAGTCCGAACGGGTTCTCCATCCGGGCATCCGGTCCGACCGGACGGGAGTGGCTGTTTTCGGAATAATTCACAAAGGTGTTGATCCCGGCGGTGTCGATGCCGAACACCTTGTTGCGGAGACCCTGGCGGACAAAACGCCGGGGGTCGCCCGGGAAGAAATAGGCCCCCCCGGTTCCCCCGCGGGCGGCGTATTCCCATTCAGCTTCGGTGGGCAGGCGGTAGGTTTTTCCGGTGATCTGTGACAACCACTGGCAATAGACTTCCGCCGCCCGGTGGGTCATGGTGATGGCCGGCATGCTGCCCTTTCCCCATCCCTGGTCCGGGGCGCCCCACGGGGGGGTGGGGCCGGAAATGGCGTCCACATCGCCCGGAGTTTCGTTCAGATAGGCATCGGCGGTTTTTCCCTGGGCACCGGTCTGTTTGAAGAAGGCCAGGTATTCGTCCCAGCTTACCTCGACCCGACCCATGAAGAAGGGGCTGATTTCCACGGCACGGACGGGGCCTTCGTTTTCCAGCCGGAAGGGTTCGTCGGCCGGACTGCCCATCCGAAAGCTTCCTCCCGGGATGGCCACCATGTCGAACTTCACGGTGGAACCCGGGATGAATTCGGTGTAGTTGGTGTGGCCCGTGACCACGGCGGGTTCCATGTAGGTTTCGGCGGGGGTGGAGGAGGTGATGCCGAAGTCCGCATTCTTGGCATGCAACCGGTCCGGATCGTAATGCCCCACCGTGATGTGGCAGTTGATGCAGTGCAATTCATCGCGGTGCTCGTCGTAGTACAGATGGGCATCCTGCCCGTCCTTGCTCAGTCCCAGAGGATAATTGTTGGCATGGCAGGCGATGCAGGAGGTTTCGAACACGTGGTCTTTGCGGCAAATTCGACCTGCGATTTTTCATCCCAGTTGAAGCTTTCCGGATCCTCGAAAACTTTTCCCCACACATCCCGCAGGCCGGTCCGGGTCTTCTGAACCAGGTAGCCTTCCCCGTGTGGGGGCAAATGACATTGCACGCAATGGACATGGATGCCCCGTTCGTTGTCCACATGGGTGGATCGCTTCCAGGTCTGCGTGGCCTGGGGATGGACGTGACAGGCAGCACAAAAATCATCGGTGGAGGTGGCCACCACCGCTTTGTTTCCAAGGAAGATCACCAGGGCGATGCTGAGCATCCCGGCCAGGAAGAAAAAGCGTTGAATTCGGCGTCGTTTCGGTTTCATATACAGGGGTTCTAAAGATGACAAATTTGCCGAGGATTCGCAAGGGCAATCGATTGCGCAAAGCTATTTAGACCAAATCTATTGTGGGATGGGAAAAACGGCCGGAACGGCCGGAAGTAAACGGAATTCCATTACCTTGGGATTTCCTGGCCCGGCCAGGAATGCGACATCACATCAATCAGGGAATCATGGCACATCGAATCCAGAAAGGGCTTGATCTCATCGGCTTGTCTTTTCCCGGTGTCAAGGAGTGGGACCTCCACCCCCTGACGCTGTCGTTCCGGGGTGATATTGCCGGATTCGAAAAGGAATACCGGGACGACTACTTCGACCGGAACCTGAAACCCTACCGTTTTTCCATCCTCCTGTCCTTTCTGTTTTATGATTTTTTTGCCCTGCTCGATCTCTACGCCCTGCCGGAACTGATCAAGCCTCTGTGGACCATTCGGTTCGGCATGGTAACGCCCCTGTTTATAGCCGCCATCGTCTATTCCTTTTTTCCCTCCTTCCGGAAATCCATGCAGTGGGTTCTTGTGGGCATCATGTACCTGGGGGGGCTGGGCATCATCCACATGACCATCTTTGCCTCCCGGGATGCGGGCAACCACACCTACTATGCCGGTCTCATCCTCATTTTCATTTTCGGGTATTCCTTCATTCGTGCCCGGTTTATGTATGCGAACCTGGCGGGCTGGGCCATCATCGTGTCCTATGAGGTCACGGCCCTGTTCATCGCAAAGACGCCGATTCAAGTCCTGATCAACAACAACTTTTTTCTTCTCGGTTCCATCATCATCAGCATGTTCATCAGCTACTACATGGAGTACAACGACCGGAAAGCCTTTTATCTCAGGAAATTGCTGGTGAACGAGCAGGACAAAGTGAAGGGGGCGAATGCGGCCCTGGAGAGGCGGGTGGCCGAACGGACCCGCCAGCTGACCCAGACCAACCGGGACCTGATGACGGAGATCGAGATCCGGAGGCAGCGGGAAGAGGAGAAGGCCAAACTGGAATCCCAGTTGCTCCAGTTGCAGAAGATGCAAACCATCGGCACCCTGGCCGGGGGCATCGCCCATGATTTCAACAACATCCTGACCCCCATCCTGGGCTACACCGACATGGCCCTGGATGAGGTGGACACCCTGAGCGAACTCTACGACGATCTCAAGCAGGTCAACAACGCGGCCTTGCGGGGGAAAGATCTGGTGCAGCAGATCCTCACCTTCAGCCGGCAGGTGGACATCGAACGGAAGCCCCTCCGGCTCGACGACCTGGTGAAAGAAACCATGGTTCTGATCAAGGCGTCCCTTCCGCCCCGGGTCCGGGTGGTGCAGGAGCTGGAAACGGAAAGCGGGTTCATCCTGGCCAACAAGGGGCAGATGCACCAGGTGGTGATGAATCTGTGCACCAACGCCATCCACGCCATGAAAGACCAGGCAGAAGGACGATTGCAGGTCCGCCTGTACCGGGAGGAAGAGGAGGAGGGTCCCCGGATCTGCCTCAGCATCGGCGACAACGGGACCGGGATGGATGCCCGGACCCTCGAACGGATTTTCGAACCGTTTTACACCCAGAAGGAAGTGGGTTCCGGAACGGGTTTGGGATTGTCGGTGGTCCACGGGATCATTAGCTCCTACAAGGGCACCATCCGGGTCGAAAGCCAACCGGGCCAGGGAACGGTGTTCCGGGTATCCTTTCCCGCCCATTCGGGATCGGTAGCCGAGCAGGAGCCAGAGGAGGAAGTGAAACGGGGCAGCGGACACATCCTGCTGGTGGATGACGAGGAGGAGGTGACCATGATGGTGGGCCGGATGCTGCACAGCCTGGGTTACACCGTCGATGTCCGGGGCGATTCCGGACAGGCGCTGGAAGCGTTTCGAAGCAATCCGGAGGCCTTTGATCTGCTCATCACCGACCAGGCCATGCCGGAACTGGAAGGCCTGGACCTGGTGGCCTCGTGCAGAGCCATCCGTCCCGATCTGAAAGCCATCCTGATCACCGCGTATCCGGAGGGTCTTTCCCGGGACCGGGTCCGGGAAGTGGGCGTCACCCGGGTGATTCCAAAGCCCATCATTTTTCGTAACTTCAGCGCCGGAATCCGGGACGTGCTCACCGGAGAAGGAACCAACGAAATGCCATGAAGCGGATATTGATCATTGATGACGAAGTTCAGATCCTGATGATGCTGAAGAAAATGCTGGAGCGATCCGGTTACGAAGTGGATCTGGCGGCCAACGGCCACGAAGGCCTTCGCCTCCTTCAGGAAACCGGAGCGGACCTCGTCATCACCGACATCATCATGCCTGAAAAAGAGGGTCTGGAGACCATTCGTGAAATGCAGGCTCTGGAGCCGGGTTTGAAAATGATCGCCATTTCAGGAGGAGGCAAAGTGAACGCGGAATCCTATCTTCAGATGGCCCGGGGGTTCGGCGCCCAGAAGGTATTGAGCAAACCTTTCACCAAAAAGGAAGTCCTGGACGCCGTTGACAGCCTGCTGGTGTCCGGGGAGGAAGATTCCTGAAACGGCAGCTTTTTTTTCCAGATCCGAAAACTCAGAGTGCCGCGGAGTAGGCCACCAGGCTTTTCCACATGCCGGCGTGGGGCGACCCGGCCTTCCGGCTTTCCTCTTCGGCAAAAGCAATGGTGTTTTCGGTGGAGCACATCTCGTGCTCGCTCATCCATTGTTTCCAGTTGCAGGCGAACCACCGCTGGCCGTTCATTTCCGTTTCCACGATCATGTTGGACAGGATGGTCACATCGGCCGTGTTCTCCCGGTTGTATTCCAGGGGCATGAAGATTCCCACGGAATCGATTCCCGTCAGTTCCACAATGGATTTGCTCAGACTCTTCCCGAAATGATAAGGCATGTTCACCGAAGGAATGAGGCCCTCTGAAAATCCGTTTGGAAAAATCTCTCCGAAGGAATAGACCTTGAGCAGGTCGGACAGGATGAGGGGATCCTTGCCCGAGACCACCGCGGGCTTCCTTGATTTCAATTGCCCCCGGTAGGTCTCGCCCAGACGGATGATGCCCCGCACCGGAATGTGCATGTGGAGGGCCGTGGAAAGTATGATGTTGTTGAACTCAGTGAAAAGCTTGAATATGACGCTGTTGAGATCGATCAGGTTTTCCTCCTTGTACAATTTGGAGACCAGGATCATGTGTTCGGACAAATTCAGGAATTCCGGTTCGATGACGCCGAACCCCCAGGAATAGTTCTTCTTCCGGGTTTCGTAGATCTCCTGGGCCACGCGTTCGTAGAAGACCTGGATGGTGGCGATCTCCCCGGAATTCATCAGGTCGTCGAACCCGATGATCTCGATGCACGAACTGACTTGTGAATGGGAGAGGATGGGGTCGTTGGCTGGCTCAAACACGCTCATTTCCGTTTTTACGAAGGGTATACGCAAACTCCCCGGAAAGGTTTCCCGGGGAGTCGTGTAAAAAGCTGGGGAAGGAGGCTATTCCTACACCTTGATGAAGATCTTCTTCTTGTACAAAAACAGGGCCGGCAGAAAGATCACCAGCATGTACAGAAAGGCATACAGGAAGGAGGCCAGCTTCGGGGCGAACCCGATGCCGGTGAGTCCGTTCATGAAATGGGTGTTGAGCGACTCCCCGCCCACGTTCATCCGGTAAAACACCAGGGTGAGCATCCCTGCAAGCACGTAGGAGGTGATGGCGTTGGCCCCGTACACCCGGCCCAGGAAGGTCCACCGGGTATAACCCAGCATGTCCACGATCAGGATGCAGGTCGCCAGACCCAGCGTGCCGAGTCCGCCCGTGTACAGCACATAGGAGCTGGTCCAGATGTGCTTGTTGAGGGGAAAGAACCAGTTCCAGATGCCTCCGGCCAGGAACATGGAAAAGCCGGCCAGGTACATCCAGACCAGACGCTTGTTTTCGTCCTTCACGCTCAGGTACAATTTCCCGATGAGCATGCCGATGATGCCGGTCACGATGGCGGGGAAGGTCGACAGAAATCCTTCCGGATCCCAGGTTTCGCGGTAGAGCACCCCCGGCACCACGATGCTGTCGAGGTAATTGGCCCAGTTCTTGCCTGCCACGGAAAGATCGGGTTTGCCGATGCCCGGCACCGGTACGTAGGCTACAAAAATCCAGTACAGCACCAGGATCACCGCTCCGATGCGGATCTGCTGTTTCCAGTTGGTGTTCAAAAACAACAGGGCGCAGGCCAGGAAAACAAAGGCGATGCGGTGGAGGACACCCACAAACCGGATGTGATGAAAATCAAATTCGGGAAAGAGGTGCAACAGGAGGCCCAGAAGATAGATGTTGAAGGCCCGGAGGAAGATTTTCCGGTACATTTGTTCTTCGGACTACCGGCCTCGAGCCGTTTGTTGTAGGCCAGGGTGACCGACACGCCGACCATGAAGAGAAAGAAGGGGAAGACCAGGTCGGTGAGGGTGCATCCGTTCCACTTGGCGTGCAGCAACGGCCAATACACATTGCTCCACGAACCGGGGTCGTTGACGATGACCATGGCGGCGATGGTGAAACCGCGCAGGGCATCCAAAGCGATGAGGCGTTTCGATTGGTTCATAGTTCAGGGATAGTTTGTAGTTTTGGGGTGGACTAATCTACCAAAGAAAAACGACTACACAATGAAAAAAGGCATGTTCCTCGCGCTCCTCGCCGGTCTGGTGGGCGCCTGTACTTCCGGAGACAAATCCGGGTCCGACCGGGAAGCCCTGTATGCCCTGGAATGGGAGTTCCTTGGCAACACGGCAGAGAATTTCTACGAAGCGGCATTTACCCTGACAAACAACGCCTCCGCGGCCCTTGGCGAACAGGGCTGGGAGCTTTGGATCAATCAACAGGGCCGGGGCATCGTCGAAGGCTCGGAATCCGGTCCCGTCGAGGTGATCCACGTGAACGGGGATCTGCTGGTCATCCGTCCCGCCTCCGGTTTCCTCCTGGAACCGGGGGAGAGTTTCCGGTTCACCTACCGGACGCCCTGGTCCCTGATCAAGGAATCCCACTCCCCCCTGGGTCCGTTCATGGTGCTGGAGGGAGAGGACGGAGCCGGCCGGCGAGCACTCGAAGTCGCCTACACCGTCGCTCCTTTCCCGGGGTTTGAGAAGATTTTTCAGCCGGGCGAGGCCTTGCCCCTTCCCGATGCCGCATGGATCTATGGTTTGAACGAGGGACTCGAATACGTCGACCGGACGACGGAACCCGTCGTGGTTCCCGGGGTGGTGGAATCCGTTCCCGGGGAAGGTCAGCTGACCCTGGAGGCGAACCTCATGGTGCATTACGAATCCGGTCTCGGCAAGGAGGCGGGGTACCTGGCCGACATGCTGGAATCGGTCCTTGGATCCAAACCGGCGGCCATGGAAAGCGACCACGGGGGTGCGGGGATCATCCGCCTGTCCACCGGAGGTGAAAAGCCGGAAGGCGGGGAAGGCTACCAGCTGGTGGTCGATCCGTCCCAGGGTGTCGCCATCGTCGGAGAGGGTGCCGCCGGCGTGTTTTACGGAATCCAGACCCTGCTCGGACTGATTCCGGTCGACGCATGGAAATCGTCCGTATCCAGCATCCGGCTTCAGGCAGTGAACATCCACGATGCCCCTGCCTTCGGATACCGGGGCATGCATCTGGATGTGGCCCGGAACTTCATTGAACCCGAGGTGATCAAAAAGCTCATCCGGACCATGGCTTTCTACAAAATGAACGCCCTGCACCTCCACCTGACCGATGATGAGGGGTGGCGCATCGAGGTGGATGCCTTGCCGGAACTCACCGAGGTGGGCGGATTCCGGGGCTACACGCCGGATGAGAACGATCACCTCATTCCGGCCTACGGCTCGGGCATGACGGCGGAACGGGGAGCGAACCACGGGAACGGATTCTTCTCCAAAGAAGAATACATCGACCTTCTTCGGTTCGCGGGCGACCACCACATCCGGGTCATTCCGGAAGTCAACTTCCCGGGTCACGCCCGGGCGGCCATCAAGGCCATGGAAAACCGGTACGCCCGGTTGATGGCCGAAGGAAAAGCGGAGGAAGCGGAGCGCTACCGGCTCCTTGATCCGGACGATGCCTCGGTCTACAATTCGGCCCAGAATTTCCATGACAACGTGGTATCCGTTTGCCAGGAAGGGCCCTACAATCTGTTCGGCACGGTGGTGGATGCCCTGGTGGCCATGTACGCCGAGGCCGATCATCCCCTGGAGATGATCCACACGGGCGGAGACGAAGTGCCCGTGGAAGCTGGACCGCGTCACCGGTCTGCGCCGCCTATCTGGCCGCTCATCCGGGATTGGGCGGACCCGAAAACCTGCAGGCCTATTTTGAGGGCCGGCTCTTCGAGATCCTTCAGTCGAAAGGACTGCTCATGGCCGGCTGGGAGGAAGTCGCCATGCAAAAGAATGCAGAAGGAATCTGGATTCCCAATCCGGCGTTTGCCGGGAAGGGGATGATCCCCTACGTGTGGAACAGCCTGGGCATTTACACCGATCTGGGACATCGGCTCGCCAATGCCGGCTATCCGGTGATCCTCTGCAACGTGAACAATTTCTATTTCGACCTGGCCTACACCCACCACCCCTCGGAACCCGGCCTGGACTGGGGAGGGTATGTGAACACCAAGCGGGCCTTTGAATTTGTGCCCTACAACGTGTTCCAGTCCACCTTCACAGCCCCCGACGGACGTGTTCTGGATCCGGCCGTCGCCTTCAAAGGCATGGAGCTCATGAAAAAGGAGGCCCGGAAAAACGTGTGGGGTCTCCAGTGCGAGCTGTGGAGTGAGACCCTCAAGGGCGGGGACATGGTGGAGTATTACTACCTTCCCAAATTGTTAGGTTTTGCGGAAAGAGCCTGGTGCGGACAGGCCGACTGGGGGGACGTTGCGGATCTGAAGCAACGGCACGCCGCCCTGGATGCCGACTGGAATGGGTTTGCCAACACGATCGGACAGCGGGAATTGCCCCGCCTCGATTACCTCTTTGGCGGATTCCAGTACCGGCTTCCGCCTCCCGGCGGGGTCCTCCGGGATGGCAAGCTGTATGCCAACGTGGATTTTCCGGGACTTGAGGTCCGCTACACCACCGACGGTTCCGAGCCCGGTCCCGCCTCCACCCTGTACGAGGGTCCGGTCGAGGCCTCCGGAACGATCCTGCTTCGCAGTTTCGATACCCGGGGACGGGGGAGTCGGATTTCCGAGGTCAAGTAAGTCCGGGTTTGTCCGACCCGTCAAAGAGCCACCGCAGGAAGATGTGCGGTGGCTTTTTTTGTGCTCGTCCCGTCTTCCACTTCCAGGACAATGTCGCCGGTAATTCCGGTGGAACGGAGGATGATCAGCCCCTTGCCGCGGAACAGCCGGAATGCCTCATCCTGCATGCTGCCATCGGCCATCGGCGATCCGTTTCCGGCGGCCAGCAGCTCCGCCGGCCCCTGGAGACCGAGGCGAAGGAGGGGTTCGGCGTCCGGCAACACCCGGCCCGATGCATCACAGGCCTCGACCCGGACATAGACCAGGCGTTGCCGGTGGGCCCGAACAGTTTCCTGTTCCGGCACCAGCCGGTAATGATCGAGCGGACCCGCGGTGAACAGGGTGTCGCCATCCACCTCCTGGCCCATTTGGTAGGCCGTGGCACGCAGGGTTCCGGGAGCGAAGGGCACCTTGAACCGGACGGTTCCTTTTTCCTCCGGATGTACTGGTTTCCGTCCCAGCGACCGGCCGTTGAGGAAAAGCTCCACCTCTTCCGCACCGCTGTAGACGGCCACATCCATGATCTGTCCTTCCGGAACCTCCCAGGTCCAGCTTTTCCGTTCCAGGGGCCATCCCCAGTGGAAGACCTGCTCTCTCTGTCCCTCCGGAACGGGTTCGTGCACCAGGATCTCCACCAGGCTCTCGCCCCAGACCACGTCGCGGTACCGGGATTGGGGCTTTTTTTCGCCCGTGATGTCCAGATCTCCGCACCAGGAAACATACCAGGGCCAGGGCATGAGGAAATTGGCGGGTTTGTCGGCAGCTGAAAGCAGTTCGGCATGTCCGATGCCCGATTCCCCGATGTAGTCCATGCCGGTCCACACGAAATCTCCGATGACATACGGCAGGGCCACGGTCTTTTGCCAGTTCTCCCAGGCTGCCAGGGGGAAGGTTTCGGACCCGAACATGACCCGGCCGGGAGCCAGGGCATGATCTTCCTCATATTGTGACCACAGGTAATTGTACCCGCCCACATCCAGGAGGTCGAACGCGGGCTGGGCATCGGCCCATTCCAGGTCCGGGTTGTCCCAGAAGCCGCAGATGGCCTGGGTGACGGGCCGGGTGGCATCCAGGGTGCGGATGAAGGAAATCAGGGTGTCGGCCCAGGCCAGACCCTCGGGAAGAGCCCGCTCCGGGATTTCGTTCCCGAAGCTCCACAGGATCACCGACGGATGGTTCCGGTCGCGGCGGATCATGGCGGTCAGATCGTCCCGCCAATGGGCGGCGAAATGCCGGTGGTAATCCCGTTCCCTTTTGGGAACTTCCCACATGTCGAAGGCTTCATCGATCACCAGCATGCCCAATTCGTCGCAGGCCTCCAGGAAAGATTCGGAAGGGGGGTTGTGGCTCGTGCGTATCGCGTTGAAGCCGTTTTCCTTCAGCAGCAGAACCCGTCTGTGTTCCGCATCGGCGAAGGCCATGGATCCGAGAAGTCCGTTGTCGTGGTGGATGCAGGCACCTTTCAACAGCACCGGTTCCCCATTGAGCAGGAATCCCTTCCCGGCGGAAAAGTCCAGGGAGCGAATCCCGAACCGGACCGAGCTCTCATCGAGGATCCTGTTTCCGTCCCAAAGGCGGACCCGGAGTGTATGCAGGTGGGGCTGATGGGTCGACCACAGGAGGGGGTCGGGCAGGACCGCCTGCAGGTTCACCCGGTGATCGGTTCCGGACAGCAGGGTGTCGGCGGGCCCCCGGATGGAGAAGGTGCGGCCGAGCGGATCGGTGATTTCCATGTCCACGCTCACGGTGTGGGAACCATTGGGGGACCGGAAGTCCACACCCACTTGGACCACTGCCTTGTTTTTTCCGACAACCGGGGTTTGCACCGTGATGCCCCAGGGGAGGATGTGGACCGGGCCGACCCGGGACATGCGGACCGGTCGGTAGATGCCCGATCCGGTGAACCAACGGGAATGACGGTCTGGATTCACAACCTCCACGGCCACAAGGTTGTCCAGTCCCCTGGGGCTGAGATGCGGTGTGATGTCCAGGTAAATCGGGGTGTAGCCGTTTTTGTGCGCGTGGACCAGGGAATCGTTCACCCAGATGCGCGATTCGGTCTGGATGCCGTCGAAATGGAGGTACACCCTTTCCTCCGGCTCATTGTCGAGAACGAAGTGCTTCCTGTACCAGCCCGTTCCGCCGGGGAGGTAGCCCACATCTGCGCCGCTTTCCAGGTTTTTGAAAAACGGTCCCACATGCAGACTGTCCCGAACGGACCCGTCCTCGACGCTCCAGTCATGGGGCAGATCCACCCGATCCCATCCGGAATCATCCAGCGCGACTTGCCATGCGTTTTGCCGGTCGCCCCGGTGAAAGTGCCAGTAGTCATTGAAATCTTTGTCCCGTTGAGGCACTTCACTTCGGGGGGTCAACTCACAGGAGAACAGCAGGATGTAGGCACACAGAACAGGGAGGAGGGGTGTCCGGGGGAAATGAAAGCAAGTCATGGGGCGGCAGGTTGATTGTTCCTTGCAAAGTAGGGAATTCCCCGGAATTTTTTCTCTTGGATTTTTTTCGTATCCTTGCAAAGTAAACGCTGTTTACTAAAAAAACAATGTCTATTCAGGAACGAAAGGAGAGGGAAAAGGAAGCCCTCCGGGGGAAGATCATGGAAGCCGCCTCCCGGATCCTGGTCCGGGAGGGATACGAAGGAACCACCATGCGAAAGGTGGCTGCTGCCATCGATTATTCGCCCCGGACCCTGTACCTGTATTTCCGGGACAAAGACTCCCTCCTCATGGAGATTGTGGAAGAAGGTTTCGCGGCCACCATCCGCCACCGGGAGTCCATCCTGGACCGGCTCGATCATTCCCGGCCCGAACAGATTTTCGGAATGCAGGTGGCGGCCAACATCGACCTGGCCCTCCAGTCCCCCCACATGTACCGCGCCATCGTGTACCTGATCCAGCACAAGGGATATCCGCCGGGACCCTTTCAACGGAAGGTGATCGAAGCCATCCGGTACGACATCGAATTGTGCCACCTGCATTCCCGGAAGCCCCTGGAGGACGCGGGGATGAAAACCGACCTGCTCCTGGCATTCGTCCGCGCCTTCAATCTACAGCTGATCCAGCGCGACCGGGCCTTGTCGCCCCGGGAAACCGAACGTGCAAAAACCCAGTGCCTGCAGATGATCCTGAAGGGCATCCTGCAGCTGTGATACCCACCCCATTCAACAACCAACACCCACCAACATCATCCACCATGAAAACATCCCACCTGAAAACCCTGAATGCCCTGGCCGGACCTCTGTTCCTGTGCATGGGGCTGGCTTCCGCCTTCGGCATTTTCCTGCCGGACACCTATGCCCGGGAGCTTCCGTCCTTTGCCGCCCAGGGCGCCGGACAGGACGTGGTGAATCTCTTTCTGGGCGGACCCCTTCTCCTCGGTTCGCTCTGGTTCATGAACCGGGGCAGCAAAACCGCTTCCTGGATTTACGGCGGAATGCTGTTTTATTATCTCTACAGCTACATCATTTACACCTTCGGGATTCATTACAATTCCTTTTTCCTGCTGTATTGCGCCACCCTGGCCCTGTCCACCTACAGCTTCATTTTCTGGGTGTCGGCCCACGCGGGAACGGACCTGAGGACCTGGTTCACCAAGGCCCCGCCGGTGCGTTTCACCTCCGTGTTCATCCTGGTCATCGCCGCCCTGTTTTACATGATCTGGCTCAAGGACATTCTTCCTCCCCTGTTTCAGGGAGATGCCCCCCAGTTTGTGAAAGACAACAACTACCAGGTGAATGCGGTCCATGCCATCGATCTGTCCTTCGCCCTGCCCGGTCTGATCGTGGTGGGCATCCTCCTGTGGAAGGGACGGCCGATGGGCCTGCTTCTGGCACCCGTGGTCCTGGTCTTCATCGTCGTCCTGACCGTGGCTCTGGCCGCCATGATCCTGGCTGTCCGGCTTCGCGGCCTGTCCGACGATGCCAGTCTGGTCGTGATCTTCGGGGTGCTCGCGCTGATCGCCGCCACCATCCTGGTTCGCTTCCTGAAGAACCTGGCCAATGGACAGGAAAAATCTTAGAAGCTGCAGCGGTACCCGAACATCACCATGAGATCCCGGGTCCGGGTGTTGTTTTCGATCAGACCCGGATCGTTGCCAAGCACTACATCGAGCTGCAGGCCGTGCAGATCAGAGAGATGCAGCCGGGCTCCCACATTCAGGTAGGTTCCGACGTTGGTTTCAGGAATGGTGAATTCATACATCTCATAATTCTCCACCGTCGTTTCGCCGTTGTATTCGATGGTTACCGTGTTGGAGGATTCGAAATCCAGGAGGCGGAACAAGCGAAGTCCGAATCCGAGATAGGGGCTGAAGCGACCCGACCCGAAGGAGTATTCCGCCCCCGGGCTGAATTGCAGTGCTTGGTAGGAGAACTCGTAATCTTGGGTGTAGGTGGTTTCATTGACCTCGCCATAGGTCGTGTTGTGATGCAGGGCATCGATCTTGTCCAGGGCCAGTTGGAAACGGAGGTTTTTATTCAGGCGCGGAAGGGAAAATCCCCCGTACAAACCGTACACCGGGCTCGACCAGGAGGTATAGACGTCGTTGTGATACCGCGGGTGATTGACGAAAAAGAAGGTGGTGTACCGCATCCCTCCACGGATTCCGACGAAACCCTTGAACATGTCTTTTTCGTGGGTATACACCCGGCACAGATCGTCCGGATCCGATGTGCATGCATGGTACTGACTCACCACCTTGGTCATGTAGGCATGGGAAAACAGGGGATTGTTGAGTTTGTCCTGGATGTCCATGCAATCTGAAAACAGGCCCTTGAGAATGCGTGCATGGGAACCGGACTTCGGCAGCATCACCATCTTCCCCTCCGGAGTTTCGATCAGATAGGCATCGAACCGGTCGGTTCGAAGGAAATAGAGATTGGCGGTTCCGTCCACCAGGAATTCCAGAAAATAGGTGGCTGGACCGTCCGGTGTTTCAATGGCCTTGCTCGTGTAGTGGAATCCGTCATCGAAACTGTATCCACGGATGTCTCCGGGGTGGAAGACTTGCTCGCCGGCATCCCGCGAAGAGTAGAAAACACAGTCGGTGGCATTTTTCATTTTGCCATTGTCGCGGAGGAAACCGGTCAGGGTGTCACCGTTGTTTTGGAGGATGGATCCGGGGGCCAGATCCCTTTGGGCCAACAGGCAGGCAGATGCCAGAACGAAAACGCCGGCAAGGAAAAGTTGTTTGGTCATGGATGGAGATTGGGGTTGAATTGATTGGAAGATACCCCAAATCATGATAGACCTCCGGCCGAGTTTTCCACAAAAGCAAATGGCCAGGGATTGCCTTCAAAGGACATGCCGCTCGGAGTGGTAGGACGAACGGACCAGAGGCCCGCTCTCTACCACATCAAACCCCAGTTCGCGGCCGAAGGCGCCCAATTCGTCGAACACCTCGGGCCGGACATACTCCACCAGCGGGGTGTTGTGTTCGGAAGGGGGAAGGTACTGGCCGATGGTCAGCACCCGGGTGCCTGTTGAGCGGATGTCTTTCAGGGTGGTGCGGACCTCCTCCCGGGTCTCGCCCAATCCAAGCATGATCCCGCTTTTGGCCGTGATGCCCACATCCGCGATGTAGCGCAACACCCGAAGACTCCGCTCGTAGGTGGCCAGGCTCCGGATTTTCGGGCTGATTCGTTCCACGGTTTCGAGGTTGTGCGAAACAATCTCGGGTTTTTCGGCGATGACCAGATCCAACAGCTCCGAGCGCATGCCGAAATCCGGAATGAGGACCTCCATGGTGATCCCCGGATTCAGTTTCCTGACCATGGCAATGGTCCGGGCCCAGGCCTTCGCCCCCTGGTCCGCCAGATCGTCCCGGGCCACCGAGGTCAGCACGGCATGTTTCAGCTTCAGCTTCCGGATCGAATCGGCCACCCGGGCGGCCTCTCCCCAGTCGACGGGATCGGGCTTCAGCGACTCCACATAGCAGAACCGGCAGTTCCGGGTGCATTTGTCCCCCAGGATCATGAAGGTGGCCGTTCCGGCGCTCCAGCATTCCCCCTTGTTGGGGCAGTTTCCGCTGCTGCAGATGGTGTGGAGGCCGTGCTCCCGGATCAAGCGTTTCACCTGGCTGTAATCTTCGCCGTGAGGCAGGGGGACCTTCATCCATCGGGGCAGTCGCAGAGGTTCGCTTTTGACACTCATGGGTTCCGCTTTGCGTTTGCAATTGAACAAAGGAGGCCTCCCAATGTTTATGTGCTTGTCACGCTTCGAAGGAACATAGATGAGAGAGATCGCAGAAAGCACTTCATACACAGTCATTCATCCCGGAATGAAACGCATCCGGGATCTTCGCTTTTTAACAAACAACACCTACGTGGTCCGCTTCGACCGGGAGGACATGCAATTTCGGGCCGGGCAGCACATTTCTGCGGGTCCACGCGACTCCGCCCAGTTGCGGGAGTATTCCATCTACAGCGGGGAACAGGACGGCCATCTGGAAATCCTGGTGCGGGAGGTGACGGACGGGAACATCTCGGTCCGACTCAAAGAATGCCAGCCGGGGCAGTTGGCCCGGATTCGGGGCCCGAGGGGACGCCTGGTGCTGGGGCAGGAAGAAATCTCGGGCCGAACGCATGTTTTCATCGCCACGGGCACGGGGATCGCCCCGTTCCACAGCTACGTCCGTTCGTACCCCGGATTGGATTACCGGATCATCCACGGTGTCCGTCATGCCGGCGAAGCCTACGACCGGGACCACTACGATGCCGGCCGCTACATCCTGTGCACCTCCAAGGATTCCCGCGGCGACTACCAGGGCAGGGTCACCGGGTACCTGAAGGAACAACCCGCCGATCCCGAGGCCCTTTACCACGTGGTGGGCAACAGCCAGATGGTGTACGAAGTCTACGACATCCTTCGGGAGAAAGGGGTGGATGCCTCTGCCATGCGCTCCGAAGTCTATTTCTGAACCGGATTCCCGGGGCCAGGTTCCTCCCTTTTAAAATAGACCAGGCATTCCTGGTCCGTGATTTTCATGATCCAATGGGCGTACCCAAGACCAAGTGCCTTGTCGATCAGGGGCGCCGGGACAAAGGGCGCTTCCACCTCCAGGATTTGTTCTGATTTCATCTTCTTCAGGACCGAAAGGACTTCGTGGACCGGCTGTTCCCCCCGGTTGAGCATTTCGTCGATGTGGATCGTCTCCGCCACGGCACCGGGAGAAAACCATTTCGGTTGAACATATACATAATCCGGGCTTTCATTTTCACTCTCCCCGCCCCCTTCCTGGCCGGCTGCCTCCCGAAGCGACCGGATCAGTTCCTCCACATTCACCCCGCCCACGATGGCGGCCTGACTCAGCGAAGTGACCCGGGCAATGGTCTTGCGAAGGATGGGGTTTTGGAGCTTTTTGAACTGGGGAGCGGACCGGATCAGGACCTCCTCCAGCTGCGGGTAGGCTTCCAGTAGTTCATGGATTTTCGTTTTGGGGGTGATCCGAAGCTCTTTCATGTCTGTGGATTTTGGGTGCCGTAGGAGAGAATCCGCTGTTCCCCTTCCAGGGACCGGGCCTGGGTAAGATCCTGCGACACTTCCAGGGTGCCAAGGTAGGCGCCGTCTTCGTCCCGGAGTGCGTGGTATTCAATGAGGATGAACTTTCCTTTCATCTGAATCCAGAAAGGTGCATGGGATGCCTTCCCTGACTTGAAGTCCTCCAGGATTTTTTCGACGATGTCCACCGAACCCGGGGGATGGCACAGGCGCACATCCCGGTTGATGATGGACCGGCTTCGGGGGAAGATCCGGTGGGCTCCCTGGGTGAAGTATTTGACCTTGTCATCCTTGTCCACAAAGGTCATGTCCACGGGCATCGTGTTCAGGATGGCCATGATCTCCGATGCGGTGAAGGACCCGGAGGGCAGCCGGATGGTCCCTTCCTCTCCTGTCTCCGGAGTCGAAAGGACGTTGTGCGCTTCAAACCCTTGAGGTTTCCAGGTCACCGGGGGATCGTACAGGGTGAAACCGAATTCAAGGGTTTGTTGATGGATTTGCCACCATTCCTCCTCGGTGACAATGTCCATGGCCATGGGAAAGAGAATCTCCTCTTCCTTTTGCACCATGTCGTCCAGGGCTTTGAGTACCGGGAAGAAAAGCAGTTCCAGGGCCTCGTCCAGGTCCGCCCTTGACAGTTCTTGCTCCTTCAGGAGGGCGATGCAGCCCTTGAGCTGATCCCGGATTTCGTCATGCTTTCCCCACATCACCTTGGGCGGACCTGTGATCTCGTTTTTCTCAAGGAAGGGGAACAGCAGGTATTCCTTCCGCTGGTAATGCTTGTCCACGTCCATCAGTTCATTGAACGAGGACCGGAGAACATGGGTGAAGGAAGTGAAATCCTCCGCCGGAACATTGTCCAGAGCCACGAGCAAATTCCGGGCTTTCGAGGTAACCAGCTTCAGTTCGCGATTCTCCCCGATGAACACATCCACGGGATGACCCGCCGGGATGTTCTTTGAACCGCTCTGGTCGACATGGCCGTGGAGAACCTCACCGTGGACATCGCACAATTTCAGGACCTCCGATTCGGGCAGTCCTTCGCTGATCAGTTCCTGTTCCACTTCCACCACCTCCCCGTAGGGAATGGAAGAAAGAGTTTCGACCAGTTCCTGCCGGACTTTTCCGGGCTCGTCTCCCTTGTGCAGTTTCAGGATCAGCTCTTTCAACCGCTCTTTCCGAAATCTTGAATTGTTGATGAGTTCGCTCATGATGCTTGATTTACAAAATCTTGCTTTTGTTCTCGGGACGGGGGGCCTTGATCACCAGGATCCTGGCCAGACCGGGCCCTTCGTTGCTCAGATGATGGACCACCCGGGCCGGACTTTCGATTAGGGTGTCCTTCTCGAACCGGATGCTTTCCTTGGCAATGTGAACAGTCGGGCTGCCTTCCAGAACATAGAAAGTGACATCCACCGGGGTGAGGTGGGGCTTCAGGCTCTCGCCCGGTCTCAGGGCGATGTGGACGATTTGCGCGGAGGGATCGTCGTAGAGTTTGCGGACATCCACCTTGTGCGGATTGTCTTCGGATGGTGTCTGTGTAACCAGGACGCTTTTCATGGTGTGTGTGTTTTTGGTGGGTTCAATTTTTTTCCAGTTTCTTCTTTCGGAATCGCTTTCTCCAGAGCAGGTACCCGCTCAGAACCACCGTGATGCCGGTCAGCCCGGCCAGGGGCACGATCAGGATGTAGAAGGGACCCAGAACGGACTGGAAGATGCGCCCGGTGTGAAATTCCAGGGCCACGTTCCAAAGCGACATGCCCGAGGCTTCCACCACCTCGGCGGGCATGGTCGGAAAGTCCGGCGCGTTGGGCCACAGGGCCTGCACTCCCTGGTTGTAATCGATGCAATAGGGCCGTCCCAGGTGATCCTGCAAAATGCCGGTGACCTGGACGTCCCCGATGGGCCGGCCCGCCGACCGGCCTTCGTAGGGTTGTCCCGTGTAAAAGTTCAGGACCCTTCCCTGGGCCGGGTCCCACAAAAACAGGCCGCTGAAGGAGCCCACCACATACACGCCGTGGTGAAAGGGGACCAGAACGGTGATGCCCATGACACTCACCGGAGGCTGGGAGGGTAGGGGAACCACGTGGGAAAGTGTGGGATCCAATTCGTGGATGCCTTCGGAGGTGGCCAGCAGAAAGTACTGCTTTTCCCCATCCCAGAGGAGGTCCCGGCACCGGTCGAACCAGGGGTTGTCCTGGTCCAGGTTGGAGAACTTCAGCGGACCGACCCGGGCATTGGCGATGGGAATCAGCAAGGGCGGACGCAGGAACATGCCGGTGAAATACAGGAAGATGAGGAAGACAAAAACCCAGGCGCCGAAGTGGTTGTGCCAGCGAAGCGACCAGCGGTTGGCCCGTGCGAGAGACTGAACCGGTCGCTCCCGTTTTTTGCGCCGTTTCATCCAGCCCGGAAAGAAAAAGTAGAGGATGCCCGTGATGGAAAGGAACAGAGTGACCAGGGCCAGCAGGTCCACGAACACCTTTCCGATGCCACCGAAGGCCTCTCCCGAATGAAGCTGCCAGATGGTTTCAAACAAGCCCACCCGATCCTCGTATCCGGGAGGGGCCGGCAACTGGTGCCGGACGAAGGTGGTGTTCACTCCGTCGGACCGGCCCGTGAACAGGTGGGACCGGTTGAGGGCATAGAGGGTATCGCCCACCGATTCCAGGGCCACGAAACGCTGATTGTCCGAGACCAGGTGAAAGGGAACCCAGGATTGCCGATCGGGGGAAAAGGCATACAATCCGAAATGGGTGGCGGCGTAGAGATCCCCGTTGGCCATTCGGTGCAGATCATAGGTTTTTCGCCGGTCGACGCCCTTGCCGAATCCTTCATTCAGGGGGCGGTACGCCTCAAAGGCGGAGTCGGTGACCCAGATTCCGATGTTCCCGAAGACCAGGATGCTGTCGGGGGCCACCACCAGGTCTCCCTTCAGGGCGGCATTGTTCCAGTTCGCATACCGGTATACCCGGGGCAGAACGGACCGTTTCACATCCAGGGATGAAAAGAACCCCCGGTGATTCAACACGATCCCCGATATGCCAAAATTCAGGAGGACGAAGGCGATGATGAGCCCCGGCCATTTGTGGAGCTTCTTGTATGTCTTTGCTATGTCTTTTTTTCCCACGTTCACAATTCCTTTCTCGTCTTTGCCAGGTTTCATTTTTCAGAGGATTCCATGGTGAGCCGGCTGATCACCGCCCGTCCCTCCCGGATCTTGTCCGCCATGGTCCGGATGCTTTCCCGGGTGGCCATGTCCAGCAACTGTTCCCGGATGACTCCGTAGTGTTCGTGTACCGGACAGGGGTTGGCGTCGGAACAACCCCTGAGTCCGATCCCGCATTGGGTGAACAAATGGTCTCCCTCCATCACCAGGATCACCCGGTGGATGCTCAGGTCGGATTCCATCCCGGGAAAGAAGAAGCCTCCGCCCCGTCCTTTCATGGACAGAAGAAGCCGCTGGGTGGTCAGGATGTGGAGGATCTTTGCGGTGAAAGCCGCGGGGGCGTCGATCTCCCGGGCAACCTCGGCAACGCCCGGACGGCGGCCTGTCCAGTTTTGCAGCTGGATGAAGACCAGGGCCCGGATGGCGTATTCGGTGCTTTTGCTCAGCATGGGCACAAACATAGGAAAAATTTATAAAATGACAAAAAGGTCATTTTATAAATGTTTCTTCCGGGGAGCTTGGATTTTGCACGGGAAAATCACTTTCGTACTTTTGGAGTCACCAAAAGAAGACCCATGAAAATCCTGATACTTTGCACGGGGAACAGCTGCCGCAGTCAGATGGCCGAAGGCTTTCTGAACCAAATGGAAGGGGTGGAGGCCCACAGCGCCGGAACCCGGCCCTCATCCGCCGTCCATCCCCTTGCCATCCGGGTCATGCAGGAAGCCGGCATCGATCTGTCGGGCCATCGTCCGAAACATGCCGACCGGTTTGTGAACGAACCCTTCGACTTCGTGATCACCGTGTGCGACCATGCCCGGGAAACCTGTCCGGTGTTTTCAGGGAAGGTGAAATCGAAGCTTCACATCGGATTTGAAGATCCGGCCGAGTCCAGGGGCACCGAAGAAGAAATCCTGTCCGAGTTCCGCCGGATCCGGGACGAAATCAAAACCGCCTTCGATCGCTTTTATGCGGAGCACCTGGACGACTGAAACCCCTCACCACAGACCCGTCTCCAGGTCGGCGGTCCGTTCCGCAACCGTTGGAAAATCGGGAAGGGGATCGCTGGGAACGGCTTCGTACCAGAAGGCAGCCGCCGACCAGTCGTCGTCGCGCTCGAAATAACAGCACCCGATCTGCTGGATGGTGATCCGGCATTCCGTTTCCCAGAACACGGGATCGGGCAGGTGCCAGCGGTACATCGACACAAACTCCCGATGCATGTCCACCCGTTCCCCGCTCTGAAGATCCAGGGCCTTCACCGTTTCTTCCATGGCCAGGTTCAGGTTGCACCCGTGGTAGGCATAGGTGGTTTGCTGGATGCCATAGGACAGTCCCACATAGTCCTCGCTTCCGGTGCCGCACAGGGTGGGAAACTCCCGGTCGCCGTCCCGGTAAATTTTGATCTCCCCTTCGCCCCACCAGCCGGGGTGGAGGGTCCGGATGCCCAGGACCGCACCGATGTAGCGGCCTTTGCCCTGGCGGCGGGGCAGGATTTCGAAATCCTCGGTGAGGACGGTGGGATTTTCCCGTTGGAAGCAAACATGCAGACGTCCCACATCCGACGGATGGGCATCCCCCAGGGTGTAATCGATCTGGTAGTAGAGGGGGAAGGAAAGGTCCGATTCATTGGTCAGGGTGATCCGGGCAGCGGACGCGAAGGGCATGGGGAGCCACAGGTTGAAGGCACCCTTCTCGCCCACCGAATGGACGGCGGACTGGTAGGGCGTGATCCTGGAGTGGGCAAATCCCATCAGGTCGCCCACGGGGCATTCGATGCTGGGATGCTCTTGTCCGTCCCAGTAGGCCCGGATGACGGTGGTCCGCATCAGCAGGTTCCGTTCGGGGAGCGCCTCCAGCCATTCGAAGTTCATCCATTCACCGGTCATCCAGATGTGACGGATGGTCCCGGTACCCCGGATGTCGCACAGGGTGACTTCCTCCCCGGGTTCCAGGGTTTTTCGGGGAGCCCCTTTCCGGCCGATGCCGATTTCGCTGGCGGCCGTACCCCCGGCACCCCGCTCTCCGGTGGGGTTCTCAAAGGAAATGGAGCGCGAGTCAAGGGTCTGGGACAAATCATACAGGGGCCTGTCCGCATGGGTCTGTGCCTGGCTACCCAAGGAACATACCAGCAGAGAAAGCAGGGGAAGGAGTCTGGTTTTCACGATCGTATGGTTAGGTGTTAACCAAAGGAACGACAATTTCCGGGCATATGGAGGAAAACCGGGGAGGAACTTTTAGGGACCCGGTGAAAGGGGAGCTTCCACCGGAAACGGGGTCTTTCGGGCCGCCTCTGGAACAGCGGCCACGAATTGCTCCCTGGGAATGTTGGCGCGAATGCCTGTGTGGGGCAGCGCTGTTTGGATGCTGAAATCATTGCAGACATAGGTACTTCCCGGCGCTTCCCCCCGGAACCGGGCGTTGCTGTGGTATTCGAGCAGGGACAGAAAGTGCCCCGTTGCGGAAAGGCATCCCCCGTTCACATCGACCAGGACCGGGCCGGTGTAGTGGGCCGGATTCGGTTCCATGGGGTGATAGAGGGGTTCGAATTCCGTCACGTTCGGATTTCTCTCAAACCAGGTGAAGGGGTGGTCGGTGAGGTAGGAGAGCAACTGGGCCGCAAAAATGGGATGTCCTCCGTTGTTGTCCCTCAGATCAAGAATCAGGGTGTCGGCGGACGTCGTGGAAAGGTACAGGAAGACGCTGTCCAGAAAGGAAAGGTAATCCTCCATGTTCCGGATGGAGAAGGAGGGAATGCGGAGCCGGGCACAACCGGTTTCACTGTGGAATGCATACCCGGGAGTCCGGATCGCCTCGGAGGATTGGTGCCCGGGACCACCCTGACCACCGGCACCACCGATTCGGTCTTCTCCCCGCAGATTCAGGGATCCGGTCGCGCCGTCTGCCCGGTAATCCACTGCAAAGGGACCGGCTTGTCCGGCAAGAGCCAGCCAGTAGGCAAAATTCCGGTTCAATTCGTACCGGATGGCCACCGGGTTTCTTTCTTCTGCCGGGATCATGTTTCCCATCGTTTCCAGCAGATCGGCAACCGGCTTGTGGTTGATGGACAGGATTTCGAATCCGGGCGGCACCGGTCCTTCCATGGTTCGAACTTCCGAACAGGAGAACAACCGGTTGCCCTCGCTTCGAACTGCCAGGGGGAACAGATGGACCGGTTCCAGCAGAAACTCTTCCTGCGCCTGGGGGAGCCGGAGCCCCGTGTGGCTGCATCCGATCCCCGCCCCGAGAGGGGCGAGGAGGGCGTAGAACGACAGAAGATCCAGGGAGTCCGTCAACCCGGTCCGGACCCGTTCAAAAGCCCGGTCCAGATCGGCCCGGTCCAGGATCCGGAACAAGGCGGGATGGTTTTCAAAGAGGGCTTCCTGGAAAAAATCCAGATCGGCCCGGAGCTGACCCGGCGGATACACCGGGTTCGGATCCACCTCGTTGGTCCGGACCTCGGATGGAAGGTCCTCCTTTCCGGCCGGTGACCTGCGGACGACCAGGGGATGAACCGATCCGTCGGAGAAAACGAAATTTCCGGTCATTTCGTTTCCTTCCACGGTTCCCTCAAACCGGGTGTCTTTGGCTTCGATGAAGAAGGTCAGGCCGTTGCCTTCTTCCCGGATTCGGGTCAAGGGATCATCCTGGATCATTTGGTCCCCCGCGTACATGCGGATGGAACCTGCCATTCCGTTTTCTCCGGGAGAAAGAAGGAGAACGGTGCGAAAATCATTCATAAAGGGACCTTCCCAGGTTCCGGAGGAGAGAGTTTGGGCGCAGATGCTGCCTTGGAGCCACAGCAGCGCGAACATGACGAGCATGTTCCGGTTGGGTGAGGTTCTGGTTGTTTTCATCACGTGGATGGTTGAAAGGATTCTGTGATAAAGGTACATCTCCGAGGCCCTCAGAGTCAAGGTCATATCCGGTCCGAAAGCGGTCATCGGTCGACCAATTCCGGCCGCCCGGCCGGTCGGGGTCCGTCCCGTTCTGGAGAAATCTGTCCCAAAAGGCCGGTTGAAGGAGGCGGATCGATTCCGGATGGGAGGAATTGCCTACCTTTGGGTTGCAATTTGAATCCTCCCCACCCTCTGTACCCGACAATCCCGATGAAATGCAAGTGAAAGCTCGTTTCGAAACAAACGGATAGGAAGAAGAAAGTGATGATGAAAGAGAAAAAGACACCGGGCGGGAACAACACCCGGGACTGGATCGAGGTGGTAAAGAAGTACAACCGGCCCGATCCGAAAAAAAGCATCTGGCAGATCGTGAATTCCCTGGGGCCCTATGCGGCGCTCTGGTACCTGATGTACCTCAGCCTGGAAATATCCTACGTGCTGACCCTGGGCTTGAGTTTGCTGGCCGCCGGGTTTCTGGTGCGCATGTTCATCATTTTTCATGACTGCGGACACGGGTCATTTTTCAAATCCACCCGGGCGAACAAGATTGTGGGGACCTTCCTGGGCAGCCTGACCTTTACCCCGTACGACCGCTGGCACAAGGACCATGCCTATCACCACTCCCACGTCGGGAACCTCGACAAGCGTGGCATCGGGGACGTGATGACCCTCACGGTGGAGGAGTACCGGAAGCTCTCCCCGGCAAAAAAATTCGAGTACCGCCTGTACCGTCATCCCATCGTGATTTTCGGGATTGCCCCCGTGATCCTGTTTGTGATCTGGTTCCGTTTCATCCAGAAGCCCATGAACCGGCCTGTCCGGAACAGCGTGCACCTGACCAACCTGATCATTGCCGCAACAGTGGTCGGGCTCATTCTGCTCTTTGGGTGGAAGGCCTACCTGCTGATTCAAATACCGGTGATTTATTTCGCCACCGTGGCCGGCGTGTGGTTGTTCTATGTGCAGCACCAGTTCGAGGATGTGATCTGGACGCGTTCCGGGGAGTGGGATTACCGGACCATGGCCCTGGAAGGAAGCTCCTATCTGAAATTTCCCCGGCTGCTGCAATGGTTTTCGGGCAACATCGGGTTTCACCACGTCCACCACCTGAGTCCCAAAATCCCCAACTACAACCTGGAGCGTTGCCACCGGGAGAATGCCATGTTCCGGGGCATCAAGCCGGTGACCTTCCGTCCCAGCCTGCGTACCATGAACCTCCGCCTGTGGGACGAGAAGCTCGGGAAACTGATCAGTTTCCGTCAGTTCAGGCAAATGGCGCAGGCCTGACGGCTTGCACCGGAACCCGGTTGCAGGGAAGCGGGCGCCGGGATCATTCCATCCCCTTGAAATCGAAACGGACCCTGGTCTGCAGTTCCTCGGTTTGCGAAAGCACCTTTTTGAAGGTGGACAGATCGATGCGGGACAGGCTGTGGAGGTCCACCAGATTGTCCGGGGGTTCCTGGCGGACGATCTGACCGACCTGAACCCGGAGCCGGAGCCGGGTCAGAAAATCGAGGGCCTGCCGGATGTCTTCGAGCAGGTCCGGATCGATCACCTTTCGTTCCGACAGGCCGAGGGCCCGATCCAGGCTGTTGGTCTCCGGAAGTTTTTCCCGGATGGCATAAAGCCGGAGAAAGGCGGTGATGGGGAACAGGCTTTTTTTGATGTCCACCTTCACGGCATCCGCATCCGTTTCATTTCCGACGATCTTCCCAAACAGGTTCAGGGGCGATTTGAATTTCATGACGGGTTGGGCCAGGTGATGGAAGAAGACGGATTGTCGGTCGGCCAGCCGGTGCACATGGTCCCGCAGTTCCCGGACCAGCGATTGGTCGCCATAGACGTGCCGGAAATCAAAGAAGATGCTGGCTTCCATGATGTGGTGGGGATTCCCGTCCAGGATCCAGCCCTTGAAATACTCTTTCCAAGTATCGAGGTTCTGGGTCCATTTGGGATTCCGTGCCATCACCTCCCCCTTGCAATACTGGTATCCGATCCGGTGGAGGTCGGCGTTGATCCGCCCGGCCAGGGCAAGAAAATAGCCCCGCGCTTGCTCTTCCTTTTCCTCTGTGAGATTTTCAAGGACCAGGGCGTTGTCCTGGTCTGTGGCCAGGGTCTGTTCCATCCGGCCTTCGCTGCCCATGACCACAAAGGCGAACCGGCAGGGGGGAGATCCCTCTGTTTCCAGGGCCAGGGCAATGACCCGCCGGTGGATGGCGTCATTCACCGAGGAGATGATGTGGGTGATGTTTTCGGTGTTGCTGCCGCTTTCGGTGAGCGCCCGCACCAGCACGGGCACACGGCTGTACAGGCGGGCCAGCTGTTCGGGTTGTTCTGCCGATGCAATCTCGTGCATTAGAAGGGCAATGGCGTTTTGCTGGAATCCCACCAGATCCCGCAGGACCAGGCACCCTGAAATCCGCCCGGCTCCGTCCTTCACCGCCAGGTGGGAAATGTTCTTTTCCTTCATCACCAGGAGGGCCTCGTACATGAGGGCGTCCTCCGCCAGGGCGATCACCGGGGCGGTCATGACCTCGATGACCGCACGGGACGAATCCAGGGAACCCGCCAGTACCCGGGTCCGCAGGTCGCTGTCGGTCACCAGGCCGATGGTGGTCCCTTCCTGGACGATGAACACCGCATCCGCCTTCTTGCGGGTCATCCGCCGGGCCGCTTCACCAATGGTTTCCTTTGAATCGCAGGTGGTGCAGGGTCGCACCAGGGTCCGCACGGGTTGGTGCATCAGATCCAGCGACGACTGCAGTTCGCTGGACAGGCTTTGGGCATCCTTGTCGAACCGTTGCTGGGGACTCAGCTCCTTGATGGCCACGATGGAACCCAGCTGTCCGGCATAGGTGACCTGCGAAACCGACAGAACGATCTCTTTGCGGGCACCGTCCTGGCAGATCAGGGTGCTTTCCCGGCTGTGGGTCTTGTTCGGGTCTTCGATGGATCCGGTCAGAGCCTCCCAACCGATCCCGAAGAGGGTGTCGAACCGGGCATTCTGCAGGTCCCCGGGTTCATAGCCGCTCAGGGCGCTGAATTTCAGGTTGGCGTAGATGATTTTCTCCTGAAGGATCATCAGCGTGCCTTCGGAAGAGGCATCTACCAGGGTCTTGTATTTTTGCCGCGAAAGCCTCAGTTTGTCCTCCGCCTCCCGTCGCCGCGTTTCGATGCGCAGGCTCTGCCGGATGACAAAGCCCAGAATGATGCTGATCACCACCGTGATGACCAGGGCCACCCGCAGCAACCGGGTTTTCATGGCCCGGATCTCCAGCCGCACATCCTCCAGGTAGATGCCCGTGCCGATGACCCACCCCCAGGGGGCATACTCACGGACATAGGAGAGCTTGGGAACGATGCGGGTGGAGTCGTCCTTCCATTGCCAGAGGTAGTCGATGGTTCCCTGGCCGTCCCGCTTCACCACCTCCACGGCCTCCACGAACAAGCGCTTGCCACCCGGATCCGCATACTCCGTGAGGCTCTGCCCGATGAGATCGGGCCGGTAGGGGTGCATGACCATCACCGGCACCTCGTCCGTGATCCAGAAATAATCCTTGTATTCGTCCCCGTACCGGATTTTTTCGATCCGCCGGGCCGCCAGGTAACGGGCCGAATCCCCGGGCAGATTTCCCAGCAAGGCTTCCTGGTGGTACTCATCCACCAGGCTCCAGGCCGTGTTGGTGAGTTCGGACATCATTTCCTTCTTTGCCTCCATGCGGTTCGACTCGAAGGCGGGAAGGATGACCAGGAAAATGGAAAGCACATAGAGGGCGATGGCCAGAATCGACGGCAGCACGATGGAGATGAAAAACCGGTGCAGGTTCTTGTCGGGCATCAGGTCTCAGCATTTGACGGCGTCCAGGACATGGCGCTCCACATCAAAGATACAAAATCCGCTCCGTCGCTTGTTCCGGCTCACCGGATGAATTCCGACGCAGACCGGGAATTCTTTCAGGCGCACCTTCCCGTAGCCGGGGTGCTTGAACTGACGCGACGTCACCGTATAAACGCCCCGGACATGGGCATGCCCCGTGAAGCTGATCTGGCAGTCCTTTTCCATCATGAAGCGAAAATGCCCGTGAAAGTCCTCCTCCTTCTGGTAAAAGCCCCGCTGGAATCCGGCCAGGTTGGGGAAAACATAGTGGCTGAGCAGCAAACGGACCGGTCCGGCGTCCAGGATCCGGTATTCGGTCAGACCGCGCAGAAAGTCCCGGTCGGTTCGTCCATAGAGGGGGTCCAGTTCGTCGCGCTCGTGGAGATAGATCCGGTCACCGGCCAGCTTCTCTTTTTCCCGGTAATCCATGTCGTACCAATCGGCCGGAAAATCAAAGCCGGCAGAATGAACGGGAATCCGCCGGGCGGCATGGAAGTCGTGGTTGCCCGGAACGATCAGGGCCTCCTTTTCGCGAAGAAGGGCGAGGCAGCCCGGGGCGTTTCGGCTGTCCTGGTAAGTGTAATGTGGGATGCTGAATCCCGAAATGTCGCCCAGGCACACCAGCCGGTCATACCCTTTTCTCCCGGCCCGGGCCAGCACCTTCTCCAGCTGGGGAAGGTCTTCGTGGATGTCGGAGAGAAGGGCGATGCGCATCAGAAGAAATAATAGCTGGCAAACAGGACCCGCTGGTTGACCACCGTGTGCAGGTCGCCCGGGATCCCCATCGAATCGACGGTTCTTCCATAGGCTGCGCCCGTGGTTTCCAGTTCGAGGGCAAAGCGGACCTTTCCGCTGTTGAGGACCACCCGGGGCGAGATCCGGAAGAGGCTGGCGATGTTCGCTCCCCGGGCGTAGGTGGCGATGGTGCCCGGATCATCCAGGGCTTCGGACGCCCCCAGGTTCTTGGCGTAGCCGGCGAAGACCCCCACCTGTACCTTGCTGCCGTTGGAATGGAGCTCGGTCCACACGTTCAGGGTGTTCAGGTTGGTGTAGTCCCGGTCGTCCCGGGCGGGGTCGGTGACCGAACGGATGGCGAATCCGCCCAAGGACAGGCCGTCGTACCCGTTCTGCAGGTAGGTGACCTGGGCTTTGAAGGTGAAGGCTTCCGGCGCAAGTTTCAGAAAGGCCTGGGCGGAAAAACCGCCGATGCCCGTGGTGGTGCGGTACAGGCTGTCGGTCACCAGCCTTGGCACAAGGGTTTTGTATCCCGCCGTGGCCCCGATCAGCACGCGGTCGGTGGCGTAGGCGATCTGGGCGTTCACATCGGGAAGGATCGCGTTCCGGAGCACCTGCGATCCCCCCGGACTGGCAAAATCGCGCTGTGCGGCTGCCATGAGACCCAGGCTGAGATTCCCGAAGGACTGGGTGAGGCGCACCTGGGGGTTCCGGGAGAAGTACTGGAAGGGGACCCCGGTGTTGAACGACACGGTTCCCGGAAAGCAGCCGGTGACGAATTTCATGTGCCAGTACTGGCCCAGGAGCAGTTCCGTGTTCGTCCAGTTCAGTTTGACGTAGGCATGCCGGAGCCGGAACCCGTTGATGTCCGAATTCACCGTGCCGAAAAAGGCACCTTCGATGACCCCCGAGGTTTTGGCGCCGAAGGCATCGGGCCCGGTGATCTTGCCGGTGAGCCGGGACTGGATCGACAGGATGTTGAAGTTGTCTTTGGCGTTGATGTCGTTCCCCTGGGCATCGGAGAGGACATCGGCCGGGTACAGCAGGAAGTGCCCCTCCCGGGCGGTCACGGTCTGACGGGAATCGTAGAAGAAATCGGTTTTCACGAAGCCGCTGAGGCTGATCCCGGAGGCGGGGGCTTCCTCCTGGGCAAGGAGGGGGGCTGCGGAGAGGAACAGGCACAGGGCGGCCAGGGAAAGGCGGGTGTGTCGGATGCGGAATTTCATGAGTCGGGGATTCTTGGGTCGGGGTTGGTTTTGATTTGCCGGGAGTTCCCGGAAGTTTCCGGGGGTTTACCGGTCGGGTGGAAACAATGTTTGAATCAGGTTCCGTTTCTTCAACGGGCGGTTGAGCAGGATGTTGAGGTTGTTTTCCGCGGTCAGGTTCCGGTCCCAGAGGTCCATCGCCTGCTGGTAATACACGGCGGCGGAGTCGTATTTCAGCTGGTGCCGTTTGATGGTTCCCAGGTTCGTGTAGCTCACCGAAAGTCGCCTCGGGGTCTCTTCCTGAGCATCCAGGATTTCCTTCAACCGGTTGTCGAGATAGGCCTGCGACCCGACCCGGTCGTCGGTGGGAAGTCCGGGTACGAATTCGGTTTCCAGGAGGGTTCGGAGCTCCTCTTCGCCCTTGCCTGCAAACGCCTCCAGCCAGTGTTCGTACACCGCGATGCTCTGGCGGACAAAGCCCTCGCTTTTTGCAAGAAAAAGGGCCGTGTCCCCGATCAGGGCTTCGTTTCCCGGCTGAAGGTACACCGACAGGTACACCGCCGCCCGGTTGTTGTACAGAACGCCGATTTCGTAGCTGTCCCGGTAATGGTCGGTTCGGGCATACACCGACTCGATGGTGTCCATGAGCCACAGGACCGAATCGTATTGCTGGGATTGGGCAAAATCGTTGTATTTCTCATACAATTCCCGCGCGGCTCGCACCCGGGGGTCGGCGCTGCGGTTGACGCCCCGGTAGTACAGGGCCGCAACCGCGAGAGCGGCCACAGCCAGGACACTCATCACGAGGATGAGCGTCCTGGTTTTGTGCTGTGTGCCGGCAGGCATTTAGGAATGAACGGTTTCGATCAGGAATTTCCGGATTTCCACAGGAGTTTCCTTGGTCAGTCGGGCCACGATGATGTGGACCAGGATGGAGATAGGCGCACCGAAGATGGCGAAATACCAGGCCTGGAGCCAGTAGCTGATGAAGTCGTGGAAGGGCAGTTGAATGCCTTCCTCGCCCGCGATGAAATAGGTGATGGCGATGAGCGACACCAGCCCACCGGCGATGAGACCGGCGACGGCGCCCTGGCGGTTCGATCCGCTCCACCAGATCCCCAGGAGGAAGAGGGGGAAGATGGTGCATCCGGCCAGGGAGAAGGCCACGGCCACGAGCTGTCCGATCAGGGCCCAGTTCTGGAGGGCCAGGAAGGTGACGATGATGGCCATGAGCACGGTTCCCAGACGGGCGGCCAGCAACTGGCTCTTGGGACGGGCCGAGGGATTGATCACCTTCACATAGAGGTCGTGGGCGAAGGCCGAGGAGCCGGCCACGAGCAGACCCGACACCGTGGAGAAGGCGGCGGATACCCCGCCTGCGGCGAGGAAGCCGACGATCAGGGGATGAACGTTCCCCAGCTGGGCCGTGTAGACCACGATGGCGTCCTTGGCCAGTTTTCCCACCTCGGGATTGGCAGAAAGGATTTTCCCGAAGGCGGAGTAGGCCGGGGCGCTCCAGTAGAGGATGCAGATGAAGAACAAACCCCAGACCACCGACCAGCGGGCGTCGCTGGCTTTGGGAACCACGTAGAAACGCTGGATCACGTGGGGCAGACCGGCCGTCCCGATCATCAGGGAGAAGGCAACGGCGATCCACTGGAAGAAGGTTTGTCCGGTGGCCGGATCCCAGGGCATGGCGTATTCCGGCGTCGGCACGGCGGCAAAATCATGGCCCAGGGCATTCAACAGCTGGTTGCTGTCCGCCAGGGGGATGCCGCTGACCACGTCCGAAACCACCGATCCGTATCCGATCTGGGGCAGGAGCCAGAAATAGTCAAACTTGGCCGTGAGGATGAAGAGGGGGATCAAAAAGGAAATGATGATGATCACATACTGAATCTGCATGTTCTTGGTCACCCCGAGCATCCCGGAGATCAGGGTGTAGGTGAGCACCACGCTGCCCCCGATGATCACGGAGAGGCCGTAGTCGAGACCTCAGGACCCATTTGAACATGAGCCCGATGCCGCCGAACTGACCCACGCAATAGGTGATGGAGATCAGGATGGCGATGATGGCGCCCACGGCCCGGAGGACTGGGAATAGTAGCGGTCGCCGATGAAGTCGGCCGCCGTGTACTTGCCATATTTCCGGATCTGCCCGGCCATGAGGATCAGCAGCAACATACCCGCCGGTCCACCCGACCACATAGGAAAGTCCGTGGTACTCGAACTGTACATGAGAGCGGCCATCCCAAGGAAGGAGGCGGCGCTCATCCAGCTGGAGGCGATGGCCATGCCGGAGCCCACCTTGAGATGCTGCGTCCGGCCGCATAAAAATCAGTGGTATCCTTTGCCCGGAAGAAGAATCCGATCATGACAAAGAGGATGAGAATGGTGATCAGGATGATCGCGGGTCCGGACTTTGAAGCTTCCTCCAGCTGGGTGGCCGCGGTAGCCGCCTGCAGCATCGTGGGGGACAGCAAAAGCAACAGGGGAGATATCTTTTTTTCTCATGGTTTTCCAGGTTTCCGGGTTAGTCAGCAATGTTGATTTTCTTGTTCAGCGCGTCGGTGCGGATGCAGTAGATCAGGCACAGGCCGATGAACAAAATGAGCAGAACACTGCTGTGTGGAAATAATGGAAGGGGAAACCCAGAAACGGGGTGTCGGTGAGAGACCGGACTGGTTGTGGATCAAAAACTTGCCCACTTGCTCAAAGGGGCAAAAGGACCCGGGTGTCTTCTCCCAGGTCGGCGATGCCTTCCGAACGGAGGGCGAAGGGCACGACGGTTTTGCGGACGTCCAGATCGGACAGTCCGACGAGGGGACTCAGATCCCGGACCAGGGCCAGCTTGATGCGGATGTAGTCCTCATCTCCGATGGAGGTGATGACCTGGCTTTTTCCTTCAAATTCAAGGATGCGCTGCACAAGGGCATCCTGACCGGAAGGCCCCGCCAGCTGGTAAAGGCTCCAGCTGAAGGCATGATCGATGCATTCCTTTTCGGCATCGCTTGTTTCGATGCGACCCGCAAGCGAAAGACAGGACTGGGCGAATGCCTGATAATCCGCCGGTGCGTTCGACCCGTTTTCCAGGTTCGACCAGGCGGTTTGAAAGGCGGTGTAAGCGGGTTCGGGAACGGGTTTTTCGATGACCTTCAGAAGGATGTGAAACCCGAAAATGGCCACGACCCACACCGAGACCAGCCACAGAACCATGTTCCGGTTGGCAAGTGCCCGTTCCGTCGTGGGTTTGAAGAAGCTGATGTGATAGCTCTCAGGAGTGTTTTCCATAGTTGATGTAGTCGTTAGGGTGTTGTGTATGAGATGGATGTTTGATTCATTTTGCATGCAAATTGCCAGACATGTCAAAGAACCGGAAAGGCCGCCCTGCCGGGCCGCCCACCAATATATGTTAAAAAAATAACAATCGAAAAGCCAACCCTAATATTCCCCAAGCCTGTGCAGGACCTCCTCCCGGTGGCTGCGGCTGATCGGAACCTCCAGTTTCCCGATGCAGATGGTATCGCTCGTGTATGAATCGATCCAACGCAGTGCCACCAGGTAGGACCGGTGGGTTTTCAGGAATTCGCGGTAGGGCATGCGGGATTCCATAACGGAAAGTGAATCGCGGGTCACCAGGATGCGCCGGTCGGCGAGATGGATCTTCAGGTAGTCTCCCAGACTTTCCACCAGCAGGATGTCGTGGAAAAAGACTTTGACCATTTTTCGATCCGAACGGATGAACAGGAAGTTGTCGGGTTCTTCGGTGTGTGGGTCCGGACCCTTTGCCCGGACGCCCCGTTCGTTAAAGAATTTGTTCAGGGCCTGGAGCAATCGCTCCAGCGAAATGGGTTTGAGAAGGTAGTCCACTGCCTTCAGCTCAGTCAACGTACTCCCGGAATGCGGTGGTGAAGATGATTGTGTTCCCCGCCACCGACCGGGCGAAGGACAGCCCGGAGACCTCCGGCATGCTGATGTCCAGGAATACCAGATCGATGGCGTACAGATGGATGGCCTGGTAGGCTTCCAGGGCATTCCGGCAGTTGCAGACCACTTCTGACGTTGTCGATTTTCTTCAGGTGTTCCTCCGTGGACGTCCTGGGTCACCGGCTCGTCATCCACGATGATGCAGCGGATTTGCTCCGTCATGGTCAATTTAATTATCCCCGGTAAAGCCAGGAGCGTGTATGTTCCATTTTTCACTTCGCTGTGAAGGGCATGGGCACCGTCGTAGTGCAACGAGTCTTTTCCGGAGATTCTCAAGTCCTATCTCATGTTCCGGTATCTTTGTTTCCATGGGATCCACGGAGTTGGAGATCCGGAAGCCCAGGTCGCCGGGTCCTGCATGTAGCTCCAGGAAGATGTCCAGCATTCCCCGGACGGGCCTTCCGTGTTTGAAAGCATTCTCCACAAGGGGGACCAGGATCATAGGGGCAATGGAGAGTGAATCGTCGATGTTGTCCACATGAAGTTCCACCCGCAGGGTATCCCGGAACCGCATCTTTCAAGCTCGATGTACTCCAGGATGTGTTCCACTTCTTCTTCAGCGCAACGTTTGGTTTTTCCACCTGGGAGGATGTAGTCGAGCAGGTTGACAATTTCAGAATGACCGGGCGTGTTTTCCTGGATTGCTTCATGGCCATTCCATAAATGGTATTGAGTGTGTTGAACAGGAAATGGGGGTGAATCTGGTTTTTTCAGGTACATCAGTTCCTGCTCCTTGAACTGCAACTGGGCGCTGAGCATCTTGTTTTGCAGCTCCTGGTTCTGGCTTTCTTTCCGGAACCCTTCCCGAAGAATGTAGGCGAAGCTGACGACAATCACCACCAGGTAGACTAGGATCAGGATGAAGAAGAAATTCTTCAACATGGGGGGGATGTCTGTTGCGTCCATCTTCTTGTAAAAGATGAGGCATCCGTATATGACCAGGACCGTAAAATAGGCCGAACCCAGCAGGGTGTAGAAGCTGTAAAGGGCAAAGGGAGCATACTTCTTCTCTCAGAAGGAAGGTCGGGATGAGATAATACACGGCTGTGTAGGTGGCCATGGTGAGGGGGAGAAGCAGGCTGGAAAACCAGATCACATAGCCCCCGGTCCGGCGAATTGTAACTGAAGAAATAGAAGAAATAGAACCAGATTCCGATCCAGAACACAAGATGGAGCAAGTATTTCGGGAGGGATCGCTTCATGGGAACAAGTATACGAAAAGCCCCCCATCCTGCATGAAAAATGAGATGGAATGCAGATTTGGGACGGACCATTGCGAAGTCGGCCTGTTTTTGCAAAATTATCTGCGTATCCGGCTGTTGTCCGCGGGAATTGTGTGAAGCATCGCATTTGGAGAAATCGCTTCTCCTGGCGATGTAAATTGCCTCAGCAAACCAATTAAATTACATACCATGAAGGACATCATTTCAAAATTCAACGAGGGGAGGACCGTTCATTACCGTCACGATCTTCCTGCTGCTGGTGATTCTGGCCCTGTTTGTGAAAGCCCTGGTGCAAAAGGACACCGCAAAGACCCGCCCCTCCCTTGCCTCCCTGGGATGGTCTGCCCTGGCTCCGGGCTACCTCGGCCGGACCTCTCGCCCATTAAGCTGACGTTGCCGCTGCTGGAGAAATTACACCGGAGACCATGGCCGGCGGACTGAAATGCAGTCTGTTGGGCCCTCTTTTCGGGATTGTGGCTTTCCTGGTGGCCCGGGCGGGCATTCCTGGTGCTTCAGGATGGCCTGCAAAGAGACCTATGAGAAGGAGACCATGCCATGAAAGGAAAGCTGAAACTGCCCTGCTCCCAGAATGGGCGCTTTGATTTTCTTCGAGGCGACATCCCAACCCAGTACCGAATCCCAAAATGTCGGGGATTACACCCTGGGAGGCTACTCGGTTTTTCACAAAACCATGGTGGATATGCTCCTGGACCGAGGTTGAATCGTTCATTCAACAGGAGCCATCCTCTTGCTTCCTGTGGGAGTCATCGAGGAACACGGCCCCCACATGGGATGCGGCCCTGATGCGATCAAGCCTATCTTTCGGCAAGGATTGTCAAATCCGAGCTCGAAAAGAGAGGCATCCCCTCCCTGATCGCTCCCGTCTATTGGGGCATTGCTGACATTGCAAACTGTTTTCCCGGAACCTTCACGGTGCAGGAATCCACCATGAAGGCCCTGTTGTCCGATGTCTTTGCTTCGCTGCATCGGTGGGGTGTGAAGAAGATCGTTGTTTTTAACGGCCATGGGGAACCGAAGCATGTGGAAGTTCTTCACCGATCGGTGGTGGATGCGTACCGGGCGACCGGAATGGATATCTATGTCCCCGTGGACCGGACTCAATTACCCTAATCTGTGGATCCGGGTTTTGGAGTAGTCGCTGCTCCTGGTGGATTATCTGCCTGAAATTCCTCTGACTGCAGGTTCGGAACACCCACGCGGGCTGCATGAGACCGGAACCATGGCGGATTCTTCCCGACTTCGTCAATACGGCCATGGCCAGAACGCTGATCCGACCAACTTTCGGAATCGGCCCGAATTTCGTCTCTGCTGATGTTGGCGAAGCTTTCCGGGCGCGGGATGCCAGAAATGTCACCCCGATGGGTTATTTCGGCGATCCTGCACGATTCGATTCCGACATTGCCATCCGGAATTATCTGAGCAATGCAGCATGCGAGGCGTGTTGTGGCAACCTTGTTCGGGAGATGAACAACCCAGCGCGGTTCCGGCGGGGGGATTCAACGGTAGGTGCTTTATTCGGCCACCTTTTTGGGCGTAGAAGTCCTGCCAACCCTCGCGCGGACCCGCGCACAGCCACACGGTGAGGCCGTTTTTCCCTGGAAGTCGGGGTTTTCGACCCGACCGATTTCCACCGGATGGTCGAAGTAGGTTTCCATGTCGCCCACCATCGTTGACATAAAGAAAGGGTCCGGCCGGAATGCTGTCGGGCGCCCAGAGCAGGTAGCTGTCATGGAAGGAAATGGCCCGGGCAGACCGTGGGCATGGCCGTAGAAGGCAATGGCGCCGGCCTGTCCGTAATTTTCCGCAGATGGTGCAGCGGGCCCGACCGGCGGGGTCGAGTCGGCCGTAGCCCTCGGTCACCAGCGCCGTGAGTTCCTTCCAGCCGGTCATGTCGGCAAAGTCCTGGGGCAGGGGGTGAACCTCCCCGTCCTCCCAGCGCTGGGGCGCAATTCCCGTTTCCGGGTCACAGTAGCGTTTGACGGTTTCGAAGGAGGCCACGGGCAGGCCCAGCGGAAGGACGGCCAGGGAAAAGGCCGTCACCAGGAGGAGGATCCCGTAGCTCACCCACCGGAGGCGTCCGGGCAGGTACTTTTCCATGGCATAGCCTCCGGCGGCATAAAGCATGGGGAAGGCCCCCAGGGTGTAGTAGGACTTTCCGCTGCCCAGCAACAGGGCGATCTGCACGAGCAGGAAGGTCATGCCGAGGTAGCGGTACAATCCCTCCTTCGGAACAAGGAGCACGGCGAACAGGCCGAAGATCCAGATGGGGGCGGAGGCGGCGCACTGAAGCAGCTGGTCGAGGAGAAAGCCGGAGGTGGTGACGTGGACCAACTGGGTGGCGTAGAGCTCGTCCATGTGGTGGATCACCGGCCAGTTGTGCTGGTGCTGCCAGATCAGGTTGGGCAGAACGACCAGGAATCCGATTCCCATCCCCCCGAGAAAATGACGGGAGAAGATCAGCTTCCGGTGCCGGCTCAGCAGCAGGGCGGCGGTGAGGGAAACGGCGAAAAAGACAATGGAATACTTGTTCAGGAAGGCCAGGCCGAACACCGCCCCGATCCACAACCAGAGCCGGGTGTTTTTCGTGAGCACCAGCTTCAGACTGAGCCAGGCCGAGAGCAGCCAGAAAAACTGGTTGAAGGCCACAGGCTGAAAGAGGCTGTTGCTGCGCAGGAAGGCCCCGGCCGCCAGGTACCCGGCGCCAGCCAGGATCAGGGCCAGATTCTTCCCCCCCAGATCCCGCACCAGGAGGGCGATGAGGACCAGGGAGCCGGCTCCCGCCAGCGCCGGAAAGAATTTGATTCCGAACTGGGAATAGCCGAACAGGGTCTTCACCAGGGCGGCCAGCACCCCGATGAAAGGAGGCGTGGACACATAGCCGAATCCGAGGTGGTCCCCGAAAGGCGAAGTAGAGCATCTCGTCGCGGTGGAGCTCGTAGGCAGTGCTTGCATAGAAATGGATGAAGAGCTTGAAGGCCGCCAGGCCGGCGGTGATCCACCAGAAGGCCGGATGGTGCGCCAGACGGGCACCGTGCCGCATCTCCGTCCGACATGGTCCAGGTCGTTGGTGAGGGGGTCGGCTTCGCTAAGCCTGACGAACCGAAGCCAGTCGATGAGGGGATCCCGGTAGTGGATGTAGGTGTTCTCCGGCTCTGCATCATACAGGGCAAAGGGGGTAATCGTTTCAGGTACAGGTAGCTTCCAGAGGACGGTAGAGGGCTGGCATCGTCGATAGCCGTGCCGTCGGCCAGGAAAAAGCCCTCGATGGTGGTCATCCCGCCCATGCACAGGTCGTTGGCCAGGGCCACTTCCTTCACCTGTGCCCCGGTGAGTTCCAACCGAAGGATGTCGTTTTCAAAGGAGAGTCCCACGATGGTGCTCAGGGTGACGGGTCCCTGGGGGCGTCCTGCCGATCCGCCTCGTTGGTCAATGCGATGTGTCGGCCTGGGGAAACGTGGGGCTGGTGACTGCACACCATGTTTTGCATGGCGGCTGAACTTCCAGATGACCTCATCGGTGTAGCCGATCTGCCTGACAGCTCCTCGTCGGTCTCGGCTTCCTAATAGGCCACGATGTCCTGGATCGCCTCATCGCCGGCGGAGGCTGTGTTTGTGACCAGCGACTGGTTGAAATTGGCCGTGGTGGAATCGGAGGGGTCATAGTCAAAGCTCACCCGGCCGTAGGCCGTCATGTTGCTTCCGGCCTGCAGGAAGACCGTGGACTCGTTGGTGTTGAGGTAGCGCTCGTGGCAGTGTCCGCCCCCGATGAAGCAGATTCCCAGCCGCCGGGCCACTTCGGGGGTCAGGTTGCTCATCTCCCCGCTGCACAGGTGCCCCACCTCACCAGAAGCACCGTGGCCCCGTCGCCCGGGCCCGGGGGGCGCATGTCTCCAGGGCGGCTGTAATCGGTGAAGGAATACCCGCCACATGGGCTGGGGAAGGTGCTGGTGGGGGCAGTTCGTGGAGGCCAGACCGATGATCCCGACCTTCACCCCCGGATTTTCGATCACGTAGGGAGCTTCCAGCGCAGGGATGTCGCCCGTGGCGGTCTCCACCAGGTTGAGGCCGCAGGGGAAAGCCAGTTCGGCACCCGCGGTTCCAGGACCGCCACGGTGAAATCGAATTCATGGCTGCTGATGGCGGCGTACCGTAGTCCATGGAGCCCATCACCTCCACCATGGACCGCCCTGGAAATCAGGTAGTAACGGGATGGTCCCAATCATTACGTCACCTCCGCTGGAGATCAGAAAGTTGTCGGATCCAGTCGTAGCCCTCGTTCTCCTTTCCAAAGTTGCATGAGTCCGGCCGCCTCCCGAACCGCCCTCCGTGGGCCATCCACCCGTGTCGCCGTCGTTGGTGGAGGATGGTGATATGCACCGGCCTCCTCTTCCTCCTGGGGTGGATCCACGGTTTTCTCGCAGGCGGTCAGGGACAGGAACAGCCAGGCGGCAAAAAGATATCTGCGACGGAACCTCATGTGTCATCCCAATGGGAGCACAAGATACAAAAAGGACGGCGGACCCGTGTGATCAGGGCAGGATGGTGGCGACCTCCTCCAGGGATTTCCGGACCGAGGCGCCGGTGACCCCGTCGGCCATGGGATCGATGCCGGTGTCCGCTTTTCCCACAATCAGGATCGCAATAACATCCATTCCATCCGGGATGTGCAGCAGGTTCCGGTTTTCCGGCTTGTTCAGGTGGGCGGCCCCGCCCATGACGATCTTCGTGCCATAGCCGAGGGCCGTGGCGGCGATCACCATGTTCTGGCAGGCCAGTCCGGTGCTGAACGCGTTGGCTGGATCGGTGGCCAGGGCGATGGCGGCGGGGGCATCCGCGAATCCAGCCTTCGGATGGGCCGAGGGGGCCGGCATGGGGGGACGGTCACCGCCCTGGGGTTCGCCTGCAGGAGGGGTGCCCGGGGGAGGGCCCATCGTCATGGTGCTGGCCAGGTCGCCGATGATCTGCTGGTTCAGGATGGCCCCGAAATGCCAGGGCTGCATGTTCCGCCCGCTGTAAGCGTTCCGGCCCGCCTCCAGGATGGTTTTCATGTCGTCCAGAGGAACCGGTTCGTCGGTGAAATACTGGGTGGTCCGGGTTTCTGTGAGCATGGCCTGGATGCCGGCCTCCTGCACAGATACGGATTCACGGATTGCGGAGTCGCCGGATGCCGGATCCTGAAAAGCCGTGGCCGGGTCCCCCTGGCAGGAGAACAGCAGGGGAAGCAATGCCAAAAAGAGGAGAAAGGAGTGCGTTTTTTTCATGGTGGGTCAGGGTTTGGAGTAGGTCATCGTTGCTTGCTTGTCAACACATTTGATTCCGAACAAATCGAAGGGTTTAATGCGTACAATCAATCCACAAGCGGTTTTCCCGGGGCTTTGGCCCACAGTGCCAGGTTCATGCCGAAGGCGAAATTGACGCCCCGGCTGTTCCGTTTGTCCAGGAAGGCATTCACGGCATCGCTGGCCAGGAAGTACTGGATCCGGTCGGTTTCGAGCCGAAGGGCCAGGCCCAGGTTGTACAGCCAGAAGTTGCTGTAGGAAAGCGATCCGGTGAGGGACAGGGGGACCCAGGGCCTCCAGGTGGCGCTGATGGTGGCTTCCGTGAGCACGTCCTCCTTGTATTTGGTGGCATGAAACAGGACATGGAAATGAAGGGCATCGGACAGGCGGTAGGAAGTGCCCAGATAGGCTTTCGGATAGAGGGAGGTCCGGAAGTCCTCGCTCACCGCATCCGGGATGACAGTGGCCAGCACCGTGTCGGCGTATTGTTTCAGGTACTCGCTGAAGGAAAAGTCCTCCTCCACCAGGGTGTAGGGCGAAAACTGAATGCCCTCGAACTGGTATTCCCCCTTCGACACCAGGCGCTGGGGGTCCAGGCGCCAGTGAATGGACCCCAGGTCAAGGACCGAGGCATACCAGCTCCAGGTGCGTCCGGGGTCCCACACAATCCCCAGGTCCATTCCCAGTCCCGTGTTCTGGAAGGAAGCCGCATTCTTCCCCAGCACAAATTCATCGAACGCCAGCACCGGCCGAAAGACCCGGGTGAGTTTGTCGCTTTCGAACAGGGTGCCCGACACGTTCATTGCAATGTCCGTTTCCAGCAAAGAGGTGGTGAAATCCTCGGAGGTTTCGATGGATGCCTCGAAGTGCTGGGTTTCAATGGCTGAGAGTCCCATCAGGACATTCACATGCACCCCGATCTTCCATGCCGGAGAGGGTTCGAAGACCGCCCCCAGGCGATAGCTGGCATAGCTCAGTTCGTGCAGACCGTAGCCGTTGAGATCGATGGTCCGCGGTCTGTCGTTTTCCAGATCGGCGTTGCCGTAGCGGATCTGGCTGATGGTTCCGGGAAACTGGAAGTAGGAGGTGTTGGTGAGGGAGACGGCCAGATTCAGATACCAGGCCGGACCCGCCCTCAGCCCCAGATAGAGGGGCGTGGCCCCCGCTCCAAAGCGCACATAATTCCTGTCGCGCAGTTGTCGGTCGATGGTTTCAAAATCCCAGTACACGTCGCTGACGCCGTTGACCTCCTTCGTGGTCAGCATGTCGTTCACCGTCAGGGAGGAGTTTTCAAAATAGCCGAAGAAGGAGGGACTGAAAATCAAGCGGGACCCTTCCGGATGGAAGGCCGGGTTCATGCGGATGGTCTGGGGATGGAGCCCGGAGAAAAAGAGGGATTTGTTCTGTGCCTGCAGGGTGGCGGACGAACCGGCCAGAACCAACAAACCGATCTGCAGAATGCCTATGAACCGGCTCCTATTCATTCACCGACTGGATATTGAGCCGGGCAAACACCGTCAGCTTCACATCAAGTTTCTGATCGTCCCGGAAGCTCACAATTTTTTCTTCCTCCGCATCCGAGGTTTTGAACCGGGCCACGGTCACAGTTTTATCGGTCGCGTAGAGCCGTTCGATCTGCATCCGGTCCTTCTCCACGTTGACCGAGGTTTTGGTGGCCTTCAGGTCGGCGCCGGGACCCGTGATCAGGACGGGATTCGTGAACAGGCTGTCGATGATGTGGTCCGATTCGTCGAAGAAATAGGATTGCAGCCGGAGGTCGAAGGGAAAGCTGTTGGAGATGTCGGTTTTGATGATGATGGTCTCCGCGTCGTAGCTGGGCTGATCCAGCGCATCGAAGATCGCCTTTTGGATGGTATCGCGCAGAACGATCTCGGAAATGTGCATGCTGAAGGGAATGTCCAGGTCCAGAATCGCCGAAAGGGAATCCTGGTCCCGCAGGTAGTTCTTCAGATCCGGTTCGCTGGGATTCGTCCACAAAATGCCGTCGAGTGTCAGCAGGCTGGGCCCTTCGGCCAGGAGCACATCAAAATTCGTGGACGGGTCGAGCGCTATGGTCGAGCTTTCGTAGCCGCCGGTGGACTCCGGTGCCGGCGCATCGATGTACAGATTGTCCGGCAGGCCGGTGATGGCCTCGGTGCGGTCGTCCGGAAAATGGAGGAGAAAGCTGTTTACGTCGTAGCGGAAGGGCAGGGCGAAGCTGTTGAGGGTCCGCAATTTGATTTCCGGTTTCTCAAAGTCGAAGGACACGTCCTGATCCTTCCAGAGTTTCCCCGGAAGGGCGATTTTTTGTTCCCCGAATTCCGGAATGGAATCGTAGCCCAGGGAGCCGTAGGCGTAATCCAGGTCCAGGTCCTTCAGCATCACAACCACTTCAGGTTCCGCGTCCGTGGTTTCATCCAGGCTTTCCAGGTAGTAATCCAGATCGATGATGAAGTATTCCTTCTCCCCCTTCTTGTCCACCTTGATGGTGTGATCGCGCAGGTCGATGGAAATTTCATGCTGCTCTTCCGTCGGGACAAAGTTCCGGATCTCCAGGGCTTCGTTCGACTCGTCCACAATGCCGGGAAACGACAGCCCGAATTCCGACTGAAACTGCCCGTAGGTGTTGAACTGCACACTCAGGG
>JAWKKO010000014.1:0-116372 GCA_041393235.1 Bacteroidales bacterium
CTCGGCCGGATCCACGGTACGGTCGTAGAACTCGATCATCCCGGGTCCGCCTTCCTCCCACCGGCTGTAACGGTACCTCTCGGTGCGGAGGGTGTAACCCTGGTAGGTGTTGGGCATCCACCGGCTCATGTAGTGGTTCGACAGCATGGAAAAGGCGTTGTCCCGGATGGTGGCGCCCGCATCCTCCAGAACGGGCACCATGCTGATGCCGGCCACGTACTCGGGGGCTTTCAGTCCCGCCATCTCGGTCAGGGTGGGATAAAAATCGATCATCTCCACGAAGGAATTGGTGATTTGCCCTTTGGTGCGCTGCCCCGGATAGGAAACAATGAGGGGAATCCGGTCGGAGTGCTCGAACAGAGTGAGCTTCTGGTAGTAGCCGTGTTCGCCCAGATGGTAGCCGTGGTCTGAGGTGAACACCACAATGGTGTTCTCTCTCAGGCCCAGCTCATCCAGGGCATCCAGGACACGCCCCACCTGGGCGTCCAGAAAGGAGACGCAGGCATAGTAGGCCTGGATGGCAGAACGGGCCAGGCTGTCGGGCAGATTGTTCTGGGCCTGCCAGCGGGTCAGCAGGGTTTGGGCGGGGACGGGCAGGGTTTCCAGGTAGCCCTCCGGCACGTCCGGAACCACGATGTCCTCCCTGTCGTACATGTCGAAGTACTTTTTCGGGGCCACAAAGGGCGTGTGGGGTTTGTAAAATCCCACCCCCAGGAAGAAGGGCTGGTCCTTTTCTGCAAATTGTTTCAGGAGATCGATGGCCTCGGTGGCCACCTTCCCGTCGGTTTGCTCCTCGTCGGTGCCATCGGCCGCCATCCAGCTCAGGGAGGCTCCGAAACTCCCGGGGGTCAGACTGAAGATCTGGTCTTCCTCGTCCTTGTCCCGTCCCCGGGGATTGATGGCAATGTTCCAGGAGGGCGGATCGTCGTGCCCCGGCGTGCCGATCTCACTTGGATTCCCGTAGTGGTAGAGCTTGCCCACCCGGGCCGCCGTGTAACCGTTGTTCATGAAGGTCTGGGACAGGGTGGTGACCTCGGGCACCCGTTCCCTCACCAGGGTGTTCAAATCGCGCAGGCCGGTCTGGTCGGGATAAAGTCCCGTCATGAAGCTGGCCCGGGACGGTCCGCACAGGGGAAAGGTGCAGTACGCGTTGTTGAAGCGCAGGCCCTGGTCCGCCAGCTGATCGATGCGCGGGGTTTTGACCAGGTAGTGGTCGTAGGCGGAGATGTTGCAGTTCAGGTCGTCGGAGATGATGAACAGGACATTCATCTTCTTCTCCTGACCGCTTGCCTGGATCAGCAGGGCCATGCCCAGCGCCAGGATGCTCAGAGTTCGTTTCATTTTCATGGTGCGATGGATTCGGTTTTTCAGATCAAAACTTGAATTGGTATTCCAGCACCGGGACCGTATCCAGTTCGGTGCCCCGGGTGACGTCCTCCCACCATTCCTCGGCCCGGATCTTCATGGACTCCGACAGTTCCGGGTACTCCGCGCTCAGATCGTGCTGCTCCTTGGGGTCGATCATCAGGTTGAACAGCTCGGAGGTGGCTTCCTGCGGGCCTTCGGGCGGACCGAAGGAGAAGGGTTTCTGCCAGACCAGCTTCCAGTCCCCGTCGCGCATGGCCACCATGCTCAGGTTGGACCAGTACACGTCCCGTTCCGGCATGGGTTCGCCCGATTCCAGGGTGGGAAGGAGGGACACGCCGTCGATGTTCTCCGGCACGTCCAGCCCGCAGAATTCCAGGATGGTGGGCATCAGGTCCATGCTCATCATGAGCTCGTCGGTGACCCGGTGTTTCATCCCTTCCGGGAAACGGAAGATGGCCGGAACCCGGATGCCGCCCTCGTAGAGGGTGACCTTGAAACCGTTGAAGAAGCCGTTCGCTCCCGGGAATTTCTCCTTGGCAATGTTGGTGGCGCCGTTGTCGGAAACGAAGATGAGGAGGGTGTTGTCCAGAATTCCCTGCCGTTCCAGTTCCTCCACGAGCATGCCCACGCCCTCGTCCATGACCTGGATCATTTCCCGGTACCGCCGCTGGTATTCGGCCACATCCATGGCGGCGCCGTTGTCATAGGCGTAGGTGCTGTCGGTCCGGATGGGCGCATCGTGACGTCCCTGGATGGGGGTGTGGATGGCCGCATGGGGCAGGTAGAGGAAGAAGGGTTCGCCCTCGCAGGATTGGACGAATTCCACCGCATAGCGGTTGATCAGATCGGTGGCATAGCCGGGTTCGTTGGCCTTTTCCAGGTTGTGCATCCAGTCCTCCTCGGGGGTGGTGTTGATGTGGGAGATGAAGTCCACATTCCCCTTGAGGAAGCCCCGGAAATCGTCGAAGCCATGGTTCACCGGATTGTATTTCTCATCCATGCCCATGTGCCATTTCCCATAAACGGCCGTCCGGTAGCCCGCCTCCTGCAGCTGCCGGACAAAGGACGGATGAGTGGCCGGATCCAATCCGCTGTTGGGATTGCTCTCCGAATAAATGTGGTTGAGTCCCGCCCGTTGCTGGTATCGCCCGGTCATGATGGATACCCGGGTGGGGGAGCACACCGGGGCATTGGCATGGTAATCGGTGCAGACCACCCCTTCGGTGGCAAGCCGGTCCAGAGCCGGGGTGTGCAACCCGATGCCCCCGAAGGCCGTGGTTCCGGAATAGCCCAGGTCGTCGGCCATGATCAGGATGACGTTGGGCTTTGCCGATTCCCTGGAATCCTGGGTGCCGGAAGTCTGGGAACAGGACGAAAGCAGCAGCAGTCCCGGGATCAGGAACAGAGAAATCGTGAGAAGAGCAGAGAGAAGTTTTTTCATGGAATGAGGTTCTTAGGGTTGGTTGGGAGGATTGGGATTGGCGTTGGGTCCGGACGGTCCGGATGGTCCGGCCGGCATGTCGGGTGGCGCGGGCAAGGCATCGAACCGGCGCTTTTCATAGCCGGAAAGCACCTCTTCCAGCATCGCCTTGGTGTCGGCGGCCTCCTGGTCCAGGGATTCCGAAGACAAGGGATGTTCCTCCAGAACATCGACGGAAGACTCGTAGAACTCGCCCGTATCGAACAATTTGTAGCGGTGGGTGCGGGCAAAGACACGGGCCTCTCGTTTCATGGGATTCATGTACCAGCTGTAGACCCATTTCCGCGGGGTTCCTTCCAGCCCCTTCAACTGGGGAAGGAAGCTGATTCCGTCGATGTCCAGGGAATCCGGAACGGATATGCCGGCGGCTTCCAGGACGGTGGGCATGAAATCGCTGAAGTCGGTGAGGTCGTTGCACTCCGATCCCTCTTCAATGACCCCGGGCCAGCGGGCAATCAGAGGGACGCGGGTGCCGGCGTCGGTGGACAGCAACTTGCCGCCGGCCACGTCCTTGCCCCGGAAACGGGATACGATGGGTGTGTCGGTGCCGTTGTCGCCCGTGAAGATCAGCAGGGTGTTTTCCGCGATCCCCTCCTCCTCCAGCTTGTCGTAGATGTTCCCGACCATCCGGTCCATGTAGGCCACCATGTCCTCGAAATAAGGGGCCTGCCCTTTGTAGTCCATCACCGTGGTGTCGTCGTCGATCCATTCGGGCGAATCGGGGGTGGGACTGAAGGGACAATGGACCAGCACCATGGAATACAGGTAGAAGAAGGGCCGGTCGTTCCGGCTGTTCTTCTCAATGAAGTCCAGGCTGAAGCGGTTGATGGCATCGGGCCCGTATTCGGTCCGATCATAGAGGATCACCTGTCCGTTGTGATCCAGGACCGGCCTGGAATACCGGGTGTCCCGTCCGGTGGAATCGGCCCTTCCTTCGGTCAGCTGCCAGACCAGGTAGTCATCGAAACCAAGCTGACGCACGTTGCCGGGGTTGGTTCCAAGCTGCCACTTGCCGCCGATGCCGGTGGCATACCCCGCATCGCGGAACAATTGGGCCACGGTGACCTGGGAAGTGTCGAGCAACCCGAAGCGGACATAGTTGCGGATGTTGGAGATGCCGGTCAGCAGTTTCACCCGCGAGGGAGTGCATTGAGGCTGGGCATAGCAATGCTCGAACCGGATGCCCTCCGAGGCCAGCCGGTCGATGTGGGGGGTTTGGTAGGAGGTCCCCCCGTAAGAAGGCATGGTTTCATACCCCAGGTCGTCGGCCAGGATCAGGATGACGTTGGGCGGTTTGGGTCCGCTCGACTCCCTCTGGGCACATCCCCACAGGAGGAAGGCAGTCAGGAGAAGGACGAAGGCAGGTTTCAGGTTCATGGTCGGTGGGTTATCGGATCCGGTACTGGGCGGTCCAGTGGTTGAGTTCGTTTGTAAGCCGGTCTGCCACGTCGGGCCGGGTCTCCACCAGGTTGGTCCGTTCCGAGGGATCGTCGGACAGGTCGTACAATTCGTAGTGATCCGTTTCCAGGAAGTGATAGAATTTGAAGGATCCTGCCCGAAGGGCGGTGCAGGGGAAATCTCCGGTGGCATTGGGACGCGCCTGGGCTTCATGGAAGAAGACGGTTCGATCGTCCCAGGTCTGGGTCCCGTTCAACACGGGGACAAAACTGAGGCCGTCCACGCCGCTCATTTTTTCTTCCACGGTCAGATCCAGCAGGGAAGGCATCAGGTCCATGAGCACGACGATGCTTTTTTCGTCCACGCCGGGAGCGATGCGATTCGGCCAGCGAAGGAGAAGCGGAACCCGGATGCCCCCCTCGTACAAATGGCCTTTCCCGGCCCGGAGGGGGGAATTGGTCGTGGCAAGCTCCCGGTTGTTGTTGCCCCGGTTCGACAATCCCCCGTGATCCGAGGTGAACACCACGATGGTGTTTTCGTCCAGACCGGCTTCGTTCAGGGCTTTCAGGAGCCGCCCCACGTTCCAGTCCATGTTCTCCACCATGGCGGCATACACCGCGTTGTCCTGCCGGAGTTTGGTCACTCCGTTGCCTTCCGGTTCGTATTCGGGACCGGACCCGAAATCGAAGTCGGCAATCTGGGTTTCGTTGCGTTCGATGTCTTCCCGTTTTGCCTGAAAGGGCGTGTGGACCGCGTAGGTGCTCAGCACGGCAAAGAAGGGAACGGATCGGTCATGGGTGGTCACGTACCCGATCATTTTGTCGGTCAGCTTGTCGATGAGATAGTCCCCTTCCCGGCTGTCGGCTTCCACATCGCGGATGGGTTCCACTTCTCCGATGGGACTGTTCATTGCATCGTCCTCCGGATTGAAGGGAAAAAAATGGGAATAAACCCCGCCCGCATTGGTCGAGGCGTAGGAGGCATCGAACCCGAACTCGGTGGGAAGGGTTCCCTCGCCGCGCTGGTGCCATTTCCCGATGAAATAGGAATCGTACCCGGCATTCTTGAATTGCCGGATGAAATTCCCCTCGTCGGGGGTCTCCGCCAGATTTCCGTTGAATTCGTGCACGGGGTAGGAGGCCGTCATCCACCGCAAAGCGGGAGGGAGGAAACAACACGCGGATAGCTGGCATAGGCGTTCCGGAAGGAATAGGATTGCCGGGCCAGACCATCGATGTTGGGTGTCTCAAAGATCTTCGACCCCGTGGAACTCAGGTCATGATAGCCAAGGTCGTCGATGAGGATCACCAGGACATTGGGCGGCGTCTCCCCGCAGGCACACAACGAGCTCGAGAGCAGCAAAGACAGAATTCGTTTCATGTGGATTGCGCAATATCACGTATGGAAGAAGAGGCCGGCAAGGCAGTTGCCGGCCTCTTCGAACACTGCTTCTACTACTAATACCCAGTGTTTTGTTCCAACAATTCGTTGGCATCAGTTCGGTCTGGGGATGGGGTACAACACGTGGTGGCTTTGGGCGTTCTTGCCCCGGGCCACGGCCTGGGAAATGAACAGGTCGTGCCGCAGCTGGTCCTCCCGGGCCTTTCCTTCGTACCAGAATTCCCATTTCCGTTCCTGGAGGATGGCGGTCGGAGAGGGAGGCCTGGTCGAATCCGGCCAGGTTCAGCGGGGGAGCCTGGGCCCGGTCCCGGACCTCATTGACAAGGTCGATTACCTCCTGGGACGGACCCGACACTTCGTTCAGGGCCTCGGCCCGCGAAGAAGGATATCGGCATAGCGGACCATCGGGATGTCATTTCCGGCCATCCAGCCCACGGAGCCAGGATCCCAGGCCCACTTGGCCGGGAAGAGTTGATCCATCCCCAATCCGGTGATGGTGGCTCCGGTGCCGGTGCTCACCCATTCCGTCACGATCAGGTCCCGGCGCTGGTCGGAAGGATCGAAGGAATTGACAAAGTCATCAAACAAATAGGTCCGCGCCGCAAACACCCCGTTGTTCGCATAGGGACGGGGATAGTCCGGCGGATAGGTCAGCGCGTTCTGCGCATTGACGCCGGCCGTCGGTGACTTTGTCAGGGCCCAGATGAATTCGGAATTGCCTTCGTTGTCCATGGAGAAAACCTCCCCGTAGGTGGCCTCCAGTCCATACACACCCAGGTCCATCACATCCTGCGCCATGTCCGCGGCATCCTGCCATCTGCGCACATTCAGGTAGTGCTTGCACAGGATTCCCATGGCCGCTCCCCGGGTGCCCCTTCCGAATGCAGCATCCGTTGGCAGCCCGTCGATGGCCAGGTTGAGCTCGGATTCGATGAGGCTGAGCATGTCGGCTTCGGAAGCTTTCGCCTGGAGCGGATCGTCCAGAGAGGACAGGTACACGGGCACCGGACCGAACAGGTTGTACAACTGGGAGTAACACCATCCCCGGATGAAATGGACCTCCGCGGTGGTCAGAGCGACGAAGTCGCTGCCGAAATCGGGGTTGTCGATGTTGTCCAGGACGATGTTTGCATCCCGGATGGCGGCATAGAAGGTGCTCCACTGGGCCGACATCTGGGAATGGTCGGCTCCCCAGGTGAAATCCTGCAGCTGCACCCAGAGGGATTCGATGGAACCTCCCGCACCCCACAGTTCGCCGGCCGGATTGCCGCCCAGGTAGGGGACGGACCAGGCTGCAGCAACATTCTGGAGGTGTGCGTTGGCGTAGGCGGAATTCAGGAGAGAGCTCATCCCTTCCTCCGAGGTCAGGAGGGTGGACGGGGCGAGTTGGGAAAAGATTTCTTCTTCGAGTGGACCTTCACACGAACCGAGGAGGGTGAGGGTCGCTGCGGTCAATATCAATAGTTTCAATGTTTTCATGATTCGTAGTTTTTTGCTTCACGACTCCGTTAAAAGCTCACATTCAATCCCACCAGGAAGGTCTTGGCCAGGGGGTAGGTGCTGTAATCCACCTTCACATTGCTCCGGCCAAAGGAGTTGGCTTCCGGGTCGAACCCGATGTAGTCGGTGGTGAACAGGTTCTGCCCGTAGCATAGACCCGGAGCAGGCTGAGAAAGCCCACGTTGCTCACCGGCACGTCATAGCTGAGCTGAAGGGTCTTCAGTCGCAGGTAGGATGCGTCCTGGGCACCGCGGGTGTTCACCTTTCCGTTGGTGCCTCCCGGGTAGGAGTTGGGGTCGGTGGAGGAGGGCCACTTCGCATCGGTGTTGGTCGGCGTCCACCGGTCCATCATGGTCACCAGCCGGTTCCGGCGGAAGTTGGACGGATACATGCTTTCGATCACGTTGACATTCAACAGGTCGCCGCCCTTCATCCCTGAAGGAAGATGCTGAAGGTCCAGTTCTTGTATTTCACCTCGTTGTTGATCCCGTAGGTGAAATCGGGGAAAGGGATCGCCGATGATGGTGGCATCGTTGGTGTTGATGATCCCGTCGCCGTCCTGGTCGGCGAAGTTGGGGTAGCCCGGATTTTTCGTCGCCCGCCTGCTGGATGCCGTCCACCTCATATCCGTAAGCGGCCAGGGGCTCGCCCGCATGATGATGGCCGTGTTGCCGGTGGCCGCAATACGTTTCCGGTGACAATCTGATCGACCCGACCCAGATCCAGTACTTCGTTTTGGATGGCACTGAAGTTGAGGGTGGTGTTCCAGCTGGAAATTGGCCCTTGAAACGTTCACCGTGTTCACATAGGCTTCGATCCCGGAGTTGGCCACCTCCCCAACGTTCATCAGGATTGGAACATGGCGAAGGAACTGGGCAGGGGCAGATTGAAGACAGCAGGTCCGTGGTGTGCTTGGAGAAGTAATCCAGGGTGGTGGTCACCCGGCTGTTCCAGAGGCAGGCGTCGATCCCCACGTTGAACTGGGTGGTGGTCTCCCATTTCAGGTCGGATTGGCAATCCGGAGAGGCTCTGAGCTTCCGATGGTGGTGTTGTCGAAGACCACGTTGAGCCCGCTGCCGAAGGTGAGCTAAGGAGGCATAGTTGCCGATCTCCTGGTTCCCGGTCTGACCCCAGCTGGCCCGGAGCTTCCAGTTCGTTAAACATGTCAGGGAATGAATTCTTCCTCGTTGAGTTTGTAACCAAGGCGAAGGAGGGAAAATAGCCGTATTTGTTGTTCACCCCGAGCGGGACGAACCGTCGGCCCGGATCGATCCAGTGAGGAGGATCTTGTTATGCCCAGAGGGTGTAGTTGATCCGGCCAAGGTAGGACAGCAGGGTGTTTTCCTCGTGGTTGGTGTACAGGTCGTCCAGGTTGGTGTCGCCCAGATTCAGGGCGTTGGTCATCAGCTCGTCCGTGGGGAATCCGCTGATGTGGCCGTTGAAGACGTTGAAAAAGAACTTCTGGTAGGTCACCCCGCCCAACAGAGTAAGGCGTTGGTTCTCTGAAATTTCCTTGTCATAGGTCATGGTGTATTCCAACAGCACGTTGGACCGGTCCAGGGCCGTGACGGCGGCATCTCCGCCCAGGGGGCCGCCCCGCCGGGTCAGGGTGGACACGTACACATCCCGGTGCTGGTTCTGGATGTCGGATCCGAAATTCAGCTTGGCCTTGAGGCCGTCCAGCAATTCCACATCCGCATAGATGTTGGCCATGGTCCGGTTGGTGGTGTTCTCGCTGGACACGCCTTCCACCAGGCTCATGGGATTGTTCACCGTCAGGTTCAGGGGAATCCGTGAAGGATCCGTCGGTCTGGAAGATGGGTTCGGTGGGGTCGTAGAGCAGGCGGCGTAGATGGGACCCGCACTTTCGTTGGTGTTGATCCCGTCAAGTCCGTTCCGGTCGTTGATCTGGCTCGTGTTGATGTTGAATCCCAGGGTGACCCGGTCACCGTCTCCGTGTCGAAATTCAGACGGCCGATGTATTTCTTCATGCCGGTCTCCAGAACGATCCCCTGCTGGTCGAAGTAGTCGATGGAGGCATAGACCCGAGAGTTTCCGATGCCCCCGCTAACCGACAGGTTGTGGTCCATGATGGGGGCGGACCGGTAAATTTCGCTTTGCCAGTCGGTGCCCGCCCCGATGGCGGAAATGTCGGCTGCACTGAACACCTCCCCATTGCCCTGGTCCACCGACACCTCATTGAGGAACTGGATGTACTGCGAAGTCGACATCACTTCCATGGGGTTGGCGATGGACTGGGAGCCGTAGTAGGTGTTGTAATTGACCACCATTTTCTTGCTGGCGCCTTTCTTCGTGGTGATCAGGATGACTCCGTTGGCACCCCGGGATCCGTAGATGGCGGTGGCCGAGGCGTCTTTCAGGACCTCGATGGATTCGATGTCGTTGGGGTTTAAGGAGTTTAAGGGGTTCTTCGGGCTCAGGTTCGTGCCCAGCTCCACACTGGAGGACCCGTCGATTCCGTTGCCGGACAGGTTGGCGCTGTTGTCGATGGGGAACCCGTCGATCACATAGAGGGGTTCGTTGCTGGCGTTGATGGAGGCGGCGCCCCGGATGCGGATGGACAGGCCCCCGCCGGGTTCCCCGCTGCTCTGGGTGATCTGCACGCCGGCGGCCCGGCCCTGCATCATCTGGTCGATGGAGGCATTGGCCCCGGGGTTCATGTCATCCGATTTCAGGGAGGACACCGATCCGGTGAGATCGCTCTTGGCCACGGTGCCATAGCCGATGACGACGATCTCCTCGAGGCTTTTCACATCGGCCGCCAGGGTCACATTGACCACGGTGTTGCTGCCCACGGGCACTTCCTGGGTGATGTACCCCACAAAGCTGAAGAGCAGGATGTCACCGTCGTCCACGTTCAGCTGGTATTTGCCATCCATGTCGGTGATGGCTCCCCGGGTGGTGCCCTTGACGGACACGGTGGCGCCGGGAACCGGCTCCCCTTCCGTGTCAATGACCGTCCCGGTCACCGTGCGTTGCTGTACTTCGGATTTGGTCCCCAGCTGGGTTTTGGCTTCGGCCAGGTATTCCACGGGGGAGAGGACGATCTGGCGGTCCATGACCACGTAATCGATCGTTGTGCCGGGAAAACAAGTTCATCCGGTGGCTTCGATGTTGGAATTGCTCAGGTCAATCCGGACTGTCCGGTTGGCGTCCACAGAGTTTTTGGTTGAACAGGAAGTAGAATTCACTCTGGTTCTCAATCTCTTTGAGGACTTCCCCACCTTGGTTTCCGCAGGTGAGAAGGTTCAGATCCGTGGCTTGTGAGTAGGTGCCGGTGGCGAAGGTCTGGAATACGCTGCGAACAACAGAAATGCAGATAGTTTCATGATGAGCAGTAGTTTGGTTCGTTGTTTGAACGGCCGGGAGAGGGCCGCTCTTTCCCTTTTCTAGTTTGGAAAGTTTTAGCGTTCGACGTAGATTCAAGTTTGTGTTGGCGTTAAAACCATTGGATATCAGGAAAGTGTTGCCGCACTTTCCTGATTTCATTTCAGGCGGTGTTTCATAGGCTGGGTCAGTTTGGGTTCGTCGTCGTTGGTTTGTGTTCTCGTTGGTTTCGTTGTGTTGTGTGCGTTGGTGTCGTGTTGGTCTGTCGGTGTGGCATTTATTTGATGCGGACATCGATTACCTGAGGCAAATAGACCCCATCCGGGCCCATTTTCCGCTCCTGTTTGGTGAAGCTCAGCGGTCCCGTGAGGGACAGCAGTTTCAATACCTGGTCCAGGTTCTCTTCCCCGAAGGTGGCCCAGAAGGTGTATTCGTTGATTCGGTCGTCCAGAATCCGGAACGAGACGCTGTACCAGCGTTCCATCCGTTTCAGCAGCACCGGCATGGGATCGTTGCGTAAAATCAGCTTTCCGTCGGTCCACCCGGTGTAGGCTTCCGTTTCCGTGTATTGCAGGTACAGATCTCCGTCCCCTTCCTGAAGGTGGGCCAGCTGTCCCGGCTTCATGCCGGGCAGGACGTGGGCCATGTCGTCCTGGTCCGAAAGCTGAATCAACTCTTTTTCTTCCAGGTTTCGGGGGATTTTCCGGTGTGCTTCCGAGCCGAACCGGTAGAGCACGTGTTGCCCGGGTTTCATGGCGGCCAGGGTGCGGGGTCCGTCCTCCGCTTCCTTCACCAATTCGGCGGCCCCCGATTCCAGGGTGATTTCCTGGTAGTCTTCCTCCGGATAGGAGTACACATTCACCCGGGTTCCGAGCACCCGCACATCCAGTCCGCTCGTGTTGATCAGGAAGGGATGTTGCTTGTCCGGGACCACATCGAAAAAGGCTTCGCCCAGCAATTCCACTTCCCGGGCATCGCCCCGGAAGGTGGCCGGGTAGCGCAGGGTGCTCCCGTTGTTGAGTTTCCCCTTGGTGCCGTCGGGGAGAACGAACTGACTGGTGGCCCCGAGGGGACAGTGGATTTCGTGGTACACCAGCTCGTCCTGGTTCCTTTCCCACACCCGCTGGGCACGCCATTCGTAGCCATTGAAGGCCAGAAGGCCGATGAGCAGAACCGCGGCGATCCGCCCCAGGGTGCGGAGAATCTGCAGGGACTCCTTCCTTCCCAACGCCGGATGGAAGGTCCGGCTTGCTTTGGCCGCCTCGGACTGGCGCAGGTTGATCCGGTGGTGGATCCGTCCCAGGGTGTGGTTCCTGCTTTCCGTTGAGCTGGGTACATCGGGTTGGGTTTCATTCCAGAGGGCGTGCAGGATGTGTTCCTGGCGAAAGGGCCGTTCCGGTTTCTCCAGCCATTCTTCCACCTGCCGTTCCTCTTCGGAGGTGGCGGTTCCGGAGACATATCTTTTTAGGACCTGATAGGGCAACTTGTTCATTCTTGGTTCCTTCTTCACAGTGTGGGATGCTTCTTCTGATGTATGTATCCCGGACGGGGGAAACACACGTACCGGGGAGGGTGTTTTTTTTCGGCCGCCCGGGGAGCGCTCAAAACAAAAACAGGTAGAAATAGAGCAGGCCCAGCAGGGAGGTTTTTGCAAACTCCTCCTTCAGAAAGCGCAGCGCCCGGGACAAATGGGTTTCGGCCGTGCGGGGCGAAATCTGGAGTTTGGCGGCAATCTCCTTGATTTTCAATCCTTCCTCCCGGCTCATGCGGTACACGAGTTTGCGCTGGGGCGGAAGCTTTTCGATGGCCGATTCCGCGATCTCCATCAATTCCCTGAGAATCAATTCGCTTTCGGGGGTGTCGATGAGGTCGGGGGATGCCTGCAGGAGGTGGTCCGCGGCCCGGGAGGCAATGGCTTTCTTCCGGAAGTGCTTCCGGATGGCGTTGTAGGCGATGGTGAAGATGTAGTTGTCGAAATTCAGGTCCGCCTTTACCTGGCTCCGCTTTTCCCAAAGGTTCACGAACACCTCCTGGACCATTTCCTGCGCACTGTCGTGGTCCCGGAGCAGGCCCAGGGAGAATTGCAGGATTTTGTCGTGGTAGCGATGGAAGATCTGGTCAAACGCTTCCACGTCACCCGCTTTGAAGGCCAAAATACGTTCAGTGTCGGTCTGCATCAACAGGGAATGGGGGGAAAAGATAGGAAATTTCCGCGGTTCCCCATGTTTTATCCAACATCCCGAAAAAACACGTACCCGAGGGTGCATGTTTTTACGAAGTATTCTTTTTGTTTCTGGAATACAGGCAGCTACTGTCCGGAGGTGCGGGGCGGGACAGCCAGACTCAGACCGGCTTTGTACGCCTGCAGCGCCCGTTCCCGGGCGTATTTGTGGTCCACCAGGGGGCGGGGGTAGTCCGGGCTGTCCAGCTCGGGGATCCACCGGCGGACGTAGGTCGACCCGGGATCGAAGCGCTTGTGCTGTTCGAGCGGATTGAAGACCCGGAAATAGGGGGCGGCATCGCAGCCGGTCCCGGCCGCCCATTGCCAGTTGCCGTTGTTGGACGACAGTTCGAAATCCAGCAGCTTTTCTGCAAAATAGGCCTCCCCCCAGCGCCAGTCGATGAGCAGGTGTTTGGTGAGAAAGCTGGCGCAGACCATGCGCACCCGGTTGTGCATGAGGCCCGTCGCATTCAGTTGCCGCATGCCCGCATCCACCAGGGGATACCCGGTCCGACCCGCGCACCAGGTTTGGAATTCGTCGTCCCGGTTCCGCCAGGCGATGCCGTCGTACTTCCGGTGGAAGTTCTGGTCCACCACCCGGGGGAAATGGTGGAGGATCTGCATGAAGAATTCCCGCCAGATGAGCTCGCTCCGAAAGGTGTCGTCGGCCTCGCGGGTGTCTGCGATCACCTGCCGGATTCCCACGGTGCCGAAGCGGAGGTGGGGGGAGAGCCGGCTGGTCCCGTCCTCTGCGGGCAGATCCCGGGTGGCGGCATAGGATTCCAGGTGATGGATCCGGTAGGGGGGAACGCGAATAGCGGAGGAACGGAAGCCCAGGGATTCCAGGGAGGGGAAGGGGTGTTGGCTCGCAAGGAAGCGACCGGACGCCAGAGGCTCCGGAGCCTGCGACCGGCCCGTGTTCCAGGCCTCCAGCCAACGTCGCTTGTAAGGGGTGAACACGGTGTAGGGCGTCCCGTCGGCCTTGACGATCTCGTCCCGTTCAAAGATCACCTGGTCCTTGACATCGACGAAGGGAATGCCCCGGGTTTTCAGCAAAGCTGCCACCTTTTGGTCCCGCTCCGTCGCATAGGGTTCGTAGTCCCGGTTGGCGTACACCGCCGACCAGGACCTTTCCCCGGCCAGGTTGGCCCAGACCGTTTCGGGCTCGCCGTGGAGGATCCGCAGGGAGGATCCCCGCCGGACCAGTTCCGTGTGGATTGCCTGCAATGTTTCGTGGATGAAGCCGACCCGGGCGTCGTCGCGGGGGAGCTCTTCCAGGATGTGGGTGTCGAAGAGGAACACGCACTGCACGGGCTTTCCGCCGGCCAGGGCCCGGTTCAGGCCCGTGTTGTCGTTCAGGCGGAGGTCGCGCCGAAACCAGAACAGCACCGGGGAGGGATCGGAGGTCGCGTTCATCGGGGGGAATCTTTGGGATCGTTGGCGGGCGCATGCCCAGGAACGGTGTCCGGGAACAAGCCCTCCAGGGCCCGGCGCCGGTAGTCGAAGATGGTCCTCAATTGCCGTTTCACAAACAGGGAATGGGCCAGGCGCCCCAGAATCCCCAGCGGAAGCTTGTAGGTCACCACGTCCCGCATGAGGCAGCCGGCATCCGTGGCCTCCAGGCGGTGTTCGTGGTGCCAGAGGGCATACGGGCCGATGCGCTGCTCGTCCACGAAGTACCGGCCTTCGTCCACGTGGGTGATTTCCGTGACCCAGGTCACGGGCAGGCCCGGGACGACCTTCACCCGGTAGGTGATCAGGAGGCCCGGGTGGACTTTCTCGGGGAGATCGGGGGTCCGGATCCGGAATCCCATATGGGGGGGCGTGATGCGGGCCAGGTTCCGGGGATCGGACAAAAAATCCCAGGCCTCGGCCACCGGTACGGGCAGCTCTTGGACATCGGTGATGCGGTACACGCTCATTCGGTTGCCGTGGACGTGAAACGAAGGACCAGGTATCCCAGCAGTCCCGCACCGAAGGAGGCGGCCAGGATGCCGGTTTTGGCCGAATCCAGCAACTCGGGGTGGGTGGCGAAGGCCAGGTTGGCCACGAAAATGGACATGGTGAAACCGACCCCGGCCAGCAGGGCCACCCCCATGATCTGGCTGAATCTCACCCCAGCGGGAAGATCGGAAATGCGCAGCTTCACCGCCAGCCAGGCGAAAAACAGAACCCCCAGGAATTTTCCTCCGACCAGGGACAGGGCGATCACCCCGGACAGGGTTCCGTCGCCTCCTTCCCCGGTGAACAGGGGCACCCCCGAGTTGGAGAGGGCGAAGACGGGCATGATCAGAAAGGCCACCCAGTTGTGCAGGCGGTGTTCCAGTTGCTGCAGGGGCGATTGCACCTGGTCGGTCCAGTCCTCCAGGGTGTCGATGACTTCGATCTGTTTGCCCGTGAGCAGGGGGCCCTTGTCCTGCTTGATTTCCTCAAAGGTGTCGGACAATTCGCATAGGCGCTCCACATAGTTTCCCATTTTCATTTTCTTGCGGTTGGGCACCGCAAAAGCCAGCAATACGCCGGCGATGGTGGGATGGATGCCGGATTTGAGAAAGAGGACCCAGACCACGACACTGAGGACGAAGAGCAGCTGTTTGGCGTAGATGTTCTTGTAGGAAAGGAAATACAGAACGGCCAGCAGGGCCAGGGCCACCCCAGCAAGCCCCACTGGATGCCCTCGTTGTAGAACACGGCGATGATCATCACCGCCCCAGGTCGTCCACGATGGCGAAGGCGGTGAGAAAGACCTTGAGTCCGATCGGTACCCGTTTCCCCAGCAGCTGCAAGATGGCCAGCGAAAAGGCAATGTCGGTGGCCATGGGGATGCCCCAGGCCGATGAAGCATCCGGGTTCCGGTTGAGGCGAAAAACAGACCCACAGGCACCAGCATCCCCCGACGGCCGCCGTCCAGGGAAGGATGCTTTTTTCAGGAGTTGAGTTCGCCGATGAGCAGTTCCTCTTGATCTCAGGCCGATGAGAAAGAGAAGATGGCCATGAGCCGTCGTTGATCCAAAGGATCAGGGGCTTCACCAGTTTCAGGTCGGGCGAGGAGAATCCGAATTTGTAATTCCTACAAACCCAGGAACCAGTCCGGAGGCCTGGCTGTTTGCCAACGCAGGGCCAGCAGGGTGGATCCGAACAGCAGCAGACCGGAGGCACTCTCGATCCGGACAAACCGCTGGAACGGGGTGATCAATATTTTCTGAACCATTGTTGAGGTGTTGTTCCTATACGGGGAACAGAAAAAAGCCGGAAATGTTTACCCGCCGTCGCAGGGGACGCGCGCCGGCGTCAGGGCCGGACCGCTCAACCGGCGGCCGGCGCGGGTCGCAATTGCTTGCGGTGCCGGAGCTCCAGCCACACGATCATGGACGCCGGTCCCACGAGACACAGGGCATAGAAGGGAGCGTAGATCATTTCGTTGAGGCGGAAGAAAAACTCCACGAGGGCCACCAGGAAAACCACCAGGATTTGTCCCTTTTTGTTTCCCACCGTGGTGGCGGGATCGGTGACCATGAAGAAGATGAAGAGCTGGTACATGGGACCGGTGATGGGGGAGACCTCGGTCAGAAAGGGGGTCCCCAGGAGGAGGCTCCGGAGGTAGGAGAAAAAGACAAAGCTGGCCACGTAGGTGAGGGTCACATGCAGGCGCTTGGCCCGCAGGACGATGACCATGCCCAGGGTCCAGATCACCAGCATGGGGATCAGGTTGTTCCCCCACTGGATGCTGAGTCCGGCCACTGAAAAGGGGGCGAAGAACAACAACCAGGAAATGCCCAGGTTGGAAGGATTCCAGATGTGGCGTCCGCGGAACCGGAGCACGTACTTCGACAAGATGGAGATCAGGGCGGCCAGGGCGAAGGGCCACAGGAAGGTGGACCGGATCAGGATGCTCACGCTGATTCCCGTGATGTAGGCACTGGCAACATTCTTCTTCCATTCTCCATAGACCAGTTTGGAGAAGACCAGCTCGCTCAGGATGCTGGTTCCGATGGCCAGGACCATGCCCCAGAAGCTCTCCAGGATGCCGAAACTGAAATGTCCCGTGAGCAGGATCAGGGTGATGAAGAGGGGCGGAGCGTACTTGAATTGCAGGATTTTTTTCATGGTGTCGCGTTCTGACTGGTTCGGAAATTCGGCGGATCAACGGACCTGGTCCCACTCGTCCAGGGCCTGGGCCTGCCGGGGGGCGGGGCGGGAAAGGACATGCAGGCGGTCCGTTCCGGGCTCCGGCATCACCTCCCGAAGGCCGTCCGGCCAGATCACCCGCACGCTGTCGACCCGGGCGGTCGACCCGAGACCGAAGTGAAGACGGCGTTGGTTCTGGGAGCTGAATCCGATGCCGCCGTTGATGACCTGGGTCTGGCTCTGTCCGTTCCAGAACACCTGGACCTGGGTGCCGACGGGGTTTTTCTGGCCGGCCCGGGAAGGTGCCTCGAAGGCAATCCAGTGTCGGTCGCCGGGGGTGTGGTTCTTGTAGATCCGGAGCCGGTCGTTCTGGTTGGCCACGACCACATCCAGAACCCCCCGGTTCCACAGGTCGGCCAGGGCCACCGAACGGCTGTCGAAGGGACGGTCGTTGGAAACGTAGGGCGCCGCGTCCACGAACACGCCCTCGCCCATGTTTCATCCAGACCTTGTTCTGCTGGTACCCCGACTGGCTGCGGCCTTCCATGGGCGGCCAGTTCCGGATGTCGGATATGATGGCTTTGTTCCCGCCGGTGACCTTGGCGTAGTCGTACCAGTAATTGGTCCCCGGATCGGCCGATATGTACCCGTTGGCCACATAGAGGTCGGTCCAACCGTCGTTGTTCAGGTCCCCGAACTGGGCGCAATAGCTCCAACCGCCCGACTCGATCCCGTTCTGGCGGGCCACGTTCTGGTAGACATCCGGCCTTTTTCGGTCGAGCGGACCCAGAAGTTGTTTCCCTGGAGGAGGACGCCGTCCTCGGAAATGTTGCTGATGTAGATCCCGAATTCCCCCGAATTGTACACATCGCCCAGGAGATGTTCAGCTGCCGCTTTCGGGAGAAGCCGATGGCGTTGTCGCCTCCGAATTCCCGGAAATGCCGGCCTCCTCGTTGTGGAAGAATTCGTCCACCCCGTAATCATTGGCGAGGATGAGCTCGGGAAAGCCGTCCCGGTCCATGTCCACCGCCCCTGCGGCCAGGGTCCACCGGGTGCTGGTGAGTCCCGTTTCCTCGCTTACGTCCCGGAACCGCCCGTCGCCCAGGTTTTCAACAAGAAGTTCTGGCCGCCGTTCTGGGCGTATTCGAAGCTCACGGTGAGCACCGCAGGGATGGGGATGTCCCACAAATTCAAGTTTCCGGAAAGTAGCCACCGATGAAGACAGGTCGGCCCACCCGTCCGAGTCATAATCGAACCAGATGGCGCAGTTGGAATTGACCCAGGCCGGGAGCCAGCTTCTCGCACGGGCTCAAAGGAGGAGCCGTTCTCGTTGCGGAACAGCTCCCGAGGCCGGCCCCCCATTTGTATACGAACAGGTCCTCGTCCCCGTCGTTGTCGTAGTCGGCCCAGACCGACCCCATGCTCACCCGCTTCCGGTCCGGTTCAGATCCGCCACCCCCATGCCGGATGCCCGGTCCTCAAAGCTCCCGTCGCCCCGGTTCATGTACAGGGCGTTGCGGGTCCCAGACCGGGAATTGGTGGCATAGATGTCCGCATAGCATCGGTTCACGTCACCAGATGGACACACTGGCGCCCATGGAGGCGATCTGTGGCAGGATGGGATCGAATTCCCGGTCCAGCAGGGCGACTCGTGCTGAAATACCACCCCGGAGGATTCCGAAACCTCCTCCAGGTAGAATCCGAAGCGATCAGGAACGACGGTGTCCAGGGCAGGCCGGGGAGGCGGCCCGTGCTTGGTGGTTGCGTTCCAGAACCAGGGAAGGATCATCAAGGCAGCGAAAACAACGAAGAGAACCCACTGGACGGGGCGTGACGCGTTCGGGACAGACATCGGGCGTTGGTGTTGTGTAGTTCAACAAAACGTAACGGGGGCTCCGGGCTTTTGTTCTGGTCGGTTCTGTTTTAACACCCTGCCGGTCCTCATTCCGGCGGGCGGATGTCTTTCTAAGGCCCTCGAAAGCAAGGTCTTCAGACGGGCCGAGGGGTCTTCTGTTTTTCCCGGACGGGGGGTTCGTGTTAAATGCGCGCATTTTTCCTTATCTTTCGTTGCCACCCGGAATGCCATGAAGATCCCCCAGAAGTCTGTTCCTGTTCACCCTCCTGTTCCCGGCCCTTGCGGAACGATGGGTCAAGACCCGGTCTGACCGCCGGGAGCCTGCTGGAATCCTACCGGTTCCCGACCCAGCTCGATCGAAATTGATCAACGGTGTCCAGTACAGCGACAAGCATCCCCTGAGCAGCGAAATCCCTACCTGTTCGGCGGGGAATTCCGGGAAGGCAGTCTCCGCGTTCAGGGCCGCACCTATTCCGGTGTTCTCCTGCGGTACAGCATCCGCACCCAGACCCTGGAGCTGGCCTATGAAACCCCAGGGGAGGACGGAACAGATCCTTCTGGTGGGCGACCGGATCACGGAAGGCTTCACCCTGGGCACCCTGATGTTCCGGCGGATGGAAATCCGTCGGGCGAATCCGACTTTGTGCAATCGCCTCGGAGGCCGGCTGTTCTTCATCCAGTTGGCATAAAAACCTGGGGCGGTCAGCGGCGACAGCCGGGTCCTGGAGGCCTACGGCGATGCCCGCCAGCAGTACATGTCCTGGAGAACGGCGGTTTGCAGGCCTTCGACAACCGGCGTACCTTTCTTGGCCTGTATCGGAAGACAACCGGAAGGCATTGAAACAGACATTGACGTGTGCATTTCAATTTCCGGACCGCCAGTCCGGACCAGTTTGTCCGCCTGATGCAGAATCTGGAAACCGGGACCACACCATGAGAACGCTGTTTCCAATCCTCTGGGTCCTGTGGATCGCGTCCACCCTTCAACTCTCCGGACAGGGCCGGGCCGACGTGATGCTGAAAGGGCGCTTCGAATCGACCCCCTTTGCGGAATTTGCGGAGGCGGTGGAGGCCCAGACGGGCGTCCGGATCCATTACCGGCCCCACTGGGTGGCGGATGTTGAGGTGAACGCCGCCGGCGACAGCCTGTCCCTGCGGACCGTCCTCCAGTCCGCCCTGGGACCGGCCGGTCTGTATTTCCACCTGGAGCCCGGAGGGGTCGCCTACCTGTCACCCCAGGGACCCTATGTGTCGGCTCTGCCGGACTACGGCGGCCGGCCGGTTCGTGCCTCACAGGAAAGCGATCCCGGAGAACTGTCGCCGGATCCTCCCAGCAACGCTACATCGAAGGCAGGAAGGCAGCCGTGATGCTAGACACCCTGGAGGTGGGCGATCCGGGCGCAGGGACATCCGGTCAGGTGGCCGTTCTTCACGGGAGGTTGACGGACCGGAACACCGGCAGACCACTTGTGGGGGCCACCATGTATTTTTCAGGAACTGAAGCAGGGCACCGCCACGGACGTGGAGGGCAGCTCACCATGGTGGTGCGTCCGGGCGGGTACACTGTGGAGTTCAGTGCGTGGGGATGGAGGATCGGTTGGTCCGGATGCAGGTCCATTTCCCAGGAGCCTTTGACCTGGACATGGAACCGGCGGTGATCGCCCTCACGGAGGTGGTGGTGCAATCGAACCGCTACCACAACGTCCGGGGCACGCAGATGGGGTTTGAGCGACTCGACCGGAAGGTGCTCAAGGAGGTCCCCGTGGTGATGGGCGAGCGGGACGTGATCAAGGTCATTCAGATGCTTCCCGGGGTGCAGACCGTGGGGAAGGAGCCTCGAATTGTAACGTACGGGGCGGTTCGGGACCAGAACATGATTTGCATAACGGGATTCCGGTGTACAACAGCGCCCACCTGTTCGGATTCTTCAGCTCCTTCTCCTCCGACGTGGGTCCAAGGATTTCACCCTCTACAAAGCAACCTGCCTGCCCAGTTCGGGGGCGGCTCGCCTCGGTGTTCGACATCACCGCCCAGCAGAGGGCAACATGAACCATTTCACCGCCCACGGCGGCCCTCAATAGTCTGCAGGCCGGCTCTCGGTGGAAGGCCCCATTCAGAAAGGCAAAAGCTCCCTACCTGCTGGCCGGACACTCCACCTACTCCGATTGGCTGCTTCGCCAGCTCGAGGACCCGCAGCTGCGGGAAAGCAGGGCGGACCCAGTGACATTTCCGGGGTCCTGGCCTGGGAGCCGGGCGAGCGGACCAACATCCGGCTGTTCGGATACTACAGCCAGGACGATTTCACCCTGGGCATCACGAACCGAGTGCATTCAGCAACCAAGGGAGCCTCGCTGAACATCCGGCAAGAGGCTGGGCAGTCGCATGACGGCAGACCTGGCCTTCGTCTACGGGGTGTACGATTTCCGGACCAACAACAGACAGGTGGCCTCCAGGTCACGGACATTCCCAATCCTACCGGGTGGGTCACTACGGACCCGGCTCGACATGAGCTGTCCCTGGAAAACGCAAACTCACCTTCGGGACCAACGCCATACATTACGACCTCGACCGGGGCGACGTGCTCCCCTATGGCCCGGTTTCGATCCGGGAACGTGAGCCTCGGCCGGGAAAAGGGGTGGAATGGGCCGCGTACCTGGCCGACGAAATCACCGCCCGAGTCCGCGCGTCACCCTGTACGGGGGCCTTCGTTTTCGCGTCCTTCTTTCCCTGGGTCCCGACGAGGTCCTGGTCTACGGAGACGGACTTCCCTTCCGGCCGGGAAATGTGTCGGAAGTCCGGACCTACGAGCCCTTTAATTCATTCGCTCTACGGCGGCTGGAACCCCGGGCGGCGCTGAATGTCATGCTCGGGGCCTACAATTCCCTGAAATTGTCCTACAACCGGATCCACCAGTTCATCTTCATGTTGAGCAACACCATCGCCGTGGCGCCACCGACCAGTGGAAGCTGTGCGATTACAACATCCGTCCGCCCCGATCCGACCAGTACTCCTGGGATTCTATCAGAAGGATTTTCCCCAGGGCGGGGTGAATGGTTCTCTGGAGGTCTATTACAAAGCCGCCGTCCGCGTCATGGAATACCGCGACGGGGCCAGTTTCATCACCACGCCCCATGTGGAGACCATGACCCTTCCCGGCGATCTGGAAGCGTACGGGCTGGAAGCCTACCTGCGGAAGAGGGAAGGGAAGATCAGCGGATGGGTGTCCTGTGCCTACACCCGGTCGTACCTGACCGTCGACAACGCCGATCCCGACGAACGGATCAACGACGGCCTTCCCTTTCCTTCCAACTACGACCGGCCCCACAACCTGAACGTGGTGGCCAACTGGAAGATCAACCGCCGGCTGAGCCTGTCCGGAAACTTCGTCTACATCAAGGCCCGGCCGTCACCTATCCGGTGTCGGTGTTCTATGTGGACGGTAAGCAATTCCTGAACTATTCGGGACGGAACAGCTACCGGATCCCCGATTACATGCGTTTCGACCTGAGCATCAACATTGAGGGGAACTTGGAGAACAAACCCTTTCACAGCTACTGGATGTTGAATTTCTACAACGTGACCGGCGGAGCAATGCCTATTCCGTGTTTTTGCCATGGAAGAGGGACAGGTGAGGTACAAGCTCAGCATCTTCAGGAAACCGGTCATCACGCACTTTCGTGGAATGTCAAACTGGGGAACTATGAGAGCGACTAGATTCCTGGGGTTTGCCCTGATGCTTCTGGGGGCGGGTTCCTGCATCGAGCCCTACAGTCGGTCATCGACGGTGCAGGAAATGTACGTCATCAACGGCATGGTGGCCGACGAGGCTGGGTTGTACCGGGTCCCACCATTTCAATAATAAGCCACCACAACGATCCTGCTTATGTTCTTCCGGTGGACGGCTGCGTGGTGGCCATCGAGGACAACGAAGGAGAAATCCACCTACCGGAACCTGGGGAACGGGGTGTACGATGTTCCCCCTCTCCTCCTTCCCTGGCGTGCAGGCCAAATCCTACGCCATTCGGGTCGACATGCCAGGAGGGGAAAGCTACCGGTCGGAGTACGACACCCTGTTTGCCTGTCCCCGGTGGACTCCCTTTACTTCATGCAGCGAAACTCCGGAGAGGAGGATCCGGACATCGTGTACCACGGGCTCCAGTTTTTCAACGATGTGAAAGGCCATACAGGCACGGCCCGGAACTACCTGTGGGTGGCCACCGAATCATGGGAATACCACAGTCCCTACGTACCCGCGTTCATGTGGCACATGGGCGTTGTCCAGGCCTTCGACAAGGACACCATGTCGACCTGCTACAGCACGGAGACCATCCAGAAGGTGTATGCTGGCCTCACCCGATTTCTCACAGAAAACAGCATTTACCAGAACAAGCCGCATTATGTTTCCGATCAGTCGGTTCGTCTGTCGGCCCGGTACAGCGTGCTTGTCAGGCAGCATTCCCTGTCCGGAGCAGGCCTATGCCTACTGGGACCGGCTGAACAGCAGAATCCACCGGCGGCGCCAGTTTTTATGAGACCCAACCCTCTGCCCTTCAGGGCAACCTGTACAGGAAGGATTCGGGCGGCCGGTCCTGGGGTGCTTCTACGCCACACCCGTTTCCACAAAACGCATCTTTGTGGAACCCGATGAGTTCGACTTCTTTGTGCCCGTTACAGGTGCCGGTTGGACACCAGCATCTTTGATTTCGGCAGTTGCTACAAAGTCACCACTACCTGTACAGCGCGAATGATTTTGGGATGGGCCCTCCCTGGCTGACGTCGAGAAGAATGCTTCGACTGCAAAAAGCACAGGGGATCCACCATCAAAACCGGACTATTGGTAGACATGAGACGATGTTCACATACCCTGGGCCTGGTCCTTTCCATCCTCCTCGGCGGGGGGGCTTCCTCCCTCGCGGGACAGGAACCGGCGGCCGGCCGGTCCCCGGACCTGCCCATCCGGGAGGAGGTGGTTCTGCGCACCGACCGGACCCTCTATGTGGCCGGAGAGGACATCTTTTTTCGGGCCGACCGCCTGCTGGAAGGCTTGCCCGGGGAGGAAGACTGGAGCTCCGTGCTGTACGTGGAGCTGGTGGAACCCGGAAGCGGTACCCGGACCCGGGGACGATTTGCCCTGTCCGACGGGGTTGCCATGGGCCGGATTTCCATCCCTGCCGACATGCTTACCGGCTGGGTCTACCTGAAGGCCTACACCCGCTGGATGCGAAACCAGGGGCCCGGGGAGTTTGCCTGGCTGCCCCTCCGGCTGGTCAATCCCGATCACAAATCGCTCAACGCCGGATCCCGGAACCCCGGATCCGGGGCGTGGGAACGCCCGCTGGCGGATGGGGACAATGAATCTCCGGAAAGCGGACTTGGGTGCCGCCCCCTTCAGGAAGTGGTAAAGCCGGGCGATTCGGTCCGGATTGCCCTGACGGTCGGAGTCCCTCTGCCCGCCGGCACCCGTGCCTTCTGTCTTTCGGTGGCCGAGGAGGGGTGTCTGTCCGGGGAGGAGGGGGCCTTTCAGGTTGCCTCCGGCGAATCCGCTCCCGGAGCCTCGGAGCTCGTCCGCCCGGACCTGGGGAGGAGCCTCGGGCTGGGCGGTACGGTGGTGGATTCGGGCAAGGGCCCCGTGCCCTTTGCGGAGGTCAGTGTGTCGCTCCTCGGACGGTATCCGGATTTCTTTGTGACCACCGCCGACGGAGACGGCCGCTTTCTCCTGGACATGCAACTGGACCCGGGCGACAAGGAATTGTTTGTGTGTCCGGGACGCATCCATGGGACCAACCCCCAGGTGCGCATCGAACTGGACTTTGAAGACGCCGGAATGCCGGAGCCCCTTCAACCCTTTGTCCTGAGCGACACCGAACGGGAAGCGGCACGGAAACTGGCTCTTCGCCGGCAGGTGGCCCGGGTGTTCGGCGCGGAGGGAGCCCGTCCCGATTCCGCACCCCCGGTGGACTGGAGGCGCGATGCGCCTTTTTATGGAACCCAGGTGGAACGGCTCAACATCGACGATTACATCCGCCTTCCCAACCTGGAGGAGGTGTTCCTGAATCTGGTCCCCCAGGTCCAGTTCTACCGGAAACGGGGGGAGAGGCAGGTGCATTTCATCAACCCCAATCCAATCATGGAACATTTCAAGCCCCTGATCCTGGTGGACAACATTCCCGTGTTCGATCTGGATGCCCTGCTGCGAATCTCACCGGACCGGGTGTCGCACATCGAATGGATCAATGACGTGTATCTCAAGGGGAATTTGCAGTTCGGAGGCATCCTGGCCGTGACCACACGCAAAGGGGATCTGGCGGGCATCGATCTGCCCCGGGGAGGCTACTTTTTTGATTTGCAGGCGACGGAGGCCACCACAGCCGCCCACCGTCCGGACTATGATTCAGGTGGAATAGCGCCCGATGTGCGCAACACGGTGTACTGGGATGCGAATGTGAACCTGACCTCCGGAGGCGAATCGATCATCGCGTTTCCGGCCCCGGAGTTGCCGGGAACCTACCACATCCTGTTGCGCGGCATCCTGCCATCGGGCGAGGTGGTCGGCGTACGCGGAGCCTTCCGGGTGGCGGACACCCTGAAAACAAGAGGGAGAGACCATGGGGAGCCCTGAGGCACAGGTGGAGCTGTTCGATTTTCTGGATCCGGACTTCCGGAACCGGTTGACCGATGCCCAGAGGGACCGGATTCTGTCGTTGTTCGTTCGGGAGGAATTCGGAAAGCGGACCCAGATCTTCATCAACGGAGACAGCAACACCCGTCACTACTTTGTGATCCGGGGTCTGTTGCGCCTCTACATCATCGATCCGTCGGGGAAGGAATTCAACGTGCTGTTCGCCCGGGAAGGACAGGTGCTCGGCGATCTGGCCTCGCCCCGTCCCACCCCCTTCAACCTGGACACCATCGAGGACAGCGTGGTCCACTCCATCAGCAGCGAAAACCTGGAGGTGCTCCGGAGGGAGTTTTCGGATCAGGCGGCCCTGGATTCCAACACCAAGCTGAAACGCTCCTACATTTTCCTCCAGAAGCGCCTGGTCTCCATTCTCTCCAAAACGGCGGAGGAGAACTACCTGGAATTGAGACGGACCCAGCCCCAGTTGCTGGACAGGCTGCCCCAGTACCACATTGCCTCCTACCTGGGGGTGAGCCCGGAATTCCTGAGCAAGATTGTTAAACAGTTGTTAAAGAAGGGTCCGGACGGGGAATCTTGAACTAGTTCATTGTTTCACCTGGTGTCGAACGAATAGTTTTGCACCATGTATCACAAAAAAATGATGAAACCAATGAAGCGCATGCATCTCCTCACCGCACTGATTCTGACCGCCGGTTTTGCGGTCGCCTCCGCCCAGACCTACACGGCGGATACCCAGAGTTCCAAATTGAACTGGACGGGACAGAAGGTCACCGGAACCCACACGGGGACCGTGAGCCTGGCGTCCGGAGAATTCACCATCAAAGATGGGAAAGTTGCCTCCGGAACGTTCAAAATAAACATGAACAGCATCACCAGCACCGATCTGGCCGACAACGCCGACATGGCCGGGAAATTGGTGGGTCACCTGAAATCCGATGATTTCTTCGGAACGGAAGCCCATCCCACGTCCACCTTCACCATCACGGGTTCCACCGCCATTGCCGGAGGGAATGCCACGGTAACCGGTGACCTGACCATCAAGGGGGTCACACATCCCGTCACGTTCAAAGCCGTGCTTGCCGATGCAGACGGGGGGAAGAACATCTATGGGAACATCGTGGTCGACCGGACCCTCTACGATGTGAAATACGGATCCGGCAAATTCTTCGAAGGCCTGGCCGATCGCACCATCTACGATGAATTCACCATTGCCCTGGACGTGCACACCAAGGCAAAATAGAACCTCCATCTCCTTTGGATGAACCTGCCACCCGGCCGCCCCGTGCGCCGGGTGGCTTTTTTTCGGATTTTCCCTATCTTGCGCCGGCCGTCCGGGAACACACCCGGAACGGACCAAATCCCGGCTCCTCCATGAAACCCTTGCTCCTCCTTGCCCTTATGATTCTTGCTTCCTGCCGGTCCGGACCGGACAGCAGCGTCGCAGCGGTGGAAACGCCCCGGAGGGAATCGCCCCGGTCCGCACCGGAATCCCGGTCCGCCCTTCCCGGGGAAAAGGACGCAGACCCCCTGGTTCTGGCCCTGCAGGAGTTCAACCGGAAATGTCCCCACATGGTGGACCCGGACACCCGTCTCGACAGTGCCAGCCTCTCGGACGAAGGGGCCTTTCGCCTCCATTACACTCTCGTGGGCTACCGCCGCTCCCAGGTGGACATCAACGGGCTGAAAACCTACCTGGAGCCCCGCATCGCAGAAAATGTGCGGACAAACCCGGATTTTGAGGTGCAGCGCAACCGAAACGTGCCCCTGGAGTTCTGGTACAACGACCGGGAAGGGAAGCACGTGCTCTACCTGGTGGTCCATGACGAATTGACCCGATCGGGGCGTCGCCTGATGGAGCGGATTTCCCTTTCATCAAAACCCACTTTGAGAACTGCCTGAAATTGCCAACCTTGCGTCGGCTTTCCCAGGGTGGGAGTGGTGGTGATTATGCGAGGTGCAGTTGTGTTTTGCTTGTGGGGGCATCGGGATGTCTCTTTCCGCCCAGCTTGCGTGCCTGGATGAGCTGTCCGTGTCGGATGGCCTGTACCAGCAGAACGGAACCCCCTGCGAGGGCATCTACCGCTGTACCGACCGTCGAGGAGGCTGCGGGAAAGCGGTGCCCTGACGGCCGGCCGGCGCGACAGCAGCTGTTTCTACAACCGGAAGGGGACCTGGAACAAATCATCTGGTACCGAAACAACCGCTCCAGTCTGCGGGCCCGCTATCACCGGACCCGTGGAGGAGTGGTGTTGATCAATGTCCGGGATACCCTGCACGGCGCCTGGGAGGGAGTTCGATCCCGGAACGGGCAGCTCCGGGAACGTCAGGTGTACGAGATGGGGGAGCCTGCAGGCGTGTGGAAGGCCTGGGATCGGATGGGCGGATTCCGGATGGAAATCGATTTCAGCGGTGCCACGGTGGTGGCCGGCAGTACCGGTACAAAGGGGAGAACCGTCTGGTGAGCCTGCGTTTCTTTGCCCCCGGTGTGCGGCAGGAAATCAGGAAAGTGTGCGCGTCCCGGAGATACGGCCTGGGTTCGGAAGCAGCCGGCTCCCGATTCACTCCGGGAAATTTCCCTTGACAAATTCGTTGAACCGGGCCTTGTACTGGTCCCCCACGGGGATGTAGGTGTCGCCGAAGACGATGCGGTAGCGTTCGATGGTGTGGATCTGTTCCAGGTTCACGATGAAGGACCGGTGTACCCGCATGAACTGGGCTTCCGAGGCAGCTTGTTTTCAGGGACTTCAGGGTGTTGAGGGAGAGGATGGAGTTTTCCATCCGGAGGTAGACCTTCACATAGTCCTTGAGTCCCTCGATGTAGAGGATGTCCTCGAAGATTGATCCGCCGGATCTTGTAATCCGATTTGAGAAAGAAAGCGGGTTCCCACCTCCGCTTCCCGGAACGAGAGCCTGCTCCAGTTCGATGAGCTTCCTGGCCTTCTGGACGGCCGTCAGAAATTCTTCATAGTTGAAGGGTTTGAGCAGGTAGTCCACCACGTTGAGCTTGAATCCTTCCAGCGCGTACTTGTCGTAGGCGGTGGTGAAAATCACGTGGGGCCCCGGTTGGAGGTCCGGGCAAATTCAAGGCCGGTGAGATCCGGGCATGTGGATGTCGAGCAGGATCAGGTCCACCGGGTGATCGGTCAGAAAGTCCAAAGCATCCAAAGAGGTTGTCGAAGGATCCCGCATGTTCCAGAAGAGGTCTTCCGGATGTGGCTCGTCACCAGCTGCAGGGCCGGCGGCTCGTCGTCGATGGCAATGCAGCGGATGCTCATGGTTTCAGGTCCGTGTGTCGACGGTGATCTCCACCGTGTACGCGTCCAGGCCCGGGTCGATCCGGAGTTCGTGCCTCCCGGGAAACAACGGGGACAACCTCTTCGCGTTCTCCATCGATGCCCGAATGCGTTTCCGTTTCCGAATTGGCATGCCCGTTCAGGCTGTTCCGGGTCCGGAAGCTCAGTTTCCGGCCCTCGGCCCTGAAGCCGGATTTCGATGAGGATTCGTCCCGGTACGATACCCCGTGCTTGAAGGCATTCTCGATCACGGGAATGAAGAGCAGGGGCAGGATGTGTGGAGGAGGCGGGGGATTCTCCGGCAGGTCGATGGACAGGCGAACCTTTTCGTTGAGCCGGAGCTGCATGAGCTCGATGTAGTTGCGCATGAACTGCACTTCATCGGACAGGTCCTTCAGGTTGTGCTCCGTGTCGTAGAGCAGGTAGCGCATCAGCTTGGACAGTTTGTGAACGGTTTCGCCCGCCCGCTCGGTGTCGGATGGATGAGGGAGTAGATGTTGTTCAGGGTGTTGAAAAAGAAATGGGGGCTCACCTGGTTTTTCAGGAGCGCCAGCTCGGCATTGAGCATCTCCTTTTCCATCTCCTTTTTCTCCTTCTCGTTGCTTCGCAAGCGGTCCAGGACACCCAGACCCAGGGAGAACCCGGTGAGCAGCAGGAGGGTGGCCAGGTGGCTGATCATGCCCAGGATCCGGAAGGGAGGCGGACGTCGGGGACCGCCCTCCCGTCCGCCATCCGACAGGAGGTCGGAGCCGTTGAGCAGGTACCGTTTCCCGCCCCCTCAAGGGTCCGTCCCGGAAGACCTCCCGGAACAGGTTGGCATTCAGGAACCGGAGTGTGAAGATCACCACGGTGAGAAGCAGGACCAGGGCCAGAAAGTACCGGAACCGTTTCTCATCGAAATACATCCGGGGCACAACACCAGGTAGTTCAGGTAGAAGAAGACCCCGTAGAAGGCGGTGTTCAGGTAATAGTGGTGTAAAAAACGCATGTCCCCGTCCCCGTAGGTGTTCACCAGGTACCGGGGAAGCAACAGGATGATGACCCATGCAAGGACATGGAGCAGGAGGGGGAGCCGTCTGCCGAATTTCAAAGTCAGGGTCATCTGGTTGCCGGGGGCATGCATCAAACATACGTTTTTTTATTCGTGCCGCAAGGCATCGATGGGATTCAGGCCGGCGGCTTTCCTGGCCGGGTACCAGCCGAAAAAGACGCCGATGGCCGTACACACCACAAAGGAAAGGATGACGGCCGGCGGCATGATCACCGTGGGCCATCCGGCCATGGAACTGATCACTTTGGTTGCCCCGATCCCCAGAAGGATGCCCAGGGCTCCTCCCATGACGCTCAGGAGGATGGATTCCACCAGGAATTGCATCATGATGTCCCGTTCCCGGCCGCCCGCCGAAAGGCGCAGGCCGATTTCGCGGAGTCCGCTCGGTCACCGAAACAAACATGATGTTCATGATCCCGATGCCGCCCACCAGCAGGAGATCGGCGATGGCCCCAAGCAACACGGTCATCATGTCGCTGATGGAGGTGAAGGTCGACACGAGCTCGGACTGCGACATGATGCGGAAATCATCGTCATCGGCCGGCCCGATTTTGTGTGCTTTCCGCAGGGCGTCCGCCATCTGGGTCATGGCCTTTTCATTCAGATCCTCCGAGGCGGCGGATGCCATGATCCCGTTGATGTAGTCGATGGAAAGGACCCGTTTCATGACGGCGGTGTAGGGTGCCAGAAGGATGTCGTCCTGGTCCTGGCCCATGCCGTTCTCGCCCCGGTCCTCCAGCACCCCGATCACCTTGAAGGGGATGTTGTTGAAGCGGATCGACTGGCCCAGCGGGTTTTCCCCTTCGGCGAACAGGTTCTCCACGATGGTCTGCCCGATGATGCACACCTTGGCGTAGGTCTTGATCTCGCGGTCCGAAAACAGCCGGCCTTCATCCAGCGTGTACTTCCGGATTTCCAGAAAGTCGGCATTGACACCGTACACCGAGGAGGGCCAGTTGAGGTTTCCCCGGACGAGCTGACCGCTGGATTGCACCTGGGGAGAGACGGCGGAAATGGCATCGCAATCCTCCCGGATCACATCCAGGTCGCTGAGTTTCATGGTCTGGGCATTCGCCATGGAACCACGGACGCCGCCCCGGAAATCTCCGCCGGGCATGGCCATGATCAGGTTCGTTCCCATGTCGGACATCTGGTCCTGGATGCTCTTCTTGGATCCCTGCCCGATGGCCAGCATGGCGATCACCGAGCCCACACCGATGATGATCCCCAGCATGGTGAGGAAGGCTCTGAACTTGTTCCGGTTCAGTGCGCTCAGGGATATTTTCAATGTATTCAGATAGTTCATGACACTTGCTTTAGATGACTTCTTCTTCCACGGGAAGGGATTCCAGTACACGGGCTGCACTCACCCGGTCCGTCACCGCTTCCTTTCGCAGGATGTTCCCGTCCCGGAACACCACGTTCCGCTTCATGCACCTGGCAATGTCGGGTTCGTGGGTGACGAACACGATGGTTTTGCCTTCTTCCTCGTTCAATTTCTGCAACAGGGACAGGATCTCGTAAGAGGTTCGGGTGTCCAGGTTTCCGGTGGCCTCATCGGCCAGGATCAGGACCGGGTCGTTCACCAGCGAACGGGCAATGGCCACCCGTTGCTGCTGGCCGCCCGACATCTGGTTGGGCATGTGGCCCATGCGGTCGGCCAGACCCACGGCTTCCAGGGCATGTTTGGCCCGTTCGCGGCGTTCCTTCGACTTGACCCTGGCGTTGTAGAACAGGGGGAGCTCCACATTTTCCAGGGCGGTTGTCCGGGGCAGGAGATTGTAGGACTGGAAGATGAACCCCAGCTTGTGGTTCCGCAGGGCGGCCAGCTGGTTCTTGTTCAGGGTTCCCGTATCCACACCGTCCAGAAGGTAGGTTCCGCCGGAGGGTTTGTCCAGGCAACCCAGGATGTTCAACATCGTCGACTTTCCCGATCCGCTCGTTCCCATGATTCCGAGAAACTCGCCTTCCTTGATCTCCAGATGGACACCCCGCAGGGCATGGACGGTGATTTCGCCCATGTGGAAGTCCTTTCGGAGATCCTCCACTTTGATGATGGTCTTTGCGTTGTTCATGATTTCCACGTTTTTAGTTGCCCCGGGGGGGATTCCCGCCGCCGCCCGGACGCTGGGGCATGAAGGGACTCCGGGTGCCGTTGGAGGGCATTTGGGGCATCCCGGCCGGGAAGCTCATTTCCTCTCCCAGGCTCGTGATCACCTCGTCGCCTGCCTGCAGTCCCGACAGGACCTCGTAGTGCAGTTCGTCGGTGTCGCCCAGCTCCACCATCACCGGTTCGATGACGTTGTCGCGTTTCACCCACACCAGCTGCCGGGTGGTAGTTTCATCCCCCGCGGGCGCCATGCCGGCTCCGGCTGGCGGTGCGGCAAAGGCTGCTCCGGATGGGAATCCGCCCGGGGCCTGTCCCTGTCCGGCACCCTGTCCCTGTCCCTGTCCGGGACCCATGGGCATCTTCACTTCCACTTCCGGGTGTTGCTCCTGGTAGGCCTGGAGGCTGGCCGGATCGGGCATGAAGGTGCGGGCTCCGGCAGGCATCAGGACAATGTCTTTCTTCTCCATGACAAAGAAGGAAAGGTTGGCCGTCATCCCCGGCATCAGCTTCAGATCGTCGTTGGGAGCGTCCACCACCACCGTGTAGGTGATCACGTTGGACGTTTCCACGGGTAGCAGACGGATTTCGGTTACCTCACCGCTGAATTTCATTTCGGGGTAGGCATCCACGGTAAATTCCACCCGCTGGCCCATTTGCAGACGCCCGATGTCGGCCTCGTCCACACTGGCCTCCACCTGCATCTGGGTCAGGTCGTTGGCAATGGTGAACATGGTGGGGGTGCTGAAGCTTGCCGCCACGGTCTGTCCTTCATCCACCGCCCGGTCCAGGATGATGCCGTCGATGGGGGAGGTGATGGTGGCATAGCCCAGGTTGATCTGGTTCCTTTCATGCACCGACCGGGCATTCTTCAGGGCGGCCAGGGCTTTCCGGTAATTGTATTCCACCTGCTCGTAATCCGATTCGGCGATGAGCTGTTTTTCAGCCAGCGCCTTGTATCGCTTGTAGGTTGCTTCCTGGTAGTTGGCCTCTGCCTCTGCGCTTTCCACGGAAGCCTGGCTTTGTTCCAGCTGCGCAACGAGGGGGGTTTCATCGATTTTTGCCAGCAGCTGGCCTTTCTTCACGTTGGAATTGTAATCCACGAAAATCTTGTCGATGATGCCGGAGACCTGGGTGCCCACTTCCACGGTTTCCAGGGCTTCCAGGGTCCCGGTGGAGGTGATCAGTTCGTTGATGGTGCCCCGGATGACCTGCTCGGTTTCCAGGTTCATTGCCGTGTCTTTCTTCTCAAACCGGCGGAAGATGGCCAGCGCTCCGCCGGCCAGCCCGGCAAGGATCAGAACGATGATGATGACTTTTTTCATGACGTTGTATTTTGTTTTGTTTGTATGCATGCTTACAGGGTGAGGGGGACGCCTTTGTAGAAATCCAGCACCTTCTCACTGAAAATGAGGTTGTATTTGGACTGAAGCAACTTGCTTTCCGCCACAATGAGGTTGGTCCGTTCGTAGAGGTAATCCACGGCATTCATCAGACCCTGGTTCATTTTCTCCGTGGCCACGTCCACCGATTCCTGGGTCACGGCTTGTTCTTCCTGGCTGGCCAGGTACCGCTGGCGGGCCGAAACCACATTGGCCACGGCCTGTTCGATTTCCTTCCGCAGCGCGTTCCGGGTATCCAGGGCATTCAGTTCCGCCTCGGCGATCCCGATCTTTGCATTTCCGATGGAGGTCTTCACCTGTTTTTTCTGGAAAATGGGGACGGCCAGCGTCAGGCCCACGCGGGGACTCAGATTGTTCTGAAGCTGATCGAAGTAGTTCATGTCGGTTTGCAACCCGGTGTAATTGGTTCCGAGTCCGGCCGACAGAGAAAGGGAAGGCATCAGCCCTGCCTTTGCGATCTCCACGTCCAGTTTGGCGCTTTCGGTGCTGGCTTCCGCTTGTTTGACCTGGGGCTTGAAACCCAGGGCGGCTCCGTAAATTTCCAGGGCGCTGGGGATCTCCAGGTTGTCGAGCAGATCGCTCAGGTCGGGGGTGGCCACGCGGAAGGCATCGCTCACGGGATATTCCATCAGCTGCATCAGGTTGATGTTGGCCATGGTGAGTTCGTTCTGCGCATCCACCAGGGTCTGCTTCTCACTGGCCAGCTCCGGATTTGATCTGCAAAATCCGACTGGGAGATGATTCCCAGCTGCAGGCGCTCCTGGGCCAGGGACAGCTGATCCCGGGTCACTTCGATCTGCTTTTCCGCATTGTTGACCCCTTCCTTGGCATACAGAACACTCAGGGAAGGCGTTCAGGACATTCAGCTCCATGGATTCCCGGATGGTCTGGGAGGAGTACTGGCTGCTCATCAGATTGATTTCCGACTGTTTGATCTGGTTCTGGACCTTGAGGCCCTGAAACAGGTCCACGCTGGAGTTCAGGTTGTAGGACGTACTTCCCGTGGCCTGGCCCGTGGCCGAGGTTCCGCTTTGGGAGGCATAGGTATAGTTCCAGCTGAAATTCTGATTGACACTGGCCGATACACTGGGCAGCCTGGAGGCTCTTGCCTGGTCCAGGCTGAGGGTGTTCCTGTCCGTGGCCAGATCGGCCATCCGGACACTGATGTTCTTCTCGATGGCGTAACTCAGGCAACTGTCCAGGGACCAGGATTCAGGTTCCGGAGTCTGCCCGTTCACAGGATTCGATGCAAGGACGCCAAGGAGACTCAACCACACGATGATTTGGATATAGTTCATGACAAAAAACGTTTGGATCAAAGGTATTCCGCCCCCCTTCCCGAAAAAAATTTGATCGACCAACCCGGGGTTTTTCCCGACGGAGCCGTCCCTTTTCCGGACGAACGCCCCGCTGGAAAAACCGCTGAAAAATATTGATAATCAAGCATTAAACCTTTTTATATGTTTGGCGTCAAATCCACATGTACCATCAAACAATCGACCATGAACACGAGAACAAAGCAAGGTTTGGCCGCGCTTTTTGCCGGCCTGTTTCTCGGGACGATCGCCAGCCCTGTGCAGGCATCCGATCCTCCCTCGGACGACATCAAAAAGATCGTTGAACAGATGACCCTGGAGCAAAAAGCCCAGTTGTTGGTGGGCACCGGCATGTCCTTTGCCGGGTTTGGCCCGCCTGCCGGAGCCGGAAACGGACCCGGCGGGCCCGGAGGCGCCCCTGCCGGTATGGGGAATCCGCCGGATGGCGCGCCGCCCATGGGAGCTCCCGGGGCTCCGCCTTCGAGCGGACCCGGAGGCGGGGACGGACCCGGAGCCATGGGGGGACTTTCCTCCATGTTCGGAGGACCCCGGCTGGACGATCCCGTCTACAATGAGATGTCGGCCCGAGTGAAAACCTACCTTCCCGGGGCAGCCGGATTCACGGCCGAATACCCGGAGCTGGGCATCACCACCCAGATCCTTTCCGACGGTCCGGCCGGACTCCGTATTTCTCCCACCCGTCCCGGCGATGACAACACCTATTATGCAACGGCCTTTCCCATTGCCACTGTCCTGGCTTCCAGCTGGGACACCGAGCTGGTGGAAGCGACCGGACGGGCCATGGGGGAGGAAATCCTGGCTTATGGAGCCGACGTGATCCTGGGCCCCGGGCTGAATCTGCAGCGCGATCCCCTGTGCGGCCGGAATTTCGAATACTATTCGGAGGACCCCCTGGTGACCGGGAAGATGGCGGCGGCCATGATCCGGGGCGTCCAGTCCAACGGCGTGGGCACCGCGCCCAAGCATTTTGCGGTAAACAACCAGGAAACCCAACGGATGTCGGTGAACGTCCACATCAGCCAGCGGGCGCTCCGGGAGCTGTACCTGAGGGGATTTGAGATTGCCGTGACCGAAGGGAAGCCCTGGACGATCATGACCTCCTACAACAAGGTGAACGGCCCCTACACCTCCGAGGACGAGACCTTGCTCCAGACCATCCTCCGCGACGAGTGGGGATTCGACGGGTACGTGATGACCGACTGGGGCGGAGGGAGCGATGCCGTTGCCCAGATGAAAGCGGGCAACGAAGTCATCATGCCCGGAAGCACCTCCAAGATCCTGGAGATCATCGAGGCCGTGAAAAGCGGCAAACTCGATGAGTCGGTGCTGGACCGGAACGTAGAACGGGTCCTGGGGATCATGATGCGGACACCCCGCCACCGGGGAATTGTTCCGTCCGGAAAACCGGATCTCAAAGCCCATGCCGCGGTAGTTCGCCGTGCGGCAGCCGATGGCATGGTGTTGCTCGAAAACCGGGACCGGGCCCTGCCCCTCGTCACCGGAACCAAAAAGATCGCTGCGTTCGGCACCACCTCCTATGATTTTATCTCCGGGGGAACCGGCAGCGGCGATGTGAACGAAGCCTACACCGTCTCCCTGATTGAGGGACTGGAATCGGCCGGTCTGGCCGTGGATGCCACCCTGGCCGGGACCTACCGGGCCTACATGGAAAAGGCCCGGGCCAGCCAGGGCCGTTCCTCCAATCCCATCGCAGCCATGATGGGCGGGAAGATTCCGCTTGCCGAGATGGCTCTGGATGCGGACCTTGCACGTGACATGGCCGAATCGAATGACGTGGCCCTAGTTACCGTGGGGCGGAACGCCGGGGAAGGGGTGGACCGGAAGGCCGAGGAAGGCGATTTTTACCTCAGCTCCACGGAACAAAACCTGATCCGCACGGTGACCGAAGCCTTTCATGCAAAAGGGAAACAGGTCGTGGTGATCCTGAACGTGAGCGGGGTGATCGAAACCGCCTCCTGGAAGTCGTTGCCCGACGCCATCCTTCTGGCCTGGCAGCCGGGCCAGGAAGCGGGGCACTCGGTGAGCGACGTGCTCCTGGGCAAGGTGAATCCCTCGGGAAAGCTGGCTGTCAGCTTCCCCGTCCGCTACGAGGATTGTCCCACGGCAAAGAACTTCCCCGGACAAGCCCTGAAGCAGGAAGGGAAGGCGGACGACGCCCCCGACCTGTCCGGTTTCTCCTTCATGCGGCGCGATCCCTGGGAAGTGACCTACGAGGAGGACATCTATGTGGGGTACCGCTATTACAACACCTTCGGGGTTCCCGTCTCCTATCCCTTCGGATACGGTCTGTCGTACACGCAATTCGAATATGGCAAACTGACTCTTCTCTCAAAGAAGTTTTCCGGTGATCTGAGCATGGAGTTGGAGGTGAAAAACACCGGTTCCGTGGCAGGACGGGATGTGGTCCAGATTTACATGGAAGCGCCAAAAGGTACGATCGAAAAGCCCGTTCAGGTGCTGGTGGCTTTTGGAAAGACCGAGCTGTTGGCTCCGGGAGCCAGTGCCTTCCTTCATTTCGCATTGGAGCCCAGAGACCTATCCTTTTTCGATGAAAAAAGTTCTTCCTGGGTGGCCGAGGCCGGAACCTATGTCCTGAAGGCTGCCGCATCCGCCACCGATGTGAGATCGTCGGCCAAATTCAAGGTGGGCGAAGCCCTGACTGCAGTAACCGTGAACGATGTCATGGGGCCGGACCGGGAATTCCCCCGGCTCTCAAAAAAATAGGTTAGTCAGTCGTTTGGTAGTAGTGAAGCACTGCAACTGCAGTGTTGGTTTGCCCCGGGCGTTTCGGCGTCCGGGGTTTTTAATGGCCCGGATCCACCGTGTGGAGCAACGAATTTTTATTTGGATCAATTAAACCTTGCTAAGGAATTGTTGTCTGAACACACAGAACGAAAATCAAACACATGTCCACAGAACACACACAAAGCGATGCGAAAAAGAAACGGAACCTGCCATCCAAATTCCGGATCTACCACCGGTACCTGGGGTTCTTCCTGGCCGGCATCATGAGCATCTACGCCCTGAGCGGGGTGGTGATGATCTTCCGGACCACGGATTTCCTGAAGAAGGAAAAACAAATGGAAAGGCAACTGGAACCCAACGTGCCCGCCGAAGAGCTGGGACGGCAGCTGTTCATCCGGAACCTGGAAGTGGTGGAAGAAACCGGCGATCAGATCCGGTTCCGGGAAGGGTCCTACGACAAAACCACCGGGCTGGCCACCTACACGGTCAAGGAATTGCCGACGGTCATCCAGAAGCTGGAAGGAATGCACAAAGCCACGGTGAACCGGCCCATGTTTTTTCTGAACATCTTTTTCGGCGTCAGTCTGCTGTTCTTTTCCCTGTCCTCCTTTTTCATGTTCATGCCCGGCTCCACCGTGCTGCGCAAGGGGCTGTACTTCGCCCTGGGGGGATTGGTCCTGGCGGTGGTGATGGTGCTGCTCTGAGTCAGCGTGGAGTCCGTAGTTCCGGCCCTCCGTCCTTCACGCAGCGGATCGAGAATCCGTTGGTCGGGGAGGCATTGCTCCGGATGATTTCCCGGGTGTCGTACCGGAGGTTGCGAAACACGTACGAATTGGAACTGTCCATTCCGGCGCCGTACCAGCTTGCTTCCGAGGAACTCCACCAGAACCCGGCGATGCGGCTCAGGTTGAAGGTCCCGTTGTAACTGCGGTATCCCCCGGGCAGGGCTGTGAATCCGGTGCGGTTGTCGGCCCCCTCGTTGGGCGTTTTCCAGTGGGCGGTCCCTTCCTCTTTGAGCATGGCCCCCACGTGGCTCACCGATCCCAGATCCTGCTGAAGCCGGCTCCATTCCTCATCGCTGGGCAGGTGCCAGCCCTCCGGGCAAACCTCCCCCGATTCCAGAACATACGCATTGTACAGGGCTCCCTGTCCGGGGATGGCCGCCTCGTCGTTGTTGTACCAGCAGTAGGCGGCGGCATCGGCTTTCGCCCACTCTTCGTATCCTTCCACCAGGGGAATTTCCGAACCGTCCCGGAACCGGGTGGTCCGCAAATCCCCGGCCATCCAGGTCTGCTCGCCGATGTCCACGGTGGCATAGCGGTTGCCGTCCACATCGGTGACGCTTTGGCTGCAGGCGCTGAACAGCAGGGCCAGGGCGAAAAAGATACCAAGCCCGTTCCGGGCGTCGAGGGGACGGAGTTTCATTTGGCTTTTGGGTTGGTTCCTGTTGGAGGTGTTTTGCACGGATATCATTCCTGATCGGGTGTTTGAACGAGGGAACCGTCGTTGATCCAGAGCACGACCCGGCTCATGCGGTCGAAGGGCGGGTAGGGGTACATGCCCCCGGTGACGAAGTCGGGCAGACCGTCGTTGTTGAAATCGCCGGTGTCCATGATAATGAGGTGGGTGGGGTCGTTGGTGATGTCGCGGCGGATGTATGTTTCCTGACCGGTGTTCTCCAGCCAGATGAAACTCTGTGCCGCCGGGTCCTCCCAGAGATTGAAGGCCGAAACGGCAAAAAGGTCCAGGTCTCCGTCCCGGTCCACATCGGCCGGACGCAGGCTGTAGGCTCCCACGAAATCACAGAGGCGGTGGTAGGCAAATTCCAGGTTCCCCTTGTTCTCGAACCACTGGAGGCCATGCCAGGGTTTGCCCTGGGGCGGAATGTAGTCGAAGGCGTCCCTGTTGGCATAGAGGATGTCGAGCAGGCCGTCCTGGTTGACGTCGTACAGCGTGAATCCGCTGCTTCCGAAATCCTCGTTATCGGAGCCCCAGAGGAGTTTCATCTGAAAATGACCGGCCCCGTCGTTGATGTAGAAATAAAATTCCTCCCATTCCTGGCTCACGATGGAGAGCATGTCCTGGTCCCCGTCTCCGTCGATGTCCACAATCTCGATGTTGATGGGGCCCGACAGGTTCTGGAGCATGTGGGACTCGAACTGCCAGTCGCCCCGGTTTTCGATCCACCGGGTTTCTCCGTCGTCATAGCCGAATTGGGCCACGGCCAGGTCGTTGTCCCCGTCCCCGTCCAGGTCGCCGGCCCGGACGTCCGACACCCGGGCGATGTGGTCGGCCACCACCCGCTTGGTGAAGGTGAAATCGCCCTGGTTTTCCAGAACCACCACCGAACCAATCTTGTCGTTGGAGGGATAGAGCAGGCCCAGCACGGCCACCAGAATGTCCTTGTCCCCGTCCTGATCGAAATCATAGACCTGGGCGTGGGCCGGGGCGATCAGCTCCTCGGCCAGAATGATTTCCCGGAAGCTGCCGTCGGGTTCCTGGCGGATCCAGGAGATGAAATTGTCCAGCGCATCGCAGACGATGACGTCCAGCAGGCCGTCATCATCCAGGTCCTCCGGCACCAGGTGGGAGATCATGGGGTTCTCCTCAAAACCGAACCCGATGGCCCGGGGGGCGAGAAAATCGACCCGTTCCCCTTCCGTGGCTTCTCCCTCGCCCGGATCGTGGGTCCGTTCGCCTTGTCCCCGCAGCAGTTTCCGCTGGACCACCTCCCGGGTCGTCAGTCCGTTCTGGGTGGCGTGGTATCGCAGAACCAGGAAGGGCACCCCCAGGAAGAGGATCAGAAGAAAGAGAACCAGGACCAGGGTCCGGACGATGTGGCGTTTGTTTTTCGTGCGTGGATCGGTTTTCGTCATGGAGCTTCGGTTGGAAGTAGACAAAATTAGTTATTTTTAGCCTTTCCCCGGAGGCTTCCGGGCATTTCGTCACCCTGAAAGTACGGACCGTATCATGCGAAAAATCCAGAAACGGATTTTCAATCTTTCTTTTGTTCTCATACTTGGCGCGTTACCGGCCATCCTCTGCCAGTTCTTTGCGGAGGAACCGGTGAGCCGGCACATCCACATCCGGAATTTCCGCTACGGGAAGGATCCGGCCGTGATCCGCTGCCACCGGGGCGACACCCTGCACCTGACCTTCTCTTCCGACGACACGGGGCATTCCTGGTTCCTGGAAGAATTCGACGTGGATGTGAAGGTGAGTCCGGCCCTGGAGGAAGTTCATGTCTTCAAAACCTCCGATCCCAGCGAAACCCCGGAAATCACCCGGGAGCTCACCCTCGTGGTGCGCCACCCGGGCTGGCTGAACTACGTGGTCTCGAAAAGTTACTACCGCTGTCATGTGTGGTGCGGACCCATGCATGCCTTCGAACAGGGGAAGCTGATCCTCCTGCCCAATACCCTGTGGTGCTTCAGCCTGGGGGCCCTGGCCGGGGTCCTGCTCCTGTGGGTCCTGTCCCTCTCCGGGCTTCGCAGCCCCTGGTTCGGGCCGGGTCCGCCCGAAAAATCACCCAAAGACATGGTTCCTTCGGGGGGACGGCTCCACCGGCTTCTGGTGTCGCGATGGCCCCAGCTCCTGCTGGTCTTCCTGGCCCTGGCCCTCATTTACCTGGTGCTGATGACTTCGTTCCTGGGCACCAAAATGTCGGGCCGGAACCTGGGGGTACTGATGATGTGGGCCGTGTGGCTCTTTCTGATCATCGCGGTCCTGACGCCGCTGGGCGGACGGGTCTGGTGCACCGTGTGTCCCCTGCCCCTCTTCGGCGACTGGATGCAACGGGGGTCCCTCTTCCATCCTCGAAAGGGGAAAACCGGCCGGTACAACAACCGTTTTTCCGGACTCTTCCTCACATGGCCCGCCCGGTTGCAGAACAACTGGCTCCGTCTGGTGGTGTTCCTCACCCTGGCCACTTTCAGCACCACCATGGTGGCGTCCCCCAAAACATCGGGTCTGGCCATCCTCCTCCTTCTCCTGTTGCCCACCCTCATGGCGCCCCTGTTTGAGCTCCGGGCTTTCTGCCGCTATGTGTGTCCCGTGCATGCCTTCGTGGGACCCTTCTCCGGCATGAGCAAGGTGGCGCTCCGGAAGCGTTCCCCGGAGGTCTGCGACAAGTGCAAGGCGCATTTCTGTGAAACGGGAAGCGCCAAAGGCTGGGCCTGTCCGTACGGACTCAATGTATCCACCCTGGAAGAAAGCGCAGCCTGCGGCCTGTGCCTGGAATGCTTCCGTTCCTGTCCCCACGACAACGTGACCCTCTACAGGCGGCCGTTTGCATCGGAGCGGAAGGTGAACCACCTCAGCGACGCCTGGCTCAGCATCGGCATCTTCACGGTGGCCATCATCTACAGCATCCTCTACCTGGGGCACTGGCCGGAGGTCCGGGACTATGTGAACATCCTCGACAAGAAGAACTGGGACCTGTTTGGGATCTATGCCCTGGTGCTTTGGTCGGCCGTCTTCCTGGTGGTGCCCGGACTGGTCTATGCCCTGGGCTGGCTGGGAAGCCGGTTGGGTCCGGCCGGAACCTCTCCCCGCCAGACCTTCCTCACCTATGCCGCATCCATCCTTCCCTTTGCCCTGATGCTCTGGCTATCGTTCGTGCTGCCCATGTTTCTGGTGAACGTGACCTTCATCCTGCAATCCCTGTCCGATCCCTTCGGCTGGGGTTGGGATTTCTTCGGCACGGCGAGCATCCCCTGGCACCAGGTGATGCCCCGTTTCATTCCCTGGATGCAAGCCTTCGCCTTGCTGGGCGGACTCCACCTGAGCCTCCGGAATCTCCGCCGGAGATGGGAGGACGAGGGATTGGCTCCGGGAGCCGTGTGGAGGAAAAGTCTGCCTTTTGCGCTGTTTCTGGGGGTGTCGGCCGGACTCCTTTTGTTGTTTTTCACCAACTGAACCGCTTGCCCGTTTGCACCTGTTCTCCGCCGAATTCTTTGAAGAATGCAGCCAGGGCGGGCAGGGCGGTGCAATGGGAGGGGAGGACCTGCTCAACGCCGAGATCCTTCAAAAACCCGAGGGTTGCCTCCAGCCTCCGGTTCCGCCGTTTCAGGTGAAAGCCCCCGATGACGCCATGAACCTTTTCGATTCCGGTCACCCGAATGGCGTGGCTCAACGTGTTGCACACGCCTGCATGGGCGCAGCCTGTGACCACCACCAGGGCCCCACCCACATCCACGGCCAGACCCGAATCATCGGGAACCGGATCGGGCATTCCCTGCGCATCCACGAATCCGGTGGCTTCGTTTTCAAAGGCATGAATCCGGGGGATTTCCCCCAGGTACCACAGACCGGGAGCCAGGAGCAGGGGCTCCCGGGAGGTGCGGACATCGAAGCGATCGGCCAGTTCAGACTCCGGAAACCCCAGACCCACCGGACTTCCATCGGCCTTCCGGTACCGTTTCATGAAGGCGGCCGGATGGGTGTGGAGGGGGATGCGCCGGGGACGGTCGGGATCGGCCGGACGGGGCCAATGGATCAATCCGTCTCCATGGTCCCAGTGCCCGTGGCTGAGGACAACCAGATCGGCTTCGTGAGCCGGATCCAGCCCCATGGCTTTGGCATTGCGCAGATAGAGGTCGCTGTGTCCCGCATCGAACAGGACCGTTGTCCCCTCGTGTTCCAGGAGGTAGGAGAGTCCGTGTTCGGCCCCCAGACGGCCGCCGGCACAGTTTTCCGAGAGGACGTGCAGAATCATGGATTCAGGTGGGTTTGGAGTTGGTTCCAGACCGATTGCAGGATCCGGGACGATTCGTTCCCGGGTTTGTATTCCACGAGGCTTTTCCGGACCAGAAGGGCGGCCACCATGTCCTCGTCGAAGGGGATGTTGCCCAGCAGGGGGATGCCCTTTTCCCGAAGGAAGGTTTCGATGGCCCGGCTGCCCTCCGGACTCAGGTCGTGTTTGTTGATCACCGCAAACACCGGCAGGGAAAAGCTCTCGATGAGTTCCACCAGGCGTTTGGCATCGTGGATGCCCGATACGGTTGGTTCCATGACCATGAGCACCGCATCGGTGCCCGACAGGCTGGAGATGGCCGCGCAACCAATGCCCGGGGGACCGTCGTTGATCATCAGGGGCAGGTTCGCATCCAGGGCCAGTTGCCGGGCCTTTTGACGCAGCCGGGCCACCAGCTTGCCCGAGTTTTCTTCCCCGGGTCCCATCCGCGCATGCACCAGGGTTCCGAAGCGGGTGCCGGAGACGAACCAGGTGTTGCGGTTGCTGCGTTCCGAACGGATGGCTTCGGCGGGACACACCCGTTCGCAGAGCCGGCAGCCTTCGCACTGAAAGGCGTTGATGGAATAGGCCCCCGAATCCCTCCCCGGCGGACGCACCGAAGCGGCAATGGTCCATGCAAAGGCCGCATTCCGTGCAGGCGGGGCGGGGTCGATGACCGGCACCCAGGCACCCGGGTACACATGTTCTTCCCGGATCCGGGGTTCGAATATCAGGTGGAGATCGGCGGCATCCACATCGTTGTCGCAATAGACGGCATCTCCCGCCAGGGAGGCCAGGGCCGCCGTGATGCTGGTTTTTCCGGTGCCCCCTTTCCCGCTCAGTATGGTGATTTCTTTCATGAGCCCGATCGTTTCTTCAGGAGAATGTCCACCAGGGATTCGTAAGGGTCCCGGTCCGGAAACACACCCTCTTGCAGCAGGTCTCCGTTGTATACAGGGCGGCATAGGCCTTGCTGAAGGGAAGTTCGGCCAACAGATCGATGCCTTCCTCCGACAGGTAGTCGTAGAGCCGCCCGGTCGCCGGCTCCCGCCTTGTTGACCACCACCCCGAATTCCTTCCCCAGTTCCCGCAGCATCTCCACGGTGAGGCGGAGGTCGTGCAAACCGAAGGGCGTGGGTTCGGTGACCAGCAGGGTGTAATCGGCATCGGCCACGGTGGTGACGACGGGACAGGACGTTCCCGGAGGAGCGTCCAGGATCCGCACATCGGTTTCCCGGGAAGCGCTGTCAATGGTTTGGCGGATCAGCAGGGTCTGCATGGCCGATCCGATGTTCAGGCGCCCTTCGGTGAGGGGGGATCCCTCCGGGGTCCGGCAGTGCCGGATGGTCCCGATGGACACCGGGTGTTCCCCGATGGCTCCTTCCTTGCAGGCCACCAGGCAGGCGCCGCAGGAGTGGCAGAGACTGGGATTGATATCCGCAAACCCCGCCGGGGGAATGACCACGATGGCGTTGAATTCACAATAGTCCACACAGGCCCGGCAGAAGGTGCAGGCTTCGGTGCGGATGTTCGGAATCAGCTGAAGGGCTTCTTCGGTATGCACGTCCTGCAACCCGTCAAAGAACAGCAGGCTGTTGGGCTCTTCCACATCGCAATCCACCAATTCGACCCGGAGAGTGTCCCTCCGCTGCAAACGGTGAAAGAGGTTGACCGCCACCGTTGTTTTTCCGGTGCCGCCTTTCCCGCTGGCCACCGCCAGGCTCCAGGGCTGCTGTCCCGTCCTGTCAGTGGTCACAATAGTTTGCAGAGAAGGACAGGGTCTTGTTCAGGAACCCTTCGGCAATGTCGCGGGGAGCCGCCTTGGGAGCGCCGACGAACACATTCACCTGCCGGTCGTTGAACAACTGGATGGCCCGCTGGCCCATGCCGCCCGCGAGGACGTCTGTGACCCCTTTTTCGGCCAGAAAGCGGGGGAGCAGGCCCGGTTCGTGCGGGGGTGCGTCGATGGTTTCTTCACCGACAATGGCTCCGGCCTCCACATGGAGCAGGGTGAAGTGTTTGCAGTGTCCGAAATGGGCATCCAACATGCCCTCGCTGGTGGGAATGGCAAGCAATTGTTTCATATGGTTTCTTGAATGTAATGTAAGTATCTGAGATTCTTTGAACGATGGGGATGTCAGCCATCCTTCCGAGCTCCGCGAAGGCCCCGTCCCCGTCCGTAGCCTCTTCCCCGTCCGCGGCCCGGTCCTTGTCCCCGGCCTCTCCGGGCAGGTGTGTCCGTCTCCTTGGGTTCGACGTCCAATGACTCCGGGGAAGAGGCACTTCCCCGGCAGTTTCCCATGACCCGACCGGTGCGGGGACCTTGTCCCTCCGGTCCTGTGTGATCCAATCCCGGCATGTGTTTTACGTTTTGATTCTTTCAATCAGTTCGCTGATTTTTTGCTGTTCGTCGTCGATGACCACCATCTGGATGCTGAATTTCTCCAGAAGGTCCTTGGCTTTGGGCCCGAAGTGACCCGAGATCACGCGGGTTACGCCCAGCTCCACCATCCGTTCGGCCACCTTGACCCCGGCTCCGCTGTCGGCTTCCGTCTGTTCGTTCTGCTCAAACCGGGTTTCCCCGCTCTCTGCATCCAGGATGCAGAACCAGGCTGCCCGCCCAAACCGGGGGTCGAACAGGTCGTTTTTGGAATTTCCTTTGGCTGATATGACTGTTTTCATTGGATTTGAATTGAGTGTTCAACGGGTTCCGGCCAGGCGTTCCATGTCGCGCGACCGGCACATGGGGCAGTGGGATTCCCCCCGGACCGGGAGGGTGAATCGTGCATGGCACCCTCGGCACAAGTACCAGGTCCCTTCCAGTTCGGCGTTTCCGAACACCGACCGGATCTCCCGGGTTTCCACCAGGGCTTTGGCCAGCTTTCTCCGGGCACTCTCATAGATCCGGGCGAAGGTGGCCCGGGAGACTCCCATGAGCTGGGAGGCCTCCAGGTGGTTCATCAGGTCGTAATCCGCAAGCTTCAGGGCTTCGTACTCCTCGTAGTGAAGCTCCACCCCGGGTTTGGAGGGAGCCGGACTCCCCTGGGGCACATAGGCCCGGAAATCCGGAGGAGCCACCACGCGTCTTGGTCGTTTCGTCCTGGCCATGGTTCGATTTGGTTTGCAAATATAATGAGAATATTCTCAAAAAAACATGTTTCCGCTTTTTTCTACCTTGCAGTCCATGAACGACACACCCAAACGCAGCATCCGGGACCTGGTCAACACCCCCTTCAAACGGGTGGTCTTTGCCCTGCAGATCCTCAGCTACTTTCTCATTGTGGGGTCGCCCCTCATCGGCGGATTCGCAGGCCGGGCCCTGGGCCTGAACACGGGCCGGACGGCAGGTCTGGTGCTGGGGGTCTTCATCGCAGGCGAGGTGCTGTTCTATGGCACCCTCGCCATCCTGGGCAAGGAACTGGTGTTGATCCTCCGGGACACATTCAAAGCCTGGTTCCGGAGAAAGAAACGGGACGAAGGAAATCCCTGAGGCAGCCGCTCCGGGCGTTCGGCCCGGGACCTATTGTTTCCGGAGGGTGATCACCACGGCGCCGTTCCCGCCCCGGGATCCATAGATGGCCGCGGCCGGACCTTTCAGAATGTCGATGGTGGCCACCTGGCAGGGCTGGACGGTGACGATGTCCGACACCGGAATGCCGTCCACGATGTAAAGCGCAGTGGATGCCCCCACAAAGGAGGAGTTCCCGCCCTGGATGACCACCTGTCCGCCGTCCACCGACACCCCGCCGAACTTGGCCTGGATGAGGTCAAAGATGCTGGTGTAGGTGCAGAAGTCGTTGTTCTGGTCGCTCAGGTGGTTCACCGCATAGGCCAGATTCTCCTCGCTGATGTACCCGTAGCCGGTGGCAGCTTCCCGGTTTTTCGGGCTGTCAAGAAAAATGAGGTTGATGAAGACGGAGTCGGTGTCCGGGGTGACCCGCTTGGCGGTGGCTTTGAATCCCTTTGGGCTTCACGATGATCTGATCCTTTTCCTGACAAACGATGGAAAAGTAGCCCAGGGTGTCGGAGGAGATGGTGGCCTCGCCTTCTTGCTGGTGATCTCCACGTGGGCCACGGGGAAGGTGTTGAAGGTGGTGATGCGGCCAAGGACCACTTTGTTCTGGGCGAGCAGGGGCAGGCCGATCACAGACAGTATGAGGAGGAGTTGTTTTTTCATGGGGTTGGTCTGGTTTGGTTTCTGTACGTTTAGATGGTGGAAAATCAGCAGGGTTTAAGGAATTTGGAGGAAAAGTACGAAATCAGTGAGAATATTCCCCACCAAGGGCTAATTCATCTTGAATCTATGGGGCAAATTCAGCAATTTGGGACTGACACAACCCGAACCTCTCTTCCACCAACGAACCACGGAACATGAACATTTCCATCTCCAAAGGCAGGAGCTTGTGCTGACCCTCATTCGAATGGCCATCGGCTGGCACTTTTTGTATGAAGGGTTTTCCAAGTTGCTCAGAAGGGCTGGTCGGCCCAGTCCTACCTCCAGCATGCCACGGGTCCCCTCGCTTCCTTCTACCACGGACTGGCCGGCAGCGAAGGCCTGCTCCGGGTGGTGGACGTGCTGAACGTGGGCGGACTTCTGGCCATCGGACTGGCCCTCTTCCTCGGGTGCTTCCTGCGTCTGGCCTCCCTGTCCGGCATCCTGTTGTTGCTGTTGTACTATTTCGCTCATCCGCCTTTCGGGACATCCTTCTGGGTTCCGCCGACGGCCACTTCTACCTCATCGACCGCAACCTCATCGAGGCCCTGGTCCTTGCCGGTCTGGCCGTGTTCAACCAACCCGGTTACGGGCTGCAGGCCTTCTGGAAGCAGCATCGGGCGAAAGGTAGGGCAGCGGTCCCCACCCGGAGCCGGTTCCTTCCCTGAGCCGGTCGCCCCGGCCGAAAGCGGTCGTCGCGAAGCCCTGCGACACCGGCCACCTCTTCCCGCCGCTCTGGCGTCGGCGCCTTCCGCCATTCGGGCAAGGACGTGGACGTGATGTCGGGGGCCACCATCCAGCCTGAAAAGCTCCTCCCTGGCCGAACTGAAGGGGACCCCGCCTAAGCGGGAAAGATCAAGGGAATGGAAATCAGCCGGCTTGGTGGCCGGCGGCAACCTGGTGGGTGGTCGTGGCCCACGCCCGGGACCCGATCTACGGGATTCTGTTCAAAGCCTACAACACCGAGAAGAAAATCTACGAGACCCTCATGCTCGCCGAGCAGGCGGGCATCGACACCATCAACATCGGGTTTCCCACCAACGCCCTGCTGGCCAAGTACAAGAAAGCCACGGGCAGCAAAATCAAGGTCATTTCCCAGGTCCATCCCGACCTGGAAAAACACCGATTACTTCGTGAACATCGACAAGGCCATCGATTTCGGGGTGGACATCGTCTGTGATCTCAGGGCAACCAGACCGACTGGCTGGTGCGGGACAACCGCATCGATGTGGTGGTCAAGATGATGGACCACATCCGGAGCCAGGGCTACATCGCCGGTCTGGCCTCCCACACGGTGGATGCCCTCATCGCCACCGAGGAGGCGTGGGCATTGTCCCGGACTACTACATGAAAACCATGCACTACGACCAGTACTGGTCGGCCCATCCCGTCGAGAACCGGGGGCGCCTTCGAGGTAGACGGAAAGAACCATCTGGATCACAACAAGTTTCACAACAATTGTTTTTGGTTCTTTCCCGACCGGACCGTGGATTTCGTAGAGCGGGCCACCGCGCTCGTCATGGGCTTCAAGGTCCCAAGCCGCCGGAGCCACCGAGCCGAGGACGGGTTTCGCTGGGCCTTCCGGAACGGGGCGGACTTCATCTGCGTGGGCATGTTCGATTTCCAGATCGTGGACGATGTGAACACCACCCTGGATGTGCTCGGTACCTTGGAGGGACGCACCCGGCCCTGGTACGGGTAGCCCGGGAATCCTGAACAAGAATCCCCGCATAAGAACCAAATCACATACAACCTTATAAAACCTGACAAATCATGAAATTCTTTTCCTCATTGACAAGCACGGCTCTCCTGGCGGCGGGACTTTGCGGACTGTTTTCCTGTTCCGGTCCGGATTGGCCCCAGTACCGGGGACCCCAGGCCAATCCCGTGGTTGAAAATCCCGCCCTGCCCGAACGCTGGGCATGGGAGGAGAACCTCCGGTGGACCTATGACATGAAGGGGGACGGCTGGGGATCAAGCCCGGCCGTGGCCGGCGACCGACCTTCCTCACCGCCGTGGTTCCCGTGGACGTGGCCGTCAGTCCCGCCGGAACCCCTCCGGGAACGCCTCCGGGTCCCCAGGAAGATCCCAAAACCTGGCTCCGGGACGTCTACCGCTGGGAGGTGATCCTGCGTGGACCTGGAAACCGGGGCCGAGCTGTGGCGGAAGACAGCCAGGGAAGGAAGTCCCTGCACCACCAAGCACTGCATGACCAACTATGCCGGGGAAAGCCCGGTCACCGACGGAAGCGGGTCTATGCCTATTTCGGCATGAACGGACTGTACTGTTTCAGCCCGGATGGGGACCTGCTGCGGGTTCAAACGGACCTGGGGGCATACGAGACCCTGAACGGCTGGGGCACCGGTGCGTCCCCCGTGGTTTCCGGAGACCGGGTGTTCGTCCAGGTGGACAACGAAGAATCCTCCTTCCTGGTGGCCCTGGATGCGGCCACGGGCGAGGAGATCTGGCGGACCGAAAGGGACGAAAAGACCAACTACAGCACGCCCTTTGTCTGGACCAACGCCGAACGCACCGAGCTGTTCGTGGGCGGCAAGCGGGCCCGGTCCTACGACCCGGCCACCGGCGACCTCCTCTGGGAGCTCCAGGTGGATGGTTTTTACAACATTCCCTCTCCCGTGGCGGACAGAGAGCACATCTATTTCGGCAATGCTTCGTTCCGGGACACGCCGGCGGCTTTCTTTGCCGTGAAGGCCGGAGCCACCGGTGATCTGCATCCCGCGGGCGGCGCCCCCGGAGGGGACGTGCTGTGGTCCATGGAGAATCCTCCCCTCATGAACCCCAGTCCGGTCATGAAGGATGGCCTCATTTACATCCTCGGCAGCCGGGGAGGCGACCTGAGCTGCGTGGATGCAGCCACGGGCGAGCTGGTGTACCAGGAGAAAGTGGACGGGGTCGGCGCATGCTGGGCCTCTCCCTGGATCAATGGGGACAAGCTGTACTTCATGGACGAAAAGGGCAAGACACAGGTGGTGAAGACCGGCCGGGAATTCCAGTGGCTGGGCGAGAACACCCTGGAGGATACCTTCTGGGCCACGGTGGCCGTGGCGGGGGATGCCTACCTGTTCAGGGGTTCGGAGAAACTGTATTGCATCGGAATCTAAACGGAGAACATGAAAAAGGGGACGGCCCGGGCGCTTTTGTTGAGCGCCTGGATGGTGTGGTGGATGAACCCGGGCGGACAGGCCCAGGACTGGCACCTGGTGTGGGCGGATGAGTTTGAAGGCGAATCCCTCGACCCGGAGAAATGGTCTTACCAGACCGGCACCGGAAGCGAGTATGGTCTCACCGACTGGGGAAACAACGAGGGACAGTACTACCGGGAACAGAATGTATCTGTTGCGGACGGGTTCCTCACCATCACGGCCCGGAAGGAGGACTTCGGCGGCAAGGACTACACGTCGGGACGCATCCGGAGCGCGGAGAAGGGCGACTGGACCTACGGTCGGATCGAATTCCGGGCCAAAATGCCGGTGGGGCAGGGGATGTGGGCCGCCGTGTGGATGCTGCCCACCGATGCGGTGTACGGCGGTTGGGCGGCCAGCGGGGAAATCGACATCCTGGAATACCTGGGCCACGAAACCGACAAGGTGTACGGAACCCTCCACTATGGCGGGCCATGGCCAAACAACCAATCCACCAGCAATTCCTTCACCCTGGACGAAGGCGATTTTTCGGGTGAATTCCACGATTTCGCGCTGGAATGGACCGAGGGAAAAATGCGCTGGTTCGTGGACGGGGAACGATACCAGACTCTGACCGCGTGGAGCTCGTCGGGCGGAAGCTACCCGGCTCCCTTCAACCGGCGCTTCCACCTGCTGGTGAACCTGGCGGTGGGCGGAGACTGGCCGGGCTATCCCAACAGCAGCACCTCCTTTCCCCAGGAACTGGTGCTGGATTACATCCGGGTCTACCAGGAGGGAGCGACCGGCAATCCCCGGCAGGAGGTGTCGGGTGGATTCGGAATCGACCCGGTGGTTCCCAATCCGGTGCTGTCCGGTGCCCGGATCACCTACCGGATCGGGGAGGAATGCCGGGTTTCCCTGGCAATCTTCGACGGCACCGGGCGGCTGATGGCCCGCCTGGCCGATGGCGTGAAAGCGAAAGGGTTGCATGAAGCGGTCTGGGACAGGGGCTCCCTGGCCCCGGGGGTGTACAGCTGCCGGCTTTCCGCCGGCGAACGGACGGCGGTCCGGAAGATCCTTGTGCGGTAGGGGATTCCCTATCGTCCTAAAAATTAGGGAGGGAGGGAGAACAACGGATGCTTCCTTTTTCTACATTTGCGCGGAACGGGCGGACTTTCCCACCCTTCCTCCATCATGAAAACCAACGTCCTCCTTTTTGCCCTGTTCTTCGGGTTCCTGTTTCCCAAGAGCTACGGGACCGAGTTTGTCATTCTCAACGACACCATCGATTTCCCCAACGAGACCGACAACAACGGCTTCTATTTCTTTTACTACAATCCCTCCATGCCGGTCAACTGGCTGTCGCCCGTCGACTACGTCCACGGTCAGGTCTACACCCGGTACGAGATCATTTCCCAGGCCTCCGACGAACCCATGGGCCTGCAGTTCGGCATCTGGCAGAAGCTGCCCCCGGTGACGGGCACCCTGTACGAAAACATGGAGCCCCAGAGGTTGCTCGACGGACCCGGTTCGGTGGCGGAAAACCACAGCAGTCCGTCGTCCTGGTGGGCCCTCGAAGGCGGCGTGGATTTCACCAAGATGGACCAGGTCTGGCATTTCGGGATCAACCCCTGGAAGGTGGATCCCGATTTTGAACAGATTCGCTCTGAATACCCTGAAGTATGGGCCTCCCGATTCACCTACTGGTTTCCCCTGAAGGTGCGCGTCACGGTGATCGCCGTATCCAGCGTGGCCACCTTCTCTGGATGGGACGGCTACGTGAAGTACCCCACCCCCCACTACACGGTGAACTATTCCTCGGAGACCACGGTGCAGTCCGTGCCGTCCACCGACGAGTACTCATACTCTGCGAGCATGTCCCCCGCCTTTTCCGGAACCGGCCAGCCCCTTGCGTTGCAGCCCGGGCAAACCGTGTATTTCCGGACCAAGGCCAAGGACCACACCCCGGCCTCGGACATCCAGACCGTTGCCGTGCCCGCCCGGCCCGCCATGCCGGCCTTTGCCGTGGATTTTCTCCAGGCACGGACCACCGCCGTCGTGGGGACGGATGTGGAATATTCCCAGAGCAGCGACATGAGCGGATCGGTCAGCGGAACGGGAACGGCCCTGGCCCTGGAACCCGGCAGCACCTGGTATTTCCGGAAGAAAGCGACGGCTTCGGTCTTCGCTTCCCTGGTTCAAACCCAGGACGTGCCGGCCCGGCCCGCCACCCCGGCCTTCGCCATCGATTTTGAACTCGAGCAGACCGACCAGGCCGTGGGATCGGACATCGAATACGCCGCGTCTTCCGACATGGCGGCCGCCGCTTCGGGAACCGGGAACGTCCTCGCCGTGCCGCCTTCCACCACCCTGTATTTCCGGAAAAAGGCCACTGCCGCCTCCTTTGCTTCCCTGATCCAGACCCTGGTGTCTCCCGCCCGGCCTTCGGCTCCGGTCCTGACCATGGACTATGTGCTGGAACAGACCGCTGAAGCGGTCACCGCCGACATGGAGTATGCCGGCGTTTCCGGGATGACCGGGGCCGCAGCGGGAACCGGGAGCCCCCTCGTCCTGGCACCCGGCACCACCACTTACTTCCGGTATGCCGCCACCGCATCGGGGTACGCTTCCCCCATTTCGTCCCTGACTGTGTTCCGCCGTCCGCTGGTCAACAGCCCGGAATCCGTCACCACCACCGACAATCCCTTCCTGGTCACCCTGGAATTTTTCCAGAATGCGTCGGGATTCACTGCCGGCGACCTGGCCATGGAAAATGCGGAGATCAAAACCTTCACCCTGGTTTCGGCAGGAAGCCTGAGTTCCTCTTTCCTGCTGACGCTGACCCCCTTGAACCATGACCTCATCACCATCCAAATCCCGGCCAATGCCCTCGGGCAGGGGAATTTCGCCTCTGCGGCATTTGCCCTCACCTACACCGGGCAGTTCACCGGAGCGGACGAGGCCGGGGAGATCGACGGCGGTTTGATGGTGGTTCCCAATCCGGCCGTGACCCACATCCGGATCGGGCTTCCCGAAACGGTGCAGGGCGACGGGCAGATACTCATCTGGTCCCTGAACGGAAGCCTGGTGCATTCGGAAGCCTGGGAGGGAAGGGAGAACCTGGACGTGGATGTGACCGGTTTCCGGAAAGGACTCTACCTCGTGGAAGCGATCTTCCCGGGCTACACAGCCACAACCAAATTCACCGTCCAGTAACCTCCTGCCGGGAAAGCCCCATGCAGCGGTGCACCAGGTGCATCACCGAGCGATAGTCCAGACCGCTGTGACGGCTGAGTCCGATCTCACAGGTGCGGCTGTTTGAATACCCCGAGGCAGCGCCGGTCACGGCGGGACGGAGTTTTCGCAGGGCATGGGCGTTCAGGTCGGGCAGGGAAAACCCCTTGTCGCCGGCGAATCCGCAACAACCCACCTCCTCCGGGAACACGGGATCGGCGCAGCAGGCCCGGGCCACCGTCCGGAATTTTTCCTCCAGACCCATCTTGGTGCTGGTGCAGGTCAGGTGAAAGGCCATGCATTCCGGCACGGGGGAGAGGGTCGGCCCAAGCAGAAAATCATGGATGAATTCCACCGGTTCGTATACTTTCAGGGAGGACCGGAGGGTCCGGCGCATCCGGTGGACGCAGGGACTGGTGTCGATGAGGATGGGATGGCGTCCGTTTTCCGATGCAGCGGCCAGGGCTTCTTCGAGCTCCCCGGACTTTTGGTCGGCCAGTTCCGGAAACCCCTTGCTTTCCCAGGGGGTGCCGCAGCAGAGGCTGCGCATGCGGTCCGGAAACACCACCCGGTAGCCGGCGGCTTCCAGCACCTCCCGGGTGACCTCCACCAGGGTTTTTTGGTTGGGGTCCTTCACGGACGGACCCATGCTCTGGTTGATGCAGCTGGGGAAATAGACCACGGTGGGACGATCCGGAGCAGTCCCGGCGGCGGTCCGGCCGATGTCCTTCATCAGGCGGCGGGCCTGCCGTCGCGGTCGGCCCGGCATGTGGCCATCCCAGGCCGGGAGTCTTCCCCCGCTCAGGAACCGGAGCCCCTTCATCAGGGCGGCGAGTCCCCCCGTGCCCAGCAACCTCCGGAGTACCCCCAGGGTGCCGAGGCCGGCCCCCACCAGGGCGTGAACCGACCGGAGACGGGTGGCGGTCCACCGGGCCACCGCCAGCGGAACGGCTTTCCGGGCATGCTGTTCCCGTCGCATCTTTTTGATCAGAACGCCGGTATCGATGTCAAGGGGACAGGTCAGGGCGCAGAGTCCGTCCCCGGCGCAGCTCCCTTCCCCCGCGAACCGGAAATCCCTTCGGATTTCCCGGACCAGGTTCCCTTCCTGCCCCGTGGACCCCGTGGAGGTGGCTGCCGGGTAGCGAAGTTCCCGCTGCACCACAATCCGTTGCCGGGCCGACAGGGTGAAACCTTCGCTCGGGCAGTTGATCTCACAAAAACCGCATTCGATGCAGCGGTCCACCGTCTCGTCGACCAGGGGCATGGGCTTGAGATTCTTCAGATGCAGTTCCAGGTCGTCGCTGAGGATGACGTCCGGATTCAGGATGCCGGCGGGATCGAACAGGTCCTTGATCTCCCGCATCACCCCGTAGAGCTCCGGTCCCCATTCCAGGGCCACGAAAGGAGCCATGTTCAGTCCCGTGCCGTGTTCGGCCTTTAGGGATCCGTCGAACTCCTCCACGATGAGCCGGGTGAGGCGGCGGATCATTCGATCGTAGGCTTCCAGCTCCTGCGGGTTTTGAAAATCCTGGGCAAAGATGAAGTGCAGGTTTCCGTCCAGCACGTGGCCGTAGATGACCGCATCTCCGTACCCCAGCTCATCCAGCATGGTCCGCATGGCCAGGACGGCCCGGGTGAGGTGCCGGGCGGGCACGGCCACATCCTCGATGATGACGCTGGTGCCGTCTTTGCGCATGCCCCCCACCGAGGGAAACACCCCTTTCCGCACGGTCCAGAGCTTGGAAATGGCCGACGGATCCCGGGTGATGTCCGCCTCCCGCAGCAGGGGGAGATCCCGGAGAACCTCGCGGGTAGTCCCGATGAGGGCTTCCAGAGCCGGTTCATCCGCCGCTTCCAGGTCGATGAGCAGGGCACACACGCCCGGACCGAAGTCCCGGAGGAAGGCGGGTACCCCTTCCTGGTTCTCCACAGACCGGAGGGCCTCCCGGTCCATGATCTCAATGGCGGGCACCCGTGCTTCGCGGAGCGGTGGAACGGCCTCGCAGGCCTCCTTCAGTCCGGGAAAATACAGGAGGGCCGAGGCCCGGTGATCGAGCCGGGGCACCGTATCGAAATCGGCCCGCGACACAAACCCCAGGGTCCCTTCCGAGCCCACCAGGAGGTGGAGGAGGATCTCCACGGGATCCTCGAAATCGGTCAATGCGTTGAGGCTGTAGCCCGTGGTGTTCTTGATTTTGTATTTCTCCCGGATCCGCCCGGCCAGGGCCGGGGCAGCCAGGATGCGCTCCCGGAGGGCGGTCAGTCCGTCCAGAAGGGGTGCGTGGCTGCGGGCGAATTCCGCCCGGCTGTCCGGGTCGGCCGTGTCGAGCAGGGTGCCGTCGGCCAGAATGATGCGGGCCGAGCGGAGGGTGGCATAGGCGTTGGCATGGATGCCGCAGCTCATCCCGCTGGCGTTGTTCGCGATGATCCCTCCCACCATGGCCGAATTCACGGAAGCGGGATCGGGGCCGAATTTCCTTCCGTAGGGAGCCAGGACCTGGTTCACCTGTTTCCCGGTCATCCCGGGCTCCACACGGACGATCCGTCCCTCCTCCCGCACCTCGGCATGGGCCCACCGGTCGCCCCGGGCTTCCAGCAGCACGGAGTCGGAGACGGCCTGTCCCGACAGGCTCGTGCCGGCCGCCCGGAAGGTAAGGGCAACGCCATGCCTGTGCAGGAGCTTCAGGGTTTGGATGACCTCCTCTTCGTTGAAGGGGGTGACCACGGCCCGGGGGATTTTCCGGTAGCACCCCGCATCGGCCGCCTTGGCGGTGCGCACGAGGGCCCCGGTGTGGATCCGGCCGGTCCCGATTTGCTGTTCCAAAACACGAAGAAGCTCATTCATGGGGGCGGGGAAATTTGTATGATGTGTTATATTCGCAAGATAGGACAAGATTGGAAAGTTTATAAAGTTTGTAAGGTTTTTAAAGTTTGTAAAGGAGTGGAAAGTAGTAAAGTTTAAAGGGGTGAAAAGATATATAAAGTTTGGGGGTCGGTTGCTGGTTGTCGTGGGGATGATGGCCGGGACCGTTTTGTACGGACAGGTGAAGCCGGGGATCGAGGTGCTGCGTGACCAGGGGTTCAGGCGCCTGGAAGGCAAGCGGGTGGGCCTGGTGACCAACCCCACGGGGGTGGATTCGAGGCTTCGTTCCACCGTGGACATTCTGCACGCCAACGTGAATCTGGTGGCCCTGTACGGACCCGAGCACGGGGTGCGGGGCGATCATTCCGCCGGCGATCACGTGGGAAACTCGGTGGATCCGGAAACCGGGGTTCCCGTGTTTTCACTCTACGGGAGCCAGCGCAAACCCAGTCCTGAAATGCTCCGGGACGTCGACATTCTGGTGTACGACATCCAGGATGTGGGGGTGCGCTCCTACACCACATCAGCACCCTGGGGCTGGTGATGGAGGCGGCGGCGGAGCTGGGCATCGAGGTCCTGGTCCTGGACCGGCCCAATCCCCTCGGCGGACTCCGGGTGGAGGGTCCGCTCGTGGAGGAAGGCTACACCTCCTTCGTATCGGCCTATCCCATTCCCTATGTGTACGGACTCACCCCGGGCGAGCTGGCCCTGGTTCTCAACGAGGAAGGCCTTCTGGCCGGGGGGGTGAAATGCAAGCTGCAGGTGGTCCCCATGGAGGGATGGAAGCGGACCATGGTGTTCGGGGACACGGGTCTGCCCTGGATTCCCACCTCGCCCCACATCCCCGACAGCAACGCGGCCCTGTGCTACCCGGCCACCGGCATTTTGGGTGAACTGGAGCCGGCCTTCATTGGCATCGGCTACACCCTTCCCTTCCAGGTGCTCGCCACCGAATCGGTGGATGCGGGCGCCCTTGCCTCGGCCATGAACCGACTGAACCTTCCGGGCGTGGTGTTTCGCCCCATCTTTTTCAAGCCCTACTACGGGGACAGATCGGGCAAGTCCCTTCAGGGCGTGCAGATCCATTTTCTGGACCCCGCCCGGGCCCCGCTGACCAGCCTTCAGTTTTATTTCATGCAGGAGGCCCACCGGCTCGATCCCGGGTTCAACCCATTCGCGGGCAAGGAAAACCGGTACGACATGTTCGACAAGGTCTGCGGTTCGAACCGACTGCGGACCGGTCTCGGGTCGGACCTGGACTTTGCCGGTCTGGCCGGGTGGTGGATGAACGCAGGCGCGGATTTCCAGTCACGTTCCGCAAACTACTACCTTTACTGACATGGGGAGGAGGTACCTGATTCCGTGCGTTCTGTTGTTCCTGATGGTCGGGGAGAAGACGGGCTTCGCCCAGGATCCTCTGGTTCCGGTTTTGCACCCTGGGTGGACAGCCTGTTCAACGGACCGGATTTTCGGGCGCACCGGCTATCAGCCCGGATTCCATCCGTCTCGAATCCGTGGTGGTCCAGAAAGACAAACGGGAGGTTCGGCTTGTGCTGGGGCGGGATTGTCCGAAGCGCCCCTGCGGGAAAACGACATCCGGCACTGGGAGTCCGTGCTGGGGTCCGTTCTGAAGGGTGCCGGGGGCGGCGCCTATGAGAAATACAACCTGGCGCTCTGGTCGGGAGGGCATCCCCTCCGGGACTACGTGCCCAATGCCTACCGGTCGGCCCGTGACCTGGACAAGGACCGGCTCGTCGGGAAGTGGAAGCGGAAGGAAGCCCCGCTGGTCCGGAACCTGGACGCGCCCCAGCGGGAGGAGGCCGTGCTGGCCCAAAACAACATTGCCCTGTGGCACAGCCACGGATGGTACTACGAGGCCTCGCTGGACCGGTGGGAATGGCAGCGGGCCCGCCTGTTCCAGACGGTGGAAGATCTCTACCCCCTCAGCTATGTGCTGCAGATGCTGGTTCCCATGCTGGAAAACGCCGGGGCGGAGGTGTTTCTCCCCGGGAGAGGGACTGGCAGGCCGAGGAAGCCATCGTGGACGGGGACGGCAGCACCGGGGCAGGGCTTCTGAGGGTCACCCCGGGCGTCCGCACCGACAGTGCCTCGCCGGCCTTTGCCATCGGCAACCCGCCCTACGACATGGAAAACCCCTTCCGGCAGGGCCTTTCTTCCGTGATGGATGGAGGGAAGGTCGCCGTGGATTCACTGCTGTGGATCCCGGACATCCCGGAGGACGGTGCCTATGCGGTGTATGTCTCCTATGTGCAGGGACCCGACCGGGCCGAGATGCCCCGGTACACGGTGCGGCACCGGGGCGGGAGACCCGCTTTCTGGTCAACCAGAAGATGGGCGGGGGCACATGGATCTACCTGGGCCGGTTTCCTTCGACCGGGGCGTGCACCCCGACCGGGGCGGTGGTGCTGACCAACGAGAGCGGCGACCGGAAACGCACGGTCAGCGGCGATGCCGTTCCTTCGGCGGGGTATGGGCAACGTGGCACGGCAGGGACAGACCTCGCTCCGTCCGCGCTACCAGGAGGGGGCCCGCTACTACCTTCAGTACGCGGGGTTTCCCGACAGCCTCATCTGGAAGCGGGAAGGTCCCGACAAAGACTACACCGACGATTACAAGTCCCGGGGAGTGGGTGAATTACCTGATGGGGGCGCCGTCGGGTCCCGAAGGATTTGAGGATACGCCCGGACTGGGCATTCCCGTCGATCTCAGCTTTGCCTTTCACACCGACGCGGGCATCACCCGGGGCGACACGGTGATCGGGACGCTGGGGATCTACAACACCACCTTCCGGAAGGGACCCTATCCCTCCGGCCTTTCCAGGATGACATCCCGCGATCTGACCGATCTCATCCAGACACAGATCGTGGAGGACATCCGTCTGACCTGCGATTCGGCCTGGGTGCGCCGTGCCTTGTGGGACCGGCCCTACGCCGAGGCGGTCCGTCCCAACGTCCCCACCATGTTGCTGGAGTTGTTCAGCCACCAGAACCTGATCGACATGCGGTTCGGGATGGAGCCCGAATTTCGCTTCCTGGTGAGCCGGGCCATCTACAAGGGCATGCTCCGTTTCCTGTCGGGACTCTACGGCATCGATTGTGTGGTGCAGCCCTGCCGGTGGACCACCTGCAAAGCCGCATCGATACCACCGGGGCCATCTGCCTGGCTTGGGAGCCCGTGGCCGATCCCCTGGAACCCACGGCCGCGGCCGAATCCTACGTCGTCTACACCCGGGTCAATGCGGGCGGATTCGACAACGGAACCCGGGTGTCCGAGCCCCGGTTCCGCTGGGCGGGCTACCACCCCGATTCCATCTACTCGTTCCGGGTGACAGCCGTGAACCGGGGCGGGGAAAGTTTTCCCTCGGAGGTGGCGAGCGTGTACCATCCCGGAAAGGGGGCAACGCAGGTGCTGATCGTGAATGCCTTTGACCGCACGAGCGGACCCGCCTGGTTTGCCGATGAGGAGCATTCGGGTTTTCTCAGCCTGGTGGACGAAGGGGTGCCCTGGCAGGCGGACTTGCTCACCGTGGGAGCCCAGTTTGAGTTTGAACGAAACAAGCCCTGGCTCGACGACGATGCGCCGGGACACGGGGCCTCCTACGCCGACCTGGAACAGCTGGTCCTCCCGGGCAACACCTTCGACTTTGCCGTGGTGCACGGCCGGGCCCTGGCGGCGGCCGGATACGGCTTTGTGACTGTCAGTGACGAGGCCCTGGCGGAGGGACGGGTCGACCCGGGCGCCTACGCCCTGCTGGATTTCCTGGCCGGGGAGGAGCGGACGAGCCCCCTGCCCAAGAGCATGGATTCCACCCGGTTCCGGGTCTTCGAGCCCGCCATGTGGGGGGTGCTGGAGACCTACCTGGACGGAGGGGGCGCCCTGTTACTGTCCGGCGCCCATGTGGCCAGCGATGCGCACCTCCAGGGCCAGGACGGGGAGGCGGCCCGCCTGCTGGGGGCATGGTACGGACCTCCAATGCCTCCCGGATGGGGCGGGTGTATTTCACCCGGCAGGGATTCGCCCCGGGGCGCCTGATGTCCGGTTCAACACGGACCGCCACCCGACGATCTACACGGTGGAAGGAGCCGATGCCCTGGAACCGGCCCACGAGAATGCGTACACCATCCTGCGCTACCGGGAGAACAACATGAGCGCCGCCGTGGCGTCCGCCGCCCCCTACCGGGTGGTCACCCTGGGCTTTCCCTTCGAGAGTCTGACGGAGGAATCGCAGCGCAACGAACTGATGCAACAGATCATGAATTATTTGGAGAACCATGGGAAAGATGAATAGAATTCAATGTTTTCTGCCCTGCACCGAGGTGCGGAACCTGGGCGGACTGGTGGACGATTTGCGGGAGCACCCGCTGGTGGAGAAAATCTGGCTGCTTGGCGCCGCCGATCCGGGCGATCGGCCCGAGGGATGTACCTGGCTGCCCACCGGCGGTGGCTGGAGCACGGACACCCTGCGTGCCATGGCCGGCAAGAGCGGGGATTGCGATCACCTTCTGCTGCTCACCCAGGAGAATCCGGTCGTCCCGGGCATGCTGAGCCTGGAGCGCTTTCTGACCGTGGCGGAGGACTCGGGGGCTCCCCTGGTGTATTCCGATTACCTGGACGGGATCGACGGCACTCGCAAACCCCATCCGCTGATCGATTACCAGGAGGGGAGTCTGCGGGACGATTTCGATTTCGGTTTGCTGCTTTTCCTGGACGGGAAGGCCTTCCGGGAGGAGGTGGCCGGCCTGGGAACTTCCTACGAGCATGCCGGCCTCTACCAGGTTCGCCTGGCCCTGAGCCGCCGGATGCTCCCCCTGCGCATTCCCGAGTTCCTGTACGAGGTGCTTCCGGTGGACACCCGGGATTCGGGGAAAAAGATCTTCGATTACGTGGATCCCCGCAACCGGGCGGTGCAGGTGGAAATGGAAGGGGCGGTGACCACCCACCTCCGGCAGGTGGGCGGCTACCTGGAACCGGTGTTTCAGCCCATGGCCTTTGACGAAGAGTCCTTCCCCGTTGAAGCCAGCGTGATCATCCCCGTCCGCAACCGGGTCCGCACGATCGCCGACGCCGTGGCCTCCGTCCTTCGGCAGGAGACCTCCTTTCCCTTCAATCTGATCGTGATCGACAACCACTCCACCGACGGTACCACCGGAATTCTGGAGGAGCTGGCCCGCACCGACGACAGGCTGATCCATGTGGTGCCGGAACGAACCGACCTGGGCATCGGGGGATGCTGGAACCTGGGGGTGTTTCACCCCTCCTGCGGAAAATTTGCGGTGCAGCTCGACAGCGACGACCTGTACATCGACGGGCACACCCTGGCCCGCATCGTGGCTGCCTTTTACGAGCAGCAGTGCGGCATGGTGATCGGAAGCTACCGGATGTGCAATTTCCAGCTGGAGGAGATTCCGCCCGGACTCATCGACCACCGGGAATGGACCCCGGAGAACGGCCGGAACAACGCCCTTCGCATCAACGGGCTGGGCGCCCCGCGGGCCTTTTACACACCCTTGCTGCGCCGGAATCCCATTCCCAACGTGAGCTACGGAGAGGACTACGGGGTGGGACTGGCCATCAGCCGGGACCACCAGATCGGGAGGATCTACGAGCCCCTCTACCTCTGCCGCCGCTGGGAGGACAACTCCGATGCGTCCCTGAGCGTGGAGGCCGTGAACAAACACAACCTGTACAAGGACAGGCTCCGGACCGTGGAACTGCAGGCCCGGATCCGAAAGAACAACCGGGGATGAGGTCCATCCAGGAACAAACGGACCGGCTCCTGGCGGAGCAACGGCAGGAGTGGCCCCAGCTCCGGGAGCACTGGGACCAGCTGGATGCGGCCCGGGTCCGGGAATTTTCCTTTCCCGGCTTCCGGATGCAGGTGCAGTTCAACCCCAAGCGCATCCGCTCCTCGGCGGCCAAGGTGGACAAGGCGTCCATCGCCCGGCGGGCCTGCTTCCTCTGCGGCGAGAACCGTCCGCCCGAGCAACGGGGGGTCTCATTCGGGGACGATTTTAAAATCCTGTGCAACCCTTTTCCCATCTTTCGCGCTCATTATACCATTGTGGACCGGACCCACCGGCCCCAGGTCATCGACGAAGAAATGGATGCCTTTCTGGACCTGAGCAAGGCCCTGCCTTCCCTGGCCGTGTTTTACAACGCACCGGCCTGCGGAGCCTCGGCCCCCGACCACCTGCATTTCCAGGCGGGGAACCGGGGCTTCATGCCCGTTGAAGCCGACCTGGAGGAGCTGAGGACCCGCTACGGAGCGGTCGTCCCGGGACCGGAGGGAATCCGGATCACGGCCATCGACGACGGCCTGCGGCGTTTCGTGGTGTTGGAATCCCGGGACAAATCCCGGATCGGGGAAGCCTTTCGCCCCCTGTCCCGTCACATGCGGGAACGGTCGGGAGGCGAGGAGCCCATGTGGAACCTCCTTTCATACTACGAGGCGGGCTGGCGGGTCCTGGCCTTTCCCCGGGCAAAGCACCGGCCCTGGCAGTATGCGGAGGAAGGGGAGAAGAACATCCTGCTGAGTCCGGCTTCGGTGGACATGGGCGGCATGCTCATCACCCCCCTGGAAAAAGATTTTCTGAAGATGACCGAAGCCGACATCCGGGACATCTTCGACCAGGTCTGTTTGAACAAAGAAGAGTTCGGGGCGTTTCTGCGCGCCCTGCAAAGCTGAACGACATATGAAGACGACACCGGACATCCACGTGGGGATCCTTCAGGCGAAGAAGATCCGATTCGAACTGAGCGGGAAGTTTACCTCGGCCACCTCGCTGCGCCCCATCCAGGGGGCTTTTGAGGCCCGCCTGGCCGAAGGGAGCATCCATGTGTACCAGGACGGGGTGACCCTGGGGAGCCGGGAGGAATTCATCTTCTACCCGTCGCAGGCCGGGGAGGCCACCTTCGTGATCCGGGACGTGGTCATCGGCATCGGGTTCCACTGGGAGCAGAAGGAAGACCAGGCCTTTCAGGGAGCCCTGAAGCTGTTGATCCTCGAGGGGACCATCCAGGTGGTGAACGTGGTTTCCGTGGAGACCTACCTGGAAAGCGTGATCTCTTCGGAAATGCGGGCCGACAGCAGTCCGGCCCTTCTCCGGGCCCACACGGTCATTTCCCGAAGCTGGCTCCTTGCCCAGATCCACAAGCAGGAGTCCCTGGCCCGGGAACAGACCGCCTATTCCCTGGTTCACGAGGACGAACACAGCTACATCCGCTGGTACGACCGGGAAGACCATCGCCTGTTCCATGTGTGTGCCGACGACCATTGCCAGCGCTATCAGGGCATCACCCGGGCCCACAATCCGGCGGTGGTGGAGGCGGTGCGAAGCACCCGGGGCGAGGTGCTGATGTACGGACAGGCCATCTGCGATGCCCGCTTTTCCAAGTGCTGCGGCGGGGTGTCGGAGGTGTTCGAAGCCTGCTGGGAGCCGGTTCGTCACGGCTACCTGCAACGGATCGACGACAATCCCGCCGACCGGCCGGTGAACACGGCCGACCTCCGGGTGGAGGAAACGGCCGACGCCTTCATCCGCTCCAGCCCCGAAGCATTCTGCAACACCCGGGATGGCCGCCTTCTGTCGCAGGTCCTGAACGACTACGACCAGAGCTCCCCGGACTTCTACCGCTGGGAGCTGGAATACACCCAGGACGAAATCTCCGCATTGATCCGGGAGAAATCGGGCCGGGATTTCGGGGACATCCTGGACCTGGTCCCGGTGGAACGGGGCGAATCGGGACGGCTGATCCGCCTGAAAATCGTGGGTTCCAAACAAACGCTCACCGTGGGCAAGGAGCTGGAGATCCGCCGCTGGCTCAGCAAAAGCCACCTTTACAGTTCGGCCTTCGTGGTCACGCCCCTCGACCGGAACGGCGGAATCCCCGCCCGCTTCCACTTCCGGGGAGCCGGATGGGGGCACGGCGTGGGCCTGTGCCAGATCGGCGCCGCCGTGATGGCCGACCGGGGATACAACCACCAAGACATACTCACCCATTACTTCAAGGGCGCCCGCCTGGAAAAACACTATGACTAAACCAACCCCCGCATCCGACCGCATCCAGGGATCCCGCCCCTGGGCCTGGGTTCCAACCCTGTACTTCGCCGAAGGCATTCCCTATGTGCTGGTGATGACCCTTTCGGTGATCTTCTACAAACGCATGGGCATCAGCAACACCCAGATCGCCCTGTACACCAGCTGGCTCTACCTGCCCTGGGTGATCAAACCCCTGTGGAGTCCGGTCGTGGACATCCTGCGCACCAAACGGTTCTGGATCCTCCTGATGCAGCTGTTCATCGGGGCGGGTCTGGCCGGCGTGGCCCTGACCATTCCCATGGACCGCTTTTTCCAGCTGACCCTGGCCTTTTTCTGGCTTCTGGCATTCAGCTCGGCCACCCACGACATCGCCGCCGACGGTTTTTACATGATGGGCCTGTCCCGTCACGACCAGGCCTTCTTCGTGGGCATCCGCAGCACCTTCTACCGGGTAGCCATGCTCACCGGGCAGGGATTGCTGGTCATCATCGCCGGGGCGCTGGAGGCGAAAACCGGCTTGCCCCCGGTGAACCTCCAGGTGGTGGCGGAGCGTGACGCTGCCGCGGTGCACCTGGATCCGGCGGCACTGCAGGCCCTGGGAACGGACGCCCCCGCAACAGACAACGTCCGCTTCCTGTCGCCGGAGGAAATTGCCATCGGGCTGGAGAAGATTCCCGAAAGCCGGGTGCAGGCCCTGAAAAACCAGGTGGAAGCCTGGAACACCGGCCATGGCTTTTACAGCGATGCGGACACCGCCGCCCTCGTTGCGGCCGCTCCGGGAGAAGAAAAACTGGCCGGCAATGTGGCCTACCCCTGGTTCCGGCTGACCCGGGCCCCGGAGGAGGGGGAGAGCATCGTGATGAATTTCGGCTGGGACCGGGGCGACAAAAGCATCGGGCTGGTGCGGGCCTACCGCTTCGAATTCACCCGGGACAACTGGGACAGCCCGGCCCTGGCCCTCATTCAGCTGGATCCGAAGCTGACGGAGCCTTCCCGGGCCGGATTTGAGGGACTGAGCGGAAACATCCGCTTTGCCTGGTCCATGGTCTTTCTGGTGGTGGCCCTGCTGTTTGTGGGATTCAACCTCTACCACCGCTTCCTGCTGCCCCGTCCGGCCGAGGACAAACCCGCCGAAGGGCAGGAGGGATTCCTCCGGGAATTCGGGCGGACCTTCGTGGCCTTTTTTCAGAAGAAGGGCATTGGGGTCAGTGTTCTCTTTCTGTTGGTGTACCGCCTGGGCGAATCCCAGCTGGTGAAGATGGCCTCCCCCTTTCTTCTGGATGCCCGGGAGGCGAACGGACTGGGACTGACCACGGGCGACCTGGGTCTCATCTACGGGACGGTGGGCATCATCGCCCTTTCCATCGGGGGCATCATCGGAGGCATCGTGGCCTCCCGGCGGGGCCTCAAACACTGGCTCTGGTGGATGGTGGCGGCCATGAACCTGCCCAATCTGGTGTACGTGTTCCTGGCCTACGCCATGCCCGAATCGCTGTGGGTGGTGGGCGCCTCCGTTGCGGTGGAGCAGTTCGGCTACGGCTTCGGGTTCACGGCCTACATGCTGTACATGATCTACATCTCGGAGGGCAAGTACAAAACGGCCCACTTTGCGCTCACGACAGGATTCATGGCCCTGGGGATGATGTTGCCGGGCATGGCCAGCGGCTGGTTGCAGGAGCTCATCGGCTACCAGCACTTCTTCATCTGGGTGATGATCTGCACCATCCCCGCCTTCTTGGTGGTTCCCTTCCTGAAGGTCGATCCCAATTTCGGGAAGAAGGACTGAGTCCGGAGGGCGGTTGACGGATGGACCCGTCTCAAAGGTCCGGGTCGGCCAGGATGACGTCGGCGGCCAGGTTCACGGCCCGCTGCACCACCCGCGTGCATCCTTCGGTGGCCCCGTCGCGCTGAAACTGGGCCAGCTCCTCTGCCTCGGTGAGGTGGTAGCACCGGCCGAACGCCCCTTCCTGGATCCGGTGGCAGAGGGTGGTGCCGAATTCCTTCTCAAAGGCCGTGCAGAAGGCACCGGCGGGAACCAGGGATTTCTGGTAGGATTCCCAATCGTCGAGGTGATTTTCGTCCCGTCCGTAAATCAGTCCAAGAATGAGCAGGGGCCCGGTGACCGCCCCGCATGTCTCCCCGCGTTCCGCCACCCCCGGGAGGGTGGTGATGGCCTTGGCCAGGGGTCCAGACGACAGTCCGAACTGATCCCGCAGGGCCAGGAAGCTGCTCTGGGCGCAGTGGTGGGAACGTTCCATGTACTCTTTTGCCTTCTGGTCGAGCAATTGCCGGACCAGGTCGCGCGGCATCTGCCGCATGTCCGCCAGAGCGGCTGAAAAGCCAGCCTCCGGACCGGATCCGGCGGCGGGGGTCGGGGAAGGCTCGGGGGTCGTCCGGTCTGTCCCCCGGCAGGACGCCAGCAGACCGCCCAGCGCGGCGATCAGGGTTCCGGCCAGGAATTTCCTTCGTTTCATTGCGGTGCCCATGGCAACAAAGGTAGAAAATCCGCCCGAAGAGAGTGGGCTGATTTTCGTATCTTGTTGCACCAAACAACCGTCCATTCGACATGAAAAACCTCGCTTCGATCCTCCTGGCCGGGACCCTGCTGCTGGCAGGTCTTTCGGGATGCAAACAAACCCCTCAGAGCAACGAAAGCAAGGCCGAAACCCTGATTTCGGCCAAGACCCTGGGTCTCGCCTACCTGGAGGAGAACAAGCTGGAGGAAGCGGAAGCGGAATTTCAGAAAATCATCGATCTGAGTCCGGACGATGTGATGGGCTACGCCAACCTGGGCGTGGTCTACCTGCGGATGGGCTCCTTCGGCGATGCCGAAACCCAGCTCCGGAAAGCCATCAAGCTCCAGCCCGAGGATCCTGACGTGCGGCTGATCCTGGCCAAGGTCTTTGAAATGAGCGGCCAGGGTGACAAAGCGGTGACGGAGCTGGAGGCCATACTGGCCCAGAACCCGGGCCATGTGAAATCGCTCTACAACCTGACGGAGCTGTACGCTTCCTCCACGGCGCCCGACGCCGGGGAGAAACGCTTCCAAACCATGGAGCAGCTTGCGGAAGGCGTGCCCGGCAACATCGTGCCCCGACTCAATCTCACCGACATGCTCCTGCAGCGCGACCGGGCCGATGCGGCCCTGGCCCAGCTGGAGGAGATCCAGCAAATTGCCCCGGGCTTTCCCAAGGAGGCGGAGGAGTACTTCCGGCAGGCCGTGGCCGCCCTGAAAAGCGGCGACTGCAAGGCGGCCTCCACGCCCTTCATGATCTTTCACAACTACATGAAGGTGACCACGCCCTATCAGTCCGGGATGACCGACCTGAAGGGACCGGGCGGATCGCTCGTGGGAACCCCGGTGATCACCTTCGATGAGCAACAGCTTGGTTTTCAGGCGGCCGACTGGGAAACGGTCCTGGCAGCCATCAAGTTCACCGACATCACGTCCACGGCGGGACTGGAAGCCCTGGGGACGCCGGTGAGCGATCCCTCCCGGCAGGCGTCCACCTACCTGGTGACAGCCGACCTGGACGGGGACGGGGACGTGGATCTGGTGGCAGGAAAATACGATGAAGGCACGGGACAGTTCCGGCATTCCCTGCTCACCAACGACTGGGGGGTGTACACCGACCATGCGGAAACGGCCGGACTCACCTACACGGGACCGGACCATGGGGCCGAGGTCAGCGACCTGAACAACGACGGCCGGCTCGATGTGTTCGTGGCCCGGGAAGGGAACTCCCTCCTGTTCGTGCAGGGGGAGGACGGCCGCTTTGCCGATGCAAGCAAGGGTTCGGGACTGGACGGAGGGAACCCGGCCAACGTGATCCGGAGCTTTGACTACGACCATGACGGCGACCTCGATTTGTTCCTGGGGATGCAGGGCGCCAATCGCCTGTACCGGTACAACGGCGACGGCACCTACACGGAAATGGCCGCCGAGGCCGGGTTGGCCGGCGGGAACCTGAACACCGTGGATGCCTGTTTCGCGGATTTCGACGAGGACGGGGACGTGGACCTGTTCGTGGTGAACGCCGACGGTCCCAATGTCCTTTACAGCAACCAGCGGCAAGGGAAATTCAGCGACATCACAGCCGACGTTGGACTGGGGAAGATGAAAGGCTCGAATGCGGTTACCCTGGGCGATTGCAACAACGACGGGTTCCAGGACCTGTTCGTGGCTTCCTCCGGGGTGGGCGGTTCCGTCCTGTACCGGAACCGGGGCGACGGCAGCTTCGAAGCGGACACCCAATCCGACGAGATTCCCCTGAAATTGAATGCCATCCGGGTGCACGACGCCGATTTCATCGATTTTGACAACGACGGCTACCTGGACCTGCTGGCCGTGGGGGAATCTCCCGACGGGGGGCCGGCTGCCTTCCTGTACCACGGCGACGGCCAGGGCAAGCTCTGGCTGGCACCGGGCAACCTGCCGGCCGATTTGCGATCGGGCCGGAAAATCGCCCAGTTCGACTACAACGACGACGGGGACCTGGATCTGGTCATCACCGGATTGGACGGGGCCATCCGCATGCTGAGGAACGACGGGGGGAACAACCACCATTTTATCAAAATGAAGCTGGTGGGCCTGCGTGCCGGAAGCGCCAAGAACAACTACTACGGCATCGGGGCCAAGGTGGAGATGCGTTCCGGGAGCCTGTACCAGTCCAAGGTGGTCACCGGTACCACCGTGCATTTCGGCCTCGGATCGCGTGAAAAAGCCGAGGTGATCCGCATCCTGTGGACCAACGGGGTGCCCCAGAACATGTTCTTCCCGGCCACGGACCAGGACCTCATCGAAGAACAGCAGCTGAAGGGATCCTGTCCCTTCCTTTACGCCTGGGACGGGGATTCCTACGAATTTGTGAAGGATGTGATGTGGAAGAGCGCCCTGGGCATGCCCCTGGGGATCATGGGCGAGAATGCGACCTATGCCCCCGCAGGCGCCTCCGTGGATTACATCCGCATTCCCGGGGAGGCCCTGCAGCCGCAGGACGGACAATACAAAATCCAGATCACCGGGGAGCTCTGGGAAACGCTCTACATGGACAAGTTCCGGCTGGTGGCGGTGGACCATCCTTCAACGGTGGATGTGTACGTGGACGAACGCATGGGCGGCCCCACCTTCGAGTACGAACTGCACCAGGTGGCGGACCGGCACCTCCCTGTTTCCGTGTTGGACCAGGACGGGACCGACTGGCTGGATGCCGTCCGGGAACGGGACGACCGCTACACGGCGGGATTCCACTACGGGCCCTTCCAGGGGGTCACCGAGAACAGCCACCTGACCCTCGACCTGGGAAAACTCCCGGAAGACGAGCGGGTCCGGCTCTTCCTCTACGGTTGGATCTTCCCCTCCGATGCCAGCATCAATGCCTCCCTGGCCCAGTCGGGCCACCTGGCCATGTCTGCGCCGGTGCTGGAGGTCACCGACGGGAAGGGGGGATGGAGAATGGTTTCCACCCTGGGCTTCCCCATGGGCAAGGACAAAATGCTGGTGGCCGATCTCAGCGGCAGGCTGAATCGGGCCGATCCCCGGGTGCGCATCACCACCAACATGCAACTTCACTGGGACCAGATCTTCTTCACCCTGGGCGATCCGGGTGTGCCCGTGCAGGATCATGTCTTGGCGCCTGTAGCCGCCGACCTGCATTACCGGGGTTTCTCCCGTACCTACCGGAAGGGAGGCCGTTACGGGCCCCACTGGTTCGATTACAGCGAGGTGGAACAGCTACCCCGCTGGCGCGATCTGACCGGGAACTACACCCGTTACGGCGATGTGACGGAACTGTTACAGGAGGCCGATGACATGTACATCATCCAGAATGCCGGGGATGAGGTCACGATCACCTTCGATGCATCTTCCCTGCCGGCATTGCGGGAAGGGTGGAAAAGGGACTTCCTCCTCCACAGCGTGGGCTGGGTGAAGGACGGCGATCTGAACACCGCCCACGGGCAAACGGTGGAGCCCCTGCCGTTCCACGGCATGAGCGCCTATCCGTACGGGTCGGGGGAAAGCTATCCGACGGATGCGAAGCACCGGACCTACCGGGAGAAATACAACACCCGGACGGTGGATGGCAAGGACTTCGTACGGGCGCTGTCGGATCCGGAAACTCAGTCCGTGAGCCGGTAAACCACGGCACTGTCGCGGTTGATGCCCCCGATGAGGAGGGGATTTTCCCCGCCGGTCATCAACAGCGATTCCACCATGCCCGGAAGCACCAGCCCGCTTTGTGCGGATGACTGGAGCTCGGCCATGGCTTTCCCTTCTCGGCTGAGGTAGACGAATCCTTTGTTGGCATCGTAGAAGCCCGTGCTGATGTCGTAGCTGTGGTCGTTCCCGGCCAGTATCAGATCGGGGACCCGGTCCTTGTTCAGGTCACGCACCAGCACCCGGGTCAGGGGACTGAGCTGCAGGTCCACCGGCAGGGCTTCCCAGGTGAAGGAGCCACCCTCGTTCCAGAGGATCTGGCTCCGGGCATCGTTGATGCGGAAGGTGTAGTCGATGCGTCCGCGCATGTCCGCATCCAGGATGTCGTCCATGGTGGCAAAACTGAAATCGGTGTAGGTGGGAAACATCTTGGCAAAGATGTTGGCCTGACCCACCAGTTCGTCCAGGTAGTTCACCGGGTATTCCTTCATCTCTCCCTCGTCGCTGAGCCAGTATCCGCTCATGATCGGATCCAGGGTGCCATTCATGTCCATGTCGAAGGCATAGATGCGCATGGGGTGCTCCTCGCTGATGGTGAAGCGATGGTTGCGACCCAGGTTCCCCAGGATGTAATCGTCGTCTCCGTCCCCGTCCAGGTCCACCGGTTGCACACAGTACCAGAGACCGTGTTTTTCTTCGATCTCGGGAATCTCCAGGGTCGAGAATCCCTTGCCTTCCTGGTTCTTCATGACATACACCGAGTTCCATTCCCGGGCCAGGATCAGGTCCTCCCAGCCGTCTCCGTCCACATCGCTCCAGGCGGCGTCCGTCACCATGCCCGGGTTGAAAGGCTGCACGCCTTCGCGGGAATAGCTGCCCTCATCGTTGGTCAGGATCCAGGAATCTGTTGCAAAGGGGTACATGTTGACTTTTACCCGGGATCCGAGGAAAAGGTCCGGATCACCGTCGTGATCGTAATCGCAGGGCCTGACTACCGAGGCGGAAAAACCATCCACCGGCAGGGGAACCCGGCGGAAGCTTGCCCCCTGGTTCAGGTAGAGATAGTGCTTGTACAGGGTTTCGTTGAAAAGTTCATAGCCGCCGGCCACGGCCACCACGTCCTGGTCCCCGTCGCCATCCACATCCAGGATGGCAAAGTCCTTCTCCGGGAATTCATTTTCCTTTCCACTGAGGCCCGGAAGGTGCCCTTCCCGGAAGCCATCCGGACCGCCCAGAAAGATCCGGGTGGCCGTGGTGTTGGTGGAACCCACCAGGATGTCCTCCATCCCGTCTCCGTTGAGGTCGCCCAGTTCCATGGCCGGTCCCATCATGGAGAATTTGTGGGGCAACACGTTTTGGTTGTAGAAAAAGTCGATGAAATCCTGTTGCTGGTGCACATAGGCAAACACATCCCCGGCTTTCTGGAACAAGCGCTTGACTTTGGGGACCGGCAGGGCTTCCGGCTTTCCCGCCCCGGCAATGTCCACCTCCACCACCTGGTCGGCGGGCAGGTCCCACAGGACACTCACCTGACCGCTGGTGGGCCAGATGACCTTCAGCGAATCGACCCGTTCCAGGGAACCCAGGCCGAAGTGGGCAATGGGTTCCATGGAGGAAATGTAGCCCCGCGACAGGAAATGTTCCTGGAACTGGTGGGTGCCTCCGGCCCAGAGATGGATCTTGGCTCCGTAGGCGACGGAATTGAGCTCGCTCCCCTTGAGCCGGACCCGCAGGTAGTGGCTGTTGTCCGGGTCGCGGTCCACGGTGGTGTTCCGGAACACAAAGGCCGGATCGTTCAGGTTGTTGGTGATGTAGTCCAGGTCCCCGTCCTGGTCCAGGTCGGCAAAGGCGGCCCCGTAGGAGTAGGAGGGACGCAGTCCGAACCACGCCTCCGATTGGTCCTCGAAATGATAGAGCCCCTGGTTCACGAAAGCGTAGTTGTGCATCTTGGAGGCCGGCACGGCATCGATGACTTGTTTTTCAGTCATCAGATGGCCGTAGAGCTGGGCCTTCATCTTGGTCCAGTCCTTGTCGGTCATGTCGCGGGGATAGCCGTTGGCAATGACCAGGTCCTTGTCCCCGTCGTTGTCGAAATCGGCAAAGAGGGGCGACCAGCTCCATTCGGAGGCGTAGATGCCCATGATCTGGCCGGTTTCGCTGTAGGGCACCATCTCCCCGTCGATGAGACCGTTGTGCATGTGCATCATGTTGCGCAGGTACTGGTGCTCGTATCCGAACTTCTCGTCGTTGATGTAGTAGATGTAACCGAAGCCGTTGATGGTCTGTTTCTTTTTGCTGTAGAACTCGGGCAGCATGTCGAGGGTGTACATGTCGGGGTAGCCGTCGTTGTTGATGTCGGCCATGTCGCTCCCCATGGAGGACTTGGTCTGGTAGGACATGAACCGGGCCACCTCGTTTTTGAATGTGCCGTCCTTCTGGTTGATGTACAGCAGGTCGTTGGATATGTAGTCGTTGGAGATGTACACATCGGGCCAGCCGTCCTTGTTCACATCCCCCACGGCCAGGCTCAGGCCGAAACCTTCGTACACGATGCCCGCTTCCCGGGTGACGTTGGTGAAGGTCCCATCGCCGTTGTTGCGGTAGAAGTCGTCGTTGCTCACCGCCGAACCGTCCAGGATTTTCTCCCGGTAGCTTGCCGACAGCCGTTCGGTGACGAAGTTGTTGAGCAGGTAGAGGTCCAGGTCCCCGTCCAGATCGTAGTCCAGGAAGGCCGCATGGACCGAGTAGCTTTCATCGGCCAGACCCCAGGCAGCCGCCTCATCCACAAAACGATACCCTCCCTGTTCATCGGCGCCCTGGTTGATGTAGAGCCGGTTGCGGCGCATTTCCGCCTCCTCGTGGGCCGTGCAGGCGAAATACACATCCAGCAAACCGTCCCGGTTCAGGTCCACGAAGGTGACCCCGCTGTACCACTGCCCGTTGTCGATGTCCTCGAACCAGTGGGTCACGTCCCTGAATTTGAAACCTCCCTCATTCAGGTACACCTTGGGACTCACCTGGTTGGCGGTGAAAATGATGTCCTCCAGTCCGTCCTGGTTCAGATCGGCGATGCCCACGCCGGCCCCGTTGTAGATGTACTCGAAGTTCAGCACATGGAGGCTGTCCGTTTCCTTGACATCGTTGACAAAGTCGATGCCCGTCTGCCGGGCATCCAGCAACTCGAAGCGGGTTTTTTCCGAACAGGAGACCAGGCTCAGGATCAGGAGGCCGAGGAGGGAAAGACGAGAAAGCTTCATTGGGTGGTTTTCGCTAGGATTCAAGCACCAAAGAAACAAAAAAACCCGCATGGGGAGAAGCCCCCCGGCCTTTTTCTGCCCCCGGTGCCGGCCTTCCCTCACCGGTTTTGCACGAACCGGCCTTCGTGCTGGGCGAGTCGGACTGTCAAAAATTGCATTGTAATACATTCGGGCGCTTCTCGCCATCATTTTTTGGTTGAATGATTTTCCGTATTTTTGTTCATATGAGGTTTTTACATTGTTCGAGCTTAATAAAAATCGTTCGCCCATGAATTTGCAATATATATCAGACAGCAACGGCCAGACGACTGGTGTGTTCATCCCCATCAAGGAGTGGGAAATCCTGAAGACAAAATTCAAAGGACTCGAGGATATGGATGTGCCTGATTGGCACAAAGTTTTGGTTAAAGAACGTCTCCAAGAATATGAAAGGAACCCGGATATTGCTTTGGATTTTGATTCTACCATGGATTCAATCGAGAGTGAACTCTGATGTATAAAGCCGTTATTCTTCCTCGGGCCAAAGCAGATATTCGAAATGCAGCATTGTGGTAAAAGGGGGCCTGCATACCAGTCGGGATCCTCTTGTTTGGGAAAAAAGAAAACTGGGATAATCAGATATACGTTCCCTCACCGGTTTTGCACGAACCGCCCCTCGTGCTGGTCAAGGATCACCTGGGGGATGGGGTAATTCACATCTTCGGGCCCGGCGATGGCACCCCCATACAAGGCGCCCCCCCAGGGCATGGACTTCTCGTATTCGAGCATGCGGTTGATTTCCGTGGGCACCAGGTCCCAGCGCTGCAAGTCGAAGTAGCGATGCCCTTCCTGGCCCAGTTCCAGCTTTCGTTCGAAGCGGATGGCCTGCATGGCATAGGAAGCATCGGGGAAGGCAGGGTAGGGTGCAATGACGTAGTTTGCCGCCGGGGTGCTTCCGTCCTCTTCCACCACAAAACCCTCCGGATTGGCGGCCCGTTGGCGGATGGCATTGACCTCGGCGAGGCCCCAATCGTCCACCCCCAGCATGGCTTCGCATTCTGCCTTGCGAAGGAGAACGTCGGCATAGCGGATCAGGCGGTAGCCATTGGCCGTGTAGCCCGACGTCCAGTTGCCCACTTCGGTGTAGATGCCTTCCTGGGATTTTTTGTAGACCTGCTTTTTTGGGCTGTAGGGTCCTGCATAGGAGGGATCCCGGATCCAGTCCCTTCCCGTGTGGTTTCCCCAGTCCCAGTAGGGGATGCCACGCCGTCCCACCGACCAGTCGAGGCGGGGGTCGATTTCCAGGGAGGGGTCTTCCACCCAAAGCAGTTCCCAATGTTCGGGATGGGTGAGGGGATCGTTGCCAATGTTGGGTTCGTCCCAGGTGCCGGTGAGGGACCGGTAGGCCCGGTCGAGGTAGGGCTGGGCCGGATCTGCGGCCCGCACCACGGATCCGGTTCGGTATTCGTCCATGGTGCTTGCCTCGTCCCCGTCGTCATCCACCCACAGATCCCCGGTGGGGATGCCGATGTCGCTGGGAACCGCCTGGTTCGGGTCGTTGTAGCTGAAGTCGAGCAGAGGCAAGCCGTCCCGGGTGCGGAAGGAATTGACAAATTCCTGGGTGGGTTGAAAGAAACCGCAGCATCCTGCCGGGGATTCCCCCTGCTTGTAGGGAAAGTTCAGGACTTCCCCGTAGCCGGCGTTCCAGCCCCCGGAGCCGTCGTTCACCGAGTATTGGAGGGTGTAGACCGCTTCCACCCCGTTCCGGAATTCGATGTCGAAAATGTCACCGTAGCGACCTTCCAGGCCCAGGGCTTCCCCGGCCGGATTGGTTCCGGAGGTTGCCACCTCGGTCAGCAGTTCCAGGGCCTGATCGTACGAACGGGTCATGGCCATGAGGGCCTTGGCCAGGAGGAACTGGGAGACGGTTTTGTTGAAGCGGCCGATCTGCCCCATGTCCAGGGGCAATTCGGTTCCGGCCCGTAGGTCGGCCAGCACCGCTCCCCGGATGTCCACCGTGTTGGTGACCTTTTGAATGTCGGTGTGTTCATCGATGTAGGGCACGCCGGTGAAATTCCTCCGGTTGGCCCACATTTGCCATGCTTCGAAATGGAAATGTCCGCGGAGAACCCGGGCCTGCCGGACAAACCACAGGCGTTCCTCCTCCGAAATACTCCGTTCTCCACCGCCCGATCGGCTGCCAGGATGGTTTGATTGCACCGGGCGATGCCTTCATACAAGGCGATCCACCTTTCATGCAAGTAGGTCACACCCCAATATCCTTCGGCTTCCTCAGAGAAATTCATGAGCGCATTGGGACCGCCACTGTCCCCCGCATCGGTCCCTTTGTTGGACTCCACCCCCCGGATGGACCCGAAGACCCAGTTGGAGCCTGCCGCCGACCAGCCGGCCACATCCGCTGACGTGCCGTCCAGCAGGGCATATGCCCCAATGAGAAGGGCATCCACCCCTTCGGAACTGGCCATGACAAATTCATCCGGGATGCCGCTTCCCGGAACCTCCAGGAAATCCTCGGAACAGGAGGTAAGTGCCAGGAACAAAACCGGCAGGAGAAAGCAGATTTTGGACATGAAATCGGGGTTGGAGTTGAAAATCAATGGACCTTGAAAAGACTCCCGGGGGAGCCAACAGAGAGGCGCCGGCACCGATCCGCCCATGCGGAATTCCATGGGTCGCAGGCGTGAATGTAGCACAATTCGGCCTGAATTTCCAGAATCGGTAAAGATTCTTTGCATCCGTTGCTTTCCTTCCAGCTTCCCCGGCAATCTGGTTTCTTTGCCCTTTCTGCAGCGAGGGTTTTCGGCTTTCGCAGCCTATTTTTTTTCCGAAGGAAAAAATCAGCAAGAAAACGAAAACCCGAGCGTCGAAAGAAGCAGATCTGGGGAAAGAAAAAAGGGTGCCTCTTGCGAAGCACCCTTTGAAAAAAGATTGAAAGAAGGTTCTTACCTGTTCTGCTGGATCAGTCCCTGGGTCAGGTCGATCTGACGCTGCGGAACGGGGTAGTTCACGTCTTCTGCACCCACGGTGGCACCTCCGTAGAGAGAACCGCCCCAAGGCATGGTTTTTTCGAAGTCCAGAACCCGATTGATCTCGGTAACCACTTCACCCCAGCGCTGGAGGTCCCAGAAGCGGTGACCTTCCTGGCCAAGTTCCAGTTTGCGCTCGAACTTGATGGCGTGCATGGCTTCGGCCTGGGTCGTCCAAGCGGTGGGATACTCAGCGATCACATAGTTGGCAGCGGGGGTCACGCCGTCGTCTTCGTACACGAAGCTGTTGGCAGCCCGGGCGCGGATGTCGTTCACTTCACCAAATCCAAGGTCGTCGGCGTTGGTCATGGCTTCGCATTCAGCTTTGAGCAGCAGAACGTCAGCGTAACGGATGAGGCGGTAGCCGTTGGCCGTGTAACCGGAGGTCCAGTTTCCGACTTCGGTAAGGGTACCTTCCTGAGATTTCTGATACACCTGCTTCTTGGGGCTGTAGGGACCGGCATAGGATTGGTCACGAACCCAGTCTTGACCGGTGTGTGGGCCCCAGTCCCAGTAAGGAATACCACGGCGACCGGCGGACCAGTCGACACGGGGATCCAGGTTGCCAGCATATTCGGTGTAGGTCGCATCATCGATGGCAACACCGAAGTCGTTGGAAACAAGCTCATCCTGGTAGGAGTAGGTCTGGGCAGCCAGGTCGATCAGCGGCAGGCCGCTGGCATCGGTCCGGAAGGAGTTCACGAAGTCCTGGGAGGGCTGGAAGAAACCGCAGCATCCACCGGGAGAACCGCCACCCTTGTAGGGGAAGTTCAGCACTTCGCCGTAGCCGGCATTCCAACCGCCGGAGTTGTCGTTCACGGAATACTGGATGGTGTACACAGCTTCGATGTCGTTGCGGTTGGCAGCATCGAAGATTTCTCCGTAGTTGTCCATGAGGCCGACAGCGTCACCAACCGGGTTGGTTCCGTTTTCAGCGGCCTGCAGCAGGGGCAAAGCACCGGCGTAGTCGTGGTTCATCTGCATCATTGCCTTGGCCGTGAAGACCTGCATGACGGTCTTGTTGACCCGGCCGATCTGACCCATGTCGTTGGGAAGGGCAATCCCTGCCTGAAGGTCGGCGATGATGGAAGCCCGCACATCCTCGGTGTTGGTCACTGTTGCATAGTCGGTTTCCTCATTCAGGTAAGGAATTCCTGTGCCATCGGTCAGTTTACCAAAGGCACGGAAGGCTTCGAAATGGTAGATTCCGCGAAGGGCTCTGGCCTGGGCCACGATCCGATCGTATTCCTCACTGGTGATGGATCCGGCATCCATTGCTTTGATGGCAACGTTGATGGCCTTGTTGGCCAGGGAAATTCCTTCGTAGACAGAGGCCCTTGGCATCCATGTAGCTGTTGGTGGGAGTTTCCGTGTAGGTCTGGATGGGGTTGATGTCGGGCTGGTCACTGAGTCGGAACCCTTGTTGGATTCTGCAGCCCGGACCGACCCAAGCACCCAGTTGGAGGAGGCGGCTGACCAGCCGGCCACATCGGCAGCGGTACCGTCGATCATGGCATAGGCCGAAATCAACAAGGCATCCACCCCTTCGTAGGTCGCGAGCACGGCTTCGTCCAGTGCTCCGTTTGGAGTGATCTCCAAAAAGCTCTCATTGCAACTGTTCAGCAGAACAAGCCCTGCAACGACAGCAATGACTGATATATATTTCATCTTTTTCATAATCTGTACGATCATTTTCTGGTTAGACTAGAATCCAAGGCTGATACCCACGAGGAATTGCTTCATCACCGGCAGGTTTCCTTCGTCTACGCCGGGATGATCATCATTGGTCGTGACCTGGTCATCGTTCAGTGCAAGCAGTTCCGGGTTCAAACCACTGTACTTCGTGAAAGTAAGCAGGTTGGTGCCCTGAACGTAGATGCGGGCGCTGGAGAACACATTTCCAAGAACGGATCTGTCAAAGGTATAGCCAAGCTGCAGGTTCTTCAGACGAAGGTAGGAAGCATCCTCGATGTAGTAGCTGTTTGACACCTGGTTGGTGGAGAAGTTCGACTTGTTGGAAGCCTTGGGAACCGTGGCATCTGTGTTGGTCGGGGTCCAGCTGTTGTACAGCAGGTCCGTGCTTTTCTGTCCCTGGAAGGAGGGCCAGAAATCCAGCCACCACTTGTTGTAGTTGAATGCTTCCTGTCCCTGGCTACCATAGAAGAAGGCGGTCAGGTCAAATCCTTTGTACCCGAAGGTGAGGTTCAGACCGTAGGTGAAATCGGGATGGGGCGAACCAATGTAGGTCCGGTCGTCATCGGTGATTTCACCGTCGCCATTCTGGTCGACATACTTGAAGAAGCCGGGCTCCTGTCCGTCCTGAACAGCAACAGCATCACTGGAAGGAACGTATTTATCAGCAACGGCATCCCACACCAGGTCAGATTCCTGGTACAGGCCTTCTACTTCATAACCGAAGAATTCACCCATGGAATGGCCAACCTCGTTCCGGTTGAATCCACCAATCCGGGATCCGCCGGCATCCCAGTAGTCGATCCCTTCCGCGATGGCAACAATCTCGTTGTTGTAGGTAGTGAAGGTACCGTTGGCTTCGAAGCTGAAATCACCCCAAATTTTATGGTAGATCAACTGAAGGTCAATACCGCTGTTGCGCATGTGGCCCACGTTCACATAGGGCTGGGATGCGGCACCGGCGGTGGCAGGAAGTTCGGGATTGTAGAGCAGGTCAATGTTCTCCTTGGTGTACCATTCCAGGTTGACTTCGATGGTCCGGTCGAACAACACGGCATCAAACCCAACGTTGGCGGTTTTGGCCGTTTCCCACTTGGCGTTGGGGTTCCCGATGCGGGTAGGCCGGAAGCCTTGGACGGAGGAGTTCATGGTACCGCCCAGGTCGTAGAAAGAGGAGTTGGGGGCACCGCCATAGAGATAGTACTGGTTCGCAGCATCCACTGCGAGTTGGTTACCCATGGTACCATACCCACCGCGGATTTTCATGTCGTTGAGCCAGGTAAGGCCGGCCAGGAAGGATTCCTCGCTGATCCGCCAGGCAGCCGTGGCTGAAGGGAAGACCCCGTAGCGGGATTCAGCACCAAAGACAGACGAACCATCCCGGCGAACCGTGGCGCTCAGGTAGTACTTGGAGTTCAGGTTGTAGTCGGCCCGTGCAAACTGGCTGACGATGGACCGGGGGGTGTAAAAGCTGGAATACCCGGATTGCAAAGCAGAAGCCGTACTAACGGTACGATAGGCAAAGGCACTGGAGAAGTATCCGGCACCGGTGGCGCCCACGGCGCGACCCATGCCATATTTCCCGGCTTCGTACCCGGCAACCAGCAACAGGCTGTGTCCGCCGAACTGCTTGTTGTAGGTCAGGGTGTTGGTCCAGGTCCAGGTTCCGCCGATACCGCCTTGCTCCTGATAGGTGGGGGTGCCAACGTTTTCAGCCCTTTCGTAGGTGTCGCTGGTCCAGTTGGTCTGGTACCAGTTGTTGATGGATCCCCCGAAGGTGGACCGGACATTCAGTCCTTCGATGATTTTCAGGTCGGCGTAGACGTTCCCCTGGACACGCAGGTCTTGCCACACATCGTCCTTGTCGCGGGTCCGGTCGGCCACATAGTTGGTACCGTTCCCCAGGCGGGAAGCGAGAGCAGTTCCGCCCCAGTCTCCGTCTTCAAAGGTACGACCCAGTCCTGCAAAGGTGCCGTTTTCCCAAACAACCGGGATGATGGGTTGAGAGCGGTAGACCCCCATGGCAACAGCCGTGCCTTCCACACCGTTTCCGGAAACGCCGTTGTCGGACCGGTGGGTGACAGAGATGTTTTCGCCGATGGTCAGGCGGTCCTTGATCTTGAATTCGGAATTGAACCGTCCGCTGTAACGCTTGAACCAGTTGTAGAGGACCACACCGTCCTGATCCAGGTAGTTCATACTGGCGAAGAATTTCGCGTTGTCGTTACCTCCTGAAAGGGACAAGTCATGATTCTGTACGAAGGCGTTGTTGAAAACTTCATCGTACCAGTCGGTGTCAGCAGCCCAGGATGGAAGGGTTGGGTTTGCATTGTCTGTATCGCCATACACGGGGTGTGAGGCTTCCACATCTGCAGGATCGGTGTTGGCATAGACCAGCCACTGGAGGTCGGCGTATTCCTGGGTGTTGGCCAGGTTGTCGGGGCCGGAGCCGGTGGTCTGGGTTCCCATGTACATGTTGTAGTTCACTTTCATGCCCTGGGTCCCTTTTTTTGTGGTGATCACGATCACACCGTTGGAGGCCTGGGCACCGTAAATGGATGCGGCACCGGCGTCCTTCAGCACGGACATGGATTCAATGTCGGCCGAGTTCAGGGTGTTGATGTCGGGCACCGGCACACCGTCGACGATGTACAGGGGGTTGTTGGACTGGAAGGAGCTGATCCCCCGGATCCGGATTTGTGCAGCCTGGCCCGGACGGGTGTCCTGGGTGATGGTCACACCGGCCACGCGGCCCTGCATGGCCTGGGTAACGTTGGCCTGGGCTGTCTGGGTCAGCTGGTCGGAGTTGATCACACTCACGGAACCCGTCAGGTCTTTCTTCTTCTGGGTGGCGTAAGCCGTCACAACAATTTCATCCAGCTGGGCGACGTCGGCCGTGAGGACAACGTCCACCGTGGTTTGTGCTCCGACCGTAATGGCCTGGGTGGAGTACCCGATGAAGGAAAACAGCAGAACTGCATCCGGACCGGGAACATTGATGGTGTAATGACCATCCATGTCGGTTACCGCACCCTGCGTGGTGCCCTGTACGATGATGTTCACGCCGGGGAGTGCTCCCTGGTCGTCGGACGTAACCGTACCAGTCACCGTTCTTTCTTGAGCGTAGGCCATGCTTATCGCAAAGCCGAAGAGGAGAAGCGACAATATGCCGCTCTTCCACAATGTAGATTTACGCATAATACAAGTAGTTTTGGGTTAGTAATGAGAATTTATAGCTAAAAGATTGATTATTTGCGCGTTGATAGCGTGAGTGGTTGGTAGCCGGACGCATGGGACTACGGTAGTTTAGAGTCTTGTTGTTGTTTAGTTTGGCCGTATTGCCTGTTTTTTCAGGAACAATACAACACAATTATAACATAAATTCTCTTAGTTTCACATTTCTTAACAATAATTTAGATCAGTTCTCAATAGCCTGAAAGCAGCATGGTCACTCAGGTTCGGTGGACAGGCATCGGAGAATTCCATCGTTTTGGGCCACCAGGAGACAGCGGTGGCCGGAGAGGGAAATCCACCCGATTTTTCGTTGGTCCCCCCTGAGCATCAAGCCGGTTTCCTGTGGAATCCGGGCTTGAATTCTTCCCTCCTCCCAGGAAAGAATGCCCCCCAGGGACGCATCCTGGCTTCCCAGCGATGGACGGGCCGACAGGAGATTTCCGCAAAACAGGATGTCCGGTGTCCCGTTTCCGTCGTCCGGAGGCAGGGCCACCAGGGCCCGGATTGCAGAAAACTGAGCCGGTTCCGGAAGAGGGAGGGCTTCAAAATTCCCCTGTCCGTCGTTCCGAAAAAGGGTCGATGCCAGGCTGTGGACCGTCCGGTGAAAAGATCTTTTCAAAAGCTCCGGGTCGAACACTTCCTCCAGGTGCTGACCCGCAAAGGAAGCGAAGGTGGGATAGCGGCGGTCGAGCCCGTTGAACTGGCGGTTGAGCTCGTCCAGGTTGGCGACGGGGTATCGGTTTCCATCCTGAAACTGACTAAGGATGGGATCGATGCGACCGTTGTTGTCGAAATCGTTGAGAAACAGCTCCAGAGGTTCGTCGGGAGAGGCGCGCAACAGGGTGTTCAGACCCATGTTTCCGGCCACCAGGTCGGCATCCCCGTCCCCGTCCACATCGGCCGAAAGCAGGGAGAACCAGAGTCCGTCGCTGAGGGCCAGTCCGTTCGTATCACCGGCCTTCCGGAAGCTTCACCTTCGGTTTCGTACACCTGAACCGGCATCCATTCGCCCGCGACCACCAGCTCGGCCTTGCCGTCGCCGCTTACGTCGGTCCACACGGCATCGGTGACCATACCGGCACGGAGCAGCTCTCCCATGGCGGCATCGGACAGAACCCGGAAGTGTGCGTCACCCTCGTTGACCAGCATCACCTGGCGGGGCGACATGCCGTAGACCCCCGGCACCGAGCGGATCCCCAGGAAGATATCCAGGTCCCCGTCCCCGTCGAAGTCGAAGGGGCGGACGCAGGAGCCATTGAAAAAGAGGGGAGGGAGCCGTTCCGGACCCGAATCCGAGAACTTCCCCGTTCCATCGTTGAGCAGGAGGCAGTCGTCAAGCAGGGGATTGCCCTCCAGGTATTCGTTGCCGGCCCGGACAATGTACAGATCCGCATCTCCGTCGCCGTCGGCATCGAAGAATGCGGCGTCCACGTCCTCGGCGTAGGTGTCGTGCCGGAGCTCCTCCACCGCCTGTTGCCGGAACCCGCCTCCCGCAACTTGTAGGTAAAGCCGGGACGTCTGGTCCTTGGCGCCGCCAATGAAGAAATCATCCAGGCCGTCGCCGTTCACATCGGCGATGGCCAGGGCCGGACCCTCCTTTGACAGGTTGTGGGGAAGGAGAGGCTCCCGGTTCAGGTCCTCGTAGGGATCCTCCCGGTGCACGAAATCCACACCCTGGAGGGAAATCTCCCGAAAACGGGGGGCATGGGACGTTTGCGGTCTTGAAATGGCAGGGAGTGCACTTTGTTCCGCATCGGGTTCCGGTTCCCGGAGCGCATGGTACCGGTCGGCTTCGATGCCGTACAGTGTCTGCTGCCTGTTTCCGGGCCAGACGATCCGAAGGGAATCCACGGTGGCCGTTTCGCCCAATCCGAAGAGCAGGACACCGGTGGAGGCGGAGAGGAACCCCCGGGAGGTGAATTTCTCCCTGGTTTGCACCCGTCCCCCCGCGTACAGGAGGACCCGGGTTCCAATGGCCCCCGTGTTCCCTCCCCGGCCCGTCAGTTCCAGGGCCAGGAAATGGGGCGCTTCCAGAGACTCGCTCCGGTTCACGATGACCGAAGCCGGTCCGTTGATGTTGTTGACCACCAGGTCCGGGTCCCCGTCCCGGTCCAGGTCGGCATAGGCCGATCCGTTGGAATAGTCGGCCCGCTCCAGTCCCCACATCCCTTCCATGGCCGTGAACCGCAGGTTGCCGTCGTTGCGGAACACATGGTTCACATCGGGCTGGAGGGGCATCTTTTCGTAGAGGGTTTTGTCGGGGACCCCGCTGTTGTCCCGGTCGGGGAAGTAGCGGTTGCCTCCGGTGAGGAACTGGATGTAGTCCAGGTCGTTGGCCCGGCGGAAGATGCCGCTGGTGATGAACAGGTCCATCCATCCGTCGTTGTCCAGGTCGCAGAGCAGGGGCCCCCAGCTCCAGTCGGTGGCAGCCACCCCGGCAAACCGGCCGATTTCCTGAAAATGCAGGCCGTCCACGTTCAGCTGCAGGGTGTTGCGGACGAACTGGGGTCCGTAGCCCATGTCCAGCTTCAGACGGAAAAGCTCGGGTTCGTCTTCCCCTCCGGCCGATTTCAGATGGGTTTGTTCATCGGGCAGCATGTCCAGCACCACGATGTCGGGCCATCCGTCGTTGTTGATGTCGCCCAGGTCGTTGCCCATAGAGGAGCGGCTGGTGGCGGTGATGCCCTCCCGGAGCTGCTCCCGGAAGGTGCCGTTGCCCCGGTTGATGTAGAGGTAGTCCTGTTCGTGGAAGTCGTTGGAGATGTAGATGTCGGGCCAGCCGTCCAGGTTCACGTCGGAGATGCCCACCCCGAGGCCGTAGCCGATCTGGCTCCGGTAGATCCCGGCCTCTCCGGTGACATCGGTGAACCGGGGTCCGTCGGGACCCGGATCGTTCCGGTAGAGCCGGTCCCCGGCCCGGTCGTCCACCTCCTCCCGGAGTCCCGCCCGGCCGTAACTGCGAGAACTATGCACCGAATGGTTCAGCAGGTAGAGGTCCAGGTCCCCGTCGGCGTCATAGTCAAAGAATGCCGCCTGGGTGGAAAAGCCCTGGAAATCCAGTCCGTAGTCGGGCGCCATGTCCCGGAAGCTTAGGTCGCCCTGGTTGATGAAGAGCTGGTTGCGGCCCTGCAAGCCCTTGTACCCGCTCACCTGGCACACGTAGATGTCCAATAGCCCGTCGCCGTTCACATCGGCCATGCTCAATCCGGTGGTCCAGTCGCCCGATCCGGCCACTCCGGCCGATTCGGTGATGTCCTCGAAACGGAGTCCGCCCGTGTTCAGGTACAGCCGGTTGGACTCCTGGTTCGACCCGAAATACAGGTCGTCCAGTCCGTCGTTGTTGATGTCCCCCACGGCCACACCCCCGCCGTTGTTGAAATAGAGGTAGTCGATGATGTTGAAGTCCTCGTCCTCGGTGAGGGTGTTCTGAAAATCCACCCCGCATTCCGAAGGGAGCCAGGGTCCGCAGGCGGAGAACCTCGCCGTCCCTTGTGGCGCAGGCCGGGACGAGCAGGAGGAGGAGTCCGTATGTGAACCGGGGGAACCTCATGGGCCCTGGGTTTGGCTCCGGGCCTGGTACACCTGCACGGGCCCGTCGCTGGCACTGAAGAGCAGAACGGGTCCCCGGGCCGTTTCCACCTCCAGGATGTCCCGGATTTCGCCGTCGAGCATCATGCCCGATTGCCAGGTCGGGAGCGCCCGGAATCCGCCCGTGCCGTCGCCCAGAAGGAGCTGGCCGTAGCTGGCGTCGTACCGTCCCACCTCGGGTTTCACCCGGTGGAGGTTGCCGCCGCTGAGGAGGTCGGGCCGGCCGTCGCCGTTGAAATCGTCGCTGTACAGGGCCATGACGGGCGACAATTGGAGGGCTTCGGGCAGATCGCGCCGCTCGAAGGTCCCGGTGCCGTCGTTGAGGAAGAGGGAGCTTCGCAGCTGGGCCACTTCAAGCAAGAGGGCATTTTCCAGTTGGTTGGGACTGAAAATATCGGTGATGGTCTGCTCGACGTAGGTCTTGTAGGTCGGATACTTCGTGGCAAGCCGCGGAAGCTGGGCAAGAAGGTCGTGCTTGAGGGCCAGGGGATAGGCCGAATCCCCCTCGAAGGTGCAGATGATCTGTTCCACCGAACCGTTCAGGTCAAAATCATTGACCCACATCTGCACGGGTCGTTCCGGGCCGGCCTTGAACCGGGAATTGAGGCCGTGGTTCCCCGCGGCAAAATCCAGGTCGCCGTCCCCGTCAAAGTCTCCGGTGACCAGGCAGTTCCACCAGCCCCGGGTGTCTTCGGCGAAGGCATCGGGCTTGGGCACGAACCGCCCGTTTTCGTTCAGAAAGACCGTCAGGGCCATCCAGTCGCCGGCCAGGATCATGTCCAGGTCCCCGTCCCCGTCCACATCGGCCCAGCGCATGTCGCGGATCATCCCCAGGTTTTCCAGTCCCGGGGCAAGCTCTTTCGTGGCGTTCCGGAAATTGCCTTCCCCATCGTTCTCCAGGAGGTAGCCCTGGACGGGAACGCCATAGAGGAAGGGCCGAAGCCGGAGGCCCACGAACAATTCCGTGATCCCGTCTCCGTCGAAGTCTGCGGCCTGTAAGGACCCCGTGCTTTCGTATTTGCCGGCGGGGAGCACCTGTTTGGATTTGGTGAACCTGCCCCGGCCGTCGTTCAGGTAGAGCCGGTCGGCCAGTGCCGAGGAGCTGGTGGGCAGTTCGTTTCCGCCGCTGGCCACATAGAGGTCCAGGTCCCCGTCCCCGTCCGCATCCAGGAAGGCGCAATCGGTGTCCTCGGAGATTTTATCGGCTAGAAAGACCGGATCCTCCGAGGGCCGGAAACTGCCGTCGGGTCGCTGGAGCATGAGCACGCCGGGCTGGTCCTTGGCCCCGCCCACGAATACGTCGTCCCGTCCGTCGCCGTTCACATCGCCCCGGCACATGCGGGGACCCTCGGTCGACAGCATGTGGTAGAGGAGGCGGTCGCGCCGGAAATCAATGAAATCATTCTCCCGGTGGGTGAAATCGAACCACCGGCTTGCATCGAGTCGGGTCAGCAGGGGAGAGGACGTTGACCGGACCGGCAAAGGATCGGAATCCGGCAAGGTGCCGTCCTTCTGGTAGAGGACCAGGGTGGTGTCGGTGGGCACACCGGTGAGCAGGGTGATGCGCCGGTCGGGCCATTGCACCAGCACGGTGTCGGCCTTTGTGATGGGTCCCACCCCCAGGTTAGCGGGGGCTCCATCGTGGATTTGAACTGGACGGGCATTTGTTCCAGGCTGTAGTACTGTCCTCTGTGTTTCGCCATCACTCTGGTTCCGATGGCATCGGTGTTGGCCTTCGCCGTGGAGAACAAATTTGATGTAGTGGTGGTCGGGCCGAGCCGGTCGCTTTCGTTCCGGTAGATGAACAGGCATGTTCACATTGTTGACCAGGTCCAGGTCCCCGTCGTTGTCGAGGCTGCCGGGCTGAGCCGTTGGAATGGCTGGTTGGTCCATGCCCCAGGGGCGGCCATGTTCTTGAAGGTGTGGTTCCCCTCTGGTTCTGCGGGCAGAAGAATCTTCACCGAGGGAATGGCATCGATAGGTTTTGTAATCCACGTTGTTGCCCGAGACGATGGTCATCACCATGTCGCGCGGGCAGGGTCACTGATGGTCCCGGTCGGTGAGGTCCTCTCGGTAAATCCCCGTTGGCCACGAAGATGTCCTTCAGCCTGTCGTTGTCCATGTCCAGGATGAGGGCTCCCAGGACCAGTCGGTGGCGTAGACTCCCGGCAAAGTGGCCGATCTCGCTGAAGGTGCCGTCGGCGTTGTGGAGCTGGAGCATGTTCCGGTGAACTGGTGGTGGTAGCCGTTCCGCACATTGGTGCTGTAGCTGTCCCACGAGTCGAAGGTGGTTTTGGTCTTGAGGTGGGCGTCGTGTTCGGGGATCATGTCGGTGACGAAGATCTCCGGGTAGCGGTCGTTGTCCAGGTCGGCCATGTCGGCGCCCATGAGGCCGCCGAGGTGGAGCGGACTGGCACGGTGAGGTGCCTCCGGAAGGTGCCGTCGCCCTGGTTCAGGTAGAGGTAATCCCGTCGAAGAAATCAAGCTGGACACATAGATGTCCATCCACCCGTCCTGGTTCACATCCCCCACGGTGGTCTCGAGGCCGAAACCGATGACGCCGCTGGCGAAAATGCCGGCTTCCTCGCTCACGTCGGTGAAGTGGGTGCCGTCGTTCCGGAAGAGCTTGTCGCCGCCGATGCTGTCGCGGATCAGCCGCTGTTCCGGTCGAGCTGGAAGCTACCGATGGCCTTGAAGGAATTGTTCAGCAGGTAGAGGTCCAGGTCGTTGTCCCCGGGGTCGTGAAGCCGTAAAAGGCCCCGTGGGTGGAATATCCCGCGTCGTTGATGCCGTATTCGGCGGCCCGTTCGGTGAAGGTGAGGTCGCCGTTGTTGATGTAGAGCTCGTTTTGCCGCCGGTCCCCTTCCACATTTCCCGAGTTGCACACATAGATGTCGGTCCACCCGTCCCCGTTCACATCGGCCAGACTCACCCCGGTCGACCATTCCCCGTGACCCTGTACCCCCGCCGAGGCCGAAATGTCCTCGAAGCGCATGTTCCCCTTGTTCAGGTAGAGGGTGTTGTCGCCCATAATGGAGGTCAGAAAGAGGTCGATGAGGCCGTCGTTGTTCACGTCCCCCATGCCGACCCCGCCGCCGTTGTAAAAGTTCCGGTAAGTGTAGATATTGAATTTTTTCTTCAGCTGCTCGTCATAGTCCAGGTGGTTGACGAAGTCCGCACCGGTCTCCTCCGGCGACAGCAGGGTGAACAACAACTCGTCCCTCTGTCCCCGGGTCCCCTCGGAACACCCTGCTCCCGCCAAACAAACGCCGTCAGCAGTCCCCGAGGAAGGCGTTCCGGCACCCGTGTGTCTGGTTTCCCCATCTGCGCCCCCTATTCCGTTTCTTCGACGTTCGGGATCACGGCAGCGGAGGACGACGTGTCCGCCAAAAGATCGGTGAAGATGGCCCACACATACCGGTCGTTCCGGACCATCAGGGTGGGATACGGCGGTTGCCGTCGACCGGGTCCAGGGCTTTGCCGTGGGTGGGGATGCTCCACCTCCAGAAATCGTCCCTGTACACTGATTTGTACCACCGCAGCACATCCTGGCTCAGTTGCTCCGCCTGAAGTTCCTTGTTCCTTAGGGGCCCAGCCGTTGTAGATGAAGCGGACCGGCATCGTGGTGATTTTTCCATCGCAGAATCTGGGATAGAAATTCATGGTGGCGGGATGGGACAGTTCATCCAGCGTCTGGTATTCCACGGAGGTGTTGTTGGTGCCCTGCTTGACGAGTCCTTCCTTGTTGAGCTTCCAGCACCGGGTGTAGAAATCCTTGTCGGTCATGCCGAGGTACAATCCCATGAACAGCGAGTCCTGCCGGACCCCGCTGGCCAGCTCGCGTTTCAACATCCGGTCGTACCGGGCCCCCGGGCTGCAAGCGGCCAGGACGGCCAGGGAAAGGAAAAGGATCAGGTTTCTGTACATCGTGGTTTTCATCGTGTTTCTGTGTGTGTGTAAAACAGGAGCGGGGCATTGTTCCGCGCCACCGCCACATGGGGTTTCCCGTCGAGCCGGATCGGGACCAGATCCCGGATTTCTCCCGGAATCCACACGCCCGAACTGTCGGAAGGCAGGGCAACCAACCCCTGGGTCTTGTCCGCCTGCAAATATAAACCATATCCCGCCAAATAGCTTCCGGTTTCCGGTTTGGCCCGGGAAAGATTTCCACCGATCCAGAGATCCATCCGCCCGTCTCCGTTCCAGTCGCCGGGCAGCAGGGCATAAACCGGGAAGAGCTGGGCTTCCTTCGGCAGAATTTCCGGAATGAAATGTCCCATCGCATCGTTGTAAAACACCGTGCTTTCCATCCACCGTGCTTCCCGGACCACGGAGCGTTTCAGGATGTCGGGGGCAAACAGGTCTTCCACCCGGCTGCCGCTGTACAACTGGAAGGTGGGGTACCGGTTTCCGAGACCGGGGATTTGTTTCACCAGATCGTCCTTCATGACCAGGGGCCAGGACGAGTCGCCCCGGTAGGTGGTGAGAATGTGTTCCACCGATCCGTTCAGGTCGAAATCGTTGGTGTACAGCCGGACCGGCTTGTCGGCCGAGGCATGGAACCGGGAATTGAGCCCCAGGTTGCCGGCAAGGAGGTCGGGATACCCGTTTCCGTCCAGATCCGCCACGGCCACCCGTTGCCACCATCCCTCCGTACCCTGCAGGCCCCATTCTTCGGTGGCATTCTCGAACCGGCCGTCCCGGTTGAGGAATACGGTGACCGGCATCCATTCGCCCGTGATCACCATGTCGGGATCCCCGTCCCGGTCCAGGTCGGCCCAGGCCATGTCCGTCACCATGCCCAGCTCCCGGAGTCCGGGCGCCCTCTCCCGGCGTCGATGCTCCAAAAACGCCCCCGCCCTGGTTTTCCAGCAGGTAGGATTCCACGGGCACGCCGTAGAAGGGCCGGAACCGGTTGCCCACAAACAAATCCAGGTCCTTGTCCCGATCCACATCTGCCGCATCCACACAGGACGAAGAAATGTAGGTCCTGGGAAGAATTCGCCCCCCTGGCTGAACCTTCCCTCCCGTCGTTGAGATACAGCCGGTCGGCCAGGGCCGAGGAACTGACGGGGAATTCGTTGCCCCCGCAGCACACGTACAGGTCGGCGTCCCCGTCCCCGTCCGCATCGAAAAACAGGCAATCCGTTTCCTCCGAAAGCCGGTTTTTTTCCATCAGGTCCAGGTTGGTTTTCCGGAAGCGGCCGTTGCTTCCCTGGACCAGCATCATGCCGGCCATGTCCTTGGCCCCGCACAGGTAAAGGTCGTCCAGTCCGTCGCCGTTCACGTCGGCCACCCCCACCCGGGGGCCTTCCGTGGACCGCATGTGGAAGAGGAGGGCATCCCGGTGAAAGTCATTGGAGGGATTTTCCGAGTGGACGAATTCACCCGAGGGTGCACCGGTCTGCTGAAATAGAAGCAGCTTCTGATTCACCGGGCCGTCGGACTCCGTTCGGGGTCCGGCCCCGGCATCCGCCTGGTTGTAGCGCAGGAACTGGCCGGCGGCCACCCGCCGGTCCCGGGTCTCCCGGCCGTCGGGCCACCGGATCACCAGGGAATCCACCGACTGCAGGTCCCCCAGTCCGAAATGCAACCGGGCGTCGGAGGTGGATTTGAATCCCCGGATGGGCATGCATTCCTGGTAAAAGGTCGAGCCGTCGCAATGCAGGGTGACGGAAGCACCCAGTGCAGCCGTGTTCATGCCCGTGCCGTTCAGGGAAATGTTCAAAAAGTTGGTTCCCGGGCCGTCCTGCGAGACGTTTCCGGACTGAGAACCGGCGTTGTTTTTTGATCCGGCCGTCGTCCGGCTGTCGTTCCGGTACAGGAAGGAGGGCATGTTCACGTTGTTCACCACCAGGTCCAGGTCCCCGTCGTTGTCCAGGTCGCCGTAGGCCGCCCCGTTTGAAAAGGAAAGCTGGCCCAGTCCCCATTCCCCGGCCACGTTGGTGAAGGTGAGGTCGTGGTTGTTGTGAAACACGTAGTTGGGGATGGCCTCGGAGGGAATTTCGTCGATGAGACCCAGGATGGCCTGGTCCTCGGTGCGCATGCGTTCCCGCATGATGGCCGGATTGGAATACAGGTCGAGGTAGTCCCGGTCGAGCAGGTCCTTGTAGATGCCGTTGGCCACGAACAGATCGCGCCACCCGTCGTTGTCCAGGTCCATGATCAGGGCCCCCCAGCTCCAGTCGGTGGCTTCCACCCCGGCACAGCGGCCGATCTCGCTGAAGCTCCCGTTCCGGTTGTTCAGCTGGAGGACGTTGCGGGCAAACTGCCGGTGGTAGCCCTTGTCCACCTTCTCCCGGTAGCTGTCCCAGTCTTCGAACAGGACCTTGGTTTTCAGACGCCGGTTTCCTTCGGCGGTCATTTCCGTCACGAAGATGTCGGGCCAGGCATCGTTGTTGATGTCGGCCACATCGGCGCCCATGGCTCCCAGGCTGGTTTCCGGGATCTGTTCCGGGAGGACCTCACGGAATCGGCCCGTGCGGTCGTTGAGGTAGAGGTAGTCCCTCTCAAAGAAATCATTGGATACATACAGGTCCATCCATCCGTCCCGGTTCAGGTCGGCCACGCTGACCCCGAGTCCGAAACCGATCTTGCTGGAATAGATGCCGGCCTCCCGGGTGACGTCCGTAAACCGCCCTCCGTCGTTCCGGAAAAGGCGGTTGGCACCCAGGGAGTCGGGGATTTCGCGCTGACCCGGCACCATGTCGAAGTCCGTCACCGATTCGAAGGAATTGCAGAGCAGGTAGCAATCCAGGTCCCCGTCCCGGTCCGCATCGAAGAAGGCGGCGTGGTTGCACAGACCCATTGCATCCAGGCCGTAGGCTTCCGCCTCCTCCGAGAAGGTCAGGTCGCCCCGGTTGATGAACAATTCGTTTTTTCGCAGGGGGGTGTCGGGCCGGCCCGACTTGCAGACATAGATGTCAGGAAGGCCATCACCGTTTACATCGGCCACGCTCACCCCGGTCGACCAGGCGCCCGAGCAGGCCACCCCGGCCGCCTCCGTCACATCCTCGAAACGGAAATCGCCCCGGTTCCGGTACAGGCGGTTGTCCTCCTGGTTCCCGCAGAAGTAGAGATCCGTGAGCCCGTCTCCATCGAAATCGCCCAGACCCACCCCCGCCCCGTTGTAGAAATTCCGGTAGGTGTAGGTGTTGTAAGCCTCGGTGTAGGTGACCTGGTTGGCAAACCCGACGCCCGTGACCTTCTCCGGCAGAAGGACAAACCGGGTGCCGGCCTCCCGGGCTTCGGGGGAACAGGCCACAAACCCCTGGCCCAGAGCCAGGCACAACGTCAGTGCCAGTGCCAGAACCATGCCCCGGATCGCAGGTAGGTCAGACCCACCCCGCCCGCGGGCGGGGCCTCGGAATGGATTCAGTTGCATGCCGAAAGATAGAAAAAGCCGCACAAAGAAAGGAGGCTGCCTTTGCGAGGCAGCCTCCTTGTATGCAAAGAATTGCTAGACTAGTTTGAGTAACCCGGGTTTTGAACCAGGTTGGGGTTGGCATCCAGCTTGTCGCGGTGGATGGGGTAGAGCAGGGTATGATCCCCTGTCTCCATCACGTCTCCGGAATTGTAGAAGGGAAGCACCCACTTGTCAACGTCGGTCCAGTAGCCCCAACGGATCAGGGTCTGGCGGCGCTGGTTTTCAGCAAACATTTCCCGGCCGATCTCGTTGAAGAGCTCGCCGCCGGACACGTTGCCGGCTGCCACGTCAAAGCTGAGGGGGCCGTCCAGGGAGGTCAGGGCGGCCACGCCGGCACGATCCCGGATCTGGTTCACCAGGGCCAGGGCTCCGGCGTCGTCACCGGTACGCCAGAGGGCTTCGGCTTTCATGAGCAGGATGTCGCCATAGCGGAACACGGCGTAGTCGTTGCTCATGGCATCGGGCTTGGAACCGATGGCGATCTCCCATTTTCCGATGCGGACACCGGACTGGCGGTAGGCCTGGGGACCCAGCTCGTTGATCTGGGGCTGGGACGAGAACATGTTTCCGAGGTTCAGGGGAGCCCCGTCGGGGTCTCCAGCCAACGGTGCCGGGAGGCGGCCGGGTTGGGCAACTTCAAAACCGTCATCTTCCACCAGAACGCCACCGGAGGTGTACTGGTAGCCGGCGATGAAGTTCCCGCGGGTTCCGGCGGGTCCGTCCAGCGTACCCACGCCACCTTTCCGGAGGTCACCGTCTTCGTAGGAGTTGTAGAACTCTTCCAGGGTGCAGAATCCGTTCCAGGGCTGGGCCGTCAGATCGTAGGTCTGCTGGTTGCCATAGTGGAGGGTCCGCACGGCCAGGTTGAAGCCGGTGAAGAAGACCTGATCGTAGGGAATGGCAAAGATGAATTCCTTGGATCCGGAGTTGTCCACGTTGAAGTTGGCGAAGTAATTGTTTTCCAGGGAAAACTCACCGGAGTTGATGATCTCGTTGCAGGCAGCGAGAGCTTCCGCCCACTTGGCGGTACCCGTGTACACTTCGGCATTCAGGTACAACTTGGCCAGCAGGGCTTTCCGGCATAGTAATTCATGCGGCCATAGGAGGTTCCGCCCACGGTGGTGTTCAGGAGGGGAACGGCTTCTTCCAGGTCGGCCACGATGGTCGTCCACACCTGGGCACGGTCCACGTTGGCCGGTGCGGCCTCTGCCGTGGCGAAATCGAGCACCAGCGGAACATTTCCGAAGAGGTCGATCAGCTGCCAGTAGAAGAATCCGCGGATGGCCCGCAGCTCGGCGATGAAGGCGGCGGCGGTGGCTTCTTCCACCATGCCGTCTTCCACCAGGGTCTCAAATTGATAAATGAGCTGGTTGGCCTTGTTCACCCCTTCGAAACCGAAGTTCCAGGCTCCGTTGAAGTAGGTTTCCTCGTAGGTCCAGGAGTGCAGGTGCAGCCGGCGCCAGTGGCCGCCGTCGTCCCAGTCCTGTCCCCGCGTGGGAACCACCATTTCGTCGGTACTTGTTTCGTGGACCGACAGAGGATCGCCGGACGCGTAGTTGGTTAACGTGGTGTAGGCAGAACCCAGCGCAGACACGTAGGATTCTTCCGAATTGAAGAAGTCCTCCGGCGTGATGGTGTCGTATAGATCCTCGTCCAGGTTGGTACAGGAAACGGCGAAGGCCGTGAGCACCAGTCCAACCAGCATTCCTTTGAGAAGGAAGCCCGATTTTTTCATGCTAAAATATCGTTTCGTTTTCATAATTCGCTTCATTTTCGGGATTAGAAACTGAGGTTCACACCCAGGGTGACGGAACGGGTCCGGAACCATGTGTTCCTCCTGTCAATACCGGGGATGAGCGGGTTGTTGTCATCGGCGTACCGTACGTTGGGGTCCACACCGGAGTAATTGGTGAGGTAGGCCAGGTTGTTTCCGGCCACGTAAAGACGGATGTTTTTGAACCCGGAATCCGGTCCCAGCTTCAGGGTGTAACCCAGGCTGGCGTTGTCCAGTGCGATGAAGGATGCATTCTCGATGTGGTAGCTCGAGAGCACGCCCGAGGAGTTGTTCAGCAAGGTGCCGGTTTCCGCGTTCCGCATGTCGGCGGCGGTTTTGGGCAGGTTGTAGGAACCGATCATGTTCGGTACTTCGTAGAAGGCCCGGTAGTTGTTGTTCAGATCGTGTCCGATGACGCTGCGGAAGGTCAGGTTCAGGTCGAAGTTCTTGTAGCGGAACTGGTTGGACCAGCCGAATTCGGCTTTGGGCAGGCCGTTTCCGACCACCGTCCGGTCTTCCGTGTCCACGGAGCCGTCGCCGTTGGTGTCGGCCAGGATCAGGTTGCCGTCCGGGTCAACTTCCACGAAGGTCTGGGCCCAGAGTTGTCCGATGGGCGCGCCTTCCTCGGCGAGCACCAGGGGCACATCGCTCTGGCCGGGGGCACCCATGCCGCCCAATTCCTTGGAACCGTAAACAAACTCTTCTCCCGCAAAGGTACCCGACAGGGAGACCAGTTCATTGGACAGGTAGTAGGTGGGGGTCAGGCTCACCGTGTAGGCGAAATCTCCGGTTTCCACGGCATCCCAGTTCAAGGCCAGTTCAATCCCGCTGTTTCTCAGGTGGCCCATGTTGAGCAGCATTCTCGGATAGATGTACGGCGGGGTGGGAACCTCGTATTCGAAGAGCAGGTCGGTGGTGTTCCGGCTGTAGAAATCAACCGAACCATAGAGGCTTCCGCTGAAGAAGCTGTAGTCGACCCCAATGTCGAATTCACCCTTCTTTTCCCATTTCAGGTCCGGGTTGTCGTTGCTGACAACGGCATAGGCGGGAACAAATTCCCCGTTGTAGAAGAAGTTTCCGCTCCGGCCAAGCCGAACCAACGAGGTAAAACTGCTTCCGGGAATATTCCCGGTGATCCCGTAGCTGGCACGCAGTTTCAGGTTGTCCAGGGCAGCGATGTCCACGAATTTGCCCAGGTCCACACCGGCACCCACGGCGGGGAAGACCCCCCATCTGTGGTTTGCCCCGAACCGGCTCGACCCCTCGTAGCGGGCGCTGGCGGTCAGGAACCAGGAGTCGGTGACGTTCACGTTCACCCGGCCGAAGAAGGCGATGATCTTGTAGCCGTTCCGATAGCTTTCGATGGTGCCGAGGCCGTTGGCAAAATCCAGGGCCGATTGCAGGCTGTTGTAGCTGAAGAAGTCGGTGATGAAGTCCCCGCCTTCGGCGTTGAATCCTTCGTAGCTGAACTCCTGGTAGGAATATCCACCGAGGATGGAGACATTGGCGCTTCCGATGCTTCCGTTGTAGTGCAGGGTCGATTCAAAGAGCTCGCTGAACCGGTCGTCGGTCCACCGGCGGGCCAGACCGTTGCGGTCCATGCCAACCCAGTAACTGCTCTTGTCGTAATAACGGCCGCGAAGGTCGGTTTCACTCTGGACGGAATAGAAGGCATCCACGGTGAGGCCGTCCACGATTTCGTAGGCACCCTTGATGGAGACATTCAGTCGCTTGTCCACGCCTTCGTTCTTGTTCTGTTCCAGGATCTGGACGGGGTTGTAATAATCGTACAACACCTGCTGGAAGTAGCCGTCGTAGATTTCATATTCGGCATCCTCGCTGCGAACGGGCGCGGTGGGGTTGTAGATGGTGGCATAGCGGAAGGCATCGGCGAAGCCGTAGCTGGATTTCCGCTGGGTGGCACCCAGGTTCAGGTCGATGGTGAGTTTGTCCTTGAGGGCCTTCTGACGCAGGTTCAGGCGGCCGTTGAGCTGGTTGAAGCCCGTGTTCAGGGCAATCCCGTCGCCGTCCCGGAAGTTGAAGGAAGCCCGGTAGGTGGTGCTTTCGGTTCCGCCCGACATGGACAGGTTGTGGGCCTGGGTGATGGCTGTCTGGGTGGTTTCTTCGAACCAGTCGGTGTCGTAGCCGAAGTCCGTTCCCAGTCCGGTTTCAGCGGACAGGGCGCGCCATTCGGTGGCATTCATCACGTCCAGGTGCTTGGCCACGGTTTCCGAGGTCACATAGCCGTTGTATTCCACGTTGGTCATTCCGCGACGTCCTTTCTTCGTGGTGACGATGATCACCCCGCTGGAACCCCGGGAACCGTAAATGGCAGCTGCAGAACCGTCCTTCAGCACGTCGATGGACTCGATGTCGTTGGGGTCCACGTTGCTCAGGGATCCGCCGATGACACCGTCGATCACCACGAGGGGCTCGGTGTTGGCACCGATGGTGCTCAGACCGCGCAGACGCATGGTGAACCCGCCGTTGGGGTCACCTCCCGGGCGGCTGATGGAGAGACCGGCCACCTTGCCCTGGATCAGCTGGGCGGGGTTGCTGACGTTTCCCTTCACGAAGTCTTCGGAGGTCACATTGGCAACGGAGCTGGTCAATTCTTTCTTTTTCTGGGTACCGTACCCGATCACCACGATCTCGTCGAGGGAAGTGACGTCGGTGGTCATCATGACGTTGATGACGGTCTGGTCGCCCACGGGAATCGTTTGGGTGGAATAGCCGATGGCCGAGAACAGAAGCACGGCATCGGATCCGGGCACGTTGATCCGGAAGTTGCCGTCAATGTCGGTGACCGCACCGGTGGTGGTCCCTTCAATGACAACGTTTACACCGGGGATGGGCCCTTCCTCAGCGGAAGCGACGTTCCCCGTAATCGTTCTCTCCTGGGCAAACGCAAGGCTGCAGGAAAGACCAAAGAGGAAAAGCGATAGCAGGCCGCTTCTCCACAACGCAGATTTTCGCATAATAGCTCGTTTAAAGGTTAGCACTGTTGTGTTCATGTACTCCGTTGGCAATTCGGTACGCATGGGTTAGTCTTCGAAAAGCACACAAACTGAATTTGAAATTATACTTTTTTTGCATTCCTGCCGAAATTGAGCCTGTTTTGGGGTCAATTTAGACGGTTTCAAAATAGTTAATAATTGTTAATATGCGCCTTCGTTGCCAACTTTTTTCGGGAATTTGCAGTGAAAATCGTGTCATCTGAAAGGTTTTTCGGTTTCATTGGCAGGAATCATTCCGGATTTGATCCCAAGAACATAACATTTCGACAACAAAGACGTCTTTTTACTTTTGAATATTCAATAATCACATTTAGAAACTATCAATTCTAAAAACATGAAACCAAACCGACCCTATGTGTTGAGCGAATGCCACTGGCCCCAGATCCGGAAAACGCAGTATGAACTGGCCGTGCTACCCTGGGGTGCCACCGAAGCCCACAACCACCACCTGCCCTACGGGACCGACAATTATGAAACCGAAGCGCTTGTGTACGAGGCCGCCCGCCTGGCCTGGGAGTCCGGTGCGAAGGTGGTGGTGCTGCCGACGGTGCCCTTCGGTGTGAACACGGGTCAAGTCGACATCCCCCTGACCATGAACATGATGCCTTCCACCCAGCTGGCCCTCCTGAAGGACATCGCCGCCAACGTCAGCGCCTCCGGCATCCGCCGCCTCCTGGTGGCCAACGGGCACGGCGGGAATGATTTCAAGCAGATGTTGCGTGAAACGGGTTCCGTTCGTCCCGAACTCCTGCTGGCCAGCTGCAACTGGTTCCAGTCGGTGGACAAGGATGCGATCTTCGAGAACCGCGGCGACCATGCCGATGAAATGGAGACGAGCCTGATGATCTACGCCCGGCCCGAATTGGTGCGGCCGCTGGAGGAAGCCGGGGAAGGGAAGGCAAAATCATTCCGGGTCAGCGAGCTGAACGAATCCTGGGCCTGGACCGAGCGGAAATGGACCAAGACCACCGCCGACACGGGCATCGGCGATCCGCGGAAAGCCAGCCGGGAGAAGGGGGAGGCCTATTTCCGGGCCGTCGTTCAGAAGCTGTCCGGCCTGATGACCGGATTGGCAGCCACATCGGTCGATGAGATGTATGGTTGATCTGCCCGTTCGTGAACAAAAGGAGTCGTTCTCCTATATATATGGTATGAATGAAAAGTAACCTCCGGCATTGGTTTCCCGGCCGAATTTGAATAAATTTGCAATTCTCCTTTTGTCACACCTAGGTTAAATTCTTGTTCCCATGCAATTCACATCAAAAGTTGAGTCGTCCTTCTACAAAATGTCCGGCTCCCCGGAGATCAACACGCGCATTCCCTACATCGTTGTGGAGAACTTTCCCCTCATGGGGCTCATGACCTCCCTTCGTTTCCTGGAATGGGTCAGCGAACATCCCAACGGGGTCATCAGCCTTCCCACGGGCAAGACGCCGGAGTATTTCATCAAGTGGACCTCCCACCTGATGGACAACTGGGGGAGTGCCAAGGTGAAGGAGCTGCGGACCAAATACGGCATCGGCGGCCTGGCCAAACCCTCCCTGAAGGACCTGCATTTCGTGCAGATCGACGAATTTTATCCCATCAGTTCCCGCCAGCACAACAGCTTCCACAACTACGTGCGGAAGTACTACCTGGGCGGGTTCGGCCTGGACGAGAAGAACGCGCTTCTGATCAATTCGGACGCCATCGCCCTGGCCCAGGGGAAGCATTTCAGCGAGGTCTTTCCCGACAACCGGGTCGACCTGAGCCTGCGGTACCGGGAACCCAAGTCGGCCGTGGAGGCCCTACAGCAAAAATCCATTTTCGCCATCGACGACTGGTGCACCGAATACGAGCAGAAGGTGCGTGACAAGGGAGGCATCGGCTTCTTCCTGGGCGGGATCGGCCCCGACGGACACATAGCCTTCAATGTCCGTGGATCGGATCATTATTCGACCACCCGGCTCACGGGAACCAACTTCGAGACCCAGGCGGTGGCCGCCGGCGACCTGGGGGGCATCGAGGTAAGCCGCAACCGGCTGGTGATCACCATCGGCCTGGAGACCATCACCTACAACAAGGAGGCGGTGGCCCTCATCTTTGCCGCCGGGGAAGCCAAGGCCCCCATGGTGAAGGAAGCCCTGGAGAATCCGCCCTCCAACCTGTATCCCGCCAGCGTCCTGGGTCACCTGGAGAACGCCCGCTTCTACCTGACCACGGGCGCAGCCTCGGCCCTGACCACCTCGGTGGACACCTATTTCAAATCGGGCCCCTGGACCCAGGAGAAGACCGACCGGGCCGTGATCGACCTGTGCAGCCGGGTGCAGAAGTACGGACACCATCTCACAATGACCGACCTGAAGGAGGACCGCTACTGCAAGATGATTCCCGGTTTGGGCGAAAACACAGTGCATTCGGTCATCGACTCCACCCTCGACAAGTTCGAAAAGGGGATGGTGGCCGAGAAGAACCAGGTCTACTACCACACGGGCCCGCACCACGACGACATCATGCTTGGGATCAATCCCCACATCCACCGCCTCATGCGGAACGAGACCAACACCAACTATTTCTCGGTGCTGACCTCCGGATTCACCGCGGTGACCAACAAATTCGTGATCGACGCCCTGGAAGACACCAAGGCCTTCCTGGACAAGGGCCGGATCTCCATGACCCGCTACCCCGACTTTTTTGAAAGCGGGTACAGGTTCAAGCGCGACAAGGACGTGAACCACTACCTGATCAACGTGGCATCGGGCGATGAGGACGAGCTGCGCCGCGGGCTGGCCCACCGCCTCGTCCGCGACATGGTCGGGCTGTACAAGATCAAAAGCACCGAGCAGCTCCGCGACGAGATCAACAACATCATCATGATCCTGAAGAAGAGCTACGACGGGGAGATCAACCTTCCCGACATCCAGAAGCTCAAGGGCATGATCCGGGAGTTTGAGGAAGAGCTGGTCTGGGCCTGCTTCGGCATCCAGACCAAGAACGTCCACCACCTCCGTCTCGGCTTCTACACCGGCGACATCTTCACCGAGCAGCCCAAGCGGGACCGGGACGTGGCCCCCATCCTGGAGAAGCTCCGGGAGATCAAACCCACGGTGGTGAGCCTGGCGTTCGACCCGGAAGGAGCGGACCCGACACCCACTACAAGGTCCTGCAGGTGATCGCCGAGGCCCTGCGCATGTGGAGCGAGGAGGAAGACCTTTCCAAACTGCGCATCTGGGGCTACCGGAACGTGTGGTACAGGTTCCACCCGGCCGAAGCCAACCGCATCGTCCCCGTCTCCCTCAATGCCATGGGGGTCATGGACAACGCCTTCACCACCTCCTACCTGAGCCAGGTGGATGCGTCCTTCCCCAGCTACCAGCACGACGGCAAATTCAGCGATCTCACCAAGCGCATCTGGGTCGAGCAGCTGAAAACCGTCCAGCTCCTCCTGGGCAAGAACTACTTCTACCAGCACGAGAGTCCCCGCGTGCGGACCACCCACGGACTCCTCTTCTTCAAGGAAATGACCCTGGACCAGTTCCTCGGCCACGCCCGCGAGCTGGAGAAATCCATGGAAGGGGTGGTGTTGTAGCAGCAGCAGAGTTCATAAAGTCTGTAAAGTTCATAAAGTTTGTAAAGCGACTTTCCCACTGACACTTTACAAACTTTATGAACTTTTTCCTCCTTTCGAACTTTACAAACCTTATCAACTTTACAAACTTTTTTTTCCTCGGCTGATCTTTCCTCGGTCATCACATGAATTGGAAACTCGAAAAAAGGTATGTGCTGGTCATGATTAATCGTTAATTTTGTACATAACACGTTTTTAGGAACAGGAGAGTTTATGAACCTTATCAACTCTACAAACTTTTTTTATCATGAATGCTGCGGAGATAAAACTGGAGTTGTTCAGAAGGATAGATAGCCTGAAAGAGGCAGATCTGGAGAAAGTGTACAATGAACTTGTTGCGCTATTAAGCAATACCACACCCTTCAAATTATCCAAGGCTGAAAAAGCAGCTATAGACGAAGCATTGGAAGCCTGCAAAGTTGGAAAACGCTATACCCATGAAGAAGTAATGGAGGAAGCCAGGCAAAGATATCCAGACTTGAACTTCAGATGAGAGTCGTTCATTGGAATACACTTGCCCGGGCTGACTATTATAAGAATATCGATTACTTATTGGGTAGATTTTCTGAGAAGGAAGCCCAAGAATTTATTGATGAAGTAGATGACATCGTGTATCTACTCAAACAAGGAAAGGTAGAGTTCCAGGGCACCGAAGTTGAAGGTGTTAAGCGATGCGTTATCTGCAAGCAAATCAGTCTGTTTTACATGGTAATCGACCAACATAACGTTGAGTTACTGCGCTTTTGGAACAATTACCAGGATCCCGATAATCTGCAAAAATCCATAAGGTAATTGAGTTTATAAAGTCTGTAAAGTTCATAAAGTTTGTAAAGCGACTTTCCACTTACACTTTACAGACTTTATGAACTTTTCCCTCCTTTCAAACTTTACAAACCTTCCACTTTACGAACTATCTCATACTTCGGCGTGAAGCCGTATTTCCCGTGGTAGACCGCCACCTCGCTGCCGTCATAATTGAACAATACCTGAAAGAAATCCTTGCCGGGGGCGATCTGCCCGGTGGCCGGGTCGGGGAAGAAGTTCTCCGAGTAGACCTGCAGGGCGGCTCCGACTCCCTCACCCAGGAAGGGGATGTTCCAGGCGGGACCCAGGCTGGCTCCCCAGTCCGTCAGGGGATAAACCGGGGACCAGGTTCCGGTCTCCTGGGAATAGAGGCTGTAATACTGTCCCACCCAATCGAACACAAAGACCCGGTTTTTGGTGTAGGTCAGCATGGCGCCCACGCCGGGGATCCGGCCGTTGTTCAAACCGGCCCGGAAGGGGTGGGAGTTGTCCACGCCCCACAGGGGGAGATCGATGATCCCAGACCAGCTCCCGTCGGAATGTTTGACGCAGTATTGGAGGCCTTCCCGGTCGGTGAGGTAGAGGGATTTGTTGTTGAAGATGACGGCCGAGCCCACCGAATCCAGGGGGCAGCCGGCCAGGGGATGGCCCGCGGCGTCGGCCAGGGTGTAAATTCCCTTGATTTCTCCGTTCTGACTCACGGCATAGGTGGTTCCGTTCTTGCTGAACAGGTAGGCGTTGTTTTGGTTGGGGTCGATGGCGGCGGCGGCGCTGATGCCCTCCTCGCCGAACACCCCATACCATTCCCGGATGAATTCGGGCGGGGCAATGGAATAGGCGGGTTTGCAGTTCTGGATGGCGAATTTGCTGGTGACCCCGATCCCTACCTGCTTTTGGGGAGGCGCCAGGCTGGTCATGACATAGGAGAGGGGGGCGGCTTTGAAATAGTCCCCGCCGTCCTGGAGGTAGTCCTTCAGACCCGAGAGGTCCCCGTTGAAGGCGCCCAGGGCGGCATCGGCATCCCCACCCATGGCGAAAATCTTGATTTTTAATTCCTTGAGATCGGTGACGTAGGTGGCGTCCGCATCCAGGTCGCCCGATGGTCACTGCGGCGTCGTAGCTGGCCTGGATGGAGGCCTGGATGGTTTCCACCGCGTCGGTGGATTCGATCAGGAGGTAGAAGCGCCGGCCGAAGGTGACGGAGGAGATGTAAACGGGCGGATTGTTTTCGTTCATGTAGGGCTGCAGTTCTTTCGTGGTGACCCCGGGGGCGAAGACCTGCTCATAGCTGGTGGGCTTCTCGTAGATCATGGTGTAGTAGATCTGGGAGAAGTCCACCAGGAAGCGGTTGTACACCTTGTCGCTGCTGAAGGAAAGCTTCGTGTTCACGTCGGTGGTCAGGGTACTCACATTCACCCCCATGCTCAGGGCGAGCTGTTCGCGCGATTCGACCCGGTACATGTCGTAGCTGAAGTTGGCCGGGATCACCCCGGAATTGTTTGAAATGATTTCGTTGAGGGCCGACACCACGTTGCTCTGGTTGACTTTGTCGACGCTGGCATTCGTGGTGCGGGAATCGGACCCGTTGATCAGGTTGATGGTGAAGGTTCCCGGGGCCCGTTCCACCACGATGGGGTCGGGGGTGGCCTTGGTGATGGAATTGCCCTGGAGCAGGTTGCCGGGCCAGATGATTTCCGAATTGGGATCGAAGGTGCGGTAATCGCCCCGGGCCTGGGTGGCGTCCACTTCGATGGATTCGCAGATCCAGTTGTTTGCGAAGTCAAGCTCGCTGGACAGCACCGTGGAATCGGTCGTCGCCACCGGTTCTTCCGGAACCCCGGCACTTTTGATCAGGGTTTCGATGTTGTCGAATTCTTCTTCGGGCGTGGTTTTCTCGCAGGACGAGATCAGGAACGTCAGGACGGAAAGGAGGGCAAAAAGGAAACGGGGGTGCAGGTGGTTTCTTTGGTTGCGTGATGCGTTCATGGTGTGTGAATGATTTATAGATTAACAGGTCCAAAAATCCGATATCCAGGAGTGCGAGCCAAAAATAGGGGGTGGACAAAAGGGGGACAGGCTCAAAAAACTCAGGTACGAGTCTCGATGATCTCCATGAAATCAAGCTCTTCCGGTGCCCCCATCTTTTTCCTCAGGCGGTGGCGCGATTTCTTGACGGCGTCCGGGGTGATGTTCAGAAGAGCGGCGATTTCCTTGCTGCTGAGTCGGAGTTTCAGGAGGGCCAGCATGCGATGATCGTTGGCGGACAGCCCGGGATAGCGCCGGTGGAGTTCCGCGAAAAAGCTCGGATGCACCTGTTCGAAGTGCTTTCGGAATTGCTTCCAGTCGTGGTCCATCTGTGCATCGCTCAGGGTGCCGCTCCGGTGCGAGCGCAGGGTGTAGGACAGAAGCTCCCGTTCCTTGAATTCCAGTTCCAGGACCTGCTCCCGTTCTCTGGCTTCGTGCCGGAGACGGTTTCGCTCGATCCGTTGCCGGAACACCAGAACCAGAGCCACAGAAAGCAGGATCAGGACAAACAGGAAGCCCAGAAGCAAGGCCTTTTGTTGTTGCTGCACCCGGTTTTCCTTCTTCAACAACTGAATCTCCGCTTCCTGAAGTTCCATGCGCTGTTCCTTGTGATCGAGGGCATAGAGGATTTCGTATTCGGCCAGCTGCCGGGCTTTTTCGATGGAATAGAGGCTGTCCTTCAGGCGGCCGATTTCACGGGACGATCGCAGGGCCTCCCGGGGCCGGTCCATGCGCTCCCAGAGTCTCATCTCGCTTTCCCTGAGGTCCAGTCGCAAATCGAGGGTGCCCATGCTGTCGGCCAGGATTTCCCCGGCGCGGAGGTGGGTCCGGGCCTCGTCGAACCGACCCAGGTCGGTGTACACCCGGGTGAATTGGTTGTGCAGGCTGGCCTGCCGGTAGAGGTCGTCCAGTTTCACGGCCCGTTGGAAGGCATCCGAAAGCAGGGGCAGGGAAGCGGCGGGTTGTCCCTGCATCTGTCGCATCCAACCCTGGGATTCCAGGGCCACGGCGATCAGGCTCTCGTAGCCGGTCTCCCGGGCCAGGGCCAGGCCTTTTTCCAGAAAAGAGGCGGCGGAATCCGCCTGTCCGGTCAGGAGGTGTTCATTTCCCAGATCGATGAGAACATCCCCCAGGAACATCCGGTCGTTGCCCTGTTCGTATTTTTCACGAGCCGACCCAAAGGCTTCGATGGCTTTGCGGTGCTCGCCCTGGCTGCTGTACACCTGGCCCAGGTCCCGTTCCACATCGGCCAGACGCAGGGTTTCGCCGGTCCGCCCGTAGTGGGCCGCCACCCGGGTCTTCAGGCGGGCGGCCAGCACGTAGTATCCCCGGGAAAGAGCGATGGTGCCCTCCATGTTGTCCAGAAAGACCTCCGTTCGCCCTCCGTCCCGTCCGAGGAGATAGGTGCGGGCCGAGTCAATGGCCGCCTGGGCGGCATCGTACCTCCCCTGGTCGTGGTAGCTGGAGGCCACATTGGCAAAGCCATGGGCCTGCACCGTGGAATCCCCCGCCTCCGTCCGATCCGCACCGATTCCAGGTAGCAGGTCCGGGCACTGTCCGAATCCCCGGCATACTGGTGCCAGACCCCCAGATTTTTGTAAGCGGCGGCGAGTCCGATCGCATATCCGCTCTCCCTCGCCAGCTCCATGGCCCGGTCCACATGGCCCCGGGCCTCGGCCGGATCGTTGTACAGGTGTTCCTGGAAGGCCCGGATTTCATCGTGAACTCCCAGGGTGTCCGGCTGGGCATGGATTCCCGGAAAAAAGAAAAAAAACAAAAGGGCGAGGAAGGTAATATAGTTTGTAAAGTTTGTAAGGTTCATAAAGTTTGTAAAGAGACTTTCCAACTACCTCTTTACATACTTTACAAACTCTCCACTTCTTTCCACTTTACAAACTTTTTTAACTTTATTAACTCAAAAAAAAAGGGTGCTTTTCGCACCCTTTTTTTTTATAGCTCCCTGATTTTTATGTTCCGGAACCAGACCGCATGGCCATGGTCCTGGAGCCCGAGGTAGCCCGTCTTGGCCACATCGGCAAAATCCGGATTGAAGTCCGGGAACTTGCTGCTTTCAATCATTTCCTTCCACTCGGGGGTCCACAGGTGGAACTCCAGGGTGGTTTCCCCATTCATCTTGTAGGCGATGGTTCCTTCATAGGAAATGATTTCGGCGGTGTTCCACTCGCCCGGTCCTTTGGCATTCTGGGGATCGGGGGGGATGAGGTCATAAAGACTCCCGGCCCGGCGGTTCCCGTCCTTGCCCAGGGTGTTGTCGATGTGGTTGCCGAAGTTGTCCAGAATCTGGTATTCGGGGGCCGTGTACCAGATCTTCTTGCCGGGCACTTCACGCGCCAGGAAGAAGATGCCGGAGTTTCCACCTTCCGAGATCATCCAGTCCACCTTGAAATGGAAATTGGTGAACTGTTTGTCGTAGATGATGTCGCCTCCGAAGCCGGCTTCGCCGTTGCCCGAGTTTTCACAAACCAGGCTGCCATCCTCGATGTACCAGCCCGTGTCGGGAAAAACTTCCGCATCGTACTCCCGCCATCCGGTGGTGGTTTCCCCGTCGAACAGGAGCATCCATCCTTCGGACTTTTCCTGATCCGTCAGGGTGTTGGGAGCGGCGGCAACATCAGCGGCCGTCTCTCCCTCGTGGCCTTCCGCACTTTTGTCCGCCTTGGGGGCCGAGTTGCAACCAACCATGCCCAGCAGGAAAAATGCGGCGATACCAAAGAATACTTGCTTCATTATCAATCGATTTAATGGTTATTCAATTACGCGGGCATGTCGGGAAGCTTCCAACCTTCGCGGTACTTGTGGTTCACCAGGTCCTTGGCAAACTCCTTGGCGTTGATGGGATCGCTGAATACCTTCAGGAATTTGGGATCGCCGTCGACCACCTCGAAGTTGTCGGAGACCATCATCCGGACGCTTTCGCTGTCGCTGATGTTGGTGAATTCCATGGCTTCGCCGTCCCATTCCAGCTCCTTGTTCAGGCCCTGCAGGCGGACGGCGTTCACGCCCATCACCACCATTTCGTTGAAGGGACCTGCTTCGCTGAAGGGGGAAGCGGTTTCGACCCGGTTCTCGGGGCTTTCCTTGCATGCACGGATCCAGTCCTGCTCGTGTCCGCCAGCCATGTTGTTCTCGATGCGGCGACGGAACTTGGGTGCGTTGGGCACGCGGCCGGAGAGCAGCCAGGGGTTCACGCCGTAGCAACCGCACACCAGGGTGTCCTTGCTTCCGTGGAACAGCACGCCACCGCCGGAGTCGTTCATGTTCTTTCCTTCGGGCCACCACTCGGGCTTCATGGGCTGGAGGCCGCCGTCGTACCAGAACACTTCCACTTCGGGGAATTTCACGTTGGGCGACGGTTTCCGTTCCGGGTAGGTCAGCTTCACCATCTGGGCGTTGGGGGCGCAATCGGTCAGCAGAACCGTGGAGCTGCCCTGGGCTTTGATGGGGTACTGAAGCTGAAGACCCACGAACACCGGGTGCAGGATGTGGCAGGCCATGTCGCCGAGGGCGCCTGTGCCGTAATCCCACCATCCGCGCCAGTTCCAGGGGGTGTAGATTTCATGGTAGGGCTTCATGCGGGCGGGGCCGGTGAAGAGATCCCAGTTCAGGGTGTCGGGCACCTTCATTTCTTCGGTGGGCACGTTCAGACCCTGGGGCCAGATGGGACGGTCGGTGAAGGCTTCCACTTTTTTCACCTCGCCGATCTCGCCGTTCATGATCCATTCGGTGGTCAGGTTGACTCCTTCGCCGGAGGAACCCTGGTTCCCCATCTGGGTGGCCAGTTTGTGTTTCTTGGCCAGCCGGGTGAGAAGGCGGGATTCGTACACCGAGTGGGTGAGGGGCTTCTGCACGTAAGCATGCATGCCCATGGTCATCCCGTGGGCTGCGACCAGGGCGTGGGTGTGGTCTGCGGTGGCCACCATGATGGCGTCGATGTCCTTGGACATTTCGTCGTACATTTTCCTCCAGTCCCAGTACTTTTTGGCTTTCGGATAATCGTCAAAGGTTTTCTGGGAGTATTTCCAGTCGACATCGCAGAGGGCCACGATGTTTTCCGTGGCCATGTTCCGCAGGTTGGTGCGGCCCATGCCACCCACGCCGATCCCGGCGATGTTCAGCTTGTCGCTGGGGGCTTTGTACCCCAGACCGCTGACGACCCGGCTCGGAACGATCGTAAAACCGGCAGTGGCGGCTGCCGTGGTCCCCAGAAACGCTCTCCTGGACAGACCCTTACCCTTTTCTTTACTCATAATAGCAGAATTTGTTAGGTTTATTGTGTTTGGTTTGCGTGAAAATCGCACCCTAATGTAAGAAAATAAATCGACAGATGAAACCCGGAGAGGGCCGCCGCACCTGGGCGGAAGGCGGTCGGCCCGTTGTTTTTTGCCTCCGGACTGGACTCGCTTGCAAGGGAAACGTACCTTTACCCGACAACACCAACTTTCTCTAACACCAACCGACATGACCAAAGAAAAAAACATGACCCGGAGGCAATTCGTGGGCACAGCCACTGCCGCCTCCGCCTTCACCATCGTGCCCCGTTCCGTGCTGGGCGGACCCGGCCGCACGGCGCCCAGCGACCGGCTCAACCTGGCCTACATCGGCTGCGGGACCCAGGGCCTGCGGGAGATGGCCGACCTTCTGAAGAACGAGGATGTGCAGATCACCTCGGTCTGCGACCCCAACCTTTACAGCACCGACTACGTGGACTGGTCCCTGCACGGCATCCGGGGCGCCATCCGCGACACCCTGGGGGATCCGTCCTGGGGAGAGGGGCTCACGGGCATTCCCGGCGGACGCAAGGTGGGACAGGAATTTGTGGAAAAGTACTACGCAGGGAAAAAGGGCGGGAGCTATTCCGGCTGCAAGGCCTATGCGGATTTCCGGGAGCAGCTCGACAAGGAAACCGGCATTGACGCGGTGAAGGTCATGACCCCGGACCACCTCCATGCCGCCGTGTCGCTGGCCGCCATGGCCAAGGGCAAGCACGTGGTCATCCACAAGCCCCTGGCCAACCGGATGCACGAGGCCCGCAAGGTGATGGAGGCCGCAGCGAAGCCGGGGATCAGCACCCATTTGCTGGCCTGGAGCGAGCGCAGCGGCCTGAAGGTGGCTCTCGACTGGATCCGCGGCGGCGCCATCGGGACCCTGAAGGAGATCCACAACTGGTCGAACCGGCCCATGTGGCAGCAATGGACCGCCCTGCCAAAAGAGCAGCCTCCGGTGCCGGACGGACTGGACTGGGATCTTTGGCTGGGTCCGGTTCCCCACCGGCCCTACCACCCCAACTTCACCCACGCCGTGTTCCGGGGTTGGTACGACTTCGGGGGCGGCAGCATCGCCGACATGGGGCATTACAGCCTCTGGCCCCTCTTCCTCACCTTCGGGATCGACACGCCTCCCCTCTGGGCCCGGGCCTATGGCAGCACCACCTGCCTCATCGAGAACCACGTGAGTCGTCCCGAAAACAACACCGCGGCCTTCCCCGGGGCCTGCCAGGTGGAATTCGATTTCCCCGCCCAGAAGGAGCTCCCGGCCTTCCGGCTGTACTGGTACGACGGGGGCATGAAACCCCGGACCCCGGACGAGCTGGACGCCGACGGGGGCGAGCTCACCCGGGAAGGGATGATGTTCGTGGGCGACAAGGGCAAGATTCTGGCCGATTTCCGGGGCGAGAATCCCCGGATCATTCCGGAGAAAGACATGATTTCCTTCACCGGCAAGGCCGATCCGCCCGAGGAGGTCACCGACCGGGCCGACCGGACCTGGATCGATGCGTTCAAGGAAGGGAAGCCCTCGCCGGGCAGCTTCACCCTGGCACGGGCGGTCACGGAAACCATCCTGCTCGGGGGCGTGGCCCTGCGCGCGGGAAAGAAGGTGGTGTACGACAGCGCGGCGATGAAGATCACCAATCTGCCCGAAGCCAACCAGTACCTGGTCCGGGAATACCGGAAAGGCTGGGAAATATAAGCCTCAGTAGGTCCAGTCGAGACCGTACAAGTCGCTGATGTCCAGGGGCGGCAGGGGACCCTCCAGGGGCTTGCCGTCCCGGACATACCAGTCGAGCCATTCCATCTGCCGGTACAGCACATCGATGCGCCCCACCTGCTTCCGGTTCCCGTGGCCCTCGCCCGGGTATTGCACGAGCCGGACGGCCGGGTGAAGGTTCATCTTCATGCGCCGGTAGAGCTCGATGCTCTGGGAGGGCGGAACCCGGGTGTCGGCCGCTCCGCCGTAGATGAGGGTGGCGGTTTTGCTCTGGTGGGCCCAGTAGACGGGGCTCCGCTCCAGGTCGGTCTGCCACATCTTTTCCAGCAATTCCCCCGAATGGACGTAGAGCTCCTCGTAGGGGATGTCGGTGGTCCCCGTTTGCTGATGTTGTTGCTGATGCCCACGAACACAGGCCGCTTTCACGTAGCGGGTGTAGTAGGTGGCGAACCAGGCGCTGGCATAGCCGCCGTAGGAGCCGCCGGCCATGCCGCCCCACCCGGGCGGGGTCGGCGCCCGGGTGGCCACGGCCCAGTCGATGGCATCGGCCAGGTCGTCGAATTCCACCCCGGCCGGATCCTCAAACCCTTTCATGGCAAAGTCGACCCCGTACCCCGTGCTGGCCCGGTAGTTCACGTAGAGCACCAGGTAGCCCTTGCCGGCCATGACCTGGCCGGGGGTGGAGTAGGAGCTCCAGCCACCCGTGGCTGTGGTGGGATTCGGGTCCCCGTGCACATAGAGGATCAGGGAAGCTTCGAACTTCCGGTGTTCGCTCCATCGGGGGATGGATCAGCAGGCCTTCGATGGCCTGGCCGTCCCGGGCGGCAAAGCGGACCACCTCCTGCCGGCCCAGGATCCGGTCGCGCAGGACGGGGTTCAGGTCGGTGAGAAGGCGGGGGGCCCCGGTTCCGTTCCAGGCATAGAGGTTGGAGGCATCCGAGGGCGTGGAAGCCACAAAGACCCAGCGGCCCAGGTCGGCCGTGTGCACCGGCGCCTCGAAGGTCAGTCCCCAGTCCTTCCCGTGGGCCAGGACCCGGGGGGCGCCTCCCGGAGGAAGGCTGTTCAGGGTGTTGTAGACCCCTTCCCCGGCGGTGAACAGGAGGGTTTGATCGTCTTTCCAGGACACCCATTCGATGTGGCCTTTGAACCCTTCGGGGGTCAGGTTGCGCACGCTTCCGGCTGGGGTTGCGGACACGTCCGGATCCGGTCCGGCGGTCAGGTCCGCCACAAAGGCCTGGCTGACCTGGTGGTCGGCCCGGTCGAGGGCGGCGGCGTAGGCAAGGCGGCTGCCGTCGGGACTGAAGGCGTAGTTCCCCAGCTTGCCTTCATTTGCGGAGACCTGCCGCATGGTCCCGTCGCTCAGGTCGATGAGGGATATCCGGCGGAACATGTAGCGGTGGTCGATGAGGTTCAGGGGCGAGATGCTGGCCGCAATGCGGTTCCCCCCGTCATCGAACACAAAATCCCACACGTTGCCTTCCGCGGTGAGCCGGGTGAGGGAGGTCTGTTCCCACCCGCCGTTGTATCCGGCCAGGTACAGGCTGGTGTTTTTCAGGTTTTCCTCGTAGAAGATGAAATCATAGCCCCCGCCTTCAGCTCCGCTTCCCGGGGCGTTTCCGCCTCCCCGGACAGGTAGGCGATGCCGCGGTGGCCGGGCTGGAAGGCAAAATCGCTCACCCCTGCTGCGGCCCGGGTGAGCTGGATCACCTCCCCTCCCTTGCGGGGTTGGAGGCCCACCTGGCGGGTGCCGTTGGTGGCCCGGAACAGGAAGCCGATGTGCCGGCCGTCGGGACTGAAACGGGGCGAGGTGCCTTCGAGGCGTTCCGGAAACAGCGGGCGGGCCTCCGCCTGGTCCAGGTCCATTCGAAACCACACCACCCGGGCCGGACCCGCCGGTTCATTCGCCCCGAAGTGGCCTGCGTAGAGGACTTCCGTGCCGTCCGGACTCAGCTGCGGGCCGAAGCGGGTTTTCAGGTTCAGGATGTCATCGGCCTGGACAGGGACCTTGTCCTCCCGGCTTTGGGCAGCCAGGTGCGCGGCCCCCGCGAGGAAACAAAGGAGCAGGAAGGAGGGAAGGAGGTTCATCCGTTTGCGGGAAGGGAGGAGAAAAATTGCCGGTTGTCTCATGGGAAAAGGGATGGTTTGTTCGGATTCGGAGGATGTTTCGGACAAAGATGGGGATTCCGGGATTCATGACGGGACTGGAAAGTCATCCTGAAAAATGTGAAAAAACACAAAAGACGTCCTAAAAAATGTAATTACACAAAAAGACGTCCTAAAAAGCGTTGCTTTTGAACAGTATCAACAACACAGAAGATCGATGGAGCGAACAGCCATGCAGCAGTTGGTCCGGTGGATGAAGGATGAATACAGAAAGCCGCTCATCCTCCGGGGCGCACGTCAGGTTGGGAAAACCTGGCTCATGAAAGAATTCGGCAGGCGATATTTCGAACAAACCGTCTATGTGAACCTGGAAGTTCCGGACCGCTCGGGAATCTCTTTGTGCAGGATTTTGACACGGAACGGATCCTGGCTGCCCTTCAATGCACTCCGGTATCCGGATCGAGCCGGAGAACACCCGTCATTCTGGATGAAATCCAGGATGCGGAAGGAGGAGCTGACCGCCTTGAAATATTTTGCGGAGAATGCCGGGGACTACTTCGTTCTCTCGGCCGGATCCTTGCTCGGCGTTTATGTTGCATGCAAAGACCTCCCTTCCCGGTGGGGAAGGTGGATTTTATGGATTTGCATCCTTTGAGTTTCCATGAATTTCTGGCAGCCGACGGGAAGCAGCAGATGGTGGAGTTGCTGGACCGGGGGGAATGGGATCTGATTCGCCAATTCAGGCAAAGATTCATTACCTCCCTGCGGGAATATTTCTTTTTGGGAGGCATGCCCGAAGTGGTTTCCGCATTTCTCAGTAATCGGGATTTTAAATCGGCCAGGCAAGTTCAGGAACGCATCCTGGCGGCCTATGAGCTGGATTTCTCAAAACATGCGCCGACGAACATCGTTCCCAGAATCCGGATGATCTGGAATTCAATCCCCTCGCAGCTGGCCCGGGAGAACCGGAAGTTCATCTACGGCGCTGTCAAGCCGGGCGGAAGAGCCAAGGATTTCGAGCTGGCTCTGGCCTGGTTGTCCGACAGCGGATTGGTCCACAAAGTGAACCGCATTTCCAAGCCCGGACTGCCGCTGAAGGCATACGAAGACTTTTCGGCATTCAAATTGTTTGCAGTGGATCTTGGATTGTTGGCTGCCATGGGGGAGCTGTCGGAGAGAGCCCTCCTGGAAGGCAACCGGATTTACCAGGAGTTCAAGGGATCGTTGACCGAACAATATGTCCTGCAGCAACTCAAATCGGCCCGGGTCCGGTCGATCTGCTACTGGTCTTCCCAAAATTCCTCGGGAGAAGTGGATTTCGTGGTGCAGCAGGACGACCGGATTGGAGCGCTTGAGGTGAAGGCGGAGGAAAACCTGCAGGCCAAAAGCCTTCGGGCATTTCACGAGAAATATCCGGAAACGAGGCCATTCGGACATCCATGTCTGATTTCAGAGAGAGGAATGGATGACCAACCTTCCCCTGTATGCCATCCTGCTTCTTTCGAAGGGAATGCCCTGATCCGGGGGCCTACAGCAAAATCAGGCTGGCGATCCAGAGGAAGAGAAAGGCGGAGACGCCGGCGGTGAGGGTGCCCATGGTGTGGGCACGGTAGCCGGTTTTCACGTCCATACCGGTCATCTGGGTGACCACCCAGAACATGGAGTCGTTGGCGTGGGAGACCACCAGGGATCCGGCGCCGATGGCCAGCACCACCAGGGCCCGGGCCATGTCCGAGTCGAATCCCAGGACGAGCATCAGGGGCGACATGAGCGAGGCGGCGGTGATCAGGGCCACGGTGGAGGAACCCTGGGCGGTTTTCAGGGCGGCGGCCAGGAGGAAGGGGAGGAGGATCCCGATGCGCAGGCCGGTTATGGAATCGCTCAGGACGGTGGCGAGCTCAGACTGCCGCAGAATGTTCCCGAAGGCGCCGCCCGCCCCGGTGATGAGGATGATCAGGGCCGCATTCTGCATGGCCTTGCCCGCCCACCCCGTGGTGGACAGCATGGACCGGTCCAGTTTTTTGGGCAGGGTGAGGGCCAGAAGAACTCCCAGAAGTAGAGCGATCACCGGTTCCCCGATGAAGCCGAGCACGGCGGCCGTCGTTCCGGTTCCCAGGGGAGCTGTGGGGAAGGCCGCCACGGATTTGAGGACGATCAGGAGGATGGGGACCAGGATGGGAAGGAAGGCGTGGATGGCCGACGGAGCCTGCCCGGCAGGTGGGCTGATGGCGGTTGCGCCGGCGCCATTCTTCGTCTCCGGGCTTTTGTTCGAATCCGGACCGTCCTCTGTACCCGGACCGTTCTCTCCCTCCGGGTCCGGATCGAGCCACATCCGGGACGCCACCTTGGCCGAAAACAGCCAGGAAATGACGAGCACCGGGAGGCTGACGATGACGCCGAGCAGGATGACCAGGCCCAGGTCCGCTTCCAGGATGCCGGCGGCGGCGATGGGACCTGGTGTCGGGGGGACCAGCACATGGGTGATCATCAGGCCCAGGGCGAGGGCTTCTGCAGTGCCCACCAGGCTGAGGCGGGCTTCCTTGGTAAGGGCCTTGTTCAGGGAATTGAGGATGACGAAGCCCGAGTCACAAAACACGGGAATGGAAACGATGTACCCGACGATGGACATGGTCAGGGTGACCCGTTTCCTGCCGGTGAGCTTCAGGATCCGGCGGGCCATGGCGTGGGCACCGCCGGATTCTTCCAGGAAGGTGCCGATGATGACCCCGGCCACGATCACGATGCCGATCTGTCCGATCGTTCCCCCGAATCCCTGGTTCACTGCCTCCACGATGCCGGCCAGCGGCATGCCCGAGAAGAGGGCGAAGAGGATTCCGGCCACCAGCAGGGCCAGAAAGGGATGGATCTTGTACCGGCTGGTGGATACCACAATGAGCATCACACTGAGAACGAGCAGGAAGATCAGGTACATGGGCCGGCTACATCAGGACGATGCCCGACATTTTGCAGTGATGGTGCATCTGCCCGGGCCAGAGGCTGGCCTGGACCTCGCCGATGTGGGCCTTCCGCAGGAAATACATGCAGAGCCTCGACTGCCCGATGCCTCCGCCCACCGATTCGGGGTATTCCCCCGCCAGCAGCCGCTTGTGGAAGAGCAGCTCCCGGCGTTCGCTCTTGCCCTGGATGTCGAGCTGACGAACCAGGGCCTCGCGGTCGACCCGGATTCCCATGGAGGACAGTTCGAAGGCGGTTTCCAGAATGGGGTTCCAGACCAGGATGTCTCCGTTGAGTCCCCTCCGGCCCGATCCGGTTTCGGTCGACCAGTCGTCGTAGTCGGGGGCCCGGCCGTCGTGGGGAAACCCGTCGGACAGTTCGCCTCCGATGCCGATGACGAACACGGCGCCGAACTCCTTGCAGATCTTGTTCTCCCGGTCCTTGGGATTCAGGTCGGGGTATTTGGCCAGCAGATCCTCCGCATGGATGAAGTGGATTTCGTCGGGGAGGACGGGGACGATTTCGGGATGGTTTTCGTAGACGATGAACTCGGTCCGCTTGATGACCGAGTAGATCTGCCGGACGATCTGTTTGAGCTGCTCCAGGGTCCGTTGCTCGGGCAAAAGGATTTTCTCCCAGTCCCACTGGTCCACATAGATGGAATGGAGGTTGTCCAGTTCCTCGTCGGGACGGAGGGCGTTCATGTCGGTGTACAGCCCGTACCCGTTTGCGATTTCATAATCGGCCAGCATCATCCGTTTCCATTTGGCCAGGGAGTGGACGATCTCGGCCGTGGTGTGGTCCATGTCCTTGACTTCGAAGCTCACCGGCCGTTCGGTGCCGTTTAGGTCGTCGTTGATGCCTGTTCCCCGCTGTACAAAGAGGGGGGCGGTGACCCGCCGGAGCTTCAGCTCTGCGGCCAGGTTGGCTTCAAAAAAGTCCTTGATCATTTTGATGGCCCGCTCCGTTTCTTTCAGGTTCAGCACGGAGTGGTAATTTTTCGGGATCACTAATTTCATGAATGGGAAGGTATTTCGTACAGGATGTTGTTTTGGTTCGGGCTGATCGTTTAGTGGAGGAAGGTGACGTCACCCGTGAGGATTTCCTTGGTTCCGTCCACATAGGTCACAAATGCTTTGAATACGTAGACGCCCGGAC
>JAWKKO010000015.1:0-112392 GCA_041393235.1 Bacteroidales bacterium
ACGACATGCAGATGGGCTACAAACACACCATCCCTCTGAGTCACAACATCCGGGTCTTCAAGAATGCCAAAAGCAAGATCCTGCAGCCCCTGAACAGCTTCGCCCTCACCCCGTCCCTCAATTACAACGGGATGTTCTACACCAAGCAAACCTACAAATGGGTTGACAGCTGGAGCGAAAGTACGGATGGAGACGGCAACACGGTGTACAATCCGATCGTGGAGGATACCATAGTTCAGCAATTTTCCTACGCCCATTCCCTCTTCCCCAGTCTGAGCGCCGGACTTGCCCCCCAGATCTACGGATCCTACACCTTTCGGCCGGGCAGCCGCATGGAAGCCATCCGGCACGTGATGACCCCGTCGGTGAGTGCCTCCTACGTCCCCGACATGAGCGAATTCCAGGCCAATTACTACCGCTACGTGTACGATGAGCGGAACAACGACACGGCCGCCGTGTATTCCATCTATGAAAATGAGATCTACGGGACCCCCACCACCCGGGGTGCCTCGGGCTCAATCAACTTCAGCCTGAAAAACACCCTGGAAGCCAAGGTGCGTTCGAAGAACGACACGGTGGACGAGGTGGAGAAGGTAAAATTGCTCGACAACCTGAATTTCAGCACCAGCTACAACATCTTCCACGACGACACCCTGAGCCCGGCCTGGCAGCCCATCAACTTCAACGGCGCCACCAAGCTGTTCAACAAGAAACTGAACCTGTCGTTCCGCGGGGTGATGGATCCCTTCGGTTACGACGACACAAGGCGGCGGACCAGAGAGACGTACTTCTCCCAGACCGGCAAGCTTGTCCGCTTCACCTCCCTGAGCGCATCGGCCGGCTTCAGCCTGTCGTCCCAAAAAGCCAAGGACAAAGCCGGCGGCGCCCCGGGCGATGCGGAATCGCCCCTGGGGGATTCACCCCTTGCCTCCACCGACGACCTGGGGAGCAGCTACGATCCGACCATGGACGACTACTACGGGAGCTATGTGGATTTCGAGATCCCGTGGACCATGCGCATCGATTACAGTTTCAGCTACACCAAGCCCCAGGAAAAGGCCACGGTGGTCCAGACCATCCGGGCATCGGGCGACTTCAGCCTGAGTCCCAAGTGGAAAATCGGCTACAGCACGGGCTACGACCTCGACCGGAAAAAGATCACCACCACCAACCTGAGCATCTACCGCGACCTGCATTGCTGGGAAATGCGCCTTTCGGTGGTCCCGTTCGGCACGTACCAGTCCTACAACTTCCAGATCAACGCCAAGTCGGCCATCCTGTCCGACCTGAAGTACAAGAAGAACAAGTCCTGGCAGGACGAATTCTGAAGACTCCGGATTACAAAAAAAAGGCTGCCTTTTGAAGACAGCCTCCCTGTGGAAGTGGGGTTTGTTTCTTACTCGGAAACGATCTCGAAGGAATGTCCACATGCACGTCGCGGTGCAGTTTCACCGTGGCGGCGTAGCTTCCGATTTCCTTGATCAGGTCTTCCTTGATGGAAATGTTCTTGCGTTCCACCTCGAAACCTTTTTCGGCCAGGGCCTCGACGATCTGGATGGTGTTGACCGATCCGAAGATCTTGCCCTTGGTGCTGGTTTGGCTCCGATGACAAGGCTGACAGTCTTGAGCTGCTCGGCCATTTTCTTGGCGGCTTCCTTCGGTTGGGCTTCCTTGTGGGCGCGCTGACGAAGAATCTCCTGGTGAACCTTCCGGGCCTGGGCCGTGGCGTTCACTGCAAATCCTTGGGGATCAGGTAGTTCCTTGCATATCCATCCTTGACGGAGACGATGTCGTCTTTTTGACCCAGGTTGCTGATGTCCTGCTTCAGTATGATGTCCATTTCAGTGTCCTCCTTTTACTTTAACATATCGGTGACATAGGGAAGCAGCGCCAGGTGACGGGCACGCTTGACGGCCACGGCCACTTTCCTCTGGTATTTCAGGGAGGTGCCGGTGAGTCGTCTGGGCAGAATCTTCCCCTGTTCGTTCAGGAATTTTTTCAGGAACTCGGGATCCTTGTAGTCGATGTATTTGATCCGGTTTTTGCGGAACCGGCAATACTTTTTCTTTTTGATCTCAACCGTGGGAGGTGTGAGGTATCTGATTTCTGAATTGTCTTGTGCCATTATGCTTCCTCCTTGGTTTGTTCAGCTGATTTCCTTGCGCGTTTCTTTTCACTGTAGGCGACCGCATACTTGTCCATCTTCATGGTCAGGAAGCGGATGATCCGTTCGTCGCGGCGGTACTCGGTCTCGAGCCCGGCGATCAGAGTGGGGTCTGCCTGGAATTCGATCAGGTGGTAAAACCCGGTGGATTTTTTCTGGATGGGATAGGCCAGTTTTTTGAGCCCCCAATCCTCCTCATGGACGATCACACCGCCATTGTCGGTGATGATCTGCTTGAATTTGCTTACCGCTTCCTTCATCTGACTTTCAGACAAAACGGGAGTACAAATGAAAACGGTTTCGTACTGGTTCAACATAAGATCTAAAATTGGTTTGTAAAAAATCGGTTGCAAAGGTAGAAACTTTTTGAATAACAGCCAAGACCGTCCTTTGATTTTCGGACCGGCTTTCCCTCATTTCTTTTTTGAACTTCGAAAATTCCCAAGGATGTGTATCTTTACCGTCGATCATGCAAAAGTACATCGTTTCGGCACGGAAATACAGGCCCAGCACCTTTCAGGATGTGGTGGGGCAGGGAACCATCACCACCACCCTCCGAAACGCCATTGCAACCAATCAGTTGGGCCATGCCTACCTGTTCAGCGGCCCCCGCGGCGTCGGGAAAACCACCTGCGCCCGGATCTATGCCAAAACCATCAATTGCCAGAATCTGAGTCCGGAGGGCGAGGCCTGCAACGCCTGCGAATCCTGTGTGTCGTTCAACGAGAACCGATCTTACAGCATCCACGAGCTCGATGCCGCCTCCAACAACTCGGTGGACGATATCCGGTCGCTCACCGAGAAAGTCCGGATTCCGCCCCAGATCGGCTCCTACAGCATCTACATCATCGACGAGGTTCACATGCTGTCCCAGGCTGCCTTCAACGCCTTCCTGAAAACGCTGGAAGAGCCGCCTGCCCACGCCATCTTCGTCCTGGCCACCACGGAGAAACACAAAATCATCCCCACAATCCTCTCGCGCTGCCAGATCTATGACTTCAACCGGATCAGCGTGGAGGACGCCGTGGACTACCTGAAATCCATCGCCGGAAAGGAAGGACTCGAATACGAAGAAGACGCCCTCCATGTGGTGGCCCAGAAGGCCGACGGGGCCATGCGGGACGCCCTGTCGATTTTCGATCAGGTGGTCAGTTTCTCCGGGAAGAAGATCACCTACAAGCAGGTCATCGATCACCTGAACATCCTGGATTCCGAATATTATTTCCGGCTCACCGACATCATGCTGCGGAACGAAGTGCCCGCCGCCCTGCTGCTTTTCAACGATGTGCTGGCCAAAGGATTCGATGCCCGGAATTTCATCAACGGCTTTTCGGCCCACCTCCGGGACCTGATGGTGAGCAAGGATCCGGAAACCCTGGCCCTCCTGGAAGTCGGGTCGGGCATCCGGGAGAAATACATGAACCAGACCCGGGAGGTGCCCCTGGCCTTTCTCTATGAGGGGCTGGACATCTGCAACCAGGCCGACGTGCAGTTCCGGTTCAGCCGGAACCAGCGGCTGACGGTGGAGCTGGCCCTGGTGAAACTTGCCCGGCTGACCGACCTCCAAAAAAAAAAAAGCCTGAGGGAGTCCCCTCCTGAACAAGCACCATCGTCCGGCCCCCGGACGGCTTCCCCCGAAACGACCGTCAAGGCGTCCCCGTCCGAATCTCCTGCCCGAACCGGGACCTCCGCACCAACCCCGCCTCCGGTTTCCGGGACGGTTCCGCAGGTTGTCCCGCCAACGACCCAACAACCGGTGTCCGGCAAGGTGATGCAATCAGAGCCTGGCAACGTTCCGGAGGGCAGTGATGTGGGACCCGAATCCAAAGAAAAGAAGATGGTAGGGGATCCCGTGGTTCGCAAGGGAGGCATTTCGATCCGGGATTCTCTGCGCAGTGCGGCTTCCCCGGTGACGGAAAAGACCAGGCCGGCAAACGCCTCGGGCAACGACGCCGACCAGAATCTTGCAACCGAGCCGGTCACGAAGCCGGACGAGGAGCCCCGGGAAGGAACCCCTGCCCTGGCGGAAACCAAGCCGATGAACGCGGAGGACCTGCTCCGTGCCTGGGATGCCTATGCGGAGCACGTGAAGGACAAAAAACCCAGGGTGTACAGCACCCTGACCAACGCAAAGCCCCGGGTCGATTCCCTGGGCGTGGTGCAGGTGAAGCTCGGCAGCGAAGCCCAGATCGATCATTTCCAACGGCATGTCCGTCCGGGACTGCTGGCCCATCTCCGGGAGACGGCCGGGATGGAGGCACCCGAATTCCATGTGACGCTGGAGGAGCAGGGCGACCAGGAAAAAAAGATTTACACCGATCAGGACAAGCTGGCCTATCTTCTCACCCTGAATCCGGAGCTGGCAAACCTGAAAAACCGCTTTGCCCTGGATTTTGACGATTGAACTTTCCCCTGGCGGATTTGTATACTACACGTTAACCTCAAATATGAATGAAATGATGACCGGAGAAAAAATCACCATGAAGCAGGGCCGGATGCAGGTCCCCGATTTCCCCATTGTTCCCTTTATCGAAGGGGACGGAACCGGACCCGACATCTGGGCGGCTTCCGTAGCCGTCTTTGACGCCGCCGTGGAAAAAGCCTATGGCGGAAAGCGGAAGATTGTATGGAAGGAAGTCTATGCGGGCGAAAAGTCGTTCCACCGGAACGGGGAATGGTTGCCCGAGGAGACCCTGGATACCATCCGGGAGCACCTGGTGGCCATCAAGGGCCCCCTCACCACGCCGGTGGGCGGAGGCATCCGCTCCCTGAATGTGGCCCTGCGCCAGATCCTGGACCTGTATGTCTGCCTTCGTCCCGTGCGGTATTACAAAGGCGTGCCTTCGCCCGTCAAGGACCCCACCACCACCGACATGGTGATCTTCCGGGAGAATTCCGAGGACATTTATGCGGGCATCGAATGGCTGACCGGTACCCCCGAAGGGGAAAAAGTGAAGAAATTCCTCCTGGAGGAAATGGAGGTGAAAACCATCCGCTTCCCCGAAACCGCCAGCATCGGGATCAAACCGGTGTCCAGGGAAGGAACCGAGCGTCTGGTCCGGGCCGCCATCCAGTATGCCGTCCGCAACAAGCGTCCCTCCGTCACCCTGGTGCACAAAGGGAACATCATGAAGTTCACGGAAGGGCAATTCAAGCAATGGGGATACGAGCTGGCCGAAAAGGAATTCGGTGACCGGGTGTTCACCTGGGCCCAGTACGACCGGATCGCGGAGAAGGAAGGGAAGGACAAGGCCAACGAAGCCCAATCCGCTGCGGAAAAGGCAGGCAAGATCCTCATCAAGGACGTGATCGCCGATGCCTTCCTGCAACAGATTCTGACCCGGCCGGCCGAATACTCGGTCATCGCCACCATGAACCTGAACGGGGATTACATTTCCGACGCACTGGCAGCCATCGTGGGAGGGATCGGCATCGCACCCGGCGCCAACATCAATTACGAGAGCGGGCACGCAATCTTCGAGGCCACCCACGGAACGGCGCCCAAATACGCCGGACTCGACAAGGTGAACCCGGGCTCGGTCATCCTTTCGGGCGTGATGATGCTGGAGTACATGGGATGGAACGAAGCCGCAGCTTTGATTGTCAAAGGATTGCAGGCCGCCATCGGGCAGAAGCGGGTGACCTATGACTTCGCCCGGCTCATGGAGAGTCCGAAGGAGTTGAAATGCAGTGCCTTTGGGCAAGCGATCATCGAAAGTATGTAAGAGTTTGTAAAGTTTGTAAAGTTTATAAAGTTTGGAAAGGAGTTTGGAAAGTTGGAAAGGAGTTTGGAAAGTTGGGAAAGGAGTTTTGAAAGTTAAAAGTTAAAAGTTGAAAGTTGAAAGTTGGAATGGAGGGGAGGCGGGAGGTTGGATTTTTTAAGAAAACCGGAAAGAAGTTTCTACCTTTATCGATCCAACCGTTCCAACCCATTCTGAAACCCTTTCATTCTTTTCCCACTTTACACGTTGAAACTTTGAAACTTTGAGACTTTGAGACTTTGAGGCTTTGAGACTTCATGACTTTGAGACTTCATGACTTTGTAACTTTATATCTTTATAAACTTCCTTACAAACTTTAAAACTTTATAAACCTTATAAACTTCATAACTCATCCCCATGCTGACAAAAAAAGTAGAGGAAGCGCTCAACGCGCAAATCATCAAGGAGGATTATTCCTCCCAGTTGTACCTGGCCATGGCCTCCTGGGCCGAAACGAACGGATTGGGCGGGGTGGCCGATTGGCTCTATGCCCAGGCCGAGGAAGAACGCATGCACATGCTCAAATTTGTCCGTTATGTCAACGAAATGGACGGGGTGGCGGTGATTCCCGGACTGGAGCAGCCGCCCAGGACCTTTGACGATGTGAAATCCCTGTTCGACAAGGTGCAGGCTCATGAACGGTATATTTCCAAATCGATCCATGACATCGTCTCCGTCTGCCTGGAGGAGAAGGACATGGCGACCCACACCTGGATCCAGTGGTTTGTCACCGAGCAGATCGAGGAGGAAGCATCCGTGCGGACCATCATCGACAAGCTCAAGCTGGTGGGCACCACTCATCTCTACATGTTCGACCGCGACATCATGTCGTTGCGGACCGCCGGTGGCGGGGGCGGAGAGACAGCCTGACCCTCACGGGAACCGGAAGGTTCTCCCGAGGAAAGAAACCTGCGGAATGTCGAAAGATGTTCCGCAGTTTTTTGTTTGGAGAGGCCTGCCAATTTGTCGCTGGTACGTTATTTGTGGCACCAAGGGCCGAATAAAAATGTACATTTGTGCATTCATCGCACAACCACAAACACACCATCTCATGGATTTTGGGAAAATCATAGGCAAGTTCCTCGGAAACAAGGCGGACCGCGACATGCGGGAGGTTACGCCCTTTGTGGACCAGGTTACCCAGGCATACAAGGAAATCACGGGACTGAGCCATGACGGCCTCCGGGAGCGTTCGGCGCAGTTGAAGGAGCGGGTGGCCGGCCACGTCGCCGAAACCCGGGAAACCATGGAAAGCCTTCGGGTGAAGGCGGAGGATCCGGAGGTGGAGGTGACCGAGAAGGAAGAACTGTACGAGGAGATCGACAAGCTGGAAAAGAAACTGGACGACCAATTCGAGGAGGTGCTGAACCAGATCCTTCCGGAAGCCTTCGCGGTGATCAAGGACACGGCCCGCCGGTTTGCGGAAAACGAAGAGCTGGAGGTCACGGCCCTCGATTACGACCGGACCCTGGCCGCTTCCCGCGAATCGGTGCGGATCGAAGGCCAGAAGGCCGTGTGGAAAAACCGGTGGATGGCCGGCGGGAATGAGATCACCTGGGACATGGTGCATTACGACGTACAGCTCATCGGCGGCGTTGCCCTTCACAGTGGAAAGATCGCGGAGATGGCCACGGGAGAAGGAAAAACCCTGGTCGCCACGCTGCCCGTGTTCCTCAATGCCCTCACTGGGCAGGGGGTGCACGTGGTGACGGTCAACGATTACCTGGCCAAGCGGGACTCGGAATGGATGGGACCCATCTACGAATTCCACGGGCTGACGGTGGATTGCATCGACAAGCACCAGCCCAGTTCGGACGCCCGGCGGAAGGCCTACCGGTGCGACATCACCTTCGGGACCAACAACGAATTCGGGTTCGACTACCTGCGTGACAACATGGCACACCGGCCCACGGAATTGGTGCAGCGCAAACACAACTACGCCATTGTCGACGAGGTGGACTCGGTGCTGGTGGACGACGCCCGGACTCCCCTGATCATTTCGGGTCCGGTGCCCAAGGGCGACAAGCAGGAATTCGAGGAATACAAGCCCAAGGTGGAGAAACTGGTGAACGCCCAGCGTCAGCTCGTGAACACGGTGTTTGCCGACGCCCGGAAATTCCTGGCCGAGGGCAACACGGAGCAGGCGGGTTTCAAACTCCTGCAGGCGCACAAGGGACTGCCCAAATACAAGCCGCTGATCAAATTGCTCAGCGAGGAGGGGAACAAGGCCCTGCTGCTGAAGACGGAGAACTTCTACATGCAGGAGCAATCCAAGAACATGCACAAGGTCACCGACGATCTCTTCTTCATCATCGAGGAGAAACTGCATTCGGTGGAGCTGACAGAAAAGGGGATCGACCTGATCACCGGCAGTTCGGACGACCCCCAGTTCTTCATTCTCCCCGACATCGGAAGCGAAGTGGCGGAAATCGAACGGTCCGATCTTCCCGACAAGAAAAAACTGGAGACCAAGGACACCCTGCTCCAGGACTATGCGGTGAAGTCGGAGCGGATCCACACGGTGAACCAGTTGCTGAAGGCCTACGCCATGTTCGAGAAAGAGGTGGAGTACGTGGTCATCGACAACAAGGTGAAGATCGTGGACGAGCAGACGGGCCGGATCATGGAGGGACGGCGTTACAGCGACGGTTTGCACCAGGCCATCGAAGCCAAGGAAAACGTGAAGGTGGAGGCGGCCACCCAGACCTGGGCCACCATCACCCTGCAGAATTATTTCCGGATGTACCACAAGCTGGCCGGGATGACCGGGACGGCCGAAACGGAGGCCGGTGAATTCTGGGACATCTACAAGCTGGATGTGATGGTGATCCCCACCAACCGGCCCATCGTGCGCGACGACCGGGAGGATCTGGTGTACAAGACCAAGCGGGAAAAATACAACGCCGTCATCGACGAAATCGTCAAGCTCAACAAGGAAGGACGGCCGGCCCTCGTGGGGACCACCACCGTGGAGGTGTCCGAGCTGCTTTCCAAGATGTTGAACATCCGCAAGATCAAGCACAATGTCCTGAACGCCAAACTGCACCAGCGGGAGGCCGAGGTGGTGGCCCAGGCCGGAAAACCGGGCACGGTCACCATCGCCACCAACATGGCGGGACGGGGAACCGACATCAAGCTGAGCGACGAGGTGAAAAAGGCCGGGGGACTGGCCATCATCGGGACCGAACGTCACGACTCCCGTCGGGTCGACCGCCAGCTGCGGGGTCGCGCCGGACGTCAGGGAGATCCCGGATCCTCCCAGTTTTATGTGTCCCTGGAGGATGACCTCATGCGTCTGTTCGGTTCGGACCGGATCGCCGGGATGATGGACCGGCTGGGTTTGAAGGAAGGAGAGGTGATCCAGCATTCCATGATCACCAAGTCCATCGAACGGGCCCAGAAAAAGGTGGAGGAAAACAACTTCGGGATCCGGAAAAACCTGCTGGAATACGACGATGTGATGAATTCCCAGCGGGAGGTGATTTACAAGCGCCGGAAGCATGCCTTGTTCGGGGAACGGATCGGACTCGACATCGCCAACATGTTCTACGATGTCACCGAAAGCATCGTGAACAATTTCCACGCTGCGGGGGACTTCGACGGGTTCAAGCTGGAACTCATCCGGATCATGTCGGTGGAGTCGCCCGTGAAGGAGGACGATTTCAAGAAAATCGATCCCCAGAGCCTGATCGACAAGGTGTACGAGCTCATGCTCCTGACCTACAAGCGGAAGCAGGAAAGCATTTCCCAGCAGGCCATGCCCGTGGTGACCCAGGTGTACGAACACCAGCGGCAGACCTATGAGAACATCGTGGTGCCCGTATCGGACGGCACGCGGATTTTCCAGGTGCTGGCCAACCTGGAGCAGAGTTACGAATCGGGCGGAAAAGCCCTGGTCCGTTCCTACGAAAAGAGCATCATCCTGGTCACCATCGACCAGGCCTGGCAGGAACATCTGCGGGAACTGGACGATCTGCGCCAATCGGTGCGCAACGCCCAGTACGAACAGAAGGATCCCTTGCTGATTTACAAATTCGAAGCGTTTGAGCTGTTTTCCACGATGATCGACCAGATCAACCGGGATGTGGTTTCCACTCTGATGAAGGCCCACATTCCTTTGCGGGATCCCAGCTCGGTGCAACGGGCCCAGACTCCCAAACGGCTCGACATGAGCAAATTCGAAGCCAACAAGGACGAGGTGCCCAAGTACAACGATCCCTCCAAATCCGTTGGCAAGGACGGACGGGCGCAGGCTCAACAACCGGTGCGCGTCGACAAGAAAGTGGGACGGAACGATCCCTGCCCCTGCGGCAGCGGCAAGAAGTACAAAGCCTGCCACGGCCGGCCCGGCGCGGAGGAATAGTCCGCCCGCTGAGCCGGACAGGGATTCAGGCTGAGATTTACGCTGGGATTCGGACCGGATTCCGGTCCCTGATCCGGATCAGGACCGCAGGGTCCCGTCCAGGGTTTTGATTTCTTTGAAGAGTTTGTCCGTGGCCGGGATCAGGGGAAGGCGAAGTTCATTCTCGATCCAACCCTTCAGGGCCATGGCCGCTTTCACCCCCGTCGGGTTTCCTTCCTTGAAGGCCAACAGGATCATGGGGTGAAACAGGTGATGCAATCAGCTGTGCTTCGGCCAGATTCCCCTCCAATGCCTCCCGAACCATCCGACTGAAGAGCTCCGGGTAGGCGTTGCCGATGACACTCACCACACCCGCTGCGCCACAGGCGATCAGGGGCAGGGCCAGGGCGTCGTCCCCGCTGACCACCAGAAAATCGTCGGGCTTCTCCCGGAGGATGGTCATGATCTGGTTCAAATCCCCGGAGGCTTCCTTCACGGCCACCACCACGCCGGGAAAATCCGTGGCCAGGCGCAGGGTGGTTTCGGCCGACAGGTTGCAGCTCGTCCGGCCCGGTACGTTGTACACCATGAGGAGCAGGTCGGTGACGGCGGCCAGGGCGGCAAAATGTTAGCAGGCCTTCCTGGGAGGGCTTGTTGTAGTAGGGGGTGACGCTCAGCAGGGCCTGGGCCCCGCAATTGGCCAGGGATTCCATCTGACGGGCGACCGACCGGGTGTCGTTTCCGCCGGCGCCCACGATCAGGGGCACCCGGCTACCGTTGGCCTCGGCCACGCACCGGACGATGTCCGATTTTTCTTCGACGGACAGGGTGGGGGTTTCGGCCGTGGTTCCCAGGGCCACCAGGTAATCCACGCCTTGCCGGATCAGCCGGTCGGTATGGAGGATCAGCCGGTCGAAATCGATGTCTCCTCCGGCCTTGAAGGGCGTGATCATGGCAACACCGGTTCCCCGGAACTGTGTGGTAATGGACATGGGACTAGTTTTTGGATTGCAGAATGGATACGTAATGCTTGATTTGTTCGGCTAGAAAAGCCAGATCGGCACCTTTGTCCAGGTTGATCATCAGGTCGTAATCGTTTTCTTCCTCCGTGAAACAGCCGATCTTGAACCGGGCTCCGGACAACTCCACCAGGAATTTCAACTCCAGGGGCGTGTTCCGCGTAAAATCGATGAGCATGTCCGGATTCTTGCCGAAAAAATTCTCGGCCACCTCGCCCTGGGGCCGGAGGTACCAATTCAGGTCGCCCCGCGTGATGAAACTGAAATTCTTCCAGAAGAGCATGTCCTCCGGCACTTCCTTTTCCCGGACGTAACCAAAGGCGGCGTTGTGAATTTTGTTGTCCGACAGGAAAGCCCGGAACGATTTGATGACCTGCAGGGCATTGGGAACAGCGGTGTCGAAGACAAGGACCGCTGTTTCAGCGGTTTCGAAGTTGTATACCTGTTGCTGCCTTTGAAATCCCTTTTTCTTGGATTTGAGGATCCGGCGGCCGATGTTTTCCCGAATGGATGCCATAGTCCACAAAAATACAATTATTCGGCAATCTCGGAGGTCAGGGAAGCAGGGAAATGAAGGCCGCCTCGTCCAGGATGGGGATTCCAAGCGATTCGGCTTTGGCATATTTTGCCGGTCCCATGTTTTCGCCGGCCACCACATAGGATGTTTTCGCACTGATGGACGTGCTGTTCTTTCCTCCGTGTTTTTCGATGAGTTCTTTGATCTCGTCCCGGCTGTACCGTGAAAACACCCCCGAAATGACAAAGGTTTTTCCTTCCAGGGCCTTGCTGAGCGGTTCTTCCTTCTTTTCCATGGCCAGGGTCAGCCCGGCATCGCGCAGGGCCCGGACTTCCTGGAGATTTTCCGGATTGCCGAAAAAGTCCAGGACGGAGGCGGCGATCCGTTCCCCGATTTCGTCCACGGCTTCCAGCTGCTCCCTGTCTGCGGCCATCAGGGCGTCCATGGTCCCGAACGCTTCCGCCAGCTTGCGCGCCACGGTTTCCCCCACGTAGCGGATTCCCAGGGCAAAGAGCACCCGGGGGAATCCCACGTTCCGGGTGGCGGCGATGCTGTCCAGCACGTTTCGGGTCGATTTGTCGGCAAACCGTTCCAGGCGGATGAGGTCCTCGTAGGTCAGCCCGTACAAATCGGAGGGTTTCTTCACCAGACCCTCCCGGAAAAGGAGGTCGATGGTGGCTTCCCCCACGTTCAGGTCCATGGCTTTCCGGTGGACGAAGTGCTCGAGCCGACCCTTGATCTGGGGCGGACACCGGGTGTCGTTGGGACAGTAGTGGGCGGCTTCGTCGTCCCGCTTTTCCAGCGGGGTTCCGCATTCCGGACACTGGCGGATGAACTCGAGTGGACGGCTGCCGGCCGGCCTCATTGCGAGGTTGACGCCCACAATCTTCGGGATGATCTCTCCACCCTTTTCCACATACACCCGGTCGCCGATCCGGAGGTCGAGCAGGCGGATCTGGTCTTCGTTGTGGAGGGAGGCCCGTTTGACGGTGGTTCCTGCCAGAAGGACCGGTTCCAGGTTGGCCACGGGGGTCACCGCGCCGGTGCGCCCGACCTGAAAATCCACGCTTTGCAGCGTGCTCTCCGCCTGCTCGGCCTTGAATTTGAAGGAGATGGCCCATCGGGGGGTTTTGGAGGTGAACCCGAGTTCCTGTTGCAGGGCCACACTGTCCACTTTGATCACCACCCCGTCGATGTCGAAGGGGAGGCGGTCGCGGGCCTCCTTCCACCGGTCGATGTAGGCAAGGACCTCCCCGATGTGGTGGGCCAGCTGTCCCGATTCGGGGACCTTGAAGCCCCACTCCCGGGCTTTTTCCAGGCCGAGGTGGTGGTGGGCGAACAGGTTCTGGGCGGCGGGAATGTCGTAAAACAGGCAATCGAGGGGACGTGCGGCCACCTGGGCGCTGTTCTGGAGTTTCAGGGTTCCGGCTGCCGCATTGCGGGGATTGGCGAAGACCGGTTCGCCCTTCTGCTCCCGCTCCCGGTTCATGCGGTCGAAGCCTTCCCGGGGGAGGATCACTTCGCCCCGGATCTCGAAGCGGTCGGGCACGTCCCCGCCCCGAAGCTGAAGGGGAATGCTCCGGATCGTCCGGATGTTCCGGGTGACATCGTCGCCCCGGGTGCCGTCGCCCCGGGTCAGGGCCCGGTGCAATTTTCCGTCCCGGTAGCTCAGGCCGACGGCCACCCCGTCGTATTTCAGTTCGCAAAAGTACCGGACGTCATACCCCGCCAGCTTTCGCACCCGGTTGTCGAATTCCTCCAGCTCCTCCCGGTTGTAGGTGTTGCCCAGAGACATCATGGGAAAGGGATGAGGGAAGGACCTGAATTCTTCCTTCAGATCGCTTCCCACCCGCCGGGTGGGGGAGTTTTCATCGTCGAACTGGGGGAAGCGGGATTCCAGGTCCTGCAGTTGTTTCAGAAGCTGGTCGTATTCAAAATCCGAGATGCCGGGAGCGGCCTTCACATAGTAATCATGGTTGTGTCTGGACAGTTGTTCGCGCAGGCGCTCGATCCGTTGTCTGGCCTCTTCCGGGGACATGGTCTGGGTTTTGGGCAAATGTAAAAAAAATTCCTCCTTTGGCTTTATTTCTCTACTTTTACCCGGTCGGCCCGACCCCGGCGGACGTTGAATCTGAATCCTGTGAGCATGCGCCTGCGATCCCTGGCCCCCGGGCTCCTTCTTGTCTTGTTGAACGCCGTTCCCCTGGTCGCGCAGATCCAGCATCCCGGCTGGCCCCTGGGGGATCCGGGAAAGCTGAAGGCGGCGGACGTCCTCTATGTCCTGCCACCTGTCGACGACCGGGAGGTGGAAGCCCTGACCCAGGAAACGGACCGCCGCCTGAAGAAAAGCCTGACCTTCGCCCTGGAAAGGGACGTGTGCCTCTCGCCCGAGTTTCACGGAGCCTGGGAACAGCGGGACGGACACCGCATCTGGCGGGTCCACCTGATCTCTCCCGGGGCCTATTCCCTGGGGCTGTTCTGTTCGGCCTACGAACTGGCGGAAGGGGCAAAGCTCTTTGTCTACGATCCCGGGATGAACACCGTCAAGGGTGCTTTCACCCGCGAAAACAACAAATCCTTCGGAACCCTGGCCATCGGTCACGTGCCCGGGGACGAACTGGTGGTGGAATTGCAGGTTCCCTCGGACCTTGCCGACTACGGCCGGCTCGTGCTGGGAAGCCTGTCCCATGCCTTTCTGCCTGTGGCCCTGCCATCCGCGGGGAAGGACGGCCGGTTCGGGCAAGCCCATGACTGCAACATCGACATCCCCTGTCCCCCCGGCGATCCCTGGTGGCTGACGAAACAGTCGGTGGTGCGGATTTTTATTGATTCTGGAACGAAGAGGGAGTATTGTACTGGTGTCCTAATCAACAATAGCAATTACGATGGAGCACCATTTGTGCTGACAGCACAGCATTGCATTGCTACTGAATTGCACGCCAACAATTCGGTGTTTGTCTTCAATTACGAACGTGACGGCTGCGAGGGCGGGGACGGAACCGTGGACATGTCGGTTTCCGGCGCGGAGCTGGTGGCCGTGGGCGACAGCGTGGATTTCAGTTTGGTGCGGCTGACATCGGCCATCCCGGAGGCCTACGATCCCTATTTTGCCGGGTGGGACCTGCGGGAATCGCAAACGGCGGGGAGCACGGTGATCCACCATCCCATGGGGGACGTGAAGAAAATCGGGCACGACCTGGACCTGATCTCCCAGCCGGCCGGTCTTTCGGATGTGCCCAACAGCAACCTGCGGGACTACCGGTACCAGAGCTTCTGGTGGGTGAAACGATGGGACTGGGGGATCACCGAAGGGGGTTCCTCCGGGGCACCCTTGTTCAATGCCCAGCGGCGGGTGATCGGGACGCTCACGGGCGGACTGGCCGCCTGCCTGGATTCCGTCGGATATGACGAGGATCTGGGCCACGCCATCTACAACACGGTGGAGGATGATTTTTTCACGAAAACCGCTTCGGCCTTTGATTATTACTCCGCTCCGGAAGCCAGCCTGAAATCCTGGCTCGACCCGCAGAACACGGGCGTGCGGGTATTGGACGGGTACCATCCGTCCTCCGCGGAACCCGGACCGCCTGCCGCGAGGGAAGGCTTCCGTGTGTATCCCAACCCGGCCCGGGCGAGATCCGTGTGCTCTGCCGGATTCCCGGATCCGGGACGAGGTGATGTACCGGGTGTTCGACCTCGGGGGTGCCCTGCGCCTGCAGGGGGTGTTGCAGGACGCTGCGGACGGGGTGGGATGCGCCGCCGCTGGCCCCGGATTCTATGTGCTGGGTTTGTCGTGGACGGACGGAACGGCCCGGCTTCGGTTTGTGGTGGAACGATGAGCATGGGGCGGAGATGGATCATCGGCTTGTTGCTGGTCCCGGTGTCCTGCCGCCCGGAGAACCCGGGAACCGGGTCCCCGGGTACGGACGGGGACAACCGCTATGCCGTCGGATTCGACCTGAACCCGGCAACGGGTTCACCTGGACCGTGTCCACAACCTGGCAGGGGGCGCGTTCCCGGCAATTCACCTACCTTCTTCGCGAGTCCCGTCGGGTGGTGCCCGACAGTCTGGCCGGCGTGCCGGTGATCGACGCCCGTGCGTCGGGCGCAGGTGCTGTCCACCACCCAGGTTGCCATGGTTTCGATCCTGGGGCGAAGTGATTGTCTGGTGGGGTGTCTGGACCCGCCTACCTTTATGAGGAGGGATTGCGGGAGCGGTGGGACGCGGGGCGAGTCATTGATGTGGGATTCGACCAGGGACTCAATTACGAACGCCTGGTGGCCCTGAACCCCGATGTGGTCTTTCCTTACGGGTGGAAGGGGATGTGAGCAGGTGTCGGGGAAGCTGACCCAGCTGGAGATTCCCCATGTGTATTGCGGAGAATTTCTGGAAACCCATCCCTGGGCAGGGCCGAATGGGTCCGTTTTTTTCGGCGCCTTTCTGGGGGAGGAGGACCGTGGGCCGACAGCCTCTTTGCTATGGTGGACTCGTCCTACACCGCCCTGGCGGCCCGCATGGCGGAGGCGGAGGACCGGCCCCGGGTGCTGACGGGACTGCCCTGGAAGGATGTGTGGTACATGGCGGGCGGACAAAGCTTTGCGGCCCGACCGATCCGGGATGCGGGGAGACTTCTCTGAAGGACGATGCGTCCCGGGAGGCGCTGCCCCTGGACCTGGAATCGGTCTGTCCGGGCCCGGAAGCCGATGTGTGGATCAACCCCGGGGCGGCCGGGAGCCTGGCCGACATTGCCCGCGTCGATCCCTCGGCTGGCGATTCCCGTGATGAAAACCGGGCGGGTGTACAACAACGACCTGCGCATGGGAATTGGGGCGGAAACGACTACCGGGACTGGGAATTGTTCGTCTGGATCTGATCCGGAGGATCTGGCGGAACTGTTCCATCCCGGTACCTGCCGGAGCATCGGGATTAATTTGGCTACCGGATTCTGAAATAATCCGTACTTTTAGGGTTCAATCCAATTTCCGGCTATGGCTAGTATCCGAGAATCAAGCAGACATCAACACCCTGACCTATTTTCTTTTGCGAATGGTTTGCATACCGAAGGGTCCGGCCGGGACTGTCCGAAGACCGGTTCGACGAGGTCATCCGCTCGCTTGTTCTGCTGCGAAACGACCGGTGTTTCGAACCAACCATCCTGAGAATGATGCGGGGGCGACATCCCCAAGGCACACATTACCGGGCCATTCAAAACGAACTCGCCGTCTCTCTCTCCGGAGGTGGTGGAGCAACTGAAACAGGAACACTGATCCATGGTTCGTCCCCGGATCCTCTTCTCCTCGTCCTTCTGGCGGTGCTGCTGCTTCTGGCGGCCCTGGACCTGAGGATGAGCCTTTCCATTCCCTTTCCGGGATGTGTTTTCCCACCTGCGTCCGGGGGGCCGTCTCTGACGGAAAACCAGGCCCTGATTTTGTTCCGCTTCCGGGCTTCGCCTGGGAACGGCCCTGTCGGGGCGTGGCCCTTCCGGTGTGCGGCCTTGTACATGCAAACCCTGTTCCGCAATCCCCTGGCGGGTCCCTACGTGCTGGGAATTAGTTCGGGAGCCAGTCTGGGTGCCGCCCTGGTGGTGATGGGCGGCGGCGGCCTAGCCTGGCGCCCACGCTGGCCTTCTCTGCCTGGCTGGGGGCGGCCGGGGTCATGGTCCTGCTGCTGTTCGTGAGTCTTCGGATCCGGAACGTGATGACCATCCTCATCCTGGGGATGATGTTTTCGAGCGGATTGTCGGCCGTCATCAGCATCCTGCAGTATTTCAGTCAGGCCAATGCCCTGAAATCCTTTGTGATCTGGAGCATGGGGAGCCTGGGAACGTGACCACCGAGCAGCTCCGTCTCATGGCGATTGTACTCCTTCCGGCGCTTGCATTGGGCGTGTTTTCCTTCCGGCCCCTCAACGCCCTTCTCCTGGGAGAGGAATATGCCCGCAGCATGGGCATCCGGGTGGGAAGGAACCGATTTTTTCTGCTGGCGCTCGGTAGTCTGTTGGCAGGACCGTGACTGCTCTCTGCGGGCCTATCGGCTTCATCGGCATCGCCGCCCTACATTGCGCGAACCTTGTTCCGGAGTGCCGATCACCGCATCCTGCTTCCGGCCACCCTGCTGACGGGCATGGCGGTGATGGTGGCCAGCGACCCGGTGTCCCAGTTGCCCGGATCGATCAGGTGCTTCCCGTCAATGCCGTCACCTCCCTGATCGGCATTCCGGTGGTGATCTGGCTGGTGGTGTCGAAACGACAAATGGAAGGATTCTGATGGACGGGATGTCGGACAACGGTGATTTCTCGTCCTTCGGGATGTGGCGGTGGGGTATCCTGGCAGACCAGCCCGCCCTGATCGGTCCGACCCGCCTGGAGCTCAACCCGGGCGAGCTGCGGCCCTGGTGGGGCCGCAACGGATCGGGCAAGAGCACCCTGCCGCGCACCCTGGCCGGATTCTGCATCCGCCCCGGGGTGGAGAAATCCTTTGAATGGCAGGGATGTTTCCCGGATGGATCCACGGGCACGGGCCTGGCTGGTCAGCTTTGTGAATTCGCACTTCATGTGCTGCCTCTCCTCCGGTCCGGGACCTGGTCGGGCTGGGACGGCTACCTCACACGGGATGGTCGGGACGCTTGGGCGGGGAGGACCGGAGCCGGGTGGAGGAGGTGCTGCGGCAAACGGGATTGTCGGATTTGTCGGCCCGCAAGGTGGACCGCCTCAGCGACGGGGAAAGGCAGCGGGTTTTCCTGGCCAGGGCCCTGGTGCAGGACACGCCCTTTGTGGTGCTGGACGAGCCGGGCGCTTTTCTGGACATCCCAACAAGCACGACATGATCCATTTGCTCATGGAATTCCGGGACCGGGGAAAAACCCTGCTGTATTCCACCCATGACCTGGACATGGCCCTGTCCAGCTGCGACCGGATGTGGGCCCTCCTCGACGGGAGGGTGGAATCCGGGGCCCCGGAGGACCTGGGGCTGACCGGGGTGTACGACCGGCTGTTTGCGAGGGAGAACATGGTGTTTGATTCCGGGGAACGCCGGTTCCGGTGGCTGGGTCCGGTGTGCGGACAGGTGCGGCTTTCCTCCGGGGATCCCCGGCTGCATGTCTGGACTCTGCGTGCCCTGCAGCGGCTGGGATACGAGGAAGGGGCAGGGGAAGCCATCCCCCACATCCGGGTCATCGGCCCGATCGCCCGTCCCGAATGGGTGGTGGAGAAGGGCGGGGTGGAGTTCCGGTTCGACAGCATCGGCGGATTGGCCCGTTTCTTGCAGCGGGAAGAATAATTCCGTAATTTGAACCCAACTTCTAAACCCACGACGCATGAAAGCCAAGAAGATCATCGCTTATACCCTGTCCGCCCTGGTCCTGCTGTTTTCCCTGGTGGCCATTCTCGGAATCTGGGAAATTGTGGACATCGAGTTTCTCATCGCGCGGATGTTCAAGTCCCTCATGGCGATTTTGGCCGCCGCAGCGGTCATCGTGCTGGATTTATTCTCGACCGGCCTGACCGGCTCGGGAAGGACCTGCCTAGACAGCAATTCCACCACCATTTTTGCCAGGGTTCCGGGTCGTATGCCTCCAGGACCCTTTTTCTTTCTGCTGCCTTCTTCTTCGGTAAACGGTCGGGCAAGCAACGAAAGCAATTTTTCTCTGGAACTCTTCTTCGGATCGGGCTACGTGACACAGGGAGGCCAGTCCGGTTCCTTCCACCATGGCCGGGGTTCACCAGGCAGTGCCGCCCCGGCTGAGGGCGTGCAGGAGTTTGATTTTGACGCCATTGGACGTCCGGGTGTAGAGCAGGTGGACCTGGGCGTGTTGCGGAGGAGTTCCTCCATTTCGCCCGATCCGGATCTGCGATCAGACGGATTTGCTCCCGTCCTTCCAATTGCCGGCGGAGGGCGGCCGGTGGATTCTTTCCGGCGATGACCATGGAAAGGGGTTGCCACAGGCGTTCCGGATGACGTGGGTCACCGCCTCCCGGTTTTCCGCCACGCTCAGATTTCCATGGAGCAGCACATAGTCGCCGGTTCCGGAAGCAGGCAGGGTGGATCGCGGCAGGTCCGCAAACGCCGGAATCCAGGTGGTTTTTCCATACAACGTTTGGAAATGATGCTGTTCGGTTTCGGAGATGGCCAGATGTGGATCGATTGCCGGGAGCACCCTCTCATACCGCTTCAGCTTGACGGACTCGAGGAGGAAAAAGAGTTTCGCTGCCGCGTTTCGTCCCCGGGCGAGGGTCCGGTAGTAGTTGTGCTCGATGTTGTGACCCGCACCAGGGTGTGCTTTCCTCTCTGGCACAGGCCGGTAGGGCTGCCGTGGTGTGCAATCCCTCAAACAGCACGGGATGGTCGTCGGCAAGCAATCGTTTTGGCATGGATCTGCATTCCTTGCTGCAACGATGTAAGGAATCCTCCGAAAAAGTAGGGAGACTTCGACGCCTTCGGTAGTAGTACACGATGGCAGATTGCATCCAGTTCTTTGCTTCGTCCGTAGAGGCAATGAAGCAGATCCGAATCCCTTGTTCATGCAGGGCGCGGATCCGGTAAAAAACGTCGATCAGTCCCCTCCGTATTCGCGGATGTGGCACCTGAAATGCCACCACATGCAGGGTCTTCGGTTTTTGTCCATTCGTACGGAAACTCAGCAGACCCGAATCCAGAAGGTCGCAACAAATATTAACATTTTTTTCAAGTTTTTTCACGCAAAAAACGCAACTTTTTTTTCCGGGACTCGTTTAAAATAGTGTAGAAACAATTCTGATTATCAAATAGATAATTTCGTTCTTTTCATTATTTTTTCATAGATTTAGTTTTAGGGTTAGTTTAGTTTTAGGATCCCCCGGTGCCAGCCGGGGGATTCCTTTTATTTATCTTTGCCACGCACCAAAACACAGACATGCAGCGCATCTGACCAACATGTGAGAGAGACCTTGCCGCACAAGCCGTGCGGTCGTTGTGGGAGGGGAGCTGGACTCCCGGGATATTCAGGTTCAAAACACCTGCCGCGATTTTGAAGGCGACTCACCGTGGTGGTTTTTCCCTGCTTCCGATCTCCCGGAAAACCCCGGAACAGACGGGGGAAGCACTGGGAGACTACCTGTGCGGTCATTCGGAGTGGCTGAGCGGATTCAATGTCATCAAAGGGTTTCTTGAACCTGGTGGTGGCTCCCGTCTACTGGATGAATTTGCTGAAGGAGGAATCCGACCGAACCGTCTCTATGGGCGGCAACCCGTCGTCGGGGGTGCGCCCCGGGTCATGATCGAAATTTTCTTCCCCAACACTAACAAGCCCTGCACCTGGGACAATCCGGAACAACCCTGTCGGCATTCGGTTTCGAAGATCCTGAGGCCTGCGGCAACCGGGTGGAAAGGGTGAATCTGGTCAACGACCGCATCCACATCTGCAAGCTACGGTGGCCTGGGCCCGGTTCGGAAACGGGGAGACCCCCGAATCCGCCGACATGAAAGGTGACCACCTGGTCGGAAAATATTACGTGGCATTCGACCGCGCCTACAAGGAGGAGATCGCACGTGCGGAAGCCAGGGGCATGTCCCGAAACAGGCAGAGGAGAGGCCCTCATCCTGGAGGAAGCACGAAAATGCTCCGGGATTGGGAGGCGGGCGATCCGGAGGTGCTTTCGCTCTGGAAACGGATGAACGGATGGGTCTACGATGGCTTTGCAACCATACGATCGTCTTGGGATCGACTTCAGAAGACCTACTACGAATCGGAAACCTACAGCTGGGGAAGGCCCTGGTTCTGGAGGGCCTGGAAAAGGGGGTGCTGTTCCGCAAGGACGACGGCTCGGTGTGGGCCGATTTCACGGACCAGGGGTTGACCAGAAGCTGCTGCTTCGTTCCGACGGCACGTCGGTGTACATGACGCAGGATGCGGCACAGCCAACCAGCGGTATGAGGAATTTGCCTTCGACTCCCACATTTATGTGGTTGGAAACGAGCAAAATTACCATTTTCAGGTGCTGAAGCTCGTGTTGAAGAAACTGGGGTACGAGTGGTCCGACCGGCTCTTCCATCTGTCCTACGGCATGGTGGAGCTTCCCGAAGGAAAAATGAAATCCCGGGAAGGCACGGTGGTGGATGCGGGACGATCTGATGGACGAGATGGAATCCACGGCGCGGCAGATGTCCGACACCCTGGGAAAACTGGTGAATTTGACGACCGGGAGCGGGATGAGATCATCCGGAAGGTGGCATGGCCGCCCTGAAATATTTCATCCTGAAAGTGGATGCCCGGAAAAACATGACCTTCGATCCCAAGGAGTCGGTGGACTTCAACGGCAACACCGGCCCCTTCATTCAGTATACCCATGCCCGGATTCAAAGCGTGCTGCGCAAGGCGGAGGACTGGGACCGGAGCGTTCCGGACATCGCACCCAACGGAAAGGAATAGCGCAGCCTGACTCTTTTACGGATTCCCCGATGTGGTGCGGGAAGCCGGAGAATCCCTGAACCCCTCCCTGGTGGCCAATTATTTGTATGACCTGGCGAGGGAATTCAACCAGTTTTACCACGACCACAGCATCCTCAGTGCCGACGAACCAAAGCAGGTCCGGTTGCGTCTCCCACCATGTTGTTCATGGCCAGATCATCGCCACCGGCATGGACCTTCTGGGCATTGAAGTGCCGGAAAGAAATGTAAGCATGCGTCATTCCAGAGCGATTCTACTTCTGGGCCTGATGGCCGCCCTTCCCCTTTCGGGTCAGAAAAGCCGGGTGGTTTCCAGTTTTCGGTAACTCATCGAGGATGGAAAGTACGCCGAGGCGAAGGAAACCATCGAACTTGCCATTGAGAACGAGCGCACCTCCGGGTGGCCCCGGACCCATTTCACCAAGGGCTACCTGTGCCAGACGGCCTGGGAATCGGGCTTTGAAAGCAAGGATGACAAGAAAACCGGGGTGTATCCCCAGCAATTGTACGTGGCCTACGCCGCCTACGAAAAGGCCCTGGCCCTGGATGAAAACGATCGGATCCGGACTCAGGTCGTGCCCATGTATTACACCCTGTCCAACGATTTTCAGCTTTTCGGCAACCGGTTGTATGCGCAGAAGGATTACGCCGGAGCGACCCGGGCCTTCGAACATGCGTTGCTGATCGCCAAAAACCCGCTGCTCTCGGTGGAAACCGACACCAACCTGGTGTACAACGTCGCACTCTCGGCCTTTGCTGCCCAGGATTGGGAGAAGGCCCGGGGCTACCTGGAAGGTCTCAACGAAAGCCGGTATTCCTCCAATGTCCCCCTGTTGCTGTACCGGAGCCATCTGGCCGTCCGGGATACCCTGGGGGCAGGTCGGGTCCTGGAGGAGGCCATGACCTCCTACGCCTATGATTCGGCCCTGGTCCTGCATTTTGTGGATCACCTCGTGGAAGCCAGGGAGGAGGGAAGGGCCCTGGCCATTCTGGATTCCGCCCTGGTCCATCATCCCGACGTGTATGTGTTTCCCTGGACCAAGGGATTGATCCATGTGGAGGAAAAGCAATACGAGCAGGCCATCGCCAACCTGGAGCGGGCCCAGGCCCTGGCACCGGGGGTGGAGGGGATTTGCCGGAACCTCGGGGTGTGCTATTACAACATGGGGGTGGAGAAAAACGAGGAGGCACTGGGCGTTCAATCCAATGCCCTGTACCAGCGCACCCGCCAGGAAGCCCGCTCTCTGTTCGGAGAGGCCAAAAAGTGGCTGGAAACAGCAAAGGAGATCAGTCCCACCCGGGAGACCCTGGCCCTGCTGCTCCAGGTGGAGAAGCAATTGCGCTGATCAGAGCTTGAACAGCAGGGACAATCCCACAAATTCCTTGATCTGCATTTTTGGGGAGGCCTTTTCCTGTCCCCCCGGCAACAACACCGGATCTCCCTGGTCGTCGTACACCGTGAACCGGATGTCGTCGTCGTAAATCAGTTGGAAATTGAAGCGGGCGGTGAAGAACCAGCTGATCTTCTTTTCCAGCAGAAATTCCCAGTCCACATCGATGTTTTCGGGATGATTCAGGTAGCTGGAGAAGAGGCGGAGGGTGTTGGTCAGTGTCAGATCCTCCAGGGGGGTAACCTTGTTTTTGAACAGCAGCTGGGTTCCCATTTCCTGGTTGGCCCGTTTGTTGGCCTTGATCCCGTGCTTCGTCTGATCGATGCGGGCAGTGTCCAGCACAAAGGTGTTTTTGTAAGAGAGCGGGGCCAGGTTGATGGTGGTGTTTTTGACCGGTTTGTATTCCAGACCCAGACCCAGCGTCATGGTGGTGGGGTTGAGAAAACGGGAGACCACCACCGAGTCGTTTGGGTAGTTGTAGCCCCGGGCCAGCTGGTTCTTCATGTAGAAGGTGGCACTGAGGTCGACCTTCCCCCATTTGTTTTTGTTGTACTGGCTGTTGATTTCCCACAGATCGTGGTTTTTCCGCATGCCGTCCTCGCTGGTGATCAGGATGCCGTATTTCACCCGCATGCTGCTTGTCCACTGGGTTTTCGCATCCTTGTTGTTGTAGATGGTTGTGCCGGTCATGTCGAGCATGGTGGCCAGCGAGCTTTCCCCACCCTTCGACCAGTTGGAAAGGAAGGTCTGGTTGAGCGTGAAGGCACTGGAGAGATCGTAATCCCAGAAGACCGGTTTGGCCTTGAGAAGGTTGGTGGTTGCCAGGGTCCGGTCGGGTCCCTGAATTTCCAGGGGCAGGTGTTCCACATCGGCCAGCTCGGGCCGGCTGAAATCCACGTCGTCCTCCAGCAACAGGCTGATTTCCCGTTTTGCAGGATTCCCGATCCAGAGGGTGATGGAATCGTTCCGGCTGTTTTTGACCCAGTACCGTTGGAGGGTGGTTTTGCCGCCGCTGAGCCAAAGGGGCGTCCGCATCCCGAACATGTCGTTCAGGACCACGTGGGTCGAGTCCCGTTCTTCGTTGTATTTCAGCAGGGCTTGCATGGCGGCCTGCAGGGAATCGGTCTGACCGGGACCTTCCAGGTAGCGAAGGGGAGAGGCCGTGTCGGCCATCCAGGCATAGAGGGTGTCGGTGCGAACCACATACAGGGAATCCCGGGTCAGGTACTGGTTGCTGTGCGGACCCCGCTTCCGAAGGAAGGGAAGCCTTTGTCCGGAATGCAGGGGAAACATGCGAATGCCCAGGGAATTCAGTGCCAGGGTGTCGAGGACCATGACCGGTTGGGGTTCGGGTTCCGCCGGGAGGGTGTCCTGCACCGGAGAGGGCAGGGCGCTGTCGCCGAACACCAGGGCGGAAAAATCCACCGCCCGCCGGGCAGGGAGGGCGTCGGGTTTCATCCGGGTTTGGTCGCGAACAGGCAAGACCTCTTTGTAATACAGCTCTCTGTTCCAGCCCACCGGGTCGATGATCATTGTGCTGTCGTTGATCCAGCGAACCGCGGTCGAATCGCGGTGAACGAAATGGACCCGGTTGCTTTCGATCCCCGTCAGGTCGACCTCTCCGAGCCGGAGGGCCAGGGAATCGTAGGGTTCCACGCTGAGGTCCATGAGCCGGTGCAGATCGGTCCGGAGCCCCGGCTTCTCGGGGTTCCACCGGCTGTCGTCTTCCGTCATCCGGCGGATGAATTGCCGGGCCGAATCGGGGGAGAACTGCTACGGAATCCGGTTGCCCTCCTGCGCCGAAAGGGCGGTCTGGATGCAAAGGCAGATCAAAAATAGGGTGCGTCGCATGATACGTCCGGTTTACTTCCGGTCGCCCCGGCGGTCCGGGCCGACCTATACCTGAATGAACGGGGAGGATCCGTAGATATTTCCCTGGGCCGCAAGAAGGGTGTTGCTCAGCAGCGACACCCGGGTCATCGGGCCCACGCCTCCGGGGACCGGGGTGATGTAGGCGCACTTTGGGGCCACCTCCTCATACACCACGTCCCCCCTGAGCCGGAATCCTGATTTTGTGTCGGTTGCGGGCACCCGGGTGGTGCCAACGTCGATGACCACGGCTCCTTCCTTCACCATGTGGGATTGATGAAGCCGGGCGATCCCAGGGCAGCGACCAGGATGTCGGCCGAGGCGCACAACCCTTCCAGATCGCGGGTGCGGCTGTGGGCAACCGTCACGGTGGCATTGATGCTTTTCTGGGACAGGAGGATGCTCAGCGGCCTGCCGACGATGTTGCTTCGCCCCACCACCACGCAATGTTTTCCGGAGGTTTCGATGTCGTATCTCCTCAGCAATTCCACGATGCCGAAGGCGAGTGGCCGATACGAAGGAAGGGAAGACCGATGACGGTCCGGCCCACGTTCACCGGATGGAAGCCGTCCACGTCCTTTTTCGGGTCGATGGCTTCGATGACCTTCTGCTCGTCGATGTGGCGTGGCAGGGGAAGTTGAACGATGAACCTGTCCAGTTCCGGATCCCGGTTCAGTTCCGCGATCTGTTCCAACAGGGTGGATTCGGCCACATCGTCCTCAAAACGGATGAGGGTGGACCGGAAGCCCACCTCCTGGCAATCCTTGATTTTGTATGCCACGTAGGTTTCGCTGCCTCCGTCGTGCCCCACCAGGACGGCTGCCAGGTGAGGGGGCCGCTGGCCACGGGCTGCGGCCTGTTCGACCTTTGCTTTGATTTCCGACTTGATGGTCTTTGCGGTGGCGTTTCCGTCGATGATTTGCATGGTGCGTGGTTCTGTTTTGAATTAGCGCACCCGAGGCATGCGCATTTTTCCCTTGGCCGATGTCATTGCCTTCATCATTTTCCTGGTTTCGTCGAATTGCTTGACGAGACGGTTCACATCCGGCACGGAGGTTCCGCTCCCGTCGGCGATCCGTTTGCGCCGGCTTCCGTTGAGAAGGCCGGGATCGGCCCGTTCGTCGGGAGTCATGGAATTGATGATGGCCTCGATGCCTTTGAATGCATCGTCGTCGATGTCCAGGTTTTTCATGGCCTTCCCCATGCCCGGGATCATGGATGCCAGGTCCTTGATGTTTCCCATTTTTTTGATCTGCTGGATCTGGGCCATGAAATCGGTGAAGTCGAACTGGTTTTTGGCAATTTTTTTCTGGAGCTTTCTGGCTTCCTCCTGGTCGTATTGTTCCTGGGCTTTTTCAACCAGGGACACAATGTCGCCCATGCCCAGGATCCGGTCGGCCATCCGTTTGGGGTGGAAGGCATCCAGCGCTTCCATCTTTTCCCCGGTCCCCACGAATTTGATGGGTTTGTCGACCACCGACCGGATGGACAGCGCCGCCCCGCCCCGGGTGTCCCCGTCCAGTTTGGTGAGCACCACGCCGTCGAAGTCGAGCCGGTCATTGAATGCCTTTGCCGTGTTCACCGCATCCTGCCCCGTCATGGAATCCACCACGAAAAGAATTTCATGGGGGTTCACCGCTTCTTTGACGGCGGCGATTTCCTTCATCATTTCCTCGTCCACGGCCAATCGACCGGCCGTATCGATGATGACGGTGTTGTAGCCCTTCAACTTGGCCTCCTTGAGTGCGGCCTTTGCAATTTTGACGGGATTCTGATTCCCTTCCTCCGTGTACACCGGAACCCCCACCTGTCCCCCGATGACCTTCAACTGGTCGATTGCCGCGGGGCGGTACACGTCCCCGGCCACCAGCATGGGCTGTCGCCCCATCTTGTTCTTCAGGTGCAGGGAAAGCTTTCCTGAAAAGGTGGTTTTCCCGGATCCCTGCAGCCCGGCGATCAGGATCACGGTGGGATTGCCCTTCAGATTCATGCCCACGTTTTCGCCGCCCATGAGACGGGACAGCTGGTCGTGAACAATTTTGACCATCATTTCGGAGGGCTTCACGGCAGTCAAAATCTTCTGCCCCATGGCTTCCGTCTTCACATCCTCCGTAAACTGCTTGGCGATCTTGAAGTTCACATCCGCATCCAGCAGTGCACGGCGAACGTCTTTGAGGGTTTCGGCGACGTTGATTTCCGTGATGCGTCCCTGACCCTTCAGGATCCTGAAGGAACGATCCAGTCTTTCTGATAAATTCTCAAACATTGAAGGTCTCTTTTTGAAGGCTCAAAAATAGAAAAAAGCCCCCACACTTGAAAGCAAACGCAACCCCCGGACCGGTACATTCATCCTCTGGATGAACAAACCGGTGGCAGGACGCATTCCTTCCTGGAACCCGTCCGGTTCTGTTTTCCTCCCGGCCCGCTGAAGCATCGTCTCCGGTGGGCCTTTTTCCTGAAGGATCAGCGGGCTTTGGGGTGGTCGATCTTTTTGAGATAGGCCCGGTTGATTTTTCCGGGTTTGTCGAACCAGCTTTTCAGAGCGATGTATTTTTCCTTGGTGCCGATGGAAAAGGTGTCCAGTTTCTGGTCTCGGTTCCGCAGGCGGAAAACCACATTGATCAAGGCCTGTTTGGTGGCTTTGCGTTTCTCGGCGGGTATTTTGGCTGCCGTCATGATCTCTTCGGTGAGTTCCTCGTAGGTGACGGGTTTGTCCAATTGCCGCATGCGCTTCAGAATCAACAACTCCCATTTGGGTTTCCGGCCTGCCTTTTTCCTGGTTTTGGAACGAACGGAGCCCTGGTCTTCGCCGTCGGCCTGTTCGTCCGGATCATCACCCAGTTTTTGAAGGATGGCTTTGATGTGTTCCAACCGGCGGGTTGTTTTGTCCAGCTCTTCCTGGTAAAAGCTTCTCATTTCCGATACCTCTGCATCGGGAACCTGGATTTTCTCCATAGGTAATGGTTTTCAATTCGAATTTTACAATCGTTTTTCATGCCCATTGGGGTCGTGTGAATCAATCACAAGGGCACGGTGTCGCGCTGCAAAAATAACATAATACACATAAATGTAAAAAATAATTTGTAATTATGGAAAAAAGCTGATCCTCTCCTTCCTTGCTTTGTAACAAAAGTCACAGTACAGTCTGATTTGAATCCGGACTTTTGCTGCCGAAAACCAACAAAAAAATCTGCCACATGAAACTTTTGGATACGCCCATTCACGAAATCGAGACCGCAGGAGAACTGGAGAAAATTCTGGAACAGAATGAAAACGTCATGGTGTGCTGCGGACGCATGGGGCCCATGTGCATTCCCGTGTACGAAGTCATGGACGAACTTGCCGATGACTACGAGCATGTGAAATTCTTCAGCATGGCCTTTGATTCCCCCGAAGCCGGGATCATTCGCAACGCACCTCAGTGTCGCGGGTTCATGGGGCTGCCGTTCACCATGTACTACAAGGGAGGTCAGGTGGCCCATGCCACGTCCAGCATCCAGACACGGCAGCAGATCACCGAAATTCTGGATGAAAAACTGAGCAACTAGACCAGGGAAGTGACGTCATGGAAGAACCATTCGATCTGATCATCGTGGGCGGGGGCGCGGCCGGACTGACGGCGGGCATGTATGCGTCGCGGGCCCGGCTCCGCACCCTCATCCTGAACGAAGGTGCCGTTGGCGGACAGATGGTCCTCACGGAAGAAGTGGCCAATTATCCCGGCGTGGAACCCACCAAGGGATACATGCTGGCATCCACCATGCGCAAGCAGGCCAAAAGCTTTGGGTGTGTCATCAAATCCAATGTCCGCATCGTGGAGTACCGTCTGGATGGGGATGAGAAACAACTCGTGCTGGAAGACGGACGGAAATTTTCATCCAAAGCAGTGATTCTGGCTCCGGGCGGCAGGCCCCGGTCTCTGGGGTTGCCGGGGAAGACGGGTTTCGGGGAACCGGCATCTCCTACTGCGCCACCTGCGACGGGGATTTCTTCACCGGCAAAAGGTGGTGGTGGTGGGGGGAGGAAACTCCGCCCTGGAGGAAGCCGTGGCCCTGACCCAATTCGCGTCCCAGGTGACCATCGTTCATCAATTCGACCATTTTCAAGCCTTTCCCCATGCCGTGAAAGAAGCAACGGAGCACCCGAAAATCGATTTCATCATGGAATCCGAGTTGCGGGAATTCCAGGGAGAGGATCAATTGCGGTCGGTCCGGGTGGAACATCTTCCCACGGGCACCCAGCAGGACATCGGGGTCGACGGGGTGTTCATTTTCATCGGCTACCTGCCCAACACCGAATCCCTGGCCGGACACATCCCCCTCAACGAACGGGGCGAGATTCTTGCGGATGCCGACATGAAAACCACCGTGCCCGGCGTGTTTGCCGCCGGGGATTGCATAGCGAAACACTACCGTCAGATCACCACGGCGGTGGCCGACGGAACCATTGCCGCCCTGAGTGCCGCAGAATACATCCGGGGGTGATCGGAATCCCGGATTTCACCTTATCCAGGATAGTGTATTCCCGAATCGGGTCCGAGAGGCAATCCGACGAGTAGCCAGGCCACCAGAAGGATGAGCCAAACAACAAGAAAACCAATGGAGTAGGGCAGCATGGTGGCAATGATGGTCCCAATCCCAGCCCTTGGATCATATTTTTGAATGAAAGCGATGATCAGGGCGAAGAAACTCATCATGGGGGAAATCAGATTGGTCACCGAATCTCCGATTCGGTAAACTACCTGGGACAGTTCGGGGGAATAGCCCAAAATCATAAACATGGGGATGAAAACGGGAGCCAGCAGGGCCCATTTGGCGGATGCGCTTCCCATGAGCATGTTGATCCCTGCTGACAACAAGACGAACAGAATCATCAGAGGAATGAGTCCGATTTCTGCCGACATCAGGAAATCCGCCCCTTTGACCGCCAGGATCACCCCCAGATTGCTCCATTTGAAGTAGGCTACGAATTGTGCTGCAAAAAAAACCAGGACAAGGTAGGACGCCAACGTCTTCATCGATTCGCCCATCCCTTTGACCACATCGGCATCGTTCCGGTAAGTTCCGGTGGTGATTCCGTATGCCAAGCCCATGGCACCCGCTACCAGAAACAGCATGGCCACCACGCCACGGATCAGAGGGGAGCCCAGGACCGACCCATCGCTTCCACGGAAAAATCCATCCTCCGGCAGGATTCCAAACAGGGTGACGGAGCAGATGAGGGCAAAAGTCCCCAGGGCAACCCAGAGCCCTCTGGTTTCCCGGGCGTTCAGATGATCGATGTCGGCCTGGCCGGATGGGGTCGTTCCTTCGTAAACACCCAGCCTGGGTTCAATGATTTTTTCTGAAATGAAGGTTCCGGTCAATGCAATGACCATGGTGGAGGCGGCCATGAAGTAATAGTTGGCAGTGGGATTCACCTCGTAGACCGGATCCAGGATGCGGGCTGCTTCTGTGGAAAGACCTGCCAGAAGCGGATCGACGGTGCCCAGGACCAGGTTGGCACTGAAGCCACCGGAAACCCCGGCGAAGGCAGCCGCCATGCCGGCCACCGGATGGCGTCCTACCGCTGCAAAGATCACCCCGGCCAGCGGAATGAGAAGGACGTAACCGACGTCGGAAGCGATGTTCGAAAGGATGCCGGCAAACACCAGAACGAAGGTCAGCAAACGGGACGGAGCATGCAGGACCAGAAGCCGGATGAGGGCGTGAATGAGTCCGCTGTGCTCGGCAATGCCGATTCCAAGCATGGCCACCAGAACAATGCCGAGGGGAGCGAAGCCGGTGAAATTATCCACCATTTCGAGAAGGATGCGGTGGATTCCTTCCCGGGAGAGCAAGTTCACCGCCCGAATGGTTTCTCCGGTGCCCGGATGAAGTACTTCCCAACCCAGGCCACTTCCGAGCGCAGAAAAGCCGAGGGCACCCAGTGCAAACAAAGCAAACAGGGTGGCCGGGTGCGGGAGAGCATTGCCCACCCTTTCCGTCCAATTGAGGGCGGTCAGAATGATGGATTTCTTCTTGGTCTTCGGCATGTCGATGATGAGCCCGATTCGTCCGTGGAGCGAAAAAGGGTCATTCTACATACAACAGAGGAACCAGGGTTCCTGTTCGATGGGGCCGGGGGATGCTCACTCCTGGTTGAAATGGTACAGGAAGACGATCACGCCTTTGAAAGCAGGTTTCTTGCTGTCCTTGATCTCCAGAACAACCTCCACTTCAGCTTTTGCCATGCCCCGGAGATTGGTCAGGGCTTTCAGCCGGGCCACGATGCGGACCTGGCTGTTTACTTTGACCGGCTGGGCGAACCGGAGATTCTCGATTCCGTAATTGACCAGCATGGAAATGTTCCGGACCTCGATGATCTGATACCAGAGATAGGGCAACAATGACACACTGAGGTAGCCGTGTGCGATGGTCGATCCAAAGGGGCTTTCCCTGGCAGCCCGCGCTTCATCCACATGGATCCACTGGTGGTCATGGGTGGCTTCGGCAAAACGGTTGATTTCTTCCTGGGTGATCTGGTGGTACTCGGATGTACCGAGCTCCTTCCCCACATAACTCTCAAATTCTTCGTAGTTGTTGATGATCAGGACAGACATGGAAATGGCTTTGGTTAGCAAGAGGTTGTCTACGAAAAAGGGCAAAATCCTTACATCGGATCCAGCACCTGTATGATGGATTCCAACACGAGCGGGACATCCATGGGCTTTTGAAAATATTTGACGATGAGATCGTTGAGAAGAGCGTCGCTGATCTCCGGGGTGATGTCGTATCCGGTCAGTATGAAACAGGGCACCTGGGGCAACCGGCTTTTCACCTCTCGGATGAACTCCACTCCGTGCATCCGGGGCATCTTCATGTCGCTGACGATGGCTGCCACCTGACTCTGGTTTTGCAGGACATCCAAACCTTCATGGCCCGAATAGGCCGTGAGTACATCAAAGTGTTTCTTGAAGTTGATTTTGAACAACTCCACATTGATGGCTTCATCGTCCACGTACAAAATGATCTTCTTCTCGTTCGTCATTGTTTCCCGCTGCAAGTTCGAAACTAAGAAAAAATCACAACAGTTTGATGATCCGGGGCAAGAAAATCAGGAGTCCGATTCCAAGAGCGATCAGACTGGAGACAAAAACAGCCGCGGCCGCATAGTCCTTCGCTCTACCAATGCGGACATCCTTTCCGGGGTGCAGGGCGTCACTGATTTCCTCGAGGGCCGAATTGATCAATTCGGTAACGAAAACCAGGGCAATGCAAAGCAGCAGAGCAAACCATTCCCCGTTGCTGATTTTCAACAAGAATCCAAAAAGAACCGCTGAAATGGCAGCGAGTGAATGAATGCGTGCGTTGTGTTCTCTTTTGACAAGCGTGCAGAACCCGTTCCAGGCGTAACGAAAGCTTTTGGCCCGGTTTCGGATGGAAAACCGGGCTTCCTTGGGAGGTGGATTGTCGTCAGGGGGCATGGCATTCGCATTGGATGGGATTCCTCGGATCGTCCTCGAGAATGGCAAAGTGGAAGGAGTCGACCCATTCTCCCCGGATGGGGAGGTTTCCCCTGCGGAGACCTTCCTTTTGCATCCCGGCTTTTTCCAACACGCGGTGGGAAGCAAGGTTGCCGGTGGCGGCTCCGGCTTCAACCCGGTGGAGTCCGAAAAATTCGAACCCAATGTGGATCAGAATCCGGGCGGTTTCCGTACCGTATCCCTTCCCCCAGTGTGCAGGCAGCAGTTTGTACCATATCTCACCCGTGAGGAATTTGTCACCTGAAAGGTTCAATCCGCACAATCCAAGGAAATCTCCGGAGGATCTTTCCTTCAGGGTCCACTGATGGTGCAATCTGGGATGGTCGAAGGAACGATCGATTTGACTTTGCAGGATGTCCATTGACTCCTGTTTGCTTCCTGGAATGCCAAGGGTGTTGAACCGATCCACCTCCGGAATGGAGTGCAATCCGTGGATCGGGTCCAGATCGCTCAGATCTGTTTCCTTCAGTTCGATCCGCGGTCCTGTGGCCTCGATCCGGTTCAGACCTTGGATGCGGTCCCAGTTTCCGGATTTTTTGGCCCTCCGTTCCAGGATCCGGATCCGGATGAGAACCATCCGGCGGAGACTCGCAGGAGGATACTCGGTGAACTCCCTTCCCCCGTGCTGTTCCATGATGATCCGGAGTCCGGCCCGGATCTCCTCCGGGTCCCGGATTACCTCGGCCATACCGGTGCCGACCACGGAACGGTAACGGGTCGACCATTGACAGGCTTTTTCGCCCTTCACCAGTGAGGCTCGTTCGGTGATTTCAAAACCAACCCGTGGATGTCGTTCCAACAGGGATATCTTTTTCCCTTCGGGCGCAGAATGGATGTAGAGGTGTGAATCGGCATAACCGAAATTGAAGGCGAGCACATAGGGGGTTTCCCCATCCCACATGGCGATCCGGCACAACGTGGCGGAGGCAAGGAGGGCTTCCACGGCCCCATCCGGTTGTATCTCCTGGTTCGATTTTCTCATGGGACTGGCTGTGCTTTCCGGGTCATGGTGCAAAGATCGAATTTTTCCAGTGCAAATGACCGGAGATCATGTGCTTTTATTATCTTTCGCGGTCAGTAATCATTTCCCAACGTACGCCTGAACCTTGGTCGGTAAAAGGATCCATATCCTCATGGTCGAAGACTCTCCGGAAGATGCCGAACTTGCCATCATGTCCCTGGAAAGTCATGGATACGAGGTGGAATCGAGGCGAGTCACCGAAGTATCCGGGTTTCTCCGGGAAATCAAGGACGACGCATGGGATTTGATCCTGTGTGACTACAACTTGCCAGGATTCTCGGGAACGGAAGCCCTCCACCTGTACAGGGAATCGGGTCTGGACATTCCCTTCATTCTGTTGTCGGGGAACATCGGAGAGGAGACGGCCGTTCAGGCCATGAAGAACGGAGCCCATGACTACATCCTGAAAGCCAACCTGGCCCGGCTGGTTCCTGCCGTGGAGCGGGAAATCAAGGAATACGGTCACCGCCAGGAATTGGCCCGGGCGGAACGGGAATTGATCCGCCAAAACATCGAATACCAGGAATTGAACCGGGAGCTTCACAAAATCAACAAGGAGCTCCGGGAGGCCAAGGAACAGGCAGAGGAGAGCGATCGGTTGAAATCCACCTTCCTGGCCAACATGAGTCATGAAATCCGGACCCCCATGAATGGAATTCTCGGGTTTGCCGGACTTCTTCAGAATCCGGACCTGAGCGGGGAGCAGCAAAAGGACTACATCGAGATCATCCAGAAAAGCGGGCGCCGGATGCTCAACATGATCAACGACCTGGTGGACATTTCCCGCATCGAAGCGGGACAGACGGAAATTCATGTCCGGGAAGTGGAGGTGGGACCCGTGTTGCAGGATTTGTATTCCTTTTTTGAACCGGAGGCCGATGAAAAGGGGATTGAACTGGAATATGTGATCGAACCGGATCAAAAGGATACCGTCCTACTCGCCGATGAAGACCGGCTGATTCAGATTCTCAGCAATCTGATCAAAAATGCGCTCAAATTCACCGAAAAGGGTCGGATTCGCTTCGGTATGGCAAAGGTGGAAAAGAAGTTGGAATTCTTTGTGAAGGACACGGGCATCGGGATCGCCCCCGAATTGAAAGAAAAGGTTTTTGAACGATTCCGTCAGGGGGATCACCTGACCACCGATGCCTACGAGGGTTCGGGACTTGGGCTTTCCATATGCAAAGCCTTTGTGGAGGAACACGGAGGTCAGATCTGGGTCGATTCCACCCCGGGAAAAGGCTCCACTTTTTACTTCACCATTCCGTTTGGCCCGGAACAGCAGACTGAAACCGATCCGGAAACAACCGATGCTGCGGAGGACAACCTGTTTCCGGGCGGATTGAAAATATTGGTTGCGGAAGATGATGAATACAACTACATGTACATCAAGGAACTCCTGAAAAAGGAGGACTGGGAGATCCACCATGCGGTGAACGGTTTGCAGGTGGTGGAGATGATCCGGAATTCGCCAGCCTATGCTTTGGTTCTCATGGATGTAAAAATGCCGAAACTGGATGGGCTGAGTGCCACCCGGCAAATCAAACAGGAGTTTCCGGATCTTCCCGTGATTGCGCAAACCGCCTACGCGCAAACAAGTGACAAGCAGGAGGCTCTGAAAGCCGGGTGCGACGATTTCATAAGCAAACCCTTCCAGCGGGACGAACTCATTGCCAAAATCAAATCCCTGATCCGTATCTGACAGGGTCCCCGGCCTGGGGCCCCTTCCCACGGACCGACGGAGGAAAAAATGTGCAAATCTCCTCCGGCCGGTCGCATCAATTCGGCACGGTTTTAGGTATCTTACATTTTCGATTATCTTTACACCCTCAAAATTGCGTGCCATGAGTGAGAACAGGGAGCCGGTGTTTGACAATGAGGAATTCCAGGTGCTTCTGAGGAAATACGAGGACATGCGAAGCGGGGTTCAATCCATATTCTTTGATGTGGATGAATTTGAACAGATCATCGATTATTATCTCGATGATTTTCAATACGAAGAAGCCACGGAGGCGGCCCGGCTTGGAAAAATCCAACACCCAGCTTCCATGGAAATCCGCTACAAATTCGTTCACATTCAATTGGAACAGGGACATCCAGAAGGATGCCCTGGCTCTCCTGAAGAAGACATTCCACATTGGGAGGAGAACCCGGAGCGAAAGCACTTTCTCAAGGGAACCGCTCTGAGTCAGCTCGGCCGGATCAAGGAGGCTGAATCCCAATTTGACCGCGCCTTGGAAATGTCCGATGACGTCAGTTTCGAAGCTGGTAAACATTTCCATCGCTTTTGAGAACACCCGGCATTTCGAGCTGGCCATCAAATGCCTGAACCAGGCTCTCCAGTTGCAGCCCCGACAATCTTTCCGTGCTTTATGATCTGGGCTATTTCTGTAAGGCGAATCTACCGGTTCGACGAAAGCCTGAAGCATTACAACCGGTATCTGGATCTGGATCCCTTCTCCGACAATGTGTGGTACAACATGGGCATTGTCTATCACAAGCTGGAACGGTTCAACCGTACGGTGGAGGCCTATGAGTATTCCATTGCCATCAACCCGGACTATGCCTCGGCGTATTTCAACAAGGCAAGCGTTTGGGTTCAGGCCGGAAAATACCCCAAGGCTGTTGAAGCCTACAAGGAATACCTTCTCGTAGACCCTGAAAGCACCCAGGCATACTGCTATCTGGGCGACTGCTATGAGCAGATGGGACGTCTGCAGGAGGCGTTGGAATCCTTTCAGAAGGTGATCGAGCTCGACAACACGGATCCGGAGGGTTGGTTTGGTGCGGGGGTGATCCTTCACCGATTGGGCCGGTATCCGGAAGCCATTGCCTACTTGCTGAAAGCCATCGATTTCGAAAATACCAACCTGGATTACTGGCTGAATCTCGGCTATGTCAACGAGGATGCCGGCATGGTGGAGGAAGCCATCAAGTGTTACCGCTACGTGTGCAATGCCGAAGCGGGAGATCTGGATGCATGGCTGGCGCTGACCGGTCTTTTGATCCGGGAAGGAAGGTATGCCGAGAGCCGGGACCTGTTGCGCGAAGCTTTCGTATCCCTTCCCGGAGAAGCTCCCCTGATGATGCGCCTGGCCGTCTGTCACCTCAAACTCGGGGATTCAAAACTGGCCCTGGGTTTCCTGAAGGATGCCCTGCAGGCGGAGCCCGATATCCGGGAGGGCTTTCTGGCCTTTGTGCCGATGGAAGACCTGGACAAACGTTTTCAAGAACTCCTTTCGAAAGAACCCTGAACCGATGATGAATTTCCCACTCAACCATGTGCCCGAACGTACCCGACCTGTCCGGGAAGAAGGATTGACGATGATGATGGACAAAGGATTGTCCCTCCAGGAAGCGGAACAGTTTGCCGAATCCTCCGCTCCCTACACCGATCTGGTCAAATTTGGATTTGGCACAGCGCTTTTGACGACCAGGCTCAAGGAGAAGATTGCCTTGTACCGGGCGGCCGGTCTGAATCCTTATTTCGGTGGGACACTGTTTGAGATGTTCTGGGTCCGGAATCAGTTTGATGATTACAGGCGGTTTGTGTCGGAATCCGGCCTTCGGACCGTGGAGGTGTCCGACGGGACCATCAAAATGCAGGAGGAGGAGAAACTGGAATGCATCCGGATCCTCGCCAGGGATTTCCGGGTGTTGTCTGAGGTGGGAAGCAAAGTGCAAGGTGTGGAGCTCAGCAACGAGACCTGGGTTTCATCCATGAAAAGCGAACTGGAAGCGGGGGCATGGAAAGTGATTGCGGAGGCCCGGGAAAGCGGGACCATCGGCATTTACGATGCCAAAGGGGATCCCAACCGTCAGCTCATCGATGCCATTTCCCGGGCTCTCCGGGTGGAGGATGTGCTGTGGGAAGCACCCAACAAAGCCCAGCAAGTCATGTTCATCAAACTGATGGGAGCCAACGTCAATCTGGGAAACATTGCTCCCTCGGAAGTCGTGTCGCTCGAAGCCCTTCGTCTGGGCATGCGCGGGGATACGTTCTTTGACGTGCTGCCGGAATCCTTTCAATCCAGAAAACAGTAAATCTTGGCACGAACTGCGAAAGATTATCTCCTGTTGTCGCTCCGCGGAGTGGGCATGGGAGCCGCCGATGTGGTCCCCGGAGTTTCCGGCGGGACCATCGCGTTTATCACCGGTATCTATGAAGAGTTGGTGAATTCCATCCGGTCCATCGATGCCACAGCCCTGGGCTTTGTGGCGAAAGGACGGTTGGTGGCAGCCTGGAAACACATCAACGGATCCTTCCTGCTGGCCTTGTTTGCCGGCGTATTTGCAGCCGTTCTTTCCCTTGCCAGGGTTCTGGAGTATTTGTTGGAGGTCCATCCCGTTCTCGTGTGGTCCTTCTTTTTCGGACTTGTGCTGGCTTCCACCTATGTGGTATCCCGGAAAGTGAGCCAATGGACCTTCTGGCGCTGGACCGGTCTGGTCGCCGGAGCGGCGCTCGCCTTTGCCATCACCAGTTTTACCCCGGCCACCACCACCGATGCCTTGTGGTTCGTTTTCCTTTCGGGCGCACTGGCCAGTTGCGCCATGATCCTTCCGGGCATTTCAGGCAGCTTCATTCTATTGCTCCTGGGAAAATACAGTTTTGCCCTGCATGCGGTCAATGAAAAGGTCTGGACCGAACTGGCCTTGCTGGCAGGCGGAGCCCTGGTGGGAATCATTTCCTTTTCCCGGCTGCTGTCCTGGTTGTTGAAAAGCTATCATGATGCCACGGTAACGGTTCTGGTTGGCTTCATGATCGGTTCTCTGAACAAGATCTGGCCCTGGAAGCAAACACTGGAAACCATCCTGGTGGAGGGAGTAGAGAAACCCCTGATTGAAAAAAACGTCTGGCCCGTTCTGTCGGATGCGGGTGATCGGTTCTGGGCGGCCGTCCTTCTGGGATTGGCCGGAATGTTGGTCATCCTTGTCCTCGAATTGGTCCTCGGTAAAAAACCGGACGGAAAGTGACATGGGGCACCTGTACGGATTGATCGGTTATCCCCTGGGACACAGTTTTTCCGCGTCGTATTTCGGAGAGAAATTCCTCAGGGAAGGCATTGTCGCCCGGTACGAGAATTTCCCTCTGGCCCGAATCGAGGATTTTCCTGCCCTGCTCATGCGGGCGAAGGAGCTGAAGGGGCTCAATGTGACCATTCCCCACAAACAGGCCGTTCTGAATTACCTGGATGAACTGGATGACATCGCCCGATCCGTTGGGGCCGTCAATACCATCCGCATCTCGGATGGCCGGCTGTCTGGATTCAACACCGATGTCGCAGGCTTCCGGAATTCCCTCCGGCCCCTGCTGAGGCCCTGGCACACCCGGGCCCTGGTCCTTGGAACGGGGGGATCGTCCCGAGCCGTACTTTATGTTTTGAACGAACTTGGCATTGATGTGGTGCGTGTCAGCCGGCAACCGGGACCGGATGTGATGACCTACGAGGGATTGACCCCCGGGACGATCGGGGAAACCTTTCTGATCATCAACACCACGCCGCTGGGCATGCATCCCGACACGGGCACCTGTGCACCCATTCCCTACGGGGAAATCGGTCCCAGGCATTTGTTGTTTGATCTGGTCTACAATCCGGCCGAAACCAGGTTCCTGAAACAGGGAAGAGAAAGGGGCGCCGCCACATGCAACGGGTACCAAATGCTGGTGGGACAAGCCGAGGCAGCCTGGCAGATCTGGCAGGGCGCCGGTCTTCCATAAAGGAAAAAAATTCAACATCCATGGCGTACGAACACTCTTTCCGGGTTCATTCCTATGAGGTCAACCCGAGGGCGCAGGCCCGCCTGACCACCCTGGCGAACTATTTTCAGGAAGTGGCGTACAGGCATGCAACGGAACTGGGCCTGGGGTATGAAGCCCTGCAGGAAAACGGGCAGGTTTGGGTGTTGTCCCGCATGCGCATCCGGATGAACCGATGCCCCCGCTGGAATGATCAGGTCACCGTGCGTACCTGGCCCCGGGGTGCAGACCGTTTGTTTGCCCTTCGTGACTTCCGCGTTTTCGACCACAAGGGAAAGGAAATGGGATGTGCCAGCACAGCCTGGTTGGTCTTGAACGTGGACACCCACAACCTGGTGCGACCGACGGAATTGTCGCAGGATTACCGAGACCTCATCGAAGAGGACCGGGTGTTTGCGGAGGATCTTGATAAAATCAAGCTTTCGGGCGATCCGGATGCGGTGAGGGAACACCGGGTCGTCTATTCGGATCTGGACATCGTCGGTCATGTGAACAATGTAAAATACCTGGAGTGGTGTTTGGATGCACTGGATGAAACCGACCGCATCCCCGGGGTGCAAAGTTTGGAAATCAACTTCATCCAGGAAGCCTTGCTGGGCGACCGGATCCGAATGGAAATGTGGGATTCCCGGAGTGATGCCATCGGGTTCCGGGCAACCCGTATCGAGGACGGCAAGGAGATATTCCGTGCGAGGCTGGGATTTCAAGGGGCATAGCCCGCATAACGCACATCGCTAAGAAACAAGCCTTTTGCAGGTGCGGATTCCCCGGCAGCCGACCGGTTTTTTGCCCGCACGATCTGTTCGAAACGATCCGGATCGGACTTTCCCATTCCCACCTCCAGCAGCGTGCCCACGATGGACCGGACCATGTTCCTGAGAAACCGATCGGCGGATATGTCGAACCGGTATCCATGCTCGAGTGGGGTCCATTGGACCCGGGTCAGGGAGCACTCGTTTGTTTTTGTATCGCTGTGAAGCCTGGCAAAGCTGCTGAAATCCCTGGTTTTCCGTAGTATCTCCCCGCAAACCCCCATGGCTTCCAGGTCGAGCCGGCCATACACGTGATGGACCTGCTGCCGGTCGAACAGCGGCTTCCGGCTCGAAATCCAATAGGTGTAGGTCCGCTCGATGGCAGAGAACCTTGCATGCAGATCCTCCGGAACTTCCTTGATGCCATACACCACGATGTCCCGGGGCAGAAACCGGTTGATGCGAAACACCCGTTGCTCCGGATTCTGACCCAGGGCTTCGTAAACCCCGGAGGGCGATTCGAAATGGGCCACATACATGGAAGCATGGACCCCGGTATCGGTGCGGCCGCACCCTGTCACCCGGGTGGGAATCTTCAGAAGGGTGGACAAAACGGTTTCCACGGTTTCCTGGATGCTGGGTGCACCCGGCTGGATCTGCCATCCGTGGTAGGCAGTCCCATCAAATGCCATATGGATGAAGTACCTGGCCATGACCGAAAAGCACGCCTAAAATAGACTTTTCTTAACATTTTTTAACCCATCGAACCCTTTCATTGGAGATATTCAACTTATTTTTGTGCTCTTGCCCACGGGGCGCGAAGTAATTGGGTGATTTTTAATCAAAAAGAAACTTCATGAGTCAGGATGTCAACATCAAGGAATTGAATGAAAGGATCAAAAGGGAGAGCGAGTTCGTGGACCTGATCAGCCTGGAGATGCAGAAGGTAATCATGGGCCAGAAAGGACTCGTGGAACGACTTCTCATCGGGCTCCTTGCCGACGGACACATTCTTCTGGAGGGGGTCCCCGGATTGGCGAAAACTCTTGCGATCAATACCCTGGCTCAAACCATCCATGCCAGTTTCAGTAGGATCCAGTTTACGCCGGACCTGTTGCCGGCCGATTTGCTGGGTACCATGATCTACAGCCAGAAGCGGGAGGAGTTCGTGGTGAAGAAAGGACCGATTTTCGCCAACCTCATTCTTGCCGACGAAATCAACCGTTCTCCGGCCAAAGTGCAAAGCGCCTTGTTGGAAGCCATGCAGGAGAAGCAGGTAACCATCGGGGAGCACACCTATGCGCTCCAACGTCCCTTCCTGGTGATGGCCACGCAAAATCCCATTGAACAGGAGGGTACGTATCCACTGCCGGAAGCCCAGGTGGACCGGTTCATGCTCAAGACCCTGGTAACCTATCCCAGTCGGGACGAAGAGCGGCTCATCGTCCGTGAAAACCTGGCACCGGAGTTCCCGGAAGCCAAGCGGGTGCTTGATCCCGAAGACATTCTCAAAGCCAGGGATGTGGTCAAGGAAGTGTATCTCGACGAGAAAATCGAGAATTACATTCTGGACATCGTGTTTGCCACCCGGAACCCGGATCGGGCCGGCCTGTCTCAGTTTGTTCCCCTGATTCAGTATGGCGCCTCTCCCCGGGCATCCATCAGCCTGGCCAAGGCCGCCAAAGCCTATGCCTTCATCAAACGTCGCGGCTATGTGGTACCCGAGGATGTCCGTGCCATCAGCCATGATGTGCTCCGGCACCGAATCGGCCTTACCTACGAGGCAGAGGCAGAGAACATCAGCACGGAAAACATTGTGTCCGAAATCCTGAACCGGGTGGAGGTACCCTGATCCCGATGCGCCAGGTTTTGCTCATAGGACTGTTTCTTGTCGGCACCCTCGCATCTGCGGGTGCCCAGGGCATGGTGGGTTTTTCCAAGGAGGAGGTCAGGGAAATGATGCAGGCCGAACATCCCGAATTCCGACGGGATGCAAGCATCGTCCGCCAGCAGTTCAACTACCTGAAGTTTGTCAACAGCCGGAAAACCCGGACCTGGATCATCTATTTTGACGACAAGGATGTGAGCAAAAGTGCAAAACTGGTGTGCGACTATGCGGAATGGGACGATGTGGTGAATGAATTGGAAGCTATGTACGGTAAAGGGAAGGACGCCATGCAATGGACGTACTCCCGCGGACGGTCTTCGTTCCAAGTGGAGATCACAAAACAGGAATGGTATTTTACCGTCCGGGAATCCCGGTTGTAACAACAAGGACGAGTTTCGTGGATACCAAAGAGCTCTTAGACAAAGTACGGAAAATTGAGATCAAGACCCGGGGCTTGTCCCGTCAGGTCTTTGCGGGGGAATACCACAGTGCCTTCAAAGGGCGGGGCATGACGTTTTCCGAGGTTCGGGCCTACCAGTACGGCGACGACATCCGGAGCATCGACTGGAATGTGACAGCGCGCTTCCATGAGCCCTTTGTCAAGGTGTTTGAGGAGGAACGGGAACTGACTGTCATGCTGGTCATCGATGTGAGCGCATCGGGCAGTTTCGGTACCCGGGTCCAGCTCAAGCGCAGTCTGATCACGGAGGTGGCGGCCCTGCTTTCCTTTTCTGCCATCGCAAACAACGACAAGATCGGGGTGATCCTGTTTTCCAGCCGGGTGGAAAAATACATCCCGCCCCAGAAAGGACGCAAGCACATTCTCCGGATCATCCGGGAATTGCTGGAATTCCGTCCCGAGAGCAGGGAGACCGACATATCGGAGAGTCTGCGTTACCTGACCAATGTGATCAAGAAACGTTGTACGGCATTTCTCATCAGCGACTTCCGGGACAAGGGGTATGCCCGGTCGCTTCAGGTGGCCAACAACAAGCATGATGTGGTGGCGCTGCACGTATACGATGAACGGGAAACCGAGATGCCTTCCGTTGGCCTCCTGCGGGTTCAGGATGCGGAAAATGGCTTGGAGAGGTGGATCGACACCACCCGGCGGGACGTCCGGGAGAATTATGCCGTGAAGTGGGAAAGCCACCTGGACATCATGATGGAGATTTTTACGCGGTGCGGCGTGGATCATGTATCGCTCCGGACAGGGGAAGATTATGTCCAGCCCCTGATGCGTTTGTTTAAAAAGCGTTGATTGCTGCTGAATGATGAATTGGAAATCAATCCTGTTGTTCCTTTGGCTGGGCCTGAATATGGTTCGACTTCCGGCCCAGATTCTTCGGGTGGAGTCGGTCCTTGCCTCGGACTCCTTGATGATCGGGGATCAGGTGGCCTTCAGCCTCCGTCTGGAGAGCGATCCCGCTCTTTCGGTCCGTTTGCCCCTGTTGACGGATACGCTCACAGCCGTCCTGGAGCTCGTCGCTCATCCGGGAACCGATACCGTGATGCGGGAGGGCAGGCGGGTGATAACGGACCGATACATGCTCACGAGTTTTGAACCGGGAACGCACCTGATCCCGGCCCTTGACGTGGTGTATGAATTCGACGGACAGACCGACACGGCTAGGAGTTTGCCGCTGTTTGTCCGGGTCCATGAACCCGAGGTCGATACGAGTCAGGCCATCCGGGCCATCCGTCCCCCCGTGAACACTCCGGTCAGCCTGGAGGAGGTCTTTCCCTGGATGCTCCTGCTCTTGGGCATATCACTGGCCGCAGGCCTGGCCTATTATCTCATCCGGCGCTTTCTGCCAGGCAACAGACGGGGCGAGGGGAAGGACGGAATGGAAACGGAACCTGCCCATGTGATTGCCTTTCGTGAGTTGGACCAGTTGAAGGAAGCGCGGCTTTGGGAAAAGGGGGAGGTAAAGCGGTTTTATACCCGCCTGACCGAAATCAGTCGACAATACATCGAAAGGCAATACGGGATCCCGGCCATGGAACAAACGTCCGAGGAAATCCTGAATTCATTCCGACGGGAAAACAGGGACGACACCCTCCTGGATGACATGCTCCGTGAATTGCTCGGAATGGCCGACCTGGTCAAGTTTGCCAAAGAAGAACCTTCCGCGGTGGAAAACCAGAGCAATCTGAATGCCGTCTACATCTTTGTGCAGAAAACATACCCCATGTTCTATGCGGAAAAGGAAAGAAAGGAGGATGCGGATGCCACAGATTGAGTTTGCCCAACCCGCCTTTTTCTTTGCCTTTCTGATCGTGCCTGTCATGGTGGGCTGGTATCTCTGGAAGGGGCGCAGAAGCACTGCGGCGCTGACCATTTCCGGATTCGAAAACCTGGACGATCGCATGGGATCGTCCCGTGTTTGGTTGCGACACGGTTTGTTCCTTTTGCGGCTGGCGGCGGTGAGCCTTCTGATCGTGGTACTGGCCCGCCCCCAATCGAGCAATCAGTGGGAACAGGTAAGCACCGAGGGGATCGACATTGTCTTTTGCATGGATGTATCCGGATCGATGCGTGCCATGGATTTCAAGCCCAACCGGTTGGAAGCTTCGAAAAGCGTGGGGATTGAGTTCGTCAACGCCCGGGAGGACGACCGGTTCGGTCTGGTCGTGTTCGCCGGAGAGAGTTTTACCCAGTGTCCCCTGACAACCGACCGGGCGGTGGTTGTGAATTTCATGAAAGACATTGAATTCGGCGTCATTGAGGATGGAACGGCCATCGGAATGGGATTGGCCACGGCCATCAACCGCGTGAAAGAAAGTACGGCAGAGAGCAAAGTGATCATTTTGCTCACCGACGGTGTCAACAACAGCGGGGACATCGGGCCCCGGACGGCTGCAGAGATCGCCGCGGGTTTGGGAATCCGGGTGTACACCATCGGTGTGGGCAGCCGGGGGAACGCGCCCATCCCGGTTCAGGACGTGTTCGGCCGGACAACCACCCGGAACCTGCCCGTGGAAATCGATGAAGCGGTGCTCCGTGAGATTGCAGGCACCACGGGAGGAAGCTACTTTCGGGCCACGGGCAATACGTCGCTCCGTGAAATCTACCAGGAAATCGATCAGTTGGAGAAAACCCGGATGGATGTCAAACAATTCAGCAAGCACAAGGAGGAATACTTTCCTTTTCTGGTGGCAGCCATGATCCTCTTCATGGCAGAAGTTCTTCTGCGCTATACCGTATTTCGAACCATCCCCTGAGACCCATGATACAGTTCGCACACAAAGACATGCTCTGGTTTCTGTGGTTTTCCCTGGTGATGCTGCTGGGGTACCTGCTTTACTGGCGGTTCCGGAAACGCTCCCTGGCACGCCTGGGGGATCTTGACCTGGTGGATGAGCTGATGCCCGAAGCTTCCCGGAGAGCCCACCATTGGCGCTTTGTTTTGTTGCTGTTGGGATCGTCCCTTTTGATCGTCGCAGCTTCCGGCCCGAGGATCGGATCCAAGCTTCAGGAAGTGGAAATCAAGGGGCGGGAGATCATCATCGCCCTGGATGTTTCCAACAGCATGCTGGCCGAGGACATCAAGCCGTCCCGGCTCGAACGCAGCAAGCAAATGATCTACCGCCTGGTCGACCGGCTTTCCCATGACAAGATCGGTCTGGTTGTCTTCGCCGGGGATGCCTACACCCAGATCCCCATCACGGATGACTACCCCAGTGTGAAAATGTTCCTGGAAGGAGCCGGACCCGACATGGTGTCCCGACAGGGGACGGCCATTGGTGCCGCCATTGAATTGGCCGCCCGTTCTTTCAGCTCCGGTGGAGAGGAGGCGGGACAACCCACGGGCGGACCAGGCAGGGCCATCGTGGTAATCACGGATGGGGAAAACCATGAAGACGATGCGGTGGGCGAAGCCCAGCTTGCCAACGAGAAGGGCATCCGGGTTTTTGCCGTTGGTTTGGGGGACCCCAACGGTGTCCCCATTCCCGTGTCCCCGGGAAGCTCGGACACACGAAGGGACAGGGAAGGACAGGTGGTCGTGAGCAAACTCAACGAAGCATTGTTGATGGAAGTGGCCCGGGCAGGCAACGGAGCCTATGTTTCGGGCGATCGCATCGGGGGACTGCTGGAGGAACTGGATGATCTGGACAAGAGCACCCTCACCAGCCGGGTGTATTCGGAATTCAGTGAACGCTTCCAGTATTTCGCCGGACTGGCATTCTTCTTTCTGGTTCTGGAATCCTTTCTTCGCTCCCGCAAAAGCCCTTTTTTCCGAAGACTAAACCCATTTGCATCTCCCCGGACATGAAACAAAGCACATTTGCGATATGCTTCCTGCTGCTTCCCCTGGGTCTTTTGGCCCAGGAGGAGAGGAAATCGATCCGACACGGCGTAAAGGACTACAAATCGGAGGAATACGCTGAAGCCGAAGTGCAATTCCGGAAGGCTCTTGCAGAAAATCCCCAATCGTTTGAAGCCGAATTCAATACAGGAACCGCACTCTATGGCCAGAAGAAATTTCAGGAATCCGCCGAACTTTATTCAGGACTCCTTGGCCAGACACTGGAATCCGGGCAGATGGCGGACATCTATCACAACCTGGGAAACAGTCTGCTCGAATCGGAGCAGTATCAGAAAAGCATCGAAGCGTACAAGGAGAGTCTCCGGCTGAATCCCGGGGATCCGGACACAAGGTACAACCTGGCGTATGCGAGAAAAAAGCTTCAGGAACAACAACAGCAGCAACAGCAGCAACAACAGCAGCAAAATCAAAACCAGGGAGGGGACCCGGATGCCCGGGAAAAGGATTCGCAGGACCAGAGTCCGTCCCCTGAGGATCAGGAAAAGTCGACCCAGGACCCTTCCGCTGAGGAAGCAGAACAAGATCAGCAGCCGGACCCCAGAGAACAGGACCAGGAGGCTGATCCGGAGGAAGGTTCCCAACCCCATGAGATATCTCCGGAGGATGCCGAGCGGATGTTGAATGCCATTCAACAGCAGGAAAAGGAGGTAAAGGAGAAGGTGGACGAAATGAAAGCGGCCAATGCCAAAGGTAAAAATGCGAAAGATTGGTAAGTCATCGATCATGAAAACGAAAATTGTCCTCATCGGAATCCTGTTTCTGCTCGGACTGTCCAGGGTCAGCGCTCAGGACGACCTGACCTTCACTGCCTCCGCTCCCCAAACGGTCCAAGCCGGCCAACAGTTTCAGTATGTCATTGAAGGATCGGAACAAGGGGAAGTGGAATTGCCGGATTTGGGGGATTTTCAACTGCTGGCCGGTCCGTTTTCCTCTTATTCGTCCCATTCTCAGTGGGTCAACGGGAGAATGAACATGCAGACCATCGTCAGCTATGCCTTTGTTCTCCGAATCGATGCCGAAGGCACCCACACCATTCCTCCTGCGAGCATCCGGGTGGGCCGGAAGAATTACAAGACAAACGAAGTGACGGTCACCGTGGGTCCGGCCGGCAACCAGAGCGGCGCTCCATCGGCTTCCCCAAGGCCGCCGGCGACCTCCTCTCCGCAATCCCGGGAAGCATCCGATGATGCTGTTTTCCTCCGGGTGCATCCCTCACGAAACTCGGTCTTTCTTGGTGAACAGCTTGTGGCGGAGCTGAAAGTGTACACCCGGGTCAATACGCGGCCTGCCTCCAACAGCGGCGATCTTGCCTACGAAGGATTCTACAAGCAATCCCTGGATCCGGATGCCACGGCTTCCCGGGAGACGGTGGATGGTCAGCAGTATGTCACCCAGGTTTTGCAGCGGCACATCCTGATTCCCCAGAAAACAGGGGATCTGGTGATCGCCCCCTATGAATCGGATTGGATGATCCAACAGAAGGTGCAGCGGCAGAGCCCGGGCAGCCTGTTCGACGACATTTTCAACGATCCGTTTTTCGACAACTACCAGGACGTTCCCGTGACCTTGAAAACCCTTCCCGTGCAAATCAAGGTCAAGCCGCTTCCCCAGGGGGCTCCCGAAGGATTTACCGGTGGGGTGGGAAGTTTCCACATGGAGGCGGAATTGAGTGCATCCGAATTGGACATCAACGAGGCCCTGAGTCTGCGGATCACCATCCGGGGTATGGGGAACCTGCCGCTGCTGGGCGAACCCCGGGTGAGCCTGCCCCTCGATCACGACCTGTATGATGTGGACAGAAAAGTGCATTCTTCCACGAACGGACAAAAAATCCAGGGCTCCGTCCAATTCGAGTACCCGATCATCGCCCGGCATGCAGGCAATTTCCGGATTCCGCCCGTTGTGTTCGCCTGGTTCGATCCCTCCACGGGACGGTACCATCAGGAAACGACCGAGGAGTTCAATTTCTCCGTACGGAAGGGAAGGGGGGAAGAATCAAACGGCGGGGTCTATGTGCCCGGTGTGGGAAAGGAAAGCGTGGATGACATCGGGACCGATATCCGGGACATTTCCCGTTCGGAACCCCACCTTCGGCCTGTTGGATTCGCTCTGATGGGGAATCGGATGTATGCCATTGGCTACCTGATTCTTCTGTTGGGAGCCACGGCCATTTTTGTGTTGTTGCGCATGGTGGCCCGCCGAAATGCGGATCTGACCCTGCTTCGAAACCGGAAGGCAAACAGCGCGGCCAGAAAGCGGCTGAAAAATGCACAACGATGTCTGAAATCGCGGGATCTGGACGGATTTTACGAAGAAACCACCCGGGCCTTCTGGGGTTACATGTCCGACAAATTGTCCCTGGAAACATCCCGCCTTACGAGGGAAAGCGTGCAAAGCGACCTGCGGTCGAGGCAGGTTCCCGCGGAAGCGGTGGAAGAATTCACCCGCATCCTCGATGAGTGTGAATACTCGCGTTATGCCCCCAGTTCCCAACAAAGCGAGCCCCAAAAACTCCTCGATGATGCCATTCAAATGATCCAAAACCTGGAAACCCACCTGTCATGAAAACTTGGATGATCCTGATGGTCGGCGGAATGCTGTGGACCTCGGCCTATGGGGCGGAAGACAGCCTGTTTCTGGCTGCCAACGAAATGTACCAGGAAGGTTCTTATGAAGAAGCGCTGGCCTTATACCGGGGCATTCAGGAGGCCGGGCTGGAATCGGCCGACCTCTATTACAACATGGGAAATGCAGCGTTTCGTTCCAACAACATCGGGCATGCCGTTCTGTATTACGAGAAGGCCTTGAAAATGGATCCGAGAAACGAAAACGCAAAGCACAACCTGGAATTCGTATCCCGGTACCGGGTCGATTCCTTCGACGCCATCCCCGTGTTCTTCCTACGGACCTGGCTTTCATCGCTGGTGCGCTTGTTGGCTGAACGAACCTGGAGCACCGTGGCACTGGCAGCCTTCGGCCTTCTTCTTTCCGGTCTCCTGGTGTACCTTTTCTCCCGGAGAATGCCTGTGAAGAAATCCGGTTTTTTTGTGGCCGCTTTTGCATTACTTTTGCTTGTCGTCTCCTTTGCCGCCGCACGCAACCGGTTCAGGCAAATCGAGACGCCGGAAAAAGGAATCATCCTCGCCCCGTCGGTGGTTGTCCGGAGCACACCCAGTGAAACGGGCACCGATTTGTTCATTTTGCACGAAGGAACCAAGGTGACCCTCGTCGAGGAGGTGTCAGACTGGCACAACATCCGCGTGGTGGACGGCAGGGAGGGATGGATTCACAGCCGGGATTTACAAAGCATTTAAGCGTTCGTCATGGGACAAAGCAAAACTGTACAAGAGATCAATGAAAGGATTCAACGGGGAGAGGCCGTCATTCTCACCGCTGAAGAGGTGTCGGAAATGGGCAAAACCAGCACACCTGCCGAAATTTTCAAAAAGGTGGATGTGGTGACAACGGCCACCTTTGGTCCGATGTGCTCCTCCGGAATGTTCATCAACACAGGTCACGCCAATCCACCCATCCGCATGGAGCAGGCCACCCTGAACGGGGTGCCTGTCTGCACAGGAATTGCAGCGGTGGACCTGTACATCGGGGCCACGGAAGTGCACCCGGAGAACCCGGCCTATGGTGGCGCTCATGTCATCGAAGCGCTGATCCGAGGCGAGGATGTGGATTTGGTCGCCCATGCCAAGGGGACGGATTGTTATCCGCTCAAGGACGTTCGTACCCGGATCAACCGGGAGAACATCAATGAAATGATCCTGTTCAATCCCCGGAATGCGTACCAGAATTACCCGGTGGCCGTGAACACCTCCAACAAAATAAAATACACCTACATGGGGAGCCTCCTGCCCCGGTTGGGGAATGCGAACTACAGCACCTCCGGGGAATTGAGCCCCCTTCTCAACGATCCGGAATTGAGGACGATCGGCGTGGGTACCCGCATCTTCCTGGCCGGGACCAGCGGCTATGTGAGCTGGTATGGCACCCAGTTCAAAACCGCCGTGGAAAAAAACGAACACGGCGTTCCGGTTTCAAATGCCGCCACATTGTCTGTGATCGGGGACGGGAGAGCCATGAGCACCGATTTTCTGAAAGCGGCTTATTTTGAAAAATACGGGGTCAGCATGTTTGTGGGTATCGGCATCCCCATTCCGGTTCTTGATGAGGACATGGCCCGGAGGGTGATGATCCGCAACGAACAAATCACCACGCGGATCATCGATTACAGTGATCCGGACCATCCGGAACTGGGACGAACCGACTACCGTGAACTGATGAGCGGAGTTCTTGAATTCCAGGGAAAGAAGATAAAAACAGCCTCCATGTCCAGTCTTTACAAAGCCAGAAAGATCGCCGGCCAGTTGAAGGAGTGGATCGGTTCGGGCCACTTCCTTCTCAGCGAGCCGGTACAGGCATTTCCGCAAAACAAGAGTCTGAATTCGTTGGAAATACGTTAACTTCTCCGGTACAGAAACCATGAACAAATCCACCCAAGGCAAATACAAACGCCGTCTGGTACTGAAGTTTCCGGCGGAAACGGTCGACCAGCCCATCACCTACAACCTGATCAAGGAATACGATGTGGAAATCAACATCCTCAACGCCGACATCACCAGTGGCAAGGAAGGAAAGCTCCTCATGGAAATGAAAGGTTCCCCGGAGAACCTGGATGAGGCCACTGTTTACCTGGAAAGTTGCCGCATCGAAATCACCCCGGCCATCAAAACCATTTTGTTCCGGGAGGAAGAATGCATCCACTGCGGAGCCTGTTCCTCTGTTTGCTTCCCGGGAGCACTCAACATGGAAGCGTCGAGCCGGATGCTGGTATTCGATCCGGAGAAATGCGTTGCCTGTGAGCTTTGCATCCGGGCCTGTCCCCTGGGTCTCTTTGAACTGAACTTCGGTCTCAGCTGATTGTATCAGCCACGCATATACCGGGCGGAAATGAACCGGGAACGGTTCAGGTTTTTCCCTTGTGTTCACAGGGAATCCGACCTGCTGATCGGGGTTTCTCCCTCATCCCATACCGTCCGAATGGAAGGTGAATCGCACGCACATCTTCTTGGTTTGCGTCGCGATCTGGAGGATGTTATCCGGCGTCTTCCCGAATTCGGGACCGCAATGCGTCCAATGCCTCCCATGCCATTTCCCATTTCCCGGCTGGTGCGTTCCATGGAGGAGGCTTCCCTCTGGAGCGAAACCGGACCCATGAGTGCGGTGGCCGGGGCGATGGCGCAGGAAATGGTCTGGTTTCTCCGGGATCGGTTCGGGTCCGGGGAAGCGTTGGTGGAAAACGGGGGCGATTTGTTTGTGCATTGCCATTCCCCGTTGCGCATTGCAATCCACGCCGGAACATCGCCACTCTCGGACAAGCTGGCCCTGGAGGTTCCGGCGGGGGAGTGGGGAATCTGCACCTCTTCCGGCACCCTGGGTCATTCCTACAGTGCCGGAAAAGCCGATGCCTGCACCGTGGTTTGTGCCGACGGTGCTCGGGCCGATGCCTGGGCCACGGCACTGGCAAACCAGGTTCAGGAAGAAGAGGATGTGGAAAAGGTGCTGGAAGCAAGCTCCCGGGTTCCCGAAATTGTTTCCTGCGTGATTCTCAAGGGTGGAAAAATCGGGGCAAGGGGCCGCTTTCCGTTGGCCGTTCTCTAGTGTCCTGCCAGGTGCATTTTAGCCTCACCAAGCTTGGGCCATATCAGACACAATTTACGTGACAGGTCACGAGCGGATTTCAAAGGGCTTCAATCCGTTCTCCCTGCTTTCCGAGACATCGACCCGTTCGACCCAACTGTATCCGGGACCCTCCTTGCACCAGCGAACAAAGGCATTGCAATCAGCCGGCGGGCCTTCCACCACCGCTTCGACACTGCCGTCGGGACGGTTTCTCACCCAGCCCTTCAATCCCAGGGCCCGGGCCTTGTCCCTGGCAGCATAGCGGTACCCCACGCCCTGCACCCGGCCGGTGATTCGCAGGGCGAGCTGGGCCTCATGGATTCTCATGGCGCGGGTTTGGGAAGATCAACAGACTGAAGGTGATTTCATCGTCCAGATCGCTGCGAAGCAACAGGAGATCGGCCCGAACCGATTTCCCGTCGGCTCGGTGAAAGGTCTGATTCCTGTGCCAGCCTTCCGGCTTGTTTCCCGTGGGTTCCACGAAACCACGGATCAGGGGGGAGGGGTTTTCATCGCCGAACAGGAGGGTGGGCTTCCCAGAAATCACGTCCCTGGCCCGGACGGAAAACAAACTCTCAGCCAGGGGATTGATCTGAAGCAGGTACCCCAGGTTGTTGATGACCACCAGTCCGAATGGCATGGCATCCAGAACATGAATGAGCCGGTGGTTTTGTTTTGATTGCACGTTGGATTCCTTCCGTCGCCGGTCTTCCAGGTCACGGAGCCTGGCCTGCAGGTCGATGCTGGTAAGGCGCAGTTCTTCCTCCTTCCGGACCCATTCCTCCAGCTGCCGGCGGGATCCCGATTCCAATTCTTTTTCCTTGCTGATGTCGTTTCCCAGGCAGACCACTTTTTCCACTTCTCCATACAAATCATTGACTGCCATAATGGTGGCGTTGAACCAGCGGTTCTCCTCATAGCGGGTCAGAATTCGCAATTGCCCCTGAAACACATCCCCTTTGATGACGCTGTCCCAGATTTCCCCGAAGACTTCCTGATCGCCCGGCGCAATCAGATCGAAGATTTTCAAATGGTGGAGTTCGGTGCCGCTGTATTTGAGATGGTCGGTGAAGAGCGCATTGCTTTCCCTGAGGTGTCCGTCGGGGAGGAACACCGCTTTCACCGTGTGTTTGTCAATGGCGGCGATCTGGCCTTCGTACTCGAGGCTTTGCTTCTTTTGGTCGGTGCTGTCGATGGCAAGAAACAAAATCTTTTCCACCCGTCCGTCGTCCCTCCGCATGCAGGTGTAGGTCGCCATGGTCCAGAGTTCCTGGCCCATTTTGCTTACATGTTTCATGTAACCCTCAAAATGTCGACCGCCTTTGGAAAGTTTTTCCCAGAGTTCATTGAACCAGTCCTGGTCCTTTTCATGAATGAACAGATTGATGTGTTTTCCTTCCACCTCCCGGTTCCCGGAGTATCCCAGCTTCTTCAGAAACCGGGTGTTTGCATAAAGCAGGGTACCGTCGGTCCGGTACTCCGCCCTCATGAGGGTGTGGTTTACCGTGTTGGTAAAACTGATGTACGTATCGGCCTGGCGGGCGGCATCTTCCTGGGTTTTTTCCAGGACATCCATGTTCTGGCGCACTTGTTCTTCCTTTCTTGCCAGCATCCCGGCCTGTTCCTGGGTTTCCCTGAGGAGAGCTTCGGTTCGCAGGTTGCTTTCCATGGTGCTCAGGGTGGTGGCCATGTTTTCAGCCACCCGGCTGACAAAATGCAATTTGTGTGGATCGAGGGCTTTGAAGGAGGCTAGCTCCAAAATCCCATACACCTGATCATTCCACACAAGAGGCTCAATCAGAAGGTATCTGGGATTGGATTTTCCCAATCCCGATGTGATTTGCAGGTAGGAGTCCGGGATCTTGTCGGTGTAATACCCTTTCTTTTCCATGGCCACGGAACCGATGAGTCCGCTTCCCCAGGCCACCTTCCTGTCGGGATATTTCTTCCGGTCGTAGGCATGGCAGGCCACCATGTTCAGAAGCAAACGCCCTTCCTTTTCTTCCTTCAGAAAAAGCGCTCCCTGGTTGGCATCGAGGTAGGAAACCAGGGCGGAAACCACGGCATATCCCATGTCGGCCGGATCCTTGGCATGGGTCCGCAACAGGTCGCCGAATTCGGCGAGTCCTTCCGAGACCCAGTTCCGCTGCTTCTCCTCGGTGCGGCGGACTCCTTCGGCTTCCCGGTTCCGGACCAGGGTCTGTTGCAGCTTTTTCAGGGCCTGAACCACGGAGGGCTCCAGGATTTCTTCCCGAATCCGAACCGACAATTCGCCGGCGGTCAGGGATTGGGTGATGCGACGAATTTCATTGTCGACCTCACGCTGGTGGGCCGACCGGTCGGAGAGCTCCCTCAATTCAGCATGCCTTCGGGAGCCCAGCCAGAAACCGGTAACCATGGCCAGTAACGGCAGCAGGTCAAGCGCAAAATGGAGCGGAAACCTGGAATGAAGCGACCGGATTCCTTCGAAACCCAGGGGCAGTTCCAGAAGGTTCATCATGATGAGCTGGTAGGCGAGAAGGAGAAAACCGGCTGTCACAAATCCCAGACTTCCGTATTGAATCAACGTTTCCCGTTTTCTTGTCATGCCCATGCCATCGCAGATTCCTTAAAATTAAGGATATTTTTTCTATTTTAGTTTGAAAGTACCGCACCATGGAGCCCCTGAAAATCCTGATCGTCGATGACATTTACACGAACCGCTACCTGCTTTCCGAACTTATCAAGCTCACAGGCAACGTGGTGATCATGGCCGAGAATGGCAAAGAGGCCATCGATATTCTGGAGAAGGACGAGGTGGACATGGTGTTCATGGACATTGAAATGCCTGTGATGAATGGCATCGAGACCACAAATTACATCCGGAAAGAAATGCCGGCCCCCTTGTGCAGCATTCCGGTCATTGCTCTCACAGCGCACAACCCCGAGATTTTTTTCGAGGACTTTGCCGATGTGGGATTTGATGAATTGATCACCAAACCCTATTCGGTGGAAAAGATCAAAGAAAAGATACGGAGCTTCATGCCCGGCTGAGGGCTCGGTCACGGCAATCCTGTGTGGATCAGGGTCAGGATGCGTTCCAATGCATTCCGGTCTGTTTCGGTGAAAGCGCCGGGCTTGTCGGAATCCACATCAAAAACGGCCACCGGCTTTCCCTTCGGTCCAGGAACAGGCAGCGCAATTTCCGACTTGCTCCGGGAATCGCAGGCAATGTGGCCCGGAAATGCATGAACGTCGGGCACCACCTGGGCCCTGTTCTGGTTCAAGGCAGCCCAGCACACACCTTTGTCCTTTTCCAATTCCTGGCAGGCCACAGGACCCTGGTAGGGGCCCACCACCAGCCGTCCTTCCACATGTCGGTAAAATCCGGTCCAGAAATAGGTGTCCATTTTGTGGTGAAGGACGGCACAAATGCTGGCCATCCGTGCCACGGGATCGTTCGTTTTTTTCAGCAGGGGAACCAGTTGATCGTGGATCCGTTCGTACCGCCCTGCCTTTTTTCTTTCGTCCATCCGCCCTGTTTTTTCGATCCCCAAAAGTAGCATAAAAAAATGCTTGTTATCTTTGCGGGTCGTATGAAGATCAAGGAAGAAATCCAACGCCGCAGAACGTTTGCCATCATCAGTCATCCGGATGCGGGAAAAACCACCCTGACAGAAAAGCTGTTGCTGTTCGGTGGAGCCATTCAGGTGGCGGGAGCCGTCAAATCCAACAAAATCAGGAAGACAGCCACGTCCGATTTCATGGAAATCGAAAAACAACGAGGGATATCCGTCGCCACGTCGGTCATGGGTTTTGAATACGGAGGCAAGAAAATCAACATTCTGGACACTCCCGGCCACCAGGACTTTGCGGAGGATACCTTCCGGACTCTGACGGCAGCGGACAGCGTGATCATCGTCATCGATGCGGCCAAAGGGGTGGAAGCACAAACCCGAAAACTCATGGAAGTGTGCCGGATGCGGCATACGCCGGTAATGGTGTTCATCAACAAAATGGACCGTCCGGCCAAGGATCCCTTTGATCTCCTCGATGAACTGGAACAGGAATTGTCGGTTCGCGTTCATCCCCTGAGCTGGCCGGCCGGGGAAGGAACCACATTCCGGGGAGTGTACAACCTGTATGAGGAAGTGTTTCGAAGCTTCGATGGAAACAAGCAGACCCGGGGCGAATCCATCCGCATCCGCCGGGACGATGGTTCCCTGCTTTCCGATTTCCTGGGTACGCTCGGGAAGAAACACCTGGAAGAACTGGATCTGATCCGGGAGGTGTATGCGGACTTCGACAGGAATGCCTACCTGGCGGGCAAGCTCGCACCCGTTTTTTTCGGGAGTGCGCTGAACAATTTCGGGGTGCAGGACACCCTGGAGTGTTTTTTGGAGATCGCTCCTTCGCCCGGCCCCCTGGAAACGATCGAAAGACAAGTGGATCCGTTCGAGGAAAAATTTGCCGGCTTTGTTTTCAAAATCCACGCCAACATGGATCCAAACCACCGGGATCGACTGGCCTTTATTAAAATCGTTTCGGGCCGATTCGAGCGAAACCGGGCCTATGTGCATGTGCGCAGCGGCAAGCAAATGAAGTTTTCCAGCCCCACCTCTTTCATGGCGGAGCGGAAGTCGGTCATCGACGAGGCTTTCCCGGGCGACATCGTGGGGGTCCATGACACGGGGAATTTCAAGATCGGCGATGCGGTAACATCGGGGGAATCCCTTCATTTCAAAGGCATTCCCAGTTTTTCTCCGGAGATATTCCGGTATGTGGAGAATGCGGATCCCTTGAAATCGAAACAATTGGCCAAGGGGATCGAACAGCTCATGGACGAGGGCGTGGCCCAGCTCTTTGTGAGCGTGGCCAATGGAAGGAAGATCATTGGATGCGTGGGGGCCCTTCAGTTCGACGTCATTCAATACCGCCTGGAACATGAATACGGCGCAAAATGCAGGTACGAACCGCTCTCCATGTTCAAAGCCTGCTGGTTCGAAGGTCGGGACGTGGAAAAACTCAGGGAGTTCCGACTCCGCAAGTACAGTCAGATTGCCACGGACAAAGAAGGCCGGGAGGTTTACATGGCCGAGTCCCCGTATGCCCTGCAAATGGCCCAGGAACATTTTCCCCAGCTCAGGTTTCATTTCAGCTCGGAATGGCAGGCCGGAGAAGGGAACTGAACATGGCTGATCCACAGACCCGGAATTCTTCCGGGTTTTTTTATCTTCGTCCCACACCAACCTCGGTTCCATGAAACACATTCATCCCCTCGTTCTCGTCTGCCTGTCGCTTTTGTCGTTTCTCCCTCCCGCCCTGCAGGGGCAGCATCCGGACTGGGAAGGAGGGTTTCCCGATGGGTGCACGAGCATCACGGCAGGCAAGGCGGCCACCGCCGACGGATCGGTGATCACCTCCCACACCGACGACAGCCACCGGACCCGGTCCTGGCTGGATGTGGTGCCCGCAATGGATCATCCGGCGAACAGCACGAGTCCCATGTTCAAACGCGAAGCCTGCGATTCCTTTGCTATGCCCACCTATGCCCACCGGCACATCGGCTGACATACCCCAGGCAGCACACACCTACCAATTCCTGAACACTGCCTATCCGTCCATGAACGAGCACCAATTGGGCATCGGGGAATCCACCTTCGGAGGACGACCCGAATTGCAGTCGGATGCCGGGCTCATCGATTGCCAGCGTTTGTGCCGCCTGATGCTGGAACGTTGCACCACCGCGCGGGAAGCCATCGCTCTGGCCGGGGACCTGACGGAAACCTATGGATGGAACGATGCCGGGGAATGCCTGACCATTGCCGACAAGGAGGAAGTGTGGCACCTGGAGATCGTGGGTCCCGGAGCCGGCAAGGTGGGAGCCGTCTGGGCTGCACAGCGTGTACCCGACGATCATGTGTCGGTCAACGCCAACGCAAGCACCATCAAGGAGATCGATCGGAATGACCCGGATCAGTTCATGACCAGCGGCAATGTGTACGATGTGGCCCGGGAACAGGGTTGGTGGGCGGATGGAGAGCCCTTCCGGTTCTGCTATGCCTATGCTCCGGAAAGCCGCACCTCCCTAGCGGCGCGAAGAAGGGAATGGCGGGTCTTCGACCTTCTGGCACCTTCCCTTCATCTGGATCCCTATGCCGAGAATTATCCTTTTTCCGTCAAACCGGACCGTCCGGTGAGTCTGGCCGATCTGCGCCGGGTGTTTTCCGATTATTACGAAGGCACGCCCTTCGACATGACCAAGGACCTTCTGGTCCCCGGGGAGGACAGCGTCATGCGGATCTCCCCCCTGGCCAATCCCCACATGCCCTACGATATGAATTTGCTGTTCCGGGTCAACGGAGGCTGGGGTTGGCGCGGCGAACGCACCATCGCCCGCTGGTACACGATGTATGCCACCATCATTCAGTGCAGGAACTGGCTGCCCGATGAAGTGGGCGGTGTGGTGTGGCTGGCCATGGACAATGTGGCCACCTCCATCTATGTGCCTGTGTATGGATGGGGAACCGATGTGCCTCTTTCCTACAAAACACCCGGCCGGCCCAATGGTTTTACCCGGGAATCGGCATGGTGGGCCTTCAACCGTTTGGGAACCCTGACGGCTCAGCGTTGGGGGGACATGCGCCATGACGTAAACGGGGTGTGGGATGCCTGGCAGGAGCAATTGTTTCTGGAGCAGCCGGATATTGAAGCCAAAGCACTGGCTCTGCTGGAAGCCGGAAAAACAAACGAGGCCAGGGAGTTGCTGACCGGGACCACCCTCCTCTGGGGAGACAGGGTGGTAAACAAGGCCTGGGAGCTGGGCGACATGCTCTGGACCAAATACGATGAAAAATTCTGAGTCATGAAAGGGAAACGGGGGTTTGCCAGCGACAACAACGCGGGAGTTCATCCCGGAATCCTGGCGGCAATGTCGGAAGTGAATGAGGGGCATGCAGTGGCCTATGGGAACGATCCGGTGACACAACGCGCCCTGGATCGATTCAAAGCCACCTTCGGTCAGGATACAGAAACCTTTTTCGTATTCACGGGTACGGCCGCCAATGTGCTTGGCATTTCCGCCGCCGCCCGGTCCCATCAGGCAGTCCTTTGCCCGGAAACCGCCCACATCAACGTGGATGAATGCGGAGCGCCCGAGAAATTCAGTGGGAGCAAACTCCTTTCCTTTGCCACCCCGGACGGGAAACTGACGGTGGACATGCTCCGGCCCCATCTTCATGCGCTGGGAGTGGAACACCATGTGCAACCGAAGATCGTCTCCATCACCCAGGCCACCGAAATGGGCACCCTGTATTCGCTGGAAGAAATCCGGACACTGGCCGATTTCGCCCACACCCATGAGATGCTCCTGCACATGGATGGCGCCCGGATAGCAAATGCTGCGGCTGCAATGGATCTTTCCTTCCGCGAACTCACCCGGGAGGCCGGGGTGGACATCCTCTCCTTCGGGGGAACGAAGAACGGCATGATGTATGGCGAGGCAGTGGTTTTCTTTCACCCCTCCCTGGCCCAAGAATTCAAATACATCCGGAAACAGGGCATGCAGCTTGCGTCCAAGATGCGCTACATATCCGCCCAATTCCTGGCCTACCTGGATGGGGACCTCTGGCTGCACAATGCGAGACACGCCAATGCAATGGGGGCGTATCTGGCCCGGCAAGTGAGGGACATTCCCGGTGTGGTACTCACCCAGGAACCAAGGGCCAATGCCGTGTTTGCCCGGATTCCAGGTGAAATTATCCCGTCCCTGCAACAGGAGTTTTTCTTCTATGTCTGGGATGAAACCACCCACGAAGTCCGATGGATGTGTTCCTTCGATACCACCCGGGAGGATGTGGAAGAATTTGCAGCCCTGCTCCGTTCCAGACTGGGTTCCTAAGGGAGCAACAGGGAGCTGTCCCCATAGCTCAGAAAACGAAACCCGTGGGACAGGGCGTGGTCATAGACCCGTCGCCAATCATCGCCCAGCAAGGCGGCAATGAGGAGCAGCAACGTGCTGGAAGGCATGTGAAAATTGGTCAGGAGCCCCCGGATGCACCGGAACCGGTATCCGGGGACGATCATCAGTCGGGTGTGAAACCGGAGGGTGTGCAGCCCCTGCTCCTTCATGTAAGCCACAAGCGAAGTCAGGCTTTCCTCCAGGGTGTGATTCTGGGGCAGTTCCTCATTTTCCCATTGATCGATCCGGACATTGCCAGGCTCCGGCTGATTCCGGAGCATTTTGACCCCAAGCCAGTAAAGCGATTCCAGGCTTCTCGTGGACGTGGTGCCGACGGCGATGAGTTTGCGGGGGTCGTTTCGCCATTTCTCAAGAAATTCCAATCCAACCAGCACCAGTTCCGCATGCATGGCATGGTCCCTGGCATTTCCTTCCTTCACCGGGATGAACGTTCCCGCCCCGACGTGCAGCGTCAGTCGGGACACAGGCATGTCCCTTTCCTCCAATTCACGGAGCATCTCCGGTGTGAAGTGGAGTCCCGCGGTTGGAGCGGCCACCGAACCGTCCAGTTGTCCGTACACTGTCTGGTAGCGGGTCCGGTCGTCCACTTCCGCCTCCCGGTTCAGGTAGGGGGGGATGGGGGTTTTTCCAAACTCCTCCAGGATGCGGGCAAAGGACCAATCCGCGGCGGACCAACGGAAACGGATCAGGAATTCGGTCCCGGTTCGTTCCTCCAGCCAGGCCTCCACGGCAAATCCGGAGTTTCCGGAATGCGCGCCCCCCACATCCAGAAGCAGCCTTCCGCCCTTCCATTTTCGGGCATTCCCCACAAGGCAACGCCAGACGCAGGTCTCCTCACGTGCGAGTGACTCCTCGTACCCGGAAGGTGAGAAGGGCTCCAGGCAGAAGATTTCAATCCTTGCGCCGCTTTCCTTTCGGAAGGAGAGGCGGGCCTGAATGACCCGTGTGTCGTTGAAAACCAGCCAGCTGTCTTTCGGGAGGTAACCGGGGAGGCGGGAAAACGTATCCTGGGCAATCTCTCCCTCCCGGTACACCAGGAGTTTGGATTGGTCGCGCCGTTCCAAGGGGTGGCGGGCGATCCGTTCGACGGGCAGGGAATAGGAAAAGGCGGAAGAATCGATGGAGTCTCTGGTGGTCATGCGGTTTTCGAAAGCCCAAAATTAGTATTTTTGCACCGGAGCATCAAAAATGCAGCAGTCGACCCTGTCGCGGCGGGTGGAAACATCCGCGGAGGAAAGTCCGGGCAGCACAGGGAGCCGCACTGTCGAAAGACAGCCATCCGCGAGGGTGGGGGAACAAAGAAGAAAAGAACCGCCTTTCGGGGTAAGGGTGAGAAGGTGGGGTAAGAGCCCACCAGTGCGTGAAGCGATTCATGCAGCTGTTTGTCCTGCGGGATGCAAGGCCATGTATACCGGCGCAAAAAAAGCGTCCCGCTTCTGCCGGGGGGTAGGCCGCTCAGAAAAATGACAGGGACCCTGCCTGGCAGGGGACAGAACCCGGCTTATCCGGCGGCTGTTTTTTTGGTGCTTTTTTCCATATGCGCTACCGAACTGCTTTGTGCAGTCGGACCAGAGCGGTCAACAATCCTTCCATCTCATGCAAAGGAAGCATGTTGGCACCATCCGAAAGTGCTTTGGATGGTTCCGGATGGGTTTCCATGAACAGTCCATCGGCCCCTGAGGCTATGCCGCATCGGGCCAGGGTCGCGATCAGGTCGGGCCGTCCGCCCGTTACGCCGCTTTCCTGGTTGGGTTGCTGGAGGGAATGGGTGACATCGAGCACCACGGGATGCCCGAGTTCCCTCATGATGGGAATGCTTCGAAAATCCACCACCAGGTCGTGGTACCCGAAGGTGGTGCCGCGTTCCGTAAGCAGGATGCGGTTGTTTCCCGTGTTTCGGATCTTGGCAGCGGCGAAACCCATGGCTTCTGGAGACAGGAACTGCCCTTTCTTGATCGAAACGGCTTTGCCCGTACGTGCACAGGCCACAAGGAGATCGGTCTGCCGGCACAGGAAAGCGGGAATCTGAAGCATGTCCACACTTTCTGCAGCGCGCTCGGCTTCTTCCGGCGAATGAACATCGGTTACCACAGGAATCCCCAGTTCCGAACCCACCCGGGTCAGTATTTCCAGGGCTTCCCGGTCCCCGATGCCTGTAAAGGAATCGAGCCGGGAGCGATTGGCCTTGCGATAGGATGCCTTGAACACATAGGGGATTTCCAATGCATCGGTGAGGGCTTTGAGGTGCCGGGCCGTCTCCATGCACAAACGTTCGCTCTCCACCACACAGGGCCCGGCGATCAGAAAGAAATTTCCGGCATTGCCATGGGAAATGCCCGGAAGGATCCTGGCAATGGTGGATGTATCAGGTTGATTCATAAGGTTTGGAATTTTTCCAGAGTCGTTTTAAAAGGTCTCCCCATTCCTTTTATCTTGGGTTTTCGCCGGGAGAATAAAACAGCCGGCCTTTCATTTCTTCGGGCAGATAGAGATCGTCCACGAAATGATCCGGATGATCGTGGGCATACTGGTACTCCCGGCCATACCCCAATTCCTTCATCAATTTTGTGGGGGCGTTTCGCAGATGAAGGGGCACCGGCAGGGGACCTTCTTTCCGCACCGCATCAATGGCTTTGTCGATGGCCCGGTAGGCGGTGTTGCTTTTTGGGGAGGCTGCAAGGTAAATGGCCGTCTCGGACAGAATGATGCGGGCTTCCGGCATGCCGATCATGTGGACGGCCTGGAAACACTGGGTGGCCATCAACAGGGCGTTGGGATTGGCAAGGCCCACATCCTCCGATGCCAGGATGACCATGCGCCGGGCGATGAATTTGACTTCCTCTCCTCCCTCCAGCATGCGTGCCAGCCAGTACACCGCAGCGTCCGGGTCGCTTCCCCGAACCGATTTGATGAAAGCGGAAATGATGTCGTAGTGCATTTCCCCGTTTTTATCATACAGGGCCATGTTTTCCTGGAGACGGATTTTCACCATGTCGTTGTCGATGACCAGAACCTGGTTTTCCCCTTCCTCCCGGGCCGACAACTCGGCTCGGATCACAATTTCCAGGGTGTTGAGCAGCTTGCGGGCATCGCCTCCCGAGTAGCGAAACATGGCTTCGGTTTCCCGGACCTCGATGGGAAGTTTTTTCAAGTAGCCGTCCAGGGTCAATGCCCGGTGAAGCAAATCCTCCAGGTGTTTTTTCTCCAAAGCTTTCAGAACGTAAACCTGGCAACGCGACAGGAGGGGGGAGATGACTTCGAAGGATGGGTTTTCAGTGGTGGCTCCGATGAGGGTGACAATGCCCTGCTCCACCGCGCCCAGAAGGGAATCCTGCTGGGATTTGCTGAACCGGTGAATTTCATCGATGAAAAGGACGGGATTCGGCTTGTTGAAAAACTGCAGTTTTCGAGCTTTTTCGATGGTCTCCCGCACATCCTTGACCCCCGACTGGACGGCGCTCAGGCTGTAGAACGGCCGGTCCATCTGTTTGGAGATGATGGTGGCCAGGGTGGTCTTCCCCACACCGGGCGGCCCCCACAAAATAAAGGAACTGAGGGAACCCGAGACCACCATGTTGCGTATAACAGCCCGAGGGCCCACAAGATGCTCCTGTCCAATGTATTCATCCAGGGACGTGGGCCGAAGTCGATCGGCGAGGGGCTGGTTAGGAAATTGAACCGGAGGCGTCATGCCGACAAATTTAGTTTTTTTTATTTTTGCATTGCCGGGGCAGAGCATCCGGCGGAGACACAAGGAGATCGAACATGAATCGGACGAACATAGCTGGCATGATCCTTTGCGGGATCCTGCAATTGGGACACATGACACCGGCACGCGGACAGTTGTTCGACGTGGAAATCATGAAAGGGGGCATATCCGATGCGGAAGCCATCTTGCAGGATTACCTCGAACCCCTCGCTCACATCATCGGTTCCGACCTGAATGCGGGATGGTACAACACCGCCCGGCCGCACAAGTTGGGTGGACTGGACATCACCGCCACGGTGAGTTGGGCCAAAGCTCCTTCTTCGGCCTTGTTTTATGACATTTCCAAGCTGAATCTGACTGGTCAGCTGGATCCTGCCTCCCCCGTTGAGATGCCCACCGTGGCCGGACAATCCGACGACCGGCCCCACCTGGTGTACAGCCAGCAGGTGGACCTGGGCGGCGGAAATGTACAGGATGTGGAATTTGCCCGCGTTGAAATTCCTGACGGAACCGGCATCGATTTCTTCCCCTGCCCATGGGACAACTGACCGTTGGCCTTCCCCTGGGCACGGATGTGTCGGCCCGGTTTGTTCCCATCATCAATTACAACGACAACGGGGAGATCGGGTTGTGGGGCGTCGGAGGCAAGCATGCCATTTCCCAATGGATCCCCTTCATTAAAAACCTCAAGTTCCTCGACATCAGCGTCCAGGGAGGATACACCCAGGTCACTTCCTCCGTGCATGTGCTGGTGGAACCCAGCCTGGGCACCAACGGGGTGGACCCCGAACCCGGATACAACTGGGACGACCAGTTCATTACCCAGCAGGTGGCCGGGTGGACCACCAACCTGTTGTTTTCCCAAACCTTGCCGGTGATCACCTTTTATCAGGGGATCGGATACGCGAGTTCCCTGGTCGAACTCATGGCCGAAGGGCATTTCCCCCTTCAAACCGTCGTCACCGAGGGAGACGATCTGGGTGCGGTGACCTACACCATCGTGGAAGATCCCTTTCATTTGAAGTATGAAAACTTCGACAACCTTCGGCTCAACGCCGGGGTCCGGATCAAACTGGGGGTGTTCACGATGCATTATGATTTTACGAAGACCCTGTATGCCACCCACACCGTGGGGGTCGGGGTTTCGTTCCGGTAGGAAAGAAATCCATCCGGGTCCTAGAATCCGTTTAAATCCATGGTCACCGTGGGAATCAGCAACAGCCATCCCACCACGATCAGGATCACCATGAAGGGGAGGATCCATTTGAACCATCGCTCATAAGGAATGCGGGCCACGCCAAGCACGCCGATGAGAACCGGCGAGGTGGGCGTAATCATGTTGGTGAATCCGTCACCCAGCTGAAAGGCCATGACCGTGGCCTGCCGGGAAAGGCCAATGAGATCCGAGAACTGCGACATGATGGGCATGGTCAGGGCTGCCTTTGCCGAACCGCTGGGTATTACGATGTTGATCATATTCTGGATCAGATACATCATGCTGACGGAACCCATTTTGCCAAATCCTTCCATGGACTTGGCCGTGTGGTAAAGCAGAGAATCGATCACCTTCCCATCCTCCAGAACCACCAGAATGCCTCCTGCCAGTCCCACCACGACGGCTGCCGACAGGATGTCGCGCATGCCTTCGATGAACAGGCGGGTGATTTCATTGGCGGACTTGTTCATGGCAATTCCGGCAAACAACCCCATGGCAAAAAAGAGGGTGGCGATTTCCCGGACGAACCATCCATAGCCCATGACACCGATGATCAGGTAGAGGATGGTGAAGAGCAGGAGGTTCAGGATGTAATAGTGAACCGCTCTGCGCAACAGAAAAAAACTGCTTGCACCGAAAACGACCGTCAGAAGCGGAAGAAAGAAGAAATGGAAATCCCGGTTCCCGATGTGCAGGGAGGATTGGGGTTCACGGACGGCAAAGACCACCATGGCGGAAAGGAGCAGGGCAAAACTGATCCAGGCAGCCGGTGTGCTGTGCCGCTGGAGCGAGCCGGGGTCCGTCGTTTCCCGGGTCCGCCACGAGGCATCGCTGTCCCGGACCGGCGAACGCTCCGGATGCTTCCGGATTCTGGCCGCATAACGCAGCACCCAGCCGATCCCCACCCCATTGATCACCAGCCAGGTGAACAAACGGTATTCGATGCCGGAAAAAAGGGGCAGATTGCTTAACCCCTGGGCGATGCCGATTGTGAAGGGGTTCAGAAGGGCCCCCGCAAAACCCAGGCCGGCTCCCACAAAGCACATGCTCACCCCAACGATGGAATCGTACCCCATGGAAATGGCAAGAGGAACAAAAATGATGATGAAGGCGATCGTTTCTTCGCTCATGCCAAATGTGGCTCCAAAGACACTAAAAACAAGCATGATGAGCACGATGACCAGGTTGTCGACCCCCATGCGCCGAATCAGTTGATGACGTTCCAGGGTCCGGATTTTCCGGAGAAAGGCCTGGATTCCCACATCAATGGCCTTGCTGTCGTTCATGATCCAGAATGCCCCGCCAATGATCAGAATGAACACGATGATGTCCGCCTTGCCGGTGAACCCATCGAACATGGCGCTGAAGATCTGCCAGGATTGAGGCTCGGTTTGGGCTTCATGGAAGGAACCGTCAACAATGACCTCGCGCGGACTTCCATGGATCATTCTGGTTTCCCGTTGAAATTCGCCTCCGGGCAAAACCCAGGTCAGGAGTGCGGCTGCGAGGATGAAGGAAAAAACGATAACGTAGGTGTGGGGAATCTGGATCTTCTTGCGCATGGGGGAAAGCTTTCTCTCGGACAAAGATGAAAATTTCTTATTTTTGAACCGCACAAAGCCACCCTAAATGCTGAATGCCCGTGCATACCTGCCCATTCTTCTCCTGTTCTGTCTTCCTTCTTTATGCACGGGCCAGGAGGCCATCGACAGCCTGAAAGCGATTCTCGGTCAGACCCTTCACGATACTGTCAGGCAACGCATTCTCTTCGAAATCGGGCGATGTGAAATCGAGACCGACACCCTGGAGGCCATCATGTATCTCGACCAGGCGTTCCGGCTTTCCGAAGAAATGGAAGATACCCGGGGGCAAGGGCTGTACTATGAAATCCGGGGCGACATGAACCGGATTCATGGCGATTACACCTGCGCTTTGTTGAATTACGACCGGGCCCTGGCCTATTACTCTGAAACTGACGACGACAACAGCTACTACCGGACCGTCAAGAACAAAGGAAACATTTACCTGTTTATGGCCGATTATGCCCAGGCCCTGAACCTATACAACAGTGCCCTGGATTATTACAGGCGTATCCGGAACAACGACGGAGTCAGCCGGGTCCTGAACAACATCGGGATCATTCACAAAAACAAAGGGAACTACCTGGAGGCGTTGACAACCTATGAGGAATCTCTTCGCTATCTGGACGAGGAAGAAGACGCAATGTCCATTGCACAGGGCTACATCAATGTGGGCAATGTTTTCGTCTACCTGGGCATTTATGAACGTGCCCTGGAATATTTCGAGCGAGCCCTGGAGGTGGCGGAGAAAAACGGGAGCCGAAAAGACATTGCTCTATGCAACATGAATTGCGGGGTGCTCCAGCACAAGTGCGGGAATTTCCAGGAGGCCATGAACATGTACCAGAGGTCCCTGGCCGATGCCCGCGGAATTTCCGATCCGGTGCTGATTTCCAATGTACTGATCAACATGGGCGTAAATTACAGTGCCATGGGCCAACTGGACAAAGCCCTGGAATTGCTCCGGCAGGGGCTTGATATCAAAGCGGAACTTGGAGACGACAAAGCCATTTCGAATTGTTATGCCAACATGGCGGAGGTGTACCAGAAACAAGGAAACCTGGTTGAGTCAGAGGATCTGTACCGCAGGGCCTTGCCCGTCAAGGAGAAATTGGGAGATCAGGAGGGGTTGGTTCGTTGTCATCTGGGACTGGGTTCACTCTATCTGACGCTGGAACGATATGCCGATGCGCAGATGCACGTGGATACCGGCCTCGTGGTTTCGGAACAGATCGGAGCCCTGGAGCACATGGCCGAAGCCTACAAAATCAAGCAGGGCATTGCCGAAGCAAGCGGGTTCTTCCGGGATGCGTATGACTATGCCATGCTGCATCGGCAATTCAAGGACAGCCTGGTCAGCCAGACGACAACCATGGCTCTGGTGGATATGGAATTCCGCCACCGATCCCGGACCCTGGAGAAAGAGAATGAAAACCTGCGGATCCAGTCTCGCCTCACGTCGGAGCTTATGGAGAAAAGGACCTTCCTGTTCTACTCCCTCATTGGAATCGCGGTGCTTCTTGCCCTGGGACTGATCCTGGTTTTTTATTTCATGCGCCGGCTTCGGATGGGTTCCAACAAACTGGAGGAAAGAACCTTGTGATCACCCGCCAGAATCTGAAACTGGACGGAACTCAACAAAAACAAGGACAAGATGATGTCCATCATTGCCCACGACCTGCGCGGAACCATGGGCAATCTGCTGACCGCCATTGATGTCCTCCATCTATGGAAGGGGAGGACGCCCCTGAGATTGACCGAAAAAAGCTTGCTCTGGAACCTTCGCCAATCAGCATCCTATTCCCTCGAATTGTTGGAAAACCTGCTGCATTGGTCTCGGCTGGAGGAAAACGAGGCATATTTTCAGCCCGAACCGGTTCAACTGGACAAGCTGATTCGAAACTGTGTCAATCTTTTTGAGGAGTCGGCACGGCTGAAGGAGGTCACCATCCGGGAGGACATGCAGACAGGCATCCAGTGCCAGGTGGACCAGGTTATGATGGAAACCATCGTCCGAAACCTGATTTCCAATGCACTGAAGTTTTCCCATCCCGGAGGAGCCATCATCATTCACGGTGCATCTTCCAACGGGCTCATCCATCTTTCCGTGGCGGATCAGGGAATCGGAATCACCGAGGATCAAATCCGAAAAATCACCCGAAACGGGGGCTACACCCGCAAGGGCACCGCCAATGAGAAAGGGGCGGGCATCGGCCTGACCCTCGTGCGGGAGTTTGCTGCCCGCCACAAGGGTGAGTTGCTCATCCACTCCCATCCGGGCCAGGGATCCACCTTTGAAATCCAATTCCCCTGTTCGTCATGAGCAAAATCTCACTGGACCATCTCCCCGAATTGCAGAGAACCAAAGTGACACGGCTTTACAGGGAGATTCTGAAACGAAGCAGAAGCGAATACGATCCGACCACCCAGGAACTGGTACGATGCAGCGTGGAGACACTGATCCGTCGTGCCGATCCGGACCGGATGCTCCATGGGGAATTGTTGCTGCTTCAAAGCCTGCAATTGGGCAAGATGGTTCTGGATGAAATGGGTTTGGACGCTCTGGGCTTATCAGCCGCTTTGTTTATCCTGCCGGTCCAGCAAGAATGCATGACTCCGGAAGAGGCATGCGAAGGAGCCGGAGACCGCACGGCATCCATTCTCCGGGAATTGATGAAAATCGGCAGCCTCGATACCCGAGCGAATCAGGACCAGGCTGAAAACATGCGCAACCTTATTCTAACCCTGGCCACTGATTTCCGTGTGATCCTTGTAAAAATCGCGGAACGCCTCTTTGTTATGCGGCACCTGAAGGACCTGCCCGAGAAATTGCGCATCGAGCTGTCCTGGGAAGCCCGGTACATTTACAGCCCGTTGTCGCATCGGCTGGGACTGTACAAGGTGATGTCGGAAATGGAAGATTTGTCGATGAGTGTCCTGGAAGAAGAGGCCTATCTGCAAATCGTGGAGAAACTGCGCATTGGAACCGACAAAAGAAACCGATTCATCAAAGAATTCATCGATCCCATTGAAGCGGACCTCCGGCAGGAAGGCCTGAAGGTGGAAATCAAGGGACGGGTGAAGGCCATTTCTTCCATCTGGCGAAAGATGAGAAAGCAAAAGGTGGAATTCGAGGAAGTGTTCGATCGCTTTGCCATCCGCATCATCCTGGATTCGCCTCCAAAACGGGAAAAGGCCGATTGCTGGCGGGTTTATTCCATCATCACGGACCACTACCTGCCCAACACAGAACGATTGCGCGATTGGTTGTCGGCTCCCAAATCCAATGGATACGAATCCCTGCACACCACCGTGGTCGTTCCGGGTGGAGAATGGGTAGAAGTGCAGATTCGTTCGAGACGAATGGACGAAATTGCGGAAAAGGGCCTCGCGGCCCACTGGAAATACAAGGGCATCCAGGGACAGGACGGAATCGATCAGTGGATTGCCCGGGTCAGGGAGGCCCTGGAAACGGCCGACCTCGATGCGGCCAACCTCATGGAAGATCTCAAATTGAGTCAGTTTACCAAGGAGATTTTTGTTTTCACCCCCACGGGCGATCTGAAGAAATTCCCGGAGGGAGCCACCGTCCTGGATTTTGCTTTTGACATCCACACCGATGTGGGCGCCAGCTGCGTGGGCGCCAAGGTCAACAACAAGAACGTTCCCATTCGCCATGTCCTGAAAAACGGAGACAAGGTGGAAATCATTCGCAACAAAATCCAGCGCCCGAAAATGGATTGGTTGCAGTGGGTCGTCAGTTCCAAGGCGAAGAGCAAGATCAAGCAAGCCCTGAAGGAGGAAAAACTCAAGGAAGCGGAGGAGGGGAAGGAAATCCTAAAACGCCGCTTCCGGAACTGGAAGATCGAGTTCGATGACGCCAGCGTGCGCAAACTGATTCGCCATTACAAATACAACGATGCCATCGACCTGTATTTCGATGTGGCCACAGAGAAGCTCGACCTCCGCCAGATCAAGGAGTTCATGAGTACAGAGGAGAAACCCGTAACCCACACTCCGGAAAAGATCGACGGAAGCGCCGTGGAGCGCCTGGTCAGCAATGCAAGTGCCGAAAGCGCCGGCTATCTGATCATCGATGAAAAGCTGGCCAATGTGGACTACCGTCTGGCTCCCTGCTGCAACCCCATCCGGGGCGACGCAATCTTCGGTTTTGTGACCATCGGCTCCGGAATCACCATCCACCGAAAGAATTGTCCCAATGCCCATGACATGATCTCACGGTACGGATACCGCGTGGTGAAAGCCCGATGGAACCGTCCGGAGAAAGAACGCTTCTTCCCTGTGACCCTCCGCCTCACCGGGGTGGATGACCTGGGCATCGTCAGCAACATCAGCGATGTCATATCCAAGGATTTGCAGGTCAACATGCGATCCATCTCCATCGACTCCAACGACGGCCTGTTCGAAGGAAGCATCACGCTGTTTGTCACCGACACCAAGCATCTGGAGGCGTTGATCCGGAAAATCAAGCGCGTCAAGGGAATTATGAGCATTCGGAGAATGAGTTTATAAAGTTTATAAAGTTCATAAAGTTTATAAGGTTTGTAAAGGAGTTGGAAAGTTTGTAAAGGAGTTGGAAAGGGGAAAGTTGGAAAGTGAGATTGGAGGGCTGAACAAATGGAAAAAATGCCGGTCCCGGGAACTTTCGCAGACAATCCATGTTACCTAAACAACCAGTAAATCCACTTTTTTCAACCCTTACAAACGAAATTCCCACATGGCCAAGAAGAACAAAACCACCGAAACGGAGGCAAGTGTCTATGACTTTCTGGATGCCTTTGTAGAGAACGAGCAAAAGAAACAGGACAGCCTGAAGCTCATTGAGCTCATGAAGACCTGGTCGGGTCACGAACCGAAGATGTGGGGCCCGTCCATCATCGGGTTTGGAAGTTATCACTACAAATATGCCAGCGGCCACGAGGGCGACTCCATGCTCATCGGATTTTCGCCCAGAAAGGCAGCGTTTTCCCTGTACGCCTATGCTCCCGGACTGGAGAAGGAAGAGATGCTCCGGGAGCTGGGGAAGATCAAAATGGGGAAAGGCTGCATCTATTTCAAGCGGCTTTCGGATCTGAATCTGGAGGTGCTGGAGAAAATTTGCAGGGCGACGGTGAAGTATATGGGGAGTTTATAAAGTTGATAAAGTTTATAAAGTTTATAAAGTTGGTAAAGTTGGAAAGTTTGTAAAGTTGGAAAGGGGAAGATACGGATTGGGAAAGCGACTTGGAAGACTGTGGCTACAGCGGATTGCATTCACATGGCTGGTGGTATCCTCCGTGGGTTTGAATGGCCAGGATGCATCTTCGTCCCGGAGGTACGAGGATGCATACAAGCAATTTGAAGATGCGGTCTGTCCGCTGGCTCCCGATGAAATCCGGCATTTTGTCTACTTTGCCAGGGAGAGGGAGAGAATCATCGATCATCCCTTTCTGGACCTGCCGCGGTTTGCGGGGGCGCAAATCATGTATCCCTGGCGGCAGCTTGAGCCGGAAAGGGACCGTTATGATTTTTCAATGATCCGTCAGGATGAAGCCTACCTGCGCGACCATGGGAAAAAGCTGTTCATCCAATTGCAGGATACCTATTTCGTTGAAGCTTATCCCGCACTGCCTTCCTATTTGCTGACGGAGGAATTCGATGATGGTGTCCTGGATCAGCGGAATGAAGAGGGTGAACCGGAAGGATGGATGGCCAAACGATGGAATCCGGGTGTGCAAAAGCGTTTTGCTCTGTTGCTGGAAGCCCTGGGGAAAGAGTTTGACGGCATGGTCGAAGGCGTCAACCTGCAGGAAACAGCCATCTGGCCGCCAGAGGAGGCCTTCCTTCCGGAGGAATATGTATCAGCCATTCAACGGAACATGCTGGCGTTGAAAACTTCCTTCCCCGGGTCCGTCACCATGCAATATGCGAATTTCATGCCCGGAGAGTGGCTGCCATGGAACGATCGTGGGTATCTGCGTTCCATTTATGCCTACGGGGAGGAAATCGGTGTGGGTTTGGGCGGTCCGGATCTGATGGTGCGAAGAAGAGGGCAGCTAAACCATACCATCGCCATGATGCACGAAGGAACATTCACCGTTCCGCTGGGGTGGCTGTCCAGGATGGCAATTACATTGGAAAAACAGGCACGCAGGAAGTTGTGCGGGAACGTACAAACCAGGTTCTCTTCTGCACGCCTTTGCAAAGGATTTCCTGAAGGTCCGTTACATGTTCTGGGTGTGTCAGGAACCCTATTTCTCCGAGGATGTGGTTCCGTGTTTTTCCACGGAAATGGCCGAATCGGAGCCCTCGGGCAAGGAATGACCCGGATCGCACAGGGATTTGATCAGACCGGAGAGGATCCGGGATACCTCCAGGGACATGTCCAAAAGCCGGTCGAAGGTCTCCGCATCCACTTTCTCAAGGCTGCGGGCCAGATGAAGCATCGAACGAACTTCGGCACTTGAGGCTTTGGATATGTAGAGAAACCGTTTGAATTCCTGATTGGTTTGTCGCTCGAAACCTTCCGCAATGTTGTTCATCGTTGAAACGGCCGCCCGCTGTATCTGAAGCTGAAGTAATAAAGTTTGTAAGGTCTGTAAGGTTTATAAAGGAGGGAAAAAGTTTATCAAGTGGGAAAGTTGTAGTTGGAAAGTTGTAGTTGGAAAGTCGCCCCCCCCCTCTTTACAAACTTTTCCTACTTTCCCAACTCCCTTACAAACTTTTAAAACTTTATAACTTTACAAACTTCCTTACAAACTCACCCATACCTCGGGTCACTGCGAAAGGGCATTTTTGCCATCTTCTCCACGGTCATGCCGGGGAAGCCGAATTCTTCGGTGATCTGCCCGTAGATCAGGTACACCCCTTTGCCTTTGTAGGGGTAGGACCGGAGGGAATCGGGGAAGTTGACCACGTCGAAGAATTCGCCTTCGGCATCGAGGAAACAGCCGAAATGCATCCATTGCTTGTGCTTCGTGTGCACGTATTTGATGGTGACCAGGTTTCCCAGCATGCGGACCTTCTTTCCCACGTGCTCCAGCATCTGGCGGGCCATGATCTCGCCCCGGAAGGAGGTTTCCAGCAGGTCGAAGGCGGGGATGCTCACGGGAAAGCCCAGCAGTTCCATTTCGTCGTAGGCATTTTCCAGTTCGGTCTGTTCCAGTTCGGGGAGGCGGAATTCCCGTTTGAGGACGGGGAAGAGCTCCCGCATGGGGTCTTTCTTCTGTTGTTTGCCCAGGATCAGGTGGGCGTCCCAGAGCAGTTCTTTCTTGGTTTTTCCCGTGAAGCGGAGGGCGTGGATCCGGATCAGCAGGATGATCTGTTCCAGGCCCATGGGGACCCGGTGCAGCAGGTCGTCCAGACTGAGAAACTCTCCGGCCCGTTCGCGCTCGGCCAGGAGCATGTGGGCCACGTCCTGCTCCAGGTTCTGCAGGTGGACAAAGCCGATGTAAACGGACCGGTCCCGGATGGAGGTCATGTACTGGCCGCGGTTCACGCAGGGCAATTCGATGGTGGCTCCCCACCGGCGGGCTTCGTTGAAGTAGACCCAGGTTTTGTAGAAGCCTCCGAAATTGTTGATCACCGCGGTCATGAATTCCAGGGGGTAATGGACCTTCAGGTACAGGCTCTGGAAGCTTTCCACGGCAAAGGAGGCGGAATGGGCCTTGGAAAAGGAATAGCCGGCGAAGGAGGAGATCTGGCGCCAGACTTCCCGGGTGAGGGTGTCGGGGTAGCCCCGCCCGGCGCAATTGTCGAAAAAGCGCCGGGCGATGCGGTCGAATTCCTTGCTGGACCGGTACTTTCCGCTCATGGCCCGGCGGAGCACGTCCGCGTCGGCCAGATCGAGACCGGCGAAGTGGTGGCAGACCTTGATCACATCCTCCTGGTAAACCATCACCCCGTAGGTTTCCCGGAGCTGCTCTTCCATCACGGGATGGAGGTATTCGAAGTCGCCGGGATGGTGGAAGCGGTGGATGAATTCCTTCATCATGCCCGATTGGGCCACCCCCGGCCGGATGATGGAGGAGGCCGCCACCAGGGCCCGGTAGGAGTCGCAGCGGAGTTTGGTGAGGAGGCCGCGCATGGCCGGGCTCTCGATGTAGAAGCAGCCGTTGGTCTCGCCGGTCTTCAGCTGGGCGATGACCCGGGGATCCTTTTTGAACTGGTCGACCCGGTGCACGTCCACCTCCACCCCCCGGTTGGCCCGGACAATCTCGGCGCACTCCTTGATGTGGCCGATGCCCCGCTGGCTGAGGATGTCCAGTTTTTCGAAGCCCAGGTCCTCGGCCACGTACATGTCCCATTGGGTGGTGGGGAAGCCCTTGGGGGGCAGGTCCAGGGCCGTGTACATGGTCAGGGGCTCCTCCGAGACCAGCACGCCCCCGGCATGGATGCTCCGCAGGTTGGGAAAGTCCATGAGCAGGCTGCCGGCTTCGTAGATGCGACGGGTGATGTCGTTCTGGTTCATGGGGTTTTCCGGTTCTTTCACCAGCAGGTCGATCTCTTCCTTGGGCAGGCCGTACACCTTGCCCAGTTCCCGGAAGATGGAGCGGTCGCGGAAGGTGGAGATGGTGCCGATGAAGGCCGTGTGTTTCCGTCCGTAGCGTTTGAAGATGTAGTCCAGGACCTCGTCCCGGTCCTTCCAGGAAAAGTCGATGTCGAAATCGGGGGGACTGGTTCGTTTCGGGTTGATGAAACGCTCAAAGTAGAGGTCCAGGTCGATGGGGTCCACATCGGTGATCCGCAGGCAGTAGGCCACGATGGAATTGGCCCCGCTGCCCCGGCCCACATGGTAGAAGCCCCGGGACATGGAATAGCGGATCACGTCCCAGGTGATCAGGAAGTAGGCCGAGAAGCCCAGCCGGTGGATGATCTCGAGCTCGTGCCGGATCCGGCGGAGGGCCTCCTTGTTGTGGCGGCCGTAGCGGTATTCCATGCCCTCCATGGCCAGTTTTTCCAACAGGACCTTGTCATCGTGGGGGGTGCCGGTGAAGGTCTTCTTGTTTTTCACGGACCGGAAATCGAAATCCATCCGGCACCCGTCCAGGAGCTGCCGGGTGTTGTGGAGGATGTGGGGGAGATCCTCGTAGGCACAGCGAAGCAGGTCGGGCGGGAGTAGGACCTCGCCGGGATCGGCCATCTGGGAGGGCTTTAGCTGACTCAGCAGGATGTTGTGGTCGATGGCCCGGAGGTGGCGGTGGAGGGCATGGTCTCCGGCGGTCCGGAAGCTGACGGGGTGGCGGACCACCAGCCGGTCCGGGTGCCTGTTCCAGGGGGAGGACAGGATGCGGTTCACTTCCCCCGGCCGCACGCCGATGAATTCCTGTTCCCGCATCGGGGTGCCCGGTTTCCGGGCCTTCTTCGTTTCCCGGGCATTCTTTGTTTCCCGGACTTTTTTTAAGGCTCCGGGTTTTTCTGGGTCTCCGGATGATTCCGGGTCGCTCCAGGGATTGTCCCGGAGGTCGTACACGAAGTACACATGTTCCAGGCGGGGTGCCCGGCGGGGCAGGGGGAGGCCGGTTTCGTTGTGGTAGGAGAGGAACTCGTTCAGGGCCTGGAAGCCCCCGGGGTTGCGGGCGATCCCCGTGTAGAGGTGGCGGTCCCCGTCCCGGAATTCCATTCCCGCGATGGGGCGGATGCCGGCGCCGTGGCAGGCTTTCACGAAATCCACCATGCCCGTGGAGTTGTTGATGTCGGTCAGAACCAGGGCATCGATTCCCATTCCGGCGGCTTCTTCCGCCAGGGTCTCCGGAGCCATGGTTCCGTAGCGCAGGCTGTAGTATGTGTGGCAATTCAGGTACAAGGCAGGGCGGTTGTGTGGTTTCGGTACCGGCGGACAGGACGCAGCGGGCCGGGATCAGCGGTACCAGTAGCGGTAGCGACGGTTCTTCAGGTTGTCGATCTGTTGCCTGTTTTCCGGGGAGGGGACCGCCCGCTCCTGTTCGCCGGCTTCCTGGCGGGCCTCCAGCTCTTTCAGCTGGATGCCGCTGGCCCGCTGCAGGGCGTCAGCGCCGAACCGTTTCCGCGGTCCACGGCCATGTAGAGGGTGGGGATCATCTCGGAGGTGTCCTCAAAGAGATTCAGCTGGGGGTTCCCGGATGAGGCCGAGAAACGCACGCCCACCAGGCGGATGAGCATGCGGCGCTGGTAGAGCCGGTCGAACAGTTCCCGGGCCGCCGGCATGAGCGTGGTCAGAAAGCCGTATAGGCCATACGCTTCGGAGGGTGGTGTCGAAATTGGAATAGCGGATCTGACGGTGACAATGGATGCCAGCTTTCCTCCTTTCGCAACTGGAAGGCCAGTTCTGCCACCATGGAGGTGAGTAGGTCCCGGAGTCCGTTCACATCCACGCGGTGTCGCGCTGGAAAGGTTCGCTCGCTGCCGATGGACTTCCGTTCGGAATATTGTTCCACCGGGGCTGTGATCGACGCCGTTGGCCTTTTCCAGATCACGATGCCGTTTTTTCCCAGCAGGCTTTCCATCATTTCCATGGGAATCTGCCCCAGGGTGCCGATGGTGCCGTGCCCATGGAGCAGGTGGAAGGTCCGTTGCCCGATCATGAATTTTCCGGATGGACAGGGGAGGAATTCCCGCTCGTTCCCGCCGGGCACCTCCATCTCCCCGTTGGGTTTGGCCTCTCCGGTGGCGATCTTGGACACGGTTTTGTTGACGGACAGGCCGTAGGAAATGGGCAGGCCCGTCTCCTTCATGATGCGCTGCCGCAGTTCGTGGGTCCATTGCATGCACCCGAAGAAACGGTCCATGCCCGTCAGATCCAGGTAATGTTCGTCGATGGACGCCTTCTCGAAAAGGGGGGCTTTCTCGGCGATGATCTCGGTCACCAGCTTCGAATGCTTGCTGTAGGCATCCATGTCACCCCGGATGATCACGGCTTCGCTGCACAGCTGCCGGGCCATTTTCATGGGCATGGCCGAATGGACTCCGAATTTCCGAGGCCTGTAGCTGCAGCTGACCTTCACGCCCCGGTCGACATCCCCCCGATCACAGCAGGCTTTCCCTCCAGCGAACTGTTCAACAGCCGCTCCACGGACACAAAGAATGTGTCCAGATCCATGTGCACGATGCTTCTCATCTCCCGGCCCTCCTTTCCCCGACTTCTTTATTTTAACATTCAAGGACTTGACTTTCTAAACTTTTTGCGTACCTTTGATTATTTAATGATCATTTTTATGATTACAATATAATCGTTTTCCAAACCAGACACAAGAATTTGCCATGTATTTCCATGCAAACATGCGTAGTTCTCCGAAAGCGGCGGGAACCTGACCCAGGATGAGGCTGCCGCCCGGCTGGGAATGAAACGCTCCACCCTCAGCGGCTACGAGAACCAGGTGGCTCTTCCGGGCATCGATGCCTTGTTGCAATTCGCTGCCTTTTACCACGTTGCGGTGGACACCCTGTTGAAGATCGATCTGGCCTCCCTGCGCGAATCCCAGGTGGAGCAGTTGGAGCGTGGCGAGGATGTGTTCCTGAAGGGAGGGAACCTGCGGATCCTGGCCTCCACGGTGGGGGCGGACAACCAGGAGAACATCGAACTGGTTCCGGTCCAGACTAGGCCAGGTACAACAGCAGCTTCGCCGATCAGGAATACATCCGGGAGCTTCCTCTTCCGGCGCTTCCTTTTTATCGAAAGAGAAAAAATACAGAACCTTCCAGCTCAGGGGGATTCCATGTGCCATTCCGGAGAGAAAGCGTGGGTGACGGGGGAATATGTGGCGAACTGGAAGAGCCTGAACCAGAGAGAGGCATGCATCGTTCTCACCCTGGACGAGGGGATCGTGTTCAAGATCATCGAGAACCGCATCGAAGGGGAGGGATCCTGGGGCTGCTCCCTGGTCCAATATGAACCTAGCAAGGATTCATGTGTCCGACCTGAAGGAAATCTGGAAGTTCGTCCACTTCATCAGCCATGAGATTCCGGATCCGGTGATCCCCGAGAACCAGCTGGTGCGGACGGTGGCCCATTTGAAACAGGACATGGACCGCCTCCTGATGAACATGAAAGCCGGCGGCGGATCGGGGGATGGGAAAGGGGCGGGAAAGGCTTAGTTCAGACCAAAGTCGCTGTCCAGTTGGGTTTCCTGCTTGCGAATCATGTGAAGGTAGCGCATCTGGCCAGCCAGGTACTCTTCCTTTTGGGCCTGGTCTTTCATTTGCATGAATTTGAATTTGTCTTCCGAGGACAGGTTCAGCGCTTTCAGCAGGTCGAGGGAGGTGACGAGATGAACTTCGGACAAGCAGCAGGAAAGAAAGGCCGGATCGTAGGCGCCGGCATATTCCCGAATCATTTCCTGGAGGTCCGGGTTTTTCAATGGCAGCCAGGGCTCCAGCCTCCGGATGCTTCCCCCGGAATACAATTTGCCGGGCATGAGTTCTTTGTATCCCGTCATCTCGATGACATGGAGTGCTTCCACCGTGATAACCATCCGCCCGCCCGCATGTTCCGCAACCACTTCTTTCAGGCGGACTTCGCAACCATACGCCTGGATGATGCCGTTGTGGACATAGGGCACAACGAAATTCCGGCCGGTCTCCCGGATGTCCGCCATCAGTTGCTGGTAACGGGGCTCAAAAATGCGAAGCGGAATGTCTTCCCCCGGGAGCAGGAACACACTCAACGGAAAGAAGGGGTGGAATTCTCTTTCGTGATCCATAATGAGCAGGCAGGGATTTTGGATATGGAAAAGTAACAACACGACCCGTATATTGTTTTGCATCGCTGCACCATCTTTTTTCCGATTTTTTGTGGATGACACATCGGGAGACTATCTTTCATGCTTTGTTGAACCATGTGCTTCACCGTTGAAATACACACCAATCGGAAAGCCATTGAAAAGCGCTTTGCTGTCGATGGGGCCGCCCTGGCGGAATTCGATTTCCATTATTTCTACCGGGCCTTTGCTTTTCCGCTTCTTCCCGTGATCACCCAGGAGGAGCCCGATCGGATCGTGCTGATGGAATGGGGGCTGATTCCGTCCTGGGCCAGAGACCGGGATCATGCAGACCTCATCCGAAAGGGAACCTTCAATGCGCGTTCGGAAACCCTGGAGGAAAAGAGTTCATTCCGGAAACCACTGGAATCGGGCCGATGCCAGGTGATTGTTCACGGGTTTTTCGAGTGGCAACACGCGCAGGGCGGAAAATTTCCCTGGTACATTCGGCTGAGAAACGACGAGCTTTTCGCCATGGCGGGCTTGTTTGACCGGTGGCATGATGCCGCCCAGGGCCGGGTGGTGGAGACCTTCACCATTCTCACCACAACCGCCAATACACTGATGGCCGGCATTCACAACACCAAGGAACGGATGCCGGTGATTTTGCCCCGGGAAAAGGAAGGCCTCTGGCTGGCAGAAGGAGGGAGGCAGGAAGAACGTCGCTCCTTGTTGGCTCCGGTTCCCTCCTCCGTCCTGTATGCCCACCCCGTTTCCCGGTCGCTGTCCGATCCCGGCAGGAATCCCGCCGATCCGGATGTGATTGCGGAGCAACGGCTTCCCATGACAGGACGCCTGTTCTGATCCCGCTTCTTCGGGTCGGTCCACGTCCCGAAACCTTGCCATCCCTGAGGTTGTCGAAGTTATTCACCATTTGTGAATAACGCTGTGAAATCTGTGTGCATTTCTTCGGGGCGTTTTTTTTGGAGTGTGTCGGGTCATGGACTACATTTGGTTATACCAAGTGAGCGATACGACGCCACTCCGTTCTTTACAGCGTACGCGTGCGCCATCGGGGCAACCCGGTCGCGTGAGCGGAGTCAGGGAGCAAGCGGGCTGGTATGCCGGTTGTTCCTCCGGCCCTCGGGCCGGGCAAACATCCGGGCAAGGACGGCAGGCTGTCAAAGGCAGGCCGGGCCATGTCAGGCAAACGTCGCGGAATACCAGAGAAAGCGACGTGCGTGGATGGATGCAAAGCAAGCTTCAGTCCAAGGACCTGCAGCTTGCGAGTACCCGATTCGTCGGGATGCGGCAGGGTTTCGGGATTCAGGTCCCGGACCGGCGTTCGAAACCGTAACTTGGCGCGAACTGGAAGCCACGGCGACCAGCAAGCGGAATGGGAATCAGATGAAAGTCTGGTTCCCATTCGTGTTTTCAGGGGTTTTGGGCTGCGGGGGAAAATGCTTTTGACCAACGTCCATGCGGATACCGTAAACACCCGCATCGCGATGCGTGAAGGGCTGGTAATTTATGCGAAGAGTGTTTTTATTTCCTCTGTATTTAGGTCTTCGCAATCTCGCGATCGGAAAGTCAACGATTTCAATTTCTGATAATTAACACCTTTCCTTCGGCAAGGTTGATATCCCTTTTCTTTTCCCTGGAGCGTTGTTGGAAGTTTCACCCTACCTTTGCATCGAATTCGAGCTGCACAGCAGCCAAAGCATGACGATGTGAAGAAGATTTGGGCATTTACGGCCTTGTTTGCCATTTTGTTTTTTGGAGAAATCGCACTGTCCTTTTCAGACAAAGGGTACCCGTCCCTGTTGCAGGCGGATGAGGTCCCCTTTTCCCTGAATCTCGACAATTCCTACTCCGAATGGGAAGGAACGGAGGTCATCGACGAAAGCGTTTCGATATTTTTGCAGACCTGGGACATCGAGGGGGCCAGTCTGGCCATCACCAAAGATGAGCGTCTGGTCTACGCCAAGGGATTTGGAATCTCCAATTCTGAAACTGGGGAGGAAGTCAAACCGGGGCATTTGTTTCGGATCGCCTCCGTTTCAAAACTGATCACAGCAGCCGGGATCATGAAGCTGGTGGAGGAAGGAAAGCTGGGTCTGGATGATCATGTGTTCGGCCCCAGCGGCATTCTAAACGACAGGCAATATCAGGATTACAAAGACAAACGAATCAACCAGATTACTGTGCGTCACCTTCTCAATCACACCGCGGGATGGTCACGTCTATCGGGCGATCCCCTGTTGAGCTCCCTCTATGTGGCCAGAAAAATGGATGTGGAAGCTCCGGCCGGTTTTTCGGACGTTTTGAAATTCACCCTTTCGAGAAGGTTGAATTATGCACCGGGATCCCGCTACAGCTATTCCAACATGGGGTACGCCATCCTGGGCGAAGTCATTGCCCGGAAAAGCGGGATGCCTTACCAGGATTACATTGTCATGAACCTCCTCAAACCCATTGGCATCCATGACATGCACATCGGGAGGAGCTATTACCAGGAGAAATTCCCCAACGAGGTGCGGTATCACAGTACAGGCGGGGAAGCCCTGGTGGGAGACATGCATGGAGACGGCAGTCTGGTTCCGGCGTATTACGGAGGCAACAACATGGAATTGCTCGGACCGGCAGGAGGTTGGGTGGCTTCTGCTCCCGAACTCATCAAGTTCCTGACCGCCCTGGATGGATTTCCATCCCAACCTGATATTCTGACCACGGAATCCATCCTGATGATGAGCGACCCCGACCAGGCAGGCCAGGGTTTGTTCGGATGGCGGGGGAGCGATCCCTACGGCACCTGGTGGCGGACCGGATACCTGACTGGGTCTTCCGCCCTGATGGTCAGGCAACACGATGGATTGAACTGGGTGATTCTTTTGAACACCAGCACGTCCAAACAATCGAGGATCCATCGGTACGTGTCCGGAATGATGTTTCAGTCGGTAAACCGTGTCAAAGAGTGGCCTTCACTCGACCTGTTTGGTCCTGAATTCCAGACCCACAATGCCATTGAAGACATTCCGGCGACCAATCCGAATCTCTGACGATTGCGAATTCTTCTCCCCAAATGCAGTGAGGTTGGATTATTCCATTTATCTTCGTAGTTCCAGGTACTGGAATTGCGACAACAACTCGGATGTGAGTCATTGACTGCATCCGGAAGATAGGAACATAGGATTACTAACTGCATTGTCCCGGAGCGTAGTTTTTGCGGGAGGCATTGGGGAATGGAATTATCTCAGGTAACACACGTCGAACCAGACGAGTTTGTTCAATTCAAACCGGATTTGTTCATTACGCTGCTGGGCTATGAGGCCCGTTGCACCGACGTGGCCCGCCGAATGGAATCCTGCGGTTGCAGGAAGATTGCACTGACCAAGCCAGGCCATCTTTCCGAATTCTCCTATGCGGAGAACAGATTGTATTACCAGGAATCCGGCTATGAGATCATCCAGGTCATGGGGGAGGTTCCCGATGTGGAAGCCCTGATCGGGGATTTTGACCGGGACGACATCCGCATCCTGTTCGACATCACGGGCATGTCGCAACGATGGTACTACGGTTTTCCTGGATTGGTTTCTGGGCGATCCGATGAATTCCAATCGGCCATGCTTCGGTTCACATACACCGCGGCAATGTATGTCCTCCGGGTCCTGCGCAAAAGTGAAACGGATCCAGGAATTCCTTGTCAAGGAAAAGAGGGACAAAAAGAAGAAGATAGCCCTGCTCATGGGGCTGGGACATGAGGAAGGCATATCCCAATCGATTCGAAAGCTGATCAAACCGGATCTGGTGTATTTGTTCTATACCGATCCTCCCGCCGACAAACAGTTTGTCGAGAAAGTCTTCGTAAACAACCATGCTCTGATCAGCGACGGTCCCATCCGGTATCTGGTTGCCCTATCCTCTCCGGAACAGGGAAGCCATCTACCAGAGTCTCATCCGGACCCTGCTTCCTCTCCGCAATGAGTACCAGGTGGTGCTGGTTCCTCAGGGGCCCAAGATTTTTTCGCTGGCGGCCATGCTTGTTCACCTCACCTACCCGGATGTTCAGATCAGCTATCCGGTCTTCAAAAGAAATCTCGCAGTGGAGCGCCATGGGTCGGGAGAGCCCGTGGTTCTTGACGTCCTGTTCGAGGCGGATGTGTGAAAAACATTTTTCGGTGTTCCTTGTTATACCATCGAAAAATCATATCGCACACCAAAAATCTCAACATGGCGAATTTCGAGGTAATCATGCCCAAAATGGGTGAAAGTATTGAAGAAGCCACCATCACGAAATGGTTCGTGAAGGAGGGTGATCCGGTGGAAGAGGAAGCTGTTTTGCTGGAGATAGCCACCGACAAGGTGGATTCTGAAATACCTTCCCCTGTCGACGGGACGATTAAAAAAATATTCTTTGCGCAAGACAGAGGTGGTTGCCGTGGGTACGGTCATCGCCATCATTGGAACGGACGAAGATTCCGGAGCGGGCCAGGAAGAAGACCCGACGGACCGGACGGACACCACGGAAGCTGTTTCCGAAACCGCATCTGTTTTGAAGGATGGGGGAGACACCGGTGCCGCTTCCAATTTGAAATCAACCCCCGAACGCTTTTATTCTCCCTGGTTCGGCGAATCGCCAAAGAGGAAAAGGTGACCCAGGAGGAACTGGACCGGATTCCGGGATCCGGTTTGAACAACCGGGTTCAGAAACAGGACATCCTCGCTTTCCTGGCCAACCGCGGTGACGGTGGCAAAGCAGCGCCTGTTCCTGCCCCCGTTTCCCGACCCGGAGGTCCCTGCGTCCTGGCCAGCTCCTGTGCGGCCAACGGTTCCCCGCATCTGCCCCCGTCCCGTCGGGTGACGATGAAGTGATCGAGATGAGCCGCATGCGGAAATTGATCGCCCAGGGCACATGGTTCCGTTCGGCATAATTCCGCCCATGTCACCAACATGCTGGAGAGTGGACGTCACGCCGGTGGTCACCTGGCGGGAGCGGGTGAAAAGAGGAGTACCAGGACAGGGAAGGGGTGAAGATCACCTACCTGCCGGTGTTCCTGCAGGCCACGGTCCGGGCATTGAGAGAATTTCCCCAGATCAATGCATCCGTTCAGGACGATCACATCGTCCTGAAACGACGCATCAATCTTGGTGTGGCGGTGTCTCTGCCCGACGACAATCTGATTGTTGAAACTATCAGGATGCCGATCACCTGAATCTGACGGGCATGGCGAAGAAACTGAACGAATTGGCCCAGAAAGCACGGACCAACAAACTGTCCCCCGACGAGATTTCGGGCGGGACCTTCACCGTCACCAATTTCGGTACCTTCAAAAACGACATCGGAACCCCCATCATCAACCAACCGGAGGTAGCCATCCTGGCTGTGGGAGCCATCAAAGAAACCCGGCGGTTCTGGAAACTCCGGACGGGGATGTCATCGCCATCCGTCAAAAGATGTAGCTTTCCCTCACGTACGACCACCGGATCATCGACGGAGCCCTGGGCGGCGCATTTCTCAAGAGACTTGGAGATATCATTGAATCCTTTGATCCGGCTACCGGAGTGCAAATAATCATCGCATGAACATCAGAGAAAGCATACAGCATCAAGAAAACAGACAAAGGGGGAAACCCTGGCAAAATGGTTTCCGACTCATGTTGGTGGGCAGGGCCATCGACGACCGCGCCCCCAACTATCTGAAACAGGCCATCAATTGGTCCTACCATGCACCCTATGCGGGACACGACGGCATCAGCTGGCCATCGGCCAGACATTCGACAGGAAACATGATCATCTTTCCCTACTACCGAGACATGCTCACCGCCCATTCGGCCGGAATGACCGCGGAAGAGCTCCTGCTGAACAGGATCTCAAAGGATGGCGATGTTGCAGGCGGCGGGCGGCACATGTCCAATCATTTTGCCAAGCCCGGAATGGAACATCCACAGTATATCGTCGTGTACGGGAAACCACACACTGCATGCGGTGGGGGTGGCCGGGCCATCAAAACCTACAAAATTGGCCGGCGTGGCCATCAGTTTCCCAGGAGAGTCCTCGGTGTCGGAAGGGTATGTCTGAAGCCGTCAATGGAGCCAGCCGGGAAAAATTGCCCGTCATTTTTGTCTTTCAGGACAATGGTTACGGCATCAGTGTTCCCAAGGCCGATCAGACGGCCAACCGGAAAGTGGCCAACAATTTTGCAGGATTCAAGAACCTTCAGATCATTCACTGCAACGGAAAGGATGTTTTCGACAGCATGAACGCCATGAAGGCTGCCAAAGAATGGGTGGTGAACCACGAGGAACCCGTCATCGTCCAGGCCAATTGCGTCCGCATGCATTCCCATTCCAATTCCGACCGGCACGATCTGTACCGGGACGATTACGAGTTGAATTATGTGCAGGAATATGATCCCCTCGCCAAATTCAGGCGGCTGCTGATCCGGTACAACCGATTCACGGAAGAAGAGATTGCAGCCATGGAGCTGGAAGCCAAGGAAATTGTGAAGGCTGCCCACAAGGTGGCCATGAACGCTCCCCATCCCACCCCCGAATCGGTTCATGAGTTCGTCATTCCAAGTCCCTATGTCAGCGAAAAGTATCCGGAAGGATTGCATACCCAGGAGGGGGAGCCCCTCAAGCTGATCCAGGGCATCAATGAAACGCTGAAGGCCGAATTCCGTCACAATCCGGACACCTACATCTGGGGTCAGGACGTTGCAAATAAGGACAAGGGAGGGATCTTCAATGTCACCAAAGGCATGCAGCAGGAGTTTGGAAAGGAACGGGTTTTCAACGGTCCCATCGCCGAAGACTTCATCATGGGGACGGCCAATGGCATGAGCCGGTTCAATGACAAGCTCCGCATCGTTGTGGAAGGTGCCGAATTTGCCGACTATTTCTGGCCGGCCATGGAACAATTTGTTGAAACCACCCACGAATACTGGCGGACCAAGGGCCAGTTCGCACCCAACATCACCGTGCGTCTCGCTTCCGGAGGGTACATCGGAGGCGGACTCTACCACTCGCAGACCATCGAAGGATCCCTGGTGGGACTTCCCGGGGTGCGCGTCGTGTATCCGAGCTATGCCGACGATGCGGCCGGACTACTCCGGACCAGCATGCGATCCAGGGGCATGACCCTCTTCCTGGAACCCAAGGCCTTGTACAATTCACCCAAGGCTGCGGCCCCTGTTCCAAAGGATTTCGAAGTGCCCTTCGGGAAAGCCCGGATTCGGAAGGAGGGAACGGATCTGAGCATCATCACCTATGGAAACACCACCCACATGTGCGTGGAGCTTGCGGAAAAGCTGGATAAGGAAGGCCGGGCGAATGTGGAAGTGCTGGACCTTCGGTCCCTGAGTCCCCTCGATGAACAGGCAGTGATCGCCACGGCGAAGAAGACCGGAAAAGTTCTTGTGGTTCATGAGGACAAGATTTTCGGAGGATTTGGCGGGGAGGTGGCTGCCACCATCGGGGATCTTGCGTTTGAATACCTCGACGGCCCAGTCCGTCGGGTGGGGTCCACCTTTACACCGGTCGGATTCAACCGGATCCTGGAAGCAGCCATCCTTCCCGATGTGGCACGGATCGAATCCGCCGCCCTTGAATTGCTCAACTACTAATTGGTAAAATTGCATTCCATGAAAAATACCGCACTCATTTATAGCTTCAATACCAAGAAAACAGGAAAAATCGCCGCGCAGATCAAAGAACATTTCGGTCCCGACAATCTGGACGAACTCAATGCTGAGGAAATCACCGAGGAAGAATTCCTGAACCGGGACCGGTTCATTCTGGGCGTGCCCACCTGGTTTGACGGTGAACTGCCAAATTACTGGGATGAATTTGTCCCCGCGCTGGAGGATCTGAATCTCATTGGAAAAAAGGTGGCCCTTTTCGGTCTGGGAGATCAGAAAGGATATCCGGAGAATTTCCTCGACGGGGTAGGGATCATGGGGGAAATCCTCGAAAGCGCGGGAGCCACACTTGTTGATTTACATCCACCCGGGGTTATGCGTTCGAATCGTCCCGGGCTAGGCGGGAGGATCGCTTTTGCGGCCTTGCCATCGATTACGAGAATCAGGGTTCCATGAACAAGGAACGGGTGGGCCAATGGGTCGACCAACTCAAAAAGGAATTCGGCGATTGAGCCCATCCTTTGGGCCCGACATGTGCGAATTGATCCCTTCCCGGGGAGAATTCCATATGTTGAATAGCATAGTTTGCATTTTATTTGTTTTTTTGTGACTCAAACCGAGCAGAAAAACAAAAACCATGACGAAAGATCGCGTTTACATTTTCGACACCACGCTGAGGGACGGGGAACAGGTTCCCGGTTGCCAGTTGAACACCATTGAGAAAATTGAAGTGGCCAAGGCCCTCGAGGAGCTGGGTGTGGATGTGCTGGAGGCAGGTTTTCCAATCTCCAGTCCGGGCGATTTCAACTCGGTGGTGGAGATCAGCAAAGCCGTGAAAGAACCGGTGATCTGTGCATTGACCCGTGCCGTTAAGAAGGACATCGAAGTGGCTGCGGAATCACTCAAATTTGCAAAACGTCCCCGGATCCATACGGGCATCGGTACGTCCTATTACCACATTGTTCACAAGTTGAACAGCAATCCGGAAGAAATCATCGAGCGGGGCGTGGCTGCGGTGAAATATGCCAAATCCTTTGTGGAGGATGTGGAATTTTATGCCGAGGATGCGGGTCGGACCGACAACAACTACCTGGCACGGGTTGTGGAGGCCATGATCGATGCGGGAGCAACGGTCATCAACATTCCCGACACCACGGGCTATACCCTGCCTGAAGAGTATGGCAAAAAGATCCGTTACCTTGTCGAGCATGTCCCCAACATCGAAAAAGCCATTCTTTCTACCCACTGCCACAACGACCTGGGCATGGCCACGGCCAATACGGTCAGCGGCATCATCAACGGAGCCCGGCAGGTGGAGGTGACCATGAACGGAATCGGTGAACGGGCCGGAAATACCTCCCTCGAGGAGGTGGCCATGATCCTGAGAAGTCGGAAACACCTGAATCTGACGACCGGAATCAATTCCAAGAAGATTTATCGGACCAGCCGGCTTGTTTCGACGCTCATGCGCATGCCCGTTCAACCCAACAAAGCCATTGTGGGTCGAAATGCATTTGCCCATTCCTCCGGAATCCACCAGGACGGGGTCCTGAAGCGGAGGGAGAACTATGAGATCCTCAATCCCAAATCGGTCGGGATCAACGAATCCGCCATTTTGCTGACTGCACGGAGTGGACGGGCCGCTTTGAAACATCGACTGGAGAAACTTGGCTATACCTTCACAAAAGCCGCACTGGACACCATTTACGAAGAGTTTGTGAAACTCGCCGATTCCAAAAAAGAGGTTGTGGATGAGGATCTGAAGATCCTGGCCGGAGCCAGCGAACGGGATGTCCAGAGAAACCTTCACCTTCACAGGCTTCAGGTGGTGTGCGGAAAGGGAGCCGCTCCGGTGGCCAGTGTCGAACTGGAAGTAAACGGGGAATGCATCAAGGCCACAGCCACGGGCAACGGTCCCGTGGATGCGTCCATCAACGCCATCAAGGAGATTTTGAAGAAAAAAGTCCGGATCGAGGAATTCCTGATCCAGGCCATCACACGGGGCAGCGACGATTTGGGTAAGGTGCACATGCAGGTGGAACACAAAGGGGTCGTCTATTACGGGTTCTCCGCCTCCACTGACATCATCACCGCCTCCGCAGAAGCCTTCATCGATGCGATGAGTCAGATCGTTTAGAGCCGGAGATCGGATTGATCACAAAAAAAAAAGCTGCCCGTGAGGACAGCTTTTTTTTTTGTCTGATTCTCCTAATAGATTTCCAGTTGGGACCGGTGCCTTACCACCATTTCCGGATTCCCGTCGAAGGTGGTGATCAGGCCGGTGACTGTCAGATGTTCGCCAAGAAAGTACCGTTCGGGTCGCCAGCTGTACCGTCGGGCGATGGAACCCGGCAAGACCACGGTGAAAGCCTGGAAGGGATAGTCACCTCCGAAGAACAGCAGGTAGTCATCGGTTTCTTCGTTGTGCCATGTGGCATAAACCCTTCCGTAGACCATGGCCACCTCTCCCAGGTTGTAGCGGGCATCCCAAATGGAGATCAACTCGATCCGGTGCCCGTAGTTGTACGACCAGCGGTAGTGGGGATACCAGCGATGGAAATCCCGGTACATGGATCGTGTCCAGTACATTTCATGGTAGGCGGGCATGTAGAGAACCTGGTATTGATGTGCATAGGTGTCGTTGTGGTAATGGATGCGCACATTTCGGGTGGGATAGGCGTCGTGGTAATGATTTCCACTGTAATACCTTTGATTGGAGAATTTGTTGGGTTTGTGTGCGTGATCGGTTGTGTAGGTGTATACCCGGGTATCTGCATTCCGGTATTCGCTCCGGGGATTGTTCCGCGTGGTAACACTGGTGGGACGGGTCTCACGGGGCACACTGCGCCGGACTTCCGGTGTGGAGCTGCGCTGGACCTGGGGCGCGGTGCTTCGGCGAACCTCGGGTGTGGAGCTGCGCTGGACCTGGGGCGCGGTGCTTCGGCGAACCTCCGGTGTGGAGCTGCGCTGAACCTGGGGCGCGGTGCTTCGGCGAACCTCCGGTGTGGAGCTGGGCTGAACCTGGGGCGCGGTGCTTCGGCGAACCTCCGGTGTGGAGCTGCGCTGGACCTGGGGTGTGGTGCTTCGGCTGGAGGTCTGGTTCCTGGCGGGTTCCCGGGAAACCGTCGGTGCAGGTGCATTTTGGCGTCCTGCTGCCGGAGCCACTCTGCTGTTGGAGGGTTGGGCGGTTTCTTTGGTCGTTGCCTGTTTCTTTTCCGTCTCCCTGTTGGAAGAAGTTGTCTCACTTCTTTCTGCAGGCGCCCTGCGTTGTGATTGAGCTTCCGTTGCAGTGAATCCTGCCATCAGAGCGATCAAAAAGGCTGTGGTAAGGGTTTTTGCTTTCATGATTTCCCGGTTTACGTGTTCATGTTGGATGATGAAATCCAAATTCGATGCCAAAATCTAGAATTGTCCGGGATACACTTTCGCTTTAAGGCTGTGAATGAGTTCGTTGTGAGGCAAAAAAAAGAAAGTCCCGGCTTTTCCAAACCGGGACCTTCCTTCGCATTTAATTCTAGGGTTAGTGACTATCTCGAGTTGTAGTCGATCTAATGTCCAGTGAGGGCAAATATAAGTGAATAATTCAATATACCAAATTCTGAACCCCAAAAAGCCTTTGTTTGTCCGGGATTCAGGGATTTTCGATGTCAAGATCCATCTCGGTATCAAAATCGAAGTCGAAGTTCATGTCCAGCCAAAGGGAATCGGACTGCCAGGATTGAAATTCCATCCGGATCTGCTCCCGGGCTTCCTCCAATTCCCTTCGGATCGATTCCCAATCGATTTGCTCCAGCTCGGTTTGTGCCTTCAGCCTTGCCTCTTCCATTTCCTTTCGAATCGACTCCCAATCGATTTGCTCCAGCTCCGACATTGCCTTGTCACGGGCTTTTTCCATTTCCTGCCGGAGAGCTTCCCAATCGATTTGTTCCAGCTCGGTCTCTGCTTTCTGCCTGGCTGTTTCCATCTCCTGGCGAATGCTTTCCCAGTCCATCTGTTCCAATTCTGTCATCGCCTTCCGGTGGGCTTCCTCCACCTCGGACCGAAGGTGTTCCCATTCCGATTCTTCCGCTGCAGGAGGGGGTATCCCCACGGATGGAGGAAGGGTGTCCCGGCCCGGATATTGAGGCTCTGCAACCCAATGCGGCTGCGGAGAAGCCAGGAAAATGGCAGATTCGGGTTCGGGATCCGAGCCGGTCACCGGCTGAGTCATCGTTCCCTTCGTACCGGCCCAGCCGGCCATTCCAAGCAGGAACAAAAGGGACAGGGCCACCAGGGAGCCCAGGGGGAGGAGGTGCTTTTGCTTTGTTTTCATGGGATGTGGTTTTGCAATTCGTTTGATTCGGTGCAAGAGGTGATAGGGATCGCTCCCGCCGGCAGCCGGAGAATACCGTTCCGCTTCCGTATGGAGCCTGGCCACTTCGTACAGTGCCCGGGCATAATGCATCGGCGAAATGGAGGAATTCAGGACCAGGTCGTCGCAACAGAGTTCCCGTTCCTTTTTCATGTGGTTCGATAACATCCAGACCAGGGGGTGATAAAAGAACAGAGCCTCCGTCACAAGTTGTATGAGGTGAACCAACGGATCCCAGCGTCGAAGGTGATACAACTCATGCAACAGGATGCCATCGGTCAGCTGCACCGGCCATTGCAGAAATATGCTCACCGGAACCACCACAGCGGGCCGGAGGATTCCAAAGACCACGGGCGATCGCAGGGTTTCGGAACACAACAGATTCACCGACCGTCGGATGCCGGCCTGCGTGCAGAGTTGCTGAAATCTCAACGTCCATTCGCCGGTGCAGGGTGCAGCGGAGCGACGAATTCCGGTCTGGTACCTCAGTGCCCGAAGGGGGCGAAGCAGAAACACGGGAAGAATGCAAAGGTACACCAGGGCCATTGCTTCCCGGACCGGGGGGATCGCTTGAAGAGTGCCATTGCGGGGAAGGTACGTGGTGTGTGTCAGGGGGACCGTCAAAGGGCCGACCCGGGAGCTTGCGTCCCTATGAACTTGGGAAACGAACACAAAAGCGAAGGAACAGAGGAAGGCACCCAGAAGGAAGGCGCTCCAAAGGTACCGGCGTCGGGACGCTGAACCTGACATCCATTGCAATCCGGTTTTCCAAAGCAACCAGAAGATTGCACCGATCCACAGACTGTGAAGCAGGGCATGTCCGAGTGCCTTGAGCAAAGCAGAAGCGATGTCAGTCGGTGCGCCCATCGGTTTTCTCCAGTGTTTGAAGCAAATCCTTGATCTCCTCCAGCTCCTGCGAAGTGATCCGGTGATTCCCCAGAGCCTGCAAGACGAGGCCTGTGCGACTTCCCCGGAACACCGTTTCAACCAGGTGGTCCGTCATGCCTTCCCGGATGACTTCCATGGGAACGTTTGTGTGGTAAACATGCGTGCGACTTCCCGTATCGCGGGAGAGGAATCCCTTCTCTGCCATGATCTGCATGATCTTTAACGTGGTCGTGTATCCCACGCGCCGATGTCTGTTCAAGGTTTCATTCACCTCCCGGACCGTTTGTTCTCCCTTTTCCCAAAGGATTTGAAGAATCTCAAGTTCTGATTCTGTCGGTTTCGTCTCCATGTCGCGGTTCAATTACGAAGTGATTCGTAGTAAAAATACAGCCTGTATCTCTTGTTGTCAACTTTTCTACGAAGTTTTTCGTAGTATTTCACATTTTTTCACATGAAGCACCAGCGATCAGGTTTCAACCCTTGTCCGAGACGACGAAGGCTTCGTACCGATACAAAGCGGCTTGCTCCCAATCTTCCGGCGCGCACCCCATCTTATGCTGGGCGCAGTACCGAAGAAATTGCTCCGCTGTCCATCTTTCTTTCTGAGCGACCTGGGGGAGCAGGGTACCCCGCCGGTTGCCCAGTTCCATGAAGATTCCATCTCTGCCGATCACAAGATCGGCCGGACCCTTCACGGCGATCCGCGGGCCGATCACGCTGATCTCCACTTGCAGCGTAGGAAGTTCTTCGCTTCGAACGGCCTCAAACCTGGGATCGCCGATGGCCGCTTTGCCTGCCATCTCCGCCACATTCCTGTACAAAGCCCTGTCGGAATCAAAGGTGCCGATGCATCCCCGGAGCTTTCCCAGAACATAGACGGAGACAAAGGCCCCCAAGGGTTGCGTCAACCCGGCAGGGAGTCCGGAAACCGATGGGAGTCTCATCCTCCGGCCCCGGACACTTTCTCGAATGGATGTCTGCGCGAGATCAAGAAGCGCTTTTTGTTCGAACGGATTGAATCGCATCTCTTGCATCGAATCAGGAATAAAGCGCCATGCTGATGTAGTCCACCACATGGGGAGATGGCCGAACCTCACCGGAATGGCCTCTTGCCAGGATCCGGGTTTGGTAGTTTTCATCCTTCAGCCGGCTGTATTCCATCAACGCCAGGATGGGACCGTAGCCGCAGACCGATATTCCCTCCGCCCGGATGACGGCTTCGAGGCCAAGTCCATCCCGGCTGAAAATCAGGTCGAGAACCTTCTGATCGGCCCGAAATCCGGCTTCGGGCGAAAGAAAATGGGAAAAGTCGGAGGAAGCCAGGATCATCATGTCCCGGTGAAGCCCGGAGCGGGCATCCAGGAGGGTTTTGGCAAGGTTGTGAGCCTGGCCGGCACTCTGGTCTTTCATGCAGACGGGAAGGATGGAAAAGGGGCGTGATCCCATGTGATGCTGCAAAAAGGGAAGGAGGACTTCGCCCGAATGCTCTTCCTGAAAGGCGCTTCCGTCTTCAGGGAAAGGCAACAACGAAGCAAGTTTCCGGTCGATGGGGACTTCCCCGAGGCAATTGATCCAGAGTCGGGAAGAATCCAGGGACACCGGCGCCCCCGTCCCGCGGTGGTTGGGATGCAAAATGACCCAGGTTTCAGGGTACATTCCCAGGTTCCGGAGCCACTGGAAAAAGGGAAGCGTTTGCCATCCGGAATACACATGGGCGGCATGGGGAAGGATGGCTCCGTAGATGGAATCCGGTCCAATTTCGGGGACAGGGTAGGGGTTTTCCCGGTCGAGCCGGGATAACAATTTCTGAAGCCCGGACGCCTCTCCGGGGTAAAAGCGGCCTTCGAACCGCGCATATCTGCTCGGGGTGCTCATCTGAAAATGCCAGGTATGGACTGCCTGCAGGCTCCGCAGGCATTTCCATCGAGACCAACGATCTCGGTGTGGTATCCGCTTCTGCGAATCAAAACCATGCCGCACTGTGGACAATGCGTGTCTTGGTTCAACCCGCCCACATTGCCCGGATAAGTGAAGGGAAAGTGCTCCCTGGCCAAGGCGGTGAATTCCTCGATGACCGACCGGGGGGTGGGAGGAAGCGACATGTTGGATGCGGGGTGATAGCGACTTACGTGCAGCACCAGTTCCCCGCCGGCATGGTCGCTGAGCCAGGAAAGCAATGCCCGCCATTCGGTGGGTGAATCATTGAGTCCGGGGATCAGGAGGCAGGTGATCTCCAGATGCTTCCCCGACTTTGCGACTTGTTCGATGCTGCGAAGCACGGGTTGCAGGGTCGACCCGGCATGGGTCTGGTAAAATTCGTTCCGGAACGATTTCAGATCGATGTTGAAGGCATCGATCAGGGGCAACAGGATCCGAAGAGGTTCCTCTTCGATGAAGCCGTTGGTGACCATGACGTTCCGCTGGCCTTGTTCATGAATCAGTCGGGCCGCCTGATGCATGTACTCAAAATACACTGTGGGTTCGTTGTAGGTGTAGGCCAGACCGATGTTGTTCCGACTGAGTTTTGCTTTCTGTACGATGTCTTCCGGGTCCCGGACCGGATGATGATCGAATCGCTCGATGCCGGCCTGGGAGATGTGGCAATTCTGACAGAAGGCGCACCGGAGGTTGCATCCGAAACTGCCGATGGACAGGATGGGACGACCGGGAAGAAAGTGATACAGAGGCTTCTTTTCCACCGGATCGAGGGATATGGCCGACAGAATGCCATAGCTTTCGGTCATCAGAATTCCGTCCATGTTCTTTCTTGTCCGACAACGGCCGGTCTGCCCATTCTCCAGGGTGCAATGATGGGGACAAAGGTTGCACCGGAGGACTCCGGGACGCACGGTTTCGGAAAACTGGGCCGCAATCATGATTCAAAAATACGACGAAATCTTCAGGATGTCCACCCATCGAACAAACACCGGTCACGGATGGTTGTATCAAAGGAAAACAAGAATGGACATGAAAGGATTCACCGGGCTTCTTATCTTTGTCCTGGTCATGCAAACAGGAACGGGTATGGGACAAGCCAATGCACAAAACAAGTCTGAAATCGCCACCCTGGGAGCAGGATGCTTCTGGTGTGTGGAAGCAATCTTTGACCGGCTCGACGGGGTGATTTCCGTGGAATCGGGCTATGCCGGGGGCACCGTCGAACATCCGACCTACCAGCAGGTCTGCACTGGACTGACGGGGCATGCGGAAGTGGTGCACATCCGCTATGATCCGGATGTCGTGTCCTTTGAAGACCTGCTTCTGGTATTTTTCCGCACCCACGATCCCACCACATTGAACCGCCAGGGCGCCGACGTGGGGACCCAATACCGGTCTGCCATTTTTTTCCATGATCCGGAACAACGACGGGTGGCCCAATCCCTCATTGAACGACTGAACCGCGAAGAAATCTGGACCGATCGCATCGTGACCTCGTTGGAGGAATTCCATGAATTCTATCCTGCCGAGGCGTATCACCAGGAATATTTCGAAAACAATCCCAACCAGGGTTACTGCCGTGTGGTCATTCAACCCAAAGTGGAGAAATTCGAAGCACTGTTCAAGGACAGACTGAAGTAACCGGTCAGCTGACGGGAGCCATTCTGGGCAGAGTGAGGAAGAAAATGCTGCCATTGCCGGGTTCGCTTTCGACCCGGATGCTGCCTCCGTTCTTCTCTGCAAATTCCCTGCAAATGACGAGTCCGAGTCCGGATCCGGATTCACCGGTGGTTCCCGGTGTGGAAATCATGGCCTGAGACTTGAAAAGCTTCTCCTGAATCTCTGGTTGGATACCGATCCCCGCATCCTCCACTTTGATCAGGCACATGTCTCCTTCGGGCGCTGCGAGAACCCGAATGCGGCCTCCGGGAAAGCTGAACTTGATGGCATTCATGACCAGGTTCCGAAGTATGGTTCGCACCATGGGGCCATCGGCATACACCTTGCACCCGGGTTCCACCACATTGGTGATGATGACCTTTTTACTGTCAGCGTTGGTTTTCAACTCTTTAAGTGATTCTTCCACAGTCTCGTCCACCGAGATTTCCCGGGGTTCGAACTTCACTGCCTTCATCTGGGAGCGGGCCCAGACCAGAAGGTTTTCCAGGAGGATCTGAATTCGCTGGGTGGCCTGATGGATTTGCAGGAGATACTCCTTCTGCGTATCCACTCCGAACTCATCGAAGTTGTCGTACAGGAGTTCGGAAAAGCCGGAGACGGCAGCCACCGGGTTCCGCAGGTCGTGGGCCACCACGGAAAAAATCTTGTCCTTTGAATCGTTCAGAATCTGCAATTCCTTTTCGGATTCACTGATTTTTTGGAGTGCCTCGGTGATCTGGAAATTGCGTTCCTCCAGGATCCGGTTTGAAATCTTTTTGTTTCGCAGGTTCATCGTAATGATGATCACCAGAGCCACCACGAGGACGATCACAGCGGCAAACACCTTGTTCACCAACCGCTGTACCTGCGATTCGGAATGCAATTGCTCGATTTCCTTTTCACTGATTTCCTGTTCATATCGGGCTCGCAGTTGGGCGATTTGATCGGCCTGCATGCTGTTGAACAGGGACTTGTACACCGTATCGTACCGAAGCCTCCAGTTGTAGGCGTTGCCCCAATTGCCCAAACGGGCATGCAGGAGGGAAAGCTCGTTGTAGGTTTCCAGCACAAGGTCTTTGTAGCCACTTTCTCTGCCGATTTTCAGACCCTGGTGCAGGTAGTACAAGGCGGAATCGGTTCGGCCAAGCTCCCCGTACACGGCCCCCAGGTTGCAGAAGGCGGTGCCGATGGCCAGATCGTCCGAAACATCATAGGCCAGTTTCAGGCTCCGGAGGAGATACTGCAGGGATGTCCGGCTGTCATCCATGAGGGAAAAGGTGAGGGCAATGTTGTTGTACAAGCCTCCCAGGGTTTCTTTTTCTGTTTCTGCAAGGACTGTATCGGAGCGCAGTTTTCCAACGGCCTCATTGAAATAGACCAGGGTGGAGTCGTATTGTCCCCGATCGAAAAAAATCAAGCCGATGTTGTTCAACGCCATGCATTCGTCCTCGATGGATTTTTCTTCCCGGAAATACCGGAGGGCTTTCCGGTAATGGTGTTCCGCTTCCTCCAGTTTGTCCATCTCGTGCGATACCAGCCCCAGGTTGTTCTCCATGGAGGCGGCGCCGTACTCATCGTTCAATTGCTGGTAGGAACTGAGACTCTCTATATAATAGGTGTAGGCTTCCCCGTAATCGCCCAAATCATAATAGATGTTTCCCATGCTCGTAGCACTTCGGGCAACCCGGAGCATGTCCCCTTCTTTCAGAAAGCTGTCGTATGCTTTTTTGAAATGAACCAGACTCCGGTCATAGGATTTGCGCTCCTCGTAGATGTCGCCTTTCAACAGGTAGAGATGGGGCAGAAGATCGTCCGGATCGTTCTTCACGAGTAGCAGTTCGGCCCGGTTGGCAAAATAGAGGGAGCTGTCCTTCTGGTGGTCGAGAAGCACCCTGGCAAGATCGACGTAGGTCTGGGCGAGGTCGGTTCCGGACAGCTTGGGAAGGAGAGACTTCAGGCTGTCCTCCGGGCTGAGCTGGGCCCTCGCAACGATGGAAACAAGGAGAAAACCAAGGGCGAGCGAAGTCTTTCTCATGGTCGCAATTTTCTTCCTGGAGCAGGATTGAGGCAAATATACTTATTTTGGGACGAAATCGGCCATGCGGGGACATACCAACCCGCAAGCCTTGTTCCATCTGCCTAGATTTGGGAAAACGAATCGGGCATGGAAGCGAACAAGAAATTCACCAAAAAAGAGGAAATCGCAAACGGACTGTCCCACCTGGCGGGGGCCGTCCTTTCAACGGTCGGACTGGTTTTGATGGTGGTCTACTCGGCCGCCCACGGAAACGGATGGCACGTGGCGACCACAGCCGTCTTCGGCGCTTCCCTGATCATTCTGTACCTGTCGTCCACCTTCACCCACATGCTTCCGGGCGGACCGTTGAAGGATTTTTTCTTCAACTTCGACCGAATTGCCATCTATTTCCTGATTGCGGGAACGTACACCCCCCTTGCCCTGGTCGTCCTTCAGGGGACGTTGGGATGGGTGATTTTTGGTCTGGAATGGGGATTGGCCCTGACGGGCACCCTGATGATCCTGCGGCGTCCCGGCGACTTCGACACAGGCGTCAACACGTTCTATGTGCTTTCCTATGCCCTCATGGGTTGGCTGATCCTTGTTGCGGTCGTCCCGGTGATGGACCGACTCCCGGGAATGGGGTGGATGTGGATTTTCATCGGCGGTTTGAGCTATTCCCTGGGAATTCTCTTTTTCAAGGTCATCAAATTCCCTTATCACCATCTGGTCTGGCACATGCTGGTGCTGGGGGGCAGCATATCCCATTTTTTTGCCATTTTTTTCCACGTCATTCCAAGATAGTTGTTAATTAATCCGGCACATGGTGTTTTTGCATTCAAATAGTGTTAAGTTTGTATCGTAATTAATTTATTTTTTATCAATACCATGAAAGAAGGTAAAGTAAAATTCTTTAATGAATCCAAAGGATATGGTTTCATTAAGGACGTCGAATCGGACGAAGAGTATTTCGTACATGTTTCAGGTCTGATCGATAAGATCAAGGAAGATGACAATGTCTCTTTCGAACTCACTGAAGGACGCAAAGGATTAAATGCAGTGAATGTGAAACTAATATAATAGTTCTACACCTCATTTTGTGTTTGCCTGACCCTTCGCTGCCGCGGAGGGTTTTTTTATTTCCTCCGGGACGGTATTTTGGTTACTTTCCCTATTTTTAGGGAAAACCATCTCCCATGAAACAAAGCAGACGATCCTTTCTGACCCGCAGTGCGGGTGTTGTCCTCGGAACAAGCCTGGCCCCGGGCGCACTGAAATTGCAGGCGCAAGCGAAGCCGGTTCCCGGCCCGCTCCCTTCCCTGGCAGGCCGGAAAATCCTTTACACCTGGGGCGGTTGGGACGGTCACGAACCCCGGCAATCGGTGGATTTGCTGAGACCCTGGCTGGAAGCGGAAGGGGCCTCCGTGGATGTGCACGACAACCTGGATCCCTATGCGGACAAAGCCTACATGGAGGGAATCGATCTGGTGATCCAGATCGTGACCATGTCCCAGATCAGCCGGGAACAGGAAGCCGGACTGCTGGAGGCCATTCGGTCGGGAACGGGCATCGCCGGCTGGCACGGCGGTCTGTGTGATTCCTTCCGGCAGAATGTGGAATTCCAATTCATGGCCGGCGGGCAGTGGGTGGCCCATCCGGGAGGCGTCATCGATTACGACGTGCAGGTGGTCGATCAGGAGGATCCGGTGACGGCAGGGCTGGGTGATTTTCACATGAAAAGCGAGCAATATTACATGCATGTGGATCCCAACGTGAAGGTCCTTGCCACCACACGCTTCAATGCCGACCATGCGCCCTGGATCGACGGGTGCACCATGCCGGTGGCCTGGAAGAAAATGTATGGAAAGGGGCGGGTGTTCTACAGTTCGGTAGGGCATGTGATGAAAGACTTCGAAGTACCCGAAGCCCTGGAGATCCTTCAGCGTGGCATCCGGTGGGCTTCGGCGAGCCGGTACGAGGCTCCGGAATCCTGGATCAGGCCGGTGTATGGAAAATGAATATAAATTGGATGGCATTCTTTCAGATTAATAAATATTTTGCTATTTTTCTGGCAAAGAATCAGAAATCTTGACTTTCATCTTACATAGTAATACCTGGCCCTGGCGATGGTGGCATGTTCACCCCAATGCTTCGTGGCCTTTGCATGCATTTTGAAAGGAAAAGAACCAAAGGATGACACGGGGCTTGTTGAACGACAGCCCCGCTTTTTTTTTCGAACCAATCTCTTAAAACCGCAAACATGAGCAAGATCAAAAAAATCACCCTGGAGGAACATGAGATGCCGCGGCAATGGTACAACCTGGCGGCGGATCTGCCCGGTGCGCTGAATCCGCCCCTGGGTCCGGATGGCAATCCCGTGGGTCCCGAAGCGCTGGCGCCTGTGTTTCCCATGAATCTGATTGAACAGGAAGTCAGCACCCAGCGGTGGATCGACATTCCTGAAAAAGTGCTTGAGATGCTCTATTTGTGGCGCCCGGCTCCTCTGGTTCGCGCCTACGGTCTGGAGAAAGCCCTGGGTACGCCTGCCCGCATTTACTACAAGAATGAAAGCCTCTCACCCGCGGGCAGTCACAAACCCAACACGGCCATCCCCCAAGCCTATTACAACAAGGAATTCGGCATCAAGAAACTGACCACCGAAACCGGAGCCGGACAGTGGGGCAGTGCCCTTTCCTTTGCCTGCTCCCTGATTGGACTGGAATGCAAGGTCTTCATGGTCCGGGTCAGTTTCGATCAGAAGCCCTTTCGCAAGCTGATGATGCAGGCCTGGGGAGGCAAATGCATCGCCAGCCCAAGCGAGGAAACGCAGGCCGGAAGAAATGTATTGGCCGAGTATCCGGACACGCCGGGAAGTTTGGGAATCGCCATCAGCGAGGCGGTGGAAGCCGCTGTCACAGACCCCACGGGGCAAACCCGCTATTCCCTGGGATCGGTCCTGAACCATGTGATGCTCCATCAGACCATCATCGGACTTGAAGCCAAGAAGCAATTGGAGAAGATCGGCGAATCCCTCCCCAACGTGGTCATCGGTTGCGCCGGCGGAGGAAGCAACTTTGCCGGTTTGAGCTTCCCCTTCATCCTGGACAAGATCCACGGAGCCGACATCGACATCATTCCGGTGGAACCGGCCAGTTGCCCAACCCTCACCAAAGCACCCTTTGCTTACGACCACGGCGATCTGGCCAAAATGACCCCCTTGCTGGCCATGCACAGCCTGGGACACGGATTCATTCCTCCTCCCATCCATGCGGGTGGACTCCGCTACCATGGCATGGCCCCGCTGGTTTCCCATGCCGTGAAGGAAGGTCTGGCCTCACCCCAGGCCATCCATCAGCTGGAATGCTATGAAGCCGGGGTTCTGTTTGCCCGGTCGGAAGGGATCATTCCCGCACCCGAAACCACCCATGCCATTGCCTCCGCCATCCGGGAAGCCGGGAAGGCCAGGGAAGAAGGCAAAGAGAAGGTGATCCTGTTCAATTTCAGCGGTCACGGCCTGATGGATCTGGTGGGTTACGATAAGTTTTTCAACAAGGAGCTGAGCGATCACGAGCTCTCCGCCGAGGACTTCAACAAGTACACCGCGGTGTTGAAAAACCATCCCAGTCCGGTTGTATGACCGGGACACGCAGGTAATTAGCGATTTCTGCATCGACCGTTCCGCAAACAGGAGGGCTTCGGCCTTAACTTCTGTTACGGAACGGTTTTTCTTTTTTCACCCGGGAAGTAGGGTGCGGAAGCGTTGGTGCGGTATGCACTTGAAAACGAATGAACCAAGCGCAAACGCAAACCATGTCTCCGAAACCTCATCTCTTTTTTACCCTCATGGGAAGCACGGTTCTTTCCGCCTGTCTTCAGCGGCCCGACAATTCCTCATCCTCCGGGACCATCCGAGGCATCGCCGAAAGGGAAGTGGAAGCACTGGCTGCAGTCCGTGTCCTGGAAGAAGACCTGGACGCAGTGCGCTTTGCAGCCGATCTCTTTGCGCCCGGCATGATGGTCAGCGGACCCCATCTTTTTTTCGGTCCGGAATTTCCTCCCTGTGCGGAAATATCGGTTTCCGGAACGTCTTATCCCAGGGAAGTCCGAGTTCGCTACGGCGATGGCTGCGAGGACAGGCTGGGCCGGGTGCGACGCGGTTCACTGAGTTTGGTGCTGAATGATGCGCTGGAGCGAACCGGAGCACGTTGCGAAATCCAGTCCGAAAACCTGTCACTGGGAAATCACAACTTTGTCTTGCATGCCCTGGTTCAAAACACAGGACAGGATGAGGAGGGGCGACGGACAATGTGGGTTCGATCGGAATCCATCCTTGGTACCCCCGGGGAACAGGACAGCTTGTCGATCGTCCGTACCTGCGAAGAGAAAAAGGTTTGGATCCGGGGTTTCGATACTCCGGACATTTCGGACGACCGGTTCCTTCGTTCGGGAAAGGGATTCATCCGCCAGGGGAAGGTACAATACGAATTGGAAACAACGAAGGAATTGCTGGTGGATGGAAGCTGCAGTTACCCCCTCCAGGGAATCATCCGGCTCCGGTCGGAAACCGAGGAAGTTATCATCGATTTTGGAGATGGAGCATGCGATGAACAAGCGATTGTGGTCCAGTCGGGCAACCGGCATGTCCTGGACCTGGGAAGCATTCCATTGGTTATGAACGTAAGGGTTGGTGGTAAAACACCGGTTTTGGTTGAATAGGTAGGATCGGGGCCGGACAAGGTCCGGTCCCCTTCCTTAGAAAAGTTCTTCGATATGTTGTAAATTTACAGGACGAACAGACGGAGGGTGAAGAGAGAGCAATTCAGAATATTGTTTGATACGCGGTTTGAAGACATCCGGAGGTATCTCTACTACCGAAGTGGAGATGAAAGCCTGTCCACGGATCTGGCGCAGGATACCTTCATGAAGGTGTGGGAAAAACAGCTGGACCTTGACCCGGACAAGGATGCCGGACTCCTGTATAAAATCGCATCCGATTTGTTCGTCAGCTACTTCCGGAGGGAAAAACGAGGAAGGGAGATCAGCAGCCAGTTGAAATTTGATCTGCGGTGTGAAAGCCCGGAGGAAGAGATGCGGTACAAGGAACTCCAGGAACGTTATCAGCGGGCATTGATGAAAATGCCCGAACCACAGCGGGTGGTCTTCCTGATGAGCCGCATGGAAGAACTGACTTATCCGGAAATTGCAGAACGGCTTTCCCTGAGTGTGAAAGCCATTGAAAAAAGAATGAGTGCCGCATTGGCACGGCTGAGAAAAGATTTGATGGTATGACCATGGACAAAATCAGGAAAACAGCGGAAGAACTTCCTGACCGTTTGCTGGCAGGAAGCCAGCTTCCTTTTTCCAAAAGCAAGGAGGAAGCCTGGGCGGAATTGTCGGAACGGATGGTGCATTCCAAAACACAGGAGAAGGGCATCGAGAAACGGGCTGTGGTAAGGCGTTTTCTTCCCGAAACAAAATGGATTGCTGCTGCAGCATCCATGGCCCTTCTCCTTTCACTTTCCCCTTTTTTGCGGTACCATGTTCGCACCGTAGAAAGTGAAGCGGGCGAACGCTTGTCCGTGGTGCTTCCCGATGGGTCGACCGCACAGCTGAATTCTGGATCGACCCTCCGTTATCATCCCTTGTGGTGGACCTTCCGGCGGGAGGTGGATCTGGAAGGCGAAGCCTATTTTGAAGTGGAGAAAGGTTCCGATTTCCGGGTTCTATCCCATCGGGGGATCACCTCGGTCCTTGGAACTCGGTTCAATGTGTATGCAAGGAACCGGGAATACCGGGTGGAATGCCATTCCGGGCGAGTGAGGGTCGCATCCAGGGAACGGGGAGAAACCGTGACCCTGGAAGCACGTCAGGGAGCGACACTCCGGCCGAACGGCCAATTGGAGACCCGATCCATGAATGACGCCCAGGAAATTCCGGCCTGGATGAGCAGGACCCTGGTTTTTGCCGCAACGCCACTTCACCTTGTGCTGGAGGAAGTGGAACGGCAGTATGGCATCGACATCGAGACGGAGAACCTGGGGAAATCGATGTACTCCGGAGTCTTCTCCCTGGAGCTCCCGGTGGAGAATGTGTTATCTTTGCTCTGCCGTCCCTTTGATCTGGATTATGTCAAACGCTCCGAGACGCAATACATCATCTCTTCCAGGGAGAAAAGGTAAGCCGACATGTGCGGTTTGCTTTCTCCTCCTTTTCGCGTTTCCCATCCAGTTGATTTCCCAAACCGTTGTCCTGCATGCTGAAGAGGAACCATTGAATCTGGTGCTGATCCGGATGGCCCGGGAGCATAACCTGCAAATTTCCTTTGACGATCAGCTGGTATCCGGCCATCGGGTTACCGTACACCGGGAATTCGATTCTTCGGAGGATGCCCTGGGATTTCTTCTGAAGGGGCGAGCACTTCATTTCGAAAAAATCGGTCCGGTCTACGTCATAGAACAAACAAGGACAGCCCCCGAGCCTGTGATGCGATGGCTTACAGGTCAGGTTCAGGACCGCCAGAACGGAGAAGGGCTTCCTTTTGCCCACCTGTTGATCAACGGTCACGGCTTGATTTCAGACTTCAACGGGCGGTTTTCTTTTCAAACAACAGAAGACTCGGTGTTCCACGCCCGGGTAAGTTACCTTGGCTATTTTGTGCTCGATACCGTACTGGCCTCGGGTCCGGGAAAACAAATCGGACTGACCCCCTCACTCATCGGCCTGGAAGAGGTGGTGGTGGAAGGGGAGGAAATCGATCGGTCGGGCCAGGTGGGCGAGGAGGCGGGTTTGCTGCGGCTGAACCACAAGGTTGCCTACCGATTGCCCGGATCGGGGGACAATGCTTTGTTCGATTTTTTGCGTCTGCAGCCCGGCGTTCTGGCTGCGGGAGAGCAATCCAGCGAGATGATGATCTGGGGCAGCTATTCGGGCCACAGTCAAATGGTCTTCGACGGAATCACCGTGTTTGGTCTGAAAAACTTCAACGACAACATCAGTTTCGTGAACCCATACATGGCGAAGGACATCCGGGTGATGAAGGGCGGGTTCGATGCTTCCTACGGCCAGCGGGTGGGTGGAATCGTCGAAGTATCCGGTGTTCAGGGGTCCACGGAAAAGCCGAGCCTGAACATGAACATCAACAACATGACGCTCAATGGCATGGCCAGTTTCCCCGTAACCGACCGGGCGGCCGTGGTCTTTGCCTACCGGCACACCTACTATGACCTGTACGACAGCGATGATCTCACCCTGATCACCCGGATGCAAAATCCGGATTCCCTGCCGGAAATCAATGTGTACCCCGAGTATGTGTTCCGGGATGTGAACCTCAAGTTGGCCGGATCCACCGAACGAGGAGATGACTATTACGTCAGTGCTTACGACGGCAGGGACCATTTTGGATACGACTTGGACCTCGTGGTGGATTCGAGTCAGGTCGTCCAGAACGCAGAGGATTACCACCACCAATCGGGAGCTTCTGTCTTCTATGGCAGGCAGTGGCAGGGCGGAGCCAAAAGTCATCTCCGGTTCAGCGCTTCCCATCTCGACCGGACCCTCAGCGATGCCCACCGGGTCACGGATACGGCCTCCCGGGAGGTTCGGTCCGCCCAGGAGCTTCAATTCACGAACACCATCGGAGAGTTTCAACTTCAAAACCGGAACGATTTCGTGATCCGGGACCGGCACCATGTGGAAACCGGATGGAGTCTGACCTACAACCGGGTGGCCTTTACGGAAGACTCCTTCGATGTACAGGTTCAGGACCCGTTGGATGCTGTTTTTCTTGCCAGCCTCTATGTGCAGGATGAGATGGAGTTGGTCCCCGGGGTAACCGTGACTCCGGGAATCCGGTCCGAGTATGCATTTCATCTGCGTCAGCTCTTTCTTCAGCCACGAATTCAAATGGGAATCCGAATGGGCCCGGCCTGGAGAATCACCGGAGCGTGGGGCCTGTACCGGCAGTTCATCACCGAAACGTCCATCGTGGACGACTTGTACAACATCCGGTATTTCTGGGCCATCAGCGACGGCGAAAACGTGCCGGTCCTGGAAGCATCCCATCTGGTGGGGGGGGTGACCTATCATCGGAACGGATTGACCGTGAGTCTGGAAGGGTACCACAAGACCACCCTGGGCATCACCCGGGAATTTCGGCAGGACGATTTCCAGACCCTGGTGTCGGGACAGGGGAGGAGCTACGGAATGGACATGCTTGTAAAGAAATACTTCGGTCGTCACGAGATTTGGGCATCCTATTCCCTGAGCAAAACCGAGGAATCCTTTCCCATCCGGAATCCCTGGTCCAATTTTCCGGAATCCTTCTACCGCTATGCCCCCCAGGACCAGCGGCACGAACTGAAGGGCGCCTTGCTTATGAACTTCCGGCCTCTGTACCTCAGTGCCAATTACGTCTATGGATCCGGCTTCAACACCCCGGAGTTTTTCCAGCGGGTTACCAGCGAACGCTACCCCTACAAACGACTCGACCTTGCCCTGATCTACCGATACAGCCTCAAGGGATACCATGTGGAAGCCGGGGTCTCCCTCCTGAATGTGTTCAACACCAAAAACATCAAATATTCCAACACCACCCGGGTGGGCATGGGTCCGGAATCAAGGAACAACACGGACAGTTATGTAAGCATCGCAGCTCGGGCCATTCCCTTTACGCCCACCCTCTTCCTGAATTTGTCCTTCTAAGCACGGAGCAAGTCAGCTTTCCGGGTTTCGCTCGCTGCAATTTCCTATCTTCAGGGCATGAAACGCATTGCCGTCTATTGCGGTTCCAGCAGCGGGCTGAACGGGACTTATCGGGAAGCGGCCGGAATCATGGGTCGGGCCCTTGCCGGGCGTGGAGTGGAAATTATTTACGGAGGTGCAAAAGTGGGACTGATGGGGGAGTTGGCCGATGCCGCCCTGAATGCCGGAGGAACCGTCACCGGCATCATACCGCACTTTCTCCAGACCTCGGAAGTGGCCCACAACGGTCTGAGCCGGTTGATCCGGGTGGATTCCATGCATGAACGGAAGGCGCGGATGGAGGAAATGAGCGACGGGGCACTCGCCCTTCCCGGCGGATTCGGCACCCTGGACGAATTGTTCGAGATGCTGACCTGGGGTCAATTGGGACTGCATGTCAAACCGGTGGGTTTGCTGAACACCCATGGCTTTTTCAACAATCTGGGCGCCTTGCTGGATCACATGGTGAGTGAAGGATTCCTGAAGGATGTGAACAGGAACCTCCTGCTCATGGACGAGGATGTGGATGGGTTGCTGGACCGGATGGAAACTTATGTTGCTCCCAAACAGCCCAAATGGGTGTTTGAAAACGGGACGTGGAAACCACTGCAGGAATAGGATCTCCGGCGCTCCGGAGAACGCCGGTCAAGGGCCTGTTTATCACAAAATTCAGCCATGGAATCTGGCCTGCACTTCAGGCGGGATTGCAGGTCGTGGACATGATCAGCGGTGGGGCGATCATGGGAGGTCGGTCGGTCCTTCCTACTTCAGTACGGCCTTGAGCTGTATGTCCGCTGCGGCAACCAGGCGGGACACGGGGCACTTCTCCTTGGCTGCCGCTGCCAGTTCCCGGAATTTTTCCTCGGAAAGTCCCGGACAGCTCACCCGGCAGTCGAGTTCGATGGTGGAGATGACCGGACCGGTTTCATCTTTGTCCAGATGGACCCTGGCCGTGGTTTCCACACTGTCCGGAATCAGTCCCTCCCCGCTGATGAGAGCGGCAAGAAACATGGAATAGCAGCCGGAATGTGCTGCACCGATGAGCTCTTCGGGGTTGGTTCCTTTTCCGTCCTCGAAGCGGGAGGCATAGGTGAACGGTCCCGAATAATTGCTGAATTGCATGACCCCGCTGCCTTCGCGAAGGGTTCCTTTCCACAGGGATGCAGCTGTACGTACCGACATAATGTTTTGTTTTGAAATGGTCTGTTAAGATAACCCCGGGCGGGTGGAAAAGTTCGAGCCTGTGCGGCAAAGCCATAAAATAAGGAGACTGCTTCCGAAGAAACAGCCTCCTTGTTCAATTCCAGGTGGACGGCATGTTCCCGCCCTTCCGTCGTTTCGTTTCAATTCCGCCCCCGGCCCCGTGCGGGACGGTCGGTGGTTCCGGTGGTTCCGGTGCTTTCGGGGGTGGTTGCCCTCGAGCCTCCGTTCTGTTCGAACTGCTGCCGCATTTCCGAACGTCTCGCCTCCTGCAGCTCCTTCCACTTGGTCATCTGGGCTTCGGTGAGCACGGATGCATAGTTGGCTTCCCGTTCCTGACGCATGGTCTCCATCTGGGCACGCATGGCTTCCCGGTCGGGCGGTTCGCCGCCGTTCATCCTTTTCTGCCGTTCCACCTGCATCTTGTTGAAGAATTCCATCTCGTAGGTCAGGATCTTTTTATGCTGCTCGTCCGAGAGTTCCAGATTCTTGGCCGTTGTGGCCACCTGCTCCTTGATGTCGTCCTCCGACATCATGAAACCCCGTCCGGGTCCGCCTCCCGGACCTCCGCCAGGACCGCCTCCCGGGGGAGGTCCGTCGGGCCGCTGGGCCGAAAGGGTCAGTGAAAACATGCACGCCAGGATCATCAGTCCCGGTCCCTTCCAATTGATTTTTCGTTTCATATCGCTCCTTTGCTGGTTAGATTTCATTGCTAGGACTTCCCGTTTCGGGAATGGTTTAAAATTACGCATTCCGTGTAACAAATGCTTAAACCAATGCGTCCAAATTGAGTCAAAACTCTGATCTTTGACAATCCCGAATCCGGACTCAGCTCCCATGCACCAATTGCCTTGAACATCGAGATCAAATCACTGGAAAAGCAATACCCCGGAGGGTTCCGTGCCCTCAAAGGGATCGACCTGAACATCGGAGACGGCATGTTCGGACTGCTGGGGCCCAACGGAGCAGGCAAATCGACCCTCATGCGGATCCTGGTCACCCTCATGGAGGGAAGCTCCGGGGAAATCCGGATCAACGGGATGGACATCCGCACCCACCGCAGGGAAATCCGGCAAATGGTTGGTTACCTGCCCCAGGATTTTCGATTCTTTGCCAAACTGCGTTCCTGGGAGTTTCTTGATTATGCCGCCCGGCTGGGGGGCATGCATTCCCGGAAGGAACGGGGCGAACGCGTCGACGAGATGCTGGAAAAAGTGGGTCTGTACGAATTCCGGAACCGCATGGCCAACAAATTGTCCGGGGGGATGAAACGTCGTCTGGGCATCGCCCAGGCTCTGATTGCCTATCCGAAGATCATCATCGTGGACGAACCCACAACGGGGCTCGACCCCGAGGAGCGGATCCGGTTCCGGAACCTGCTCTCGGATCTGGGACGCAGCGACACCATCATCATCCTGAGCACCCACATCGTGGCCGACATCTCCTCCACCTGCAACCAGATGGCCCTGCTGCATGAAGGGGAGCTGATCTACGAGGGCACGCCGGATCGTCTGGTGGAACAGGCCGTGGGTCATGTCTGGCATGCGGAAGTGAGCCAGGAAACCTACGATGTGTTGAAGGAGGAAGTGGCGGTGATTTCCACCATTCCCTCAGGAACCGGATGGGAGATCCAGTTCGTGGGCGACAAACCGGGGCATGTGGATGCCCGGCCCATGAACCCCAACCTGGAGCATGCCTATGTGCACTTCATGGATGACAAACTGAAACACTGGAACCTCCGATGATACGGAACATTGCGAACGTGGCCCTTTACGAGAGCAAGACCCTGTACAGGAGCTGGTTCTTCCGGATTTTTTCCATTCTGGCCCTGTTCATCCTGTTTGGGCTGAACAGCGGGTTTTTCGGCAACCACATGGGGGCCCGGTGGACCACACGTGCCATCGCGGCAAACATTCCCTACATCAATGTTCTGTTTATCAATGTGGCCCAGGCCATCATCGCCGTCTTCCTGGCCTCCGATTTTCTGCGACGCGACAAGAAGCTGGATACCACCGAGGTAATCTATGCCCGCCCCATCACCAACGGGGAGTATGTGGTCGGGAAAACGGCGGGCATCCTGGTCCTCTTTGTGGGTCTGGTGGTCCTTGCCCTGGGAATGGCCCTGGTGTTCAACCTGGTCCGGCAGGATGTCCCGGTGGTGTGGGAGGCCTATCTCTGGTACCCTCTCCTGATTTCCATCCCCACCATGGTCTTCATCCTCGGCCTGTCCTTTTTTCTGATGATCCTGTTCCGGAGTCAGGCAGTGACCTTTCTGGTCCTGCTGGGCTACATCGGACTCACCCTGTTTTATTTCCAGGACAAGGCCTACGGTCTGCTGGACTACATGGCCTTCAACCTTCCCATGGTGTATTCCGATTTCATCGGATTTTCATCGCCCCGTCTGATTCTGTTGCACCGGATCGCCTACCTGATGATGGGCCTCGGTTTTATTTTTGCCACCATCCGCTTCCTGAACCGGCTGCCCCAAACCGGACGGTGGAATCTTCTCAATCTGGGCGGATTCGTGGTTTTTCTCGCCGGCGGATTGGGGCTCGGCTTCCTGTTTTTCCAGGAACATGTGCAGGCGCGGACCGACCGGGAAGAATCCATTGAGCTGAACAATCGCTACGCCGACATGCCTCCGGTGGATGTGGTGTCGACCGACCTGCGGGTCGTTCAGATGGGCGAAGACCTGGACGTGCGTGCGGTGCTTGAATTCCGGAATCCGGAACGGAACATGCTGGACACCCTGGTGTTCAGCCTGAACCCAGGGTTTCGCATCGACAGCCTGACCCTGGACGGAGCCGAGCCTTCCTGGGAACGACGGGCCCAACTGATCCTGGTGGCACAGGAGATGAGCCCCGGAGCCAGGGGACGGCTCGATTTGCACTACCGGGGAAAGGCGGATCCCTCCCTGGCCTTCCTGGATGTCCCCCGGGAACAACGCGACGCTTTGAAGCGCATCCAGGTGGCGCCCCTGAACAAAGATCCGGGTTTCGGGCGGAGCGGCTACCAGTTGCTCACGCCCGAACTGTTCTGGTATCCCATGGCGGGGGTGGGCTTCAACCTGTACACCTTCCTCCCCCGGTCTCCGGACTATGTGACCTTCCGGCTCGATGTGGAACCCGGCCCGGGCCTGATTCCGGTGGCACCCGGGCGGGCCGACTCCACCGCACGCGGATGGTCCTTCCGACCCGAACAGGATCTCAATGCCTTTCCCCTTCTCATGGGTCCATTCGAAAAGAAATCCCTGGATGTGGACGGCATCCCGGTGGAGTTGTACATCAAACCGGACCACGATTTCTTTTCTTCCTTCTTCACACACTCGGCCGACACCCTGGCGGCTCTTGTCCGATCGGCCTGGGACGACTATGAGATCGACGAGCTGGATCTCTACTATCCCTTTCCGAGGGTTCGTCTAGTGGAAGTCCCGATCCAGTACCACGCCTACGAGCGTCCCACCAGTCAGGTCGTGGACTATGTGTTCCCCGAGCTCATCCTGCTGCCCGAAAAGGGGGCCGGTCTGAACACCCTGGATTTTGCCCGGGACCTACGCTTTGAAGAACGTCGCGACCGGGAGAGGGAGACGGCCCGGACCGAGCGGGAGATCGAAGTCGATCAGTTCAAACGTTTCCTGCAGAACACCTTCTTCCAGACGTCGTCGACCACCGGACGGGGGGGATTCGGTTTCGGGGGCGAGGAGGAACGGGACGAGCTGATTACCTTTCAGGGCGGCTCCAGTTACTCCGGCAATCCCTTTTCTGCTTTTCCCTTGTATTACAACTACATGACCACCATCCCCTCCCGGGAATACCCGATGCTCAACGCCATGGTGGAGTTGTACCTGAAGAATGGGTTCGAAGTGTCACCAAGGCAGGGTTTTGAAGGGGGCATCACCGACAAGGAGCGGGCCAATCTGGCGCTGAAGGAAAAGCCCATGCTGGCCTGGTTTGCGGATTACAACACCGATCTCACCGCCTCCCTCATCGAACAAACCGGGAGCTATGTGATTTCCTCCCTCAAGAACCGGGTGGGTTCCGCTGATTTCGACAACTTCCTGTATTACTATGTGGAGGACCATGCTTTCATGGATGTCCGTTTTGAGGAATTTGCCCGGGATTTCCGCCGGGATTTCGGGTTGGACATCCGGCCCTACCTGGAAAGCATGGGGTCGGGGGGAGGACTGGCTTCCTTCCTGGTTTCGGAACCGGAATACATCCAGACACGGGACGATCTGGGGGATGTGTACCTGGTGAAGTTCCACATCAGCAACACCGGCGATGCCCGGGGCCTGCTGGATGCAACCTTCCGGATCATGGGATCCGGGGGATTCGGCGGCGGGAGCGGACCCACCACGGAAACCCGGCTGTT
>JAWKKO010000016.1:0-102703 GCA_041393235.1 Bacteroidales bacterium
AATGGCAATGGTGTTGAATTCTGCGGCAAAGAAACCCGCTTCCTCAATGATGGCTTTGGCTTCCTGACCCGCATTGTGAAGGTGGGCATGTCCGGGCACAAACTGGGTGAAGGAGTTGGCGATGCCGAACACGGGTTTCCCGAATTGGGATTCCTTCATGCCGTTGGCCCTCCAGAGGCTCCTGGCTCCCGCCATTCGCCTGCCCATGGTGCTGGTGTGACTCCGATAAGGGATTTTCATGGTCTTGTTTTTCAAATGAAAAAAGCCACTCTCGCAACTGAGAATGGCTTTTTTTGGTTTCTATTGTGTCATACCACCCTCAGTCGGTTCCTGGGACAAGTACCAGTACCACCACCACGAGAATGCTATGTACAATGTTCTTCAACATACGATTGAACTGTCGGGGCAAATATAGAGATTATATCCACACGCCAAAAGTTTTTAATAAAAATTTTGCTTTCGGTGAAAAACCGGAAGCACGCAAGGGGTTTTCTCTGACAAATTGATTCTCAGACTTCGGATTCCGGCATGCCGTCACCGTTCAAATCCTCGGGCAATTCCAGCAAATCGGCGCTTCCCGCATCATCCAGGGAATCCACTCCCCGAAGCTTCCGTTCGATCTGATTTGTGCGGGTGCTCCGGAGGGTTTCCAACGAGGTGGAAGCCGAATGCAATTGCTTCTGCACCTTGCCCAGGTGTTCGCTGAATTTTCCGAATTCGGTTTTGACGGCGCCCAAAACCTTCCATACCTCGCTGCTCCGTTTCTGGACCGCCAGGGTCCGGAACCCCATCTGAAGGCTGTTCAACAAGGCCGAAAGGGTGGTGGGTCCCGTGAGGGTGATCTTGTGGTTGCGCTGCAGGGTTTCGAACAGTCCCGGATGGCGGAGCACTTCCGCATAGAGGCTTTCCACCGGCAGGAACATGATGCCGAAGTCGGTGGTGTGGGGCGGATCGATGTACTTCTGGCTGATGTCTTTCGCAAACCCTTCCACGGCTTTCAGGAGCACCTTTCGGGCGACCTCGATCTGATCCGGATTCCCCTGTTCGTATGCATTGAGCAGATGTTCATAGCTTTCCATGGGGAACTTGGAGTCCACCGGAAGCCACACCTCCTCGTCAGTTTCCCGGCCGGGAAGCCGGATGGCGAATTCCACGAAGGCCTGGCTCCCGGGACGGGTGGCCACATTCTTTGCGTATTGATCGGGGGTGAGGATTTGCTCCAGGATGTTGCCCAGCTGGTATTCGCCCAGGACACCCCGGGTTTTCACATTGGAAAGCACGCGCTTCAGGTCGCCCACGCCGGTGGCCAGGGTTTGCATCTCCCCCAGGCCCTTGTGCACCTGTTCGAGCCGTTCGCTGACCTGCCGGAACGACTCGCCCAGTCGCTTCTCCAGGGTGGTTTGAAGCTTTTCGTCGACGGTTTTCCGCATCTCGTTCAACTGCTTGCTGTTGTCGTCCTGAATGGCCTTGAGGTGTTTTTCAATGGTGACTTCCAGCTCTTTGACCCGCTCCTGGGCCATCTTGTTTTGCTGAAGCTGCTGCTGGTTGAAATCTCCGAACTTCTGTCGCAGGAGTTCATTCAATTCCTTGATGTTTTGAGAAAATTTCTCCTCGAAAGACTTGAGGGAGGCGGCAAGCTCCTGCCGGTTCACCCGGGCATTCTCCGCACTTTCCTGCCGGTTCCTTTGAAAATCGTCCTTGACGGACCCTTCCACCCGTTTCAGACCGGCTTCCAGATCGGTGTTCCGTTGCAACAGGATGTCCAGTCCTTCCCGGAGGTCGTCCCGGCCGCCGTTCCGGCCGCTCTTCCGGAGAAGGACGACCACAAGGGCAACGAGGAGAAGGGAAACTAACAGCAGGATGGCAAGAAGAAGGTCGGTCATGAGGTTCGAATGTTAGGATCGGAACATGGGGAACACCAAAGATAAGGAAAAGGAAAAACTGTACCTTTGGTCATGGCGGAAGAAAAAAAACGGTTCATTTACAGCCTGGTCTTTCCGGCCTTCTTCCTGCTTCTCCTGTGGGTTGTGAAAATCTTTGAGGTCACCATGGAGCTTTCCTTCGTGGAAGGCGGCGTGTACCCCCGCAGGCTGTCCGGTTTGCCCGGCATTCTCCTCTCCCCCCTGATCCACGGCGATTGGAAACATCTCATCGACAATTCCATGCCGGTGTTCCTGCTGAGCCTCGCCCTGTTCTATTTTTACCGCGACATCGCCATTCCCATCTGGTTGTTGATCTATTTCCTGAGCGGGGTGTTGCTCTGGAGTTTCGGACGGGAAGCCTACCACATCGGGGCCTCCGGGCTCATTTATGGCCTGGCGGCGTTTTTGTTTCTGAGCGGACTCATCCGTCAGGTCCGCAGCCTGATCGCCATTTCCCTTCTGGTGGTGTTCCTCTACGGAAGCATGGTGTGGGGCCTTCTGCCACTGGATGTCCGGGTTTCCTTCGAAGCCCACATCACCGGAGCTGTGACCGGCCTGATTCTTGCCTACCTGTACCGCTTCAAAGGTCCGCCGCCCGACCGGAGCCTTCTGGACGAAGAGCCCGATCCTTCTCCCAATCCTCCCGAAGAATGGCATAGAGGCATTCATCCATGAGGACTCCCTCCTTCATCACCACCCTCTTGTGGATGGCCTCCCTTCGAAACCCGTTCTTTTCGAGCACCCGCATGGAGGCCGGGTTTTGCTGCTCGAAAACGGCCGCAAGATGCGGAGCCACCTCCCGCTTCGAGAAACCCAGGGCAAGCATTTCTCCCACGGCGTGACTGACGATGCCCCTCCCCAGTGTTCTGGGAAAGCCAGTACCCCAGGCTCGCATTGAACCGGTACGTCCCCCTGCCCGTGCAGGGCGATTCCTCCGGCAGCTTCTCCGTGCACCACGATGGCCAGAATGAGGTTGTCGGGCGTGTCCCGGATCATCCGAAGCCAGCTTTCCGCATCCCTCTGGGTGTAGGGATAAGGAAAGGCATCCCGCAGATTCCGGGACACGTTCCGATTGTTTGCATGCCGGACCAGGGACGGCGCGTCGTCCGTCCGCCAGGGGCGCAATGCATAGGTCGGATGGTCGAAATGCATCATTTCCATGATCCGAAGATAAAGCACACCAACCGGATTTGATTCAAAATCCCTACTTTTGTCGCCAAGATTTCCGGCCCATGCTTGTGAAGCTCTATGAACAGAACCCCGATCCCCGGGTGGTGGACAAAATCGTGTCTCTCCTCCGCGACGGAGGGGTGATCATCTATCCCACCGACACCGTCTATGGAATCGGCTGCGACATCACAAAAGCCAGGGCGGTGGAACGGGTCGCCCGGATCAAGGGCGTGAAACTGGCCAAATCACAATTTTCCTTCATTTGTTCGGACCTCAGCCATTTGTCGGATTTTGCCCGGCATGTGGACAATGCCACGTTCAAACTGATGAAATCCTATCTCCCCGGGCCCTATACCTTCATTTTGACGGCCAGCAACCAGGTTCCCAAAACCATCAAACAACAGCGAAAGACCGTCGGCATCCGGATCCCGGACAACAACATCATTCTCGAGATCGTTCGGCAGCTGGGAAACCCGATCCTGACCACCTCCCTCAAGGAGGACGACGACATTCTCGAATATCCCACCGATCCGGAACTCATCCACGAAGAATACATGGACATCGTGGACGCCGTCATCGACGGAGGATACGGAGGGATGGTTCCGTCCACCATCATCGACTGCAGCGGGGATACGCCGGAGGTGGTCCGGCAGGGACTCGGGGTGGTGGATCCCTGAGGATCCGGACGGCGTCAGCGTCGCCAGAAATTGGGGGAAAACAACACCAGGACCGTGAACAATTCGAGCCGGCCCACCAGCATCAGAAACGAAAGGTACCATTTGCCGGCGGCATGGATTCCGGCGAAATTATCGGCCGGACCCACCTCCCCGATGCCGGGTCCGATGTTCCCCAGGGTGGCGGCAACGGCGCCCACCGATGTTTCAAAATCGTTGCCCAGCGCCGAAAGGATTCCGATGGAAACCACCGCGATGATGCCATAAAAGGCCAAAAACGCCAGCACATTGGTGACGATGTTCTCTTCCACCGCCATTTTGTTGAGTCGGACGGGAATCACCCCCTTGGGATGGATCATCCGCTTCAGCTCCTGGGTGCTGTTCTTGAGCATGATCACGATGCGCATGATCTTCGGACCGCCGCCGGTGGATCCCGCCGAACCCCCGAAAAACATGAGCACGAAAATCAGCACCCCCAGCCAGGGCAACCACAGCAGATAATCGGCTGTGGCGTAACCCGTGGTCGTCAGAATGGAAACCACCTGAAAGAGGGATTGCCGGAAGGACAATTCCAGACCTTTCCCGGTGGAAAAAAACAAACCCAGGGTAATGACCAGGGTAAAGGCCCCGATGAAACCCAGGTACCATTTGAATTCTTCATTCTCCCACACCTTCCGGAACTGACCGTGCATGGCAAAATAGGACAGGGTGAAGTTTGTCCCCGCCAAAAACATGAAGGCCGTGATCACATAGTGGATGTAGGGCGAATCCCAATAGGCGATGCTGGCCTGTTTGGTGCTGCAGCCCCCGGTGGCCATGGTCGTGAGGCTGTGGCAGATTGCATCGAAAAAGTCCATGTCCCCGATCCACAACAGAAGGGTCTCCGTTCCGGTGAAGACGAGGTAGATGATCCACAGCCGCTTGGCTGTGTCTTTCACATGGGGATGCAGCTTGTCCGGGTGGGACTGGGCACCTCGGCGGAGAACAGCTGCATTCCGCCGATGCCCAGGTAGGGCAGCAGCAACAGGGTGAGCAGAATGATTCCCATCCCTCCCAGCCACTGGGTCAGGCTCCGCCAGAACAGGATGCCGTGGGACAGTTCCTCGATGTTGTTCAGGACCGAAGCCCCGGTGGTGGTGAATCCGCTGATGGTCTCGAAAAAAGCATCCGTGAAGGAGGGAATGGCACCCGTGATGACAAAGGGCAGGCTGCCGAACAGCGAAAAAAGAAACCAGCCTCCGCTCACGATGATGTACCCGTCGCGCCGGTTCACTTCGAATGGACTCCTCCGGGCCGGCAGATACATGGCGGCCCCCACCGCGATGGTGATGGCGCCCGACAAAAGAAAGAGGAGGGCATCCCCGTCCCCGTAGATCCAGGATACCGGTACGGACAACCACACAAAGAAACCCTCCGTAATCAGGAGCATCCCGATGATGCGGACGATTGTCTTGAGGTTGAGCATTCAGGATCAGTTGAAAAACTTCCCGATGGTGTGGATCACCCCGGGCAATGCGAAGACGACCACGCGGTCGTAGGGTTTGATGGTGGTTTCGCCATGAGCGATGAAGGCATGCTTGCCCCGGATGACCCCTCCGATGATCGCTTCTTTGGGGAATTTCACCTGGAGCCAGGGGCCCGAGGGTGACCGGCGATCCGGGCTTGACAATGAATTCCATCACTTCGGCGTCGGTCCCGGTCAGGCATTTGATGCTGGAGACTTCCTCCGACATGGTAAAACGGAAGATCCGGCTGGCGGTGATCAGTTTTTTGTTGATGATGGTGTCCACGCCGATGTTTTCGGCCAGGTGGATGTAATCCATGTTCTCCACCTCGGCGATGGTCCGCTTTACCCCCAGGTGTTTGGCAAGCAAACAGGAGAGTATGTTGGTTTCTGCATTGCCCGTGACGGCCACGAAGGCATCCATCCGCTCCAGTCCTTCCTGGCGGAGCAGCTCCATGTCGGTCCCGTCCCCGTTGATCACCAGGGTGTTGTTCAGTTGATTGGACAGCTTGTAGCTGTTTTCCCTGTCCTTTTCGATCAGTTTGACGTAGTGCTGGTTTCCCAGGGCATCGGCCGTTTTCATGCCGATCCGGCTTCCCCCGAGGATCATGATGTCGCGCACCTCAAATTGCTTCTTGCCGGAAGATTTGTACAGTTCCTTGAGTCCTGCCTTGCTGCTGATCACATACACGAGATCCCCTTCCTCGAACCGGTCGCCCCCCGAGGGAACGATGGTCTTCCCGCTTCGCGTGATGGCCACAGCCCTGTATTCCAACCCCTTGTCGCCGGGAGCCATTTCCTTCAAGGTTTTGCTGATGATGGGGGCGTCCTTGTCGAGCCGGATGACGTACATGTGAAGCTTTCCTCCCGAGAATTCCACCACCTCGGTGCTCCCGGTCTCGGAAAGCAATCCCACGATCTCCCGGGCCGCGATTTTCTCCGGGTAAATCATGTAATCCACACCCAGATTTTCAAAGATCTCCCGGTTCGCCGGAAGGAGGTATTCCTGGTTGTCGATGCGGGCAATGGTCTTTTTGGCCCCCAGCTTTTTGCTCAGGATGGCCGAGTTGATGTTGACATCCTCGGAGTAGGTGACTCCGATGTACAGGTCGGCTTTGTTGATGCGGGCCTCCTTCAGGTGACTGATGGAATTGGCGTTTCCTTCGATGGTCAATACATCCAGAGCACTGCTGACTGTTTTCAGCCGATCGACATCGTTGTCGATGACCACCAGATCATGTTCTTCACTGCTCAACATCCTGGCCAGATGAATCCCGACCTCTCCCGCGCCTGCGATTACAATGTGCATAACTTCAAAATCCAAGGCAAAATAAGGGATTATTGTCCAATTCACGGCACGCTTTCCGGGTTTTTTTGCCCGCTCATCCGCAAGGCTCCATGGAGGTCGGTTCTGTGTATGTGAACACCCCCGGATTCCATCCGATCCAGGTACCAGGAACGGGTCGATCCGTCCCCGACCATCCGGTACCTGACGTCCTCATCCCCCGGAGGCCGGAAAAAAGGAAAAGGCTCCCCTGAAAACAGGACGACATCCGGATCCAGACGGCGAATCATGCTGTCCTGCCCGTCGGAGCCATGTTGAAGCAACAGCACCGAATGCACGTCATTGCCAAGCAACCACCGGCCAGGGGACAGGGTGACGGCCACACTGGCGCTTCCCCGTTGGCTCAGCGAATCGCTCAAAGGCAAAATGGTGTTTGCGTACAACCGGGGATTCCAGCCCTCCCGGATGATCCGCTGCGAACGTGCCTCCGCAGTACTGTCTTTGGTCAGCACATAGTGATCGACCCGGTTCCCTTCCCGGAAACTCACCAGGTTTCCACCCGCCAGATGCGAGATCCGCAGCTCGCACCCCCGAAAGGCCTCCGTCCGTCGCAATTCCATCGACCCGAGGCAGCACACCAGACAAACACAGACTCCATAGAAAGGCCGGCGGGTGCGTTGCAGAGCCCCTGCGAACAGGAAAAGGACTGCCAGAGCCAGAAACCCCAACGCGGGTCCGCCCGGCGAAACATCCTCGGCCACCGCATGGGGCAACCCCGCAAAAAAAGCCATGGATCGATTCATCAGCCGGGCCAGCGCATACAACACCCCGGTCGATGCCGCGGTCCCGACCCCTGCCAGTGAAAACGGAAGGGAAAGGAACAGGGCTCCCATCAGAACCATCAGCAAGGGCAAGGCAACCAGGTTGCTAACCAGGGCGTACAGCGGCACCTGTCCGAAATAATGGAGAACGAGCGGGAGGGTGCCCAATTGGGCCGACAGGCTGACCGAGGTGGCATTCCCGATCCAGTCGGGCACTTTTCGGGACGATCGCAAAACCAGATCCAGCAGTGGCTTCAGAAGCAGGATGCCCAGCACCGCCAGATAAGACAACTGAAAACCCACATCGGCCCCCCTTCCCGGGTCCAGCAACAACAAAATGAACGCGGAACCGAAGGTGCTGTTCAATGCGGCCGAGCGCAAACGCAGCAGGACGGCGAGCGAATAGAGGCTGAGCATCAGAACCGACCGGCAGACCGAGGAAGAAAGGCCGGTGAGGTAGGCATAATACCACAACAGGGCCAGCAGCACCAGGGTCCGGCTCCAGGGGTTTCGAAAAAGAAAGGGAATCAGCCCCAGAAGATGACGGAGTCCCCACCAGAGCAACCCCACATGGAGACCGGAAACGGCCAGCAAATGGATGCTTCCAGCCCGAACATAGGTCTCCTCCAGTTCTTCCGGCATGCTGGCCCTGTCCCCCAGTGCCAGGGCCAGCAACAGGCTTCGCTCCGGACCCGGGCGAACAAAGGGCCGGGCGATCGCTCCGCGTACTCGCTCGGCCTGCCAGATGGGCCGCCGGGGTCCCGGCAACTCCCGAATGAACCGTTGAAGAGAGGTGTCGGCAGCCAGCCGGTACCAGCAGTTTTTCCTGGCAAAGATGGCCCGGTAGTCCGTTTCGCCCGGATTGCGTGACGACTGGAACGGGAACAGACGACCGGGAAATTGCCAGGTTTGCCCCCGCACCGGCAAATCTCCGTTCGTATCCCAGGGGCAGGTAACTTTCACCACATGAGGCGCAAAGGAAAAACCGGACCGGGCTCCGGTCCACCCGACCTCCAGATCGAATCGGCACCTCTCCCCGTCCCATTGGACGTCATCACCCACAATTCCCCGCACCAGCACCTGTTGCCCGGCAGGCATGCCGGGATTCCCCGGCCGGTTCAAGGAGGAATTTGCATACCCCGCAAGGAGGAAGAATCCAAACACCAGAACCCTCCATCCCAGGACATAGGCACGGGTTCGGCGGGGCCACATGAAATACCACAGCCCCAGGACACAACCCAGCAAAGCCGCATGAGCCGCCCCACCCCCGGGCAGGATGCCCTCGTTTCCCGGGAGAAGGTCCCCGTTTCCCTGGAGAAGATCCCCGCTTCCCGGATGGAGGTCCCCGTTTCCCAGAAGGATGCCCAGATAAAACGGTATCACCACCCGAACCAGGGGATATGTTTCACCCATCCCCATGCATGCCTGTTTCTCCCTTCATGTACCGGGCACCAAAATATCGCCGAATCCTGTCCGGATCATTGAACTTTTTTGGGGGCCTTCGAGTTATTATATTCAAACATCAACTCAACTTAATTGTAAACACATGGCTACATTATCGACCAAGTACATGGGGGTGTCCCTCAAGAACCCCCTGATCCTGGGGGCCTGCAACCTCTCCAACAACCTGGACAAATTGAAGCAAGCCGAAGAAGCCGGAGTTGCCGCTGTTGTCTATCGTTCTCTGTTCGAGGAACAAATCCAATTGGAAGACCATGCATTGAGCTCCCAGATGGAAGCATACGACGAACGCAATGCGGAAATGATCAACCTGTTCCCCAACATCCAGCATGGCGGACCGAAAGAACACGTGTACCACCTGAAGCAAGTGGTGGATGCCCTCTCCGTGCCGGTCTTTGCCAGTCTGAATGCGGTGTACAAGGAGACCTGGGTCGAGTATGCCAAATTGCTGGCGGAAACCGGGGTGGCGGGCCTGGAACTGAATTTCTTTTCCGTCCCCCGCGATTTTGAAAAATCCGGAAAAGAGATCATGGTGCAGCAGCTCGAATTTCTGGAAGCCGTGAAGGCTGCCGTCAAGGTGCCCGTGGCCGTCAAACTCAGTCCGTTCTACACCAATGTCCTGAAGACATTGAAAAACATGGACAAATCAGGCGCCGACGCCTTTGTTTTGTTCAACCGGCTGTTCGAACCGGACATCGATGTGGAAGCCGAGCGGCACGTTTCTCCCTGGAATCTGAGCACCCACAGCGATCACCGCCTTGCCATCCGCTACATCGGACTGGCCTCCGGAAATGTCAAAGCCAGCCTTGCGGCCAACAACGGCGTGTACGAAGGAATCGACATCGTCAAGATGATCCTGTCCGGTGCCAGCGCCGTCCAGGCAGTAAGTACCTTTTACCACAACGGCGTGGGGCATGCCACCCAGATGCTGGGCGAGCTGGAAGCATGGATGGACCGCAAGGGATATGCCACCCTGGATGAATTCAAAGGGAAGCTGAGCAGCAATTCGATCAACGATCCGTTTGTGTACAAACGTGCCCAATACATCGATATGTTGCTCAAGTCAGATGAGTTTGTAAAGTTTTAAAAGTTATAAAGTTATAAAGGAGTTATAAAGTTGTAAAGTTATAATGTTATAAAGGAGTTGTAAAGTTTGTAAAGTTTGTAAAGGGGGTTGGGAGGCCGGGATCGGCTGACGCCCTTTGCAAACTTTTTTCTTTTGGGTCCTCCCCCTTTATCACTTCTTTCCCCTTTCCCACTCCTTTATAACTTTTCTCACTTTATCACTTTATAAACTATTTTGTATTCACAGTCTGCTTTGCCCCGACTGATGGCATGCAGCCTGGCACTCAGTAATTTCCGCCGGATGGGGTTGATCCGGTCCACAAACAGCCGTCCCTCCAGGTGGTCGTACTCGTGCTGGATGATCCGGGCCCGGATGCCGTCGTACACCTCCTCCACCAGCTCCCAGTTTTCGTTGTAATATTCCAGCCGCACTTTCTCGGGCCGGGACACCTCCTCCCTAAGGTTCGGCAGGCTCAGGCATCCTTCCTCGAAGGTCCAGGAATCTCCGGTTTCTTCCAGCAGGATCGGATTGATCAGGACCTTCCTGAAGGTTGCGAGCTCGGGTTCCTGGGGATTGTTTTCGGCCATGGGGCTTCCGTCCATGACGATCAGCCGCAAGGATTTCCCCACCTGGGGGGCGGCCAATCCCACCCCCTCGCTGGCATACATGGTTTCAAACATGTCGGCGATCAGACCATCCAAATTCTCATAATCTTCCGGAACCTCCCGGGCCACTTTCCGAAGCACGGACATTCCGTACACATGCACTGGCATTACCATTGTTTCTTCCTTTTGTGTTTACAACACCCCGGGGTGCAGATTGTTTTTTCCGTCGAGGTAGGATTGCAGGATCAGGGCGGCACTGACCTTGTCCAGCGCACCTTTCTCCCGTCGTTTGGATTTTTTCATCCCGCCTTCCACCAACGCAGCCTGGGCCATGCGGGACGTGAACCGCTCGTCCACCCACTCCACGCGCAGGTGGGGGAGCCTCTTCCGCAAGGCATTGACAAAAAATGTCAGGGGCCGCATGGACTGGGAGTCGGAACCGTCCAACCGGAGGGGACGGCCCACCACAAGCGCTTCCACGTTCTCCCGGGCGACATAGTCGTCCAGATAAAGCATCAAATCATGGGTGGGAACCGTTTCCAGCGGAGAGGCGATCCGTTGGTGGGGATCCGTCACGGCGATGCCCGTGCGTTTTGTTCCGTAATCGATGGCCAGTATGCGTCCCAAATCCTTTGTCTCGGTGCAAAGGTACAAAACTTCTGCCCGCACCCGACCTTGGAGGGACCGGGTGTACCCCGAACAAAAAAAACCGCCCCGGGCAATGCCGGGGCGGTTTCCTAAAACAGAATGGGGATGCCCTTATTCTTTGGTGTACTCCATGCTGGCCATGCGGACATAGCCGTCGTACCTCCATTTGGCATTGTCCTGGGCGGCCTTGAACAGAACATCTGCTTCAGCCGGGAAGGACTTCTGAAGGGCCGTGTACCGCACTTCAGACTGCAGGAAGGGCTGGAATTCATTCCACTGGGGTTCCTTGGAATCCAGAACAAAGGGATTCTTTCCTTCGTCTTCCAGGACCGGATTGTACCGGTACAGGTGCCAGTACCCGCTTTCCACGGCACGCTTTTCCTGGGCCTGGGTTTGTCCCATGCCGGCGCGCAGACCGTGGTTGATGCAGGGTGCGTAGGCAATGATCACGGACGGACCGGGGTAGGCTTCCGCCTCACGCACGGCCTTCAGGAACTGGGACTGGCTTGCGCCCATGGCCACCTGGGCCACGTACACATACCCGTAGGTCATGGCCATCATGCCCAGGTCTTTTTTCCGGATCTTTTTCCCGCTGGCGGCGAATTTCGCCACGGCACCCACCGGAGTGGATTTGGACGCCTGGCCGCCGGTGTTGGAATAGACTTCGGTGTCGAGCACCAGAATGTTCACATCCTCTCCCGAGGCGATGACGTGGTCCAGACCACCGTATCCGATGTCGTAGGCCCAGCCGTCCCCGCCGAAGATCCACACGGACTTCTTCACCAGGTATTGCTTCAGGTTCATGATCTCCTTTTTGACGGGATTCTTTTCCCCGGCAAGGGCTTCCAGAACTTTTGCAGAGGCTGCTTTGGACGCTTCCAGAACCTCCATGGTGGCGATCCACTCCCGGAATGCCTCGGCAGTAGCGGGTGCCACGGCATCCATGGCGGCTTCCATCATGTGCTGGATGCGCTCGCGGTTTTTGGCAACGCCCGTTGCCATCCCGTACCCGTATTCGGCGTTGTCCTCAAAGAGGGAGTTGGCCCAGGCCACCCCTTGCCCTTCGGCATTGGCGCAATAGGGAGTGGATGGAGCAGACCCGCCGTAAATGGAAGAGCAACCCGTGGCATTGGCCACCATCATCTGGTCGCCATACAACTGGGTGATCAGCTTGATGTATGGGGTTTCCCCGCAACCGGCACAGGCACCGGAGAATTCAAACAAGGGCTGGGCAAACTGGCTGTTTTTCACCGTTTGCTTTTTGTCCACCAGGGTATCCTTGTAGGAGATCTTCTTGATCATGTGATCCCACACCGGAATTTCGGCCTGCTGGGTCTCCAGGGGCTTCATCTCCAATGCCTTGGTTTTGGCGGGACACACGTCGGCGCAGTTTCCGCAGCCGGTGCAATCCAGCACCGAAACCTGGATCTTGAACTGAAGGCCCGCAAAGGTTTTCCCGGTTGCCTGGAGGGTTTGGGTTCCTTCGGGCAATGCGGCGGCTTCCTTCTCGTCGATGAGGAAGGGACGGATGGCGGCGTGAGGACAAACGTAGGCACACTGGTTGCACTGGATGCAGTTCTCCGGAACCCATTCGGGTACGTTGACAGCAATCCCCCGCTTTTCCCACTGGGACGTTCCCGAGGGGAAGGTACCGTCTTCCCGTCCGGCAAAAGCGCTCACGGGCAGATCGTCGCCCTTCAGCCCGTTGATGGGCTCCACCACATTCTTGACGAAGGCGGGAACACCCACCCGGGTGTCTTTGTCTGCCTCGTCGGGGAGCTTGGCCCAGGAGGGATCCACCTTGATTTGGGTGACATCGCCCCCTTTGTCCACGGCGGCAAAGTTCATGTTGACCACTTCTTCCCCTTTGCGGCCGAAGCTCTTCACGATGAATTTGCGCATTTCGTCCACCGCCTGATCGTAGGGAATGATGTTGGCAATCTTGAAGAAAGCCGACTGCATGATGGTGTTCGTGCGGTTCCCCAGACCGATCTCCTGGGCGATCTTGGTGGCGTTGATGATGTAGAATTTGATCTTGTGTTCGGCCAGATACCGTTTCGTATGGTTGGGAAGATGCTCGATGGTGCCCTCCTCGTCCCAGATGGAATTCAGCAGGAAGGTACCGCCGTCCTTCAACCCTTTCAGCATGTCGTACTTCTCCAGATAGGAAGGCACATGGCAGGCGACGAAATCCGGTGTGACCACCAGGTAGGGGGAACGGATGGGTTTGTCCCCGAACCGGAGGTGGGAGGTGGTGATCCCCCCGACTGCTTGGAGTCATAGGCAAAATAAGCCTGGCAATATTTGTCGGTGGCTTCACCGATGATCTTGATGGAGTTCTTGTTGGCACCCACCGTCCCGTCAGAACCCAGTCCGTAGAATTTGCCTTCGAAGGTTCCGGCAGCTCCCAGGGAAATTTCCGGCAGCAGGGGCAGGGACTTGAAGGTGACATCGTCCACGATCCCCACGGTGAACCCGTTTTTGGGCTCGGCCATTTTCGGGTTTTCGTAAACGAAATCATCATGGCAGGCGTGGTGTCCTTGGAGGAGAGGCCGTACCGGCCGCCCACGATCAGGGGCGCGTTCTCCTTGCCGTAAAACAATTCCTTCACATCCAGGTACAGCGGTTCGCCGGTGGCACCGGGTTCCTTGGTGCGGTCGAGAACGGAAATCCGCTTCACGGTTTTGGGAAGGACGTTCATGAAATATTTGGCCGAGAAGGGGCGGTACAGGTGGACACACAGAAGTCCGACCTTCTCTCCTTTGGCAACCAGGTGGTCCACCACTTCCCGAAGCGTTTCGGTGATGGAACCCATGGCGATGACGATGTTCTCCGCATCCTTGGCTCCATAGTAGCAGAAGGGCTTGTACTGGCGCCCTGTCACCTTGCCGACTTCATCCATGTAGGCGGCCACTGCGTCGGGAATGGCATCGTAGTAAGGATTGGCCGCTTCACGGGCCTGGAAATAGATGTCCGGATTCTGAGCCAGACCCCGGGTCACGGGGTGCTCGGGATTCAGGGCGTTGTCGCGGAATTTCTGCAGGGCGTCCCGATCGACCAGTTTGGCCAGTTCATCGGCATCCGGAGCTTCGACCTTCTGGATCTCGTGGGAGGTCCGGAATCCGTCGAAGAAATGCAGGAACGGAATGCGGGTTTTGATGGCGGTGAGATGAGCAACACTGGCCAGGTCCATCACTTCCTGGACACTGCCCGTTGCCAACATGGCAAAACCGGTATTCCGGGTGGCCATCACATCGCTGTGGTCTCCGAAGATGGACAGAGCCTGTGCGGCGAGACTGCGGGCGGACACGTGGAACACCGCCGGCAACAGTTCACCCGAAATCTTGTACATGTTGGGGATCATCAACAACAAACCCTGCGATGCTGTAAACGTGGTGGTCAGGGCTCCACTCTGCAACGAACCGTGCACCGCACCTGCGGCACCCGCTTCCGATTGCATTTCTGCGACCCGGACGGTCTCTCCGAAAATGTTCTTTCTGCCGTTGGCCGACCACTCGTCCACATGTTCTGCCATGTTGGAAGACGGAGTGATGGGATAAATGGCAGCCACCTCACTGAACATGTACGCAACATGCGCTGCCGCATAGTTGCCGTCACAAGTCATGAAATTCTTCTTTTTTGCCATGTTATTTGAACTTAAGTATTTAAATTACAAGAAGTTAACATATGATATCAAATAGACTCAAAATTACGAAAAAGGAGCGCAATTGTGATACGGATAACGTAATATAAATTCATTACAAATAGCCCTGTTTGTCAGGCTTTGTCCAGGCAGGGAACCGAAGGGATCGGGCACCCGAATCTCCCCGGAAGGAATCGGGGGAAGTTCAGATATGCGGAGGGAAGATAAGGAAAAAAGTGACGGCCCCGGAGGACCGTCACAGAAATATTTGCCAGGTGTTAATCGCTGTTCATGGAGATGAGGAACTCCTCGTTGGTGGAGGTCTTGGCAATGCGGTCCTTCAGGAATTGCATCGCTTCCACCGAGTTCATGTCGGACAGGTAGTTCCGGAGTATCCAGATCTTGTCCAGCATGGGTTTGTCGAGAAGGAGGTCTTCGCGGCGGGTGCTGGACAGGTTGACGTCCACGGCCGGATAGACCCGCTTGTTGGAAAGCTTCCGGTCGAGTTGCAGTTCCATGTTCCCCGTGCCCTTGAATTCCTCGAAAATCACATCGTCCATTTTCGATCCGGTTTCTGTCAGGGCCGTGGCCAGGATGGTCAGAGAACCGCCGTTTTCGATGTTCCGGGCGGCACCGAAGAACCGCTTGGGACGATGGAGGGCATTGGCATCCACCCCGCCGGAGAGCACTTTTCCGGAGGCCGGGGAGATGGTGTTGTATGCACGTGCCAGACGGGTGATGGAGTCCAGCAGAATGACCACGTCGTGACCGCATTCCACCATCCGCTTGGCTTTTTCCAGCACGATGTTGGCGATGCGGACATGGCGTTCTGCGGGCTCGTCGAAGGTCGACGAGATCACTTCGGCGTTCACGTTGCGGGCCATGTCGGTGACTTCCTCGGGGCGTTCGTCGATGAGAAGGACGATCATGTACACCTCGGGGTGATTGGCTGCGATGGCGTTGGCCACATCCTTCAGCAGAACGGTTTTCCCGGTCTTGGGCTGGGCGACGATGAGGCCGCGCTGTCCTTTCCCGATGGGACTGAACATGTCCACCACGCGAACCGACAGGTTGTGTTGTCCTTTGCCCACAAGGGTGAATTTCTCTTCCGGGAACAGGGGTGTGAGGTAGTCAAAGGGAACCCGGTCGCGGATGTAATCCGGACTCCGTCCGTTGATTTCCTCCACCTTGATCAGCGGGAAGTATTTTTCCCCTTCCTTCGGGGGGCGGATGGTGCCCGTGACGTTGTCGCCCGTTTTCAGTCCAAACAATTTGATCTGGCTCTGGGAGACATAGACGTCGTCGGGGGAGTTCAGGTAGTTGTAGTCGGACGACCGCAGGAAGCCGTACCCGTCGGGCATGATTTCCAGAACTCCCGAACTGAGAATGAGCCCTTCGAAATCGTATTTGTCCACTTCCCGTGGCTCCGGTTTCTTGTTCCGGAAATCCTGACGATTCTCGTTCCGGTGCTCGTTCCGGTTTTCGTTCCGGTTTTCGTTCCGGTGGTCCTGACGGTTGTCCTGACGGTTGTCGGAACGGTTCTCCTGGCGGCCTTCGCCCCGGTTGTCGGAACGGTTGTCGGAACGGTTCTCCTGGCGGCCTTCGCCCCGGTTGTCGGGACGGTTCTCCTGACGTTCGCCACGGTCGTGACTGAACCTTCTGCCCTGGTTTTCCTCCCGGTTGCCGGATTCCCGCTTGCGGTTCCAGTCCTGGGCCTTTTTTTCGCCCCCGGCAGGTTTGGCCTGGGATTCTTCCGCAGGCTTGGTTTCTTCTTTTGACTCCGGCCGGGCGGTTGCGGAGGCACTCTCCTCGTCCCGTTTCTTCCGCGACTTGGACGACCGGTTCTTTGAGGATTTCTCCTCCCGTCTACCGGATTCTTTGTTGTCTGGTTTCGTGTCGCTTCCGGAGGGTCCGGAGGGTTGGGACACGGCTTCTGACCTGGCGCCTTCTTTCTTCGCGCCGTCCTTTTTTGCTGCTTTGTTTTCGGAGACCTCAATGGCCTGCTGATCAAGAATTTTGTAGATCAGCTCTTGCTTCCTGAAAGACTCGACCCGCTTAATCTTCAGCTCCTTGGCTATTTCCCGCAACTCGGAAAGTAGCTTGTTACTCAATTCAAGAATGTCGTACATAAAATGGTGAAAATTAGATGATTATCCCCTTGGGATGGATGTAAATCAAGATAGATGGAATTGACTCAGATTGGAACTATTCGATGGAATAGATTGGAATTCTGGTGCAATATTAATCCTTTTCACATGAAATACCAAAAATTCTTGGGAACAAAGCGCCGCCGATTTGGTTTCCGAAATACTTTATCTATATTTAGAAAATTGCCCTGGAACGCGAAACCCGACGACCCATGTTTTCGTATAACGAAACCCAATCCCCCGCTGCATGAGACAACTCAAGATCATCAAGCAGGTCACCAACAGAGAAACCCCTTCCCTGGACAAGTATTTGCACGAAATTGGCAAAGTCGACCTGATCACTGCGGAGGAAGAAGTGGAACTGGCCCGGCGGATCCGGAAAGGGGATGCCCAGGCCATGGAGAAGCTCATCAAAGCGAACCTGCGGTTCGTGGTTTCCGTTTCAAAACAATACCAGAACCAGGGGCTGAGTCTTCCCGACCTCATCAACGAGGGCAACCTGGGGCTCATCAAAGCCGCCCAGAGGTTCGACGAAACACGCGGATTCAAGTTCATTTCCTACGCGGTGTGGTGGATCCGGCAATCCATCCTTCAGGCCCTGGCCGAACAGGCCCGCATCGTCCGGCTCCCCCTCAACAAGATCGGCTCCATCAACAAGATCAACAAGACCTTTGCCGAACTGGAACAGAAATTCGAGCGGGAACCCACCATCCTGGAGATCGCCCAGACCCTGGAACTGGCACCGGAGGACGTGAAGGATGCCATCCGCAGCTCGGGACGTCATGTGTCCATGGATGCGCCCCTGCAGGACGGGGAAGACGGAAACATGTACGATGTGCTGCTCAACGGGGAAACCCCCACCCCGGACCGGGGATTGCTCAATGATTCCCTTCGCAAGGAAATCGAACGTGCCCTGAGCACCCTCACCTACCGGGAAGCCAGCATCATCCGGCTGTATTTCGGCCTCAACGGCAAACATCCGCACACCCTGGAAGAAATCGGGGAAGAATTCAATCTGACCCGGGAGCGGGTGAGACAGATCAAAGAGAAAGCCATCAAACGGCTCAAGCACACCACCCGGAGCAAAATCCTGAAGAGTTACCTGGGGTAATTCCTGCCCGTCGATCCAGATTGTCAATCCAGGCTGTTTGTCTGGCGATCAACCAGGCAGTTTCCCCGGGCTTTCAATCCCGCTTGACGATGTTCCCGGCACTGGAGGTGCGTGAGTTCACCACCTGGGCGTCGCCCCGGTAGTAAATGTTTCCGGCGCTGGAGGCATTCATGCTGATTTCTTCCGAGGCCCAGACCTTTGCATCCCCGGCACTGGAGGCGGACACATCCACCTTCCTTGCCTCCAATTCAAATGCATCCAGATCCCCGGCACTGCTGAGGCTTGCCCGGAATTCATCGCACCGGCCCGACAGATCGCAGTCGCCGCTGGAGCTGATGTCCAGATGGATGTCTTCGGCATCCACATCCAGGGTCAGGTCGCCTGCACTGCTGATTTCCAGACGCAGGTCCTTGCAGGAAAAAGGGGTTTGACCCACACAATCCCCTGCGGAGCTGATCTTCAATTCGCGCAGTTCGGGAAGGGTCACGTGGACCCGTTTTGCCTTGGCGTTGCGGATGCTGACATGATCGGTTTTCACCACAAGCAGGGAACCTTCCACATAGGTTTCGATGATTTCGTGCAGGTTCTCATCGGTTTCCACAACGACTTCAAAGTCGGCCCCCTGGCTCAGGAGGACATCGATGCCGGAGCTCACATGGACGCCGTCGAATCCATCCACATTCCGGGATTCTTCCCGCACATTTCCATTGCCGGAAATGGCATTGTCCCACCCGCTGATGATGCAGGAAGACAAAAAGATCGGGAGGGAAAGGAGCAGCAGGGCGGTCTTTGTTTTCATGGTCTTGGCGTTGGTTTGGTTCGGAAAGGAAAAATACAACAATAGGACGAATAAGTCCACCAAATGTTACTCGACCTCCAGAACCAATCCCTTGAGGTATTCCCCTTCTGGATGAAAGATGCTCACCGGGTGGTCCGGTGGCTGACTGAGCTGGTACAACACCCGGACCTGCCGGGAGGCATTGGCGGCTGCGGCAAACACGGATTTTCGGAAATTCTCCTTGCTGACCGCCTGCGAGCAACTGAAGGTAACCAGAATCCCCCCGGGGGCGATCTGCTCCATAGCCCTCTGATTCAGACGCTTGTACCCCTGGAGAGCATTGCTCAGGACCCGGTGGTGCTTGGCAAAGGCGGGCGGGTCCAGGATGATCAGATCATAGGCCACCGCCATGTCCTGCATGAATTGAAACGCATCCACGGCAAAGGCTTCATGCCGCGTGTCGTCCGGAAAATTGTGCGCGACGTTCTCCCGGGCCAGGTCCACCGCTTTGCCGGAACTGTCGACCGTGTGCACCAGGCTGGCTCCTCCCCCCATGGCATACACGCTGAATCCGCCCGAGTATCCGAACATGTTCAGAACCTTCCGGTTGCCGGACCATCGCCTCACCATGTCGCGGTTTTCCCGCTGATCGATGAAGAAACCGGTTTTCTGCCCGTCCACCCAGTTGACGCGGAACTTGTAGCCGTTCTCCTTCACGAGGGCATGCTTTTCATCTCCCAGAAGAAAACCCGACCGCCCCGGATCCTCATACTTTTCCGGCAGGGTGGAATCACTCTTGTTGTAGATCGAACGCAGAGCGTCTCCTGCCGCTTCCTTCATGGCCTGGGCAATGGCTTCGAGGTGACGGAACATGCCGTAGGAATGCACCTGGATCACGGCCGTCCCCCCGTAATAATCCACGATCAGCCCGGAGAGCCCGTCCCCTTCCGCATTGATCCATCGAAACACATCCGTGTCCGTTCCGGGCCCGAAACCCAGGGATTTGCGAAAGGTCCAGGCCCGGCCGATCCGCCGGTTCCAGAAACTCTGGTCCAGTTCCATCGGCTCGAAGGACAGCACCCGGACGGCGATGGAGCCGTCCTGGTAGAATCCGGTGGCCAGAAACTCCTCCTTGTTGTCATACACATCCACCAGGTCCCCTTCCCCGATGGGACCCTGGATCTTTTTGATGGCTCCCGAGAACACCCAGGGATGCAGCCTTCGTAGGGATTGATCCTTCCCCGATTTCAATACGATTCTCGTGCGTTCTGTCATGTCGTTTGGCTGATGGAATTCCGCAATGCATGGTAGATTTCCAGGCAGATCCATGCATCCGTGGCGGCATAGCGCAGCTGGGCTTCGGTCAGGACGTCGGCTTCCCAGTTGGAGACCTGTTGCGATTTGGAGATGCGCTTGCCGAGCACGATGCCCGTCATTTTCTTTAGTCCCTTCTCTTCGATCCGGAACGCCTCCACATACCGCTGAAGATCCAGGAATCCCGCAGGCCGAAAAGGTGCGTCGGCCCGCATGCGGCGCATGTCGTCCTGCAGACCCGAACCCACTTTGATGCATTCGTCATTGCTGAGCAACTGCAAAAGCTCGGGCGGATACCCCATCCGGCCCACGCGGACGATCCATGCCTTGTCGGGAACGGCGAGCTGAATCAATGCCGTGGGATAAACCCGTCCCTTCTTGAAGGAAGGCCGGGTCTCCGTATCGAACCCCAGAAGGGGATGAGAACGGATTTCCGGGTATTCCTGCCGGAAATCCTCCGGTGTGTTCAACACCACGATGGGACCCTCGTACTGGATCAATTCCAGTTCGGCCACGTCCTCCTTGCTGATCTCACTCTGAAACCTCATCATTCTTTCTCCGGATCCACTCCTTTGCTGTACAATCCATGCAACGCTCCCTGGGCCGACAGAAGCTTCTTCCCCCATTGGTCCAGGAACCTCTCTCTCAATTCCCAGGCCGCATCGTTCATGGTTTCTTCCAGACCCCGGCTAGAAGTTGACCGTGAAATCCCGCAGCTCCTGGTAGAGGTCGGCCAGATCCTCCGAAATGGTGTGGGGCACCAGGTCGGAGCGATCGAAATCCTCCTCCTCCACGGGCCGGAGGTACTCATTGTAGGGCCCCAGGAGTCGCGCAATCTCCTGATACAAGGCCGACCAATCCGATTCGGAGACGTGTTGCTCCACCGGATCGTTGAGACGCGGCTCCAGAAGAGGCATGCGCAACATGTTCCGGTACACCTCCGACAAATGCAGAAGAATGTTCCCGATGAACGCCTTTGGTTCTTCCTCCCCAAGGCGTTCTGCATAGCTGCACAGGTCATTGGCCGAAGCGACCACCGCAAGCATGTTTTCGCCGTACAACTGGGGATCCGGATGGTCCTCGTTATTTTGCATGGCTGCAAAGATAAAGAAAAGTGGCTGGATATCAGGCCCCGGTCCAGATCAAGTTCATTGCGGCATCCCGACGCACCCATCCCAGGGCCTCCAAAGCCTCCAGATGCTCCAAAATCAAGGGGGCGCTCCCCCCCAGCCGGTCGAGCAGATCCCCCACAGGCTGGGACCGGCTGGTCAATTCCCGACGGATGGCCTCATCCAAATCGTCCGCCGATCCAGGCGAATCCCCTTTCCCTGCAGCGCATACGTCGCACCGGCCGCACCTGGGAGCCCGGCTTTGCCCGAGGTAGGTCAACAGGAACCGGCTTCGGCAATGCTCCTCCCCTTCCGCGTACCGGATCATCTCCCCGAGTCTCTTTTCGAACCGGGATTTGCGGAAATGGTAGGGTCCGGGGGCGATCAGCAGGCTCTTTTCCTCCAGCCGCTCCTCGGCATAGGTGATCAACGGCATGTCCTTCCGGGGAATGTAGTGGATCAAATGCCGCTTGGCCAGAAGCAGGAGGTATTCCCGGATACGGTCCACAGGAATTCCGGCCCGTTTGGCCAGGGTGTATTCATCGATCCGGACGTATTGACTGAAGAGTCCGGTGTAGGTCCGGAGGAGAAGCTTCACAAACGCATCCAGATCCCCCTGGCTCACCTGCACCCGGTACAGTTCGTCCCGGCCCACCGCAAACATGATCCGCGTGGGATTGTGAAATGCCTCCGTCAGGGTCAGATACCCTTCCTGCTCAAGAACGGACAGGGCGGCATGGGCCTGCATGGCCTGGAAACGATAGCGGCTCAGAAAGGATCCGAATTCAAAATCGAAGGACTGACCCTTTCCGCTGCCCACGGGGACCTGCAGGAAATTGCCCAGGGCGGCATACACCTTTCGGATGAAGGGGATGTCGGGAAACCCCTGATCGATCCGCTGCAACGCCCGGGCGGCATCCGACGGACCGACGTAGAGTACGGCCCGGGCATCCAGTCCGTCCCTGCCGGCGCGTCCGGCTTCCTGAAAATAGGCTTCGGGGTGATCGGGAAGGTCCACATGCAGCACAAACCGCACATCGGGCTTGTCGATTCCCATGCCGAAGGCGTTGGTGGCAACAATCACCCGCACTTCGCCTTTCTGCCAGGCCGACTGTTCCTCGTCCCTTCGTTCCTGCTTCAGACCGGCATGGTAGTACCCGGCCTTGATTCCTTTTTCCCGCAGCCACAGGGCAATTTCGCGACATTTCTGACGGCTTCGGGTGTACAGAACCCCGCTCCCCGGGTGTTCCCGGAGGAATCCCAGCAAATCCCCGGCCTTGTCGTCGGTTTTCCGGACCTCATAGATCAGGTTGGGACGTTCGAAACTCTGCTTCAGCAAGTGCCGGGACCGGAATTCCAGCCGATCCTGGATGTCCTCGCACACCTCCGGAGTGGCGGTGGCCGTCAGGGCCAGTACCGGAGCCTCCGGAAGCAGCGACCGCAGGTTGGACAATTGGAGGTAGGAGGGGCGGAAATCGTAGCCCCACTGGGAGATGCAATGGGCCTCGTCCACCGCGATGAGGTTGACGTTCATGTCCTGGACCCGGACCCGAAAGAGCTCGGTGGCGATGCGTTCCGGGGAAAGGTAGAGCAACCGGACACCGCCGAACACACAGTTGTCCAGGGCCACGGAGATCTCATGCCTCGACATGCCCGAATGGATGGCCAGGGCCTTGATTCCCCGGCGCTGCAACTGCTCCACCTGGTCCTTCATCAGCGCAATCAGCGGACTGACAACCAGGCAGATCCCGTCTTTCACCAGGGCGGGAACCTGGTAGGTCAGGGATTTTCCCCCGCCTGTGGGCATCAGAGCCAGGGTGTCCTTCCCGTCGAGCACCGAAAGAACCACCTCGTCCTGCAGGGGGCGGAAGGAGTCAAAGCCCCAAAACTGCTTCAAAACTTGAAGCGATTCTTCCAACCCCACTCCGCTTTTTTTTTGTACTTTTGCCACATTTAAAATTAACCAAATAAACCACGATCATGTCGTTCATCCAGGATAAAATCGTTGCCGAAGGGCTCACATTCGATGATGTTCTTCTGCAGCCGGCTTACTCTGAGGTTCTTCCACGGGAAGTCCGGATCGAATCCCTGTTCTCCCGCAACATCCGGTTGAACACCCCCATCGTATCCGCCGCCATGGACACGGTGACGGAGGAAAAGCTGGCCATCACCATGGCCCGGGAAGGAGGCATCGGGGTCATCCACAAAAACATGCCCCTGGAAGAACAAGCCAACCAGGTCCGGAAGGTCAAACGGGCCGAAAGCGTGATGATCCACGAACCCATCACCATTCTCAAGGAAGGGACCGTCAACGACGCTCTGAACCTGATGAAGGAATACAAAATCAGGGGCATTCCGGTCGTGGATGAAAAAACACCCTCATCGGCATCGTCACCAACCGGGACCTCCGTTTTCAGCAGGACCTGAAACGCCCCATCGGGGAAGTCATGACATCGGAGAACATCATCACCACCACCCGCAAGACCGATCTCTCCGAAGCGGCCAAGATCCTCCAGGCCCACAAAATCGAAAAACTTCCGGTGGTGGATCAGGACCACAAACTCATCGGTCTGATCACTTACAAGGACATCACCAAATCCAAAGACCGTCCCAATTCATGCAAGGACAACAAGGGCCGGTTGCGGGTTGCCGCGGCCGTCGGCGTTTCCGGAGACATCCTGGACCGGGTCAGCGCCCTGTATGAAGCCGGTGTGGATGCGGTGGTCATCGACACCGCCCACGGGCATCACCAGGGGGTGTTGGATGTGTTGAAAAAGGTAAAATCAGCCTACAAGGATCTGGATGTGGTGGTCGGCAACATCGCCACGGCGGAAGCGGCCAGGGCCCTGGCCGAGGCCGGCGCCGACGCCATCAAGGTCGGGATCGGTCCCGGATCCATTTGCACGACCCGCGTCATCGCCGGTGTGGGAGTTCCCCAGCTCACTGCAATTTTCGAAGTGGCAAATGCACTGAAAGGAACCGGCATCCCGGTGATTGCCGACGGGGGCATCCGGTATTCGGGCGACATCGTCAAAGCACTTGCCGCAGGGGCAAGTTCCATCATGGCCGGATCCCTGTTTGCAGGTGTGGAAGAATCCCCCGGTGAGACCATCATCTACAACGGCAGGAAATACAAATCGTACCGGGGCATGGGCTCCCTGGAGGCCATGCAACACGGTTCCAAAGACCGGTATTTCCAGGACATGGAGGAGGACATCAAGAAACTGGTTCCGGAAGGAATCGCCGCCCGGGTGCCCTTCAAAGGAAGCCTGACGGAGGTCATCTTTCAGTTGATCGGCGGACTCCGTGCGGGCATGGGGTATTGCGGCGCACCGGACATCCGGACCCTTCAGGATGCCAAATTCGTCCGCATCACCAACGCCGGCGTCCAGGAAAGCCATCCCCACGATGTCACCATCACCCGGGAAGCCCCCAACTACAGCAGATAATAATCCCCCGGGGCACCCGTTCATGTAATAAACCCAAAAGGTACATTATGAGGAAACTCACGCACATGCTGACCCTCCTGCTTCTCCTCGCCCATCCCCTCCGGGCTCAGGAACCGGAGGTGCTGCTGCGCATCGCGGGCGAAGAGGTCACCCTGGATGAGTTCGAGAGAATCTATCGAAAAAACAACAACGAGAATTCGCTGAACCGGCAAAGCCCGGAAGAATACCTGGAGCTGTACATCCATTTCAAACTCAAGGTCCTGGAAGCCACGGCCCTGGGAATGGACACCACCCGAAAGTTCCGGAACGAGCTGGACGGCTACCTGGCCCAGCTGGCCAAGCCCTACCTGAGCGACCCGATAACCAAGGAAGAGATGATGCGGGAAGCCTACGAACGGTCCCGGGAGGATGTCCGTGCCAGCCACATCCTTCTCCGCCTGCCCGCCGATCCCACACCGGACGACACCCTGGAGGCCTACCAGCGAATCCTGGCAATCCGGCAACGGATCCTGGAGGGTGAATCCTTCGAAGCCGTGGCACGCGCCACCTCCGACGATGCGTCGGTCAGCCGGAACGGTGGGGATCTGGGATATTTCACCGTCTTCTCCATGATCTATCCCTTCGAAACCGTGGCCTATGAATCGGAACCGGGATCCGTGAGCCTGCCCTTTCGGAGCAACTACGGCTACCACATCCTCCGGGTGACCGACCGGCGGCCCGCGCGGGGACAGGTCAAGGTGGCGCACATTTTTTTCCGCAATCCCGAAACCATGACGGAGCAGGAAAAAGCTGCCACCCTGCTGGAAGTCCGGGCGGTGTACGACAGCCTCCGGACGGGAACCGATTTCGGCGAACTGGCCGGCCGTCATTCCGACGACCCCAGTTCGGCCCGGGCCGGCGGAGAAATGACCTGGTTCGGGACCGGCCGGATGATCCCGGAATTTGAAGATGCCAGTTTCGGGTTGCAGCAGGCGGGCCAGATCACCGAACCCTTTGCGTCGGCCTACGGATGGCACATTGTCAAGCTCCTGGACAAAAAGGGCATCGGCAGTTTTGAAGAAATGAAACCGGAGTTGCAGGAAAAAATCAACCGGGCCGATCGATCCGAAGTGAGAAACGAACGGTTTCTGGCCAAACTCCGAAAGGAACATCCGGTGGAATTCGATCCCCTGGCCCTGTCGGAGTTTGAGTCCGCTGTCGACAGCACCCTCCTCCTTGGCAAATGGGATGCAGGAAATCTGAAAAACAGCGAACGGGTTTTGATGCGCATCCAGGACCAGTCCTTCTCGGCGGGCGAGTTCGCCCGGTATGTGGAAGCAAAGCAAAGCCGTCAAATCAACCTGGGCATTTCGGCCTGCCTCCGGAATCTGCTGAAAGAATTTGCCGACGGAAAGCTGCTGGAGGTCGAAGAAGCGCTTTTGCCGGAGAAATACCCGGAATTCCGGGACATCTCCAGGGAATACCACGACGGCATTCTCCTGTTCGACATCATGGACCGGATGGTGTGGTCAAAAGCCGCCACGGACACGATGGGACTCGAATCCTTTTTCCGGGATCACCGGCGGGATTACCTGTGGGGAGAACGCCTGGAAATTCTGGACGTCCGGTTCACCGATCCATCCCTGGAACCCGGGTTGATGGCCCTGAACAAGAAACTCAGGAAGGGCAAACTCGGGCAGGCCCAGCTCCGGGAGAAGCTTTGTCCGGGCGACAGCATTCCCTGCGTCGAACTGGCGCGGTTGGTGGAGGAAAAGGGCAAGGACCCGGGTTTGGACCGGCTGAAAGAAGGGGAAGCAGGATCCGTGACCGAAGGTCCCGGCAACGGAATGTGGCATTATCCCCTCCTCCTCCGGACGAGGAACCCGGAACCCAAAGACCTGGATGAAACGAGGGGACAGGTCATTTCGGACTACCAGGACCACCTGGAATCGGTCTGGGTCCGGGAGCTGGAAGCCAAGTACCCGGTGGAGGTGCACCGGGATCTGTTGAAAAACCTGCGACCATGAGATCGTACCGCAATTTTTTCCTGTTTCTGACCCTGTCCGTCCTCCCGGTTTCCTGCAGCCTTTTTGGCGACCGGACCCAGGAGGAACCCATTGCCCGGGTCTTCGACACCTACCTCTACCCTTCCGATCTGAAGGATGCCATTCCCGAAGGAACCGGACGGGACGACAGCCTGATCCTGGCGGGCCGGTACATCGACCAATGGGTGAAGGACCAGTTGATGATGCAGCGGGCCGAACAGGCCCTTCCGGAGGAACAGAAAAATTTCGAGCGGCAACTGGCCGAATACCACAAATCCCTGCTCATTTATTCCTACCGGCAGAAATTGCTGACCCAGAAACTGGACACGGTGGTACCTGCCCGGGAAATTGAGGCATACTATGAGGAAAACGGCAACAACTTCCTTCTGAACCACAGCATCATCAAGGGGACCTTCGTGCGGGTACCGCGGGATGCTCCGGAACTTTGGCGGGTCCGCCAATGGTCGCGCAACAACGGCGAGGACGACCAGACCCAGCTGGAAGGATACTGCCGAAGCAACGGGGCCGTTTTTCAGGACTTCAACGACCAATGGTCCGATTTCCCCACCTACCAGGAGCAATTGCCCCGGGACATTACCCAGCCCGCCCGGTACTTGCAGTACAACAAAAACATCGAACAATACGATTCCGTGTACCGGTACTTCCTCCATGTGGCCGATCATCTCCCGGAGGGCGAGGCGGCCCCCCTCGACATGGTCCGGGACGACATCACCAACATCCTTCTGAACAAACGTAAAATCGAATTTTTCCGGAACCTGGAACAGCAGGTGTATCGCGACGGCGTTTCCAGGAACCAGTTTGAAATCTACAAATAAACCAGCATGAAGCACTTCATCCATAGCATTCTGATCCTGTCCATGAGTCTTTCCGTGTGGGGACAGGACGCCCTGATCATCGACCGGGTGGTCGGCGTGGTCGGCGACTTCCACATTCTGCAGTCCGATGTGGAACAACAATACCTCCAGGTGAAAATGTCGGGACAGTACATGCCTGCCGACGCCCGGTGCCAGATCTTCAACAGTCTGGTGGAACAAAAGCTGCTCATGGCCCAGGCCAAGATCGACAGCATCGAGGTCACCCCGGGTCAGGTGGAACTGGAGATGAATTCCCGCCTCGACTATTTCATCAGCCAACTGGGAAGCGAGGAGGAAATGGAAGCCTATTTCGACAAAAGCATCTTCGACATCAAGGACGACCTTCGGGAATCGATCCGGGAACAGATCATGACCCAGCAGGTCCGGGGAACCATCACCGAAGACGTGAGCACCACCCCGTCCGATGTGAAGAGTTTTTTCCGGTCGATCCCATCCGACAGCCTCCCCTACATCAACACCTCGGTGGAATTGTCCCAGATCGTGGCCTACCCGTCCTACAGCGAGGAGGCCGTGTTTGCCGTCAAGGAACGACTTCTGGAATTGCGCAGAAGGGTGCAGGAGGGCGAAGACTTCGGAACCCTGGCCATCCTGTATTCGGAAGGTCCGAGCGCCAGCCGCCGGGGCGAGCTGGGATTCATGAGCCGGGCCGAGCTCGACAAAGCATACGCCGATGCAGCCTGGGCACTGAAGCCCGGACAGGTGTCCAAGATTGTGGAAAGCTCCTTCGGTTACCACATCATCCAGATGGTGGAACGCCGGGGCGACCGGGCCAACACCCGCCACATCATCCTGAATCCCAAGGCCGATGCCAATGCCAAGCAAAAGGCCATCCACAAACTCGACGGCCTGCGGACCGCCATCGCGGACGATTCCATCACCTTCGACCTGGCCGCCAAGAGATACTCAGAGGATGAGCGCACCAGCGTGAACGGCGGCCTGGTGGTCAATCCCCCAGACCAATGCCTCCACCTTCGAGCTGGACCAGCTGCAAACCAAGGACTACTATGTGATCCGGAACATGGAGGTGGGCGACGTGTCGGATCCCTACGAAACCACCGACCACAACAGCAAGACCTGCTACAAGATGCTTTACCTGAAAAAGCGGATCGAACCCCACAAGGCAAACCTCAAGCAGGACTACCTTTTACTGCAGAACATGGCCCTCCAGCAAAAAAGCGAGGCCGTGGTGCGGGAGTGGTACAAGGAGAAAAAGGAATCCACCTACATCCGGGTCGATCCGTCGTTCCGGGAATGTGCGCTGTTCCAGGAGCAAGTTAGCCAGAAATAGCCGATGAAATCCCGCCAAGTCCGGCAACCGATCCTTGTCCTGGCCTGGTGCCTGTCCCTGCTTTTCGCTCTGCACCCGGACCTGAGTGCACAAAAGGTGAAAAGCATCGAGATCATGAATGCGGACCTGACCGCCTACGACATCAAGATCGGCAAGGATGCCCGCAAACTGATCGGAGACGTGCAGCTCAAGCACGAGGACATTCTCATGTCCTGCGACTCGGCTTATTTCTATCCTTCGACCGGATCCGTGGATGCCTTCAGCCGGGTCAAAATCGTTCAGGCCGACACCCTGACCCTCACGGGCGATGTGGTGTACTACAACGGGAACACAAAAATCGCCCGGGTCCGGCACAATGTCCGGCTGGTCAACAAGGACATCACCCTGGTGACCGATTCCATGAATTACAACCGGGAAACCCGGATCGCCGACTACCTGGGAGGCGGGGTGCTCACCGAATCGGACAACCGCCTCACCAGCCGCAGGGGGCGTTTTTTCGTGGACGATGAAATTTTCTTCTTCATGGACAGTGTGGTCATCACCAACCCCGACTACGAGATCCGCACCGACAGCCTGAAATACGACACGGAAACCGAGATCGCTTATTTCTCCGGCCCCACCACCATCCTCAATGAGGAACGTTACATTTATTGCGAAAACGGGTGGTACGACACCCAGAAGGACATCAGCTATGTCACCGAGAAAGCCTTTCTGCAGGAGGAGGGACGGACGCTGCGGGGCGACACCCTGTATTACGAGCAGGAAGCCGGGTACGGCTGGGCCCGCTCCCGCGTCGAGCTGATCGACACCGCGCAGAACCTGACATTGAAAGGCAACTACGGCTTGTACTACAGCGACAACGACTACGCCATGGTCACCGACAGCGCCCTGATGATCCAGGTGGAGGAAGCCGACACCATGTACGTCCATGCCGACACCCTCCGTTCGATGCAGAACCCGGACCTGCTGGAAGAAAGCCGGATCCTCCGTGCCTACAACCACGTGAAGATCTTTCGACCCGACATGCAGGTGATGTGCGATTCCCTGGTTTATGTGGAGGCCGACAGCCTGTTCACTTTTCTGGGCGAACCGGTGCTGTGGTCGGACGAGAACCAGCTCACCGCCGAATTGATCCGGGTGGTGATGCACGAACAGCAATTGCACCGCATGTACCTCGACGGGATTTCCCTTGTGGTAACCCGCAAGGACAGCGTGAAGTACGACCAGATGCGCGGGAAACAGATGATCGGTCACTTTCACGACAACAAACTGTCGGTGATCGAGGTCACGGGCAACGGGCAAACCATCTATTATGCGGAGGACCAGGGCGAGATCGTCGGAGCCAACAAGACCATCTGCTCCGACCTGACCATTTATCTGAAGGACAACAAGATCTCAAAAGTCAGCTACCTGAAGAAACCCGATGGGAAATACTATCCCCTGGAGCTGTTTCCATCCGAGGAGCGATTGCTGAGCGATTTCAAATGGGTGGGGGAATGGCGGCCCCTGGTGTGGCAGGATGTCTTTTGGTGGAAAGAAAAAAAGGGGCTCTAGCCCCTTTCAGTATTCGTCTTCGTTGAAAAAGAAATCGTCTTTGGAGGGATAATCGGGCCAGATGTCCTCGATGCTTTCGTACACATCGCCCTCATCCTCGATTTCCTGCAGGTTTTCGATGACTTCCATGGGTACGCCGGAACGGATGGCAAAATCAATCAGTTCTTCCTTGGTCGCGGGCCAGGGAGCGTCTTCGAGTTTCGAGGCTAATTCCAATGTCCAATACATCGAAAGAGTGATTTTGGGTTACTAACTAGGTGCTTCTAAAAGCCGCAAATATATAAAAAAATATCACTTCTCCAACACCCCTTTCCACGGGGGTTGCTGAACGCCCTGGGATCGAGCAATGATGCGGGAAAGCACGAAGAAGTAATCGGACAATCGGTTGTAAAAACGGAGGATTTCGTCGGACACTTCCTCCTCACGGTTCAGGCGCAAAATGGTCCGTTCGGCCCGCCGGCAAACCGTCCGCGCAACATGGGCCTGGGACACGGCCGGATGGCCTCCCGGAAGGAGAAAGGATGTCAGTGGTTCCAGGGTGGCATCCATCTCGTCGATCCGGTGTTCCAGAAAGCGAATGTCTTCTTCCCGTACCTTTGGAAGGTTCAATTCAAGCTTGTGATCATCGGTTGCAAGGACCGAAGCGGAGGCCATCTGAAGGCCGAGAATCTTCAACAGATCCTCCTTCAGTCCCTCATCGCTCAGCAGGTCCCGGAGCAGGGCCGTGTGGGACATCAATTCATCGACCGTTCCGTAGGATTCGATCCGGAGATGGTGCTTGGGCACCCGTTTTCCTCCGACCAGGGAGGTCTCCCCCCTGTCTCCTCCCTTGGTATAGATGTTCGACTTTCGGGTCATCAATCACTCGGGGTGCCGGCCGTTTTCTTCGATGTGATCGATTTCCCCGTCCAGGAGCCAGATGATGCGCTGGGCATAGCGGGCGATGGATTCCTCATGGGTCACGAGAATGATGGTGTTCCCCCTGTGGATTTCCTTGAACAGATTCATGATGTCCACCGAGGTTTTGGAGTCCAGGTTCCCCCGTGGGTTCGTCGGCCAGAATGATGGCAGGATTGTTGACCAGGGCCCGGGCCACGGCCACCCGCTGCCGTTGTCCGCCGGAAAGTTCGTTGGGCCGGTGGTCCATGCGGTCGGACAATCCCACGTCTTTGAGGGCTGCCTTCGCCTTTTCCTCCCGCTCCTGCTTGGGAACGCCGGCATACACCAGGGGAAGCATCACGTTCTCCAGGGCTGTGTAGCGTGGCAACAGGTTAAAGGTCTGAAAGATGAATCCAATTTCCCGGTTCCGGATCTCCGCCAGCCGGTTGTCGTCCATCTTGCTCACATCGGTCCCGTTCAGGACATAGCTTCCATCGGACGGGGTGTCCAGACAGCCCAGCAGGTTCATCAGCGTGCTCTTCCCGGATCCCGATGGGCCCATGATGGCCACGTACTCGTTTTCCTTGATGTCGAGGTTCACCGATTTGAGGGCTTCCACAACGATGGTCCCGATGTGGTAGTTTTTAACGATTTTATCCAGGCTGATGATCGATTTCATAAGTACAATGATTGAACACGAAAGTAAACAATATCCGAAGGATTTCCCCAAACAATTTTAAAACAATATTTTCAAGTTCCGCGGCGTCAGATCGTTCCGGAGTACCAGGATGCCCATCCGGTGCAGATCGATGGCAACCGGCACCTCCGGCCAGGCGATGATTTCCTTCCAGGCCCTTGCCATCCCCTTCGACCAGTACACATCGTCCAGGACCACCATCCCCCGTCCCTGGCTCGCATCCACCAGTTTTCTCACGTAGGCGACCGTGGGCTCGCAGGCATGATTACCGTCCACAAAGGCCAGGAACTTCTTCGGAACCTCCGGCAGAATCCGGTCGAGACTCAACCCCAGGTCGCCGATATGCACTTTGACTCCGGTTTGCCCCAATCGTTTAAAAAGCGTTTCAGCGAAATGAGCCCGGTCGCTGTCCCCCTCCATCGTATGCAAAGCCGTCCCGGGCGAACCCGATGCAAGATACATTCCGGACACGCCCAATCCGGTACCCAGCTCCAGCAACACGTCGGGACCGAACCAGTTGCTCAGCCGGTACAGCAGGGCCCCGTACCTTTCAGGGACGGAAGCCCTCCGAACAAAGGACCCGACGGTTGGAACGGCGGGTGCGCTTTGGCCCGTGCCTGCGCCCCATTCCCCGGGTTTCATCGGATCGCCCGAGCCCTTCAGTTCGCGGTGGGTCCGGACGATCTCTTCCGGCACCTGCAACCCGGCCGTATTGAACACCGTCCGATGGACCAGGTCGAACAAAAACGGCGAATGGAGGAACCGGCCATGCCGGTGTTTGATGTGGGCCGCATGCCGGATCGCGGCTCGACCTCTCCAAAGAAATTCTTTCACTCTGCAAACAAATGCTAATTTTACGGAAAACAGCCCAGGCATGCAACAATATCTCCGACAGGACATCCAATTTCTTCCCGGCGTCGGGCCCCGCCGGGCGGACATGCTCCGGGACGAATTGCGCATTGCCTGTGTGGAGGATCTCCTGAGTCATTTCCCCTTCCGCTATGTCGACCGCAGCACGGTGTACCGGATCGCCGACCTGAAACCCGACATGCCCTACGTCCAGGTCCTGGGCCGGATCGAAGGCTACCAAACCGTGGGAACCGGCAAAGGAAAGCGCCTGACCGCCCAGTTGCGGGACGAAACCGGTCGGGTCGATCTGGTCTGGTTCAAGGGAGCCAAATGGATTCCGGAGCAACATCCCCCGGGCCAGGAGGTGCTGGCCTTTTGCAAACCCTCCGTCTACAAGAACCGCATCAACCTGGTCCACCCGGAACTGGACGATCCCGCCAAACGGGCCGCCGTCGCATCCAAATTGCAGGCGGTTTATTCCACCACGGAAAAACTGAAGGACCAGTACGTCACCTCCAAAGCCCTCAGCAAGATGATGGCCTCCGCCATCTCCAACCTGCCGGGTCCGTTCGAGGAAACCCTCCCCGCCTGGCTGCTGCGGTCCATGAACCTGGTGACCCTCGACACCGCCATGCGGCAGATCCATTTTCCGGACACCAACGAGCAGGCCCAGGCTGCCGCCTTCCGTTTGAAATTCGAGGAGCTCTTTTACATCCAGCTCCACATCCTGCATGGGAAAACCCAGCGGAACCGAAGTTTCCGGGGCAATGTCTTCGATGTGGTGGGGGACGGATTCAACACCTTTTACCACCACCACCTGCCCTTCGAACTGACCGAGGCCCAGAAGCGGGTGATCCGGGAGATCCGCCGCGACATGGGGTCGGGGCGCCAGATGAACCGCCTGCTGCAGGGCGACGTGGGCAGCGGCAAGACCCTGGTGGCCCTCATGACCATGCTGCTGGCAATGGACAACGGGTTCCAGTCCTGCATCATGGCTCCCACGGAAATCCTGGCCCAGCAGCACCACCGCAGCATCAGCAAGTTTCTGGAAGGCATGGATGTCCGGGTCGAATTGCTCACGGGCTCGGTGAAAAAATCGGACCGGGGCCCCATCCACGAAGGCCTGCTCGACGGATCGGTTCACATCCTCATCGGAACCCACGCCGTCATCGAGGACGTGGTGCAGTTCCGGCAATTGGGCATGGTGGTCATCGACGAGCAACACCGGTTCGGGGTGGCCCAGCGGGCCCGGCTCTGGAAAAAGGCCGATGTGCTTCCCCATGTGCTGGTGATGACGGCCACCCCCATCCCGCGGACCCTGGCAATGACCCTGTACGGGGACCTGGATGTTTCGGTCATTGACGAGCTCCCCCCGGGCCGAAAACCCATCATCACCCGACACTCCTTCGAATCGAAGCGTCTCCAGGTCTTTGGTTTTCTGAAAAAGCAGCTGGACGAAGGCCGGCAGGCCTACATCGTTTACCCCCTCATCCAGGAATCGGAAGCCATGGATTACAAGGACCTGGAGGACGGACTGGAAAGCATTTCCCGGGCCTTTCCCCCGCCCCGGTACCAGGTGGCCGTGGTGCACGGAAAGATGAAACCGGAGGAAAAGGAGGCATCCATGGGGCATTTTCTTGCCGGGCGGACCCACATCATGGTGGCTACCACGGTCATCGAGGTGGGGGTGGACGTGCCCAACGCCACGGTCATGATCATCGAAAGCGCCGAACGGTTCGGACTGTCCCAGCTGCATCAGCTCCGGGGACGGGTGGGCCGGGGGGGCGACCAGTCTTATTGCATCCTCATGTCGGGTTACAAGCTTTCCGAGGACGGACGCACCCGCCTGAACACCATGGTGCGGACCACGGACGGATTCGAAATCGCCGAGGTCGACCTGAAATTGCGGGGTCCCGGCGACATCGAAGGCACCCAGCAAAGCGGCATCCCCTTCAACCTGAAAATCGCCCACCTGGGGCGCGACAACCAGATTCTCATCCTTGCCCGGGATGCGGCGGAAGCGATCGTTGACGAGGATCCCGAACTGAAGCTGGAAAAGAACTACATCTTCCGGAAGAACCTGAAAAAAGGCAATCCGCGCCGCATCGACTGGGGCAACATCAGTTGAAAAATCAAGGCCTGAAACCGTCCCGGCCCGGGAGTCATTCACATTTCATTAACACAATGGGAATTAAACCTTTTTCCCTCCGGACACTCCTAGGAGTAAACTGCAGTGAACAAGCCCACCAGCTATGAATCCGAACACCGTGATTTTTTTCAGCCTGATGACGTCCGTCCTCCTGGCCTACCAGAGCCGGACGAACGCGCAGACCCTGCGGGACACGCCCGAACTCGACCGGAAGGTCGAATCCTACCTCGCTGCCCATGCCGGTGAATGGCGCGACATGAATGTCCCCCGCTCCGATGCGAAGCAGCTGTACGACCTCATCATCGAGGGCAAATACACCCGGGCCCTGGAGATCGGCACTTCCACCGGGTATTCGGGGATCCACATCGCCTGGGCTCTGGCCAAAACAGGCGGAAAACTCATCACCATCGACATCGATGAAGGGCGTCACCGGACCGCGGTGGCCCACTTCAGGGAGGCCGGTCTGTCCGACTATGTGGATGCCCGCCTGGCCGATGCCCACGAACTGGTGAAACAGTTGCCGGGACCCTTCGACTTTGTGTTCAGCGATGCGGACAAGGAGTGGTACAAGAACTACTTCGACGACCTGGAACCCAAACTGTCGGTGGGCGGCTGCTATGCCACACACAACATTTCCGGCGGCGGTCGGGGCTACGGTCGGGGCTGGAACCAGGCCTATTATGACTATGTCACCGGCTTGCCCCATTTTGTCTCCACCATGCAACCGGGCAGCAGCCTGCTGGTGAGCCACAAAACCGGAAAAAAATAGGGACCCTTCCCGGACCCCGACATGACCGAAACTGTCCTCAAACGAAGCCTGGGCCTCTTCCCCACCACCAGCATCGTGGTGGCCAACATGATCGGAGCCGGAATCTTCACGACCTCCGGTCTCATCCTGGCCCAGATCCACCACCCGGGCTGGATGATGGGACTCTGGGTCCTGGGCGGGGTGCTGGCTTTGTGCGGGGCGCTTTCCTACGGGGAACTGGGTGCCAACATCCCCAAAGCCGGGGGAGAGTACCAGTTCCTGCGGGACCTGTACCATCCCATGCTCGGTTTTTTGAGTGGGTGGACTTCCCTCATTGTGGGTTTCTCCGCCCCCATCGCCGCCTCGGCCATGGGCTTCAGCGAATACCTGTTCCGGGCCCTTCCGGCCTATGGCACCTGGTGGACGGAGACGGCCGGTTTGTCTTCGAAGACGGCCGGATCCCTCCATTCGGTGGCGGTGATCTTTCTGTTTGCCGCCATCCATTACCGGGGTATGAAAACCGGAGCCCGGGTCCAGAATGTGCTCACACTGCTCAAGGTGGCCCTCATCCTGGGACTGATTGCCGCCGGCCTGTTCAGCAAAAGCGGAGACACCTCCCATTTCGCCGGTCCGGCCGAAGGCCTTCGGGAAATGACCGGATGGAAATCCATGGGCCTTTCCCTGATGTGGATCATGTTCGCCTACAGCGGCTGGAATGCTTCCACCTACATCGGGGGCGAAATCCGGAACCCGGAAAAAACCCTGCCCCGCTCCCTCTGGCTGGGCACGGGCATCGTCCTTGTGCTGTACCTGGGTCTGAACGCCCTGTTTGTCTATGGCATCGGTCCCAAACAAATGGAGGGGGTGATTTCCATCGGCGGGCTGGCGATGGAGCATCTCTTCGGCTCCCGCGCCGGCACCCTGTTTTCCCTGCTCATCGCCTTCGCACTCTTCTCGTCCCTCAGCGCGTTTCTGATCATCGGTCCCCGTGTCTACTATTCCATGTCCCGGGACGGACTCTTTTTTCGAGGTGTCGGCCGGATCCATCCCCGCCACCAGGTTCCTTCCAACGCCATCGTTTTGCAAGCGGTTCTGGCCGTGATCATGGTGGTTTCCGGTACCTTTGAACAGATCCTGACCTACATGGGTTTTGCGTTGGGCATGTTTCCGCTGTTGACCGTTCTGGGTGTGTTCCGACTCCGCAAACGATACCCAAACGGCATTCGTCTCCGCGGCTTCCCCGCGGTCCAGGTACTCTATGCCCTCGCAGGCCTGCTCATCCTGGGACTGTCCCTGATGGAACGTCCCACGGAATCCCTGATTGCCATCGGAACGGTCCTTGCAGGCATTCCGTTCTATTTCCACCTCTCCGGTTCGCGGTGGAAAGTTTTCTCCCGCAGAGAGACATAGATTTTTTACATTGCGGGGTACAAACCAACAACCCGCATCATGAAACGGATTCTTCCCTTTGCGCTTGCCCTTCTTTTCACCGCCTCCGCACACGCCCAATTCTCCACACCGGCCTCCCGGCTGGAAGGGCATGTGAATTTCCTGGCATCGGACAGCCTGCTCGGCCGCGGTTTCGGATCGCCGGAGGGCGACCTGGCGGCCCGCTACATCGCCGGCCAGTTTGAAGAGGCAGGAATCCTTCCCCTGGACGACAGCTATTTTCACCCCTTCAATTTCCGGCAGGGCATCCTGAACATTTCCGGGAAAAATGTGGTGGGAATCATCCGGGGATCCGATCCTGTGCTCCGGAACGAATTCATCGTATTGGGCGCCCACTACGATCACCTTGGATGGAAGCTGGAGGAGGATGAAGTGGTGGTGTACAACGGTGCCGACGACAACGCCTCCGGGGTGGCTTCCCTCATCGAAATCGGGCGGAACCTGGCGTCCGGCGCGGATGCCCTGGGCCGAAGCGTGGTGTTTGTGGCCTTTGACGGGGAGGAAAGCGGCTTGATCGGGTCCAAACAGTTCCTCACCGACCGGGTGGTGGAACCGGACCGGATCAAGCTCATGGTCAGCCTCGACATGGTGGGCATGTACGAAAAACACAAGGGGATCGACCTGGAAGGCGTGGAGCTGATCACCGGGGCCGATGCCCTGCAGGCCAAACTGGCATCGGAATACGGTCTGTCCGTGACCAAATCCAACGAGAGCATCGAACAACGCACCGACACGGCGCCCTTCGGAAAGATGGGCATCCCCGCCGTGCACGCATTCACGGGATCCGAATCCCCCTACCACAAGCCCGAGGATGATGCCGGTCTCCTCGATTACGACGGCATGGCCGTGGTCACCAACGCCCTGAGCGCCCTGACGGAAGACCTGTCCATGGCCGGTGAGATCTCCGACATGCGCCGTCCTTCGGAAGAAGACGCCCTGTACGACGGTCCCGCGGTGTTGCGGGCCGGATTCATGACAGGCCTCGGTTCCAGCTACCACGATTATGTGAACGACTATTTTCAGGGCAAGTCCATCTTTTCCGCATCCGGCGGTCTCTATGCCCAGCTGCGGCTGACAAAAAACTTCACGCTCCAGCCGGAGGTGCTGTATGAGACCAAGGGCAGCCAACATGCCGACGGCAATTTCCGCACCCACTCCCTGACCACCCCCGTGAGTCTTCTGTTCACCTCTCCGTCCATGAGCGGTGTCCGGTCCTACGCGCAATTCGGAGGGTACTTCAGCCACCATTTCGGAGGCCGACTCGGGGGAACCGCCATTGATTTTGAAAACACCTATGCGAACCAGGAATACGGCCTGGTCTTCGGCGGTGGACTGGAAGTCATGAAGGTGCACATGGGGGTGGTGGTCCAGCGTGGAATCAGCAGCCTGTACCAGGACGAGACCTCTGCCAAACTCGTTCACCAGAATGTTCGTTTTGTGCTGGGATTCATCTTCTAAGGGCCTATTTATACCAGAACTAAATTGTGTGGATTCTCCAAGAATATGATATACAACAAGGGAGAATAGCACAACATCCATATTTTTGTATTCCAGTTTTGGAAGGAGCGTACATGTCCACAGGAACGGCCATCGACCATGAGGGAATCGTTGTGAGCGCGACCGGGGAATTGGCCCGGGTGCGCATTGTCAGCCAGTCCGCCTGTGCCTCCTGCCATGCAAAAGGGGCTTGCTCCGCCTCGGATCAGGAAGAAAAGGAAGTGGATGTCACCCTGCAGGGCGAGGACGTCCGGCCGGGTGAAAAAGTCCGGGTCCTCGTGGCACGCCACCTGGGCTACAAGGCAGTTGCCCTGGGCTATTTTTTTCCCTTTTTGCTTGTGCTGGGGCTGCTGATCCTTCTGACCTCCCTGGGATTGCCCGAATTGCGGGCCGGAACGGCCGCCCTGGGATCGGTCGTCCCGTACTACCTGATTCTTTACCTGTTCAGGAAACGCATTGAAACAAGGTTTCAGTTTCGCATACAGAAAATACACACGGTGCAATGAGCCAAATTATCGTCATCACCATCATCACTCTGGTGGCCATCGGAGCCGCTGCCGCCATCATCCTGTATTTTGTGGCCCAAAAATTCAAGGTATTCGAAGATCCCCGGATCGACGAAGTGGAGGAAGCACTTCCGGCTGCAAACTGTGGAGGTTGTGGTTTTGCCGGCTGCCGGAACTTCGCGGAAAACCTGGTCAAACAGGAGAGCTGGGACGACCTGTTCTGCCCCGTGGGCGGAAATGAAACCATGGCCAAAGCCGCTTCCATCCTGGGAAGGGAAGCCGTGGAACAGGCCCCCCGCGTGGCCGTGGTTCGCTGCAACGGCACCCCGGAACACCGCCCGCACCTCAACGTGTATGACGGAGCGGCCACCTGTGCCATCGTCCACAACCTGTACATGGGCGAAAGCGGCTGTCCCTTCGGTTGCCTCGGCGAAGGAGACTGCGTGGCCGTATGCAACTTCGATGCCATCCACATGGATCCCGTCACGGGCCTTCCCGTGGTGGACGATGAAAAATGCACGGCCTGCGGCGCCTGCGTGGATGCCTGTCCGAGGAACATCATCGAGCTTCGGAAGAAGAACAAGAAAGACCGGAAGATTTATGTGTCCTGCATCAACGAGGAAAAGGGTGCGGTGGCCAAAAAGAACTGCGCAGTGGCCTGCATCGGTTGTTCCAAATGCTTCAAGGTGTGTCCCCACGAGGCCATCACCATGAACAACAACCTGGCCTTCATTGATTCGGACAAATGCAAGCTTTGCCGCAAGTGCGTGGCGGAGTGTCCCACCAGCGCCATCCTTGAATTGAATTTTCCACCCCCCCGGGAGAAAAAACCCGAAGAAGCGGAGGCAGAAATCAAATAATCGAACCGATGAACCTGAAAACATTCTCAAGGGGTGGTGTCCACCCTCCGGAAAACAAGCTGTCGGCCGGAAAGAAAATCGAGATGCTTCCCCCTCCGGAGGTGGCGGTCATTCCCGTTTCCCAACACCTGGGGGCCCCTGCGAAAGTTCTGGTGAAACGGGGCGACGAGGTGAAGGTGGGACAGCGCATCGCCGAATCGGGCGGGTTCGTGTCCACCAACATCCATTCCTCCGTTTCCGGAAAGGTTCTGAAAGTGGACGAATTCCCCGACAGCTCGGGATACCGCCGGATGGCCGTGCAGATCCAGGTGGAAGGGGACGAATGGGTCGAAACCATCGACCGGTCCGACGACTTGGTGAAGAACACCCCCCTGGAGGCCGCGGACATCCGCAGCAAAATCCTGGATGCCGGTCTGGTCGGTCTGGGCGGCGCCACCTTTCCGTCCCATGTCAAACTCATGGTTCCGGGTGGAAAGAAAGCGGAGTACCTCCTCATCAACGGGGTGGAATGTGAGCCCTACCTGACGGCCGACCACGCGGTGATGATGGAACGTTCCGACGAGCTGCTGGCCGGGATCCAGGTTCTGATGAAAGGGCTGGGCGTGGAAAAAGCCATCCTGGGCATCGAGAACAACAAGCCCGACGCCATCGAACAAATGAGCCGGGTGTGCGAGGGAAGTCCGGTTCAGGTGCAGGCCTTGAAAGTCAAATACCCCCAGGGGGGAGAAAAGCAACTGGTCCAGGCCATCCTGAAACGGGAGGTCCCTTCCGGCGGATTGCCCATCGACGTGGGGGTGGTGGTCTTCAATGTGGGGACCGCGCTGGCCACCTACGAAGCCGTGATGAAAAACCGGCCCCTCATCGACCGGGTGGTGACGGTGACCGGGAAATCCCTGTCCCACCTCAATTTCCAGGTGCGGATCGGCACGCCGGTTTCCCAGCTCATCGAAAAAGCGGGCGGCCTGCCCGGCGATACAGCCAAGGTGATCAACGGCGGCCCCATGATGGGTAAAGCCCTGTCGGTGCTGGACGTGCCCGTGAGTGAAGGGTAGCTCGGGTATTTTGCTGATGCCGGAAGGGGAAGCCTCACGGAAGGAAAGCCAGGTGTGCATCCGCTGTGCCCGCTGTGTCAGCGTCTGCCCCATGGGCCTGGAGCCCCTTCCTGCTCATGACCTTTTCGGAGAAAGGGCGATTCGAGAACATGGGTGACAAGGTGATGGACTGCATCGAATGCGGAAGCTGCAGCTACACCTGCCCTTCGTCCCGTCCCCTCCTGGACTACATCCGCCTGGGCAAAGCGGAAGTCGGCAAACTCATCCGGGCCAGAAAACCGGTGTAGCCCCAACGAAAGAAAATCACACCCGATGAACAAACTGATCGTATCTCCCTTCCCCCCATGCCGCCACCCGGGAATCCGTTCCCCGGCTCATGTACGGGGTGATCATTTCCCTCCTTCCCGCCCTGGCCGTCTCGGTCTTCTACTTTGGGATGGGCATGGTCATCATCTACAGTTTCCGTGGTCTCCTGCCTAACTTTTGAATATCTGATCCAAATACCTCCTGAAAGGAAAACCGAGTCACTTCGACGGTTCCGCCCTCCCTGACCGGTTTGTTGCTGGCTTCTTCACCTTCCGGCCAACATCCCCTTCTGGATGGTGATGATCGGCGCCCTGGCCGCCGTCGGCATCGGGAAAAGAAAGCGTGTATTCGGGGGTCTGGGCAACAACATCTTCAGCCCCGCCCTGGTGGGACGGGTGTTCCTGTTCATCTCCTTTCCCGTGGCTTCGCAGCCATCTGGCCCGAGCCGGGACAGTGGTTCAAATCTTTACCGACGCCGTGACGGGCGCCACTCCGCTGGGCATGATGAAGGAAGGCCTGGCCATGAAGACAGTGGGGGAACTGATGCCGGACTAACATGCCTCTACCTCCATCTTCTTGTGGGGGAACATGATGGGATTTCCGCGGTGAGGTGGCTGCCATCGCCCTGTTGCTGGGAATGGCGTATCTGCTGTACCGAGAAAATCTGTCACCTGGCATCCCGGTTTCCATCCTTGGTACCGTGTTCGTCTTCTCCGGCATTCTCTGGCTGGCCAATCCGGACCGGTTTGCCGATCCCTGTTCCATTTGCTGACGGGCGGACTCATGCTGGGGGCCATCTACATATTACAGACTATGTAACCTCCCCCATGAGCACAAGGGGATGCTGGTCTACAGGATCGGGATCGGAATCCTCACCGTCCTGATCCGGGTGTTCAGGGCCTACCCGAGAAAAGGGTGCAGTTCGCCATCCTGATCTTCCAACGGATTTACGCCTTTGATCCAGCAAATACATGAAACCCAAACGATTTGGAAAGGAGGTGAAGCATGGCTAAAAAAGAATCCACCTTCGTGAGCATGCTCTCCACCCTGGTGGTGGTCACCCTGGTGGCGGCGGGACTTCTCGGCTCGGTGTATGCGCTCACCAAAGAACCCATCCTTCTGGCCGAATTGCGCAAGAAAAACGAAGCCATCGCGGTGGTGGTCCCAGGCTTTGACAACGAACCCAGTGCGGAGGTACGGAAACTGCCCGTGGAGGCGACACCCTCTGTTCTACACGGCCCGGAAGGGAGATGAAATCCTGGGGACGGCGGTGGAGACCTTCACCGGCATCGGCTTTTCCGGGGAATTCAAGCTCATGGTCGGGTTCGACCCGGAGGGGAAGATCACCGACATTGCCGTCATTTCCACTCCGGGAAACCCCCGGTTTGGGCGACAAAATGGACCCCAGGGAGTCGGACTTCCACGTCCAGTTCATGGAGCGAGACCCCGGCAGCTTCAAACTCCTGGTGAAAAAGGACCGCGGCGACGTGGATGCCATCAACGCCTCCACCATCACCTCCCCGGGCCTATTGCGATGCCGTCAGCGCGCCTACGACAGCCTCCAGCAAATCAACCCCTAACTTTACGGACTTCCTATGAATCATTGGCAAAATTTCAGCAAGGGTCTGCTCAAGGAAAACGCCGTGTTTGCCTTGTTCCTGGGCATGTGCCCCACACTCGGAGTCACCACCTCGGCCGTCAACGGCCTGGGGATGGGACTGGCCACCACCTTCGTGCTGGTCATGTCGAACCTGGTGGTTTCCCTCGTGAAATCGGCCATCCCGGACAAGGTACGGATCCCCGCCTTCATTGTCATCATCGCCTCCTTTGTGACGGTGGTGGAGCTGGTGATGAAGGCCTATGTGCCTTCTCTGTTTGATGCCCTGGGCCTCTTCATTCCCCTGATTGTGGTGAACTGCGTCGTTCTGGGCCGGGCCGAAGCCTTCGCCTCCAAAAACGGGGTGTTCTCCTCCATTGTGGACGGACTGGGCATGGGAATTGGATTCACCCTGGCTCTGACCGTCTTGGGCACCACCCGGGAGCTGCTGGGCGGGGCCTTTTTCGGCATGAAACTCATCAGCGGGGATGCCATCCTGTTGTTCATCCTGCCTCCCGGAGCCTTCCTGGCCCTGGGCTACCTGATCGTTCTGGCCAACATGTTGAAAGAAAAAACGAGCTGACCATGGAATACATTCTGATCATCATTGCCGCTGTTTTTGTCAGCAACACATCGTCCTGAACCAGTTCCTGGGGATCTGCCCCTTCATCCGGGGTGTCCAACAAGGTGGACACGGCCCTCGGAATGACGGGCGCGGTCACCTTTGTCATGGTCATCGCCACCCTGGTGACCTACCTGATCTATCAGGCGGTGCTGGTTCCGTTCAGACTGACCTACACCGGACCATCACCTTCATCCTGGTCATCGCTTCGCTGGTCCAGCTGGTGGAAATCATTCTCAAGAAGATTTCGCCGCCCCTCTACCAGGCTCTGGGGATCTTCCTTCCCCTGATCACGACCAACTGCGCCGTACTCGGGGTGGCCGTGCTGGCCGTCCAGAAAGATTTCACCCTGCTGGAAAGTGTGGTCTATGCCATCGGGAATGCCCTGGGATTCGGCCTCGCGCTGATCACCTTTGCCGGCATCCGGGAACAGCTGGATTTGCTCCAGGTTCCCGCCCGGATGAAAGGGGTGCCCATCGCCTTCATCGTGGCCGGCCTCATGGCCCTTGCCTTCATGGGCTTCACGGGAATTGTGTAATTCCGGCCCAAAATCGACCGAACAACTCCGGCTCTGCTTCGTTATTCAGGAAAACGAAGAAGATGAAAACGCTGACCGCCGCCCTGTTTCTGGCCCTGTTCTTTTTGCCGTTGCACGCCAGAAGGATTTTTACGATTTTACCGTGGAGGCCATCGACGGATCCTCCTACAGCCTCGCCCAGCTGAAGGAGCAAAAAGTGATGGTGGTGAACACCGCGTCCAAATGCGGATTCACGCCCCAATACGAGGACTGGAAACCTGTTCAAAACCTACGGAGGAGATGACTTCGTGATCATCGGTTTTCCCGCCAACGATTTCATGAACCAGGAACCCGGATCAACGAGGAGATCCATACATTCTGCCAGAAAAACTACGGCGTCACCTTCCCCATGATGGCCAAAATCAGCGTGAAAGGCGACGAGATGCATGAACTGTACCGGTGGCTGACGGAAAAAAGCCAGAACGGCGTCCTGGATTCCAGGTCTCCTGGAGACTTCCAGAAATACCTCATCGACGAGACGGGCCACCTGGTGGAAACCTTCCCCCCGAAAACGAAACCCGACGGCAAGCAACATCGTCGCGTGGATCGAAGGCCGGTGTCTCCCGGCTTCCGGGGACCCAGCTGCTGCCACAGCCCCATCAGGATGTGCAGGATCAATAATAAGCATCGGCCACAACAGGCAAAGCGCCGTGTAGCCCCAGAACCAGAGCGCCGCCCGGCTGCTGCCCGGAAGGCATCGCCGGTTTCAAAGACATAGTTCCAGTTCCCAGCAAGCCATAGCCCGCCACGCCCAGACCAGACTCAGAACGATGGCGATCGGATCAACATCTCACCAGGGCCGGGATCGCGTCCCCCGGCCCCACGTACCGCGGATGCCCAGATGCATCAGAACCGGAAGGGATACCAGTCCAGCCCAGGTAATCAGCGCCGTCCCATAGGGAAAACTTCCCCCGCCACCAGCAGCCTCAGCCAACACATCCGATCCGCTCACCATGGCGTACACGCTCTCCCCCACCAACACCACCGCCGACAACCCGATCCCCACCTTCCTCCCAACATCTCTCCCCATCTTTACAAACTTTATAACTTTATAACTTTATAACTATTCTAACTATTCTAACTTTCGATGATTCTTGCCCGAACACCGGTCCCGCCCGGTGCCCTTCATAGGGCACAAAGCTCACCCGTACCTTCGTTTTCCCCTTCACCAGCCGCTCCGGGATGGGATAGGCCACATCGATGAACCGGCCGGGGCCCTTGTCGGTGATGTTTTCCGTGGCGATCCTTTCCCCGTCCACCAGAATGTGAAGGTTTTGCCGCCCGTGTACCCGCCCCGGCTTCCACGGAGAGACTCAGAGCGGTTTTCCCACCTGTGGCCATGTCAAAGGCAAACCAGCCCGCCCCGTTCCGCCATCCGTGACTTCTTTCCCCGGAATTCCTCCAGGTAGGTGTCCTTTTCCTCCGAAGCGGTGGTCCCGTTCCGATTTGCATCTCCCCGATGCGAAACAAATCCAAGGGTCGATCGTCAAGCTCCTTCTTCCGCGCCTGCTCCCAGGGCGTATTCCTCCTGGAACGCCGCCCACTCCGCCTCGTCGTACCGGTCCCAGTACACCGTGTAATGCCGGTCGTGGGTGCGGTAAAACAGTTTCAGCTCCACCTGCCTCGGGTAGGCTCCCCGGTGGTCCAGGAGGCATTGAATTCCGTACCGGAGACGTCCAGCCAATGGGCCGGATCAGGATCCTTGGTTTGCAGGACCAGGACATAGAGCGCATCCTGGGATTGGGGATCGGGCACGGGGCCCGGGTCGGCTGCCAGCACGAGCGGACCGTGAAACACGGCGATGCGGTCGGGTTGTCGGGCATGCTTTCCAGACGGAGGGTGAAGGGAAACCGCAGTTCCACCACATCACCTTCCGACCACCGCCGGCGGATCCGTTCAAAGGAACCGGGAGCGGAGGCCACCGGATGGGCCTTCCCGTTGATGCACTTCCATTCCGGCCGAAGCCCATCGGGGGTGACGGAAACACAGGGTCCGTTTACCCGGGTGCATCCGTGCGGATGGCGAACCGGACCGTTTCTTCCTCCGGATAGGCCGTTTCCTGCACCAGGCGCAAGCCCTGTTCCTCCCAGTTCAGTTCCGAGGCAATGTACTGTGCAACGTACAATTCATCCCCCGGTGGTAGTAAATGCTTCCCCCGTATTTGGCATGGTTTTCCATGCCCGTGCCCACACAGCAGGTGAATCCTTCCGGATCCTCGTACACCTTGAATCCGCCCATGTCCAGGCTCAGGTTGTAAATCACATGGCCCGTGCGGGGATGCTGGGACGAGCGGATGTGGTTGAAACAGGGCCCGTTCGTACCAGTCCATCACCGCCGCATCGCTCGGTCCATTCGAACAGATGCTCCGACAGCTTCAGCGTATTTGTACACATTGCAGCTCTCGGTGGTGTTGCTCAGCCGGTCGTTCAGATGGTCCGGTTCCCCGAAATACTCGTGGTTGCCGTTGCCCCCGTGACATAGGTGTGGTGGCCCGTGACCATCCGCCAGAAATTCTCCGCCGCGGTCGGTCCCCCGCATCGCCGGTGAGTTCGTACCGCCGGGCCAGCCCACAAGCTTCGGGATCTGCGTGTTGGCGTGCTTCCGAAAGTGTCCTCCTGCTGGATGGGGTCGATGACGCCCGGTGGTGAAAGATCCGGGACATGCCCAGGTACAGGCTGTCGCCGGTGATGCCGTACAATTCGGCCAGGGATTCGTTGATGCCCCCGTGCTCGCAGTTCAGCATCTCCTGGATCTGCACCTCCGAAAGTCCGCCCACCACCGTGTTCAGCCAATCCGCAAACCGGACGGTGATCTCCAGAGACCGTTCGCTGCCGAAGGTCCGGTACACATGGAACAAGCCGTTCATGACCTTGTGCTGGGTGTAGTGGGGCGCAGATACCGTTCCCAGGTCGAACCAACCCGCTTCGCCCGGATGTCGCCCAAGGCCACCTCTTCCTCCAGGATCCGCTTGCCGTGCAGGAACGCCCCACGATGTACCGTCGCCGTCGGCCTGCTGGCACTGGTAGAGCTCGTCGGTGATGTAGAGAGCGCGCTCCTTGAATTCCTCCCGCTGCCGTGGTCTCGTACATGAGGCAGAGGGCCGTGGTGTATGCAGGCTGTGACCGGCGATGGTGTTGTCCTCCCAGCCATGGTAGTGCCCGGCCAGGGTTCCAGTCCGCTTCCGACCAGGGCTGGCAAGAAACCGGTCGGTTCATACCCAGAAGAATTTCCTCGCCCAGCCGGGTGGCTTCAGGTAAGGACCGGGCAGCAAGGGTGAGCATCGCTCAGGGAAAGGGAGCATAGGGAAGGCGTGTCACCGGAACCGCCCCTTCGTCCCGCAGGGCGGGGGCGCAGGAACACAGCGACAGCGACAGGAAAAAAACAAGGGGGAGGGTTTTCATACCGGAAAGGTAATTGATTTTGGTTTCTTTGCGTATGCAATCCGCCCCGATCCCATCCGAACCACCGTCCACTTTGTCCAGGCCACCTTCGAAATGCGGAGAAAGGGCACGACTGGGACCACATCCGCCGGGTGTGGAAAACCGCCCTCCATCTGAGAGAACTGGAGGACGGGGCGATCGCGAGTGGTGGAGCTGGCGGCCCTGCTCCCGACATTTCCGATGCGAAATTCAACGGGGGGGGATGTGGAAGCCGGGCCAGGTGGCCCGGGAATTCCTCGACACCTTGGATCTGCCGGCGGAGAGGCGGACCACATCCAACAGATCATCCGCCATGTTTCCTTCAAGGGGGGGATTCCCCAGGACCGCATCGCCAGCCTGGAATTCCACATCGTGCAGGACGCCGACCGGCTCGATGCCATCGGGGCCATCGGGATTGCCAGGGCCTTTCATTACGGTGGATTCCGGAACCGGCCCATCCACGATCGGACTACGCCCCCACCGATATACCGACAGCGGGAGCTATTACCGGTCCGAAGCCCCCACCATTGCCCACTTCCGCGAGAAACTCCTGAAATTGAAGGACCTGATGAACACAACCTCCGGCAAACGGATGGCCCTTGAAAGGCACCGGTACATGGAAGGGTTCCTGGAACAATTCTACCGGGAGTGGGATCCGGGAATCGGGTGAATCCCGGATTCCCTTCTAGAACAGGAAATTCAGGCCGATGTACAGGCCGGAATCCCCGTCCTCCTTTTTCAGCGCCATGCCGTAGTCCACGGCAATGATGAAATTCTGGTTCAGGGCGATGTGCACGCCGCCCCGTAGCCGATGTGGAGCGATTCCCCCCCGTCATTGAACAGCACGTCGGGCCGGTCGGCCGGCAGTCCACCGGGCACCCCGACAGGTCCACCTCGTGCTTCTGGGTCACCATCCCCGCATCCAGGAATCCCGACAGGGCGATGTACAGGTTCTGGTTCAGGACGGTGGTCCGGAGAATCTTCCCCCGCAACTCCGGGATTCCCGTAGGCAAATCCGTCCCCCACGATCGGTTCCTGCGGATGCCCCGCACGGTTTTGGAACCGCCGACCCCGTCAGGTGAGGGTGGGTGCCGTGTTGAAGGTGTAGGGAAGCATGTAGAAGGGCATGTCCCCGCCGATCATTCCCTGGTAGGAAAGGCGGTAGGCAAAATTCATCCAGCCGGGGATCACCGTGAAATACTGGCGGTGGGTGAGCACGAAGCGGGCCCAGCTGTAGTCCGTATTTCCAAGAAAGGAAGAATAATGCAACTGCAGCTCCGTCCACACCCCGGTGGAAGGGATTGGGCTCGTTGTCGGGTGTCGAAGACCAGTCCCCCCTGAGGAGGGTGTGGCTTCCCCGTGGCCTGGTCGGCCAGGATCACTCCCCCAGTTCATAGTCCTCATACAGGGAATTCCCCGAGAGCAGATCTTCCGTCTTGCCTTCGTTGAGTTCGTCCCGTATCCACCTCCGAAACGGTGCTGTTGAAATAGGCCACGCCCCCCAGCCACCGGAACTTCTGACCGATGATCTCACTGGAAATCCGCCTTGACCCGGGCCAGCTGTCGGGCATGCCGGTAGTACAACCGGTTGGCATTTCCGTCCAGATCCAGCTGGTTCTTCTCGAAGTCCATGCTGTAAGCCGACTCGTAGCCGTTGAACCCGTAGAAATCCAGGGCCTTCTCGGTGAGGCTGGCTTCGAAGAAGGCCCGCACCCCCGGAATGAGCTTGTCGGTGTCGTAGGTGATCTGGTTGATTCCGTTCCCCTTGGTGGTCCGGCTCCATTCCACATACACGGAATGATCGTATCGCGGATAGCGGGAACCGTCCCCGTACCAGTAGAGGTTCACCAGGGCGCCGTACTTGAATCCGATGTCCGGAGTCATAGGCCACCACCGGCACACCCCCCAGGCTGAATCCGGTTTTTGGCCCATCGGATTTCTCCGTTTGGCATCCGTTTCCTCCTGGGCATAGCCAACGGAAAAAGAGGGGGCAAAGGAAAGCATCCATACGGTAAGAGTGATTTGCGTGTCATGGGAGTCGTTTAGCTGCCAGTCAGACAAACAATATTTCCGGATGCCGGGACAGGGCTTGGTGAATATTGCGTACATTCGTAAGGAAAGCCTGAGACTCATGAAATTCCTGCGCATCCTCCTGTACGTCCTCCTGGTGCTGGTCGCCTTCTTCGTTCTGTTCCTGGCCTATGCCAGCATCTCAACTGCCGGCCGCCCGAAACCGAGGTCCTTCTCGAAAACCCGGACGCCCGGCCTTGCCCGACAACCTCGAATTTTCCATTTTCAACTGGAACATCGGGTATGGCGAGCTGGATAAGCATGGATTTTTTCTACGACGGCGGGAAGCAAGGTGCGTCCGGAAAAGGAACAGGTCGAAGCGAACCTGGCCGCCATCGAAGCGGTGCTGACGTCCCGGACCAGACCCCTTTCTGTTCCTCCAGGAAGTGGACCAAAATCGAAACGAAGCTACCGGATCAACGAATACGAGCGGATTGCCGCTCTCCTCGGGTCCCACCAGGCGGCCTATGGAAAAAACTACGACGTGGCCTTTGTGCCCCTTCCTCCAAGCAAGCCCATGGGTGCGGTCAACTCGGGACTGATGACCCTTTCTGCCACGGCTCCATCGCAGGTGGAACGTCACAGTTTCCCGGGGAATTACAGCTGGCCCATGAGCCTGTTCATGCTCGACCGCTGCTTTTTGGTGCACCGCTTCCCCTTGGAGGGAGGCGTCCAGCTGGTCCTGGTCAACACCCACAACTCGGCCTATGACGACGGCAGTCTTCGCGACCGGCAGATGGAATACATGAAAGAGTTCCTGATGCAGGAGACAGAAAACGGGAACCACGTGATCGTCGGAGGCGACTGGAACCAAACCCCGGAAGGAAAGGATCCGGAGTTTGATGAGCATCCCTTCGACCGGGACGACTACATCGTTATTCCGGAGGACTACCCCGCTCCGGACTGGCACTGGGTGTACGATCCCTCGGTGCCCACCAACCGGCGGGTGGCCGCACCCTATGAGAAGGGCACCACACCCACCACCCTCATCGACTGCTTTCTGGTTTCCCCCGGCATTGCCGTGCTGGACCGGGAAACCTTCGACCTGAATTTTGCACACAGCGACCACCACCCCATCCGGGCCCGTTTTCGCCTGACGAATCCCTAAAAACACACCCCGTTCCATGAAAACCTTGAAACGCATCCTGACTGCCGTTCTGCTCCTGCTTGTGCTGGGCATGGCGGGCGGACTCCTCTTCCTGAATCACTTGAAAACCAGAGCGATTCCCGACTACAACCGGGATGTGGACCTGGAGGGACTGGAGGCTCCCGTGACCGTCTACCGCGATTCCCTGGGCATTCCCCACATTTACGCCCAATCGGAACGGGACCTCTACGTGGCTACGGGCTATGTGATGGCCCAGGACCGGCTGTGGCAGATGGACCTGCTGCGGCGGATCACCACGGGCCGGCTCTCCGAAGTCCTGGATCCGGGTCTCGTCGATGCCGACCAGCTTTTCCGGGCCCTTGATTTTCCGGGGAAATCCAGGCTCGTCCTGGAACGCACCGATCCCGCCATCCGGGCGTGCATCGAGGCCTACACCGACGGCGTGAACCAGTACATCACAAGCCACGCAAAAAAACTTCCCTTTGAGTTCGGTCTGCTCGGGTACAAACCCGATCCCTGGGAAGCCGAACACACGGCCAACCTCATCGGGTACATGGCGTGGGACCTGTCCTCGGGCTGGTCGACCGACATGAACCTGTACAAAATGAGCCGGATCCTTTCCGACACCCTCCTGCAGGAGCTCCTCCCCGACTTCAAAGGGCAGGTGCCGGTCTTTCCGGATTTCCGGCTGACGGATCCGGATGCGCCCCTGGTCAGTCCCGTGGAGACCGCCCTCCGGGTGGTGGAGGAACTGGGTCTGCAGGTTTTTGAAGCCTCCAACAACTGGGCGGTATCCGGCGCCAAAAGCGCGACTGGGAAACCCTTAATGTCCAACGACATGCACCTCGGCCTCATGGCGCCGGGGATCTGGTACCAGATGCATCAGGTGGTGGAAGGGCAACTCAATGTCACGGGTGTCGCCCTGCCGGGAGCCCCCTACATCATCGCCGGACACAACGAAGACATCGCCTGGGGCATGACCAACGTCACCGTCGACGATCTGGACTTCTACATGGAGACGGTGAATCCGGCCGACACCAACCAGTACCGGGTCGACGGCCAGTGGCGGGACATGCGCGTGGTGGAGGAGAGCATCGTGGTAAAGGACCAGGAGGAACCCACCGTCCGGGTGAACCGCTACACCCACCGTGGACCCGTGGTCAGCCAGTTCCGGGGATTGCCGGACAAGGTGGTTTCGGCCAGCTGGCAGGGAAACGCCTACAGCAACGAACTGCGGACCGTCCATTTGCTGAACCGGGCGGCGAACTGGGAGGAATTCCGGGAGGCCGTGCGGACCTTCAACTCGGTGAGTCAGAACATCGTGTACGCCGATGTCAACGGAAACATCGGGCTTCAGACCTCGGCCGGGGTTCCCATCCGGCATTCCGGAGGAATCCTGATGTACCCGGGCGACACCTCCCTGTACGACTGGCAGGGGGTCGTTCCCTTCGAGGAACTGCCGTTTGAATACAACCCGCCCCGGGGCTATGTCTCCAGTGCCAATGACAAAACGGTGGATGATGCCTACCCCTATTACATCGGTTCCTGGTTCTCCCAGCCATTCCGCATCGGACGCATCCGGGAGATGCTGGAGGAAAAGGAACAGCTCGACACAGAGGATTTCCGCCGCATGCTGCGCGACGAATTCCCCTGTTCGCCCAGGAAATGACCCCCCTGTACCTGCAGGCCCTGGAAGGGGGACTGACCGATGTGCAGGGAGCAGGCCTTCCTCGAAGATTGTCCAACTGGGATTATGACATGCATCCGGAGCAAGCGCCGATGATCTTCGAAGTCATGTGGCTGGAGCTGAACAAGGCCCTGTTTCTGGACGAGCTCGGCGAAAGGAATTTTCCCTGAGTGGCGTACGGAGCCATTGCCGAGAACCTGGTGGACCGGATCATGCGGACGGGAGAATCGCTCTGGTGCGATGACGTGCGGACGCCGGAGATCCGGGAGGACTTCCAGGACAACATCCGGAAGGCCTTTCAGGCTACGGTGGATACCCTGACGGCCCAATTCGGCCCGGATCCGGTTGCCTGGAAATGGGGCGATTTGCACAAAGTGGCCCTGATCCATCCCTGGGGGAAGTGCCCATCGTGGAAAAGCTTTTTCAAGGTGAACCGGGAGTCCCTATCCCCGTCGGTGGCGGGTCCCACCGTCTGTCCCTACAGCTACCCGAAGGGCGTGGACTTCATTGCCAACCGGCGCATCGGAACGGCACATTTTCAACACGGCCGACTGGGATGCTTCCCCTGACGGTCATCCCAACGGGTGTTCCGGGATTCCGGCTTCACCCTGCCTCGACCAGACCACTCTCTATGTACAGAACCAGTTTCACCGCGACCATTTCAGCAAAGGAAGCCGTGGAAGGGGAACATGAAGTACAAGGCGGTTCTGGAATAGGTCCGCGGCTCTTAGTCCAGCAAGGTGGTGAGTTTGTCCAGGAGGACCGAACGGTTGATGGGTTTGTTGACCAGGGCGTCACAGCCCGCCCGCCTGGCTTCGTGCTGGTCCACCGAAAAGGCATAGGCTGTCTGGGCAATGACCCGGACCGTCGAAGAGAGGGCTTTGATTTCTTTTGTGGCGGTGAACCCGTCCTTCACGGGAAGGTGCACGTCCATCAGCACCAGATCGGTATCCGGGTGGGCTTCAATGAACCGGACCGCATCTTCACCATTGGTGGCAAAGCTGACGTGAATGCCCGTGCCTTTGAGGATTTCCCCAAACAGATAGGCACTGGATTCATCGTCCTCCACCACCAGGATGCTCCTGCCGTCCCATTTGTGTGTGTAATCCTGATTGACCATCTCTGTTGAATTCTTTTGGCTCACTCGAATTTACAAAAAAATAACCCCTCCTTCCATTTTCATAAAATTTATTTCCCGTGGGATGGAAAAAAAATTACTTTTAACTTCGAGGAAATTCGTAGTGTAACAACAAACAACCAAAACATGAAATTACGCCAAATTCTGGGCATCGACATCGGAGGATCCGGCGTCAAAGGTGCTGTGGTCGATACCAAAAAAGGGGAACTCATCACGGAACGCCATCGCATCCCGACCCCCCAGCCCGCCACGCCGGAGGCGGTTGCCGATGTCATCCGGCAAATCACGGAACATTTCAACTGGACCGGACCCGTGGGTGTCGGATTCCCCGGCGTCATCCAGCAAGGCGTCGCTCGCACCGCGGCCAATGTGGACAAAAGCTGGATCGACAAGGATCTGAACAAACTCTTTTCCAAGGCCACCGGCTGCAAGGTCCATGTGGTCAACGACGCCGACGCCGCCGGGATGGCCGAGGTGAAATTCGGAGCCGGAAAGGACCAGAAAGGCACCCTCATGCTGATCACCGTCGGAACGGGTCTGGGAACCGTGATCTTCACCAACGGGAAACTGGTGCCCAACCTGGAGCTGGGACACATCATCCTCCACGGGGCCGATGCCGAACTCTATGCCACCGATGCGGCCCGGAAAAAAGACAAACTGGACTGGGACACCTGGGCCAAGCGCTTCAACGAATACCTGCTGCGCATCGAGGAACTGGTCTGGCCCGACATGATCATCATCGGCGGCGGAGCCAGCAAGAAGGAAGACAAATTCTTCCCCCACATCACCACCAAAGCCAAAGTGGTTCCCGCCACCCTGCTGAACGAGGCCGGGATTGTGGGAGCGGCGATGGTGAGCAAATTCTACAACAAACTGGAGAACCCGGAAAAGAAATAGTCCGCGGCCCATCCTTTCAAGACACGCAGGGCATCTTCCTTTGCACCGTGCTACTATGATAAACACCTTCCTCTGGCAAGGGTAGTGGTATGTAAATCTACGATTTATTTCATTGGCATGGAATAGATATCTAAATCCTATAAAACCAGGCTACTATGAGCAGTCATGTCCTCTTTTTTGATATGCTGCAGGTCCTTGTTAAGTGTTTATAGGTGGGGACGCAAACTTATTTATGCAGTCATTATTCTACTTCATGCTGCAGCACGTTCCGAGCGTTCCCCTTTTCTCTTTTTGGTTATTAAAGGATTATGCTTTTACCCTACGACCCCTAGTTCGTATGGTTGTTGGTGTATGAGAACGTAACGAAGTCTACTTATCAACTTCCTTGCTATTCGTATGATTGCTTTGGTCGGTTTCATTCTCTTGATCAGATCTTGGTAGCATTGAAGCAAGGCAGGATCTTTTCTTACCGCCATCCAGGCACTTTCTAGTATCTGGCATTTTAGAATATCATTCCCTCGATGCGTCATCCGTCCGACTTTCTCGCTTTCCCCACTGGCATGCACATCGGGAACCAATCCGATGTAGCTGGCTAGCCGGTCCAGTGAATGGAAGCGACTTATATCTCCAAGTTCCGTAAGTATCGTCATGGCAACAATAATCCCAATCCCGGGGATGGTACACAGCAATCGAACATTCTTGCGATAGCTCTCTGTACGCGATAACTTTTTGATTTGGTCTGTCGTTTCCTTAACCAATTTCTCAAGGGCATCCAACTCGCTTAAGTACAAGTTCAATGCGATCTGGCCACTTCCATGTTCCATGGTGATGCTTCTCATCCACTCAAGGAGCCGGGCAGTCCAATGGCCATTGCCCAGTTCCTGGGGGATGGATATGCCGTTGTAGTTCAACAAAGCTTTGATTCGATTCTTGCACCTGGCTCGATCTCGGATCAGTTTGTACCGAGTCCGGACCAGCATCCGTTCTTCCGTCAACGCTTGTGATGGAATATAGATGGGGGTCAGTAGACTGCTGCGTAATGCTTTTGCTAATTTCTTACAGTCGACTTTGTCCCTTTTCTGTGTTTTCTCCTTGTTGGTGGTAGGAATGTCCGCTGCATTGACCACGATGTTGCTGATCCCTTCTTTCTCTAAGGCTCGATGGATCCAAAACCCACAAAATCCAGCCTCATAAACACTAAAAAAGGTGGCACCTGGAAAACGCTTTTTCAGGCTTGCGGATAGTTTTTGAGGATCAGGAGGCTGGGAAAAGCTTCCCAGATCAAGTGTCTCACTGATCAAGTGAACAGACCAGCTCTTTTTGTGTACATCAATCCCGGCGTAGATATTTTGCCCCGAAAAGTCTAACTTTGATAATTGCATAAGTCCTGGTTTTTAAAGGTTACTGTTAGTTTGCACCACTAAGTTAACCTTACCAGGGCTTATGCTGTTTTATACATAGGGACTTATCGCTTCGCGAAAATGCCAGGTTCCGTCAGAGACCTCCCCTGCTTGTTTTTGTCATCCGAAGCCCTTCCCCAAGCGAGGGCTATCAACTTTCGAAGCCTATATTTATTCCGAAGGAAGAAATTCAGCGAGAAAGTTGATAGCCCGAGCGCCGCGAGAAATTCGAATGGCCGAGCGCCGCGAGAAGGGTGATAGCCCGAGCGCTGTGCCGGCTTCACTCCGCAAGGTAAAGCTGCGGAGGCAGCAATGCGGGCGCTGCCAGGGCGGAATCCACGGTGATCCGAAGCAGGCGGCTGGAGACCGGCGGAAAGGTCAGAATGCGCTTGTAGCCGATGGTGGTCCCTGAAACAAGGCGGGCCCATTCGCCGTTTTCCTGTTCCGTTTCCACCCGGAAGGCGCTCACGCGCTGACCCGAGGCAATGTCCTCGGCCAGGACAATCCGGTCGAAGGATCGTGCTTCATCCAGCGACAACAGATAGGTCCAGGAAGCCTCTCCCCGGGTCTTGTCGCTGAATTCCCCATTCCGGGCCAGATCCTCCCCATACATCCGGTCGAGTTGCTCCCGGAATTCGGTCAGGCGGGCCACGTCGGTTTCGTGGATCAGACCTCTCGGGTCCGGCGGCAGGTTGAGCAGAAGAACCGCATTCCGGCCCACCGATTTGTGGTAGATGTCCAGCAGCTGGGCGGTGGTTTTCACCAGGCTGTCCTGGGCGGTGTGATAAAACCAACCGGGACGGATGGATACATCGCACTGACCCAGGATCCAGTCGGGACCGCCCGCCTCCCCCCGGTTCAGGTAGTCGGAATCGGACGCCCCGATCACCAGGTCGCCTTTGTCGATGGTCGACCAGAACGTTTCCCCGGCGAAGCCGTGTTCGTTTCCCACCCAGCGGATGTCCGGACCCGCATCGGAAAAGATCCGGACGCCGGGCTGCAACTCTTTGGCCAGGGCCATGGTGGCCGGCCAGTCGTAGTAGGTTTCCTTGTCGACCCGCCGCTCGGTCCGGGCTCCCCCGTAGTAGCCGTCGCCCCCGTTGGCGCCGTCGAACCAGATTTCGCTGATCTCACCGTATCCCGTAAGCAGCTCCCGAAGCTGGTTCCTGTAGTATTCGATGTAGGCCGGGGTGCCGTATCCGGCATGGTTCCGGTCCCAGGGAGACAGGTAGAGCCCCACCTCCAGTCCGTGTTTCCGGCAGGCCTCTGCAAATTCCCGGACCAGATCCCCCTGCCCGTTCCGGAAGGGACTGTTCTTCACGCTGTGCTCGGTGTAAGCGCTGGGCCAGAGGCAAAAGCCGTCGTGGTGCTTGGCCGTCAGGATCAGCTCCTTCATGCCGGCGGCCTTGGCAGCCAGAACCCATTGTTCCGCATCCAGATCCGATGGATTGAAACGAGCCGGATCCTCGTCCCCATAACCCCATTCCTTGTCGTAGAAGGTGTTCATTCCGAAATGGATGAATCCCACCATCTCCATGCGCTGGTAGTCCACCTGACCGGGCGAAGGCAGGGTCAGATCAGGCACGTCGGGACGGCAGGAAACTGTCAGGAGGAAAAAGAGTACCGACAAGGAAGAAAGCAGGGTGGGGCGCTGTGGTTTTTTTTTCATGGGTTTCTGGTTTGGGGTAGTTCAGAAGCGGGAAGCAGGTCGACCCGGACCACGGCCGTGGTGGCACGGGAATGGATGTGCACATCCCGCACCTCCACGGTGAGGGAAATGCTTGGATGCTGATCGTATCGCAACGGTTCCGGATCCGCCACGGTCAAAACACCGGTTTGCTGGTCCATTCGAAACCCCTCCAGGTCATTGCCCGCACTGATTCGAAACAACAGGGCCTGCTGGGGTTCCGGATCATGGGCCAAAACGGTGCCCACGGTGTCCCCTTCGGCCGGATCCTCCTCCAGGGAGAACACCTGATCCTCGCACACCGGCGCATATTCATTCACATCCTTGAGGTGGATGGTGACCAGCGCCGTGGTTTTCTTTGGCTTGGGATGGTCGTCCGTGGCGGTCACTTCCAGGACCATGTCGGGATGCCGCTCGTAGTCAAGAAAGGTGGGATCGGCCACGCTCAGGTGTCCGCCTCCGGCATCCAGGGCAAAGCAACCCTCTTCGTTTCCGGCCGTGAAACCGTAGGTCAGATTTTGTCCCGGATCCATGTCGTATCCGGCCACCACGCCGATGATGGTCCCGGCGGGGGTGTTCTCCTCCAGGACAAATTCCATGTCCTCCAGGGTGGGGGCATTGACATTTTCCTCACAGGAGATCAACAGAAAAGCCATCCCGCATACCAGCCATCCCCACATGCTTTTTCCGGCCATCCTCATGGACAATGTCTGCCAGTGTGACAATCAGATCCTTGGTTGGGCTTTGATCGCCCGGATGTTTTCTTTGGCTTTGGGGCCCATCTTCAATGCAAACTGACGGGGCCAGGGGTTTCGGGCCGACCGGTCCATCAGGTCGCCCGGGTTGGGCAGGCAGATGAAATTGCTGTTTTTCCAGATGATCTTTTTCTCCACGATCTCGCCCGTCATGAACCCCTTGGCTTCCTCGGGCGTCACCAGCAACATGCTGGCAATAACCTCCGGACCCATGAGGATGATGACCTGGGGATTGGCAATTTCGATCTCCTGTCGGATCCATTTCATGCCCAGGTTGGCATATTCCATGTATTTGCTCCGCTGTTCCGGGACTTCCTTCCGGAGACGATGATACTTCTTCACGGCAAGTTCATCGAACAGGTACACCTTCACCAGGGACGTCATCCAGCATTCCTCCCGGCTCAGCTCCAGGGTTTCCAGGATTACTTCGTCCATCTCCTGACCGGCAACGGAACTGCGTACCTGTTTTCCGTCGAAATAGGCTTCCGTGGAAAAAGGAGCATTCCCGTCGGACAAGGGCACATCGGGGATGTCGTCGACGTAATAGAGTTTGGCGGCCGGATACGGACCGATCACCATGATTTTTCCCACGGCTGTTTCCAGAGGAACCACCGGGTTCACCGGATTGCCGTGCAAGTAGCATGCATCGTCCGGGAAGTGGATGCTTTCCCGGTACTCCTCAAAGCATTTTTTCTGGTATTGATGAATGGTCATGGACGTGTGGGTGATGGATTGAAACATTAATGTACAACATTCCTCCGAAATCTCCTATTCCTGCAGGAAGGAGAATCCCGAGGGAACCACCCCCACCCGGAGCGAATCCAGGATCGTGCCCGAGGAACTGTACCGCAATACCAGGCCGCGCTGCACAAAATCCAGGGCATCGGCCACATACACATCCGAGGACAGGGGATCGATTCCCAGACCGTAGAATCCTCCCACCCAGGTATCAACGTACGGATTCGCCACAAATTGTTCTGGCTCCCCTCCTTCGACGGCCATTCGATACACCCCGGTTCAGGAAGTACAGGGTGTCTCCGCCACCGTTGATTTTCAACTCCCGGGGACTGTCCTCCAGGGGAAAGCTCCAGACCCGGTCCGCTTCCTCCTTGCCCGCCTCCAACGGTACAATCCGGGCAGACCGTGCCCGAAGGCGTTTCCCTCGAATCCTCCGTCGCACAACACCCACAGGGTGTTCCACCGGTCCAGGACCATGGAGTTGGGCTGGATGCCAACCCGGACCGAATCCACCACAGCCGGTCCGATTCCGAGTCGATGATCAAAATCTGATCGTCGTAGCTCCAGCAATTCACGTAAAAACGAACCGGTCGGCCTGCACCATTTGCTCGGTGGCATGACGGGGCAGGGCACTCCCTTCAACGGCGAGATCGATCCGACCCGTCACATCAAGGGTGCGGGGATCGACGATGGCCAGGGAACGGGCATACAAATCGCTCACATAGGCCTTCTCCCCGTTGATCAGATGAAGGTACCGGGGCGAGGTCAGTCCGGTGATTTTTCCCACGAACCGAAAGTCGGTCCGGTCCATGACCATGATCTTTCCGCTGTTGTTCATCACCGCATAGATCAGGCTGTCATCCACCGTCACCGATTGGGCCACATCCCCCAGCGGCAACCCGTTCCTTTTGAAAAACACATCGTTGACCAGCAGTCCGGTGGCGGGATCGTAGTGACTCAGGGACGCGTTTCCATAACCGAAATTGCCCTCGTGGACCACCAGCACCCCGGCGCTGAAATCCCCGTTTCCCGGCAGCCGGTCCTGCCAGGGTCTTCCTTCATGCAGGCCGGCAGGAACCAGGAGGCGATCAGCCAAACCAGGGCGTAGAATCGGGCGGCTTTCATCGGACCAGACGGAGGGTAAGTTGGGCGTTCCGTCCCGGCATGGGGCGGAAGAGAACCGATTCGTAGCGTTCATTGAACAGGTTGAAGATCCGGCCTTCCAGCTGAAGGGTCGTTTCTCCCAACCGGAAGGACCAGCCGGTGCCCAGATCGTTCATGAAATAAGGATAGAGCCGGTTCCGGCCGGTGAGGTCGTTGCTTGAGGTGGTGAACCGTTCGCTGTAGCTGTTGTACTGGTAGCTCAGCCACCACGGTCCCCGCCCGATCCGCAACAGGAGGTTGGCCGAGTGAACCGGGGTGTACACCAGTTGCTTTCCATGGGAGGCCTCCCCCCAGATCTCCGGGTCCCCCAGATTCAGGGCCCGTGTATAGGCATAGTTGGCATTGGCCTGGCCGGTCCAAGCGCCCTGGTCGCCGCTAGGCCGAGACTGCCTTCCAGGCCCCGGACGGCCACCTTTTCCACATTCCGGGGTTCCCAGTACCCCTGAAACGAGGGGACCCACAGGATCCAGTCCTGCACTTCGGATCGAAACCCCGTCCATTCCACGTGAAGATCGCCCCAGGACAGGCTCAGGGGCCATTCCAGTCCCAGCTCCGCGCTGACGCCCCGTTCGGCCCGAAGGTCCGGATTTCCCCCCGGTTGCCAGTGGAGGTCGTTCAGGTCGGGCACGTGGTGGTTTCGCGCCACATTCCCCTTGAGTACCAGGGGGTGGTCGCGGAGGATCCGCAGGTCGAATCCCAGGAAGGGAAGCAGGGGCTGGAAGACCCCGTCGACCCGGTCCTCCCGAACCAGGAGATTCAGATTCAACCGCCGGCCGAATTCCTTCCGGGCCTGCACCACCAGGGAGGTCTCCGTGCGCCGGCCCTCATAGCCCAGCCGGGAAACTTCGTCCCGGGTCCGCACGTGGTGCACCCCAGATCCAGGTCGGTTTGCAGGAAAACCCCGCCCTGGTTCCCAGGTTCGCGACAGGGCGCTCACCCAGCTGCGGGTCAGACTGCGGGACAGGATGCTGGTGTCCATGCCCAGCCCGGGAACCCGGTACCGCTGGACAAAATCCAGGTGCTTCTGCGCAAAACCGCTCCGGACCGTCCATTTGCCGCGGGCACCGTAGTGTTGCCATTCCCCCGCCACCCGGTGATCCACATCGTCCTGCCCGTTCAGGTTTTCGTTGTCCGGTCCCTCGTAGCTTGTCGGTTTGGGGATCACGCGGTGGGCTGCCTGCCCCCAGTAGGTAAGAGAAAGCAGGCCGGCTTCCCCGGTTCGCACATACAACTCCTGCATCAGCCCCCCCCGGGAATAGGCCGCATTCGCATTGGTGTCGAGGGGATGGACAATGGACCCGGTGACCGGATCGAGGTTGCCGATGGACCGGTTGAGAAAGGGATAATTGTTGGCCGACCGGGAATGGAAAATTCGGGTTTTGCTGCGTACCCTTCCCCGACCCAAGCCCACTTTCAGGTATTCGTCGAAGCTGCCGAAGCTTCCAACGCCCTGCAAGTAGTCCAGGGAAAGCCCCGGCGTCCAGTCGGCCACGTTGCGCAGGGCAATGGCACCGCCGAGCCCGCCGCTCCCCTCCGGGAGGGAAGCCGATCCGTGCTTCAGGGTCACCTCATCAGCCAGAAAAACCGGAATCAGCGTGAAGTCCACCATGCCCGCCATGGGGCTGTTCAGGGGGAGCCCGTTCCAGCTCACCCGGGTGTGGGACGGGGCCATGCCCCGGAAGGAAGCGGTGGCCAGGGCGCCCCTTCCATGGTCCCGGATGAACACGGTGGAGTTCTGCGAAAGCAGGTCGGACAAGGCAAGAGCCTGTTTGTGGGACAGAACGGTGCTGTCGATCCGGGTCTCCTTCATGCCCGCCTTCTCGGCCTGGAACACCAGGTCCTTCCGGATTTCCACCTGCTCGATGTGCACGACGGTGTCGCGGACTCCTTGTCCATGCAGGGAAAGACCCGCCAACAGCAATCCGGTGCACCAGGCGTTTCTCATCTCAGTGGATCATCAGTTTTTTCCGAAAGAAGGTTTCTCCGGTCCGCACGAGAACCATGTAAACCCCCGGCGAAATTCCGTCGAGCGACACCCCGTCTCCCACATTGCCCTCCGGAAGGTTCTGAAGGCAACGGCCATCGAGGGAATACAATTGCCAGGCAGCGTGGGAAATGCCCCGCACATGCACCCGGTCTCGGGCCGGATTGGGATAAAGGGTGACGTGATTCTCCACGTCCGGTCCTCTGGTTACGGAAGCGGTTTCCATCACCACAACGGTGGTTTGGGTCGACCGCAACGAAGGCCGGTCGCGAAGACGGACGGTGAGTGTCAGTTCCCCCGTCCGGAGGGCACGGAGCAACACCCTCGGGTGTTCCGACGGATCCTCCGGGTCGGATTCCAGGGTGGCCCGGTCCGGATCCATCTCCCATTCCAGGGGAGGCAGGGGGGCGAGCCGACCCGACTCGAAATACAGCACCTCCACGGGGAGGGGCTCCGTCCCGATCACCGGAGGCAGGTCGGCCAGAAGCAGCAGGTCCGTTTCCCCTTCCCATCCGGGGGCAGGTTCAGTGATCCTGCCTCCGGTCAATTCAGTGGAAACCTCGCCCAACCAACCCCCGTCGCCCTGCAGGGCGGTCTTCACCATCACAAAATGGATGCGGTCCAGGTCCACGTAGTCCCCGTGCACATCCACCGCCCAGGAGATGTCAAAGGCATCCCCTCCCGCGTATTCTGTTTCCGGTGTGTAGGGGTTGTCCGGCATTCTGAACGGACCGGGACCTTTGGGCCGGTTGTCCGCATAGCCAAAGCTGCGCATCTCCGATTTCACCAGGGCCGGATCCCGGTCGTCCCACCCCCCGCGGATGCGGGTGCCGGAAAGAACCAGGTGGTCCGGATCGACCGACGGAAAGGAATCGGCCCGGGGATAATGGGGCTGACTGTGGGCGGCGTTGGCAAGCACCCATCCCTGGCCTCCCCGGTCGTCGGCCCAGGGAATGTCCCGGGCGCCGGTGCCTCCCGGATTGTCGTAGGTGACCACCACTCCGGGTTCCGTGCCGGAGAAAAAATGGTCGCTGCCGGCCAGCTCATACCAGGTTTCATCCGGCACCCCGTTGCCGTTGTCATCGCACATCACCCACACCGCGCCGGGCTCGGCCCAGTGAGGCAGGGGGTTTCCGAACAGGGTGAAATCCACACCGAAGGGGTGGTCCGGGTCGTTCTCGACGGCCTGCCCAAAGTGGAACACCACCCGACCCCCGAAGGCCCCCAGCGACAGAAGCCCCGGGGTCTCCCCGAGAAGGGTTTGGGCCGAGGAGGGCCATCCGCCGGTGGTTGTGTTGATGAACTGACCGGGACCGGGGGTGTATTCGAGGATTCCCGCAATGGTCTGCCCCCTGCCCGGCAACCCGGGCAGCAAAAACAGGAGAAGGAGGGGCAGAACCGTGCGCATGTCAGAGTATTTGAATCCGCTGCCGGACCGAACCGGAGGCTGAATCCATCTGCAGGATGTAGGTACCCGGCGGAAGGGAGGGCAGACCGATCCTGGCGGGTCCTGATTCCACCCGGAACGCGCCCACGCACACACCCTCCAGGGAAAAGAGTCGCAACACAGCCGGTACGAACGGACCCGAATCCACCCAGATTTCATGGGAGGCGGGGTTGGGGTACACCGTCATTTCAACCCATGGATTGCGGTCCATCCCGGTGGTGGAAGTGACCCGGACCGTCAGGGTATCCGTCACATATCTTCCTTTCGACTCGGCCCGGATGACAAGTTCGGCCGAACCGCTCCGGTCGTCCGGAAAGGAAATCCGAAGAACCTCCGAATCCACCTCCGCCCCGACCAGGGTCGGATCGCTGTTTCCCGCAAGAGTCAGAACGATTTCGTCATCGGGATCGTCGGGATCGGAAAAGACCCCGGCAAGGGAGACCAGAGAATCGTCGTCCGGATCGGTTACCTCCAGATCGGTCAGGGGGAGAATCACCTCCGGGGCATAATCGGCATGCACCTCCGTCAGGGCCATCCCATAGGAGAAAGTGAACACGGCATTTCCTGCCTGGGCCCGGTGGAAGGCTCCCCGTGTCCCGATGCTGCCAAGCCAGTCGCCCTCGCCCGTGGCCTCGGCCAGGGTGTCGAGATGGACTCCTTCGCCGAACCGCCCCGTCCACCGGGCCAGCACCTTCGTGCCGCCGTAGACATTCATGTTGACAAACAGGCTGTCGGCGTCATCCAGGGCACAGTCGGCCGCCCCGGCGGGCAGCCCCGACAGCAGAAGGCCGTCGGTCAACCCCAGGGGGTCGGCCTCGGAATCCGAAATGATCCCGCTGATCCGGGCGCTGTCCCACCGGTACAACCCGTTGGGATCCATGCCGAAGGAGGTCCCATAATGAAGGTTGCCTTGGGAATCCACCGCCATTCCGGCCGAGTAGCCGCCCGTTTCCACGAGGAGGCGGTGATCGTCGGCCCCGGTTGCATCGAGAAGATAGATCCCATTGGGAGCAAACCAATCCCGGCTGTTCAACCCGGACACCAGGAGATGATCGTTCCAGAATTCCAGGTCGTAATTGCCCGGAAAGGTGGCCATGTGGGTCCATGCCCCCGTGGCCAGATCGATCCGATACAACCGGTCGTCCGAAAAATCGGAGGTGGTGTATCCGGTCCAGAGGGACTTCCCGTCGGGTGACAGTGCCACAAAACTAACGAAGTGAACCGGGAGATAGTCCCCGGGTTCGGTCAGGGTCGCTTTCAATGCACCGTCCCGGACATCCAGAAGCTGGATGCTACCGCTGTTGTGGACCATCAGCAAGGTGTCGTTGACATCAAATGCCCCGGTCACGGGGTGGTCCGGAAACCAGGCGGAGGCCCGGATCCCCTCCCGGGGAACCAGATAGGCCTGGGCCGACGTAGCCAGAGGCAGAAAGAAGGCGACCAGGACTGTGAAACAGAAATTCTTCATTGGCTGTAATTTTAAATGGATTTAAAATGTACAGCGGGCGATGTGATGGCAGAACCAACGAGTTGAAAATCATGGATCAGCTTCCCGTTCACCGCGGGCTGCATACTGTCTGTCACGGGCAGGTCTTCTGACTTGTCCAGGCTTCTGAACCTTCCCATTCCCACTCCGAACGGAGCCTGTGGAACAGTGGTCTTTCGAGCAGAAGCCGTGCGACCCCGGGCGGGTCTGGATTCACAGCAGCGGGAACTGTTGCCGATTCCAACGGCATTCCCTTTTCATCCTTCCGCTTGCACGGAGAGGAACCAATGACGCAACAAACCTACAAAATATATCGGGGTCGGGACATGACGCCGGACCCCGAAATAATAAAAAGTCTTCAACAGGATTTCGACAACAGGCTAGGGCGCAGAAGGGGGCGTCCATCCATAATCCACATATTCCCAGTCGATTTCCTCTCCCTTTACGTTGATCCGAACAAACCCCTCTTCCGGTGAAGCACCGGGTTGGTTCTCCCACCAGAGACCGCACACGGCGCCCCCCGTGATGAAATGAACCTGGTTGTTCAGATAGAGATCCTCCAGAAAGTGCAGGTGCCCTTGCAGGACGAGCTTCAGGTTGTGACCGGCCATCAGCCGGAGGATTTCCGTTCCGTTGGAAAGTACCAGGGTTTCCGAATTGGGCACCAGGGATCCCCGGGTCAGCTGGGTCTGCACGGTGATAAACGGAATGTGGCTGACCACCACCAGAGGGGTCTCCTTTGGGGTCCGGGCCAGCTCGTCCCGGATCCACTGTTCCTGTTCGGCATCGATGAGACCCACGTAGTGGCCGTCGTCGCGACGCGACAATCCATCCAGGATCATGAAATGCCAGCCCTTGTGGTCGAAGGAGTGATAGCGGGGCCCCAGCTCCTTTTCAAACAGACCTTTGCCGAATTCCGGAAGGGATTCGATGCCTTCCTCGTCCCTGTGCCAGCCGTAGACTTCATGGTTGCCGACGGTGTGATGGACCGGGACGGAGATGCCGGATGCCATTTTCTTGTAGAGCTGGTACAGGGTATCGGCCCGTCCCAGGCTTTGGTCCAGGGCATCCATGATCAGATCCCCTCCCGTGAGCACAAAGTCCACCGGAAGCTGGTTCAGGGTGTCGATCGCCTGCTGAAAGCCCTCGGGCGCATGCCGCTCATCGGTGAGATGGATGTCGGTGAGAAAGGCGAAGGAAAAAGAGTTCACATCTTCTTCGGGTGCCGGAGCCTGGTTCGTGTTGCAGGAAGCCAGAAACAAAAGGAAGGTCAGGAGAAGCAGGGATGGTTTCATGGGAATGGTTTTAATTCAACCTCCAAAGTACGTTATTTCTCCCGAACTGGGATCAGCTATCCCCGTTTCGATCTTCCCCGGTACAGGGTCCTCCAGATCTGTTCGACCGGACCCTGCCCAACGGTACGTTCATACCAGAGGGCCCCCGCAAGGAAGAGAATCCAGAGAAACAACGCCAGCAGAAACAATGTCAGCCGGTCCAGCTTCCCGAACAGACCCAGTCCGACGGGTCGAAACAACAAACCGAAGCAGAGACTTTGCAACAGGTAGATGGTCAGTGCCAGCCTGCCCATGGCTCCCATGGCCGTCTTCAGCAAGGATTGCCTCGGTCGCTGCACCCACCACAAAAGGATGCCCAGATATCCCAGGGCCAGGCCCACACTCCCCAGGTCCTGAAGGGGACCGGCCGGAAACAAATGGGTGCCCAGGTCCCAACGGCTCCGCTCCTCCAGAAACACGGCGAGAAGGGTCAGAACCATCCCGGTCGTGCCCGCGCCCAGGACCAGCACCCGGATTCGTCTCCCGGGAACCCGGTCGCCCAGCATGCCGGAACGGAACAGGCCGGCCCCCAGAAACATGAGCCCGCTGATCCGCCAGAAATGATCGCTCACAAAGGATTGGGTCTGGCGCCGGAAAGCCTCCTGCGCACGCCAGGCCCACAGGGCCGTTCCTCCCGAACGGCGCGTGAGAATTTCAGCCCCCAGGGCATCCGGTGTTGGATTCCACGCCTGCCGTTGAACCAGTTGCAAGGTTGTGTCTCCCCCTGCGAACTGAAGCGCCTGGATTCCCTGGAACACCAGAAGAAGCAGAAAGAAGAGGGCCGCCAGCCCCAGAAGCTGACGCGATGAATGATTCCGGAACAAAAAGACAAAGGTTCCGCAAAGACTGTAGGTCACCAACACATCCCCTTCCCAGAGCAGGTAGGCATGAAGGAGGCCGATGACGCCCAGCACGACCATGCGTTTCACATGCAGGGAAACCGGATTCTGTCCCCGTTCCGTGGCCCGGTCTGAAAACAGAAGAAGGCCCGCCCCGAAAAGCAGGGAAAACTGCGCCAGGAATTTTCCCCGGGCCAACACCTCCGTACCGATCCAGGCCAGGCGGTTCCATCCCGTCAGGTCTCCGTACACGGTTGGATTCATACCCGCAGCGGTAGGCAGGGCAAAGGCCCATACATTTACCAGCAGGATGCCCCCCAGGGCCAGGCCCCGGATCAGATCGGGAGCCTGGAGGCGGGAAGAGGATGATTCGGATGGGCCGAGCATGGACAGGAACCAGGTTCTGAGGTGCAAGGTAAACAAATGGCGTAACCCGAACCTGCCCTGATTTCACAAACCCCGGTTCATTTTTTCCAAAACTCCCGGGCAATTTGCTCCGCAGCCTTGATGAGGGGATAGGCAGCCGGGGAGGCCGTCAGGAGTGGATGGGTCCCAATCTGCATGGTCAACAGGTGGTTCACATTCATTTTGTTTTGGATGATCAGACCGATGATGTTGATCAACTCCCCGGTACTGGATCCTCCCATCACTTCGCCACCCAAAAGGATGCCATTCTCCCGTCCTGCGATGAGTTTGACAATCTGTTTGTGGGGATGGTTCAGGATTCCCGGATGCCGGTCGACCCCTTCGAACTTGCCCACCAGGATGTCAAATCCTTCCTGCCGGGCCAGGGTTTCGGTCAATCCGGCCGCTCCAAAACCAGTGCCATTGAGTGCGGTGGAAAAGATGGCGATGGTGCCGCTGATGTTTTTCAGCGTGGACAGCTTGTAGAGGTTCATTCCCGCTACCCGGGCCTCGGCACAGGCGATGGAAGCCAACATGGCCTTGGACCGCTTCCGGGTGAAAAAATCCCGTTTCTCGGCGCAATCCCCCACGGCAAACACATCCTCCTGATCCGTGCGCATGTATTCGTCAACCTTGATGAAGCCATCCCGGTTGAACGTAACATCCAGACCCCTGGCCAGACTGACATTGGGTTCGTATCCAACAGCAAGAACCACCCCATCCACCTGGATGTGCTCCTCCCCGGCGTCGCTTTCCAGCAAGACCCCTTCCACCCTTTCCTTGCCCAGGATGGCCTTGACCCGGGTGCGGGTCCTCACGTCAATGTTGCGTTCCTTCAGCAACTTCTCCGCTTCACCGGCCAGGTCGGGATCAAAGGCAAGGGGAAGGACCTGATCCTGATGTTCCACTAGGATGATTTCCCGGTCGCTTTTGCCCAGCTCATCGGACATTTCAATCCCGATGAAACCGGCTCCGATGACCACCACCCGCCGCATTCCTTCCAACTTCTTTTTCATGGCATCGAGGTACACCAGGTTCTTGGGAACAGTATACACATGTTCCAGGCGGGTTCCTTCCAGCCATCCCGGAACGACTGGCAACGATCCCGTGGCCAGAATCAATTTTTCGTAGGAAAGGGTCGTCCCGTTGCGAAGGGTGCATTCATGCTTTTCACCATTCACATCCATAACCTCATCCACCAGAATTTCTACCTCTGACTTTTGCAAGCCGGTATCGGGAAGAACGTCCAGCATGGTTTGTTCCAGACTACCGAAAATATAAGGGATTCCGCAAGGGATGGCCACGTGTTCCTCCTTTCGGACAAGGAGAACCTTCTTTTCAGGATAATGGGCCCGGGCCGAAAGTGCGGCCACCAGACCGGCGGCACTTCCGCCAATCACAAGGACATCTGTATGTTTCATTGTACTCTATTTTTATGGATGGATAATAAAATGCTTCAGGTCAGCGGGGAAAAGGTCGGGAAAGCCGGTCTTGCCAGCTTGCAGCAGCGCTCCCGTCTCCCGGTCGGCAAAGACCAAAATCACCCTTGCCGAGGCAGTCAAGGTTTTGTCCTGGTTGTAAACGCGAGATCGGAAGACAAGTCCCGGATCCCAAGGAGCTTCCGTTCGTGTGACGACAGAGAGCACATCTCCGAAGCGCATGGGATGTTTGAATCGCAATTCCATGCGAGCCACTGGCAAAAGAATCCCTTCCTTTTCCAGACGGGAGACGTCGATGCCCACCTTTCGAAACAGGTCCATTCGACCTTCCTCCAGATAGAGAGCCAATTGTGCATGATGAACATACCCCATCTGATCCGTTTCCCGTAACGAACCCGGATTTTGCTTTCAATTGAAAGGGATTTCAAGCACACAATCGGTGATTATTATGAGAATATTCTCACAAAGATACGATCGTGTGTTTCATTTCACAATCTTTCCTGAAATTTCTGTGATTCGTCAGTCTGTCCCGTCACCTGCTTCTACCGAAACCCAGGTCACGTATAATTTGTAGGCCAGGGCAAGGACGATGGCACCCAGGAACAAGCCGATGAAGCCAAAGGCCATGAATCCTCCGATGGCGCCCAGGAAGATCACCAGCATGGGAACATTGGTCCCGTGTCCCATGATCAGGGGCTTGAGCACATTGTCCATGAGTCCCATGAGTACGAAGTACAACGACCAGCCCACGGCGGGCAGGGGATCCCGGAAGGCAAAAAGGTAGATGATCATGGGAATGTTGAACAGGAGCACGGGAATCTGGGCGATGGTCATGATGAGGATGATCACGATCCATACGGCGGCCATGGGGATGTCGGCCAGGATGAGGCCAACTCCCATGCAGGTGGTCTGGATGACGGCAACCCCCAGCACGCCGGTGGCCACGTTGCGGATGGTCAGCAGGGTTTCCCGGAAGAACTCCTCGCCCCGGTCACCGGCCACGTTGTTGAACACCCGGATGCCCGCGTCGGTGGCCCCTTTGGAAAACAGGAGGAAGATGCCGCTCAGGACGATGGAGGCGGCAAACTGCAGGACGCCCAGACCGGTGTTGGCCAGGGCCCCCAGGACCCGTTCTCCGTAAGCTGCAATCTGGGGCATGTGATCCAGGAGGGAGTCGCCCAGATCCGAGGACAGCCGGGTCCAGTTGTCGTACAACCAGGAACCGATCACCGGCCAGTCGGCCACTGCGTCCGATGGATCGGGAATCACCAGGCGTCCCGACTGGATGTTGTCGGCCAGGTAACGGACCCCTTCCACGAGCTGTCCCACCAACCAGATGCTGGGCAACACAAGAAGACTGAGTGCCCCAAGGGTCAGCAACAGGCTGGCCAATTTGCTCCGTCCCCCGAAAACTTTGTTCAGGCGTTCAAAGAGTGGAAAAATGATGATGGCAATGATCAGGCCCCAGAGCAAGATGCTCAGAAAGGGGCTCAGGATCCGGAGACACAAAAAGACAACAAGAAAAAGGGCCCCCAGTTTTAGGATCACATCCAGGGCAATGCGCATGACCTTTTTGTTCTCAGGCACACGGGACTCCGGGGTCTGTCCGGACCTTCCGGCCGGTTCTGCAACAGGTGGTGTTCGTTCCATGGTACGAAGATACAACCGGCGGACTCAACCTGCTGCAGGAAAGCCCGGATATTGGCTTATAGAATCAGGATCTTTTGACGGATTTTGTCCCCACCGGCATTTTCCACCTCCAAAAAGTACATTCCAGGCGGTACATCGCCCAATTCCAGGAAAAAATCGTCCCGACCACCGACGAAACCTGACCACAGACACCGTCCCGAACCATCTACCAGTGCAGAGGTAACAATCGTTTCCCCCGCCAGCTCTATATGAATTCGTTGGCTGGCGGGATTGGGATACACCCGCAGAACCGCTCCTTACGATCTTTGGGTACGGAGCTCACCTGCCCATTCGTCAAATACTGAACCATGAAGGCACCGGGATCATCGTAATCGTATTGGGTCACCGTAATCACCGGGGTGTGTATGCCGGCCACCAGCCAGTGATACTCCGTCGCATCCAGGTCGTAGGTCCAGATCCATTCCCCGCTCACTTCGGTATAGCTTTTGTAAACCGCCCGGCGTTTGAGACGAAGTGCGTCTGTGTAGGTTCCGGCCGGTGTGATCACGGTCCCGTATGCGTCCACCGAGACCGTCACATCCACGCTGTCGAGCATGTTCATTCCAACATCTCCAGACAACCGCTGCACGTAGGATTCCACAAATTGTTGCCCGTATTCCACCGGAAAGCGCAGGTGGGTGAAGGAAGGCTCCACGGGGCCAAAGACCGATCCTTCGTCCCCCATCACGCCGGTGTAATGATGGGTGATGGCGTCGTCGCTCACCTTCACATACTGGTAGGGCCCGGTGGTCCCCCCTGGTTCTTGATGCACAGGTCGACCCCCTCCACCCGGTCGGCAAACAGCGTGGTGGCCGGATCCACATATTCGGAAGTGGACCCCGGCAGAAAGGCGGCATTCATGGAGGAAAAGTCCCACACCAGGCCGGCTCCCGCAGGCTCAGGATTCACATTGGTCACTGGCTCGAGGGGATCGGTGATCACATACGAGTGAAGGTCTCCGCTGCGGTAACCCACCTGGGCACGGTTCAGAACGGGTTGGGCGATCACGGGGCAAAATATGGACAACACGCATCCAATGAGGCAAAGGTGGCAGACTTTTTTCATGGGTTTTGGTTTTGCATGGGTTGAATCCCCGGGGATGGACGGGCGCCCATCCCCGGAACAACTTTCAATCGTGTCGCATCACTGGACCAGGGGCTCGTCCCCCGGGGTACGAACCAGGCGGAATCCAACCGAGTAGGAGCTTGTATGCTCTTCCGTGGGGTGGGTGGAGGTGATGGTCACCGCATCGGGGTTGGAGTTCCAGGCACCGCCCCGGATGTTGCTTTTGCCGTCGTATTTGTCCAGCCGGTCGAACATGATTTCGCTCACATTGCCACTCATGTCGTACACCCCCAGCGCATTGGGCAAAAGCTGGGCCACAGGGTGACTTTCCATGTCGCTGTTGGTCCGGTACCAGGCCACAGCCCGGGTGGCCGTTTCATTGTCAAAATTCCCGGACGCACCGCTGGCATGGTTGTCCGGGCAGCCGCCCCAGGCAGCTGCCTTGTGGTACTCCGCGTTGGTGGGGATGCGAAATCCGGTGGCCTGGCTGTCCACGATCAAGGCATCGAATTCCGGGTTGTCGATTTCCGAATTCCGGATCGGCTCCCCGTTCACGGTGTAGACAAAGGAATAATCGGGCCGATCGCCATTGTGGGCGTTGAAATATTCGGTGAGGGCGTTGCACCAGACCACAGCGTCGTACCAGCAAACCCGCGTCACGGGATGGGTGGAGGGAAAACTCATATCGCTGCCGGGTTGTCCCGCCGGGAGAATGTAGCCATGATCCACTGCCCATGTCCGGATTTCGGCATACAACCGGAAGGTGAGTTCGGTGTTGGCCACCCAGAAATCTCCGGTGAGGGCCAAGGAACCGACTTTTTTCCCGTTTCCGGGGGCATAACTCAAACTGAACTGGGTCTGGGAGGTGTTGTAAACGATCTGACTCCCGGCTTGAAATTCGGTGTCGGCGACGGTAACCAAAAAGGTGTCCGGATCTTCTTCCTTGTTTTCGCAGGCCAGCAATGCGGCCAGTGCAAGGAGGACGGGGAGGGTTGTCAGGTGGGTTCTTTTTGTTTTCATGGATTTGGCTTCGTGTTGTATGTTTTTCTATTTCCGGGATTTTTTCAGGGCATCGATGATTTTCTTCAGGGCTCTTTCCTGGAGATCCAGATTCTCCACGGGCCGATTCACTTCGTCGCTTGCGCCGCGCTTTCCCTTTTTCTCCTTTGTCATCGGAATGAAGTGATTCGGTCCCACAAACAAAGGACAATTGCCTGAATTTCAGGTCCAATTTACGGTTTCAGAAAGACACGGGGGTGGTTACAAAAAGTCGCAATCAGAGTTGCATGAGGAAGGCGATCAAGGGATTGCCGGGCCCCAGGCCCAGTTTTGTCCGGAGCCGGTGCCGGGCGGTTTTGACGGCACTTTCCGATTTGAAGGAAATGGCGGCGATCTCCTTTGTGGAAAGATTCAATCGAAGAAGCGCCGCAATCTTGATCTCGGTGGGGCTGAGGTCGGAACAGCGGGCAAACAGACGGTCGTAGAAATCACGATGTACGTGGTGAAAAGCCGCATGGAATTCGTCCCACATGTGCTCCCGGTTCTGCACCTTGAGGTCCTGCAGGATGGATTCGATTTCGCGGCGCGAATCACCTTCCTTCAATCGTCCGATGCGTCCCGCAAGGTGTTGCATGGTCTCCGTGTGGTGCAGCAATTCCATGGTTTTTCCCGTCAGCTCCTTGTTGCGGGTTTCCAAATCTTGCTCCAGGAGAAGCTTTTCCTTCTCCAGCAACTCCTGCCGGTTTTGGAGGTTCTTTTTCCGGAGACTCCCCACCAGAAGCAATCCGATCGTGCACAGCAAAAGAGCCACAGCAACGAGCAGCAGAAGGTAGACTTGCTGTTTCCGGACCCGGTTGCGCTCCTGCAGCAGTGCGTTGTCGCGGGTCTGGTTCTCCAGTGCATGGCGGTACTCGATCCGGGTCAACATCCGGTTCTTGTCCATGGACACGATTCGGTCGTGATGTGCCATGTGTTGTTCGTGGTAGGAAAGAGCTTCCTGGTAATTGCCGGCATCCCGGTGGATTTCGTGGAGAAGTCCGGTCACTGGGGCAAGCATGGCATCGTTGTCCAGGGACCGGGCAATATCCAGGGCGCGGAGTGCTTGATTGCGGGCATTCTCCGTCCGCCCCTCGCCTCGCTCGACTCGTGCCAGCAGGTAACGGGCATTGAACAGCCCGACCTTTTCCTCCATGTCCTCATACATGCCTTTCACTTCCTCCAGGTGGGTCCGCGCCGAAAGATAATCCCCCCGTTCCAGTTCCCAGGTCCCCAGCTGAACCAGGGACGATGCAATGTGTCGTAGGTTGGCACACCGGAGCCGGATGTCGTAGGCCTCCCGGAATTCCACCCCGGCCTCATGGATTCTCCCCGCGGCCAGGAGGATCTCCCCTTTCGTGGCATGGACATTGGCATGATTCAGACTGACGGGATCGAGTCCGCTGAGTGCCGCTGCCTTTTCCACATAGTCCAAGGCCAGGTCGAAACTCTTCTGATCCAGATACAGTTTGCTGTGGAATGTGTAGGAGCGGGAAAGGTGGGCCAGGTGTCCGTATTGCTGATAGAGATCGATGGCTTGAAGGTTGTGGGACAGGGCTTCGGGCCAACTCCCCAGAAATAAGAGGGAGGAGGCGCAATAGAAATGGCAATCGGCCTGAAGTCCGGGGTCTGCAACCGATTCCAAAAAAACAAGGGCCGAGTCGAAATGACGCACCGATGCCGGGTATTCGTCGCAATAATACAAGATCCTGCCCTCCACGATGTGGGACCGGGCCCTGGCCCGGTCGTTCGGTTCTGTTCCTGCGGAGATCCTTGCCTGACCCAGGTAGCGTCGGGCCAGATCCGCATCCACACCGGCCTGGGATTCGGCCATATTGTACAGGGAATCGGTACGATCCCGGTCAATGCCATTCCCCACCGCCTGTCCGGTCCGGGACCCGCAGGAAGAAAGACCGCAGGCCAGAACCAGACAAAAGAAAAGAACCCGAACTGGGTCATGGATTCGGGGGTGCATGAACCTGTTTTTGGGGGATATTCTTCGAAAATAACAAATCCTGCTTATTTTTGCAGCACGTCATGCATGCATTGATCTCCAGGAAACTCACCGCGATTCTGTTCCTGATGGCCTTCGGGGCGCTCATGGGACACGGCATGGTGCCCCACCACCATCACGCCGACATCCTGTGCCAGGAGGGGAAATCCCACGATCCGGCCGGTGAAGGGGACCATCACGAACACCCGCCTGCTGCCCATTGCCATGCGTTCAACAACCTGGACCTGCAGGACCACAGCACCCATCCCGTGGTGACGGTCCGAAGTCTCGACCTCTTCCATGCCGCTCCTGCGGTCACGGGAAACGATCTCCGGTCCCCCGAAACACCCACCCGGTTCCGAAGCCACCGAATCCAGGCAGCGGATGCAGGATGCCCCGAGACCTCCGGTCTCCGGGGTCCACCCGTCATGGGCTGATTCCCGGTTTGCGTCCGGACACGACCGGACTCCGGGCATTTCGATGTCTTTCTCATAAAAATCCATGTCATGCGTAAATACATTCTGGCACTGCTGGTGCCGGTTGTCTGGGCTTGCAGCCCGGCAACGGAAACCGAAGAAGCACACAACCATGAGGCTGAACCGGAAACGGAAGCACACACCGTGTTCACAAACAGCAGCGAATTTTTTGTGGAACACCCGGTTCTCCTGGAGGGCGAGGAAGCCGGGTTCCGGGTCCATGTCACCCGGCTTTCCGATTACCGGCCCTATGAGGGATCGCTGCAAATGAATGTGAACGGGAATCCCCTGCCCCCGGTCGCCCCGCAACAACCCGGCATCTTCCTGGTTCCCGTCACCCCGAAGGAACACGGCGAAGCCCACATCGACCTGGTCCTGGAGCATCCGGAAGGCCGGGACGCGGTCCATCTGCACGTGCATGTGGGCGAAGCCGGAGAGGATCACGATCATGCCGGGGAAGCCGGAGCCGGGCATCTCCATGAAGAAGGAGAGGATTCCCACAATCACCCGGCTGAGGTCCCGGCTTTGGGAGTCGTGACCTTCCTCAAAGAACAGGCCTGGAAAAGCGACTTCCGGGTCGATCCGGTACAGAAAGAAGCGCTGACGGAAGTGACGCCGACCAGCGGAGAGCTCCTGCCGGCGCCCGGCAAGATCAGCAGCCTGAGTGCGCCGGTGCGCGGTGTTGTGCATTTTGTGGATCCCAACCTGGTGCAGGGAGGAAAGGTCGCCCGGGGCAGCCATTTGTTCACCATCCGGGGCTCGGACCTGCCGGGAGAGAACCTGGAGCTGGAACTGGCCCGGGCCTCCACCCGATTGGACGAAAGCAGGCAACGCTACCAGCGTCACGCCCTTCTGGAGAAGAACGGAGCCGTTTCCCGGCGAACCCTGGAGGAATCCCGGACCGCCTATGTGAACGACAGTTTGTACCGGACCGATCTGGCCCGCCTCGGCGGACCGGAGGGGGTGCGGGTCTCTGCGGCCGCATCGGGCAGCATCCACGAACTGTCCGTATCGGAAGGCATGTTCATCGAAGCCGGGACCAACCTCCTGACGCTCTCCTCGGATCGGTTTTTGTTGCTTCGAGCCGACCTCCCCCAGCAATTTGCCGACCGGGCCGCGGACATCGCTTCGGCCAATTTCCGCCTGACCTATGGTGACCAAACCCTTGCCATGGAAGAGTTCCATGGGAAACACCTGAGCACCGGTCTCTCCGTGGCGGAAAACAACCACTACCTTCCGGTGTACTTCGAACTGGAGAACGATGGCCGGCTCATGGAAGGAGCCTTTGCGGAAGTCTATCTTCTGTCGGCCCCGTCGGATTCTGCAGTGGTGATTCCCAATTCGGCCCTGCTGGAGGAACTGGGAAATCTCTTTGTGTACGTCCAGGTGGGTGGAGAAACCTACCGGAAACAAATCATCCGGGCCGGTCGGACCGACGGCTTGCGTACGGAAGTTCTGGAAGGATTGCATGAAGGGGACCGCATCGTCACCCGGGGTCCGGTATTGTTGAAAGCGGCCTCGGTGGTTGTTGGTACGGCGGCACACGATCATTCACACTAAGGGAGCGGGTCCATCACACGAAAAACGGAATCATCATGTTGAACCGAATCATCGACTATGCCCTCCACAACCGGATGCTGGTGGTCTTTTTGTCCCTCCTGCTTCTCGTCGGAGGTCTGTACAGTTTGAAAGACATGGAAATCGATGTCTTTCCCGACCTCACCGCCCCCACGGTGGTGGTGCTCACCGATGCCCACGGCATGGCGGCCGAGGAGGTGGAATCGCTGGTCACCTTTCCCATCGAATCGGCGCTGAACGGGGCATCCAGTGTGCGGCGCGTCCGTTCCAGCTCCTCTTATGGATTTTCCATCGTGTGGGTGGAGTTCGATTGGGACATGGACATCTACTTGGCCCGCCAGGTGGTCAGCGAACGACTCCCGACCATCCAGCTCCCCGGCGGCGTGGAATCCCCGGTGCTGGCTCCCCAGACCTCGGTCATGGGAGAAATCATGCTGGTGAGCCTGCAATCCGACAGCCTGACGGCATATGAACTGCGAACCCTGGCCGACAAACAGGTGCGGCAACGCCTGCTTTCTGTCACCGGGGTGGCTCAGGTGGTGGTCATCGGGGGTCTCCCCACCCAATACCAGATCCTGGCCGACCCATTGAAGATGGATTACCACGGGGTGACCCTGGACGAATTGAGCCGGGCCGTGGAAGGGACCAACAACAACGCCCCCGGCGGTTTCATCAACCAGTACGGCCAGGAATACATCATCCGGGCCACGGGCCGGTCCCGGGAACCGGCCAGCATCGCTGCGTCGGTGGTGAAGCTGGAAGGAGGCAAGCCCGTGCGCATCGGTGATGTGGCGGAGGTCCGCATCGGTCACCCCGACATGGTGGGGGATGCCACCCTGGACGGACGGCCCGCCGTGATCCTGACCGTGCTCAAACAGCCGGACGTGAACACCCTCGACCTCACCCGTCAGGTGGAAGAGGCACTGGAGGCCCTGGCCGGAACGCTTCCGGCCGGATTGCACATGGATCCCACCCTGTTCCAGCAGGCCGATTTCATTGAAACCTCGGTACACAACGTGTTCAAAGTCCTCTGGGAAGGCGGGTTGTTCGTGATGCTCATTTTGTTCCTGTTTCTGCTCGACCTCCGTACCACCTTCATTTCCCTGGTGGCCATCCCCCTCTCCCTGTTGCTCTCCCTCCTGGTTCTCAAAGTTCTCGGACTCACCATCAACACCATGTCGCTGGGGGGCATGGCCATCGCCATCGGCGCCCTGGTCGACGACGCCATCATCGATGTGGAGAATGTCCTGAAACGTCTGAAGCAGAATCACCGGAAGCCACCGGAGGAACGCACGCCCCAGCTCCGGGTCATCTACAACGCATCGGTGGAAATCCGCTCCTCCATCGTCCAGGCCACCCTGATCATCATCGTGGCCTTCCTGCCCCTGTTCTTTTTGGGCGGGATGGAAGGACGGATGCTCAAACCCCTGGGGATCACCTTCATTGTCTCCCTGGTGGCCTCCCTGGCCGTGGCCCTGACCCTCACGCCGGTCCTCTCGAGCTACCTGCTCACCACCGACCGGCAGCTGACACGGGACGAACGCGGCCAGAACCGGGTGGTGCAGGCCCTGAATCGCTGGTATGCGCGGAGCCTGGAACACATCCTCCGCCACCGCAGGATCATCCTCACGGGAGCCGGGGTCCTGCTCGTTCTGGCCCTGGTGGTGTTCCTCCGCCTGGGGAACTCCTTTCTCCCGGGGTTCAACGAAGGCACCCTGACCATCACGGCGACCACCCTCCCCGGCATGTCCCTGGAAGAAAGCGACGCCCTGTTCGACCGCATCGACCGGGAATTGCTGGAGGTTCCGGAGGTGCGGCACGTGAGCCGGCGGACGGGTCGGGCCGAACTGAATGAACACAGCCACGGCGGTTCCAACTCCGCGGAGATCGATGTCCCCTTCACCCTCGGAAAGAGGTCCCAGGATGAATTCCTGGAAGAAGTCCGGGACCGGCTGACGGGCATCGGGGGATTGTCCCTGAACATCGGCCAGCCCCTGGCCCACCGGATCGATCACATGCTCAGCGGGACCCGGGCATCCATCGCCATCAAGCTCTTTGGCCCCGACCTGAAGGAGTTGTACGGACTGGCCAAGCAAATCGAGGAACACATTTCCGATGTGCCGGGACTGGTCGACCTGAACGTGGAACAGCTGGTGGAAATCCCCCAGATCCAGATCCGCCCGAGGCGCGAAATGCTGGCCCGGTACGGCATCCCCATGAACCAGTTCACCGAATTCGTGGAAACCGCCCTGGCAGGAAAGGTGGTCTCGGAAGTCTACGACGACAACCTCAACTACGACCTGGTGCTGCGGTACGATGAATCGTTCCGCAAGAACGTCGAAGCCATCCGGGACTTGCGCATCGACCGGGACGGGGGACGGAAAATCCCCCTGCGTTTCGTGGCCGATGTGGTGTCCACGACCGGACCCAATGCGGTGAACCGGGAGAACGTGCAGCGGAAGCTGGTGCTGTCGGCCAACACGGCCGGGCGGGACCTGGGGTCGGTGGTGGAGGAGCTCCGCCAACGGATCGGGGAGGACATCTCCCTGCCTCCGGGGTACCGGATCGAATACGGCGGACAATTCGTGAATGCCCGGCAGGCGTCCAACACCCTTCTCACCACCTCCCTCCTGGCCATCCTGCTGGTCTTCGTGATCCTGTACCAGGAATTCAAGAGCGGGACGCTGGCCGGGGTGATCCTCCTGAACCTGCCCCTGGCTCTCATCGGCGGGGTGGTGGCCGTCTGGCTGACCTCGGCCGTGGTGAGCATCCCGTCGATCATCGGTTTCATCACCCTCTTCGGGATCGCCACCCGAAACGGGATCCTTCTCATATCCCGCTACGCCCACCTAAGGGCCGAAGGTGTGGGGCTGCGGGAAACCATCATCTCCGGTTCCGTCGACCGCCTCAACCCCATCCTCATGACCGTGCTGGCGTCGGCCCTGGCCCTCCTGCCCCTGGCCCTGGCCGGCGACAAACCCGGCAACGAGATCCAAAGTCCCATGGCCATCGTCATCCTGGGCGGTTTGGTAAGCTCCACCCTGCTCAACCTGATGGTGATCCCTTCGGTGTATTACATGTTGGAAAAGAAAAAATCATGACAACCAGACACCTTATAGCTCTCGCGCTCATCTGCGCAGGCATCGGAATGCAACCCCTGTGGTCCCAGAACCCGGATGCCCGGTCGTTCCGGGTTCCGGAAGAAGAACGGATCCTGCGGGAAGCAACCGACGTTCTTCCCGACAGCCTCCACGACCGGATTCTTGAATCCAATCCCCGGATCCGCCTGGCATATCAGACCTACCTCCGCCATATGGCCGGATCCCGAACGGGTCTCACCCCGCCCGATCCCTCGGTGGGGGTGGCCTACCTCACCGGCGATCCCCGGACCCTGGGAACGCGGGTGGATGTGAGCCTGAGCCAGGAGTTTGATTTTCCCACCGCCTACATCCACCGAAGCCGGTTGGCCGGACTGGAAGAAACCAGGGCGGGACTGGAATACATCCAGGTGCGGCAGGAGGTCCTGCTTCAGGCCCGGCTGCTCTGGCTGGAAGGTGTTTATTTGAGGCAGAACCAGGGCTTCCTGCAACAACGGCTCGGAGAGACCCGAGCCATGGAAACCGCACTTCGCTCCCGGGCGGAAGCGGGGGACAGCGATCCCCTGCTGGCGGCGGAGGCGGCACTCCAACGGGCGGCCGCCGAAGGGGAATGGGCCGACCTGGAGCTGAGGATCCGCAACCTGTCCCTGGGATGGGCCGAACTGTTGGGATCCGGGCAGGAAGATGCCCTTCCTCCCTGGCCGGAAGATGCCCTTCTCCCGCAGAGCCGGGCGCCCGGGTTGGATTCCCTGCTGACGGCCTACGGAAATTCTCCCGAACGGTTGCTGGGACAGATTCGGGTGGAAGAAAACGAAAAGAACCTGGACCTCGTCCGCAGCCTCCGCCTCCCTTCTTTTTCGGCCGGATACTTTTCCGAATCCGTGAACCGGGAGGCGTTCCGGGGCCTGGAGGTGGGCATGTCCCTGCCCCTGTGGGAGGACCGGAACAAAGCCAGGGAAGCGGAATTCGGGATCTCCGAAGCCGGAGCCGCCCTGGCACACCTGCAATCCGAACAGGAAAAGGAAATCCGGCAATTGTGCAACCGCTGGTCAGCCCTGGAGGAGAGGATTGCCACCCTGGAGGAGGCGTTGGACGGGATCCGCAGCCTGAACTTGCTGGGACGGCTTCTGGAGGCGGGGGAAATCTCCCCGTCGGAGTACTTCTACCGGTCCGAATTCCATTACCGGAACCGGCAGCTTGTCCTGGACTACCGGCTGGAACAGCTTCAGACGGAAGCCAGGCTGCGCCGGATTTACGACTGATCCGGTGCCGGCGGATCCAACACCTCGATGAGGAAGATCTCGTTCCGGTCCATTTGTGACCAATACCGGATGGCCAGGTCCTCCACATAGCGCCAGTACGGATCGGTCAGTGCGCCGTAGCGGGCCACCCCCTCGGCGATCTCCTCCCTCATCTGCCGGGCGATTTCCGGCTTCACCGACAGGCGGATGCCCCGGTCCAGGAAATAAAAATCGGCCACCGCAACCGGGGTATCCCCGGGCAGCAGGGTGATGAGCCCCTGCCCGATGGTGCTTCCCGTGCCGATCTGCAGCCCGTCGTTGAAGCAACTGACCGGCGGATTGCTTCCGGCATGCGAAACCACCTCCAGGTTGTTGACCCCCACATGGAAGTACTCCATGGCACGAATTCCGGCTTTGGCCCCCACGATGGAATAGATGCCGGTGTGTCCGTGGATCTCGTTGGTGAGACAAATGGCCTTCCATTCCACGGCCCCGAACCGGCGGACCGTCTCCCCGAGGATCCCGGCATAGGCCGGCAGATAGAGACTGCTGTCCAGGGGAAAGGAGCCAAAGACCCGGTTGTTCGCTTCCCGGGACGAACGCAACAACTGGCGGATCGCCGAGGAAAGAAACTCCGCGGGCACGCCCGGGTTGAGGGACACGGCCGTGTATCCGCTCCGCTCCGCTTTGTCGAACAGCAGGGGAGCCGTCAGGTAGAGGGGAAGCAAATCGTCCCAGAGCTGCAGGTGCTGCACGGCCAGCCGGTCCCGCACGGCCGGGTGCTCATGGGCGGAAGCAATGACCTGGCCATACGGACTGTCCGCATCCTTCACTGCGTCCAGGTAGGCGGCATCGACCGGATAGGCCGTGGAGGAGTTCCCCACCATGTGGACGGGGATTCCCAGAGCCAGCAATGTGGCGGTGGCTTCCGGGGCGCACCCGTGGTTGAAGCCGGTTTCGATGGGATCCTCGTTGTACCAGAGAATGCGCTCCACGTTGCCCACAAGGCCCGGATGGCGGGTCAGGACATCGGCATAGGTCTTCAGCGACCCCAGAGCCACCAGGGTCACCATCTGCGGATACCCCGCCAGCAGTTCGGTCAGCAATTCAACTGCCGATCCGGGAGCTTTCGGCACCGGAGCGCCGGCCCCCCCGATGCCCCAGGGCACGTCCCTGGAAAAGCTGGCCCAGGAAGGCAGATCCCGGTCCAGGCTGTCCCCCACGCCCACGGGGATGCCTTCGTGGTGAAGCTGGGCCAAGAGTTCCCGGACCTTGGCGGCCGTTTCCTCGGGTCCCAGGCTGCCCTGGGATGTGGTGATGGCCAGCACCCGGATGTCGTTACCCGCCAGGAACAGGGCCAGGGCCCGCAAATCGTCGATGGCCCCGTCGGTGTCGATCACCACGTGGTATTTGGGCTTCCCTGAATGGGCAAACAGAGACGATAGATTCACTGGGACGATCGCCAGGAAAAGAAGAAGGACCGGAATCCGGCCGGGAACACCGAATCTCAGAAAGCGTGGGATTTTCATGGGATGGAATTTACCTTGCAAGGTACGCTTCCCATGGGAAAGGGAAAACTCAAAGGTCCTTCCGTTTCTTCTTTCCCTTCTTTTTTTTCGGTTTTTGCTGCTTCCGGACAGAATCGGGTCTGGATTTGGGCGGGGGTTCCTGCAAAGCCGCGAGCAATTCGGGAACGGAGCCTTCGAACCAGGTGGCCAGAAGGTCCCGGGCCTGGCCGGTCCGGTACTCCTCCCGCGACACCAGGGGATGGTAGCGGTGCGACCCACCATAGGCGGTGTACCCCACGATTCTCTTTCTCACCAGAACCCGCACGATGGTGGAGACGGAACTGGGGGGCGGTTTGGGATCGGGAAAGTGCGCCCGGATGTCCTTTACGAATCCTTTCTCCAGTTGCCACAGGATTCGCATGATGCGCTCTTCCGCACGGGTGAGCCTTGTCATGACGTCCAAGGTATTGGTTCAGAACAACAAGGTACAGCTTACATCTACGTTTGTCAAGTTAATTATACATTCATAGAACGTAATAATACGTTGTATCTGCCTGAACCCCCTGTCTATTAGGGTCCGACCCTCATTCATACCGCAAGGAACGAACCGGATTCTGCCGTGCAACCCGGACGATTTGGAGGGTGACGGTGAAAATCGAAATCAGGAAGGCCGCCACGCCCGCCAGGGCGAAGATCCACCACGAAAGGGAGATGCGGAAGGCAAAATTCTCCAGCCATTTGTGCATGGCGAACCAGGCAACCGGACAGGCCAGCAGGTAGGATAGCACGATCCACTTCAGCATGTTTGCGTTCAGCAATACCAGAATCTGGGGCACCGTGGCACCGTTCACCTTGCGGATGCCGATTTCCTTGAACCGGCGGGCCACGAGGAGACTGCTGATCCCCATGAGTCCCAGGCAGGACAGCAGAATGGCGATGACGGCGGCGTAGGCGATGATCCGGCTCCACCGGTCCTCCCCCTTGTACTGTTCCTCCAGGATGTCGCTGAGGAAGCGGTACTCCCAGTTGAATTCCGGCACCACCTCCTTCCAGCTGGCCTCGCAATGACTCAGGACTTCGGCCGTTCTGCCGTCGACCGGACGAACGAACATGTGCCAGAGGCCGTTCATGTTGGCCGTGTACAACATCAGTCCCTGGATTTCATCGTGCATGGAATCGAAATGGAAATCCCGCACCACCCCGATGATTTCCACCTGGAATCCGTCCCCTCCGCCGTCCATGTCCACAATCCGGCCCACGGGATCCTTCAGGCCGAGCTGCGCGATCAGTTTCTCGTTGACGATCACCCGCGGTATGCTGTCCACCGCGGTTTCCCCGGGCTTAAAATTCCGTCCCTGGATCAGTTCGAGGCCCAGGGTCGGTACATAATCCTTATCGACACGGAGCAGGCGGACGTCCACGATCTCTCCCTTTTCGGTTCGAACGGACCGGGACGAGCTGCCGGAGCTGAAATTCCGGTCGCTGACCGTCACCCCGGCCACGGCCGGTGAGGCAACGATCTTCTCTTTGAGCAACCCGATGCGCTGCTCATCGAAATCCACATGCAACACCACCGTGTGCTCCTTGTTGAATCCCACGTCCCGATGGACCATGTAGGACAGCTGACGCATGATCACCCCCCCGGAGATCAGCAACACGATGGCGATGAAAAACTGGAGCACCACGGAAAACCGGGCCACGCCGTTCCGCCGGACCGACAGCCGTTCCTTTTTCAGGAGCTCCAGGGCCTGGCTCCGGCGGAGGAGGTAACCGCCCACATAGGCACTCGTGCTGATCACGATGAACGACAGAAGGGCTGCCAGAAAGAGATAATTTCCGGGGTGGGCGTACAGGGCAAAACGCAGGTCCTCCCCGGCCAGCTTGTTGAACAGGGGAAGCAACTGCTCGGCCAGCACGATCCCCAGGAAAAGGGACAGGAGGGTGAGCACGAAGGATTCCACCACAAACTGGGCCAGCACCTGCCAGCGACGGGCCCCCACCACGTTCATCATGCCAAAATCACGCAGGCGGTTCAGGGCCGTGCCGATGGAAATCATCACATAATTGAAACAGGCGATGAGCAACAACAAAATGCCGATGGTGGAAAGGATGTAAAGGGAGGTCTTGTTGCCCTGGCGGGAATAGGATCCGTAGATGTCGGGCGGATTCAGGTAGCTTTCCGTAAAGCGGTTGAAATGCAAGGTAAATTCATGTTCCTCGCTCAGGTAGCCCATTTGTACATACAACGCGATTCCTTCCCCGTAGAACTCCTCCACCAGGGTCTGCCCGTTTCGCCTGATGCCTTCCAGGTCGTTGTTCTCGTCCAGCAACACATAGGTGTAGGTGTTTCCCCCGTAGTTGTTGCTTTCGGAATAGGACCGGGCGTTTTCGTAGGGGACCAGAACGGTGAAGTACAGGGAACTGAGATCCGGCTCGTCGGCGATCACCGCCGTCACCGTGTACAGGTGGCCCGGTTCGGGTTCCGGAAAACGAATCGACCGACCGATGGCGTCGTCCAGAGTGGACAGGCTGTCCCGGAACAGCTTGCGGGCCACGTCCTCGGTCAACACAACGCTCTTGGGATCCCGGAGGGGATGGACCCGGTCGCCGGCCAGGAATTCGTACCCGAACAGGTCAAAAAAACTGGAATCCACGAAACCGATTCTTTCCTGAAATACTTCCTTGCCCGGTCCGATGAAAGCCGGGGTAAGACGCAGCCGGCAGGCTGCCTCCACACCCGGAACCTTCTCCCGGAAGGCCTCGGCCATGGGGGGCAGAGTGTAGGACGAGGTGAACAACTCCCCGTCCCTGGACTGCACCGAACTGGATACCCAGTAGATCCGGTCCCCTTTCTCCTGCAACGAATCGACCCGGAGCTCCCGGCTCACGTACAGGTAAATCAGGATGATGATGGCCATGCTGAAGGAAAGTCCCACCAGGTTGATGAGGGTGTGGCCCTTTTGTTTGATCAGATTCCGGAAGGCGTACTTGATGTAGGAACGTACCATGGGTTGCAAGATGTAAAGGTTTTTGATATCCATGCCAACAAAGTGCCAGAAATTTGGGCGGAAGGTTATGTGTTTCATTGTCCGTCATTTACAAAATACCGGACCTCCCCCAACCCCAAAGAACTGTCCAGATTCTGAACAGCCGCTGTCAGGAACCTGAACAATTGACCTACCTTTGAAGAAAAAGCGTCATGCGTTCGGGCCGACTCCTTCTCATCGATGACAACCGGCAGATTCTGGAATCCCTTCACATCCTGCTGAAGGATGAATTCAGGGACATCGATTTGCTCCCTTCCCCGGCCCGGATCCCGGAGATGCTCTGGAAGCATGCCTACGACGTGGTCATGCTCGACATGAATTTTGCCGCCGGGGACACCTCCGGAAACGAGGGCATCTTCTGGTTGAACGAGATCCGGAAACGGGATGCCCAGCTTCCCGTGATCCTGATGACCGCCTACGGGGACATTGATCTGGCCGTCCGGGGGATCAAGGAGGGAGCCACCGATTTTGTAACCAAACCCTGGGATCCGGAAAAACTGTTCATTGTCCTGCACAATGCCTTCCAACTCCGGCGGTCGGCCCAGGAAGTGAAACACCTGAAGGCCACACAAAAAGAACTGGTCCGGGACATGGACCGGCAATTCCCCATGATCCACGGGCCCGCCGGCCCCATGCCCGACCTGCTCCACACCCTGGACCGGGTGGCTCGCACCGACGCCAGCGTGCTGATCCTGGGGGAAAACGGAACGGGAAAAGAAGTGGTGGCAAGGGAAATCCACAAACGGTCCGATCGTGCAGGCCAGATTTTCGTGAGCGTGGACATGGGTTCCCTCAGCGAAAGCCTGTTCGAAAGCGAGATGTTCGGCCATGTGAAGGGGGCGTTCACGGATGCGCGGGACGACCGGGCAGGACGGTTCGAAACCGCTCACCAAGGCACCCTCTTTTTGGACGAGATCGGGAACATTCCCCTGTCCCTCCAGGCCAAGCTCTTGCAGGTCCTCCAGAACCGGGAGGTGGTGCGGGTGGGAGGACAAACCCCGGTTCCGGTGGACATCCGCCTGATTGCGGCAACCAACCAGCCATTGGCCGAACTGGTACAAGAAGGAAAGTTCCGGGAAGACCTCTACTACCGGCTCAACACGGTCTCCCTGGTGGTTCCCCCCTTGCGGGACCGGGGCGACGACATCCTGGTGTTGGCCCGGTACTATCTGGAAGCGTTCGGAAGGAAGTACCTGAAACCCGGTCTGTGCCTTTCCCGGGAGGCTCAGAACGGGCTGCTTGCCTATCCATGGCCCGGCAATGTGCGGGAACTGAAGCACAGCATGGAGCGGGCAGCGATCCTGGCCGACCGGGACGAATTGGGAGCCCCGGACCTTCGACTCAACCAGGACAACCTGCCGGCGGGTCCCGTGTCGGACCGTCTGGAGGACGTGGAGCGTCAGGCCATCGAACGGGTGCTGACCAAGTGCCGGGGGAATCACAGCAAAGCCGCGGAGATGCTGGACATCAGCCGGACCACCTTGTACGCCAAATTGAAGAAATATGGGCTTTAACCGGTTTCATCTCCGCCTGATCCTTCAGGTTGCGGCCATCGTGGCCGCAATCTATGCCGTGTTCTATTTCCTTCTGGTCCGCCAGCAGTCCAACACCGCCGTTGCCTTCGCCCTGCTCTCCGTCCTCCTGACACTGCAGCTCATCCACCACCTCAATCGCACGAACCGCCTGCTGGGAAATTTTCTCACCTACATGCGGGAGCGGGATCCCTCCCTCAGCTTCAGCCTGCCAAAGGCGGAGAGGAATTTCCGGGGTCTCCACGATGCCATGGAACACTTGATCCGGGAATTCAAGGAAAACCGGATCGAACTCGAGGTCCAGGCCCAGTACCTGGAAGCCATCCTGGACAATGTGTCCACCGGCATCCTATGCTTCGGGGAGGACGGGCGGATCCTGACCCTGAACCGCGCTGCCCTTTCCTGTCTGTCCATCCCCCGGGTTTCCAACCTGTCGGAGGTGGAGGAGGCGGTTCCAGAGTTTGTTCACGCCGTTCGATCCTTGTCCTCCGGTACCCAGGGAACCCTGACCCTCCAGAGGAAGGGCCGGGTGATCCGTCTCATGATCCAGGTCTCCCGGATCCGGCTCAAGGAGGACTGGGTGCTCATTTGTGCCTTCAACGACATCGGCCTGCAACTGGAGGAACAGGAGATTCGCTCGTGGAAGAAGCTGATCCGGGTCATCAACCACGAGATCATGAATTCCATGACCCCCATCATCACCCTGGCCCTGGCCATTCGGAAAAAACTGCAGGGGAAGACCGGGGGCGGAGAAGACCGGGATCCGGAAGCGGTGAAGGATGCCCTGCGCAGTGCGAGCATCATTGAGGAGCGATCGGGGGGACTCATCCAATTCATCGAACAATACAAAAAGCTCACGGGACTGCCCCCGGCACGGATCGAGCGGATTTCGGCCAATGATCTGTTTGCCCGGCTGGAAGGCCTGCTGGAAGCCGATCTCCGGGCCGAGGGAATCGGATTGGAGATCCGATGCCCCCGGAGCCTGCACCTGCAGGCCGACCCCAACCTGATGGACCAGGTCCTGATCAATCTCGTAAAAAACGCCCGGGAGGCGTTGAAGAACCGGAAAGACGGACTCATTCGCCTTCAGGGACGGAAGGAAAACAATGGGGTGGTTCTGTGCGTAGAGGACAACGGAGAAGGCATCCCTCCGGACCGGCTCGAACAGGTGTTCGTCCCCTTCTTCAGCACCCGCGACGAGGGGTCCGGCATCGGCCTGAGCCTGTGCCGGCAGATTGTCCGCCTTCATGGCGGGGAGATCCGGGTGGATTCTGAACCGGGCCGGGGAACCCGGGTGTGCCTCTGGCTTCCCTGACGGAACTCACTCGCCGGTCTGAAGATCGAACACCCCTTTCAGAAGGACACCCTCCAGGCCTTCCTCCAGGATCTCCGTGGCTCCGTTCACGGTGGGTCCCGTCCGGACGAGGGCTTTCCGAAAATGCATCAGGCTGTCCGCCTTTCCCTCCAGAACCAGGAGGTAGTGCTTGTCCGTTTCCCGGATCACCGCTTCCTCCGGCACCGCCAGCGCTTCCCGTTCACAGGTGACGATGGAGGCCTCCACGTAGGTGTTGTGGATGAATTTCCCCATGTCGGCCGCATCGATCTTTGCAAAACATGCCACCGCCCGGCTGACTTCGTCGACACGACCGCCCACCTGGGTCAGCTCGGCCCGGTAGCGCTCCTCGGGTCGCTCCGGCAGGTAGTATTCCACGACCTGACCCCGGGCCACCCGGTCGAGGGATTGTCCGAAGACCTTCAGGTTCAACCGCAGGGCCCGGTTGTCCAGGACTTCCATGCAGCTCACCGCAGGTTCCAGAAACTGTCCCAGCACCAGGGACATGGTCCCGACCGTTCCCCGGACCGGGGTGCGGACGGTGATCCCAGGCACGATGTTTCCTGCCTCCACGGAGGCCGGATCCAATCCCACGAGCTGCAGTTTGACTTTCAGGCCTTCGACCCGGGCCGCCATTTGTTTCATGCTGCTTTCCGCACGCTGAAAATCCTTGCCGGCCACCACCTGCTCCCTGGCGAGGGACTCCAGCCGTTCGTATTCCAATCGCAGCAGCTTCAATTCCTGGCTGCTTTCCGCATAGGCCTGCTGCAGTTCCACGATTTCATTGCCCTCGATCCGGAAGAGGTGGGCCCCCTTCTCCACCATCTCCCCCGACTGGACCAGGATGGCGCTTACCCTGCCGGGCACCAGGGTGCTGATGCGGGCCTGGGAGGCCGGGGTGACTTCCACCGTGCCGTTTGCCTGGACTCTTTCCTGAAACAAGGAAAGCACGGGTGATCCGATTTCCATGTGCATGGACTGGAATTGGGAGGTGGTCAGGACCACATCCGCTTCCCCGGTTGCAGGGAGCGGTTCGGAACCGGTTGTTTCGTCCCCTTGTCCCCCGCAGGCAAACAGAAGGGAAAGGATGGCAAAGACTGGTACGGATGGATTGAATTTCATGACGAGTTATGGTTCAATGGTCAGGTATTGCATGCGAATGCCCTGCTCGTTGTACAAAAGCAGGTTCTCCAGGTAACCGGCTTCCAGTTGCAGGGCTTGTTCCAGACTCTGGACGTAGCGGATCACATCGATCTCTCCCTCCCGGTAACTGAGCCGGGCCCAGCGTTCCAGCTCCGACACCGTCTCCTTGCCGGAGCCCCGGTATTGCACGATGGCCTCCCGGTATTGGGAACGGGCCAGGTTCAACTGAGCCATTTGCCGGGCATAGCGGAGCTGGTAGCTTTCCAGCATTTTACGGGAAGCATCCAGGGAAAACTGCTGGGATTTGATGCGTGCCTTTTGTTCCCCGAAAAAGAGGGGCAGGCCCACACCCACTTCGACTCCCTGGTATCGGGCCGCATCGGGATATCGGTTGGTGCCGTTGAAGTATCCCAGGGTCACATCGGGCATCAGCTGGTTTTTTTCCAGACGCAGGGCCGCTTCTTCCCGTTGCACCCGGGTCTGGAAGTAGGTTGCTCCGGGCTCGGCCGCCTCCACCGTCTCCGACAGCGGAATTTCGGAAAACTCTCCGGCCGGAATCTGAACGGGACGATCGGTTTGGATCAGGGCTGCCAGTTCCGACCGGGCCATGTCCGCCTCCCGGGCCGCCTGCACCACCCGGACGCTCATTTCATCCCGTTTGGAACGGGCATGGATGAGATCCAGGTAGGGGATGTCGTTGGTCTGGTACCGAAGCTCCGCGGCATGGGCCAGCTGCCGATACAGACTGTCCATGTGACGGTAGAGCCCTTCGGTGTGCTGCGCATATTGGAGCCGGTTGTAGGCCAGGGAGACATCCCGGAACAAGGTCCACCGGACCTGATCCCACCGGATTCGTGCCAGATCCGAATCCAGCGCATAGACCTGTTTCCGCGACCCGTAGACCGTGGGAAAATCGAAACGCTGCTGGACGCCCAGGACACCGATAGGATGATCGTTGGCGGCGATGTTGTTTTCGTCGTAGTTGTAATACACCTGGGTTTTGTCGACCGACCAGGCAGCTCCGGTCAGGGCCTCCTGTCCCTGGGCCATCATCCCGTAGGCTTGCAGGAGGGCGTTGTTTTCCTCCGCCAGAGTCAGGGCCTGTGCCAGGGTCAGGGTATCGCTTTCCGTTGCGGCTTCCGCAACCTGAGTGTCCTGAGCATGCAGCCCCCGGGCAGACCATAGGCCGGGCAGGAGGAGGAGCAACAGAAGGGTGGCCCCGTTCCGCTTGAAACGCAGGGGACGGATCCGAATGCCCTTGATGTCATCCACCACCGAATACAGGAGGGGAAGCGCCAGCATGGTCAGGAGGGTTGAGGTAACCAGCCCACCGATGACCACGGTGGCCAGGGGCCGCTGCACTTCGGCTCCGGCCGAGGTGGAGACGGCCATGGGAAGAAAGCCCATGGCGGCGGCACCTGCGGTCAGAAGCACCGGACGGAGCCGTTCCCGGGTGGCCCTGAGAACCCGCTCCCTCATGTCGGAAATCCCATGCACTTTCAGATCGTTGAGATGCTCGATGAGCACGATCCCGTTGAGTACGGCCACCCCGAACAGGGCAATGAAACCGATGCCCGCGGAAATGCTGAAGGGCATGCCCCGGATGGCCAGAAGAACCACGCCGCCCACGATGGACAGGGGCACGGCCGTAAAGATCAGGGCCGCCTCCTTCAGGGAGCCGAAGGCAAAATGCAGGAAGATGAAGATGAGCAGCAGGGCAATGGGGACCGCCAGCTTGAGCCGCTTCGAGGCATTCTGCAGGTTCTCGAATTGCCCGCCATACTCGAGGTAATACCCGGAAGGCAGATCCAGCTGGGTGCTGAGGATCCCTTCGATGTCGGTCACCACCGACTCCAGGTCCCGGTTCCGGACATTCACGCTGACCACCACCCGGCGGTGGGTGTTGTCGCGGGAAATTTTGGCCGGACCCTCCGCATACGAGATGTCGGCAAATTCACGCAAGGGCAGCTGGGAACCACCGGGCAGGATCACCGGGAAATTCCGGATGTGCTCGATGTCGTCCCGGGCACTCTGCTTCAGCCGGACGACCAGGTCGAAACGCCGTTCCCCTTCAAAGACGCTACCGGTGGATTCCCCGCCGAAGGCCATGGTCAGCTGCCGGTTCAGATCCTCCATGTTCAGCCCGTAATACGCAAGCTTGTTCCTTTTGTAATTCACGCTCATCTGTGGCAACCCCTCGGTTTTCTCCAGGATCACATCGGCGGCTCCCGGCACCCCGTCCACCAGGTTTTTCACCTCCTGGGCCTTGTCGGCCAGAACGCCCAGGTCCTCCCCGAAGATCTTGATGGCAAGATCGGCCCGGACCCCCGTGATGAGCTCGTTGAACCGCATTTCGATGGGCTGGGTGAACTCGTAATCGATGCCCGGAAGCTCCATGAGCGCCTCCTTGAAGGCATTGGCCAGCTCTTCCTTGCTTTCCGCCGAGGTCCAGGTTTTCTTGGGATGCAACTTGATGATCATGTCGATTTCCTCCATCGACATGGGATCGGTGGGCACCTCGGCGGCGCCGATGCGGCACACGATCTTCTCCACCTCCGGGAACCGGTCGAGGAGGATGTTTTCCATTTTCGTGGTAAGCTCGGTGGTTTTGGTCAGGGAGGTCCCGGTCTTCAACACCGGCTGAATCACGAAGTCCCCTTCGTCCAGGGTGGGCACAAATTCCCCGCCCATGCGGCTGAACAGGACGCCGGTGAGAACGAGGGAACCGGCCGCCAGACCGAAGATCACCCCTTTGTGATCGTAGGACCAGCGGATTACCGGATCGTAGGAACGGTAGAAAACCTTCATGACAAAGCGGGTCAGCGCAAAGGGCTTTTCCTTCTCTGGCCGCAGAAAGAGGGAGGAGGCTACCGGCAGCCAGGTGAGCCCGAAAAACATGGCCCCCAGAAGGGCGAAGCTGAAGGACAGGGCCATGGGCCGGAACATTTTCCCTTCCACCCCGCTGAGGGAAAGCACGGGAATGAACACGATGAGGATGATCACCTGACCGAAAATGGCCGAGTTGATCATCTTGGACGAGCCCTCGAAGGTGATCCGGTCGGCCAGAAGCTGGCGGTCGTCACCGGAAAGGGAATTCAGATCCTTTCGTTGAACCGTCAGCTTGATGGCAATGAATTCAACCATGATCACCGCCCCGTCGATGATGATCCCGAAGTCCAGGGCCCCCAGGCTCATCAGGTTGGCATCGATGCCGAAGATGTACATCATGGAGATGGTGAACAGCAGGGCCAGGGGAATGACGGAGGCGATGACCAGCCCCGACCGCAGGTTCCCCAGGAGGATGACAACGATGACAAAGACGATGAGGCAGCCCAGGATCAGATTCTCCAGGACGGTCTTGGTGGTTTTGTGGATCAGCTCGCTCCGCTCCACGATGGGATTGATGAACACCCCCTCGGGCAGGGTTTTCTGGACCTCCTCCACCCGGGCTTTCACCGCTTCGATCACCTTGTTGGAATTGGCTCCCTTGAGCATCATGATCTGTCCCATGACCTTCTCGCCCTGACCGTTGGCGGTGATGGCCCCGAACCGGTTGGCCCGGCCGAATCCCACCGTGGCCAGGTCCTTCACCAGCACGGGCACCCCGTCCCGGTTGCGTACCACGATGTTTTCCACGTCTTCGAGTCCGTTCACCAACCCGTCGCCCCGGATGAAGAAGCTCTGGTTGGTTTTCTCGATGTAGGCGCCGCCGGCCACCGAGTTGTTCCGGGAAACGGCATCATACACCTCCAGCAGGGAGATGTCGAGTGCCTTCAGGCGTTCCGGGTCCACCCCCACCTCGTATTGCTTCAGGTACCCTCCCCAGGTATTCACCTCCACCACCCCCTTGATGCCCGAAAGCTGCCTGCGGACGATCCAGTCCTGGATGGTTCGGAGCTCCATGATGCTGTACTTGTCCTCGTACCCGGGTTGCACGTCCAGGATGTACTGGTAGATTTCGCCCAGACCCGTGCTGATGGGTCCCATTTCCGGCGTGCCGAAACCTTCCGGTATGTTGGCCGAGGCAGTCTTGATCTTCTCGGCGATGAGCTGACGGGGCAGGTAGGTCCCCACGTTGTCCTCAAACACGATGGTCACCACCGACAGGCCGAACTTGGAGATCGAGCGGATTTCGGTGACCCCGGGGAGATTGGACATTTCCAGCTCCACCGGGTAGGTGATGAACTGCTCCACGTCCTGGGTGCTCAGGTTGGTGGAGGTGGTGATCACCTGCACCTGGTTGTTGGTGATGTCCGGGACGGCTCCCACGGGGATCTGGAGGATGGCAAACACCCCGAAGCCTGCCATGGCCAGGGTGAGCAAAATGATGATCAGCTTGTGGGCAATGCTAAATTGGATGATCCGGTTCAACATGGTCGGGGTGCATTTGGATGGCCGGGAAAGAGGAAAGGTACAAAAAAGAAAAACAAATTACCAAGCCAAATGTTCGGAAACCCGCTCGACCATTGGGTCGAGCGGGCATTGACCCCCCTTCGGGAGGAGCTTCCAGGTTCAGGGTTTGGTATCGATTTTCTCCAGAACAACGGAGGCGTTGAATGCCTCGATGAGCTTGTCGATGCTGTACCGGAGCAAGACATATTCCTGGGGGGAATAGACGGCTTTCTTGAAGACATAGGACCCTTCGACCTCCAGGTTTTCGTTCTCCCGCCGCACCTGGAGAACGAACGACATCAAATCGTTTTCATGCTTCGCATAGGGGGGAAGATCCACCGCCTGGTACCCGGCCGGCAGGGTGATTCTGGAAAGGAGGCGGCGCTCCTTGGCAAAGGTCATGTCGACAGGATAGCTTCGTTTGGCCTGCGTCAGGGGATTCTCCAGAGGCGGAAACCCCAGGAAGGGCTGAAGGACAATCTGTCCTCCCAGATAATCCAGCGGACTGCTTCCGGAGACTTTCAGCCGAAAAGGCTGCTCGAGATCGATGTTCTCCCCGAATTCCAGATCATCGACCCGGGAAAATCCGTTCGACAGGAAGTACGCCTTCCATTCCTCTTCATCCTGTGCATAATCGGAGCGGTATTCGTAGGCGTCATATTCCGTGGCCTCCAGGCTCAGTTCCGCCTGCAGGACGTAGGCTTCCGGATCCAGGGAAAGGGTCAGCTCCTTCCGGTCGGCCGACCGCAGGTCGTTGGTCAGGGAGACCCATTCCACCCGGCCCTCGTGCACCACCAGGCCCTCGCCGTTCAGGCAGTTGGAAGGCAGGCGGTTGTATTGTATGTTGGCAGCGGATGCATCGCAGAGAAACGCGTTTTCATCTCCGCCCACGCGCACCACGACATGATTGAAGACGGTGGAAAAGGGATACTCCTTTTCAATCCGTCCGTGCTGGCGGGTGCTGACCAGGACGGGGTCGGCCCGCAACCCGGCTTCCCGGAGAAGGGCCACCAGGAGCAGGTTGATCTCCGCCGAGTTGCCCTCCTTGATCTGTTGAAACTCCTTGGCTGACAAATCGGTGTACTTGCTGTAGGTGCCGTCCCAGATGCAGGCATTCTTCACCATCCCGATGAGGGCTTTCGCCTTTCCTGCGGCATCCAGTGTCAGAACGCTGCTGTTGTCATCCAACATCGACCGGGCGAAGGAGTTGCTTTTCCGAAGGTATTTCCCGAAGTAATCGTTTTTCAGGTACTCGTCGATGAGCTTGTCCCAGGTCGACATGATCTCCTTCGTCCCCCCCTGGGGATAGTTGATCTTGGCCAGCTGAAAATCCATGCGCATGATGAAGTCATTCACCGAGGTGATGTAGGATTCATCCTTGAAGGCGGGCACATCCCGCTGGATGAAGATGGTGATCAGGTCCTGGAACTCGATGGGATTGGTTTTCCCGAACACCCGTTTCTTCGAATCGACCCGGGAGGTGGTGTAGCTGAACCGGGAGTATCCCTGGTGCCGGATGGCGTATTCGTAAAAAGGGATCATCCGCAGGGTGTATTCGCTGTAAACCGTGGGGATTTCGTCCTGGAAATCCCAGTCGGGCAGGTTGAACAGAAAGGGGGTCTCCAGCACATACTGGTATTCCACGATGGTCCCGGCACGCACGTTGGGGAAGGTAAACTTCTTTGCACGGTATTCATCCTGGTATTGGATCTCGAAGACCGATCCCGGATCCAGGGAACCGGTCTCCAGGCTTCCGTCGTCCCGGAGGTTGTAGGCCACCCCCACAACATTTCTGACCTCTTCGGCCCGACCCGATTCATCCACGTAGAAGGGGACGATGACCTCGGCATAGTCCACGCCCGCATTGTCCAGGATCTTGATCCGTTTCGACCGGGTGAAGCGGATCTTGTACCCTTCCACATTGTCGTAGAAGAAATAGCTGTCTCCCTTGTCGAAGAGCACAACAGCCGAAGCATCCGGATCCTTCGCATACCGGGTCAGCTGCTTCTCGGCATCGCCGATGACGCCCCATTCGGTGGAGAAATTCTGCCCGAGAAGGGACGGCAGGCAGACAAGGAACAGCTGGGAAAGGACAAGGATCGCTTTTGCTTTCATATCAGTTGGGGGTTAAGGCGATGGAATTCTGGCGCTCCATCCGTTCGACTTGTTCGAGGAAGGCATGAAACAGGGGGTATTCTTCCAGGGAAATGACCCCGGGCAGCAGCACAAAATCGCGCCGGACCAGGAGGAGGTCCTCCTGCCGTTCAAAGGAGACTTCATAGTGCCCGAAGCTGGTTTCCAGACGCTTGTCCTGGGGCAGAAGGATGTGGTACCGGGAGATTCCGGCAACCCGGTAAACCACACTGTCGGCGAGATGAACCGGCTGGGCGATTCGCACCTCCCGGGTGCGTTTGGCCGGTGTTTCGTAACGGGGAAGATCCAGGGGCGGCGGATCGATGGCCTTCCTCCGGCCCACCTGCCGCAACTGCCCCGCGATGTGTCCCTTTACCTCTAGGGACACGGTTTCCTGGCCGCGAAGTGTGTCGTTGTCGGCCAAGGAGGTGAGCTCGAGCTGCCTCAAATCGCACAGACCCCTGGCGTAGGATTCCAGGCCCTCCCGGTCGCCTTCATGAACCAGGTTGCTGATCCGGTCGCGGTAGCTCCCCTTTCCTTCCATGCGGATTACCGCCATGCCGTCTCCCTCCCGGGTGAGGCGAAACTCAAAACTCCGCTGCAGACCCACATCCTCCACCCGAAGGGCCGGTATCGGGACGAGCCGACTCCCGGTTTCATCCACAAGCAGGCCGAGCCTTCCCTGGGTGAAGGGACCCAGGTAGCCGGGCGGAATGGACTGGGAGGTGTTCTCCAGCCACAGGGTATCGTTTTCCAGGGGGACGCAGAGGATCACATGATTGAATTGCTGACCCGGAAAACCCGGGTCGACTCGTCTCGGGTTGCTTCCCGCATACACCAGCACCCGGTGGGAGGGAATTCCCGCATACCGCAACAGAGCCATCATGTACGTGGTCAGCGCTTTGCAGTCGCCGTACCCCTTTTGGCTCACATAGGAGGCGGGATGCGATTTCAACCCGCCGATGTCGAGGGAAACGTTGATGTACCGGGTGTTTTCCTGGAGGTAGCGGTACAGCAGCCCCGCCTTTTCGCGGGGATCCGTCACCCCCGACAACAAGCGGTCCGCCTCCTGCCGGTCCCTGTCCGGCAATTCATCCAGGTCCCGGTTCAACTCCCAGATCCATTGACCGAAGGTCTGCCAGCTGTCCGAAGAACCTGCCACGCCATACAGAAAATCCCTGCCCAGAAGCATCACCCGGGGGATGGACTCCCAGACCGGAGGCGCATCCCGCTCCGGGGTCAGGGCGGGCAAGCCGCTGACTTCATAGTCCATCCGATCCGTCTGCCTGTCTTCCGATTCCCGGATTCCGATCCCGCTCGAGATACGACGTTGCAGTTCCATGCCGGCGGGCACCTCCACCCGGAGGGTGGCCCGGCGGACCGGAACATCGGGTTCCACATAGGGAGTCCATGCGGCCACATAGAGGTACTGGCTCTCCCGGATCCGGTAGGAATAGTGGATCCGGTAGGGCACCCGGTCCCATTTCATGTTGAATTCTTTCACGTAATCGTCCTGGAAAAAGGCGCCCCCCGAAAGGTCGGAGCTGGTGGTCATGTCGGCTTTCTTCACCCTGCGAAGCACATTCCCAAGGGTGTCGGTGATCTCTGCGGCCAGGATCTCGACCTCGTCCCCCTCCTGAAAGGGAATCTCAATCTCCCCGAGCCAGTCTGCCGCCTTGTCGTTCACCTGAATGACATAGCTTCGGGTGACCGTCCGCCCGGCCTCTTCCACCACGATCTCCGTGGCATGCTCCACCACCAGGGCGTCGACCTGCGCCAGGACGGGAGGCCCGGCTCCCCAGGCCAGAAAGGCAAAAAGCAAGCTAGATCTCATTTTTCTGCAACACGATTTTTTGCCGGTCGCCCGTTGTCACCAGGCGATGAAAGTCGTTGATTTCCGGAAAGCGGGCGGGGTCGAAACTCCCGGGGAACAGCCGGAGATCCCGGTAGATCCGGAGCTTGTCCCCCTCCTGCTCGTACCGCAGGCTGTACTGCCCAAGCGGGGATTCCGTTTCCTTCTCCTCCGGGAGGGCGACCACATGGTACCCGGGCGGGAGGGAAAGGGTCAGGCTGTCCACGTGCCGGAACCCCGTGGCCCGGTACAGGGGCAGGCTCCGGTCGGTTTCCAGGGGAGAAAACTCCGTCCGGCTGAACAGGAATTCGGGCCCCAGGAACATCCGGCTTCCGGCCGTTTTGGCAAAACGGTGCACATCGCCCCGGATGGCAATGCGGGCATCCGGGACTTCTCCCCGACCCGACCCCACCTCCACCTCGGTCAGCTCCAGGCCGTCCACGCTGATGTAGCGGAGCAGGGCCTCCCGTTGCTCCCGGGGGGACAGGGACAACAGGCGGGAGGCTGTTTCATACTCCAGTCCGGAAAAGACGGTCTTGCTGCCGCAGGAGGCATTTCCCGATTCGTCCAGGGCAAATTCGGCTCGGGTCAGGCGCAGGTTCGTTTCGGAGTCAAAGGACGGGGTGCGAACCAGCTCACCTCCGGACTCCTTGATGAGGAGGGCATAGCGACCGGCATTCCCCTGGCCGAAGTAGCCGAAGGGAGCGGTCTGGCTGGTGCATTCCAGCCAGACGGTGTCCCGTTCAAAGGGGACGCAAAGGATGATGTGGTTGGTCTGGTTGGCGCTGACGAAATCCGGATACTTCAATTGTCGCTGGTCCCCGTTGCCGATTTCCGCATAGTAGGAAGGAATGCCGACGGAGGCCAGAAGGGCCCGCATGTAATTGCTCAGGGCCTTGCAGTCGCCATAGCCCTTTTCATCCACCTCGCTGGCCGGCAAGGGTTGAAATCCGCCCAGGCCCAGAACCACATTCACATACCGGGTCCGCTGCTGCATGTAGGCATACAGGATCCGCGCCCGTTCCCGGGGATCGGACACCCCTTCCGTGAGGACCCGGACCCTGGACACCGTCTCCGGCGGCAAATCCATCCGGTCCCGGATCAGGGAATAGGTCCACCGGCCATAGTCCTCCCAGGACCGGTAGCTCCCGGTGGTCCCTTCGTAGCTGATCTCGGTGGGGGACAGCAGAACCGCAGGCATGAAATCGAACTCATGGGGCCGGCTGGAGGCGGTGGAAACCGGTTTCAGTCCCCGGGCACGCCAGGCATGGATCCTCATGGAACCCTCCCTGGTCTCTTCCTGCTCGAATTCATGGTTGAGCACCTTCGCACTGAACCCCAGATCCTCCGGTGTCCTCAGCTCCAGGCCGGCTTCCTGCACGGCAATGTCGAATCCCCTCTGTGGTATCCAGTTGGCATAGCTCACCACCGCCTGGTGCCGGATGGAGTATTCGTATTCAACCGTGTAGGGGTATTCCTGGTGGACGGGGCCCGCGGATTTCACCCGGGTGTCACTGAACAGGGTGTAGGAGCTGTAGGCCGATTCATCCTCCATGTCCTTTGCTCCGATCCGGCTCAGCACTTCTCCGTGCTTGTCATACAACGTTCCGCGGGCATCCAGGATCTTGCTGTTCCGGTCGTAGAAGATCCTCAGCCCCGCCGCTGACCGGCCGCTTTTGTGGAGCACCGTCACCGCATAATGCACGTGTTCGGTGTAAGCATCCAGGCGGGTCCGTTCGAAGCGGGTGTCGGAAAAACGGATGACGGCGTCGCTTCCCCGGAGCAGGGAATCGGGGATCAACTCCGCATCCAGGGGCTCCTGGGCCACCAGCCGAAGGGTGGACAGGCACAAAAGAAAAACCAGGGTTGCCGTCCGCATGCTCAGCTCTTGCTTAGAACGACCATCTCCTCCTGCTTGTCGATGACAAGCTGAAGGAACATTTTCAGACCCTCGTACTCCTCCGGCAGATACTGGCTTTTCCGGAGGTTCAGGACGGTGTTCACCATCAGCCCCGATCCCGACGGGGTCACCTGGTACCGGTACACGGCGCTGTTGTCGGGCAATTTGGTGGCAAAGGGCGCCGGCACCTCTTCGATCCGGTAGCCCTCGGGCAGGGCAATGTAATAGCTTTGCATGATGGTGTAGGGGTGATCGAATTCCACCGGATATTCCCGCTTGTCCAATTTGAAGGGATTGGAATCAAAGAAGGGATCCACGATGGGGGAGAAATAGAGAATCCCGCCGGCATCCTCGGCCAGGCCTTCCCGGGACACATCGAACTGGAGGGTGACGGCAGACAGGGTGGTGTCCAGACCCTTGACTTCCAGGTGTTCGATGCGGCCATCCTCGAAATCCTCATCCAGTGCCACTTCATAGGCCTCCAGGTTTTCATAGGAGGCAATCCGCTTCTTCTGAAGGTAGGACGCGTAATCGGCCATGGAGACGGTGGTTTTTCCCCGGACACTCAGGTCCTGGTCCAGGATCAGCTGGCAGGAGGAAGTGTACCGGTAGGGCTTGTGGTCCATAAGATTGACCCATTCCAACCCGGGCGCGCCGATGACCCGTCCCTTGTCGTTGAGACAGCGCACCGGAAGCAGGTTGATTTCCGCCTCCCGGTCCGTGGCGTCCAGCAGGACGAATCCGTCGTCCCGCTTCACCAGGGCCACCACGTAGTTGAACTGACTGAGGGAGGGATGGGAGGGATGAACGATGCCGTTCTGCTGGGTGCTCAGGACCACGGGATAGGCCTCGAAGCCGGTTTCCCGGAGGAGGGCGATGAGATTCAGGTTCACATCGGCGCTGTTGCCGACCCCGTCCCGGAAGCTCCGGTCCAGTTTTTCCGATGCATAATACCGGTTCTCGCCGTTCCAGTTCATTTTTGACTGCATCAGGGCGAAGGCCAGGTGCAGGCGGGCTTCCGGATCCTCCGACCCGGCTTGTACGATCATGGCCAGATCCTTGAGGTGACCCCGGTGATTCAGGCTCCGGCCGAAATCCTCGTCCTCGAGCAGACGCTCGTCCACGGCCGACCAGGTGGTGGTGTAGTATTCGGGGGTACCGCTGGGGAACTGGATTTTCATGATTTCGAACTCGATCCGGCTCAGGTAGTTGTCCGCCGTCCGCAAATAGGATTCCACAGGAAAAGCCGGGATGTTGGCTGCCTTGTACTGGGTCACATGGTCCAGGTACTCGTAGTTGGAAGTGTATTTTCTCCTTCCAAAGTTATCCATCGAGTTGGATTCCACGGTGGTGATGGTGATTTTCTTGGTGCGAATCTCTTTTGCGGTTTCGATGGGAAAGTATCCCCGGCTGAAATGATTGAAGGTGTAGTACTCCGGAATGTGGACGTTGTATTCGCTGTACAGGACCGGAATGGATTTCTGAAAATCCCAGGTCCGGAGGTTGTAGAAGAAATCCGAAAGGATGGTGTATTGGACCTCGATGATGGACCCGGCCTGCACGTTGGGCATGGCGAATTTTTGCGTTTTCCAGTGTTCGCTGGTTTCTTCCACAAAGACATCCTTGGGATCCAATTTGCTTTTCTCCACATTCCCATCGACCACATTGTAGGTGAAGGCCTTGATCTTGCCCACCGATTCCTCGTCCAGGTTCCGGTAGAGGGGGATGGCAAAATCGGCCCAGTCGAGGCCCTCCTGGTCCAGGACCTTGATCCGGAAGTGGCGGGTGAAATACAGTTGAAACCCCTTGTTGGTTCCGGCGACATCCTCGGCCCGGACCGTGGTTGATCCGTAATGAAAATAGGAAAAGCCGTAATCGAAAATGAAATATGCATGGGCGTTGGAATCGATGGGGCAGACGGTGGCCTGAAGGTGTTCATCGCTCAGGTCTCCGAATTTCATGGGGCTTCTTTGCGCCCGGACGGCATGGGTCGTCAGCAGGGCACAGGCAAGCAGGAGCAGCTTGCTGGTGGCAGTTCTCATGGGGTGCAGTGTTGGTTCGTATGTTGGTATTGGGGGTGGGCCGGCGGCCCTTGTATCCATGGGTTGAGTTTCTCGGGTTTGCTTTTGACTTCCTGGCTTTGGAATGTGACAATCTTGTGTACGCAGAAAGTGGGCCCGGGTTCCAAAAAAACCGGGTAAAATCCGCAAAAAAAACTTTATCGTGCTGTTTATCTGCGCTTTACTCCCGGAAGAAACCGGGGAACTTCCCGTTGGTACCGGGAATACGCAGGGTACTTCCCGGCCGAGACGGATTCACTGAACTGGCTGCTTCCATAAAACAGGAGAACCAGGAGGAGGGCGCCCATGAGCGACCAGTTGAACCAGGCGCCCGTGGCGGAGACGGAGAAAAAGTAGAACACAAGCCAGATCCC